>CAXBOO010000003.1:0-489083 GCA_963977425.1 uncultured Flavobacteriales bacterium | reverse complement strand
GTCATTCTGATACATATACTTTGGTTTAAGTGTATACATATTTCAGGACGGGTCATTATTAACGCCAACGGCTCGGCTATGAGGAGTGCGGGATTGAACAGTAAGATGTTCAATCAGCGCACGAAACTGAGCCAAACCAGTTTTTATGGATTAAATTTATCAAAATAAGACGTCAAAACTGTGTTTTGGCGGATGAGCAGGGTAGAAGCTTTAATTTACCACTAAACCCCGCATTACATTTAGCTATTGTTGTGCTTTCGTACTTTATTCTGCTTTCAATTGAATTGATAATCCAAGAGCATTAGCCAATAACGCAAAGTTTGACAGTCGAATATCTTCTCCATTTTCAATTCTTGAAATGTATGGTCGTTTCTTTCCAACTTTTTCAGCCAGGCTTTCTTGACTCATATGCAATTCCTTTCGTCTCGATTTTATGATTTCTCCGAAATAAAAGGAAAAGGCGTCCTCCCTAAACTGCTCACGCTCTTTAGTACCATCTTTCCCGTAGCGTTTAGCTATTAATTCTTTGGCGTTGATTGTCTTTCCCATCTTAATTGTCGTTTAAATACTGTTCTAATAATTGCTCTGCTGTCTTTAGTGCTTTCTTATAATCTTTGGTTGACTTTTTCTGGAAACCGAAAAGGCAAACAGCTTTCGAGCACTCCGAGAAATTCAAATGATCAACAGCAAAGATTATAACTCGATATTCATTGCCTGCCTTAATTCTCAATTCATAAAACTGAGTCGATTGAAGTTTTTTTACAAAGTTTGAGTTAATCACTTTCACTTCGGTCATTACTTCAATTAGTTGAAAGAATTTTAACGAAACTCTTTCTTCTTGTCCGTCAATGAATTCAAGGCATTCTTCTGTAATATCGATTTCTCTCACTTTACAAATGTAACGAAAAAGTTACATTACACGATAATGTTTTAGAGAATTAGAATGATTTTTGGTATGAAGCACAACGTCTCGGCTATGAATTGTGCGACATTCGAAGCTGCAAACTTTCAAATCCCAACAACCTTAGCCAAAAGCTTGTTTTGTATATGTAATTTACTTTAAAACAGATACTAAACAATTGTTGGCGGAAACAAATGCGATAACTTTAGTTTCCCACCAAACAAGCATGATTTATAGCCATTGTTAGCACCTTTTTTTATTCTTTTATTTTTAAGGAATTCATAATTTCATCTGCCGTTGTTTCCCATTCTTTTATGTTTTTTTCAGTACAGTTGAAAGTACAGAGTAACAATTTTCCATTTAAATCTGTAAAAAACATAACATTGTATATTTTGGTGTCAATTGCAGGTGTTATCAGTTTTAGGAAACCAACTTTTTTTCCGTTGATGTTTTTTGATCCTGAACCTATCCATTCGGCTGATGGATACATATTTTTAAACGTATTCACAAAATTGCCTACATATGGTTCAATTAATTCCTGAGATGCTTTATTTTCAGTTAGGTTTAATGCTACATTTAGTCCACCACTTTCATTGGTATACACAAGATTTGGTCTTCTTTCTGATGGGTATTTTAGTTTCATTAGTTCCTCTGACATTATTTCAAATGCTGTTGGTATTTTCAATTCAACTTTATCATTCAATAATGATTTAACTTCAAGTTCTATTTTTCCAATTGTCATTGAAAGTAATGGGATAATCAATAATCCAATAAATAGTAGTTTAGTTCTTTTCATTTATGTTTTTTTAATTGGTGCTAACGTCCCGGCTATGAAACGTACGGGAAATCGAAGTGTGAACTTTGATTTACTGATACGTAAAGCCAAAACTTGTTTTGAGCTTTTAAATTTAAGCGAAAAAGGTCAAAACAAGGTTTTGGCCGCGCGAAGGGTAAAGTGTGGTAACAAGTGCCGCCCGTATGTTTTATAGCCATTGTTGTAAGCAGTATTTATTATTTTTTAAGGAATAGTTTCTAAACCAGCAAATTTGAATTCTCCATTCACTTTTCTAAAGAAAACACCAAATTGCCCACCTTCGTGTCCTGGAGAAAGTTCATTCTTTTTATAAATTGTCCACAAAGCTGTAATACCTTTTCTATGCTCATCTTCATTAATTAGAAGTAGCTCAGTACTTTGAATAGCACGATGAAATAATGGATTTTCTTTTATCGTGGGGATGTGATTTTTTATAAAATCAATTTTCTCAAACATAAATGGCGACTGTGAAAAGTCAGTCGAGTTAGAGCAAATCATACAGTATATTTTGTCTGTTGATAATGCCTTTATAGTTTCAAAATCATTGTTTTCGATTGCTGAGAATAATAATTCATTAGCCCTTATTATCTTTAAACTATCGGATGAAGAAACGGATTGCCCAAAGATGAAAGTAGAGCAATAGAATAAAGTTATAATTAGAATTAATGTGTTTTTCATATTGCTTACAACGGCTCGGCTAAGTGGAGTGCGGGATTGAACAGTGAAAGTGTTCAATTTGCAACGAAACTGAGCCAAACCAATTTTTGTGAATTTACTTTATCAAATATAATTCGTCAAAACTTGTTTTGGCGGATGCATCGCGATAAATATTCCATAAACCCACCAAACCCGCATTACATTTAGCCTTTGTTGTGTACAGTAATTAGATTTCTCTAAATGGTATTTTAGATTTAGTTATTGATAATTTGTTCTTGAATTTATTCTGAATGAAATTTGAGAGGCCTAAGTGATGTATTTCACCGCTTAATGGATGAAGTGAAATTGATTTAACAGTTTTCTCTAATTCAAAATTTAAACTAATAAAATCTATTATTAATCCAGATGAATTAACCCTATATTCCGAAGTATTTCGTTCGTATTTTAGTTCTGAGGCAACTATTCGAACTTCTTGCTCTCTTTCATATGCTTTATTTTTTAATTGCATTTTGAGCTTCCATAATTCTTCATTGAATCTCAGAATTATTTGATCACGTTTGTATTCAAGATTATAATATTCAGTCTCTTCTCCAACATTTTGGACATTAATAGTTAACTGTTCATATTCCTTACTATCATCCGAAAAATCAGTAATTAACTTTTTTATTTTTTCAATTTGTTCTTCTTGATTGTATATAATATCAAACGTTTGTAATGATAGATTCTCTATGCTTATATTATTCTTTAAAAATTCATTCAACTCAAATTCTATACAATACCCATTACCTTTAGAATAGTAATTCCACATATCCAAAGAATCTGGGTTTTTTGAAAAAGATGCGATATAAAGGTCAAATGGTGCAATCATCGTATTTAATGCTGATTCATTAAATAACGAAGAGTGTATATCATTAATTTCTTTATTTTCTTTTAATGTTTCCAGAATTAATTGATTGGCATAGCTGATTTCTGAAGGGTCATTTAGGAAGTTTTGATTAGTTAGTCTCAATTTACTTGAATTAAGTATTCCAAACAAACCCTCTCCTGATGTATAATGATATGTTTTCATTTTTTTTATTGTACACAACGTCTCGGCTATGAAACGTACGGAAAATCGAAGTGTGAACTTTGATTTGCAGTTACGTAAAGCCAAAACTTGTTTTGGGCTTTTAAATTTAAGCGAAAAAGGTCAAAACAAGGTTTTGGCCGCGCGAAGGATTATGTGTGATTACAGATTCGCTTAGTATGTTTTATAGCCATTGTTGTGCCCTTTGCTTATTTTATTTTTCAAATTCCAGCAATAGCGAATTCAAATGTTCTAATAGTTTTTCTTCTGGGGTATCTGAAAGACATAGATAGTTCACTTTTATCATCACATCACGATATTCATTTTCTGTTTTGATTTTGTTTCGCTTAATAATATCAGAAATTCGTTTTTCAAATTTGCTACTTAGGTTAATTTCATAACCAGTTCGAGTGTTTATAAAATCAATGAAATTGAAATCCTCATTTTCGTAAGGAGTTTCAGATAAATCTTTAAACCACTGTTTTAGTTTCGATAATTTCCCTTTTTGAAAATACTCCTTTACTTGTACTTTAAGTTCTTTATAATGTTGATCCGAATCAAAGTCAATTGTTTTGATTTTCATTATACCGCTTTCCAAAAAGTAGTCTAACGTCGCTAACGTTAAGTCTCGATACTTTACTAATTCTCTTTGAACATTTTGTTCAGATGAATTATTCATTTAGTCAGTTTTTTTTGCATTGGGCACAACGGCTCGGCTATGAATAGTGCGGGGATTGAAATGCGATAGTTTTCAATCTACGCACGGTGTGAGCCAAACCAAGTTTAGTGGCTTAAATTACCAAAAAATAAGACGTCAAAACTTGTTTTGGCGGATGGGTAGAGTAGAAGCTTTCTTTAACCACTACAGCCCGCATTATTTATAGCCATTGTTGTGGTTAGTTTTTATTTTTAAGAATTGACTTTTATGATTAGTGTTTTAGTTTCTTGATTAATTTCGATAGAATAATTGGTAGCTCTGTAATTTTCTTTTTTTTCAAACATTTCACGAATAAATAATTCGTTCAGATTACGAGGTTTGAATTTGTAATTATAGATAGAGTCTTTTACCTGAGTCCATCTTACAAGTGGTGCATAAAAATCATCATATGTGATTAATTTCAGGTTTGGTGAATCCTTTATATTTGATAAGGCTCTATTAAAGTCATTGTTTGATATTTTTAATTCTGTTGTACGATAATAGTCTGTCAAACCATATACTTCATTATCTATAATTTCGAAGTCATCTTTTAACTCAATTCCTAATTTTTTTAAATCAGAAATAGCATCACTTTTAAAATATAAATGATCTTCCAAAGCAAGTAAGAGTATCGGACTTATGATAAAGAGTATGATAGTTAGTCCTATTATTCTTTTAATTAATGGACGTTTAGAATTTCTTTTAGGGAAAAAAATGATTGCAGTAACTATTGTAAGCGCTACCAAAATAAAAAAGAAGACTAAAGGTCCAACTCCCATAAGTGTTTTTTTAAATTAACCACAACGGCTCGGCTAAGTGGAGTGCGGGATTGAACAGTAAGATGTTCAATTAGCAACGAAACTGAGCCAAACCAATTTTTGTGAATTTACTTTATTCAAATATAATTCGTCAAAACTTGTTTTGGCGGATGTATCACGAAATACATTCCATAAACCCACTAAACCCGCATTACATTTAGCCTTTGTTGTAAACCGTTATTTTTTTTTATTTTCTTGAATTAGAATTTCCTTGATATTTATTTTTTCTATTTCAGTTAAAAAATCATCAACATTGTCATATTGTGGATTATACCAATTTTGATTTTGAAAATACTTTTCTAATTCACTATTTTTTTTAAAGTTGTAACCATAACGGGCATAGATTTCATTTTTAATTATTATTAATTCTTTTAAGTCGAACTTTTTAAGTTCTTTTTTTTCTAAAATTCTTAAAGAAGTGAAAGTATATTTCCCTTGATGCATCTCGAAAGGTGTTTCTATTCTACTTCCTATCTCACTTTCTATTTCCGTTGAAGGAGACCAATGCTTGTTGATTTTTAGCCCTTTTACAATAAATTTATCGTCTTTGTAAGTAATGAATTTACCAGAGTATTTATTAGAAGAGAAGTTTCCTTGAGAGTCAATTTTTACATTAGATAAATTTCGATAATTCCATTTCCATTCATCCGTTCCGCTTTCCCAATAGCCATTCATTATTTGAGCAACAATAAGGTCTTCAGTAACTATTATTTTTAGGTCTGATTCTGTTTCACCATTTCCGAAAACATAAAAACCTGAATATTTAGAAATTGAGTCTTCTTTCCAGGCTTCGACAGTATCAATTTGTTCCTTTATTTCTTGGGTATCTTGAGAGAATGAGGAAAGTTGGAGTATGAAAAATAATGATAAAGTGAAAAAGCGAGTCATTTTTTTTAATGGTTTACAACGGCTCGGCTAAGTGGAGTGCGGGATTGAACGTGAAAATGTTCAATTTGCAACGAAACTGAGCCAAACCAATTTTTGTGAATTTACTTTATTCAAATATAATTCGTCAAAACTTGTTTTGGCGGATGCATCACGATAAACATTCCATAAACCCACCAAACCCGCATTACATTTAGCCTTTGTTGCCAGCTGTAATTATTTTTTTCAAAGTACCTTATTTATTAATATTAAAAGTAAAATCAACCCGCCAAATGCACCGAAAACAATTAGTTTTTTGTAGTCAAACTTTGCTTTAATTGTTTTGTCTTGTTTACATATTTTTTTTATTTCAGTGATGAATTCTTTGGCGTTTTTGAAGTTTGATTTATTTAATTGTATTGTCGTTTTGTTGTCAAGTTGAATTAGAATTCCATTCATTTTATTCCAATACATACCTTCTCCCCAGTCATAATCAGAATATTTTACTCGAGATATGTCTATTTCTGTTTTTTTGAATAATAATGGTTTTTTTATTATCAACTTCTGTCCTTTAATTTCAAAATTTCTGAGCTCATCAAATAGTAGAGAACCAAGACCTATAGAGATCCATAAAAATAACATTCCCCCAATCAGTCCAATAAATTCAGGGTTTTGATAAGTTTTATAAAGCATCAAAAGCCCAAATACAAAAATTCCTAGTTGAAAACTCAATGCAATTGGCATCAAAAGGATTATTCTTAAGCTGTTTTTGGTTTTCATTTTTTTATTGCTGGCAACAATTGGCTATGTGGACATAATGTGTTCATAGACAATTTTGGTGAGCTAATTTATTCTTTTATTTTTAAGATCATGGTCGTCAAATATTCTGTCAAGCGGACTTTTTATCAGTTGTAAGTCCTTTTTGCTTACGTGGGTGTAAATTTCGGTGGTGCTCACACTGTTATGTCCTAATAGTTCCTGAATGTATCTGATATCTACGCCCTTGTCCAGCAAATGTGTCGCAAAACTGTGACGTAAAATGTGTGGTGTAATTGTTTTTTTAATTCCTGCTTTTTGACGAGCTCGGCTTATCAGTTTGCTTAAACTCGTACTAGAGTATTGAGCTTGCGATCGGCCTTCAAACATCCAATAGATGGGCTTGTAATGTAAATAGTAACTTTCTAGTGCGGCAGCCAAACGAACGCTGAGTAGAGTAACTCTGTCTTTTTTGCCCTTGGCTCCGCGAACAAATACTTGCATTCTGTCCAAATCTACATCGGCAATTTTTAAATTAAGAAGTTCAGATCTTCGTAGGCCAGCACTGTATAGCATGGCTATTATGCATTGATGTTTTGTGTTGTTTGCTGCTGAAATAAGCCGCACCACGTCTTCTTCGCTTATTATTCTCGGAAGTTTGGTTTCTTTTCTGGGGCGTGCAATCCAGTATTCTTTTTTCACCAATTCTAGTACTTGCTCGTAGTAAAACTTAATGGCATTGATGATTTGATTTTGTGTTTTTGAAGCATAATTGAATTCCGTTACCACACTTAGTAAGTAGTTCTTTATGTCTTCATCGGTTATGTTTTCGGGGTCGAGATGGATATGAGCTTTTAAAAACAACTTGAAATACATGCCATATGTTCGGTAAGTATTTTCACTGTACCGCCTTAATTTTAATTTGTCGGCATAAGCAAACATGGCTTTTTTGTGACTTTCGGGCCATTTTATTTTTTCCAATTTTACAGTATTCTTTTTTGGAACAGTTAGCGTTGGTGTAGAGGTAGTTGTAGTCAATGAAGAATAATCTATCCAAGCCACACCCTTAAATTTGCTGAACAATAAATTTAATGTCTGTGCATGCCAGCGTAACATCCATACTTGTTTTTCGGGTATATATGTAGCGTTCAACTCTTTCAATCGGTCAATTATTTCTTGTGAATGACCAAATTTTAGTACTGCGACACTTATCCCTCTTTCAATTTCTTTGGTAACTGAAATTATTTCGTGGTACATGCTGTAAATTACAATTAAAAACGGTTCAAAGTGATTAATGTTAAGATGAAGTGTACCTTTGTCCCTCTCTATCTAATTTCTCTCGTGTAAGAGGGGTGGGCTCTGAAGCCATAATTTACAATGCATTAGGGGTTTCAGTTTTAAGATTCAACAATCCGCATAATAAGAATGTATAGGATTAGCATTGTCTCGAGTCCAATTCCGTTTTTCTGAAAAAGTCTCATTTTAGTTGTGTACAACTTAACTAAATTTTAGCCAATTTAATGGAGTGAAATACGCAGAACGCCGTATTGCTATAAAGCACGCTATCCAAGACCTTAGCAAAAAGGTTTATTATGAAGCACGCTGTATTTATTTCATTTTTATTCATCTCGTCATTTTGGCTCAGAGCTCAGAGTTTTCAACAAACTACAGGTTTAGACGATTATGGCCCTGTTGAAGGTGTTTTTGTGCACGAAAACATCATTCTAACTTCTGTTGACAATAAATTGTATCGTTCGGATGATTCTGGACAGAGCTTTATTTATGTTCCCGTAAGTGGTTATGATGTTACACCAAGATGTTTTGCTATGATTGACGATGTTATCATCTTAGGCGGAATAAATGAGGATAGAATTTATAGAAGTTTAGATTTTGGTTTAACCTGGGAATCGGCTTGTGAAGGTTGTCCAACCATTTCAGGTTTTCCAGCTGCAGTACCTTTTACTGCTGATACCTTAAATGGCGCATTTTACATGAGTGGCACCAATTTTATACGTAAATCGTCTGATTTGGGTCTTACTTGGGAAACCATGGATATTGACGGAATGTGTTTGGATATCTCTAATACGGGTGGAGAATTATGGGCGACACCAGGAGGTAATCTATACAAATCGAGTGATGAAGGGGCTTCATGGGTAGATGTGCCTGACGAAGGTATATTTTTCAATAATGCATCTCAAGATGTTTTGGTATCGAATGGAAGAATATTTGTAGCTACGGCATTGTCTGCAGGTAACGGACTATATGTAAGCGATGACAACGGCTCTACTTACTCTGCCAATGGAAATATCAGCGTTGCTGAATCCATTTTAAAAGTAAATTCTACTCTATATGTTACACATTTTGGAGGATTATCTAAAAGCAGTGATAATGGTGTAAGCTGGACTTTGATTGAAGGAATTGGTGGTTTTGGACCTTACAATGGCGATATGGCTTATGACGGAACAGAAAAGATATGGTTTTCTTCAGGGGATGGCTTGTTTTGGTACAACGTCAATACAGGTGAAATTGGGTCTTATCCATTTCCTGTGGGCATGGTAACAGAGGTTTCGTTGAGCGATAATTACACCTTCGGAACACAGGGAGGAAAGCTTTTTCGATCAGCAAATGCAGGCAATAGTTGGGAAAATATCACATCAAAACTGAGTGCTAGTGATGTTCAAATTAGAGATGTATATGCTGATGGCCAAGATGTATTTGTGTTAGCCAATGTCGACTTCATTCCAACCTATTTTTCATCTTCAGACGAGGGTGAAAGCTTTCAGTCTATAACATTATCAGGAGTAGGGTATATGAATCAGGTTCTGAGTTTTAATCCAGTAATTATAGCATCTAATAACGGGTTATTTGTAAGCAGTGATAATGGATTGAGTTTTACGCAAGCTAATTTATTCGACTTGGAAGGAAACGATGTTGATGATAAATTTAAGGCGGAAACGATATCGAATAATGGCAATTCAATATTTGCTAGTGGATCGAAAGGAATAGCATTTTCACACGACAAGGGTGTTTCTTGGAAGTATATAAGTGTTACAGGTATTGCTCAATTTTCTGGCTGGGAAAATAGACTGGTTCGAAATAGAAGCAACTCATTCCCTCCATTTGTTTTGGAAGAAAGCACAGATGGTGGTGCTACTTGGGAAGCTATTTTAGGAATAGAAACTCAATACGTTGGGCCTGAATTTATGTGGGTAATGAACGACACTCTTTACACGCAAAACGACCAAAATGCATGGTTACAACCAGGGCAGATAATGTCATTGTCGGAAACGGCTGAAGAGTGGGTTGAATCAGAAGCTTATGGAGCTATTCCTAGTCAAATTATCAGTGCAGAATCTGCTGCTGATGGTAGAATGATATTTGGAACACGAAACGCATCGGCATGGGTGTCATTTGCTAATAATTCAGTTTCAGTAAGTGAATTTGGAATAGGAAAAATATTTATTTACCCCAATCCAGCGGATGACTTCATTCGTATAAAAGGGGATGAGTTTAAAAATTCTGAAGCCATAATTTACAATGCATTAGGGGGTTCAGTTTTAAGATTCAACGATCCGCAAAATATGAATGTATCGTCTCTTGAAAGCGGTGTGTATTTTATTGAACTGCGCAATGCAAACGATGCAATTAAATTGCAATTCGTAAAAAGATAGTTTTATAATTCATCAGATTAAAAAGTCGTCATCTTGGCGACTTTTTTTGAAATTATTGCAATAAACGTATTGATAGAAGGTTGATGAAGCCCAATGATTACAAAACGATATAACTTTTCAGTTTTTCAAACGTAGCGGGGCCAATGCCTTTTACTTTCAGCAAATCGTAAGTGCTTTTGAATGGGCGACGAAGCATGATGGCTTGCGCTTTTTCTGGACCAATATTGGGAAGTTGCATCAAAGCTGCCTTGGATGCTTGGTTGATGCTAATTTTAGCTTGTTGATTGAGGATTTCGGCAGTACTACAATCTCTTGCTTTTGCCGTGTATCCATAGGTTAGGTTTGGGTTTTCGAAACTCCAACCAGAACTTGTTTTGTTTGTTTCCAATCGTTTTTGATGTTCCACAGTGAAATCATTGAAAAAATCAATGTTGGTAATGGATTCTATGCTATCAATGGATACTACAAAACTTTCTAAAGGAGCAAGTATCCTTTCATTGGGCATTAAAAAAGCGAGGCTTTCGTCTTTGGTAGGATCGTACAATATGCGATAGAATTTTTTTGGTACGGCAACTTTGTTTTCCCCAATGGTTGTGTCAATATCGCTTAAAACAGGGCCGACATAAATCCATAATTCACCTCGTTTCCAAACCATGTTACGCTCTAGCTTTTCTAAAATAGCCCACGCTCTGCGGTTGAATTCAGGAACTTGAGGCGACATGTTGCTCATGAAAAAGGTTTCGTGCATGGCGGTACAATCAAACTGCATTTGCCTTGCAGGGCAGAGGTGCCCAGCATCGTAGTTTTCGTAATCTGTGTAAGAAGCCGAACCACTTTCGATGTGCCAATCGTCATGAAATTCATCGTTTCTATTCACTACTTTTTTCAACATCGTACGGGTCAGTTTGTAGGCTACCCATTCAGGTTGTTCGGCTTTTTCTATGTAAGACAAACTATAGTATTTATGATGAATAACTTCTCCTTGGTTACTAGGGAAATCGATTTGAGAATAGGCTAAATTCTGAATAAAAAAAAGTGCGAATAAGGTGAATGCACTGCATTTTGTTATTGCAATTAAAAACCTATTTGTAATCATAAATGTTGATTGTTAACGACTTAGTTTTTAGTTAGTTGGCGTATCATTCCTTTGAATATAAAACCATGAAAAGGCAATACAAGATACCAGTACAAACGGCCAAAAATTCCAAGAGGTCTAAAAGTAGCTGTTTGTATTAATTTATCGTCTACAATTTTAAATTCTAACCACGCTTCACCAGGTAATTTCATTTCAGCAAAAAGCAAAAGTCTGCCTTCGTTTTTGTTGGCGTATAAAACGCGCCAAAAGTCTATTGTATCGCCAACATTTATTGCGGCTGGATTAGTTCGGCCTCGTCTTAAACCAACACCACCTGCAAATTTGTCAAAGAGGCCTCTTAAATTCCATAACCAGTTGGCATAATACCAGCCATTGGGACCGCCGATGCCCCAAATTTTTGCTTTGCAATTCGCTTCATTTTTTATACTGCTGGTTTGTACGTCTTTAAAACACCCAAAAGTAGGAACTTCAATAAAGTCGGAGATGTTGAAGCTAAGTCCACTGCTTGAGTAAGAGTCTTTCCAACTGGATAAAATTTCGTTGTTTTCTATTTTTTTGAATGCTCTTTTAAGGGCTTCTTTATAGCTTATGGGCCTAATATTCAATTCATCATTGATGCGACTGTCACTACAAATAACTTCTATTTTCATGCTAGTAACCAAGGAAGATGCTAGTTTGTAAGATGTTGATGTGACAAAGTACAGCCAGTAGGAGGAAAGTTTTGGCGTCATGATGGGGACGACAAAAATGGAGCGTTTTAAATTTCTAACAGCAGCAAATTCAAGAAGCATTTCTTTGTAGCTCAATACATCGGGACCACCTATATCGAAGTTTTGATTGTATGTTTTTGGATTGAAAATGGATTTGGAAAGAAAAGATAAAACATCCGATATACCTATAGGCTGACATTTGGTGTTGAGCCATTTGGGAGTAATCATGATGGGTAACTTTTCTACTAAATCTCGAATTATTTCAAACGAAGCGCTTCCTGAACCAATGATAATACCAGCTCTTAATGCTGTAAAGTTGTAGTTGCCAGAATCGAGTTCGGTTTCTACATTTTTTCTAGAACTTAAATGTTTCGATAGTTCCGATTCGTTTACAATACCACTGAGGTATACAACGTGTTGAACTTGTGTTTTTTCAATGGCATTTCTAAAATTAATAGCGGATTTTTCTTCTAGCGATTCAAAGTCACCAGATGAAGACATTGAATGAACCAAGTAGAATGCTCCATCTATGTCTTTCGGGATATTAGCAAGGGTAACTTCATCCAGTAAATCGATTTGGATGACGCTAATTTTGTTGGCTAAAGAAGCTGGTGGGTTGAACCTTTTGGCGTCTCGAACACAGCAGACTACTTCATGACCTGCTTCAACAAGAATGGGTAATAATCGTTTGCCTATGTAGCCAGTTGCACCTGTTAAAAGTATTTTCATCTTAATTGTATTAAGGTAAGCAATTGGGGGATATAACTTTAAATCATTCAATTCGAATTATTAAACAATAAAAAAAGCGGCTCGAACTAATGTCCAAACCGCTTTGCTTTAATTTTTATTGTGTTGTTGATTATATTACAGTAATCAAATCTTCTTTGCTTTTTCTAACCTTTTTAAGGTTTACCAACCAATCGTTATCAGCATCTCTGTATCCAACAGGGAGCATCACACAACTGCGTAATCCTTTCTCTCGTAAACCCAATATTTTGTCCACTGCATCGGCATCAAAGCCTTCTAGAGGCGTGCAATCAACTTTTTCGAATGCTGCTGCTGCAATAGCTAATGAAAACGCTATGTAAGCTTGTTTTGCTGCGTGATTGAAGTTTTCTTCTTCTGCTTTTTGTGGGTAGTTGCTCAATAACATTTGACGGTAATTTTCCCAACCTTCGTTTTTGAAACCTCGTACCGTATTGGTCAAGTCGAATTGCTTGTTAATTCTATCAGCAGTGTAAGTATCCCAAGCAGCAAAAACAAATAGGTGAGAACAATCGGTAATTACAGATTGGTTCCAAGCTACAGGTCTTATTTTTTCTTTTACTTCTTGATTGGTTATTACAAAAACTTCAAATGGTTGTAGTCCGCTTGATGTTGGAGCCAATGATATAGCTTCTATGATGTTGTCTATTTTTTCTTGCGATACTTTTTCACCATTCATGGCTTTTGCTGCGTATCTCCAATTCAATTTATCTAGTAATTCCATTTTTTTTGATTGTTGTTATTGTGTTTTATTATCGTTTTCTGTTAGTATTTCTATCCATTGATTCAGCATATCTTTCAACTGCAGTACCTCATTTAATTTGATGTTTTCGTTCACTAAAATCTTCAACAATTTCTCGGGAATGGGTTTGGCATTTACTTTCAATTGTTTTCCCTTTTCTGTTAACTGAACAATGACACTGCGCTCATCGTTTTCCGATCGGTTGCGTGCAATTATTCCAGAAGTTTCCATTCGTTTTAGCAAAGGCGAAAGTGTATTGGTATTGAGAAGCAATTGTTCACCAATCTGATTCACAGTAAGTGAATTGTTTTCCCATAGTACCATCAGCACCAAGTATTGTGGGTAGGTAATGCCCATTTCTTCCAAATATGGCTTGTATGCTTTGGTTATTAGCCGCGATACAGAGTATATAGGAAAACAAACTTGGTTGCTTAACTGCAATTGCGAATCGTCCATGTGTTTAAGTTGTGCGCAATTATGTCGTGCACGATACAAATGTACGTGAATTAGTTTTCTCTCTATTGCTTTTTAGTAATATGGATTCCTAATAAATGTGAATAGGTGCTTGTATTGCCTTAACTCGCTTTTCTGTTTATAGTGTCAAGCGGTCGATATGCATAGTACTGAAGCACTTCTTCAATAGCCATTTTTAATGCTTTGTTGATAGGCAATATGATGTTTCCCATGTGAAAGTCAATTTGACCAAGTCGCATGTAGTATTCAGTAAAAACCGGAACCGATAATCCTTGTGTTATAGCCTCTTGGGTAGTAGCGTATTGTTCGGCTTGGTTTTCTTTTATAATCTTACACGTAGCCAGTCGTAATTTTCCGTATTTGTCGGTATTGGCCGCAAAACCGAATAAACGACAAATTAAACCGCGGTATTTGTAATTGCTACACTGTCCTTTTCCTAATAATGTAAGTGGTTTGTAGATAATGCAATTGGGGCTTTTGTTTTGATTGAGTAAACTGAGTGTTTTTTCGGCCTCGTCGTGAATAAATAAATGAAATGCCCAGGGCAAAAATTCCAATGGAGAGGCTTCAATATCCGGATACGTACAGCATTTTCCGCAACCTGAAACACAGCTAAGACCAGACGATACTTCAAACTGAGTGCTTTCTACTTCTAATTGATGAAAAAGCTTTTCAACCAATTGCACTTTACGCTCTATCGCCATATTTTTTCTTTGAAGTTAGACCTATTTCGCCAAAGTAAAAAGGTAAATAAGCCATTCCTTTTTTAGAAATATTTTGTCACAAAACGAATCCATTAACTATATGTTTTTTTATGATTAGTTTAGATTAGATTGTTAAAACTTCATATGAAGAGTGATAAATATTTTATAAGATTTCAGTCTGTATTTTGTGTTTTCATTTTATTATTTACCATCCAATGTTCTAGCACCAAATTAGATAAGGCCGTATCTAAAGATTGGCAACATTTGAATGCCGTAAAAGGATTGCCCGGAAACAGCACGTATCTGAAAGCCCATCATAAAAATGGAGCATTAACTGTTTTTGATAACAATTGGATAGTTAATAACGAATACCGCGAAGTAACTGGGGTAGGGATTACTTACGATTACCAGCGCCGCTTCATATCCAACGGACCAGTAACCTTACCAATAGACAGTATAGCCATTTTTGAAACGAACAAAAAGCTGAATAATTCTGATCTTAAAGGTATCGGCGCTATAACCATACTAACAGGTGTTAATGCAGCTATTGGGGTGTTTTGCCTTACCAATCCGAAAGCCTGTTTTGGTTCGTGCCCAACATTTTATGTAAATCAGCATGATATCATTCACAACGCCAATGCCGAAGGCTTTTCAAATGCAATTGCACCTTCTATGGCTTATGCCGATGTAGATGCGCTTAATGCAAGGGCAAATTCAGGCGAAATGTTTGAATTGTTCATGAAAAATGAAGCTTTGGAAACACATTGCATTGAAGATTTGGAATTGATGGCCATTGAAAATCAGTCTGGAGAAGTCTTGCATGCTACCGATAATAAGTTCTATGCTAGTCATAAGGAAATAACGCCTTTAAGTGCCGCTGGACCTGAAGGTGACATCTTACCATTGGTAACACAATTCGATTTAAATGAGCGATATAGTTTGGCCGATGGCAATAATTTAAGCTCCAAAGAAGAACTCTATTTTACTTTTTCTAACGATGCATTGGATAAAGAATTAGGCCTAGCATTAGGATTTCGACAAACCTTAATGACAACTTACTTCATATACAGTGCTATGGGGTATATGGGCGACAAAGTGGGGAAATATTTTGCCGATATAGAAAGAAATGGAGATGCTATAGATCAGCTTAAAAATGGAATAAAACAAGAATTAGGAAACATTCAAATTTTCGTTTGGAACGAAACGGATAAAACTTGGGCCGACCAAGGAGACTTCTACGAAACGGGACCAATAGCAGTAAACCAACAAGTATTGAAACTCAATGGAGATTTTTCAAAACAAAAGGAATTGAAGTTGAAAATAGTATTGAATAAAGGTTTGTGGCGAATAGACAATGTTGCCCTAGCAGTTATAGACAAGGAAGTGATACCAGAAGTATTGAGCCCCGTTTCATTGTTGAAAAATGGGAATGATTTTAACGATGAACTCAGTTTTTCTAAAAAGGATAAAAAGTTGATTTCTATGCCTGGCGATGAATTTGCGTTTGCTTTTCAAATGCCTAACGAAGGAAAAAACTACACCTTGTTTTTAAAGTCTAAGGGTTACTACCTAGAGTGGATGCGTGAATCGTGGATTAAGGACAAGGACTTATTGACGTTAAGACAAATGCTAGTGAACCCTAAGCGCTATCTGAAAAAGCAGGCGGACGATTTCAAACTGTATGAGGAAACCATGGAAGAAGTATTCTGGGGCTCAAGATTAGACACTAAAACCTTTTCGTATGAAGATCAGTAGAATTGTTGTTTTGATAGCTACAATGGCTTTTACGGCTTCCTGTAGTTTGCCGAGTTATGTGCCAAATGCTGTAGATGCTGCTGTAAGTGTGCACGGAGGATTCATTAAGGTTACATTACTCAATGGAAGAAAAATAGAAGGGGAGTTGTTGTCGAGCAATAATGAACGCATCACTGTAATGATGGAGGGATTCAATTACCCAACACAAATTAAAACCAGTGGAATAATGCAATATAAA
This sequence comes from uncultured Flavobacteriales bacterium, assembly GCA_963977425.1. Classification (GTDB taxonomy): domain Bacteria; phylum Bacteroidota; class Bacteroidia; order Flavobacteriales_D; family Luteibaculaceae; genus CAXBOO01. The sequence continues at coordinate 472,355 of CAXBOO010000003.1, read as the reverse complement.
CTCCAATTTGCCAAAGGGTTAAACAGTAAAGTAACCTTGAATATGTTGTTGCCACTATCGCATGGTGTATTTGCGATTGTAACACTGCCCTTCAATGCCTTGGTTTTAGGAGCTGTGCTGGTTGAATCAAATAAAGATTACAAAATATACTCGGACGAGACTACGTATGAAGAGTTGAGTAAATACGCACGTTATCCACAAGGTTTACCTCCAGTTTATAAAATGCATGCTTTGGATTGAGTTATTTACTCGCTTTCACTTTATCCAAGTTCAAAGTAACATTGTTTAAATCGTCGTTTACGAATTGCAATTGCAAACTGCTGTAATCGCCGTGTATTTTTTTGATGATAGCCCAATCTTCGTAAACGTTGTCGTCTAAGCTTTTTATCATCAATAAGCTGTCATTCTTTATGGTGTAGTTGAATGCATTGTCATCGGTAAGTTTTGTGCCATTTACCATACCTTCTAACTCTATATCGCCGCCCTCAATTTGTATGTAACCTTTATTGTCTGGTGCAAATTTAATGGCAATGTCTACACTGTTCAACATAAGTAAGGCAAATCCTTTTCCTAGTTGTGCCAGTCCATTGTCGTTGCTGTCGCTTTTTAATTGTTTGAACATCGGAGAAATATCAACACTATATGTCCCAATAATTTTTTTGCTATCAACTTTGGTGTATTGCTTTGTTGGGTTTACACAGGCTATCAATAAGATAAGACTAGTAAGTGCGAAGAGTACTTTTTTCATGATGTGGCTTTTTATAAAAGTAATAATTGAGACTGTTGAGGTTTCAATAATTTGACAAACGGAAATTTTAGGCAAAAAAAAGACCGCAACATATGCTGTGCGGCCTTTTAATAAGTTATTGTTTTGCTATTAAGCGTTTACAGTGCTCAACATTTTATCCAAAATGGTATTCAATGTTGCACTTGGTCTCATAGCATGAGAAGTTTTTTCTACGATAGGTAAGTAGTATCCTCCAAGATCCATAGCGCTTCCTTGTGCATTGTTTAGCTCAGAAACGATGGTTGTTTCATTGTCGCTTAATTCTTTTGCTATTGCGCTAAAGTTTGCTTTCAAATCTGCGTCATCGTCCTGTTTAGCAAGAAGTTGAGCCCAATACATAGCCAAGTAGAAGTGCGATCCTCTGTTGTCTAATTGGTTTACTTTTCTAGATGGTGATTTGTCGTTATCTAAGAATAAACCAGTAGCCTCATCTAATGTATCAGCTAAAACTTGTGCCTTTTTGTTTCCTGTAGTTACAGCGATGTGCTCTAACGATACTGCTAAGGCTAAAAATTCTCCTAGTGAATCCCAACGTAGGTGACCTTCAGATATGAATTGTTGAACGTGTTTAGGAGCCGATCCACCTGCACCTGTTTCAAATAAACCGCCACCGGCCATCAAAGGTACAATAGACAACATTTTTGCAGATGTACCAAGTTCTAAAATCGGGAACAAATCAGTTAAGTAATCACGCAATACGTTACCAGTAACAGAGTTGGTATTTTCTCCGTTTTTAACGCGCTCTAATGTGTACATACAAGCGTCTACTTGGTTCATGATTTTAATATCTAAACCATTGGTGTCGTGATCTTTTAGGTAAGTATTTACTTTTTTGATCAACTGTGCGTCGTGTGCACGGTTTTCGTCCAACCAAAAAACAGTTGGCCATCCAGTAGCTCTAGCTCTGTTTACAGCAAGTTTAACCCAGTCTTTGATTGGAGCGTCTTTTACCTGACACATTCTCCAGATGTCGCCTTCTTCAACAGTATTTTCCATCAAAATGTTTCCGCTGGCATCGGTCACTTGTACTTTACCATCGGCCGTCATTTCAAAAGTCTTGTCGTGCGATCCGTATTCTTCAGCTTTTTGAGCCATCAAACCAATGTTAGGAACAGTACCCATAGTAGTTGGATCGAAAGCACCATGCTTTTTAGAGAAATCGATAACAGCTTGGTATAAGTGAGCGTAACTGCTATCCGGAACTACGGCTTTAGTGTCTTGTAATTTTCCTTCTTTGTTCCACATTTGACCAGAGCTACGAAGCATAGCTGGTAATGAAGCATCGATGATGATGTCAGAAGGTACGTGTAAGTTGGTGATGCCTTTATCAGAATCTACCATTGCCATGTCTGGCTGTGAAGCATATACGGCTTGAATGTCAGCCAAAATGGTTTCTTTTTTGTCGGTAGGTAAGGTTTCAATTTTCGATAATAAATCTCCAAAACCGTTGCGAACGTTTACGCCCAATTCTTTGAATGTTTCATCATGCTTTGCGAACAAATCTTTGAAGTATACTTTTACTGCGTGACCAAAAATAATTGGGTCAGAAATCTTCATCATGGTTGCTTTCATATGCAATGAAAACAAAACATTTTCTTTTTTAGAATTTGCTATCTCACTGTCTAAGAAAGTCAATAATGCCTTTTTACTTAAATAAGTAGCGTCGATTATTTCACCTTTTAAAACGTTTAGTTCTTTCAGTTTTTTACTTTCTCCGTTGGCTCCGATAAAATTGATGCTAACAGTATCGTCTTTTTCAAGAGTTACCGATTTTTCATTGGCTCTAAAATCACCCGAAGCCATAGTGGCAATGTGCGTTTTAGAATCAGAACTCCAAGCACCCATAGAATGTGGGTTTTTCTTAGCGTAGTTTTTTACGGCTTTAGGAGCACGTCTGTCAGAGTTACCTTCTCTTAAAACAGGGTTTACAGCACTACCTTTGATTTTGTCGTAACGAGATTTAATCTCTTTTTCAGCATCTGTTTTTGCATCCAATGGGTAGTTCGGAATATTGAATCCTTTTTCTTGCAATTCAGTAATAGCGGCAGACAACTGAGGCATAGAAGCCGAGATGTTTGGTAGCTTTATAATGTTAGCGTCAGCTTTTTTTACAATATCACCCAACAAAGCCAATTCATCAACTAAACGCTGATCATCAGAAAGAAAATCAGGAAATACAGACAAAATTCTAGCCGCCAAAGAGATATCCTTTGTCTCAACATCGATACCTGCACTCGAAGTAAATGCTTGTACTATAGGTAGTAATGAATAAGTTGCTAATGCAGGAGCTTCGTCCGTGATGGTGTAAATAATCTTTGGATTGTTTGCCATTGTATGGTTTTTAGGGTTGAAAAAAAAGCAAAGACAATAGTTACAAAGCCTATTTTGCTCAGTTGCACAAATTTAGTGCTTATAATGTATTATCAAAATTGACTTTCATCTATTTTGCATCCTTGTGGTATTGTAGTTTGTAAATAAATATTAGGCTTTACAAGGTTGAGGAAAGGAAGTTCTGAAGAACGAAAACAAATTTATTAGTTTACCAATCCATCGAACCAATGCACATATATGCGCTTCTTAAGCCATGATACAGAGTCGTCTGTACTTTATAAAATATTGACAGGTACCATCATTCCACGTCCCATAGCTTGGGTATCTACTGTAGATGCTAATGGCACCAACAATTTAGCCCCGTTTTCTTTCTTCAATGCTGTTGGTGAAGATCCGCCGCATTTGATGTTTTCTACTGTAAGAACTGGCGATAAAAATAAAGACACGCTCAATAATGTATTGGCCAATAAACAGTTTGTGGTCAATTTGGTTACCGAAGAATTGGTTGAGAAAATGAATGCCACTTCAGCACCTGTTGATGCTTCTGTTGATGAGTTTGAGTTGGCAGGTCTTACAGCCATCGATTCGGATATGATTGCTCCTAAAAGGGTGAAAGAAAGCTTAGTGCATTTTGAATGCGAAATGGTGCATCATTATTTTCTGGAAGATCACAAAAATGGAGGAGCAGCCATCATCATCGGTAAGATTTTAGCCATGCATGTTGACGATTCTATATTGATGGAAAAAAACAGAATAGACCTAGATAAATACAAACCCGTAGCTCGTTTGGCAGGTTCTAATTATGCAACCTTAGGCGATGTGTTTTCAATAAAAAGAGCATTATAATGAAGATTGCAGTAATTGGAGGAGGCCCAGGAGGCTTGTATTTTTCTATACTCACTAAAATGGCTTTGCCTTCGGCACAAATCGATGTGTTTGAGAGAAACAAAGCCGACGATTCTTTTGGTTTTGGTGTTGTGTTTTCTGATGAAACTTTAAGTGAATTTTTAACCCGAGATCCAAAATCATACGACCTTATTCGAACCAATTTTGCTTATTGGGATGAATTGGATGTAGCTAGAGATGGTGAAAAAGTACGCATCTCTGGAAATGGTTTTTGTGGTTGTTCGCGCAAAAAATTGTTGCAATTGCTACAACAGCGATGCTCAGAAGAAGGTGTTAATCTTCATTTCGAAACCGAGAAAACACACACGGATGTTCAAAACGATTACGATATAGTTGTAGCCGCTGATGGAATAGGTAGTAAGGTAAGGCAAGGATTGGCCGAACACTTCGGAACAAAAATTGAGCAAAAGCGAAACCGATTTGTGTGGATGGGCTCAACGAAACCATTGGATGCCTTCACGTATTTTTTTAGAAATACAGAGCATGGTCCTATAGTGGCGCACAGTTATCAATACGAAGAAAACATAAGTACTTGGATTTTTGAATGCACGCCAGAAACTTACGAGAAATGCGGCTTTAAAGAATTGGATGAAGAAGATACCATTGCTAAAATCCAAGATTACTTTAAAGAGGAATTGGACGGTCATGGTTTGATTTCCAATCGATCGCATTGGCGTCATTTTCCACATATTACCAACGATAAATGGAGCAAAGACAATATTGTTTTATTAGGCGATGCCAAAGCTACAGCTCATTATAGCATAGGTTCGGGTACAAAATTGGCTATGGAGAGTGCTATTGCTTTATCCGATGCCATTGTAGCCAATACTGACAATTGCAACAAAGCATTTGAGCAGTACGATGCTGCCCGCCGAAACAGGGTTGAAATGATTCAATATGCGGCAGAAGTGTCTTTGGATTGGTTTGAAAACATGGATAGACATATATCGAAGCCATTCAATCAATTTGCTTTTGGAGTTATGACCCGAGCGAAAAAAGTAACCTTCGAAAACATGGCCATTCGCGATGCTTCTTTTACTCAAAAAGTTTTGGAGGAATACAATGCTTTGCACCATACCAACAATAAAAACTTACCAGCTGCTTTTGCTTCTTATACAATAGGAAGTATGCCTATTGAAAATAGAATTGTAATGGCTCCTATGGGGCAATACAAAGCGAAGGAAGGAGTGGTAAACGATTGGCATAAAGTTCATTATGGAACTCGTGCTTTAGGTGGTGTCGGACTCATTATAGCAGAAATGACTGCTGTATCATCAGAAGGTAGAATTACTAATGGATGCGCGGGTTTGTTCAACGAAGAGCAAAGCAAAGCTTGGAAAGCAGTTACTGATTTTATTCATCAAAATTCCACAAGTAAAATAGCCGTGCAGTTGGGTCATTCAGGTCCGAAAGGCGGCGGTAAAATTCCATGGGAAGCAAAAACGCCTGAAGTAAAGCACCAACTATTAGCAGCTTCGGCCATTCCATTCAAACCCGATGGCGATGTCCCGAAATCTATGGATGTGTCTTATATGGATTCTATAAAAACAGCTTTTGTTCGCGCAGTACAATATGCCGATGCCGCTGGTTTTGATATGATAGAATTACAAGCCCATCACGGTTTTTTATTAGGAAGTTTCATTTCGCCTTTAACCAATCATCGTTCTGACGAATTTGGAGGCGATATTCATGCACGACTAAAATACCCGTTGGCAGTTTTTGAAGCCATGAGAAAAGCGTGGCCTAAAGATAAACCAATGTCGGTAAGAATATCCGCTTGCGATTGGGCAGAAGGCGGAACGACCGAAGCAGAGAGCATCATCATATCTGAAGCTTTCTCAAAAGCAGGGGCCGATATCATCCATGTTTCTACTGGCAATACGGTGAGTTATCAAAAACCTAAAATGGGGAGAATGTGGCAAACGCCGTTTTCCGACATCATTAAGAACAAAGCCGATGTTCCTACAATAACGTGTGGGTACATTCAAGACATAGATCAAATCAATACCATTTTACTCAACAACAAAGCCGACTTAGTGGCATTAGGGCGTCCTTTATTGCTCGATCCTTATTTTGTGAGAAATGCCATGGCATACGAACAAATTGATGCAGATGTACCGCCACCGTATACAGCAGGCAAAAGCCACTTGTATCCCTTTAAGAAATCGGAGCGCAGAATGGTCGAAGGCATGAAAAAAGCTTTGAAACCAGAAAGTCATCAAACCAAAAAATAAGCGAAATGACCCCAGACCAATTTCAACATTATCCCGATAATTTCGCTCATAAACATCTTCCTAAAATCGAAGATCAACCGGAATATTTGTACCCTTACGGATTTCCTCAATTTGGTGAATACCTCAATTGCGCACACCGTTTGCTCGATAGTCATATAGAAAATGGTAAGGGTGATAGCATTTGCCTACGATCTGATAATGCCGTGTGGACCTATCAAAAATTACACGTTATCGCCAATAAAATAGCGCATCATTTGGTGCACGATTTGCATTTAGTGCCAGGCAATAGGGTTTTGCTTCGTTCGGCGAACAATCCCATGGTGGTAGCTTGTTGGTATGGCGTTATCAAAGCAGGAGGGGTAGTTGTTACGACCATGCCGCTGCTAAGAACAAAAGAGTTGAATACCATCATAAACTGTGCAGAAATAAGCCATGCTTTGTGCGATAACCGATTGCGCGAAGAATTAGAGGCAACAGACACTAAGTTTTTGAAGCACCTTTCGTTTTTTGATGGATTAGAAAAAGAATGTTTTTCGCTTGAAGAGGCCATAGAAAAATACGATTCAAATTTTGATAACTATAAGTCTAAACCCAATACAGTTGCCCTAATTGGATTTACTTCGGGGACAACAGGTTTGCCGAAAATGACAGCGCATTATCATTCGGATATTCTCAATATTTGCGAAGCATTTCCAAGATATTCGCTGCAACCTAAAACCGAAGATGTTTTCATTGGAAGCCCTCCCATTGGTTTTACTTTTGGATTGGGTGGCTTGGTATTGTTTCCCATGTATTATGGAGCGTCTAGTTTTATGTTAGAAAAACCTAGTCCGGATAATATTCTAGCAGCTATACAAGAATTCAAAGTCAGTATTTGTTTTACTGCACCTACAGCTTGGCGGGTTATTCAAACAAAAATTGCCGATTACGATATTTCTAGCTTGAGAAAGTGCATTTCTGCAGGAGAAACCTTATCGGTTCAAATTTGGGAAGAATGGTACAAGAGTACAGGTTTAAAAATTATCGATGGCATAGGGGCTACAGAAATGTTGCACATTTTTATTTCCTCAAATGAAGATAACATGAAGCCAGGCGCTACGGGCTTAGCCATGCCTGGTTACGAAGCCAAAGTTGTAAACGATGCAGGCGATGAGGTAGAACCAAACACCATTGGCAAACTGGCAGTAAAAGGCATTACGGGCTGCAAATATTTGAACAGGCCCGATAAACAAAGCGACTATGTTCAAAACGGTTGGAACATAACAGGCGATCTTTTCAAGCGAGATGAAGACGGCTACTTTTGGTATGTTGCTCGTGGCGATGACATGATCATTTCTTCTGGATACAACATTGCCGCCATAGAAGTGGAGAATGTTTTGCTCAGCCACGATAATGTTTTGGAATGTGCCGTAACGGGTATTCCAGATTCTGAGCGTGGTATGTTGGTTTGTGCCGCTATTGTTTTAAAAGACAAAGTAAAAGCGAGCAACGATTTGGCAAAGGAAATTCAAGATTGGTTTAAAAACAATGCTGCACCGTACAAGTATCCTCGCAAAATATGTTTTGTAGATGCATTGCCAAAAACCCAAACAGGTAAAGTGCAACGCTTTAGATTAAAAGAAAAATTATTGGAAGATTAATATGGAATTTATACGCTCAGAAAAAGTCCGATTTCAGCACATCGATTATGCCGGTATTGTCTTTTACCCACGTTTTTTCGAGATGCTCAATGGATTGGTAGAAGATTGGTTTGCCGAAGAACTCAAGCGACCGTTTGAAAGCATGCACGAAACCAACGGCATACCTACTGTCGATCTTAAAGTAAGTTTTAAACAACCAGCTAGGCTAGGAGAAATACTGCAAAAGAAATTGTGGGTAAATAAACTAGGGTCGTCTTCAATGAATTGCGGATTCAAATTTGAAAATGAATTGGGGAAAACCTGTTTAGAGGGAACAGTTACATTGGTTAATGTTAGCATATCTCCCGATAGACAAACCGTAAAATCTGAAGCTTTTTCAGATGAAATAGTGTCAAAAATCAAGCCTTTTGTGGCTGAAAAAACAGATAATTAATATGGAATTTCAAAAATTTAAAGCAGCTACCGTTCAGACCAGTCCTGTTTTTATGGATGTGGCAGCTACCATAGACAAAGCCATAGGTTTTATAAAAACTGCTCATGAGAATGGAGCTAGCCTTATTGCTTTTCCTGAAGTGTTTGTTGCTGGTTATCCGTATTGGAATTGGGTAATGACACCCGTTGAAGGTAGTAAGTGGTACGAAGTGTTGTACAAAAACTCGGTAACGACTGAATGTACTGATATGTTGCGTTTGTACGAAGCCGCCAAAGAGTATAGCATGCAAGTGGTTATCGGCATCAACGAACGTGGCGATAGTTTTGGTGAGATATACAATACCAACCTCATCATCAGCGAAACCGGCGAAGTAATTGGCAAACACAGAAAGTTGGTGCCTACCTGGGCCGAAAAACTGACTTGGACAAGCGGTGATGGTTCATCGTTAAAAGTATATCCTACCAAAGTAGGTCCTATTGGTACTTTAGCCTGTGGAGAAAACACCAATACATTGGCTCGTTTTACTTTGCTGGCTCAGGGCGAACTCATCCACATTGCCAACTACATTTCATTGCCGGTAGCGCCTAAGGATTATAACATGGCCGAAGCCATTAAAATTCGAGCTGCTGCGCATTCTTTCGAAGGGAAATTGTTTACCATCGTATCGTGTTCTACCATCTCAAAAGAAATGATGGAAGCTTTAAAGCCCGATGTGCCTAACATTGAAGAAATGCTGACCAGAGAAAACTCTGCGTTTTCAGGTTTTATAGGACCCAACGGAGCGGTTACGGGTGATGAGCCTTTGATTGATGATGAAGGAATTATCTATGCAGATATCGATTTGTCGAAATGCATACAACCAAAGCAAATGCACGACATTTTGGGGCATTACAATCGTTTTGATATTTTCGATTTACGAGTGAATATAGCACCGACCAAAAAAATAACCTTTGTGGATAATTCCATGGAGGAATAGAGATTGGGTAAAAAAAACACCCCGCCTTGCAGGAACAGAGTGGGAATTGTTTGAAATACCGAATTGAAAATGAAATAATAAAAAGAAAAATTATTACAAAAATATTGATGAACTATTTGAGCGAAACAAACTCCCCTCCTTGAAAAAGGAGGGGTGGCCTTTAGGTCGGGGTGGTTAAGCTAACAAACCATGAAAAAACAAAGGAACAATCTATCACATCTTAAAACCTTTAGAAAAGAGTTACGCAACAATCTAACTCCAGCAGAAGCCAAACTGTGGACATTTCTAAAAGGCAAACAATTAGAAGGTAGAAAATTCAGAAGACAACATAGCGTAGATTATTACATATTAGATTTTTATTTCCCGAGTGAGTGTTTAGCAATAGAATTGGATGGACAAGGACATTGTCAAATTTCTCAATCAGAATACGACAGAGAAAGAGATTTGTTTCTGGAATATTATGGAATTAGAGTACTGCGATTTGAAAACAAAGTAATTTGGAATAATCTTGAAGGGTTATTGGAAGAAGTGAAAAGTTTCTTTGGAAAGCAAAATGAAATAAAGTAAAAAAACACCCCGCCTTGCAGGCACCCCTCCTAAAACAGGAGGGGAATGGCTTGAAATGATTTATATGAATAATACATACTTATATGGATAACAAATACAGCGACGACCAAATTGGTAGAGCACGGGTAAAAAATACACCCGAATTAGAAGCTTATTATGAAGAATTATCCAAGTTAGGTGGTGGTGCACTTTGGACAGTGGCCAATGATATTGAGCCATGGGAGCCAAGAACAACTTCCATTCCTATGCTTTGGAAATACGACGATTTTAGAGAATTGGTACTAAAATCATCGGAATTGGTTTCGCCTGAAGAAGCCGGTAGACGAGTGGTTTATCTTGTGAACGACAATCGTCGCGATGTTAGTGCAGCAGTGGGTTGGTTGTATACCGGACTGCAAGTTACCCGCCCAGGAGAAAGTACATCTGCTCACAAACACAAGGCTTCAGCGCTCCGTTTTATTATGGAAGGCGAAGGAGGTTACACAGTTGTAGATGGCAACAAAATCAAATTTGACGTCAACGATTTTGTCATAACTCCCAACTCCACATGGCACGAACACGGAGTAGAAGAAGGTGGCAAAACCTGTATTTGGCAAGATGGCTTGGATATTCCTTTGGTCAATGCTTTAGAGGCCAACGATTATGCCGTTTTGGATGGCAAGCAAAAAGTACAATCACCAACCAATTATTTGCCAACCATGTTTGGTAGTTCGGCAGGATTAAAGCCTTCCAATAAAGAATGGAAAGAACCTTTCAGTCCGATATTAAAATACGCTTGGAAAGATGTTTACCCTGCCTTACAGAAAATGGCAGAAATTGAGGAAGGTTCGCCTTTTGACAGCATTCATATGCATTACAGCAATCCTTTGACGGGTGGGCACGTAATGCAAACAATGGGAGCGAGCATTCAACTTTTAAAACCAGGTTTTAAAGGCAAAGCACATCAGCATACGGGCTCGTTTGTGTACCAATGCGCCAAAGGAAGCGGTTATAGCATCATCGATGGCAAACGATTCGATTGGAAAGAACGCGATATATTTTGCGTGCCTTCTTGGGCAATGCACGAGCATGTTAATGCTTCTGAAACTGAAGACGCCTGTTTATTTTCTTTCCACGATTTACCGACGATAGAAAAACTAGGTTTGTACCAAGAACGGACATTAGAAGTAAACGGTGGTTTTCAGAAATAAAAACGAATAGGTGGTAATAAGTATATTTGAATAGACAGAATTATAACATGGCACGAGCGATAGAAGACATAAAACAAGATATCATTAAGAAAATTCAAACGACTTCAAATCTTAAGTTTCTTGAGCGACTTGATCGTTTGTTTTCTGCTCAGGACCAAAATATATTTCAATTATCGGAAACGCAATCCAATTATATAGCGAAAGGAGAAAAGGAACTTGATCGAGGGGAAGGTGTTAATAATGAAGATGCATTCGCTGATTTGGAACAATGGCTGAACATAAAATAATTTGGTCGCCTTCTGCACTGAAGGAATTGAAAGACACATTGGAGTTTTATAACGTACGAAATGGATCTAATATTTATAGTTCAAAATTATTGAGTGAACTGAAAAGTTACTTGAAAACCTTGTCGATTCAGCCATTCTTAGGACGACCAACTTCAGATTATAAAACGAGAGTGTTGGTTTTCAATGATTACCTCATTTTTTACCAAAACCGAATCGATCAAATTGAAATAGTTTCATTTTGGGACAATAGGCAAAACGAACAAAACAAAAAACATTAAATAGTACCTGGTCGCAGCAGGGAAATGAAATTCATCTCCGGCCTTTTTACTGTAAACGAATAACTAAAAACTATAATCTAACGAATGAAATTACTGACTTATAAAACAGAAAATGGTGGCCGCTTAGGCTTTATTGACAACGATAAGGTGATCGATATGGAAGCCTTTGGAAAAGTGGTAGGCATGAAATTGCCGTCGTGTATGTTGTCGCTTATTGATATGGGCGAAGAAATCATTCCTCAAATTGTAACTGCTTACCAAAAAGCCGATAAAAGCACATTGGCTAACGCTACTATGGATTTGAGCAGCTTGACTTTGATGGCTCCGATTCCAAAACCGCGTAAAAACATCATTGGTATTGGTTTAAATTATACAGAACATGTGGCGGAAAGTGCTCGTACTTTGGATACCTCAAAAGATTTGCCGCAAAAACCAGTCATTTTTTCAAAACCTCCAACCGCCGTTTGCGCTATCAATGAGGATGTATTGCTCAACCGTAAGCTCACCAACCAATTGGATTGGGAAGTGGAATTGGCTGTTGTAATGGGCAAAAGAGGGAAGTACGTTGAAAAAAGCAAGGCATTAGATTATGTGTTTGGTTACACTGTTATCAACGATATTTCTGCAAGAGATTGCCGACGTTCTGGACAATGGATAGTGTCTAAGGGGCAAGATACTTTTGCACCAATGGGACCTATTTTGGTTACAAAAGATGAGATTCCAAATCCGCACAATGTCAATCTTTCATTGAAATTAAATGGTGTTGAAAAGCAAAATGGAAATACGCAATTTATGTTGTTCAATATCAACGATTTGATCGAAGATTTGAGTACTGTTTTTACATTAGAAGCTGGTGACATTATCGCGACAGGTACACCAGCTGGAGTAGGTGCAGGAAGATCGCCTCAAGAGTGGATGAAAGATGGTGATGTCATTGAAGCCACTGTGGAAGGAATAGGCACTTTGGTAAATACCGTTAGAGAAATTTAAGTCGGAAACAATGGCGAAAAATAAATTTAGAATTGGGCAAATAGTACCGTCGTCTAACGTAACGATGGAAACTGAAATACCAGCAATATTTAGAGGCAGAGAAAGCATATTGCCTGAGCGATTTACATTTCATAGCAGTCGTATGCGCATGAAAAAGGTAACCAAAGAAGAGTTGGCGGCCATGGATGCTGAAAGCTTGAAGTGTGCTTTAGAACTATCTGACGCTCAGGTAGATGTGATGGGTTATGCTTGTTTGGTAGCCATCATGAGCATGGGACGTGGTTACCACTGCGTATCTGAAGTCAATTTGCACCAACAAACGGCTGCTAACGATTTTCCAACACCAATAGTTACCAGTGCGGGTGCTTTGGTGAATGGACTAAAAGTAATGGGCGCCAAGAAGATATCCATCATAACACCTTACATGCGACCGTTAACCGACATGGTAGTCGATTATTTGGAGCATCAAGGTTTTGAAGTGGTAGATTCTATTGCTTTAGAAATTCCCGATAACTTGGAAGTTGCAGCGCAAGATCCAATGAATTTATTGGAAATATATAAACGTTTAGATCTAACAGGTGTGGATGTTATAGTTGCATCGGCTTGCGTGCAAATGCCATCTTTAGAAGCCATCGATAAGTTGGAAAAAAAAACCGGTATTCCTGTAACATCGGCAGCGGTGTGTACTACCTACGAAATGATGAAGAAAATTGGCATTGAAGCCAAATCCAATATTGGTGGAAGTTTATTGAGTGGGAATTATTAGGATTGAAATAATGCTAAAAGTCATCGTTGTATTACGTGAATTTTAGATTCCAAATTCGGAACAAACTGTATATTTTAGGCTTGTATTGTCAGCGCTTTAGTGCTGTCGATTTCCTAAAATTTACACTATGAGCCAATACCATCTAAAAAGTTTACCTGAGTACTTTTCTACACATCAAAAATCTGTTCTAACACCCGAATTGTTTTGGGGAGAAATTGCAGAAGAGCATTTCGTATGGCGTAAAAAGTGGGATAACGTTTTAGATTTCGATTTTAGAGTTCCTGAAATTAAGTGGTTCGAAGGAGCCAAACTTAACATCACAGAAAATTGTTTGGACAGGCACTTGCTTACTCAAGCAGATAAAACCGCACTTATTTTTGAACCGAATAATCCTGAAGAAAAAGCGGAACACATTACGTATAGCGATTTGGCTAAACGGGTCAATAGAATGGCCAATGTGCTGAAATCTCAAGGAATTTCTAAAGGAGATAGAGTGTGCTTGTACTTGCCCATGATACCGGAGTTGTCGGTAGCCATGTTGGCATGTGCTAGGATAGGAGCGGTGCATACAGTTGTATTTGCAGGATTTTCTTCAAAAGCACTTAGCTCACGCATAAACGATTGCGATTGCAAACTAATCATAACGTCGGATGGTTCATATCGCGGTGCAAAAACCATCGATTTGAAAGGCATTGTAGACGAAGCGGCTAAAGAATGTCCAGGATTGAATAAGGTATTGCTTGTTGATCGATTGGGATCTAAAATAGACTTGGTTGAAGGTCGAGATCAATGGATAGAACCGCTCTTAGAAAAAGCCTCGGATGTATGTGTAGCAGAAATAATGGATGCTGAAGATCCTTTGTTTATTCTGTATACATCAGGATCTACGGGTAAACCAAAAGGAATGCTCCATACTACTGCAGGCTATATGGTGTATACAGCTTATACATTTAAAAATGTATTTCAATATACCGAAAACGATGTGTATTGGTGCACTGCCGATATAGGTTGGATTACAGGGCATAGTTATATCGTATATGGTCCTTTAGCCAATGGAGCTACTTCTGTTATGTTTGAAGGCATTCCGAGTTACCCAAATTACAGCCGATTTTGGGATGTAATTGATAAACACAAAATTACACAGTTTTATACCGCACCTACGGCCATTCGTAGTTTGGCTAAGCAAGACCCAGAGTTCATCGTAAACCACGATTTGTCAAGTTTAAAAGTTATTGGTACGGTTGGTGAACCTATCAACGAAGAAGCTTGGGATTGGTATAGCGAGCATGTAGGCAGAAATAAATGCCCTGTGGTAGATACCTACTTTCAAACCGAAAATGGAGGAATTATGCTTACGCCTATTGCGTATGTTACTCCTACAAAACCAAGTTTTGCAACCTTACCCTTTATAGGTATTCAGCCCGCTTTGCTCGATGCTAATGGAGTTGAATTGCATGGCAATCAAGTGGAAGGTAGTTTGTGTTTCAAATTTCCTTGGCCATCCATAGCGCGTAGTATTTGGGGAGACCATAAACGTTTTAAAGACACGTATTTTTCGGCTTTTGATAATATGTATTTTACCGGAGACGGGGCATTGCGCGACGAAGCTGGTTATTATAGAATTACCGGAAGGGTAGACGATGTAATCATTGTATCTGGACACAATTTTGGTACAGCTCCAATTGAAGAAGCTATCAACGAACATCCTATGGTAGCAGAGTCTGCGATTGTTGGGTTTCCGCACGATATCAAAGGCAATGCCTTGTATGGGTATGTAACTTTAAACGATACTGGTGCAGGCAAAGACGAAGCTGAATTGGCTGTAGAAATCAACCACTACATAGCCGAAAGAATAGGGAGCATAGCTAAGTTGGATAAAATTCAGTTTACTAAAGGTTTACCAAAAACCAGATCGGGAAAAATAATGCGGAGAATTTTGAGGAAAATAGCGTGTAACGAGATGGACAGCATAGGCGACATTTCTACTCTACTCAATCCTGAAATTGTCGATGAGATTGTTGCAGGAAAAAAGAATGGATAGAATTTTCACTTTGTTTGGTTGAGCATTCAATTCTAATAGGTATTCATCGTCTAAACTTGTATTTTTCGAAATTAAGATTGTAGCCCAATTGCTGTGATCTACAATAACCATTATTATGACAGAAAAAGATACGTTTCAACTGCGCGAAGGCGACGAATATATTGACTTAATCAGCCTCCTTAAATTAAAGCAAATAGCACAAAGTGGTGGTGATGCCAAAATGCTTGTAAGCGAAGGTATGGTAAAGGTTAACGATGAAGATGAATCAAGAAAAAGACGCAAATTACGATCGGGTGATGTTGTAACTTTGGATGGCATCCGAATTGAAATTAAGTAATTTCAAATATGGGACATCTTGAAAAACTATTGAATAAAAACCCAAAGGCGCTGAAGCAATTTTTATTGCCGAAAACTGCCAACCTTTTTGATATTGTTCCAAAATCATTGGCAAAAGAAGATGTTCAAGATGAAATTGTATGTTTTCAAAATTCAAAGAATGCCAAACATGAAATTACCTATAGCGAAATGAACACTAAATATGGTGTTGCTTTGGCTGCTAGTACAAGCGATGGTTTGTGTTTTTTAGGACTCGATACATCCGAGTTAAAAGCTCTTGATGACTTAAAATCACGGTTTCCATTGGCAACATTTCAGCGGGTTGATGATAACGATGATCACCGTTTGTCTTTCAATCGACTAGAAGGAGTGGATAACGCATCTCCGATATCTTTAGCTCTGTATGGTACCGATTTTCAATGTGCGGTTTGGCAAAGACTCAGTACCATTCCTAAAGGAACTATTGTAGCTTATTCTACTTTGGCAACTGAGATGGGGGACGGTAAATTAAGTCGAGCTATCGGTACAGCCGTAGGTGCAAATCCATTAGCATTTATCATTCCTTGCCATAGAGTCATTCAGAATACAGGCGGTTTAGGGGGCTATATGTGGGGCTTGGATATGAAAAAAGCCTTACTTTCTGAAGAATTGAATTTCGAGAATTATTAAAAAATGAGTTTGTTTTCTGAAAATTTATCGGAAACCAATTTATTGCCTTACGATGGTGATGTACGCTATTATGGAAGTGTATATACAACCAAAGAGTCACAAGAGATTTACTCACATTTATTGGAGAACATTGCTTGGAAAAACGATGTAGCAGTATTGTTTGGAAAAAGAATAGTGACAGCCAGAAAAGTGGCCTGGTATGCTGAGAAAGAATTTGAATATGAGTATTCCAATACCAAGAAGATAGCGCTTGTTTGGAACGATGTTTTATTGAAACTGAAAGCCAAAGTAGAATCTATAACTAATGAAACTTACAACGCTTGTTTGCTGAATTTATACCATACCGGTAAAGAAGGTATGGCTTGGCATAGCGATGCCGAGAAGGATTTGAAAAAACACGGTGCTATTGCTTCCTTGAGTTTTGGAGCTGAGCGAAAATTTGCATTCAAACACAAACAAAGCAAAGAAACAAAGTCATTAACCTTGGAACAAGGTAGTTTGTTGGTAATGAAAGGCAATACCCAAGATCATTGGTTGCATCGTTTACCACCTACCTCTAAAATATCAAGTCCAAGAATCAACCTAACGTTTCGTACAATTGAAGAAAATGTTCATTAGACCATCAAATTCTTTTCAAAACGGGCGATAATACTCACTACTTTGTAGTATTTTCAAAGCATTATTGAGCATCAATTTTAGGCTTTGTTACAGGACAGGTTAATACGTTTATTATCAGTTTATAAGACTACGAGTCATTCTCGTTACCTTGTCCGTTATTTCTTTTTTTTGGTTTTAGGAACTACTATTTTATCGGCGTGTACTAAAGCTAAAAATACCTATTCCCTCAATCAGAAGGTGAAGATATTTTATAGAAATAGGGTCGTTTTCCGTTTGCCCGATACCACGTTGTACTTGCGCTTTTCCGAGTTCAAAGAAGAATCTCGTTGCCCACCAAAAAACACCTGCGTGTGGGAAGGTTTGGTGAAAGTTGGATTGAATTTTTCTGGAGCAACTCAATGTTTGGGATTAGGTCATAAGCCCACTTTAGAAGCGGATAGCATATATTCTTATACAGATTACGGCAATTACCGCATCAACTTATTGGATGTGCAATACACAGAAGAACAATTCTTCGGAATCAACGAACGGTCCTACGTAATAGTTGAAGTGGATTTAAAATAAGAAAAAGCTTTGCTTATCTTGTCGTATGCTTGAGATTCGACCAACTTGCGAAAATTGCAAAACCAAATTAGCTCCTGATAGCAACGATGCTCGAATCTGCAGTTTTGAATGTACCTATTGCCAATCGTGTGCAGAAGATGTTTTTAAGAATGTCTGTCCTAATTGCGGAGGTGGTTTTGTGCCTCGACCAATTCGCCCTAAAAAAATGTTAATGAAATATCCAGCATCGAATGTTGTAGTTGAAAAACCACTGGATGTTGCTGCTTTTGAAGCTTTGTGCAAAGACATGATCAACATTCATCCTTCCAAGCGTTAATTGATGCAGAATACTACCATCGATAAAGTTAATACGGGGCTCATTTTTATAGCATTGCTTTTGGCTTATGTCATGCCCTTTAAGCTCTTTTTGCTTTCGTACGCTGTACTTGGACCACTGCATTATCTCACTGAAATACATTGGCTAAAAACAAAGCATTTTTTTATTTCTAAAAAATCGTTTTTAGTTCCTGTTTTACTCGTTTTTACGATTGTAATATCTCTTTTTTCCTTTGCTAAAATCACAAAGTCTTGGCTGCCTGATTTTATATATCAAGTCTTTTATTCTTCCATTGTTTGGGCCAATACTTTGTTATTCACTTCTTTCTGTGTTGTAGTGTTGGTCAAACTGTTGAGTGATAAGGTGCCTTTATATATGAATGTTATTGTTTCTCTTATTTTTGGATTGACCTTAAAATGGTTGTTGCCTAGCTCTTTGACGTTTTTCGGATTGTTTGTTCCTACTTTATTGCATGTTTATGTGTTTACTTTTTTGTTCATGTTGTACGGTTTTAAGAAGAACAAAAGTTCATATGGTAAGTTGAATCTTGGTTTTATATTGTGTGTTCCTTTTTTTATTGGACTAGTGCCTTTGCCATGGGGTTTTTCTTCTCCAAATCCTTCCGATATTTCGATTTTAAACGAGAGTCAATTTACCCAATTGCATTTTGCATTAGCTAAATTAGGGTCGCTGCCTGTTTCGAGTGATTTTGTGTACGAAACCATCTTAGGAAGGAAAATTCAGGTGTTCATTGCTTTTGCCTATTTGTACCATTATCTCAATTGGTTTTCCAAAACATCAATAATTGGGTGGAGGAAAACGCTGAATACTAAATCGATGTTGCTGATTGGCTGTATATGGGTAGGGAGTCTTTTGATTTACTGGTACGATTTCTCTAAGGGATTTTTGGCATTGTTCTTTTTGAGTTTCCTGCATGTAGTACTCGAATTTCCTTTGAACATGGATACATTAAAAGCAGTGTTTAAAAAGAGTTGAAATTTAGAATGAAATAAAGTGGAAGTTTATTGTATTTTCACGTGCTGAATTCTTCTATTTATGACTAGATATTTACTTTTCATCGCTGTATTATTGAGTTTTGTTTCGGTAGCTCAAACCAGTGCTATTACAGATAAAGGCGATGAAGTTGTTTTGTATGACGATGGTACTTGGAAATATGTGAACGACGATAATCAACCCTTGATGATTACGTTGAACGAGGAGGAATTTATCAGACCTAAGTCGTCATCGTTTAAGTTGAAAAGCGACATTGTGAGCATGAATTTTTGGTTCAATCCGAAATTATGGTCGTTTGGAAAAGCAAAAAACAATCCAGCTGCCGAGTACGAATTGCAACTTAAAGGTCAAGATTTGTATGCTATGATCATTTGCGAAAAGGTTGAAATTCCATTGGTATCACTAAAAAGTATTGCTTATGAAAACGCAAAGTTGAATGCGCCCGATTTAGTGATTGTTGAGCAAGATTACCGCATGGTAAACGGTAAAAAAATGTTGTTTTTGCAAATGGATGGAACCATCCAAGGCATTAAGTTTTCTTATTTCGGATATTATTACTCATCCGCTAGCGGTACCATTCAATTTCTGTCCTATACTTCGCAAAACCTTTTGAAAGAATACCGTCAAATATGTGAGGATCTTTTGAACGGAATGGAATCTACAGAAGACTAAAAACAATTGTTGATAGATAATTTATTTACCAAATTTTAATCCCTTTATTATGAAAAACCTCCTTTTATTTTTGGCTTTAATAAGCCCATTTTTTAGCAGTGCTCAAATAGACACTCTTCGTCTGAAAAGCAAAGTGCAGCATGTTACTGTGTTTTTTAATGGAGCTGAGGTAGAAAGAGGTGTCAGCCATTTTGTTAAAGCAGGGAAGCATATCATTTTGCTGGATTCTTTGCCTCAAGAAATAGATCCGCAAAGTATACAAGCTACACCACAAGGTCGATTGAAGATTTTGTCTGTTCAGCACCGTTTATCCTATCCTATAGGAAACAATAAAAGTGCTCAGGAAAAGGCAATAGAAGCTAGTATTGACGCTGATTTACTGAAAGTAGATATCATCAAAAATGAGATAAGATCGCTTTCGATTGAAGAAAAAGTGTTGCTTGAAAATAGCGATATGAGCAGTAAAGTAAAAGGCATCACAGTAGAGCAATTAAAAGCGGCGGGTGATTTTTACCGAAGTAAGATGAAAGAGATTGGCGAAAAAAGAATTCGATTGAAAGTACAAGCTGATGAGATCAATGCTGGAATTCAGAAAAAGTATACAGAAATAGGGCGGCTAACAATGAAGAGCTCTCAAATTTACAGTCAAATATTGGTTGCTGTAGAAAGCTTTAGCAGTGCCAGAGAGAAAATTAAAGTCGGTTACTATGTGCCAACAGCCGGATGGCAGCCATATTACGATTTTAGAGTTCAGGATGTAGATCAACCAACCGAATTGGTTTACAATGCCAAAGTATTTCAAACAACTGGTGAAGATTGGACTAAAACCAATTTGACTCTATCATCGAAAAATCCAGCTCTTTCAAACGACAAACCAGAATTAGAGCCTTGGCATGTGGACAGAAAAAATCACGAAACACAATACAAACCAATGCAAAATGCATCAGAATCTGGTATTGGTTCTATCAAAGGAGTTGTGTTAGATGCTTCAAATGGAGAAGTACTCCCTTTTGTTAATATTGTTTTGTCTCAAGATGGCGAAAACATTGGCGGTGCTACGACCGATTTTGACGGCCGATATAACATCAAACCATTAAAAGCAGGGTATTATGACTTAGAGGTTAATTTCGTAGGGTACAATTCTAAAACAATGAGCAGTGTGCGTGTAAAACCTCACCAAATCACATTTGTAGATTTTGAATTAATAAGCGGTGTGGATTTAGACGCTGTAGAAATAGTAAAGTATTCCGTACCAATAATTGACAAAGACAATACCTCTTCAGGATCTTCTATGACCATTCCTGGTCGTTCATCGCGCAATATTGCTAATACCACGTCAGGTGTTTCCATTAGAGGAGCAAGAACTCGTGGCGATTTTGTTTATATCGATGGGGTTAAAGTGAGAGGGAGTGAAAACTTACCAAAATCGGCCATTCAAGATGTGGCTACCAGTCTACTTTCGGCTATAGGCGACAAAGAAGTAAAACGATCGATTGAGAGTCCACAATACAGCATCGATATTCCTTACACCATTTTAAGCAATGGCGAAGACAACACCATTAAGATTAAAGAAGAAAAACTTAAAGTAGGCTACATCTACCAATCGGTTCCTAAACTACAAGACGATGTATTTTTGAGTGCGCAGGTTTACGATTGGAATGCATTGAACTTACTAAGTGGAGTTGCGAATGTGTATTTTAAAGGCACGTATACTGGGACGACTTTTATCGATAGCGAGGAATTGTCTGATACCTTGAGTGTTTCACTTAGCCGTGAGAAAGGCATTATGGTGGAACGCAAAGTCAATAAAGAATTGAACGATCAACGCATTTTAGGCAGTAATTTCAAGGAAGATTTGGTGTGGGATATTGAAGTAAAAAACAACCGAGCGAATCTTGTTAATGTGTGGATTGAAGATCAATATCCTATTTCAGAAAAAAGCTCCATAGAAATTGAATTGTTAGAAACTAACGGGGCCGAAGTAGATGAAAAGACAGGTAAACTGCTTTGGAAATTGAAATTAAAACCTGGAGAAAGCAAAAAAATCACTTACTCGTATTCTATAAAATACCCTAAGTACCAACAATTGTATGGGAATTGATTTTGTGTAAAATATTATTTTGTTGGATTGTGTTTTTTACTAGATTTTCGTCTACTAATTTGGTTCACCTTTCGAAAAATCAAATTTCATGTTGATTGATTATTAGATTTGTATCGAATTTTCTATTCCTCCTTAGCTTACCATAGAGAGTTCATTTAATCCCTATCAAATGAAGTTCAGATATTATGGTTTCCATTTAAAAATTTCTGGAGCAGCTGCTTTTTGGTTATTTGCATCTGCTATGGCTAGTGTTTACGGTGGAAGTGCAATCAATAACTTGGCCTGGCTAGGTTTCGCTGCTGCAGGAGGAGTTTTTCTAATATTTTTAAGCCAGTTAATTTTCCAACATGTAGTTGTTACAGGCGATAGTATATCTATTGGCAAACCTTTTCCGAAGGTGATAATGATCAAAGACATTACCAAAATCACCAACGATAAAGAAAAGTGGTTGATTCATTCGCCAAACAAATTGATTAAAATCAATCCTAACGGTCTAAAAGAGAAAGACTTGAAAGTGATGAAAATATATTTAGCAGGATTGAACAAAAAACTCTCAATGTAGGGGTATAATTGTATTATAACAATCCTACTTTAGGAGGGAGTTATGAAACAATCTCTACTTTTTTTACCAGACATATCGGGTTTTACACATTTTGTTCAAAATACAGAAGTGGCACACAGTCAGTATGTTATTGCTGAGTTACTCGATATTTTAGCCAATGCCAATACGCTTGATATGGAATTGGCAGAGGTAGAGGGCGATGCTCTGTTTTTTTATAAAGAAGAAATCCCATCGCAAGAGAAAATATTGGCACAGGTTGAAACCATGTTTTCTGCCTTCAACAGCCATTTGAAATTATTGGAAAAAAACAGAATCTGCCCTTGCAATGCCTGTTCTACAGCTCCTAATTTGGAACTTAAAATTGTTGCTCATTCGGGCGAATTGCAATTCATAAATGTACAGGGCAAAAGAAAGCCGTTTGGCACCATGGTAATTGAGGTGCACCGATTGATGAAAAACTCAGTTGATAGCAACAATTATGTTTTGATAAGTAAACCATTGTCTGATGAGCTCAAAATGTTGGATAATTATTGCAGCAAATTGTATCAATTCTCAAAAGGAAGCGATAGTTACGATGGAAAAGTCATCGATTATATTTTTTCTGAAATAGATAATAATAACCTGATTTTAAGTCCATTTCCATCTTCTAAAACGGTTAAATTTGATGAAAAGCCGAGCATTTATCAGACGTATACTTTTGATGTTTCGGCCAATGAGCTGTTAGAATACATTACCAATTATTCTTACCGACATTATTGGGTTAATGGGGTCGATAAATTCATTTACAACGAAAACGAAGTAACTCGATTAGATTCGCCGCATGTTTGTGTAATCAATGGTCAACACCTTGATTTTGTTGTGGTTGTTAAAGAAGGTCAACCTAAACAATTGATATACGGTGAACTAACAACAAGTCCGGGAATGGTCGATGAAATGTACCAGTTCTTTGTACTTACTCCAGTTTCCGAAAATAAATGTCAAGTGGAGGTGGAAGTTTATTTCAAAGCAAAATCCATTTTTAAGAAGCTGATGATAGCATTGATCGTAAAAAGTGAAATTTCTAAAAGCACGATGAAGAACATGGAAATGCTTCAGAAATTGGCACAAGTAGGGGTTAATAAGTAGCTAAATCCAATGTTATTGTAAGCGCTTCGTTTTTGGAATTAAAAATTTCAATAGGGCTACAAATGCAAGTTGGTTCACAAATTGTGTAAGTGCAATGCATTTCGTTTTTGTATTCAATAAAAACACTGTAAGTTCCAGGAGATAATTTACTTGAAAAATTACCATTTGTATCGCTTTCAATTTTTGAAATCAAATAGCTTTTATTATAGTTTTTAGATGGTTTTGTAAAGTGGACAATTACTTTTTTGCCCATACTCTTACAAGGTGGCGAATTTGGACCTGGCATGCAATTGCCTTCTTTAATAAGTACACGTCCTAATACTATTTTGTCTGATGAATCTATATTTATTCCATCTGTAATTGCCGAACAACTGGTTAAGAGCAATAAGACAAACAATCCTCCTTTAAGCAATGAAAATGATGTGATGAAGTTTTTCATATAGTGTAAAGCTAGTGTTTATGAGCAGTTTGGAGCTTTTTGTTTTCTGAAAAATGAAATTGATTGTTTGAAAAAGAGTAAATAATACCATTCGCCGATTAAAATTTCGATTATGTCTTTTTAATGGAATAAAATTTCCTTTCTGTTTAAAAAAGTGTTAAATCGCCAACTGAAAAACAATCAAAATCACATTATGAGAACAAATTTTAGAAGGCGGCAAGCCATCCTTTTGGCTTTGCTTGTTTCGGCTTCCACTGCATTTGCTCAAACGGCATTGCAGAGGCAAACGATTGCAGGCAAATACAATTTAACCAAACTCGAAACCTTAAGTCAGGAATTTGCTGTCAAGGCTCAGACTCGTAAAAATGCAGCTTTACAAGAAGCGTCTTTACGTGGTTGGGATGTACAGATAGTAAACAGCGATGGAACTGTAGATGAGTTGATGGATGTGTCGGTAGATGGAAAACCAATTTATTATACCATCTCCAATGTTGCTGCTGCAAAATCAACTAGAGCCAACCACCTAAATACGGGTGGTAATTTAGGTTTAGGTCTCGACGGTCAGAACATGACAGCTTATGTTTGGGATGGTGGTGCAACTCGTACAACTCACCAAGAATTTGATGGTGCAGGAGGTAACAATAGAGTTTCTATTATTGACGGCGAAACAACGCTTAATAGCAACAGTTTTCACTCTCAACACGTAACAGGAACCATTGTAGCATCAGGATATGTTGCTGCCGCTAAAGGCATGGCTCCACAAGCAAAAGCTAAAACCGCAGAATGGAACAACGATTTATCGGAAGCTACTACTCAAGCGGCTAATGGTATGTTGATTTCTAACCATTCTTATGGGTATAGAGCAGATTTAATTCCAGATTGGTATTTCGGTGCTTATATGGCTGAGTCGCGCGATTGGGATAATCTAATGTACAATTCACCTTATTATTTAATGGTGGTTGCTGCAGGTAACGATGGCGATGATAACCTTTCGAATTTACAACCATTGAATGGTCAATCATCTTACGATAAGTTATCGGGTCATGCAACATCTAAAAACAACATAGTTGTAGCCAATGGGCAAGATGCCAGCATAGCTTCTGACGGTACATTCATCTCTGTAACAATCAATAGTTCTAGTAGTGAAGGTCCTACCGATGATTTAAGAATCAAGCCAGACATTACCGGTAATGGTACCAACGTGTATTCTACTTATGATAATGCTGATAATGCCTACAATTCAATTACAGGTACATCAATGGCTTCACCAAACGTAACAGGGTCATTGTTGTTGCTACAACAGCACTACAATAATGTTAACGCTAGCTTTATGCGTGCTTCTACATTAAAAGCACTGGCTTTGCATACTGCTGACGATGCTGGTATTTCTGGTCCAGATGCTATATATGGTTGGGGACTTTTGAATGTTAGAGCGGCGGCAGAAGTTATTTCTGGTAACGGAAATGGCTCAATCGTTGACGAATTAACGTTGTCTCCTGGTCAAACCTATACCATTAACGTAGATGCCGACGGTGTTAACGATTTGGTAGCATCTATTAGTTGGACAGATCCAGCAGGAACTGCAAATACAGGTACAACCAATCAAACCACTCCGGTATTGGTAAATGACCTTGATATTCGTGTTACTAAAGCGGGTACAACTTACTTTCCTTACAAATTAACGGGTGTTAATTCAAACGCTAAAGCAGACAATAATGTGGATCCTTATGAAAAAATTGAGGTAGCCAATTCGTCTGGATCTTATACGGTAACCATTACACACAAAGGAAGTTTATCAGGCGGAAGTCAAGATTATGCCTTAGTTGTATCTGGAGTTACTGGAACTCCTCCAGTATGTACGGCAGACGTTCCAACTGGATTAGCAGCGTCTAACGTAAGCTCGTCATCAGCAACTTTATCATGGGATGCTGTAAACATTGCAAACTACGATGTTCAGTACCGAGAAGTAGGAGCTAGCACATGGACAACCGTTGCTGAAAGTGCTGAAACTATGAGTTTAAGTGGATTGACTGTTCAAACGGCATACGAAGCACGTGTTAGAAGTAAATGCGATGGTGGTGTAAATTCTGCTTACTCATCTACTATTAACTTTACTACTACTGAAGTACAATTGAATTATTGTGCTGCAAATGGAAACTCAACTTCTGACGAATTTATTTCTAGGGTACAATTGGCTGAAATCAACAATGCATCTGGAGCTTCTTCAGGTGGATATGGCGATTATACAAGCATGTCTGCAAGTTTAACGAAAGGAGCTTCGGCTACTATTACCGTTACTCCAACGTGGACAGGTACTACTTACAATGAAGCATATAGTGTATGGATTGATTACAACAAGGATGGCGATTTTGCCGATGCTGGCGAACAAGTTTTGTCTGCTGCAGCAAGTAAAACTACTCCTGTTTCGGGTTCATTTACTGTACCTGCTTCTGCTGTAGAGGGTTCAACTAGAATGCGTGTTGCAATGCGATACAATACAATACCATCAGAATGTGGTTCATTCGATTATGGTGAAGTTGAAGATTATACCGTAGTAATTGGTGGAGGCGATGCAGTAGCACCTTCAGCACCTACAAATTTAGCGGCGTCAAGTGTAACTCAAACTACCTTAACTCTAAACTGGACAGCTTCTACAGACAATGTAGGTGTTACAGGCTATGATGTATATCAAGGAGCGGCGTTGTTAGGAACTGTAACAGTTACAACTGCTAATGTTACTGGCTTAACAGCAGGTGCTTCATATGCGTTTACTGTAAAAGCAAAAGATGCAGCTGGAAATGTTTCTGCTACAAGCAATACTGCTAATGTTACAATGCAAAGTGCAGGTATGGCATGTGCATCTACAGTATCTCTTCCTTACAACGAAGGTTTTGAAGCTGGTTTAGGCGCATGGACAAATGCTTCTGGTGATGATTTCGATTGGGCAAGATTGAGTGGTTCTACTCCTTCAAGCAATACGGGTCCTAGTGCAGCTAGTCAAGGTTCATATTATATGTACGTTGAATCTTCTAGTCCTAATTACAGCACTAAAACATCTGTTCTTGAGTCGCCTTGTTTCGATTTAACGTCTGAAACGGAGGCAACGTTATCATTCCAATACCACATGTATGGAACAAGCGCAATGGGCGGAATGGTTTTAGAAGCTTCTACCGATGGAGTTTCTTGGACAAGCATTTGGTCTGTTAGTGGAAATCAAGGAAATGCATGGTTATCAGCTACGGTTAATATGGATTCGTACTTAGGTGCTCCCGTTAAACTTCGTTTTGTTGGTACTACAGGTACAACATGGCAAGGCGATATGGCTATAGACGATGTAGCTATGATGGCCGATGCTCCTGCAGGTCCAATTACTGTTAGTTTGTCTATCACGTTCGACAATTATCCTGAAGAAACAAGTTGGGAAATTACCAATGCTTCTGGTGTAGTTGCATCTGGTGGTACTTACGGTACTCAAGCCGATGGTTCTACTTTGAATATCGATGTAGCCTTACCAGCAGGATGTTACGACTTCACAATAAAAGATACTTATGGTGACGGTATTTGCTGTTCTTATGGTAATGGAGCTTACAGTCTTAAAGACGGTTCTACAACCTTAGTTTCTGGAGCTTCATTTGCTTCAAGCGAAACCACCAATTTTTGTGTTGGAAATGGAACAGCTTCTTATGCGGTGTCAACAATTTCAGAAGGTGTAACTGATAATTTCGAAGTATATCCTAACCCTGTAAGTGGAAACACCATCAGTATAGGTACCAGCAAAGAAGATGTTACTTATGTGCTTACTGATTATGCTGGTAAAACCATTACATCAGGTGAATTGGTAAATAATACCATCGATGTGAATGATCTTGTACCTGGTTTTTACTTGGTTCAAATGACAGCGGGTGGTAAAACACATACGCGCAAGTTTGTTAAAAACTAGTCGATAATTACTTTCATATTTCAAAACCCTTTCTAGTGATAGAAGGGGTTTTTTGTATCCCTATTTTTCGGTATAATGAATGTTTGCATTTAAACTAAATGTCGATGATAATAGAAAAAGAATAGTTTTACCTCCCCAAACCATATGCAATGAAAAAAGTATTTCTACTCAGCATGATACTTTGTGTTTCCCTGAACACATTTTCCCAAAAGATTATTGAAGATAAGGTGTCAACCAAAGAAACTAGACTGCCTTTAAGTCCTTTAGACGGAAGTGTTGAACATTATATATTTACTGTTTCAACACCTTATGCAGTCAATAACGATGGTGTTATAGACGCGGCTAAACGTCGTCATCAAGAAGCGTTAGATGCTTATCCAGAAACGGTAGAAGAAGCTAAAAGAAAGTATGAAGAAGACCTTGCTAACTACGATTACGATGTAGAAATGGCGAGAGAAAATTATAAACTAGAGTCTGAAGAATTTAATAAAATGTCTGCGGTAGAACGTTTGGCTATGTCCGATCAAAAACCAAGATTGAAATTGCCTAGAAGACCTACTTACCGTGAACCTAGTAAACCTGTGTATTACGAGCCCAATGTTTCGAACAGCATCGTTTTCGATCCTGAAGCTTTAGCAAATGTTAATTTAAAATTAGAAGGATACTCAAAAGGCGAAGAAAATGCTTTGATAGGCACCATTAAAATCTACGATTTCCAATCACAAGAACCTGTGAAAAAAGTTGAGGAAACATCGAAATACAACAGTAAGACGGGGCAAAAGGAAGTAAAGCGTGTTGTCACTTACGAAACACAAATAAAAAGACCTGCTCACTTACAGTTGACAGCAAACGGGACTGATTTGTACAATGAAATTTTTGAAACCTCAGGAGAGTACAAAACCTTAAAAACCAAAAGCAAGCCTAATTTGTTTGCTGAAGAAAAAAATTCTGTTGAAGCGGTATTGGTTGAAATCAACGATTACATCAATAGCCAATATGGATATTCTGAAATTGTAAGAGAATATGTGGTGGCTAGTGTTAAGAATAAAGATGGTGAATACGACGATTTGGAAGATGCTGCAAGCTATTTGAAAGCTGGTTTGTCTAATTTTTCTTACAACGATATTGACAATAACTCAGATCTTTTAGAAGGGATTGCGTTGTATGAGAAAGCTTTGTCTGAAGCCGATTTGGATGATAAAAAAGCGAGAATTAATGAAAAAGTAGGGCAAGCAATCATGTTTACACTTACCAATGTATATCTATCAACTTACGATATAGCGAAAGCTAAAGACTTGATTGATAAGTTGAAGGCAACCAAACTAAATTTTCAAGAAAAGAAAAATTTAGAGTTCTTGGAAGAATTGCATAATGAGCGTAAAGTAAGAGCTGAAGCCAATTTGTAATTAGATTTTTTTTCTCGATTATTTGTAAAAAGCTCTTTCTATTTAGGAAGGGCTTTTTTTTTGATTAAGACTAACTTGTAGGCATGAACTATCTGCTAACTGGCGAAATCACCGAAAGAATAATTTTCCGTTTGCTTAAGGATTCTGATTTTGATTCTTGGTTGCCTTTGTTTTATGAAGAAAACGTGGCTAAATTTTTGAACATGCCGCCCAACAAAACTCCAAAAGAGTATTGTGAATTGTGGTTCGAAAAAGCGATGAATCGCTATAAGAATAACCTTGGCGGACTCAATGTTTTAGAAGACAGAAATACAGGCAAAATGCTTGGGCAATGTGGATTGTTGATTCAAGAAATTGAAGGAAAAGAGCGGTTGGAAATTGGTTATTCCATCTTGCCAGAATATTGGGGGAAAGGGTATGCATCTGAAGCGGCTATTAAATGCAAGGATTTTGCTTTTGAAAATAGTTTCACTGAAAATTTAGTTTCCAATGTTCATATAGACAATAAAGGGTCAGAAATAGTAGCTCTTCGCAATGGAATGAAATTAGAAAAGCGCATTGACGATTTCAACTTATTTGCTATTGATAAGCACGACTGGAAAATAACTTATTAACAACCCATGTTGAGATAGAATTTTTCAATTGAAATAGTTCATCATACATTTTACTAGTTTTAGCATTCAACACTGTTCGGCAATCTAGAGCTGATATGTATTGACCTTCCTACATGAAAAAATATTTACTCTCCCTCGTTACCTGTTTTTTAGTCAGTTTGCTTGTTGCTCAAGAATCTAAAAAAGAAGAAAAAATAGATTCTAAAATTGAGAAATCTGTTACTGCGTTGGCAAGCTTTCTTACCGCTGAAAGTAAGAGCGAAAAAGAAAAAGTAGAAGCCATTCATACTTGGATTACCAACAACATTGCCTACGATTATAAACTCATTGAAAGCGATAAAAGTTTTCAGTACGAAAGCGCAACAAAAGTTTTAAAAGACAAAAAAGCTTTGTGTACTGGTTACGTTCGTTTGATGCGAGAAATGTTAGATGCAGTGGGTGTTCTGTCGGTTTATGTGCCAGGGTACACTTATGCGCACAAAGAATTTTATAAGCCAGAAGTTTTACTCGATAACCATGCTTGGATAGCCATAAAAATTGAAGGGGAATGGTATATGGCCGATCCTACTTGGGATGCCGGTTACATCGGTTCTTTGGAAGCTGAAAAGCTAAGAGAAAAACTCGATAAAAAGAACGCGAAAATAGGGAAGAAGAACCTTAAATTTAAAGAAGCAAAAAAGGATACCTTACCACCTTTGAATGTCGATTCTATTTTGGCCGTTAAAAACCCAACGGGAAAAACAGGCTTTATTTTCAATCCTTCCAAAGATTGGTTTTTGGTCGATATGAGCGAATTTTCTATGCGTCATTTGCCAGCCAACCCGATGTGGCAATTGCGCAACAATGTCATCTCAGTTCCTGAATTTTTAAAAGCCGATAGTACTCTTAAAAATATGTTGACCTCGGATGCTAATTCTACTCAAGACTACGATTACAAAACACACATAGATACTTTTTTGAGCAAAAGTTTTATCGAGCAAGTTGCATTTATGGGAACCGATGCTTACGATTTCTATTCTGAAAACAAAAGAGTTAAAGCCTATTACTATTATTATTTCTTGAGCATCATCAACGAAAAGGAAATTCAAAAAGAGATCAAAGAATTTGACCTGAGTCAAACGTACAGATTACGACGCATGGTTAGTCAAATTACCGATTCGGCCTTGCATTACGCAAAACTAAGTGAGAAAGTTGAAAAAGAACGTTTTAAAGCTTTGGGTGGTTTTTACAAAGACATCGATAAGACCAGTCAAACCAATGGTAAGTATTTTGTGAAAATGGCAGCGAAAAGCCTTACTTGGAACGATAAAATAATTCAGACTATTGAAAAACGTTCTGAAAAACTGCCTTCCCAAATTCAAAAATTAACAGCTTCAGGTGGTCAGTATCATAAAGCTAAAGATTTGGAGTTGCAATGGGCTGGCGATATTCCTGAACTTGTTGTGGGCATAGTAGACAGCACTGCAGCAATAAAAAACCGTTGGCAGACAGCTGTAAATGTTTGGTCAGAAAGAGTTGAGAATTCGGCACTGCAACAAGCGTACAATTTTGTGGATTTCAATAATTACTTGTTGCAACGTAGAATGGTGTTTTTGGGGCATAAGAGCATTTCTTTCAACGATTATATCGATACAGTAGATGTTATTGTTCGCCTTAACTTGGACACATTGGCTAATCTGTATGCAAAGGATATTAAGGAAGAAACTTTTTTAGACGATGCCTATAAAATAGTGAAGGAACTAGAAACGTATCAAAAAAGTGTCCTGTTAGAAATGTCAAAGTCAGAACTATCAGACGACGAACATTCTTTGGTAATGATGTATGTAAACAAGATTTTATCGCACATCCAATCGCAACAATTAATTGCTGCTGAAGAGGCTTTGGCTCACAATACTTGGATGTACGAAAACCTTCAAACGGTAAGCGAAGCCATGGTTCGATTCCAAAAATTGGCTGGTGATCAAGAACGTTTGACTTTGGACAAGAATGAATATTTGGTAAAACAAGCCGAACACGAACATAAACGAGAAGAAGATCTTGCTGATGTTATTCAAAAGAAAGTGAAAATCTGGCAAGTCAAAAACAAATAAAGCGATGCAACCACTCATTTCGGCAACTGAATTATTTCAAAATCATCAAAATAAAACACTGATTATTTTAGATGCAAGCAAGGCCTTTGATGAAAAATCGGTTATTCCTGGGGCAATACGGTTTGATTTATCTGGAGTCTTTAGCGACCAAAATTCTCCTTTCCCTAACACATTGCCTTCGCCCAAAGTATTTGAAACTGAATGCCGAAAATTGGGTTTGAATGCCGATACAGACATTGTAGTTTACGACAACGATAAATTATTCAATAGTCCTCGCGTTTGGTACATGTTCAAAGCGATGGGACACGATAAAGTGCGTGTTTTGGATGGAGCCATGCCTGATTGGAAAAATGCAGGTGGTGAGACAACGGTTTATTCTGAAATTCAGATTGATAGCGGTAATTTCAAAGCAAATTTTTCTGAGAAGGCATTTCGTGATATAGGCTGGGTTAAAAATAATATCGAGTTGCAATCAGCCGTACTTATCGACGCTCGTTCGGAGGGAAGGTTCGAAGGTACTGAACCAGAGCCAAGACCAGGATTGAGAAGTGGAAGCATTCCAAATTCATGCAATTTGCCTTTTACCAAGGTACTAGAAAATGGATGTTTCAAATCGAAAGAAAACCTTCGAGCGATATTCAATTCGTTAGAAGACAATGAAAAGCCTTTTGTGTTTAGCTGTGGTTCTGGAGTTACGGCTTGTATCTTATTGTTGGCAGCAACCATTGCCGAATATCAAAATCTATCGGTTTACGATGGCTCATGGACAGAATGGGCTACTTTGGTAAAGTAAATAGACTTTACTTTTCTCAGAAATATGGACTCGTTAACACAGATAGTATTAGGTGCAGCAGTAGGTGAGGCTGTACTAGGGAAAAAAGTTGGGAATAAAGCCATGCTATACGGTGCCATTGCTGGTACAATTCCTGACTTGGATGTAATGGCTTCCTATTTTACCGACACCACCAAAGCTTTATTGTTTCATCGCGGATTTACCCATTCTATCGTTTTTTCATTGTTGTTTGCTCCAATTTTTGGTTGGCTAGTTTCTCGGTATGAAAAAATGCGGAGTTTTAAATCTTGGTCTTATTTGTTTTTCTGGGCTTTTGTAACGCATCCAATCTTAGATGCCCATACTACGTGGGGAACTCAGTTGTTTTGGCCGTTGGATATGCGTTTGGCTTTCAAGACAATTTTTGTAATCGATCCTTTGTACACCTTACCTTTTATGGTGTTTCTTATTCTTGCTATGCGTCAAAAACCTGATGATAAAAGACGTCGAGTATATAATAATTGGGGGCTGGGTGTTAGTTCCTTTTATCTTTTGCTTACGTTCTTTTTGAAGTGGATTGCATTTAGAGAATTTGAAATCGCACTGGAACAGCAAGAGGTAAAATATTCGCAATTGGATACGCGACCATCACCAATGAATACCATTTTGTGGAGCGCCAATGTTGAAACACAAGAGGCATACTTGTTAGCTAATTATTCCTTTTTCGATAGCCAAAGCATATCTTTTGAAAAATACCCTAAGAACCATGAGTTATTGAACGAATTAACCTCAAATGAGAGAGTAAAACGCATGATAACCATTTCTGAAGGATGGTTTACCATACAAAAAGAGGAAGGGAAATTGTATTTTAACGATTTACGTTTTGGAGCGCTTTCATTAGACCCAGGAGCTCAAGATTTTGTGTTCAAATACGAGATTGTAGAAAAACCAAACGGGGAAGTGGAGTTTGTTGAGGTTCCGAAAAACAAACAACAGGGCAAAAAAATGCTTCAGATGTTGTGGAAAAGAATGAAGGGAAATTAGGTGTTTTGATTCAACCTATGCAAACGGACACTATTTCTGACTCAATTTAGGTTCTACCCATAGCTTAAGTTGTGCTACCATAATGATGCTAACTATTATAAGCAACGCCCACGAACTCAATTTGCCCCAAGCGACCATTTCCCAGCCGTTGTGTTGGTAAGAGTACTTCCAAGCGTTGAAAAATGTAGCGATGTTTTCTGCCAACCAAATAAAGAAGCCAATCAGTGCAAAGGCAATCAATAAAGGCATAGAATAAGTATTGTGAAGTGGTTTGTATTGAACCTTAGTATTCCAAAAAACTAAGATCAATAAGGGAAGAAGAAACCAACGGATATCATAAACATAAGCATTGGTGAAAAAGTTCAAATAAATAAGACCGCCCATGAGTAAAGCCAGTATGTTTTTTGGCCAAGCAATAATTTTTAAATCAAACAAATGCCAAGCTCGGCAAATGTAACTGGCAACACTAGCGTACATAAATCCACTATATAAGGGCACACCACCTATTTTGCTCCAAGCTTCTTCTGGATAACTCCACGAACCAACGTTTACTTTATGAAGTTCTAATGCCAAACCTATTGCGTGAAAGCCAAAGACAACCAGCATTTCTCGTTTGCTTTCTAATTTGAAAACATACATCAATAGTTGACCTATAAGACAGGCGATCAACAAGAAGTCGTAACGAGCCAAATTACCCAATGGAAGTACGTTAGAAATTGCGAGCATTCCCATTACAAATACAGGAAAACCACAGCTTAGGGCATTTTTCACTCCAAAGGCTATAAACTCAATAATTCCATTAGGAATTTTATCTAATCTGTTGGTATTTGAAGTTGGCGACGACAAAGAACTTCAATTAGCGACGCGTTTTTTTGCGCTTCGAAAATTGCTTATGATCCTTGGTATTGGATGTAGATTTTAAATTACGTCCAGTAGAATCGTTACCAAGCAATCGACTAAGTAGAGATGCATCTTCACTCGATTTTAAACTCTTACGAATGAAATCGTGATTCTCTTTTTTGTGCCAAAAGAAGAAGCGGTGCTGATTTTTCTTATCCTTATCCGTTTTTGGCGTTTCCATTTCATCCAAAGTGTACGGATGGTAACCAGAATAATAGGCTACGGTAGAAACGGTCATAGGCGTTGGCGTAAAGTCTTGAACTTGCTCTAATTTGAAACCCATTTCTTTGGTTTCGCATGCTAAGTTGGCCATGTCTTCTTGCTTCGTGCCAGGGTGACTAGAAATAAAATATGGTATAAGCTGTTGCTTAAGATTGAACTTAGCGTCTATTTTATCAAACAGTTTTTTGAATTCCTTGAAGTGCTTAAAACTAGGCTTACGCATAACTTTTAGTGTATGGTCGGCCGTATGCTCTGGTGCCACTTTCAATCTGCCCGAAACGTGTTTGGTCAATACCTGTTCTAGGTATTCGTTCATTGTCTTTTTGTCACCTTTTTTGTTGTAAGAAGGTGTTAGCAAATCGTAACGAATGCCACTACCAACAAATGCCTTTTTCACTTTTGGGTGCGCATCTACTTTTTCGTAGAGCTTGGTCATTTGGCTATGATCGGTATCCAAGTTGTCGCAAACTACTGGGTGTATGCACGATGGAGCAACACATTTATCGCAAATGGACATTACTTTGCCCTTCATCTTGTACATGTTGGCCGAAGGTCCACCCATGTCGGAAATGTACCCTTTGAAATCGGGCATATTCACCACTTGTTCTACCTCTTGAAGTACAGATTCCTCCGAACGGGAAGAAATGAATTTTCCTTGGTGAGCCGAGATGGTACAAAAACTACATCCTCCAAAACAGCCACGGTGCATGTTTATGGAAAACTTGATCATGTCATAAGCCGCAATTGGACCTTTGAACTTGTATTTAGGATGCGGTAATCGGGTAAAAGGTAAGCTGTATGATCTATCAATCTCTTTTTCCGAAGCTGTTGGAAAAGGAGGGTTAATTACAATGTTTTTTTCGCCAATGGGTTGAATCAAACGGTTGGCGTATGTCTTGTTGGATTCTTGCTCAACAATTTTGAAGTTGCGTGCAAACTCTATTTTTTTATCCAAACAAACTTCGTGAGAGTTCAACGATTTGTCGGTCCAGTTTTTGTTTTTAGGAACGACGTCACTAATAAATGATGTTTGCTTTACACTCGTAAGTTGGTGAAAAGGCACACCTTTTTTCAGTAAAGTCAATATTTCACGCAAAGGTTGTTCGCCCATTCCGTACACCAATAAATCGGCTTGACTATCTACCAATATGCTTGGCATAAGTTTATCCGACCAATAGTCGTAGTGAGTAACGCGTCGCAATGAAGCTTCTATGCCACCAATAACAACAGGTACATCGGGATACAATTCCTTCAGTATTTTGCTGTAAACGGTTGTTG
Source organism: uncultured Flavobacteriales bacterium (assembly GCA_963977425.1). Lineage (GTDB taxonomy): Bacteria > Bacteroidota > Bacteroidia > Flavobacteriales_D > Luteibaculaceae > CAXBOO01. The sequence goes on along the minus strand of CAXBOO010000003.1, from coordinate 436,247 downwards.
CGTAATCCGGACGTTTTTTTATTTCACCAGCAGGGGTGTAAGCATCGTTCGAACGTCTTTTTTTGGCAGCCGTGTAGTGGTTTACCATAGAGTCCATACAACCCGAGGTTACCCCAAAGAAATAACGAGGCGTACCGAATTTTTTGAAATCACGCAAATCATCTTGCCAATTGGGTTGCGGCACGATAGCAACCTTAAAACCTTCGGCTTCTATTATGCGTCCGATAGCAGCAGGTCCGAAAGCAGGGTGATCTACATAGGCATCGCCTGAAAAAATAACAACATCCAATTCATCCCAACCTCTAAGTTGAGCTTCTTTTTTTGTGGTTGGTAACCAAGCGGTAATAGGCAATTCCTGATGCATCTTGCAAAGGTACTACATATAAGGCTATTCTTTGAAAAGTTAAGAATTGTTCGATTAGTCAGAGATTTTGTAGCAACACTCTATTAATAGCACACGACTTCGTACGTTTTACTACCTTTGCGGCCTTATTTTTTCTAAGGAAAGATAGTATGTTCGATAGTTTAAGTGAAAAGATAGAAGGCGCCATACAAAACCTCAAAGGTAGAGGGCGTATTTCTGAAATAAATGTTGCGGAAACCACTAAGGAAATCCGTAAAGCTTTGTTGGATGCCGATGTTAATTACAAGGTAGCTAAGAAATTTACAGACGATGTAAAACAAATTGCCTTAGGTCAAGATGTTTTGAAGTCTATTTCTCCGGGGCAGGTATTGACAAAAATTACCCGCGATGAGTTGGCGAAACTCATGGGGAGCACGGCTTCAGAAATCAACCTGAAAGAAAAGCCGAGCATTATATTGATGTCTGGTTTGCAAGGTTCTGGTAAAACAACTTTCTCTGGTAAACTGGCTCAATTCATCAAAAGCAAAAAAGGAAGAAAACCCTTATTGATTGCTGCCGATGTGTATCGACCTGCTGCAATAGATCAATTGCATGTTGTTGGAGATAGCATTGGAGTTGATGTTTATTCTAATAAAGAAGAAAAAAATCCAGTTCTTATTGCTCAAGCAGGTATCGAACATGCCAAAAGCATAGGCGCTAACGTTATCATTATTGATACTGCTGGTCGTTTGGCAGTAGATAAAGTGATGATGGATGAAATCAAAGCCATCAAAGCTGCTGTTAAGCCATCTGAAACCTTATTTGTAGTCGATTCTATGACAGGGCAAGATGCTGTAAATACAGCAAAAGCCTTTAACGATACGCTTGATTTTGATGGTGTAATACTTACCAAACTCGACGGTGATACTCGTGGTGGTGCCGCTATCTCTATTCGTACTGTAGTCGATAAACCAATTAAGTTTATTGGTACAGGAGAGAAGATGGATGCCATCGATATTTTCCATCCAGATCGTATGGCCGATAGAATATTGGGCATGGGTGATGTGGTTTCTTTAGTAGAGAAAGCACAGGAGCAATTTGACGCTGAAAAAGCAAAAAAGCTTCAGAAAAAAATAGCGAAAAACAAATTCGATTTCAACGACTTCTTAGATCAAATCAAACAAATCCAGAAAATGGGTAATGTGAAAGATTTGATGGGAATGATTCCTGGAGTTGGTAAAATGGCGAAGAACATGGATATAGACGATACTGCTTTTACAGGAGTTGAAGCTATAATTTATTCCATGACGCCATCGGAAAGAAGCAAACCAGAGTTGTTGGATTCTTCTCGTCGTAAAAGAATTGCCAAAGGATCTGGTTCTGAATTGCAGGACGTAAACAGATTGATAAAGCAGTTTGACGAAACGAAGAAGATGATGAAAATGATGAGCAATAAAAAGAATATGATGAGCTTGATGAGCCAGATGAAAGGAGCTCAAAAAGGACCATTTTAAATAGATTGTAATATGCCAATTCTAGACGGAAAACTTACCGCGCAAAAAATTAAGCTCGAAATAAAAGAGCAAGTTGAAAAATGGGTGAACGATGGGAATAAGAAACCTCACCTTGCAGCTATTTTGGTTGGCGCAAACGGAGCTTCTATATCGTATGTAAGCTCTAAAGTAAAAGATTGCGAAGAGGTTGGTTTTGATTCGACCTTGGTGAAACTGCCAGATACAGTAACCGAAAAAGAATTGCTTAAAGAGATTGATAAACTCAATAAAGATAAAGGAGTAGATGGATTTATAGTTCAACTTCCTTTGCCAAAACATATCAACGAAAACTTGGTTACAAGTGCTATTTCACCCGATAAAGATGTGGATGGATTTCATCCTGTAAACATTGGAAAAATGGTGTTGAATCAACCTACTTTCTTACCTGCTACACCTTATGGTATTGTTCAGTTGTTGGACGTAAACAACATCGATACTTACGGCAAACATTGTGTCGTAATTGGTAGAAGCAATATTGTAGGTACGCCTATCAGTATCTTATTAAGTAGAAATAACCAAGTAGGTAATTGCACCGTAACATTGGCGCATAGCCGCACTAAAAACCTTAAGGAATTAACGCTTCAGGCTGATATTCTGATAGTTGCATTGGGTAAATCAGAATTTGTTACTGCTGATATGGTAAAAGATAGTGCTGTAGTAATTGATGTAGGAATCAACCGTATTGCTGACAAAACGAGAAAATCGGGTTACCGTTTAGTAGGTGATGTCGCCTATGATGAAGTTAAAGAAAAAGCATCGTACATAACACCAGTTCCAGGTGGAGTAGGACCTATGACTCGAATTGCATTAATGAAAAACACTCTTTTAGCAGCAAAACACAGAAGCTAAAAAATGAGAATTGTATTCTAATTTTAAAAGCCAGTTGACATAAGTTGATTGGCTTTTTTTTTGTCTTTTAATTTAAATTGTTGTGAATTATTGGAATAAGTAGCCATTTCCGCTCAATTTCCAGCTGTTTTTTGGCTAAGCAACTTGAGTAAGTATTCGATAAAATTGCTTTGTATTTTCCGAGAAATTTAACCTTATGGCAATCTTTATTTTCCTCTAATGCTTGTAGGTTCTTACTTCTCGCAAATGGGTTGTGGTAGAGGTTTTAATCCTTTTTCGATGGATGACTTGGAAATTGAAAATTGCGGCATTTGACGTACATTTACCGCATTACCCAAAACGTATGAAAAGATTTTTTACACTCTTAATTTCTTTGGTTGGACTTTATTCAGTTCAGGCTCAATCAACTTATTGTAAACCATTTATAGCAGATACTAGCGTATGTGATCTAAATTGGATAGATGCTGTAACAATAGCGAACATTGATAATCAAAACTTTAAATGCGATAAAGACGATTTAGGTTTTCCTTTAGATGATGGTTATTCCGACTATTCAGACATGATTATTTATTTGGATCCTGTTACTCCAAGTTTACTTACTGTTCAAGTCAACGGTTTTTTGTTTGATGCAGGTTCGATTTGGATCGACTGGAATGGGGACGGAGAATTTGGCGATGAAGAACTTATTCCTTTAGTAGGAGAGGCTTTTGAAACGGGTATGTTCGTTGCAATAATAACGACACCTGCTAATGCTGTTTTAGATACAGTATTAAAAGGTGGGTTTAGAGTCAATGTAGATTTTGTTGAGCCTCAGTTGGACCCTTGTGGTCAAAATTATTCTGGCGAAATAGAAGATTATAGCTTCATCGTTTCATCAACACCACCAGCCACTACACCAAGTACGTATTGTGATGCTTCTGGCCCAGGAGATTGTTCTGCTGCAGATGCTTTAATTGTTGAAGTCGAATTGGGTACTTTCATTAACTCTTCAGCTGCATGTCCTAATGGAAGTGGACCAACCTATGAAGATTATACAAATTTAATAGCAGAATATACCATTGGAACGGATGCGACGGCTTTAATTACAATTGATGGTTTGGGGACAGAAACCGTTGATCTTTATGTGGATTGGAACAAAGACGGTGATTTTGATGACGTTGGTGAAACTTTTAATGGTATTAATGTAAATGGCGATGGATCAGTTGAAATAATAGGGGCAATAGTTCCTGCTGGAACTACACAGGGGTTAACTCGAATGCGTATTAGAGTTTACGATCCCGTATTTGAACCAGGTCCATTAGGAGCTTGTGGAGCTTCTAGCTATGGAGAAGTTGAAGATTACACATTAAAAATCATCGACCCAGATGCACCTCAATGTGCTACCTTATTAAGTCCTGTAGATGGAGCGATAGATGTTTGTATCGAAAATTCTTTGGTTTGGAGTACTGCCGAAAATGCACAGTTTTACGAAGTGTTATTAACATACGCTAACGGCGATACAGCTCAAATAATCAATGTAAACGATACTACTTATTATGTAGGCGATATTTTGTTGCCAGATTCAACATATACATGGTCTATTACTGCTAAAGATACTTTGGGTGGTGTTTCTTTAGATTGTTCTTCGTTCACATTTACAACAACACCATTTGCAACAGCGTCATTCAATTTTGCATCCGATACAGTTTCATTTTGCGAAGGGCTTGGAACTACTATTATGCCAAATGTTACCAATGGTAACGGAACCATTTTTTACAATTGGTCTGGAGACAATAGTTTCTTAGATGATGTAGCTTCTGCGACTCCGTTTTTCACGGATACAATAGAAGGGGTTTTTAAATTATATGTTGAAGTATTGGATTCATTAAGTTGTTATGCTTCAGATTCTGTAATGGTTGAAGTGTACGATGCGCCTGAATTAACATCGTTCAGTTTTACATCTCTTAATATTTGTCCTGGCGATTCAGTTGGTGTTCAAGTTCAAACGTCAAACCCAATTCAGTTCTTCGATTTGAAGAGTGGTGTTTATACGGAGTTGATGCCAAGTTCTATATCGAGTTCTGTAATCTATTTCAATGCTGCTGATACAGCCTATGTATTCAACGCTGTTGTTAATACAGCAATGTGTCAAGACACCGTTCTTATGGATACAGTTTACTTTCATGCAGATGTTGCTCAGCCAACTATTATTGCAGAATTGCCAGCTGTTGGCCCTTGTGAAGGCGATTCAGTATTGTTGATTTCGTCATATGCTTCAAACATTGTTTGGGTAGATGGTTCTACCAACGATAGTTTGTATGTAAATACAGTGCGTCAAGAAGCTGTTGAGTATACATTTGGTAACGGTTTTTGTGTGAGCACTTCAGATACTATTGAAGTTGCATTTGACGCTTTCCCATTTGTGCCATTTTTATCGGCAGATAAAACAACTTTCTGTGAAGGCGATTCAGCAATTGTAAGCCACAATTACGTTGGTGATTTTGAGTGGAGCAATGGCGACGTTGTAAACACTTCGTTTGCGGTTTATCAAACAGATAGTTTTAGCGTAAAAGCTATTTCGCCACTAGGATGTGAGACACATTCTGAGATCATTTATTTTACGGCTAATTTAAATCCAGAGAAACCTGTATTTGTCGTTGCTGGTTTGGTAAATCAATTGTGCGAAGGGGAGCCTGTTACAATTACAACCGATAATGACAATGCCTTAGCTTGGAGTACTGGCGAAAGTACTTCTTCGATAGTAGTAGATGTTGATTCTGATATTTGGTTGAAAGTAACAAATAGCGAAGGTTGTTTTGCTGTTTCAGATACGGTTGAGTTAACATTTGGTGAGCAACCAGAAAGACCAAGTGTTATTAAAATTGAAGGCACTACAATGGATTCATTGCAATGCAGTATTGCTGGAGCTTCTTACAATTGGTACTACGAAAGTCTGCCAATGACGTATAAAACTCGAACAATTCCATTAGAACAACCTGGATTGTATAGAGTAAACCTGATCACAGCTAACGGATGTGTAAGCGAATTGTCGTTAGGCTTTAGTAATGTTGGGATTGTTGAAGCAGCTAATGCAGGAATAAAAGTTAGAAACGGTGCTACTGAATGGGTTGTCGTTTCTGACGATCAAATTCAAAAAGCAGTATTATTTGATATTACGGGAAGAAAACTTCAAGAGTTTGAGAATGTTTCTACGTTGAACATCAATAAAAATATCAGCAATACATTGTTGATTTTAAGAATGCAGCTTAATGGTGAGACAGTTTCTATAAAGTTGAACTAATACCATCATTTTCATATAGCGTTAAAAGCACCTTCGGGTGCTTTTTTCATTTAAAGTGCTTTTTATAGTTTGCTGTTTCTTGATTTGTAGAGATTTTTCATCGATTGAGTGCTGATTGTTTTAATTATATTCGCAAAATAGTTTTGTTTGTATGAAAAGATTATCAAGTGCTTTGTTGGGTAGTATCCGTTTAATTGTTTTGCTTGTTTCTTTACTAGTGGTTGGGCAGTTGGCTGCTCAGGTAGAGATCAATTCATATATAGCTTCAGACACTTTAGTTAAGTGGGAAGACATGGCCGATTATGCTCCTGAGGAAGTTATTGCTTTGGCAGGTGAGGACGAGACGTATCCAATTACTTTGCCATTTGCATTTCAATTTTTTAATAACGAGTACACCGAAGCATTTGTAAGTATAAACGGAAATGTAACGTTTGGTAGAACGTATCAAGGTGGAGATTTTAATAGAGAGAAATTGTGTTCTCCGGTTGCTTGGGACTACGATCCTGCTCGTGAGCAAGATGCTTTGAATCCTGATAATTTTATTGCGGTATTCTGGGACGATTTGTTTTTAGATCCTGCTTGTACGGTTTTCGGAACACCAAAATTGACACAAAGAGTAATAGGGGTTGAACCGAATAGAGAAGTAGTAATCACTTACGATTATTTTGTTCGTTCTGGCGATTTGGCTCCATGCATACAAGATCAGAGTTACGGTGCTATTTTGCAAGCCCAAGTTCGTTTGCATGAAACCACCAATATTATTGAGGTGCATCACTTTAACAATAGATTATCGTATGATGCTCCAGAATTACCTACAGTAGGAGTTGAAAATGAAGATGGGACATATGCAAATTATGCGTTATGTGGTACGGATAGTTTTCCGCCGGAGCAAGCTGCGTGGGTTTTTTATCCATCTGAAACTTTAATAGAAGATACTGCAACGGTTCCTCCAACTGCAGGATATTGTCCTTTAGCGCCAGATTCGCCTTGTAACTTTCAGTGGATCAATTCATTCGAATGCAATAATGTTTTGCAAGATGATGGTTTGTGTGATAGAGATGAATCTTTTGATGCAAACGGAATTCCTAACGACGATGGTTATTCTGACTATACGGACATGGTAATAGAATTTCAGCCAGAAGAGAATACAACGGCTTACATAACTGTTGACGGCAATGTGTTGGATCAAATAACCATATTTATTGATTGGGATACATCCGGAACATGGGAGTTGGATGAAGCTTACTTTTTTGTAGGTGATAACTTTGCGACTGATTATACGGCTGCAATTGTGGTGCCTGCTGATGCTGTTCTAGGAACTTTAGTTAGAGGTGGGGTTAGAGTTGTTCAGAGCTTTCAAGATCCTGTGGTTGATGCTTGTGCGTCTATAGGCAATGGAGAAGTTGAAGATTATTCATTCTATGTAAACGACCCAGATTTAATAGCGTGTCCAACAACTATATCGCCTGCTGCTGATGAAGTTAATGTGTGTACCAATGTGAATTTTAATTGGGCCGAAATTCAAGATGCTGCGGCTTATAAAATTATAGTACTCGATACTCTAACCAACGATACCGTTGATGTTGCTGTAGTTCAAGGCTTTAATTATTCAAGCGATAGTCTTTTGGCTTCTAAAGGCTATAAATGGTCAGTTTCAGCTATCGATAGCATGGGCAGATTGTCATATGGTTGTGGTTATACGGTATTTTCTACTACAGCTCAGGCAGCACCACAAGTTTCATTTTCTCAGCAAATCATTTCTTCTTGTACCAATTCAGATGTGAATATGAACCCAATTGTAACAGGTGGAGCAGGAGTGTTGACCTATTCATGGACAGGAGATAGTATTTACTTAAATGAAAAAAATGTGCTTGATCCAATATTCAATGCGCCTCAATCGGGTATATACACTTTGTATTTGAATGTGGAAGATGCAAACCAATGTTCTGATATCAATGTTGTTGAAATTGATTTGGCTGAAAGTCCAACCTATTCTGAGTTGTCTGTATTAACAACGTCTATTTGCCCTCAAGATTCGTTGTCAATCACTTTGAGTACTTCAGATGAAATTCGTTTTATGGAAAGTGCTTCTAACGAATACTCTATAGCGCAATTTAGTTCTGTAGCCGGATCGGAATATTATTTCCAAAATGTAGATACAACCCTTATTTATCATGTAGAGTTGACAAGAGGTAGTTGTGTGGATACAATCTTAGTAGGAACTATTGATTTTATTGCTCCTGTAGATCAGCCTTTATTAACCTACCAATTGCCTACAGTTGGACCTTGTGTTGGTGATTCTGTATTGGTTTCAAGTTCTAATTACACAACTGGCATACTTTGGTCTAATGGCAGCAATAATTCAAGCATATATGTAAAATCTGCAGCTGATGTTTCAGTGAAAAAAATATTTGCAGGTGGCTTATGTTCTGTGTCTTCAGAAATACTAAATATAGAATTTGATTCATATCCTGCTGTGCCAGTATTGAGTATAGATGGCGATTTGATTTTCTGTGAAGGAGATTCTGTGGGGTTGAGTCACTCTATTGTTGGAGATTTTCATTGGAGTACTGGAGATAATACCAGTGCTACATTGTATTTCTTAGACAATGCCGTTGTGAATATTGAGGCATTTTCAAAATTGGGTTGCTCGACATTGTCAGCAGATTATACCATTGTTAAAAATGCTATTCCGCAAAAACCTTCAATAATCAAGTTGGATTATGCCGTTACAGATTCTTTAAAAAGTACTGTAGTATCGGATGTTTATCATTGGACAGTAGATGGCCAAAACGTAAGCTTTGATGCGCAAGTTATTCCTCTTCTAGAAGAAGGTTTGTACCGTGTTTCTATTGAATCGTTTGATGGATGTGAATCTGAAATATCAGAAGTATTGAGTACAGTAGGGGTAAGAGAGCTGCATGAATCTCCTCTTAAAGTGGTTCGTCACAATGGTACTGTTACTGTGAAATCTTCTTCAAGAATCATCAAAGCATCTCTATTTTCTAATGACGGAAAATTATTGGAAAAATATAAAGGTGTAGAAATTATTGAAATATCGAACAAATACACGCGTATATCTACAGTCCTGCAGGTGTTGACATCAGAGGGTTATGTAAGTGTTAGAATCAACTAAATAATGGGAATATTGGATTAAAAATGAGATTCTGTTTCTGTTTAATCCGAATTTTGTGTTCAATCGTCCTTGACTGTATGGTTTTATTGTAATAATTTTGGGTTTTAGTTGCTGTTGAAGACAATCGATTCATCTGTTTTCGACGTAAGTGCAAATTGAAACACAATTTTATGTTCAAAAAAATCCTTTTTACCCTATCATTAGCAGCCTTTGGATTCAGCTCTCAAGCACAAAGCGCGTACTATATTGATCAAATTAGTTCAACAGATACTGTAGGATTGTTATACGATCAAGGTGGAGCTAGTGGTCCTTACTCGGCTAACACCAATGCAGTTTTTACCATTACGCCAAACAATGGTAAGCAAGTCAATATTCAATTTCGAGATTTTGATGTTGAACCAGGAGAAACATCTGTATTACCGGAAGAATTTTGGTTATGCGAGTACGATAATCTAACCATTTTTGATGGAGCTGATACCAATGCTACAAGTCTAGGAACTTTTTGTGGAAGCAATTTACCTGCTGATATGACTAGCACTTCTGGGTCTTTAACGTTTCAATTGAAATCTGACGGAGGGACAGAAGGTCGAGGATTTGAGATTTATTGGACAACAGGCGAATTGCCAACACTACCGCCTCCTCCAGCTACAGCATATTGTATTGCCACTGGGTACGACTGTGATACCATCAATGGTCCTTTTGATGAAACGGATGTGATTTCAAACGTAAGTCTTACAACAGTTAATAATCCGAGTATTTGTTCTGCCAATGGTTATGCCGATTATTCTCATTTAGTGGCGGTTATCGCTCCTGGAACTCAAGCACAGTTAGCGGTAAATATTGATGGTCCAGGAGGAATACCCGGAGGTGTTTATGCTTGGCTAGACACAAATCAAGATAGTGTATTTAGTGACGAAGAAGCCATTATTATGTTGGGCGATGTAGGGGTTGAATACTTTACAGGAGAACCATTTATAGGTATCATCAATGCTCCAACAGAAGCTTTGGGTGCTATGCGATTGAGAATTCGTGTTAACGGAAATCAAGCGCCTTGTGGATCTGGTGATGGCGAAGTTGAAGATTACACGGTGTTTATTGGCGATACTGTCGTTGGTGGTGGATCAGGATATTGTGATGGTTCTGGACCGGTGGACTGTTTAGTGGAATACAACAATGGAACGGTATCAACTTTTGAAGACGATCACATCAATTATGTTCAGTTGACTACCGATACAGGAAATATTGAAAATATTACCATGTGCGATAATGGATATGGTGATTTTTCTCATATCGTTGCACCTGTTAGTGTTGCAGGCAATTATTCTATTGTATTTACTCGTTCTAATGTGAATGATTTAGGAACTGCAGCTGGTTGGATTGACTGGAACAACAATAAAATATTTGAAGAATCGGAATATTACTTGGCAGCCAATATTTTATCCGATTATACCATAAATTATATAGTTCCTCCAACTCAAGCAGATGGTTTGTATAGAGTACGTCTACGTTTGGGTGGCAATCAACCACCATTGGACCCTTGTGGAAGCAATAATTTTGAAATAGAAGATTACACTTTGTTAGTGGGTACTCCATTAGAATGTTTATCCAATCCAATGCCATTCGATGGTGAAACAGATATCTGTGTAAGCAACAATACTATTGTTTGGGACAGTGTCGCTAATGCTACCAATTATAAATTTACCTTAATATACAATGATGGGAATGGGGATGTAATCGTTACTCAAGACGAAATTTTATCCGATACTACTTATACAGCCATTGGTTCATTTGTTCCAAATGCTACGTATAAATGGATAGCGGTTCCTTTCAACGAAAGTCTTGAAGCTTTGAACTGCGACACCTTAAGCTTTTCTACAACTGCCAATGGAAATCCAGTAGTTGATATTGTAGAAACCAATATTGAAATTTGTGCTGGGAATACTTATTCAATAACAGCCAATATTACAGAGGGGAATGCCCCAATTTCATTTGCATGGACCGACGGACTTGGTCAATTAAATAGAACCGATAGCAGTGTCGTTGTTTTTCAAGACAATACTCCAGGAATTTATACATTCTTTGTGACTGTATCGGATGATTTAGGATGTCCAGGAAATACGGATTCAGTAACTGTAGAAGTTAATACTGGAGCTGTTTCAGGAGATTTTACAATAGCCGACACCAATGCTTGTTTTGATGCTCCTATAATTGTAAACTGGGTCAATCATTTTGGTGCTGATACCATTCAAGTTTCTACTGATAATGTATCGTTTGCAGATGCAGATAGTGTTGTTGAAAATGGTACTGAATTCAATGTGTTTTTAACTCCAGGTACTTACTACTTAAGAGGTCGTTTGGATGCCGGATCAGGATGTACTGACGTTACAAATTCTATTGAAGTTATTGTCAATGCAGAAATGCAAAAACCAGATGTAGATTTCATTGGATCGAATGAAGCTTGTCAAGGTAATGATGTAGTGATAGAAGTTAAAAACTACACGGATAATATTATGTGGAACAACGATCCATTATTAACCGACAACCCTTTAATGGTTTCAAAAACTTCAAGTTATGTGGCAACAGTTACTGATCCAGTAACAGGATGTACTGTTGAAAGCGATAAAATAGATGTAGTGATCAATGTAACGCCTCCAAAGCCTATTCTATCTTGTGACGGTAACGCTTTAGGTACAGATATGGCTGTGATTACTTACGAGTGGTATAAGAATGGTATTGTATTGTCTCAGTTTACGGGCTCTGTTATAGAATACGATAAAGATGGAGGTTTTTACAATGCAATAGCTGTTTCGGACAAAGGATGTAAATCATTGTTGTCTGACACGGTATTCATGCCAACAAAAGCAAACATAGTTTACGATAATGTAAATCTTACAGCCGATGTACTTGGAGCATCATACAAATGGTATCTTAATGGAAATGAAATTGTTGGAGAAACAGCTCAGACACTAGCCCATAACAAAGTAGAAGGTACTTATACTGTAGAGGTTTTTAACGCTGAAGAGTGTGTTTCGACAATTTCAGATGAATTTGTTTTATCAACAGTAGGAGTGCAAACCAATTTCACGTCAAACAATGTTAGTGTATTCCCTAATCCGAGCTCTAGTACTGTTCATGTATTTGTGTCAAATGCATACAATGAAGCTTTAACGATTACTGTCTTAGATTTGAGTGGGAAATCAGTATTTGTTAGCAACATTGCATCGAACCAAATAAACACTACTATTGAGGTTACAAATTTGGATGCCGGAATGTATATTGTCAATGTATATTCAGCAAATCAATCAGAGCAAATTAAGTTGATAGTTAAGTAATTAACTGTAAATGTTATAGAAAAAAGGCGAGAGAAATCTCGTCTTTTTTTTTACCTAAAATTAATGTTCTAGTAATCGATTTTTGAGTTTCTATCTACACTTTGCAGTAAACTATTCGACGTGATAATAAACCTACCATCAACGTTTTTAATAGGGGGTGTGCATACCAATTTGCATTGGTTGATCCAGTATTTTAATATGCATCCTAATACCTATGTTGGAAAAGATATAGGCGCTAATTTTTTTGCGAACGATCAGCTTTACAAAAAGGGTGTCAGTGAATTGTACAAAGGTTTTATTCATTCAAACTCTAATCAAGTAAAAATTGAAATTGCGCCCAACTATTTATACTATGGCGATAAAGTAATACCACGATTAAAAGCTTTGTATAACAAGGATGTAAAGGACTTGAAATTTATAGTTTATCTCGATAACCCTTTAGAGAGAATGTTGAGTGAATACCAATTCAATGTTGAACAAGGAGTAGAAAATCTATCGCTCGGCAAAGCTATTGTTAGAGAAAATACTTTAAAATTAATACCTGAATATTGCAATTCAGGAAATACTTGTGGGTTGTATAGTGCGAATAGCTTATATGCAGAACAGTTGAAAGTATGGATGTCTGAATTTGGTGAACATCAATTTTTGTTTGTTGGTGAGTCGGACAAAACAAAGTCTACAGTATCTAGATTTCTTGATTTGAAAAATGAAGAGGCCAATATACCGTCCATTGACCTTGGTCAAAAAACAGTAAAATTATTATCAAGTTATTTTAAATCTAAACAGGAAAAAGAGCGGCAAGGAATTATGAAAACAATTCCTAATAGTTTGTTCGGTGATTTTGAAAAGGACATCAAAACACTTGAAAATCTTACACGAATGGATTTTTCTTGTTGGAAAAGCCGTAGCATGGCTGTTATATAAGCGCAATCCTTACTTTAGCGGGATATGCCGAATTACGATTCTCACATCCCCTTGATGGAGCATTTTGAAACACTCCAAGGCGAAGGCCTTTATGGAGGTTATGCTGCTTATTTTCTGAGATTAGCCTTGTGCGACGTTGGTTGTGTTTGGTGTGATGTAAAAGAAAGTTGGACATTGTCTGATGATCAATGGAAACCTCTTGAATTTGTAAAGGAGAAATTGTCGAATTTCAAAGGTGATATTGTTGTTGTAACAGGTGGAGAGCCAACTTTACATCCTCTTCAAAACCTTACCGATACCATTCATGAATTAGGCAAGAGAACGCACATGGAAACGGCAGGTACAAATGCTATTTCAGGTCAATGGGATTGGATTACGTTATCGCCTAAAAAATTCAAACCTTGTTTGGAGGAAAACTACCCTAAAGCAAGCGAATTGAAAGTGGTGATATTTCATAAGTCCGATTTAGAATGGGCTAAAAGTATGGCCGAGAAGTGCGATCCGACGTGCAAATTTTATCTTCAACCCGAATGGAGTAAAAGAGATAAGATTTTGCCAGAAATTCTATCGTTCATTCAAGAAAATCCTCAATGGGCATTGTCTTTGCAAAGCCATAAATACATAAACATTCCCTAATGAAAATCAGATCAATATTTTTCATTCTTAGTATTCTACTATCAACAGCATTGTCGGCACAACGAGTTGTAAGTACAAGCAACAAAAAAGCCATCAAACAGTTTGAAAGTGGCATTGAAAATATGCGTTCAGGCAACCTGGATAAAGCAATTGCAATACTAGAAACAGCCATCGAAACAGAAGATAAATTTGTAGAAGCGCGTATTGTTCTTGGCGATATTTTATCGAAACAAGGTTTGAATACAGAAGCCATTGTTTATTACAAAGAAGCTATAGAATTGGCTCCTGATTTTTATGGATTGGCATATTTTAAAATAGCTAAACTTTCATTTTTAGAAGAGAATTTTTCACAAGCAAACGAATACATCAATCTCTTTTTAGGAAGAAAATCTGTAGACCCTAAATACAAAGGTTTTTCTGAAAAAATTAAACGCGATAGTGAGTTTGCTATGGTAGCAGTTACCAAACCTGTAGATTATTTATTATCGACGGTTGATGGTGGTATAAACTCAGAGTACGATGAATATTTTCCTACTCTTACAGCTGACGATAGCACCATGTTGTACACACGTATGTTACCCGTTAAACCAGGCACAAGAGCGTTCCAAGAAGATTTCTTTTACAGTATTAGAGGGAAAGATGAATGGGGTGGATCAAAGCAATTAACGCCCGATATCAATACGCCCTTAAATGAAGGAGCACCAAGCTTAAGTGCTGATGGACGTTCGTTAATTTTTACTGTTTGTGGATATGCTGGTGGTAAAGATTATGGCGATAATAGAGAAGGATTTGGAAGTTGCGATTTGTTTTTTGCCGTTAAACAAGGCAATACGTGGAGCAAAGCATTCAATCTTGGACAAGGTATCAACACTTCTGGATGGGAGTCGCAACCTTCGTTAGCTTCAGACGGCAAAACACTTTATTTTGTTAGAGGTCAAAATGGGAAAAGCTCAAACATAGACATCTATTCCAGTACTTTAGATAGTCGTGGAAATTGGAGTAAGGCGCAAAAAATTAAAGGAAAAGTCAACACTATTTACAGAGAATCATCAGTCTTTATTCATCCCGATAATCAAACTTTATATTTTACTTCCGATGGGCATCCTGGAATGGGAGGCGACGATATTTTTTACAGTCGAAGATTGCCTGACGGAACTTGGGGAGAACCTGTTAACTTGGGGTATCCAATCAATACTATCGGAAACGAAAACTCTTTATTGGTATCTGCTTCTGGCGATTTAGCCTATTATGCTAGCAATAAAGAAGGTGGTAAAGGAGGATTGGATATTTATTCATTCGAGTTACCTGATGAAGCAAAACCTCGTCCATTGAGTTATGCTAAAGGAGTCGTAAAAGATGCCGACACAAAACAACCCTTGTTTACTTTGCTTAAGTTGATTGATGTTGAAAGCAAGCAGGTAGCTGTTCAAGCTGCATCTGACGGTGCTACTGGAGAATTCTTAGTGACATTGCCTGCGGGCAAAGAATATGCCTTAAACATCAAAAAAGAAGGGTATTTATTCTATTCCGAAAACTTTAAACTTACCGGAAGTGAAAGTGTATTAGAACCATATGCTATTGAAGCCTTATTGAAACCAATTAAAGTTGGAAGTACAGTTACATTGAAGAATGTATTCTTTGCAACAGCTTCTTACGATTTAGAAAGCAAATCGGAAGTAGAGTTGGATAAACTGGTAGATTTCTTAACCGAGAACGCCAAGTTAGTAATTGAAATTTCTGGTCATACCGATGATGTTGGTGACGATGAAAGCAATAGACTATTGAGTGACAATAGAGCCAAAGCTGTTAAAGAATATTTAATAGCTAAAGGGATAGCCGCCAATAGGTTAGAACATAAAGGCTATGGCGAAACCATGCCTGTTGAAAGCAATGACACAGAAGAGGGAAGAGCTTTGAATAGAAGAACTGAATTCAAAATATTGAAATAATATTTAACGCAACAATCTCAATCTGAATTTATGAAGCGAGGGTACATTTTAATATTGCTATTCATTTTTGTTAATGGATTGAACGTTAATGCTAGTGCTCAAAAACGCCCCGAATCGGCTTCTAAAAAACAATGGAAGGTATTTTTTGCGTCGGGAGTTGAACGCAAAATAAAAGCGAGTGAAAAAAAAATAGAAAAAGCCATTGCCGAAGCCAGAGAATATCTAGGTACACGACATTGCATGGGCGGCAGAAGTAAAAAATGCATCGATTGCTCTGGATTGGTTGTCAATGCATTTGAAGCGGCAGGTTTAGAAGTTGAGGGGCGAACAGCTCAAGATTTAGCGCGTTTTGGAAAACTTGAGTTGAATCAGAAAAAATTGGAACGTGGTGATTTGATATTTTTCACCAATACATACCGTACCGACAATTTAGTAACCCATGCAGGTATTGTTATTGGTGATGGGAAGTTCATCCATACATCGTCCAGTAAAGGCGTTATGATTAGCAGTTATGAAGGTTCTGGATATTGGCCAGATCATTTCATTTTCGGAACGAAACTTTAATTAGATACTGATCCTTTGTTTTTCAACAAGTGAAACAGAAAGGCTAGCATTATAACAAGTGCACAACCTATAAAGTTGAACCACAAGAAACCCAAATCGGAAATGATGAATAAGGTAATCACTGTGGCTTCGGCTATTAATGCTGCGTAAAATACAGAAGACCCTTTTACTTTTTTCAACCAGAAGGCGACTAAGAAAATCCCTAAAATACTACCGTAGAATAAAGACCCTAGAATGTTGACTGCCTCAATTAGGTTGTCGAATAATTTGGCACTTAAAGCAAAAATAATGGCCAATACTCCCCACATTAATGTGAATAATTTTGATTGCCTTACTTTCTGTGCATCAGTAGTTTCACCGGTTTTGAATCGACCATAAATATCTACCATTGTAGTACTGGCCAAAGCGTTAATTTCAGATGAAGTACTGCTCATTGCGGCTGAGAGAATTACAGCAATCAGCAAACCAATAAGTCCGTGAGGTAAATATTTGGCGATAAAATGAAGAAAGACATAATCACTGTCTTTGGTTTCAGCGCCAGGTATAGCAGACGATATGTGGTTTTTAAGTTCTTTTCTCGCTGCTCTTTCATCCGCAACTAAGCCTTGATATTCTGTTTGATTGTACGTAGGAGAGCTAAGTGTCGCTTGAATTTGTTCTTGGATATTCAATACTTTTTCCTCTGATTGCACTATTTGTGCTGAATATTCAGTGCTTTTTGCCTCGGTAAGTACTTTTTCATTGAAAAAAGCAGGACTACCTGTAAACTGCAATAAGACAAACACCATCACGCCGCACAACAAAATGAAGAACTGCATGGGGATTTTAAGAATACCATTGAAGATAAGTCCCAGTCTCATTTCTCGTAAATTTTTTCCACTCAAATAACGTGCAACTTGCGATTGATCGGTACCAAAATATGAGAGAGCTAAGAAAAATCCACCAGCCAATCCGCTCCATAAATTGTAACGATTGTTTGGATCTAGTGTCAGATCAATAAGATTGATTTTTCCTGCGTTTTTGGCTACATGCCATTTGTCTAA
The DNA here is from genome assembly GCA_963977425.1 of uncultured Flavobacteriales bacterium. Lineage (GTDB taxonomy): Bacteria > Bacteroidota > Bacteroidia > Flavobacteriales_D > Luteibaculaceae > CAXBOO01. Next base: position 418,638 of record CAXBOO010000003.1, on the reverse strand, counting down.
AAAGCTGAAGCTTTCTGGTATGCCGTCCAATGCTAGGTAATAGGCTATTCCCATACCGCACATTATCACAAACATTTGTTGTTTTTGGGTTTGACTTACCGCTCTTGTTCCCCCAGAAACCGTGTAGAGAATAACCAAAATACCAATTCCGATATTGGTGTACGTTAAATCCCACCCTAAAAACGAGCTTAAAATAATGGATGGGGCATAGATGGTAATACCTGCGGCCAAACCACGTTGAACAAGAAACAAAGAAGCTGCTAATGTTCTAGTTTTTAAGTCGAAACGTTCTTCCAAAAATTGATAAGCAGTAAAAACTTTGAGTTTATGAAAAATAGGGATGAACCAGATACAGATAACAATAATGGCAATTGGCAAACCAAAGTAAAACTGTATGAAGCGCATACCATCATCAAAAGCTTGACCAGGCGTAGAGATGAATGTAATGGCCGAAGCTTGAGTAGCCATAACCGAGACACCTATCAGCCACCAAGGTGATTTACTGTCGCCTCTGAAATAATCGTTGAGGTTGCGCTGATTTCGAGTTTTGTAGATTCCATAAATGACAATGAATGCCAATGTGAAAAATAAGATGCTCCAGTCTAAAATATTCATATCAACGACTTAAGAAATAATAAAAAACTATTTGAATAGCGAGTACAAGAAGCAATACAATGTACCAGTTCTTCCATTTTATTTTTGAGTCTGAATCTTTCATTATCAATGAATTATGGGTGGCAAATAAAGCCAATTCCGTTGACGAATTTTTTAATGATTTCTAGTTCCTGAGCATATTTATCTCCACTAAAACCAGTAATGTGCGTGTAGTCTATTCGCTTGTTGAAATCTAATAAAAGTTGCTTAGACACAGGCGTGTAACTATAGTGCCATGGTTCGTAGTTGTAACCTAAGCGATGGCTGTAACTTTGATTGTCGTAAACTTGACAAAACCCGAATGTGTTGGCGTTATTATCGAGCCAGATTTTTACTTTTTTGCCATAGCCAGATTCAAAATATTCAAAGTTTAAATTGTTTAAATCTATTTCTGTACCCCAGTGGTGACGAGAAGTACCAGGCATAGCGCTGTATTTTAAAATTTGCTTTACACACTCCAAAGAATCAGTTTCGTTGGCAATGCATCGATCAAATTTTTTCTCCCAAATTTGTTTTTGATAATAGAATGATCGCCCTGCAGATTTTAACGTCAAGTCTATGCCGTCTTTTTTCGCTGCAACTTTCATTTCCATTAAAGCTTTGTATGCTTTAGTGTGCAAGTAGAAAGATCTTCCTCCTTCATCAAAAGTCTTGAAATAGGGGCAATCCCACGATTTTACTTTGCCAATAAGATAACTGTTATAAGCCGTATAACTACTGTCTTGTGCTGATATGTTGTTCCACAAAAAAGTAGAGATAAATACAAAGAAGTAAAATGTGTTTTTAAGCATCTTGAAGCGCCAAAGTTAGAAAAGCCAATAGATTGGATATTTTCTTTACAATCAGTGTTTTATGGAAAAAAGGGCTTTATAAAAAGTACAGTTTGATGCAACCAAGTACAATTCCTAATAAAATGATGTAATAGGTGCTAAGTTTTTGAAAGGCAAATGAAATTATGGTCAAAACCACCATGCAAACTATGGTCCACCAATCTTGTGCTACAGTGTAAATCAAATGAAGCCCTACATATATTAAAAGTCCTACAGAAGCCAAGCTTAAATAGTTTGTAAACTGTTTAATATGAGGGTTGTGAAGTAGTTTAGGTACAAGGGCAGATAATAGAAATACCAATATAAACGAGGGTAAGAAAATGCCCAAACTAGCCAAAAATGCTCCTGAAAAACCATCCATCTGAAAACCTACATAGGCAGCAGTGCTTAAGATAGGACCGGGAGTAAGTTGTCCAACAGCTATAGCATTCATTAAATCGGCACTCGAAAGCAAGCCTTTTTTTACAAATGCATCGTCTAAATAGGCAAACAAAACATAGCCACTTCCATAGAGTATGGAACCAATTTTTAAGAACTGCAGAAAAACGAAAGAAGACGAAAACCCTATAGTTTTTGGCGCTAATACTATGGCCAATAAAGGGAGGCTTTGTTTTGATTTGGCATAGTGAATTACAAAGAATAAACCAGCAGTAATGAGCAAAGTATAAACACTACTGATGCCTGCAAAAGACAACCCTAAAGCCAATATTATAGGTAGGTAATCAATCGTTTTTTTTGCTGCTTTTTTTGTGAGTTTATAAGCTGCAAAACTTACAATGGCAATTACAGAACATTGAACGGTAATTAAAATTGGTTCGAACTGAGTTGCATCTATCTGTGAATCAACAAGAAAAGCTATGAGTGTGCTGAGTACTACACCAGGAATGATGAAAAGCAATCCACCGAGAATCAAACCTAGTGTTTTGCCTTTTTTGTAACCCATGTGCATCACCATTTCAGTAGAATTGGGACCAGGTACAAGGTTGGTAATTCCTATCAAAGCCAAAAATTCAGATTGATCAATCCACTTTTTTCGCTCTATTAACTCGCGTTGCATTAATGCAATATGTGCTGCAGGGCCTCCAAAGGCTAAAACTCCCATAGAAAGGAAAAAGCCTGATAACTCACGTATATTTTTCCAATAAGACATTACAAACTAGGCAAACGCATTGGTACCTCAATACAAAGAACAAAACTATCTTCTGATGCTGATATATCAACACTGTCAATCTCTTCTAATGCAAGCGCATCTCTAGTGTTCATGGTTTGACCTGCAATTGTACAAGTGCCAGAAACGACAAAGAAATACAGTCCATTTTCACTGCTTTTTCTAGTGTAATTTAAACTTTTGCCCTTGCTTAAGTCCGTCCAATGCATGTATGCATCTTGGTGCAACCACAATGCAGATTCTGACTCAACAGGGGAAATTATTTCTTGAAAAACATCTTTTCTATCTTTTGAATCGAAGCTAATTTGCTGATATCTAGGCGCAACTTCTTGCTCTCTTGGCAAGATCCAAATTTGAAGGAATTGGGTTAGTTCTGTTTCGCTGTTGTTGAATTCAGAATGCTTTATTCCAGCTCCTGCAGACATAACTTGAACATCGCCAACGTTTAAAACATGTTCGTTGCCCATGCTGTCTTTGTGCTTTAAACCTCCAGCCAATGGAATAGAAACTATTTCCATGTTTTTGTGGCTGTGCATATCAAAACCTTTACTGGCAGCAACTTGGTCGTCGTTCAATACTCGTAAAACGCCAAAATGCATTCGGTCTGGATCGTAATAGTTTGCGAAACTGAAACTGTGAAACGATTTTAGCCAATCCATATTGACGTAACCGCGTGATTTTGCTTTGATGTAATCTTTTGTCATAACGTTTAGTATATAATCCATTCATCTTCTTGATCGTCGGGTAAGTGTTCAGCCATTTCAACGGCCAAAGTATCGTACACCGAATGCAAGATGTTAGAACTAAGTTGTGTAAGAGGTAAATCGTTGGCGTGTAACCCAAAAGGTTCTTCTATGGATTCACTTATTATTTCGATGCCAATAAGGGCAAATCCAATGGCTAAAGTGCCCAATATGGTATACCATCCAAAAAAGTGGAATATGCCAAAAGGAATGGCTGTAACATACAATAGGGTAAACATTTTGATGAAGAAACTGTGCGAAAAGGGAATAGGAGTTTTTAGAATGCGTTCGCAAGCTCCGGTTATGTTCAGTAAATCCTTGATGTTGTCTTGGAGAGCAATTCTTTTTTCAAGTGGGGCATTGTATTGATCGCAAATTTTGGTTGCGAAAATCTGTAGAAGTTTAGCCCCAGCTATCGGACCGTGCTTTGGTAATTTATGCTGAATGTCTCGTTTCAAATCGCTTACTACAGCTGGCCAATGCTCTGATGTTTCTCCCCTTAAATGGCATTTCAATAAATAGGGAAATGCAGAAACAATCATGGCTGCTTTTTTTCTATCATCGGCATTGTCTTCGGGTAAAATACTGTCGATAACCAAGGCTATTACACGAGAGGTGTTAACCAATGCGCCCCATTGTTTTCGGCCTTCGTACCATCGATCGTACGCTGTATTAAGCCTGAAAACCAACATCAAGCTTAAAACGACACCTACTAAGGAGAAATACAAAGGGTCGATCAATTTTTTGCCTGTAGTGTAATATTCAAAAAATAAGGTGCAGGCAATAGAGTAAATCAATAACAAGCTTAAGATTTTAGCTTGCTCTTTTATATTGTACGATTTCTGAAAAAGTTTGGCATATCTCGTTAAGGGATAAAACCACTTGGTTCCGTCGTATAATATCATTTAGTGCTGTTTTTAAACGAGGGTAAAGTTATTAAAGGCATTGAAACGGTCGGAATATTCTTGTTAGGATATCGAAATAATTTTCTCGAGCAATTGGCTCAATATTTCTTGACTTGTAAAAGGATTCATTAAGCTAATTCTAAGCCAGGTATCGCCATTCAATTCTGTTTGTACAATGTAATATTCACCATCTTCTAAAAGCGATTGTCGAATGCGTTTGTTGATTGTATTGTATTGATTAGTAGGGAGATTGCCTATAAATCTGAAACAAAGTATATTGCTTTCTGGGGCAATGAGTAATTCGAAATCACTATGATTTTCAATTTCATTTGCAAACCAAAGAGCTCTAGAATACAGTGTTTCTACGTACTCTTTAAAAATTTCTTCACCGTGTTCTTTTATGATAGCATACAGTTTTATGCTCATCATGTATTTGGTGCATTCAAAAGTTTTGCGTCCGTAATTGTACCAATCCTCATCGTCGGCTTTTTCCCATAAATACTGAGCTTTTTGAGCAAAATTACTGTTGCAATGGCTTTGGTTCTTGAATAACGTATAGGTGCATAAAGCAGGAACCATCATCATTTTATGAGCGTCTAATACGATAGAATCAGCACGGTCTATTCCCTTTATTAAATGATGGTATGTGTCAGAGAAAACCACTGCAGCTCCATGTGCTCCATCAATATGCAACCAAAGATTGTTGTTGTCGCAGAAATCAGCTAATCGGTCAATGTTATCGTAAACACCAGTAGACGTTGAGCAAGCAGAAGCAACTAAGGCGATGGGTTTTTTGCCTGCTTTCAGAGCTTTAGCATGTTCTGATTGCAGAGCTTCTAAGTTCATCTTAAAATTCGATGTTACAGGTATTTTAACGATGCCTTCGTCTCCAAACCCCATTACACGAAGTGCTCGTTCTACACAATAATGTGCTTCTTCAGTAATGAAAACAACCAGTTGTTCGTTGTATCCGTTTTTCCAAACATTGGGCGCTTTTGCATTGCGTGCAGCCAACAAAGCTGTGAGGTTAGCTAAGGTGCCTCCTGAAGTTAAAAAGCCATTACCAATATCCTTCCAACCAAATTTTTCGAGAACAAAATCAACCACGAGTTTTTCTAATGTAGAAGCTACATTGCCCATTTCATAGTTGGCCATGCCATTATTCAACATCGACGAAACAAAACTTGCTAAACCAGCTATAGGTAGAGTAGGAGTAACCTGATGGCCAATGTATTTGGCATCGTGAATATGGATGGATCGATTAATAATATCTTGGAATAATTCTTCTGTAGAATGTTCCGAAGACCAATGTTTGCTCCAGAAATTCAATGATTCTTCTGGTGAATGATATTGGTTGGCTTGGCCTTTGTTAGTGGTAGCGCTTTCTATATGCTGTGTAAGAATGTCAACCAAGGCTTTTGCCTTTTGATTGAATGCTTGACTATCGTATGCTTTAATGAGCTTTTCCATTAAGTGGTATCACACTTCTTAATTCATATTATGAATCGGAAGTGATAAAAAAGCTAAACTAAATAAGAAATGCTTCAAACGTATAGTGTAAGCTTTACAAATTTGTAAGTGTTGATATTAGTATAGCCAAATATTAAAACCACACATTTTACCTGATGTGAAAGGTGAATTATTCTTGATGTTAGGTAAAATGTGTGGATAATTGAACGGTTATTTAAGTTCTGCTAAATCCATTCCACATACAGGGCATTCTCCAGCTGCATCATAGGTTTTATCGCCTTCGCATTCCATAGGGCATGCGTATTTTTCAGCAGTCATTTCTTTTTGCTCTTTTACAGCTTCATTAGTTTGTTCTGTTTTGGCTTCTCCTCCACAAGATGTTAGTACAATTGATGCGCCAATCATTACTGTGTACATTACTTTTTTCATTTGTTTGTTGTTTTTGTTATTTGATTATATCCTTTACTTCTCCACATTTCAACATCGAAGCGCCGAAATAGGGGTTTTTTATCTCTTTTTCGGTACTCATCCAATCTGCTCCATTGTCTTCGTTTGCCATTGGGCAATGCTGTATGTATATAGTTCTGTGTGAAGGTTGAAACGTTTTGATTAGAAATACCATCTGCTCTGATAAGGCAACAAAATGTTTTCGAACATTGGTAAGATCTTTTGCAGTAACTAATGCACGAATTGATTTTTCAATTTTACTGCTGTGTAGCATCCATACATTATGAGCATCCCCCTTGAAAATAGCCATGTTGATTTGTTTCAATTGTTTTTGGAATTCTTTGCCTTGCGATATGGCTTCGCTTAATTCATCCACAACTAAAGCATTTTTCATGTTTAAATATGATTTGAACAAAGGCTGAATGGATTCTTTTACATCAATGCTTATAGCAACTGGTTTTGACAGAGATGTTGAATTATCATTATTCGAATTGACACCATGGTTATGGCCAGTCATAGCTTTACCTCCCTCGGGATTCATCATACTGGGTTTACCCGCCAACTGCGCTGCTGCATCAATGCTGAAAGTTCCGTTAGTAGCTATTTCTTCGCCTTCAACTAAGTCGTCAGTTATCACATAATCGTCACCTAATGAGGTGCCAAGAGTAACTTTACGCATCATGAAATTGATGCCGTTTGATTCGCTAGATTTCACGTAAACAACTGATTTTTCACCAGTCCACATTACAGCTGTTTTGGGTACAATGATGCTTTTATTCGCTTTTGAAATAGGACTGCTTAATGTTCCACTCACAAACATTTCGGGTTTAAAATCGGCTTTGTTTGCAACTACAATTCTAGCTTTTGCCACTCTTGTTTTTGGGTTGATTACGGGGTCTACAAAAGTTACTTTTCCTTTGAATTTCGCACTTGGTAAAGACTGAACTGTGTACTCAATTTCATCTCCTGTTTTAACCCATTCTAAGTCACTTTCGTACACATCAAATAGTATCCACACTTTAGATAAATCGGCAATTTCAAATAAAGATTCGCCTGATTTAATGTGATCGCCTAGGTTTACTTTTTTCGAAATCACTACTCCATTTACATCGGCTAGTATTGGGAAATTTTCAGATGGTTTTCCTGATGAAAGTATCGCTTCAATTTGCTGGTTGGTTAATTTCCAATTTTTAAGTTTTTCTTTAACGGCTTCAAATAATTTAGGGTTTGTGTCTTTTATTTTTTCAGCTTCAAATAGTTCTTTCTGAGCGTTTATCAATTCTGGGGAATAAACATAAGCTACGATTTGACCTTTGGAAACTGACTCGCCTGTGGTATTGATTAAGAGTTTTTCGATTCTCCCCGAAATATGACTTGTTTGAGATGATACGGTGCTTTCGTTGATTTGTACTTTACCATTCAGCTTTATTTTTTTAACAGGTGTAGCCAACTTAACTAGTGCTGTCTGTACGTTGGCCAATTGCATTGCTGTAGGCGACATTTTCACTTCCATTGGATTAGACTCATCGGAATCTGAAGTGCTTACTGGAATCAATTCCATACCGCAAATGGGGCAATCTCCAGCTTCTTTGGACCTAATTTGTGGATGCATCGAGCAGGTCCAATCCGATATATATTGCTCTGTATTGGCGCTATTTGTCACTTCTTTACTTTCGGATTTCCCGAAAATAAGCCAGCCCAAGAACAAGCCCATTAGGAGGGTTGCTACGGCTATTACTATCGATGTTTTATTTGAATTTTTCATAATGAATCAATGTTTTGAAAACGTAATTTGAGCGAATTGGCAATTACCGATACGGAACTGAAACTCATTGCAAGTGCTGCAATCATTGGCGAAAGCAACATTCCAAAAACTGGATATAATACACCAGCAGCAATAGGTATACCCACAGTGTTGTAGGCTAATGCGAAAAATAAATTTTGTTTGATGTTCCGCATTACTAAACCACTCAAGTTTTTGGCTTTTACTATACCGATTAGATCGCCTTTTACCAAGGTTACTGAAGCACTTTCTATAGCCACGTCAGTACCTGTTCCCATAGCGATACCTACATTGCTTTGAGCTAAAGCAGGAGCATCGTTAATTCCATCACCAGCCATTGCTACAAACTTTCCTTTTGCTTGCAAAGTTTCCACTTCATTCAGTTTGTCCTCCGGGAGCATTTCGGCTTTAAATGAGCTTAAATTCAATTCATTGGCAACAAATTGTGCCGTGTTGAAGTTATCGCCTGTCAGCATAATTACTTCAACTCCTTGTGCTTGTAATGCTTTAATGGCTTGGATACTAGATGATTTTATTTTGTCGGAAATCACAACTGCACCTACAACTTGTTGATCGACAGAAAGAAAGGAAACCGTTTTTCCTTGCTGTTGGAATTTTTTCGTGATTGCTTGCCCTTCAATTGTTATTTCAGCACCAGAATGCGCCATCATTTTATCATTTCCAAGAGCCATTTTTTGATTCGCTATTATGGCTTCAACGCCTTTACCTAATACAGCGCTAAAATCATTAGATTCTAATATTGTTACGGATTGTTGTTTACCGTATTGCACTGTTGCTTGAGCTAGTGGATGTTCGCTTTTTTGATTGATGGATGCGATTAATTGTAAAACCTGGTTTTCATTGTAGTTATCATCGAAACTTACAACGGATTCAACACTTGGTTTACCTTCAGTTAGAGTACCCGTTTTATCAATTATAAGGGTATCTATTTTGTTCAACTCTTCAAGTGCGCTGGCATTTTTTATCAGTATTCCATTCTGAGCTCCTTTGCCAAAACCAACCATAACAGACATAGGTGTTGCTAAACCTAGGGCACAAGGGCAAGCGATGATTAAAACAGCAATGGCGTTTACTAAAGCATAAACATACACTGGTTCGGGGCCCCAAATAGCCCAAATAATAAAGGTGATAACAGAAATCAATACCACAATCGGTACAAAATAGCCTGACACTTTGTCTGCTACTTTTTGGATAGGTGCTTTGCTTCTGCTGGCCTTATTTACCAGTTCTATAATTTGATAAAGTAAAGTGTCGGAGCCTACTTTTTCGGCCATCATCAAAAAGGATTGATTTCCATTAATAGTACCGCTACTGACTTTATCACCATTTTGTTTTTCAACCGGAATAGGCTCTCCTGTAATCATGGACTCATCAACGATGGTTTGACCGTCTGTAATGCTACCGTCAACCGGGATTTTTTCACCAGGTTTAACTCTTAATACATCACCAACTTGGATGTCTTCTACAGCAACTTCTTCGTCCTCATTTCCTACAACACGTATGGCTTTGTTGGGCGCTAATTTCAATAATTCTTTTACCGCATTGTTGGTTTTGCTGTGAGCTCTAGCTTCCAATACTTGGCCCATTAATACAAGGGTTAGTATAACTGTAGCAGCTTCGAAATACACATGTACAGTACCCGTTTCGGTTTTGAATTGATCGGGGAAAAAATCAGGAAAAACCATTCCAAATAAACTGAATAACCAAGCGACACCCGCACCTATTCCAATGAGTGTAAACATGTTTAAATTCCAAGTTACTACTGAGCGATAAGCTCTTTCGAAAAACATCCAAGTGGTATAAAAAACAACAGGAATGGATAAAATCAATTGCACCCAATTCCAAGCACTCATATCCAATATTTTATAAAGTGGATTGTTTGGAATCATTTCCGACATCGCAATAATAAAGATGGGAAGCGTGAAGATTATTGAGAGCCAAAATTTCTTTAGTAAAAGAGCATAAGTTTTATCCTCTTCCGAATCATTATTGATTGAACTCGTTTCTTCAACCAAGGGCATTCCGCAAACCACACAATCACCAGGTTTAGAATATGTTTTTTCGCCTTCGCAGTGCATTGGGCAATAAAAAACACCGCTTTTATTACTCGCCGTTTCTTTTGTTTTTTCAGGAACTTTAGCCCCTAATTTTTCAATGCTATACGTTTTTCCTTCTTTTTCAAACGCCGATTGTAATAGCTTCAAGGCTATGTGCTGGTCCATTTCAAGTGTAGCTTCTGCTTTTTCTAAATCAACCGAAGCGCTAATAACACCGTCTATTTCGTTAAGAATTTTTTCAACATGTTGTCTGCATCCATTACAGGTCATGCCATGTATTGTATAAGTATGTTTCATGTTATTCTGTTTTTGCTGTTATAAAATCTAATTGCGCTAAAGCGATGTGGTATTGAACTTTAGAACTAATTAGTGCTATTTGATATTTTAATAATTGTTGTTGCATTCTAAGGACTTCTTCAAAATCTTTCCCTGAATTACTGTAGTCTACATAAAGCAATTCCACCATTTGCTGAGTTTTCTGCATTTGCTTGTTGTACAATGAAACTAACTGCAGCGCTTTGTCCGCTTCGAACTGGGCATTTTCATACGATGTAAGTAGTGCATTCTCCAAGTCTTGTTTTTTAAATTGCATAGCTGTTTGCAACAATTCAGATTCTGCAATGGCCGCATTGTGTTTTTTACGGAAGAGGGGCAAACTCATAGTAACCATTGGCATTATGGCGTCTTGTCCATTGTTGGCTATTTCCATATCGGTTCGTTTGCTGATGAAAGCATAATCCAAGCCAACTCCAAACTGAGGAAGTCCTTTTTTCTTAGCAAGCAATACCATCGATTCACTAGCCTGTATTTTAGAATCTATGGATCGTAACATTGGATTCGCTACCAAAACACTATCTCTTTGGTGTTTTTCTTTAAGCACTAATGCATTAAGTGTATTGCTAACAACGATTTCGGAAGTATCCGCCTTGTTGAGTAATCGGTTAAAACGGATTGAATATGGCCTTAACTGATCTTTCAATAACTGAATATCGGTTTGCTGATCCTCTATCAGAATGCCCACTCGAATAACATCCGTCATTGAAGCCTTGTTGTTGGCAAAGGCTGTGATAGCAAGTTGTTTGTCCGTTTCTAAAATATCAAGGTAAGCCTCCTTTAAAAGGATGTGTTGTTTTATTTCAAACAATGGGTAATAAGCTTTTTTGACTTTGAAATGCAATTCATTTTTGGCATTTAAAAACTCTTGGTATTTGGCTTCAGCAAGAAAAGTTGATGCATTTCCTTTAGCTTTTAATGTTCCGAACCAAGGAAACATTTGACTCAAAGATATTTTTGCTTTTTGAGCCCCCACACGAGTTTCTATAGGGCTAATAAATACGCCAAACGATAGGGTAGGATCTGGCAATGCGTTCACTTGTGAAACTCGTTTAACTGAAGCTTCAAATTCAGCATATTTCGCCTTTAAACCGGGATTATTTCCAGAAGCTTCCTTCAAATAAACATCCAAGTTTTGAGCTTTCAATGCAACAGATAGCATCAAAAAACAGCCTATTGTAAAGATTAAATATTGTTTCATAGATTCAATTTTTTAAGTTTTCTTTCCTCTCTCATACTATACAGTACAGGTACTATGAAATAGGTAATAGAAGCCACAATCATTCCGCCAAATGCAGGAATAGCCATTGGAATCATAATGTCTGCACCTCTACCGGACGAGGTAAGTACAGGTAATAGAGCAATGATGGTTGTAGCCGAAGTCATCACCGCTGGTTTTATTCGGCGTTTACCGGCAATTACTACTGCATTTCTTACTTCAGAAACTGTTGTTGTTTTATTGTTCTTGAAACTTTGGTCTAGATAAGTACCCATCAAAACACCATCGTCGGTAGCTATTCCGAATAAGGCTATAAAACCAACCCAAACAGCAACACTCAAATTGATGGTGTGAATCTGAAATAAGTCTCTCATATGAGTGCCGAAAAAAGTAAAGTCTAAAAACCAACTTTGACCATAAAGCCACAACATAATGAAAGCACCGCTGAAAGCCATCGCTATTCCTGCGAAAACCATTAACGACGTACTTATTGATTTAAATTGGAAATAGAGAATTAGAAATATGATGATCAATACTAGTGGTACAATAATGACCAATCGTTTTTCAGCCCGAATTTGATTTTCGTAACTACCTGAAAATTTATAATTGACACCAGCAGGAACGATTAATTCGCCAGCATCAATTTTGCTTTGAATGTAGGCTTGAGCATCTTCTACAACATCTACTTCAGCAAAACCATCTTTTTTATCCAGTAAAACATAGCCTACTAAAAAGGTGTTTTCACTTTTTATCATTTGCGCGCCTCGCACATATTCTATATTCACCAAATCGCCCAATGGTACTTGAACGCCTGTGGGCGTAGCGATGTAGATTTTTTTGAGAGAACTAGGGTCATCGCGCAATTCTCTCGGATATCTTACTCGTACAGGGAATCGTTCACGGCCTTCAACAGTAGACGTTATTTGCATTCCACCAATGGCCGTTTCAATGGTTTGCTGTACATCGTTTATGGTTAAACCATATCGAGCAATAGCATCTCTATCAATATTGAGATGGATGTAGGGTTTACCAACTATTCTATCAGCAAAAACAGCTTCGGATTTTACAGATGGAACTTCTTTTAGCAATGCCTCTAATTGCATACCAAAATCTTCAATGGTTTTCAAATCTGGGCCGTATACCTTTATTCCCATAGGCGCTCTCATTCCAGTCTGAAGCATTACCAATCGTGTTTCTATCGGCTGTAGCTTTGGAGCAGAAGTAACACCAGGGATTTTAACGACTTTGATGATTTCGTTCCAAATGTCATCGGGTGAATGAATGTTTTCTCTCCAATTTCTAAAGTATTTACCCGATTCTTCGGCAATGAGGTTTTCAGCTGATACACCTTGAAGCAAGGCCTCATTATTGCTTAAACTATCGCCTGAACTAGTTATAAATCGATTGTTGTCGTCAACTTTAAATCGTTCGCGGTGCCCTTTTTTACTGAGTGCATATTCAGGCTTGTAATTGATTATATTTTCATACATAGAAATAGGCGCTGGATCTAAAGCTGTTTCAGCTCGCCCCATTTTGCCTACAGCCAAATCCACTTCCGGTATGTTGGCCAAAAGCATATCCAATTGTTGCACTACTCGCTTGTTTTGCTCAATACCCGCGTGTGGCATAGACGTGGGCATCAAAAGGAAACTTCCTTCATTAAGCGATGGCATAAACTCTTTTCCTGTCGATTGCCAAATGGTGTAACCAAAGTAAATAACGGATATAGGTACAATTAAAAACACCCATTTGTACTGAAGGCAATAGCGTAGAATGGTTTCGTAGTACCGTTCGAGAAGAGAAAATGCCCCAAGAATGATTCCCACAGCCAATGCAACAAAAGTGAAGTTGGAAAGAACTGATTTCCCAGCGCCTAGTGGCATCCAATAATTAGCCAATAACCAGATGATGGAGAAAATGGATATTACAATGGTTAAGTTGCAGATGAGCCAATTCTTTTTGGAACTGTACTCTTGTATAAACCAAGCAACACCGAAAGCAATTAAGGTTAATCCACCCCAAAGAGAAATCCAAATACTAGCCGCTAAACCGATAAGTATGAGCACAATATTGAAGCCTTTTCCTTTGATGTTCTTTTTTATTTTAATGCCGAACAACCAATTGGCAATGGTTGGAAGTATGATGAGTGCAACAATCAATGCGGCTAACAACGCGAAGGTTTTAGTGAATGCCAATGGGCGAAACAATTTCCCTTCGGCCGCTTCCATAGTGAAAACAGGGACAAAACTTACAATAGTAGTAGCCACAGCGGTTACAATGGCAGAACTCACTTCAGCAGAGGCATTGTAAATGGTGTCTTTTAACTTCTGTGTTGTGGGCGATTCGTTGATGTGTTTTATGATGTTCTCCGAAAGGACTATCCCCAAATCCACCATTGTGCCTATTGCGATGGCTATACCGGATAAAGCCACAATATTGGCATCAACGTGAAAGTAACGCATTGCAATGAAGACCATCAACACGGCTATAGGCAATAGACTAGAAATTAGAATGGACGCCCTTAAATTGTGAACCATAATAATAACCACAAGAAGAGTGATTAATATTTCGAGTGATAAGGCTTCTTCTAAAGTACCGAGCGTTTCGTAAATGAGCTGTGTTCTGTCGTAAAATGGAACAATTGTCAACTGGCTTTCAATGCCATTATCTAACATCTTTTTTGGTAAACCCGATTCTAACTCTTTGATTTTTGCTTTTACATTGTTGATTACCTCTAGTGGATTGGAGCCATAACGCGCGACAACTACGCCGCCTACAACTTCAGCACCGTCTTTGTCTAATAAACCTCGTCTAGAAGCAGGTCCGAGAGTTACAATACCTATGTCTTTTATTCTAATGGGCACGTTGTCACTTACAGCTACCACAGCTTTTTCAATATCTGCAATAGATTTGATGTAACCTAACCCTCGAACGAGGTATTCGGCTTGATTAATTTCTATTGTTTTTGCACCAACATCTTTGTTGGAGTTTTTTACCGCCAACATTACCTTGGATAGTGGTATATCGTAGGCCTTTAAAGCATCAGGGTTTACATCTATTTGGTATTCTTGTACAAATCCTCCGATTGAGGCTACCTCAGACACTCCATTTACAGCATTTAATCCATATTTTAAATAAAAATCCTGAACGGTTCGTGTTTCGTGTAAATCCCATCCACCAGTTGGATTGCCTTTTTTATCTCTGCCTTCAAGAGTGTACCAAAACACTTGTCCTAATGCGGTAGCATCAGGCCCCAATGCTGGCTGCACACCTTCGGGCAATAATCCCGATTGTAGAGAATTCAGTTTCTCTAAAATTCTAGAGCGAGACCAATAAAAATCTACCGATTCGTCAAAAATGATGTAGATACTAGAAACACCAAATATGGAAGAACTTCGTATCGATTTTACATTAGGAATACCTAATAACGATGTAGTTAATGGGTAAGTGATTTGATCCTCAATATCTTGAGGAGATCTTCCCATCCATTGAGTGAAAACGATTTGCTGATTTTCTCCAATATCTGGTATCGCATCAACAGGGACTGGATCGGAAGGCAATAAACCTGTTTTCCAATCGAAAGGGGCTGTAACCAATCCCCAGGCAATAAAAAATACTATTACGAGCGCTGTTACTAACTTGTTATCAAGAAAGTAGCGTATGATTTTATTAAGCATAACATGCAATTAAAATGAACGATGAAACTCATTGAGAAATCCGTTTGAACTTCTCTGACTCATACGAGATGAATCAAAAATTGTATGCGATTTTAGATTAAGAAAACTTGATATAAGATGGCTATATCTTGCTTAATAAGTGGGGGCGAAGAAGCCGAAAAAACTTTAGCTTCTTCTTGAATGAAAAAGTAATTCTGTACAAACGAAACCACAAAAGTGGCTACAAGTTTGATGTCATCAAAAGTTAATGATACAGGTGTTGAGTTATTAAAATCATCTTCAATAGAAAAAGTGGAGAATGTGTTTTTACAGCATTTTTCCTGTTTAATAACATCAGTTTCCGGGATTTTTTCACATGTTTGTTCGTCTTGAACAGCCATGCCGCATCCCAATTCATCGTGAGTAAAACTTACTGAAGATTTAACCGCTTTCCCACCGCAATAATGCGTAGCAAAAGTAATACCCACATTGGTTGTGAGCATTAAAAGTGTTAGGAAAAGGGAGAATACTTGTTTCATTTAATTATGTAAAGCTATTGAATCTGATAGTAAGTGGCTTTTTTTTTATCAAAAATTGCGTTTTCATAGTCATGTAATTAATGATACTCTAATCTTAATTATGAAACAGATCTTGACTATCGTATGCTTTAATGAGATTTTCCACTTAAAACTTGATTCAATCTATACGGAGTACAGTAATACAAAATGCCAACAAAAATAAGATTAGAAATGCCCATGAAATGGTAAAAATCTAGGAAGTTAACAATGTCGTCACCAATGATATCGCGCCCCATAATACTGAGTACGAATATGAGTATGGCTGAGATTGTACCAACCATTTTATGTCCATTTGATAAATTTGTTTTTCGCTGAATTAAGAGCAAAAAGTAATACACGACATATGCTGCAATGGGTACAAAGTAGAGCATAGAATACTTCATTTGGTGTGGTAAAACAAGCAAACTGACTAAGAGCAAATAACTCATTTCCCACCACGCATATAGGTAGGTGTTTCTTCGGTGTGCGGCTTTGTAAAAAACAATAACAGCCACTGAAAGCAACAAAAAGATGCGCAGGAATTGAAGGATATTCTTTAAAGTATCGTAATCCATGCTAACTATTTTCCTATTCAAATTGCCTAAGGTTGGCGAGTCGCCCTCAGGAAAGGTGTAGAAAAAAGCGGGTAATACAGCGTTTAAACTGTGACAACCATTATTGTTTTCAAAAGCGTATTTTTCTCTATCTGGATTGATGGTTTCGGCCCATGTTTGGTGAAGCTCAGCATTTCTTTCCCAGCCTGAATACAAGGCAGGTACTATAAAACTGATGCCTAAGATTATAAATGTTGCTGCTATGGCTTTGAATTTTCCTTGCAGAAACCAGTAGCCAATGACAATGATAGGGATGATTTTGATGTTGATTCCCAAAGCAAGCAGTAGCCCAGCTTTAGCCCATTGACCAGAGTTGGATTTCACGATTGCTTCTAATGTCAACCAAAGTATTAGAATGGTGATTTGCCCCAAGTTGACATTGTGATTTACAAAACCAAGCGATAGAATAACAAGCACTCCAACCCATACACGGTAATTGCGTTTGTTTAAAGCAATATGGTCTTGACAATAAGCCCTAATGATGACAAATATGCGCCACAAACAGGCTATATTAATGAACAACCAAAGAGTTCGCGATAATTCCCATGGAAGTAAAGTTAATGGGGCAAGTAGTAATGTAAATAGGGGAGAATAGAGATAGAAATTGTAAGGATTGTTGGTGTAAATATTTTCACCATTGATGTACGATTCAGCAGCGAATAAATACACATTGATATCGTTGCCAACATTGCTGTCAATAGCTTTAAATACTAAGTAAACAACAAGTACTAAAAAGACCGATATGCCTATCCAGTTATAACCTTTCAATTTTGCCTTCCAATTCATGTTTATTTGCTTTGTTTAGAACTGCTCAATAAATTGATGAACAATTGGTATGCACCTTCTACTCCTGCAGGCATGTTTCTAAAAAAGGAAATGCCACTGTAATAAAAATGTCCTTTACCGTGGTGTAAATACAGTAAACTTCCTTTGCTAGGATCTTCACCTTCATCGGCCATTTGCAATAGTGGTTCGAAAGATTTGTCCCAAGATTCACCAAAATACAAACCGCGTTCTTGTACCCAATTGTCCCAAGTTGCATCGCTTATTTTATAAGGAGTATTGAAAGCAAAATGTTGTTTGTTGAGAATAGTAACAGGTTGAGTTTCTACTGTAACACGGCTACGGCCTATTTTCATAGGTAACGGAGAAAACGAAGAGTTTGGTGCGCCTAAAAAGTTGCGTGTGTTGTATTGTACAATGTAAGTTCCTCCATTGAAAACATATTGATTGAGGCGGTCTTGTATTTTACCAATGTTTTCGGAAACATTATAAATTCTTATCCCTGCAACCACAGCATCGTATCCTTTTGGATCGAAGTTGAGCAATTCTTCCTCAGCGACAACATGAACATCGAATCCTATGTTTTTTAGGTTGTCGGCGAGTAAATCTCCCGCACCAGTTAGGTAGGCTATTTTTAAATCATGTTGATGAATATCTAAAACATTCAATTCTATTTCGGCAACGGTTGTGTTAACTAAAGCAGGAATGTGATCGTATGCAATATGACGTTCGTTTTGATAATGCATTTTTCCGCTTTTATTGTTCTTCAACGCCAATACCATATTGATTTTTCCCTTTTGCGTTCCTTTAATTTTGAAAGCAATGGTGTTCATTTTATTTGGTGATAAATGAATGTTTTTTGGAGCGTCTATTTCTAAACCATTAGCCGATATCAGCAATTCGTAATCGCTATCGTTTCCACGATTGTTGATGTTTACAGTCAACTCATTCCATTCGCCTTTTCGGATGATTTTTTTGTTTTCAACTATGTTGAATGAAACTGTTGGTAATACAAGAAGTCGATTGTATTTTTCACCAAAATCTGGCGCTATTTTTTTGCTCAATAAAGGAATCGTAGTTGCGTATTCTTTTCCGTTGATCTTAAGGTAAACATTGCATTGCAATTCATGGCTTCTATTGTCAGCTATAATCCCAAGTTCTGTACTATTCAAAAACAAATCGTTTTGAATGCTTTTTAAGTGCAAAACATCGCTTTGTTTTTCTTTGAACAACTCAGAGTTGAGGCTGAACTTTATGTCGTCGCTATATCGCTCACCAGCAGAAATGAATTTTTCTCCTTTGGTCGTAGCGTATTCATAGCGAACATGCTTTACCATATTGGATGCGGCACTGTATTCAATAGATGAGCTTATTTCTTGATCTACAGTAATTACATCTTCCTTCGTAGTCCATTCGGCGTAGAAACCGGCGCTTTTTATTATAAGTTGACGAATCTCATTAAGTTTTTTATTCTTGTTTGTAAATTCTGGAAGCGCTTCAATAGCTCTTTCTATGGTTTGTAAACCCAAAATAGATTGACTCGGATTTTGGAAATTGTAGTTAAGAATGACATTGTTTAACAATGCTGAAATTCGTCCTGTGTTATCAATGGTATTCCAGTCAGAAGCAATGTTTTCCATAACATCCTTCTCAATTTTAGAACCTTTAATATGTTTAAAATACTCGCTGTAATTTCCACGTTGCAATGGGCGACCAAAACCTTGACAACGGTGTTGGCTACGCGCATCAGATGCAATTTCACCAACGTATTGACCTAAGGTTGGTAAAAATTCACCCATATCTATTTTGATATCATCTTTTACAGCGTCGGCACTGCGCCCCCAAGTGTAACTGTTCCATAATAAGCGTGTTACAGTGTGTGGATTTTGACCTGTTTTAAATGTTTCATCTGCTGCTAAATCAAAAGCTTCTTCAGCCAACATGGCAGAGGCTGTATGATGACCATGTCCGCCTTCGCCCGTTGTAGGGAATCGACAAATGATTACGTCTGGCTGAAAATGACGGATGACATAAACAACATCTTTTAGAATAGAATCTCTGTTCCAGTGCATGAAGGTTTCTTCTGGATTTTTACTGTACCCAAAGTCAACGGCACGGGTAAAGAATTGTTCGCCACCATCTTTTTTACGAGCATTTAAAAGTTCTTGAGTTCTTAGTACACCTAAATACTGACCAATGTCGGTACCAATCAAATTCTGACCTCCATCGCCACGAGTTAACGAAAGGTAGGCGGTTTCAACATGTTTGAATTTCTCCAAGTAAGCAATTACCCTACTGTTTTCATCGTCGGGATGAGCCGCTAGGTAAAGTACTTTGGATGTGTTGGCAAACTGTTGTAAATCCTGGTAGATATCCGCACTACTTGGTCGATTTGGCTGTTCAGGAGATTGAGCGAAAACAGTATTAATAGCAAATGATACTAATGCAAGAAAAAAGATACTTTGTTTCATACGAGCCCGAAAATAACCAATACTAAAGGCAAAATCCCAAATTGTATTATTAGTATTCAAAACAGACGTTAAATGTTGTATTTTTTCACTTCAATTCGAGCTATTTGGCATGAAAGATATATTTGGAAAAGGGTGGGAGATATGGACCATAGTATTGGTTTCAATAGCGTTAGGATATGTGTTGTATCGCCTTTTGAAATTCTTTTTAAAACGCTATTTAGAGAAACAATCTGCCCGTTTAAATTCTACCAGTACTCAGTATTATTTTTTATACAATTCACTAGGTTTTATTTGCATTCTCATATCGGTAATAGCCATTTTTCTAAACATTCCAGAATTGAAAGAAGTCGGATTGGGGCTATTGACATCAGCCGGGATTTTTGCGGCCATTTTGGGTTTTGCATCGCAAGCTGCATTTAGCAATATAGTAAGTGGAATATTTATTGTGTTTTTTAAGCCTTTTCGAGTGGGTGACATCCTTAAAATTGAACCAAGTCATTTGGGAGTAATAGAGGATATTACTTTGAGACATACGGTTTTAAGAGATTATGAAAACAAACGTTATATCATACCAAATTCATTGATAAGTTCTCAAATACTTCACAATTACTCTATAACTGATGAGAGAATAGCCAGCTTGATGATTTTTGGTGTTGCCTATGATACTGATGTTGATTTGGCAATAAAAATCATAAAAGAAGAAGCCATAAAACACCCACTTTCTATAGATAATAGAACGGAAAAAGAATTGTCAGAAGGTGATGAAATGGTTGATGTTAGGATGGTTGAATGGGCCGATTCTGCTGTGAAAATTCGTTTGAAAGTTTGGGCTTGGGACGCAGAAAATGCTTATGTTTTAAAAACGGAACTGCTAAAACTTATTTTCGATCGATTTAAAGCTGAAAAAATTGAAATTCCGTATCCGCATCACACGGTAATAATGAAGCAACCAGTATGACAATATCTATTTTTAACCAAAAACATAAAGAAACGCTTGGTAATGCCCCTGGTACTTTAATCTATACAGGTGGGGATAAAAATTTTGATGCCTACGTAGAGTCGGTTTTTTTCAATAAAGAAGAGGTTTCTGTTAAGAAAAAAACAAATTCAACAGATTGGCAGATAGACGATAGGAAGAATTTTTTGGAATGGGTTAATGTAGTTGGATTGCACGATGAAAAATTGTTTAGCAAAATTGCTACGGCTTTCAATATCGATCATTTGTGGTCGGAAGATATTCTGAACATCAACCAATATCCTAAATTAGAAACTACGGCTGACAGTTTTTTCGTGACGCTCAAAATGTTGCGCTTTGATGAAAAAAGTAAAAAAATTATCAGCGAACAACTTAGTTTGGTCGTGTATCAAGGTGCACTACTAAGTTTTCAAGAAAACCCTGGGGATGTATTTGATAACGTAAGACAACGTCTTCAAAATGAGATTTATAGAATTAGAAAGCGTGGTACAGACTACTTAGCATATGCTTTACTCGATGCCGTTGTGGACAATTATTTCTTGGTGGTTGAGCAATTTGGTAACGCTATAGAAGTGCTTGAAGAAAGCATTTTAAGTAAATCAAAAGACAAAAACATGTTGGATAAAGTGTACACGCATAAAAGAGAAATTAATTTCTTGCGACGCCAACTTCGACCTGTAATGGAGATAATTCATGGTTTTGAAAAAGCGGAGGTCAACTTCTTAAAGAAGAGTACAATGCCTTATTTTTCTGACTTAAAAGATCACATCAATCAAACCATCGACAGTATAGAGTTGTACCATACTCTTTTGAATGATTTGTTGAGTTTACACGATGCACAGAATAATCAGAAATTGAATGAAACCATGAAGGTTTTAACCATTTTTTCTGTTGTTTTTATACCGCTAACTTTTTTAGCCGGCATTTACGGAACCAATTTTGAATTTTTACCCGAACTTAAGTACGAATGGGCTTACCCAGCATTTTGGGGTGTTCAAATAAGCATTGCAGTTACCATGCTTCTTTATTTTAAAAAGAAAGATTGGTTGTAATAATTACTCTTCGTAAATAATGTCCTCATACTGAGGGAGAATACCAATGATTTTGAATTCTGTTCTTCGGTTTTTTGCTCTACCATCGGGGTTATCTCTACCGTCAGGTAAAGCATTCGGAACCAATGGTACATCTTCACCATATCCTTTGGCTACAAGTCTCTCGCTATCAATTCCTTTGCCAATTAAATAACTAACAACTGACTCTGCTCTAGATTGCGATAAACGTTTGTTATATTTATCCGAACCTAGCCAATCGGTATGAGATGATAACTCTATGATGATGGCAGGATTGTTTAATAAAATAGGTAGAATGGTCGTATCTATTACCGTTTTAGATTGCTCAGTTAAGTATGATTGATCGAATGGATAATAGATGTTTTTTACAACAATAGGCTCGCGGCTTAGTTCTAATAATGTAAAGTTTTTCACCACCGTATTAGGGTCTTTTATTACATCAGTTATACGTTTGCTCAAATAGCCTTCTCTAGATGCTGCAACAGCATACTGTTTACCAATTTCCACACTAAAGGCATATTTTCCTTCTTCGTCAGTTTGCGTTTCCTTAATCAAAACTTCTTCGCCATCGTTCATTCTAAAGAGTTGAACTTTAGCTGGACCACCACCAAATTTTCCAATGCTTAAATTTTCAAAATCTACTTGGCCTTCTAACACCGCTTCGGTAATGCCCTTAATTCTGAAATAGAAAATATCATCGCAGCAGGTTTCTGATTTTAAGCTGTTACCGCCAGGACGATTGGAGGTCAAGAAACCAAATGATAGGCTATCGTCTTCGTAATGATGACTGTAGTAGGTATCGTCGAAAGAACTGTTGAATGGCTTGCCAATGTTTTCAGGGGTTAGCCATTTTTTACCAAAGCCATCGCTGCTAAAAATATCCATCCCACCTATGCCAGTATGACCGTTTGATGAAAAGTAAAGTCGACTTCTTGTTGTGTCAAAATATGGGGTTTCTTCGTCGCCCGCAGTATTTATTTTTTTGCCAAGATTGATCAACTTTCCTGGACGTTTGCTACTGGTGTACCATAAGTCTATACCTCCTCGACCTCCAGGCATATCAGAAGCAAATATCAAACAAACATGACCATTTCTTTCGAATACAGATACTTGTTTGATGCTGTACATGGCGTTAACACTAATTTCTAATTCACTTGGGTAAAATACCGTTGTATCGGTATTGCTTAAATCGGTGTAATACAGTCGGCAAACATTTTTTGTACCTATAAACTTGCATTTGTTGAAGTACAGTTTGTTTTGACTCGCTACAAAATGTGGGTTATCGAAATCGATACCATCTTCTTGAAATTTATCAAGGTAGGCTGTAAATGAAAAAGTTGTATCAGAGTTTTTCGATGCTAAAAACAATTCTTTCCTTGGCACATCATCTTCATCTTCAAAGCGGTATTCTTTGGTTTTAGTAGAAGCGTAAATAAGGCTATCGTCGCTGATGTAAAATGGAGCAGTTTCGTTGTGAGGAAAATTGATGTCTTCTGGTTGACGGTAAATCTCTATGCTGCTATTGTTTTGAATTTTAAGTGCTAAATCGCAACTATTTATGGCAGCTCTAATTTTATCGTTGTAGTCTTTGTAAGCGGAAGAATTCTTATCAAAAACACGATAAAAACGTTCGAAATATTCTTTTGCAGTGCTAGGTAAACCATTAGCACGTAGTGATTCTCCGTAGTAAAAATATACTTCAGGATTGTTGGGGTGTTCCGTTTTTAAGTGTTCAAACCATTCAAGTGCTTTTGCTCCATCTCGGGCACTTAAATACAGTTTAGCAAGATCAATTTCTTGATCTTCTGTTAATTGTTTTCTATAATCAAGTTCTTCTAAAGCATCTATGGCAGTGTAATAGTCTTTGGCTAGAGTGGCATTTTTGTATACATCGCGCAATTGCCATTTTTTCATGGTTTTAATCTCTTGCGCATCCAATTGCTGGCTTAGAACAAAAACGAATAGGAGGGATATAAATCTAAAGCCTTTCACACATGATGGTTTTTGGTGAATAATCGAATCGACCACTCCAAAATACTACCGACAATTCAAATGCCCCGCGTAAATTGGTTTGTTGAGATAGGGTAGAAACATTTAAATCGTAGCTAAGTCCAACATCGGTTCTTAAAAACTGTACACCAAAAATGTAACTAATGGCATCTGTATTGCGTTGAATACCGAGGCGACTACTAAAACCAGAGTATACAGACTTAATGTTGAGTTCGTTGGCCGCTACAGCTTTACTTACCAATATCTGAAGCAATGTTTCGCTGGCTTTATTCTGCCGCATGTACATCACTTTTACAACACCCGACCAATCGTCTATCAACGGGCGACTATGTTTTACACTAAGAATATAACGCATCGGTAGATTAAAGTCGTTTCTTAGAAAACTTTCGCTGGGTTGTATTAAATGGTGAAAGGCTAAACCTGCTTCGTATTTATTTTGATTTAGAGTTTTGGTAAACATGATACCAGCATTGATATCAAAATAGCTAAGTGCAGATAAAAAATCAGCTTCTTTATTATCTAAATTTGGATTGAAAGCTCCCGATGAATTATCAAACTGTTCTGGAAAAGTTAAGGAAGCTACATTGATGCTTTTTTGAACCAAACCTGGTTGTATACCAAAGTGCCATTTGTTTTGGTCGTTGCCTAAATGGACAGCGATGTTTCCGTAGTATCTAGAGGTTGTTAAATTGGTTTCACCTGAGGCATCACCGAGCACGTAGAACCCGTAAGACATGTTTCCACCTTTGCGTTTTCCACTTTTATCAAAACCAATACTGCTTGTCTGAAAAGGTTCACCAAGCACACGCCATTGTGTTCTAAAATTTCCGGAAAATCTCCAAAACCCATCGTAATTACCTGTATTGGCTGGATTTAAATTTAAAGGAGAGGCATCAAACTGAGTGAAGTGCACGTCTTGACATACTACCACCGATGCTGTGAATAGATACAGCAGTAATAGTTTATATTTGAAAAAATTACTCAAACCCTCTTCTATAATCAAGCCCAAAGTTATGCTTTTGTCCTTTACCGATTGCTTTAATAGAACATTACAGTCAAAGTTATTTCTTGGGCTAGCTTTCTTTTTTGTTGCTTTTATTTCACAGGCGCAGCTTGTTGTCGATTTTACCGTTGACGAAGGTTCTAATAATAATGTGGATACCATTTGTATACCCGATACTAGAAGTTTTAAGCCATTATGTACGTTTGACGGGGTACCTATCACTGCCGGAAATGCTGCTGATTTTACATTTAATTGGAATTTAAATCCAAAAAACACCAATATTTCTGAGTTCTTTCCCACTGTTACCTACGATGAGGTTGGTGTTTTTACGGTTACATTAAAAGTTACTCATAAAGCTAGTGGAGCAACTAAAACTGCGTCTAAAACATCTTATTTATATGCTTTTGAAAAACCTATTGCCGATTTATTGGATGAATCAGTTGTAGGTTGCGCCCCTTTAGATTATACTTTTACCGATGCCAGCTTATCAACCAATGGTAACATAACTAGGTATAACTGGTCTATATCTGGTTCCGGTATAAAATCCGATAAAAATCCGACGTTTAGTTTTTTAAGTGAAGGTTTCTATAATCTAACTTTGCAAGTAGTTGATGAAGTAGGGTGTAAAGACGATACGACAGTACTAAAAGTTGTTGAAGTAATACCATCTCCTAATCCTACTATTACCATAGACCCAAACACAGCTTGTGATCCGCCTTTGAATGTGAATTTAAGTACAGATCTGCCCGCTAGTTTTAGTCATGATTGGACTGTAGAGGGCATACCAGGAACATTGCCGGGCAACAATCAACTTGTTACAGTTAATACCAGTGGTTATTTTGATGTGAATCTTTCTATAGGAGGAGCCCTTAATTGCGATCTAGATACAACAATAGTGGATGCCATTATTATTGATAAACCCATTGTGGATTTTGATTTTCCTGATCCGAGTTGTTTGAATCTTAATGTTGTTTTTACAAACAATTCTACAGGCGCTGCTACAAGTTATATTTGGGATTTTGGAGATAATACATCGGTAGCCTCTGCTCCAGGAACAACTACTGTTACCCACAAATACATTGCACCTGGTATTTATACGGTGAAGTTGTTGGCTGTAACCAATGGGAATGCATGCGATGTAGAGTTAACGAAAGAAATAACCATTGAAAATATAAAAGCATCGTTTACTGCCGATAAAAAACGTTTTTGCGATATACCGGCAACTGTAAATTTTGATGCAAGCACGTCTATCATTCCACCAGGTTCTACTTTAGAGTGGTTAGTAAAAAGAAATACCAATCCGCAAACGGAATACACAGGAGTTGGATTAACACCATCCTTTGATTTGTTGACGTTTGGTAATTACGATGTAACCTTCATCATTCGTTCACCTTCAGGCTGTGTTAGCAGTGTTTTTTTAAGAGATTATATACAAGTAATTCAAATAGTTCCTAATGTAACATCTGATCTTCGTAGAGGGTGCTCTGCTTTGGAAGTTGATTTTGAGGAACTAACAGACCATAAAGGATTTACACCCAAAACAAGGACATGGAATTTTGACGATGGTATTGTTCAAGGACCAAGTCTTGGTAACGAAAATATAAAACACACATTTGTTGATACTGGTGTTTATTCAGTTACAACAACAGTTGAATACGAAGAAGGCTGTACTTACACGGAAACACGAATTATTGAAGTAGGTAGCCCTCCAGAAATTAAGTATTGGAAAGACCCATTTATAAGCTGTGCTTATGATACAACTACTTTTTTGGATTCGTCTTATGTTTTAGTGAATGGAATACCGGACTATGATTTGCCAGATGAATGGATCTGGACGTTTATGCAAGACGGTATTCGAGTTGAGAGCGGAGGGGGCCGACAAATATTTTTGCAACATATGGATAGTGCCACAACAACAAGTAATGATACCTTGTACGATGTGGAGTTAATTGTTGGTTGGAGAGGTTGCTATGACACTCTTTTAACGGAAGACGATTACAGTAAACTTGGGCCAACAGTACAACAGCGACAAGCCGAATACGATTGTCAACTCAACAAAGTTTTGTTGTATGCCGATTCCAACAGAGCGACACAAGTTTGGTGGGAGATTATGGCCAACGATAGTGTGATATCAAACCAAGCACGAGATACCATTACGTTGCCTCCAGGAACTTATGATTTAAGAACCATAGCCATCAATCCATCAATTGGGTGTCATTATCGAGATTCTACACGTACGGTAATTGTACCTGAATTATTGGTGCCTTTTATAGTACAACAAACCGATGAAAACATGTGCATGTCTTCCTTGCCACAATGTAATACATTCCCACTTGCGGCTCCAAATGCATGTAGGCATTTCTTTGATGTAGATAATTTGAATTTTGGAGATGAAACTACTGCAACCATTACGCATGAAGATGGCGGAGGGGTAGGTGTAATAAAGTTTGGCAGTACATCTCCTAGAAATCGTTTTTTCTTTACGCCCAATAGACCGGGTAAATATTTCATAGAAATAGCCATTCAGGATGCGAATAGAAAATGCCCTAGAACTTTATACGATACCGTTCGGTACTTTTATCCTGAATTGGATGTCGAAAACCAAGTTGGTGGACTTGGTGGTTGTGCTCCATTGTCATTGGATTTAAATGGAATAGAAATGTTTGGTGACGACATGGTGTTCAATACAACATTATGGAGAGTAAAGAACCCAGGTGGCTCAGTATTGCTCAATCATTCTACAAACAACGATCCAGATGTAATTAGCTTATCATCCAATGGTACGTATCCTGTTACTGTTGATGCAACAGCAAGAGATACTATTTCGGGTTTAATTTGTCCTGTAATTGTAGCTAATAATGTACCGATTAACATCGTCGTAGCCGATCCTAAACCTAATTTTAGTTTAACTAAAAACCGATACTGTTCAGGCGATTCTTTGGAAATAAACAACCTCACTCAAACATCTATACCATTAAGTTATACATGGCTATTAGAGAATGGAGGCACATCGAATGATAGCATCCCTACATTATCGGGCTTATCGGCAGATACACTAAGCATTACTTTACAAGTATCAGACAATCTAAATTGCAACGCGCAAATAACTTTAACCGATACAGTAATTATAGAGCCAACACCTCAATCAATTGATATTATAGCCGAAACGGCAGTATCTAATTGCCCACCATTGGCAACAGAGTTGTACCCAATAATTACACCTAAGTACGATGATTATAAATATGTATGGTATGTAGATGGTGAAAACCCGAGTATATTGGATACAGCAATTGTAGTGAAAACCTCACCAGGATCATTTGGTGCTAGTTTGGTTGTTACAACTCCAGCAGGCTGTACAGATTCAGTTCGTATTGAAAATGTTTTAACCATAGGTGGTCCTGCTGCTGAGTTGGTTGTAGATAAAGATACAATCTGTGTGGGCGATGAAATTAAAATTGATGTCATCAACGCACAAAACTTGACTGAAATTCAATATGTATATGGTGATGGTTTTGCAGAATATGCAGGTCCATTCGAATTATCTAAAAAACATATTTATTCAACCGTTACGGGTGATGTTTTTGTATCGGTATTTTTAGACCCTATTACTGCAGCTAATCCTAATGGTTGCAATGTACTGTTGAGTAAAAAGATTTTTGTGAATGAAATTCTGGCAAACTTCGAAATACCCAACGACTCACTCTGCGGAGCCGATAATGTAACTATTACGGATATCTCTATCGGAACAGATTACGAATCAATATTTTCGGTCAGTCCACTCGGATTAACATACTTTGATCAACCTTCTTTCACCAACTTTTATAACATAGGGACGTATTCTATTACCTTAAAGATTTCGGATGATAAAAGTGGATGTGAAAACCAAATTAATAAACTACTATGGGTCTTTCCAGAACCCGTAACAGGTATTTCACCTGATAGTATCTTATGCGAAGGCGAAACCATTGTTATTTCAGCTAGTGGTGGTAAAACCTATGAATGGACCGATCCTGAACCTGGTAGCTTGAATGAATTGAATGTGCCTACCGTTGAAGCGAATCCTTCAAACTCGGTTACATATTCAGTTTTGATAACCAACGCTAATGGTTGTCAAGCAACAGAAACGATAAATATAGGTAGAGATAAAACCAAGTTAGACTATTCAATAGACGATTTAGTGGCTTGTGTAACCTTGGATATTGGAATAGTAAACAATTCTATTGGAGATAATATTTTTTGGGATTTTGGTGATGGAGGGACGAGTACAGATAGAGTTCCAACTCATACATATTCTGGAGCAGACACATATAATGGTAGCATAGAAGTGTTTGATCTTTCTGCACGATGCAAACAAACTGACGACTTTACCATACTAATCAATCCTGCACCTCCTTATACCAAATCTGAAGATGAAGGTTTGTGTTTAGGAGAAAGCAATACTTTAACAGTAGTTGGTGAAGACCGCATCTCTTGGACGGTTAGTCCCGCAAGCCAAACTTTGCCTACAGGATTTACTTCAACAGTTACTCCTACAGAAGATGTTACCTATACATTTACAGTAACTACTGATGCTACGGGATGTACATCAACAGATGAAATAAAAATTATTGTAGACAACCCAAAAGCAAGTTTTGATATGAATATTGTCGATAGTTGTGGGACAAGTACAGTTGAACTTTCTAACCCATCTTCAGGACTGAATCAATTGTATGATCCAGGTGACGGTACAGCTCCATTATTTCCTCTATCAAGTTATACTTACGCAAGCGTTGGAGATTATATAATGTCTTATGTGGTTTACGATCGACTAGAAAAATGTGCCGATACCACTTTCAAAAAAGTAAATGTTCATCCAGTTCCAAGTATTGTTACATCAGGTGATGTTGAAATTTGCAATTACGAAACAGCAGTAATAACAGCTACAGGAGGGAACTCTTACAAGTGGACACCATCTTCAGGAATTTTAGGTTTAGATAATGTATCGGATATCGTTGTTAACCCAGACTCTACAACTTATTACAAGGTTGTGGTAGGTAATGAGTTTATGTGTTTCGATAGCACCGAAGTATTGGTGTTCATACATCGCGATTTCACGTTCAATCCTATACGCGATACCACCATTATTATTGGTGAATTTGTCGACATGGATTTAGCTCCTGATATGGATGTTGATATAACGTGGACAGAAGATACGTGGTTGAATTGTACAACGTGCGATTTTCAAACCATTCAGCCTTTGAAGAGCATTTGTTACAACATCACTTTGGTAGATAAAAACGGATGTTATCCGAAAGAAATAAAACCATGTATTACAGTAGATGAACGTTATTCTATGGATGTGCCAAAAGCATTTACACCAAATGATGATAACATCAATGATATTGTATTTGTACGTGGGTTTGGTATTAAAGAATTATATGAATTTGCCATCTTCAACCGTTGGGGAGAAGAGGTTTTCATAACGAACGACATCCGATTTGGTTGGGACGGAACCTACAAAGGCAAAGTTCAAAATGATGAAACATATGTATACCGTGCTAAGGTGTTGTTTTGGAATGGAGAAACTGCAGCTAAAACAGGTTATATCACCATATTGAAGTAATGAAACTTAATACATCGGTAACGTTACCTTTTATAGATTGGCAATTACAGCCAAACGATAAAACCATTTTTTTGGGTTCGTGTTTTGCCGAAAACATTGGGTCTAGATATCCTTCGTTACAAAATGAAGCTTTGGTGAATCCGTTGGGAATATCATTCAATCCATATTCATTATTGCAACAACTAAAAGGGAGTATTCATCCTGAATTGTTTTTCGAAAAAGACAAAAAAACGGTGCATTTTCAATACCACGGATCCTTATTTTCGAATTCGAAATTAGAATTAGTTGAAACGATAAAAAGTCGCCACCTTAAATTAACAGAATCGATTCAAACTTCTAAAACCATATTTATAAGTTTTGGTAGCACGTGGCATTATGTGTTGAAATCGGCAAATGAAGTTGTTAGTAACAACCATAAAGGCCATGCTGGTTTATTCGAAAAACGCACATTTTCTTTCATGCAACTACTGGAAATTATGAAGGAAATATGCTCTATAATACAGTCTGTTAATAGCAGCATTAACATTGTATTTACAGTATCTCCGGTGAAATATATTAAAGATGGTTTAACAGAAAATAGTAGGAGCAAAGCGTTGCTTTTATCTACTGTGCATGAGGTAAGCGAAAGTGTTGAAGGGGTGATGTATTTTCCTTCGTATGAGATTGTAAACGATGAGTTGAGAGATTATCGATATTATGCCGATGATATGGCACATCCATCATTAATAGCTCAAGAATATATTTTTGAAAAAGTGCAGGAATGTTTCTTTTCCGATGAGTTGAAGGAGAAAACCAAGGGCTTTCAAAAGTTAAAACGATTGAAGAAACATACAACTGAAAATCTGAATGAAAATCAGTTGAATGAATGGAATACTAAATTAAAAACGGAAGAAAATCGATTTGCAGATAAGTGGAAATGATTTTAGGCGTGCAGCTTAAAAGTTAATCCAGGTATGCTTTCTAATTTGGTTAGTTTTTCGCCGGTAACACTGTAATTTTTTCTGTTCGATTTCAAGTTTGACAATACGCCATTGGAATCGGAAATAGTAAATTTTAATCCTACAGAACCTTGTCCTTCTAGCAAAATGTCCTTCACTTTTTCAATAAATATTTCATCTACCTTATCGGCTGGAATCATAATTTGAAGATTTTTGCATTGAGAATTCAACAGCTCATTCATCAATAGCATGCGCTGTATTTTGGCTTCTTTTCTATCAAAAAACGGATTGCTGGTTACCAATATCGTAACCATCATCATGGCGCCTTCTACCAACTTATTTTTTTGTTTCAAGTAATCTTCACCAAAAAGCATGAATTCATGGGCTCCGTGGTAATCTTCCAAAGCAAAGCGTCCAAACGGATTGCCTTTCTTATCGATTCTCTCGGAAACAGCGGTTATGGTACCACCAATATTCAATGTTTTTCCAACGACATCGTCTAAATTTTTTAAGTGTTGAGTGTTGGCATTACAGAAATGAGAAATCTCGTATTTGTATATGTCTAAAGGATGGCCGGTAATGTAAAAACCTACAACTTCACGTTCTAATTTTAGCTCGTATAAGGAACTCCATGGCTTTACTTCAGGTAAAACAGGAGATGTAATTAGTTCTTCTTCACTGTCTCCAAATAAGTCAGGTGGAGCATCTTCTGATTGCTTAACGGCTTGACCAAAACGCACCAATGTGTCCAAACCATTTCGTCCAGACTCATTGGGTTCTATTAATTGTGCTCTATGTATTTCCTCGAAATTATCAAATCCGCCGCCTAGACATAACGATTCCAATGCTTTTTTGTTGACGCTTTTGTAATCTATTCGTTTGAAAAAATCGAATATATCGGTAAATCTCCCGTTCGCATTTCGCTCTTTTACAATGCTTTCAATTGCAGCTCTACCGACTCCTTTAATGGCTCCCATTCCAAAGCGAATGTTGCCTTCTTTGTTAACGCTAAATTGGTAATTACTTTCATTTACATCCGGACTAAGAACTTGTATGCCAAGATGTTGGCATTCTTCCATATAGAAAGTAACCTTCTTGATGTCGTTCAGGTTGTTGGATAATACCGAAGCCATATATTCGGCAGGGTAGTTGGCTTTCAAATATGCAGTCTGAAACGCTACAAATGCATAACATGTAGAGTGAGACTTGTTGAAAGCGTAGGATGCAAATGCCTCCCAATCTTTCCAGATTTTATCTAAGGTATCTTTAGCGTGTCCATTTTCAGCACCTTGATCTAGAAATTTCGGTTTTAGTTGAGCCAAAAGATCGAGTTTCTTTTTACCCATGGCTTTACGCAAAGTATCGGCTTCACCTTTAGTGAAATTAGCCAGCTTTTGCGATAAGAGCATCACTTGCTCTTGGTATACCGTAATACCGTAGGTTTCTTCTAGATGTTCTTTACAAGCGTCTAAATCGTATATAATTTCCTCTGTACCGTGTTTTCGTTTAATAAAACTAGGTATGTATTCCATTGGCCCAGGTCGATATAGGGCGTTCATGGCAATAAGATCGGCGAAATTGGTTGGTTTTAAGCCTTTTAAGTGCTTCTGCATTCCAGGGCTTTCGTACTGGAAAACACCAATGGTTTCGCCGCGTTGGAACAATTCATAGGTTGTAAGATCGTCTAAAGGAATTTCATCAGGATCGATGTCTATACCATGTCGCTCTCTTACAATTTCAATGGCATCTTTAATTAGGGTTAATGTCTTCAACCCCAAAAAGTCCATTTTTAAAAGTCCTGCATCTTCGACAACAGAGTTGTCGAATTGGGTACAGTACATTTCACTATCCTTCGACTTCGCTACAGGAACAAAATTGGTAAGATCGTCGGGCGTGATGATGACCCCACAGGCGTGTATACCTGTATTTCGAACTGATCCTTCAAGCAATTGCGCTTGTTGGATAGTATGACCTTGCAAATCGTGACCGCCTGCTAATTTAATCAGCATTTGGGCATTTTGCATTTCTTCGTCCTTATTGATTTTAGCACGAAGTTCTTTTTCATTAAGTCCAAATACCTTAGCTAAACTTAGGGTACCTGGAACCAATTTGGTAAGTTTTGTTGCTTCGTTTAATGGCAATTCTAATGCTCTAGCAGTATCGCGCAATGCCGATTTTGCCGCCATGGTACCATAGGTGATAATTTGGGCAACTTGCTGGCTTCCGTATTTATCAATAACGTAATCGATAACTTTTTGTCGACCTTCATCATCAAAATCGATATCAATATCGGGCATGGATACACGATCTGGATTCAGAAAACGCTCAAAAAGTAGGTCGTACTTAATTGGATCAACGTTGGTAATGGTAACACAATAGGCCACCGCACTACCTGCAGCAGATCCACGGCCTGGACCAACCCAAACACCCATTCTACGAGCTTCTCTAATAAAATCTTCTACAATTAGGAAATAACCAGGGTATCCTGAGTTGGCGATAATTTGAAGTTCGAAATCCAATCGTTCTCGAATTTCATCGGTGATATTGCCGTAACGTTTTTTAGCACCTTCGTAAGTAAGATGTCTCAAATAAGCATTTTCACCTCGTTTCCCTCCATCTTTTTCATCCTCAGGGTCTTTAAACTCTTCGGGAATATCAAAAATAGGAAGCAGTATGTCTTGTGCTAATTCAAAAGGTTCAATTTTGTCGACAATATCCTGAATATTTAAAATGGCTTTGGGTAAGTCGGCGAACAAGATTTTCATCTCGTCAGGACTTTTCATGTAATATTCTTCGTTGGGCAAGCCAAATCGGAATTCACGTCCTCTAGATCCAAAGTATTTTTTTGGTCTGCTTTGGTAATCGGCATCTTTTACACAAAGTAGAATGTCGTGTGCATTAGCGCTGTCTTTTTTGGTGTAATACGTGTTGTTTGTTGCTATGTATTTTACATCGTATTTGTCGCAAAGTCTTAGTAATTCATTATTTACAACTTGTTCTTCTTCAATGTGATGGCGCTGTAACTCGGCGTAGAAATTTTCTCCGAAATTGTTTTTCCACCAAGCAAAACTTTCTTCAGCTTGTTTGATACCGATGTTTAGAATTTTAAAAGGAACTTCTCCCCATAAACCACCAGTAAGTACAATAATATCTTCTTTGTATTCTAAAAGGGTTTTTCTATCGATACGTGGAACATAGTAGAATCCTTCAGTGAAAGCTTTTGAACTTAATTTGACTAAGTTTTTGTAACCAGCTTTGTTTTTGGCAATGAGTACAATTGGAAAACCATCGTCTTTTTTGGATTTGTCCAAATGATTTTCGCAAATATTAAGTTCTATTCCAATGATGGCTTGCAGTCCAGCACTTGCTGCTGCTTTTACAAAGTGGAATGCACCGTATAAATTACCTGAATCTACAAGTGCAACAGCTTTGCTACCTTGCTCGGCAGCCATTCCTACTAATCCTTTAATATCGGATGTAGATTGTAGAATGGAATATTGACTTCTACAGTGCAAATGAACAAAAGGAGTGTCTTTTAGTTCAGCAGGTACGCTAGAAGCAGCGATATCAATATTGGCATCAACCGCAGGAATTGTTTCGGTATCACTTTCAATATCAAAATTGGCTATTTCTAAGTTTGGAGCTTCATAATGAACATCATTGGTAGCAATACCACCTTTCGGTTTTACTACATTTTCTGTTAACAGTCCAAAGAAACATTTGGAAGTAGCATGCACATCGTATGCAGCATCGTGAGCCGCATCAAAACTTTCTCCAAAAAGTTTAACATGGAGCTGATCAAGATTTGGCCACTTAAATGAGCCGCCTCTACCGCCAGGGAGTGCGCAATATTCCGTCGCCAACAGCATTGTGTCTAGCGACTTTTTCTTGGTTACTATGGCATCATAATCGTAACGAAAACACTCACAACCAACAACATTGATGTCGAATTCGATATTATGGCCAATGATGTATTCAGCTTTGGCTAGGTCTTCATGAAATTTGTCAAGTACTTCTTTGATGGGGATACCTTTTTCTTCAGCAATAGCGGTACTAATACCATGTATTTTTTGCGAAGCAAAAGGAATGTCGTATCCATCGGGTTTGACTATGAAATTGCCGCGATTAACCAGTTTTCCATCAAAATCGTGCAATTGCCAAGCTAATTGTACCATTCTAGGCCAATTGTCCGTGTCTTGAATGGAAGCTTTGTAGTTTTGGGCTAAGCCAGTTGTTTCGGTATCGAAGATTAAATACATAGTCGAAAATAAAAGTAGGCTTCTAGAGACGATTTTTGGCTAAGTGTTTAAAACAATTGAAAAAAATCTGCTTTTTTGCACTAGTGAGAAGAAACGTAGTTTGGGCATTGATACAAAAGGACATCCTTTTGGAAAAAAAAGAGCAAAGCATGATAAGCCAAAGCTTACTCTTCATGGTGGCTACTGTTTTCACTATTTATTTATTGAAAAAAGACTTGAATGATAATCAGTTGTTCAGTGTTTTTTATTGGATAAGTGTGGTGTTTGGTGGTTTTCAATTGTGTGCTAAGTCGTTCAGTAATGAAAGTCAAGAGCGTGTTTTGTGGTTGAAACAATATGTTTCTCCATTGGAATTCATTTTCTCTAAGCTGATTTTTAATGCGATTTTTTTGAGCATTCTCGCATCACTAGCCTTTGCAGCCTTTTGTATTGTGTTTTCTTATTCGCCTTTAGAGGCTAATCATATTTTTTTGGTTGCAGCAATAATGTTAGGAGCAATAAATCTTTCGGCTGTTTTAACTTTTGTAGGAGGTATAGGGCATAGTGCTGGAAGTGCCCTTGGATTAACGGCCATTTTGGGCTTCCCAATCATCCTTCCGGGATTGCTTTTTTCTACGCGTTTGTTTTTTTATGCTTTGGGCGATATTTCGTCTACAGTTAATGCACCATATGCCTATGCTTTATTAGCATTGAATGTTTTGACAATCCTGTTGGTAAGTGTATTATTTCCCTACCTTTGGCGAGAGTAATGAGTGTATTAAAAAAGCATTGGTGGAAGGCCCTAAGTGTGGTACTTCTTACCCTAGTTACGTGGTTTACTTTCACGCTTCCGTTGGCTCCTGGAATCACAGGTGTAAAGCAAGTATTTGATGATAATAAATTAGTTGTTGAAGTAGATACTTACAATGCTGACCTTGAAAACGTTGAATTGCTTTGTTGGTTAACATCGCCCAATCAAAAAAACAACATTCATTACAGTGGCGCTACAGTGTTGAGTCACAATAAAGTCCGCTTGTATTTTCCGCAGCCAGATACTACAAGCCATACGTACTATCATTTGTACATGGTAACTACAAAAGGAGGGAAATTATTCTATCCTGATGCCATGTCAATGAAACATATTGGTGTTTTGGATGCTGCGTACGATGATGCTAATCCTTTTCCAAAAAAATTCTTGGTCCCAGACCATTACGCAAGTTTGCCTTTCCAGAATATATTATATGAAAGCATTCGAAATCTGAATTTCCATGTTACCATGTGGATGGTTACCATGATTTTGTTGTTGTTCAGTACCATTTACAGTATCATTTATTTAAGAACTGAAAAATTAATTCACGATTGGCGAGCCTCTTTTTTAGTGGAAACGGCAATGATGTTTACTACGTTGGGAATCATTACAGGTAGTATTTGGGCAAAGAATACATGGGGAGCATATTGGGTAAACGATCCGAAACTGAATGGTGCTGTGGTAGGCGCATTGGTTTATGTAGCGTATTTGGTATTAAGAAGTTCTATCAAAGAAGACGATAAACGAGCTAGGCTATCAGCCGTGTACAACATATTTGCCTTTGTGATTTACATTGTGTTTATACAGGTTTTACCACGTTTCACAGATTCATTGCACCCTGGAAATGGTGGAAATCCAGCATTCAGTGCTTACGACTTAGATTCTACCTTGCGCATGTTGTTTTACCCGGCCATAATCGGTTTCACACTCGTAGGAGCATGGATTACGCAATTGAAATTGCGACTTAAAAACATTGAATATCAAGTAAACGATGAAGATTAATATTCTACCATTATTACTCATTTCTGGCCTTTTGCAAGCTGGAAACGGTGAGTTTGACACCAAGTATGGTGTTTTTGTGTGGGTTGCACTCATAGTGCTTTGCGGTATTTTTATTTACCTCACACGTTTGGAAATTAAAGTAGGAAAACTAGAACGAAAAATTAAAGAAAACGATGAAGCGTAGTCAGATTGTAATATTGGTGGCCGTAATTGCCGCAATGGGATTTGTAATATCATCCATTAGTGATTCTTCAACGTATGCCGACTTCGCAGAAGCATTTGCACATACCGATGAAGAATACCATGTTGTAGGTCAGCTAAACAAAGAAGAAGAAGTTATCTACGCTCCTGAAATTAATCCAACACTAACTGAATTTAGTTTGGTCGATAATAATGGAGATACCAAAAAGGTAAAGCTTTACAAAGCCAAACCTCAAGATTTTGAACGTTCGGAAAGCATTGTACTTATTGGTGAAGCCAAAGCAGATGGTTACTTTCATGCGAATGAAATATTGATGAAATGCCCGTCGAAATACAACGAGCAAAATCAAGTAGAAATTTAATTTGATGGAAGATATAGCTTACGTTGGCGAACATTTATTGCCAGGAATAATTGGTAAAACAGCAGTTATTGTTGCTTTACTCTCAGCTTTTGCATCGGCCATATTATTCTATTTAGGTAGGAAGGGCGATACCAGCTATTACAAAATTGCAAAAACGTCATATTACATACACATTGCCGCAGTATTTTCTATTGCGGCTTGTTTGTTTTATATGCTTTTCTCAGGGTATGTAGAGTACGACTATGTATGGAAGCATACCAACAAAGCCATGCCTTTTAGGTATTTGTTTGCTTGTTTCTGGGAAGGCCAAGAAGGAAGTTTCATTCTTTGGATGATATGGTTGGCTGTTTTAGGACTGATTCTATTGAGAAAGAAGTTTGAATTAAAACAAGGAGTTTTATTCGTAATGGCATTGGTCCAATTTGCTTTGGTTACAATGTTATTGGGGGTCTTTATTGGTGAATTAAGAATAGGTAGCAATCCATTTTTACTCATCAGAGAATTACCAGAGAACTATAATTTACCTTGGACTTTGTTGCCTGATTACTTGAATCGAATCCCAACATTTGCCGATGGTAGAGGACTAAATCCATTGCTTCAAAATTATTGGATGACGATACATCCACCCATTTTATTTTTGGGTTTTGCACTATCTCTAATTCCATTCGCATTTTCTGCTGCATCGTTGTTGAATAAGAACGACAATGTTTGGTTGGACAATGTTCGCCCTTGGGCATATGCTGCAGTAACTGTTCTTGGTTGCGGTATTCTAATGGGAGGTGCTTGGGCATACGAAGCATTAAGCTTTGGTGGTTTTTGGGCATGGGATCCAGTAGAAAATGCTTCGCTTGTGCCATGGTTGATTCTAGTTGCAGCTGCGCACATGATTATTGTTGCAAGACGTACACACAAACATTATTTCTCAGCTCATATTTTATCAGCATTGGGCTTCTTTTTTATTGTTTATTCTACTTTCCTTACCCGTAGTGGAATATTAGGCGATACCAGTGTACACTCGTTTACTGACAATGGTATGATAGGGCAATTGTTGTTTTATTTATTGTTGGCTTTATTTTGTGCAGCCGATTTACTATCCTACAAACAAGTCACTAAAAAAAGATGGTTTCATCGTATAGCGTCTATTGTCTTTTTGATTCTAATTGTATTCCAAACATTGGTATTAGAAAGCGTTGTTTTCTTTGTGTTGTTGCAAATCATTTCATTTATTCAGAGCGCTAAAAGCAAGGAAAAAACGAAAGAAGATGCATTTTCTAGCCGAGAATTTTGGATGTTCATTGGTTCTTTCATTTTGGTATTGAGTGCATTCCAGATCAGCTTTTCTACATCTATACCTGTAGTAAATAAATTTTTAGAACCATTTTCAAGCGTATTTACAGATGTTTATGGTTGGACAAGTGCCGATATATTTAAAGATCTAGCGAAAGCGAATTTTGCACCACCTACCGATGCCATAAACCATTACAACAAATGGCAGGCGCCGTTCGCAATTTTAGTCCTATTGGCATTAACCATCAGTCAATACTTAAAATACAAAACCACTAGTTTTTCATTTTGGTTGAAAAAGATTCGTTTACCTTTTTTATTGACAGTTGTTGTATTCCTGGCCACTTTGGCATATTGGGATTTTGATTTTCTGAACAGTGTATGGCTTATACTATTGTTTGCATCGCTGTTGACTTTGTTCTTAAACTTATCTCATATCATAGAGTATCGTAAAGCTTGGAAAAGCTCTGGAGCATCATCGCTTTCTCATATTGGATTTGCGTTGGTGGTTTTAGGGGCTTTAGTTTCTGGAGGTCGACAAGAAAAGATATCAGCTAACTCATCTGGAATTGATGTTACGAAAGTGAACGAAGATTTTAAAAACGATGAGGATTTATTGTTGTTTTTAGGCGATACACTCTATATGGGGGAGTACTTTGTATTGTACAACCGAAAATTCAGTGAAGGAATCAATGTTTTTTACGAAATCGAGTTTTATTCAGCAGAACAAAAATATTATTCAACAGGATCAAAAGTGCAAGCAGGTGGGAAGGTTTATCAAGCTATTGATGACCATACAGCTGGAGCAGACTTTTTCGTTGACATCCACCACTGGAAACCTATAGAAACAGTAGATTCTACCATTGTCGATACT
The DNA here is from genome assembly GCA_963977425.1 of uncultured Flavobacteriales bacterium. Taxonomy (GTDB): domain Bacteria; phylum Bacteroidota; class Bacteroidia; order Flavobacteriales_D; family Luteibaculaceae; genus CAXBOO01. The sequence goes on along the minus strand of CAXBOO010000003.1, from coordinate 378,559 downwards.
TGGAAAAGTGCTGAATCTGGTGAGAAACTTTATTCCTTATTTCCACGAGTTCAAAAGAATGCTGCTTTTGGAAATGTACCAGAACCCGATACCAAACATTACTTAGATAGAGATGTTTTTACTCACGTAAAATGGGCCGAATTAGAAGATCCTAAAGTTGACACCGATGGCTATTTGGAATCGAGCTCGAAAGATGTTCACATGGGAGATACATTGTATACTTCCAAACACATATTGGTGTATAAGGGAAGCTCTCAACTTACCAACCAAGAAGAATTAGGATTAGAGAAAAACGACATTGTTATTCAAGCCAATTTTGATGTTTACAACGAAACAGGTGTAATAGATCAGATGATGCCGTTGTACATTGTACGCGATACCTCTATGGTAATACCAAGTGGTGTTCAGTCGGATTTGGCAGGATTAAGATTGTCTATAGATGAGTTGCATGGCGACGATGCAGGAATGAAGGTGTCGGTTGCGGAGCATATCAATAATAGACGTGAATTCATCGTTTTTCAAGCTATAGTGTTCCCAGGTGTAAATATATTATGGTTAGGTTGCATAGTAATGACGCTTGGAGGATTGATGTCGGTTTTCCGTCGCAGCAGAAAAACAACTGTAGTAAAAAAGTAATAATATGAAAACGATTGGGTTTATAGGTGCTGGAAATGTATGTTGGCACTTGGTTAAGATTTTTTCGGAGAAAGGATTTGATTGTCAGATTTTCAGTCGCAATCCAGAGAAAACCAAAAAGAACTTTGCCGATTTATCGACATCTTTTACTATATTTTCAATAGACGATAGAGCACTTAAAAATTGTGATATAGTTTTCATAACAGCGGGCGATTCTCAGATTGAATCCATTGCCAAACAAAACTTATCGGGATATACAGGTATTGTAGTTCATAGTAGTGGAGCTACATCTATGAATGTGTTGAGTCAATTTTCTCAATATGCAGTGGTTTATCCATTCCAAACGTTCAATATGGGTATGCCATTGTCGGCAACAGAATTCCCAGTTTTCATAGAAGCCAACTCAGAAGCAACCAGAAACACTTTGCAAGAGTGGTTAGAACAAATATTTACAACCGTAAAACATTTGGACTCAGAAAGCCGTAAAAAGCTGCATATATCGGGGGTTATGGCTAATAATTTTGTGAATGCATTATTCAATGCTGCCAACCAATTGGTGAAGGAAATTGATTTGCCTAAAGAAACCATCAAACCTTTGGTGCAAGAAACCATGACAAAATATTTCACCGATGCTTCGGCATGGTCACATCAAACGGGACCTGCAAAGAGAAGAGATTACAACACCATTGGCGATCACGTAAACTTTTTACGAGTAGAACAACCGTCGCTTGAGGAAATATATTCAACACTTACACGCTTTATATTAAATAATACGGAAGCTTCAAATGATTAGTTACAAAGAAAAATTTCAGAATGTAAAGGCATTGGTCTTTGATGTTGACGGTGTATTTACTGATGGTTCAGTAATTCTTGATCAGAATGGAGACCTTCAGCGTATAATGAATACAAAAGATGGATTTATAGTAAAATATGCCATCGATATGGGCATTGATGTAGCCATAATATCTGGTGGAAAATCCAATGCTGTTTTGCGACGTTTTATGGACTTAGGTTTAGACGATGTTTACTTAGGTGTAAAAGGCGTTTTTAGTGCTGAATTCAAATCAAAAGTTTGCCCAAATGCAGTTCCAAAAAAATCGGTTAAAGATGGGACTAAGTGCAAAGAAGCTAACAAAATGGACACTTTAAGAAAGTTTTGCGACAAGAAAGGCATCGATCTTAAAACTCAAGTTTTGTACATGGGCGATGATATTCCAGATTTGGAAATTTTAAGCAATGTTTACCTTTCTACTTGTCCTAAAGATGCAGTTTCTGAAGTTCAAAATGTATCGGATTATATTTCTCAATATTCAGGTGGAAAAGGCTGTGTTAGAGACGTAGTAGAACAAGTGTTAAGAGCACAAGATAAGTGGCTTACTAATACAGTTAGCGCTCAATAGATTTATGCAAAAACTGCGTCATATTTTTTGGCTTATTAGGCCCGTAAATCTGTTTTTTATTGCCCTTACAGCCTATGCTGTACGGTTTTGGTTACTACAGCCTTTTTTCAAGCGATTCGAATTGGAATTCTTTACATCCAATTTTGAATTTTCATTATTGGTATTGAGCTTTGTTTGTATTGCAGGTGGGGGTAATGCCATCAACGATTATTTTGATACGAAAGCAGATTTGGTGAACAAGCCCAATAATGCCATTGTAAATGTTCATTTAGACAGACGTTATGCGATGTGGACACACCAAGTACTGTCTATGCTAGGGTTTTTCTTAGCAGCTTATTATGCTTTTATAAACGACACTTTACTCTTACTTTCTTTTCACGGATTTGCCATTGTTTCGTTGTGGTACTATTCATTTGAATTCAAAAAACGCTTTTTACTTGGCAATGTAGTGGTGGCTTTGCTTACTGCATTTGTCCCTTTTTCAACTGGCTTGTTTGAATTATTACCAGTAATAAAACATCAAGGTGCCGATTTAGCTGAATTCATGGAAGTGAACGGAAGCTCGGTAGGTTTTTTGATTAAGATCATTTTGGTATGGATCATTAGTGTTTCGAGCTTTGCTTTTTTCAGCAACTTCATTCGAGAAATAATTAAAGATTTACAAGACCAAATAGGCGACAAAACCATTGGTAGAAAGACGGTTCCGATAGTATTGGGACAAAAGAAAGCTAAACTCATTACACAAGCATTGTTGCTGATTTTGTTGGCGTTATTAGCCTATGCAGCCAAGTATTATTTGGGCGATGAACTTACAACTGCTTACTTCGTTTTGGCTTTAGGTATACCGGTAACCATTACATTAGTTTTGGTTCAGAAAAATAATTTCAAATGGGCAAGCAATGTTTTAAAACTTGTAATGCTTTTCGGAATTTGTTATTTATACTTTGTTGAAAATCAGTTTTTTTAATGGCTTTTTTACAGGAATTTGACTTTGTGTTAGCTTCGGGATCACCTCGTCGCAAGGAATTGTTCGAACGGTTGAATTTGAATTTTACGATTCGTAAACCCGATGTGAAAGAATATTTTCCTCCTCATTTTACAGCTACCGAGGCGGTTGTATTTTTAGCCGCTTTAAAAAACAATGCGGTAGCTTTTGAAAAGGAAAATGAAATCATTGTTAGTTCGGATACGGTTGTTACCATCAACAATAGAATACTGGAAAAACCCAAAGACGTAGACGAAGCCTTGTCGATGTTGAAGATATTATCGGGAAATAAACACTTCGTTCATACCTCAGTTTGTTTGCGTTCTAAAACCAAACAACACAGTTTCTTTGACACTACTGAAGTAACATTTAGATCGTTAACAGAAGCCGAAATGTTGTATTACATTGAAAATTTCAAACCCTTTGATAAAGCAGGTTCATATGGAGCTCAAGATTGGTTGGGGTTGATCGGTATTGAACGCCTTAAAGGTTGTTTTTACAATGTTATGGGCTTTCCTGTGAGTAAATTTTACAACGAATTCAATAAAATACAATGGTAAGATTCAGCATTATTCTCGTGACTTTGTTGTCGCTTAATTTTGGTTTTGCACAAGGCTCAAACAATAAAGGAATGCCTTTCGATTCGGTTGAATTTTCATTTGGAGACATTTTATATCAAGGAAAACTGTACACAGGCTTGCTATACGCTAACCGAGCTGATGGTAGTCAGAAAGCCTCAGCTAACGTTGTTAATGGACGATATATGGGAGCCGCTCGAACATACTATCCATCGGGGCAAACCCATTTCACCATGCGCTTTGTTGATGGCGAAGCCGTTGGCAACATTAAAGTGTACTACCCAAATGGGGAAGTAAAACTACAAGCCAATTTGGCGGGTAATTCAAGAGATGGCGGATCGAATGTGAAAAACATCAATTATTGGGTGTATTACCAAAGCAAATACAAGCAAAAATTCAAAGGTTCGGGTAGAATTATGTTGCTGACAAAAGAAGGTCTAACGACTCAAAAGTTAAGTGAAATGCCAACGGATAGAATTTATTCATTTGCCATTTTCGATAACCGAGTTAAAAACGGTGGAAGATATATTTCCAATTCAGCCGATATGTATTTCCCTTATTAGTCTAGCGGAATTATAAAACTCGATTGCTTTTCTGGATGCGTGCTGATAAAGCGCAATGTAACAGGCTTCACACTACCATAAAACAATTCTCTTTTTGCGAATATCTTGATGGATCCATTACCAGCTATTGTTGAATCTTGAGCATCTATTTCGGTGCAACCACAACTAGCTTCTATGCTATCAATGGTAAATTCTTCGCTATACGGATTTGTAATTACTATAGTGTCTGTTCTAAACCCATCCTCAGTAATGCTATAACTACTTTCCGATTCGGTTCTTACTAAAACACTGTCTACTTTCGAATTAAAATTGGCACGTGTATCATTGGTATTCGACTCTAATTGTATTACGTTATTGTCATTTTTTATAGCAATGTTGATAATTTCAATTTTTCGTTCTCTAAGTGCTTCAAAGGCATAAATAGAATTTCTAGGGTCGGATTTGTCGTCAGAAACGCCTGTTGCGCTTTTTGTTTCACCAAAGGGCAATTGATTGATGCTGATATTGCTTCTGTAAGCTTCAAATAAACCAGCCTTGTAAGCAAACAACTCATTGATGAAGCTATTGATACGTCTTTGACTCAGGGCATCGTTGTAATTTTTAGAGGCCAATGGCGATGCAAAACCTTTGATTGTGAACTCAATATTCAAATCGCTTTTAAAAATTTCTTGAATGAGGGATGTGAATACTTGAAGTTTGCTGTATTCGAATGGCAATGTATTGTTGAAAAAATTGGTGTTGTCGGTACTGTAATTTTCTCTAATGTATTCTGTGTCCATACGTTTGTATGGAAAATAGGTTTGACTGTAAGTAGGAACCGTTTTATTCGGAAGAGGTATATCGTTGTGGAAATAAAGTGTTAGCGGCAATATGGCTTTCAATTCATCGATTAGATTATTGTAATACGCTGTTTCACTTTCTTCCTGAGTTAGAGTGGTTTTTTCCTTTTTAATTTCCAATAATTTTGGCGGCCAAGGGAACTGATAAATATCGTTGCAACACGTGGCAGAACTACCTTCAATAGAACCTAATCGGTTGGAACTAAGTAAGCCTTGTTTACCTTCGGGATAGATTTTGAAATACAAATCGTTGGCTACCGAATTGAAAGGTGTTCCTAAGTTTTCTACATCCTTGAAATCAATGAATGTGGTGGTTGTTGCTGAAAAAATATCGAACCCTCCTAAACTAGGGTGATAGTCGCTCGAAAAATAGAATTGATTGCCACGATAAAAAGGGGTTATTTCATTGCCCGGTGTATTGATTGTTTTAGGCAACAATTTCGGAGCAGACCATTCGGTTCTCATTCTATACGAAAGGTAGATATCAAAGCCACCAGAAAGGGAAGGGCGGTTGGATGAAAACAACATCATATCTGTGTTTTTCAACTTAAAAACAAATGCTTGAGTAGTAGAATAACCTTCAAGGTTCAATTCCTTTATTGGGGCTACATTTTTTAGTCTGTAGTTCTTGTTGTAATTAGCTGAATATAAGTTGCAAAGACCGTCTTTGCAAATGGTTAAATATGCAATTTCATTATAGAATTGAATATTTGTAACGTTGCCATAAGCAGGATTGATTTCAATTTGAGTTAAAGTTTCTGCATCCGAAACAAAACTTTCTACAGTAAGTCCTCCTTCAGATTTTGTGCTCTTACTGAAGCTGAATTTTTTATCTGTTATAGGGTAGGGCGCAAGTTCAGATCCACTCGAGTTATTTGCAAATTGTGATAGTTCATTTACATGCTCTTTAAATGAGCCATTTCGCACTTCGTTGATACTCGTTTTTATGTTTCTAAGTAAAGCTCTGTCGGGCCCTGTAATGTATATTTTTGTAGAAGCATCGGTTGCAATATCTTGCGCCAATTGATAATCACCATTCTGTTTGGCTGTTTGCGCGAATAGAATTAGATTTTCTATTGTAGTTTTTTCGCCAAATTGATACGCAACTTTAAAATATTTAAGTGCGTTTGCGTAATCATTTTCGGCTAGATACGATTTTCCTAAAAGGGTATTGGCCTTAGGGTTGTCGCTGTTAACATTGACTATACTTTGAAGAATTTCGCGAGCTTCATAATTTCTGTTTTGTTTGAGCAGATATTCAGCGTTTTTAAGGCTTCCATCAGCATCATAACTCTGAGCCATTACAAATTGCCCGGCAAATAAGACAAGGAATGAAAGTAACTTTATAAAAATACGGGGCATGAATCGAACTTTCTCTTGTATGATTTGATAGGACTGTAAATGTAGCTTATACTAAGCTCTGTAGCTCCTTTGTTGTTGCTGCTTCTTTCTAAATCTGATGTATTGATATCGTAGGAATAACCGAAATACACATCGGATATTTTAATTCCAAAAAGTAGGGCCGTAGCATCTTGAAATCTATTGATGACTCCAAAATCCAATGAATTGTTTGAAATACCAACAGTTTTTCTGTATTTGATACCGTATAAACTTTGATTCAAACTTTGATGGCGACCAATAAATACCAAAGGAACGATGTAATCTTTGCCCGCTTTAATTTCTGAATTGAAGTGAAAACTAAATCGTTTTTCATAAGGATTTTGCTCGCTGGTATAAAACTGCAATTCCGAATTAAGTAAGTTGAACAAGCCAACTCCAACATTCATATTTCCCCAATAGTATTTCCCATGCATTGAAATACCAGTGGACAAAGAAGGCAATGTAACCGACTCGGTACTCAAACTTTCTCCACTTTGTAAATTGGGATTGTAACCTATATCGTCAACATATTGTTCATCGAATTTCAGTTTGGTATAATCCAAAGAGTATGAATTTATACCGCCCAAAAAGCCTAATGAGATGGCCATTTTCTTTCTGACTTTAATGGAATAAGAAAAACCAACATTGACACTGTTTACTTGAAATTCAGAATCACCGGCTTGATTTCTAAAAAAACTTATGCCGCCACCGAAAGTGTTTTTGTTGAATAAGGATGAGGTTTCAAGCGCTGCAGAGTAACTTACATAGGGTATAGAAACACTGTTCCATTGTGTTCTATAACTGGCATTTACTTTTGTAAGTCCATTGAATTTACCAATCATGGCTGGATTAGCATACAAGTAATTCTGATCGAATTGAGTGAAATGCAAATCTTGAGCATAGCTAGTTTGGAGGCTTATAACCAAAAGCATGAATACAAGCAATATGTTGGTTATTCGCATCATTTAATGAGAGTTAAATTGCCTTTTTCTGTGTAAATCTGTTGATTCAAACAAACCGCTTTTAATTGATATACAAACACTGCAGGGTTTAGCTTTTGGCCTTTAAATTCACCATCCCATCCAATACTTTGATCGTTTGTTTCGAATACTTTTTGTCCCCATTGATCAAATATTTCAAATTGCAATTCTGTAATGTATTGACCTCTAACTCTTGCAATATCATTTTTACCATCAGCATTGGGCGAAAACCCTGTAGGAACAAATATATTAGGAGGCCCACAAATAATGTTTCCTGCTTTAAGCAATAAAGAATCTCTTTTTACGCAGCCATTTTTTGTAGCGGTTAAATAAACGTAGGTGTCTTCTGTTACAAAAATTGTAGGTTCTTTTAAACTAGGCAGTGGAAATAGATCTGTAGGCGACCATTCAATAGGTCGGTTGTTATTGCCTGTAATTACACCTAGAGTATAGGTGCCAAGCGGTGCTAAAGTATCTTTAATTATGGCTTTTAAAGTATCGGTTATTACATTCGAAATGTTAACAGAAATAGAATCTTTAACAGAGCAATTGGGCGTTGATACTGTAAGAGTATAAGTTGTATCGAAAGTGGCTACTTTAATTTCTACTGTGTTCGCATTAGGCGAAACCAAGTTCGATGGCTGCCATTGATAGGCCAAATTGGATGAATTAGATGTGATTGTAGGACTAAGTAAAACACTATCCGTATTACATACGATTAAGGTTTTGTCTAATGTTAAGATGGTTTCTATTAAGTCAATTTTTACTGAATCAGTAAATACACAGTAAGGTGTTTGAACTCTTAAATAAAGTGTCTGATTTTGATTGACTGTTCTACTAAACGAACTTGAAGTTTGATCGGCATTTAAAATAATGCTGAAGTCGCTGAAGTTGCTCCATATGTATTTCTGTCCTTCACCATTTGTTTCTACATCCAAATCGACTTTAGATCCTTTGTTGCATAAAATAGTATCGGTTAAAGCTACAGGATCGATATCGTAAGTATTTACAGTAAGATCAATACTTCTGCTGCAACTACCCAATAAGAAATCCATTTGAATGGTTTCTGTTGGTTGAGTAGGTGTAAACGTATAAATTCCAAAAGATTCGTTTGGATTGTTTTGAGTAGGAGTAAAGCGGTAATCGGCATTGTAATCCGTAGCTCTAGAAAAATCGAAGGTTATACTATCGCCAAGACAAATAGTGGTATCGATATCGCTAACGATGTCATCCGGTAAAATGATGATTTTTTGAACAGAGCTATCGCGTATGTTACAAGCATCAAAATTAACAGCTAATAATTTTACTGTGTATTCACCAGGCATTAGGTAGATGTGTTCTGGATTAACATCGGTTGAAGTGTTGCCATCACCAAAATCCCATAAAATGGTTTGATATTCTTGCGATAGATTGGTGAACGTAACTTTGTCTTGTCCACAATATGGGCCATTGGCTTTAAATGATGCAACCAAACTTTTTAGTTGAGGGTCGAATTTAAAAACACCAAGATTGCAGTTATTGCTTTTATTGGTTGGAGAATGTGCATCTGCTGGAGTTATAGGGAAATCGGAGTTGCGTCCACATCCAGCACATACTGCTTGATATATAACCCCTTTTTTATCAAATCGCGAAGTCCCTCCATCTACGTGTTCTTGAGAAACTCCTCCACCGAAAAAACTACCGTACAACAAACTGTCCATGTTGATATCGAATACAGCAAAATAGAAATCAGAGCCATCGGTTGTTTTCTGATATGCATTGGCTGTAGTTTTCATTCCAGTTGTTAATCCAGTTTTGTTTCCAGTAAATTCTGAATGATTATTGGTTAAGCCTCCCCATCCTGATATGAAAATTCTGTCGCATACATCGGTTAAGAAAGCTGTAGGAGATAGGTTGGGAGCATTGGTTCCTGTTCCAACGGTTGTAGACCATTCTAATTTGGTAAGTGTAGAGTCAAATTTACTGACAAACAATCCAGAGTTATTATCAATATAATTGGTGTTACCCGTAACAAAATAGCCGAATTCATCTTCTGTTTGCCCGTATACAAGTATTTCATTGTCTTGATTGATGTCAACAAAATAGACTTGATCGTATGTGACATTTCCCCAATACGTTCCACGGTACATATTTTGTCCGTTAGGGGTTAATTTTGCTATATAGCCATCGTTTCGACCACCTCCATTTGAGGGTTGAAAGCCATTCGATGTAAACGTTAAATCGGTTGAAGAAGAAGCTCCTGCAATGATGTAATTGTTGTTTTCATCTGGTTGAATAGAATAGGCTGCATCGAAACCAGAACCACCAACATAATTGGCCCAAAGTACATCCAAATTAGGCTTGAGTTTAATGATCAAACCATCGCTTTTTCCTGCATGATTGGTTTGGTACATGCTGCTCAATACAAATGGAAAATCTGTTGAATAAGTTGATGAAGCAATGATGATATCACCGTTTAAATCAAATTCTATTTCTCCACGAACTTCGTCGGCATAATTGTAGATACAAGGGTTTTGCTCGTTGTTAATGTAGCTTATAAAACCATCATTACCAGTACCACCAAGATAAGTAGAGGAGAGTAAACTACTACCATCAGAGCTTAATAAACTAACGATGATGTCGGCTCCGTTAATATAGTTTATGCCCAATCCACCAACTTGAGCAGAAGGCCCTCCGGCTAGTGTTTTCTGATAAGCATTGGGTGTAACAGGGAAATTTTTTGATGAAGTACTTCCTAAAATGTAGAGTTGACCGCTAGAATTGGCAATGATACTGTGAGGTAATTCGTCGTTTAATCCACCCAAATAAGTTGAATAGACCATGAATTTACCTGTTGTATCAAACTTAGAAATTCCAATGTCTGTTGATCGAGATGCCCCGTTGAATGAATTGTCATAAGCGCCAAAAGTAGCCGGGTATCCTATGCCAAAAACGGATGAACCAGAGTATAAAAAACCTTCAGAATCGAAACTTGCAGTGTATCCAAAATTATCGGCTGTACTTCCAGAAAAAGTGCTGAAAACAAGGACAGGGTCAATAACCAATGTTTTTGTGCCAACTTTTGAAGGGTTGGATATTTCAAATCCAAATGAATCGCCTATTTGGGTGTATTGAACATCTACTTTTTTTCCATCGACTTGAGTGAACGAAAAAGGCAAAGCCTCTTCAATCTTGCCTAAACCAGATTTTAAAACAATGCTGTTGTCATTGTTTATTCTAGATTTTATGCCTTTGTAATGCCATGTGATTTGTTGTAGTGCTTGAGTGTTTTTGATTATAAAATTCCATTTCAATTGAGAGTTTGAGGCAAACAGTTCTACATCAACTCCGTCCACTATATTGTTAAACAATAAGCTCTCAAAACCATTGCAATTCTGAGCCCAAGAACCCGCGTCTTGACCTAAGAAATAATTGAATTTTCCAGCCTTCGGCTCTATAGCACTTTTGTTTTCGATTAATAAAGCAGAATCAAATTGAAGTTTAAAAGCATGCCCAATAGTTTTTGTATTGGCTCTAAAGTGTTCGTGGTCGTTTAGTTTGCTTTTCTCTGAAGAGGTATCGGCCAAATTACCTACTAGGTTAAATACTATACCGTCTTGTTCAATAAATGCCATTCCACCCTGAATCTGGGCTGCGTACTTTACTGTTTCAGGCCATTGTCCTTTGTTTTCAACAAAATATTGAGCTTTGATAGACAAGGTAACAGCAAAAAAAATTAGGAAGGGAACTATCTTTTTAAGCATAAATGTGTTCAGAAACAACGATTTAACTTCAAGATACGTTATTCAACATAATTAGTGTTGCAAATAGCTTAAACCAATAGTATTGCTAATTTTTAGTGCAATTTGTTAATTGTTAAGTTGTTCCGATTTGTCGATTTTATGATGTTGCTTGTCTTTGTAGTTTGTTTTCTATCAATGAATTTCACGATGCCATTGAAGTGCACAATTTAGATGTTATGTGTACAATTTTTTTCAATCCTATGAACAATACTATTATTTCATCAATTCTTTAACCGATTGTACAATGTGTTTATATGGCGGTTTAGAAGGTGCGTTGTACTCATGATGTGCTGCATTTGATACAATAATATGTTGAACCTTATCGCCTGAATTTTTGGCAGCCTTAGTGTAGGCGTCGCCTAAGTAGGACGGCACTATTTTGTCCGATTCGCCAGTGATAAGAATTTGGGGAATTCCCAAAGGCAAATTCATAATAGGAGAGGCTTCTTGATAGCGTTTTGGCTGAGCGTCAACTTTACCACCCATGAGTTTCACAACTACAACTTCGCCACAGGTTGAAGTATCAATTTTTTCAAATTCGACCAAATCATTGATGCTTCCAACACCCAAAATACCTTTGATGGATAATGGATTTTCTAAATACAAATCGTCGCCTACAATACGTTGGTTTCTTGTGCCTAACCAAAAAGCTAAATGCCCACCGGCTGAGTGTCCGTAGCTGATGACTTTATTCAAATCCAAGTTGAATTTTGGTGCAATTACCTTTAAATAGTCGGCTGCTTTTCCAACATCTAGAATCGTATTTGGCCAACCTCCACCTTTGTTGTCAAAACGTCGGTATTCTACATTGTATGTCGCGTAACCTTCATCTCTTAAAGCATCGGCTATGGCTGAAGTGTTTTTTAAATCGGCATAAGGCGAATACCAACAACCTCCATGAACGATAATTATTACAGGAAAAGGACCTTCGCCCTTTGGGAGACGTAATTCTGCAAATTGAAGTTCGTCTTCACCATATTGAACGATGGTATCTGCTTTTTTTGATGGAATATTGTCCACTTCTTGTGGTTCTAAAAACTGACCTTCAGTACACATTGTAGTTAATAATAGTAGTCCAAAAAGACCGATGATTTGTGATAACCTCAATAGTTTCAAATTTAAAGTATCGCTTTTCTAACACGAACCAATTTGGTTAATAAATCTTCCATTTTGTCCAATGCTAACATGTTGGCTCCGTCCGATTTTGCTTCGCTCGGATTTGGGTGTGTTTCTATGAACAATCCATCAGCGCCTACAGCAATTCCTGCTTTTGCAATGGTTTCTATTAAGGCTGGTTTACCACCTGTTACACCTGAACTTTGGTTGGGTTGTTGTAATGAATGAGTGATGTCTAAAACCACGGGGCATTGGCAACTTTCTTTCATTACGGGCAATCCTCTAAAATCAACCACCATATCTTGGTAGCCAAAGTTATTGCCGCGTTCTGTTACAAATATCTGATTGTTACCACTTTGACGTACTTTTTCAACAGCAAAATGCATAGAATCAGCCGATAAAAATTGACCTTTTTTGATGTTGACTACTTTGCCTGTTTTTGCAGCGGCCACCAATAAATCAGTTTGACGACATAAAAATGCTGGAATTTGCAATACATCAACATACTGAGCAGCCATAGCAGCTTCTTCTGCTGTGTGAATATCGGTTACTGTTGGAACCTTCAACTCTAAACCAATTTTCTGAAGAATTTTCAATGCTTTTTCATCGCCAATTCCAGTAAAGGAGTCCAAGCGACTGCGATTGGCTTTTCGGTATGATCCTTTAAAAATAAATGGTATTTCAAGTTTATTGGTGATTTCTTTCAGCTTTTTAGCGATATCAAAAGCCATTTCTTCGCCTTCAATAGCACAGGGGCCAGCCATTAAAAAGAAATTATTGCTATCCAAGTGTTTTATGTTCGGTATTTTATTCAATTCTACCATTCGTATTTGGTTTTCCAAAGTGATTTTAAATGTTGTTGCATTTTGTTCTCAGCTGCATTATCTGCAAACCGAACGAAGTTACTATTCTTTAATTCTTCAGGTAAAAATTCTTGTTCCACAAAATTTTGTGGGTAATCGTGACTGTATTGATAGGCTTGCCCATAACCCAGATCTTTCATGAGCGAGGTTGGTGCGTTTCTTAAACTAAGCGGAATGCTCAAATTACCTGTTTCTCTTACAGCTTTTTGAGCATGGTTTATGGCCATATAACTGCTGTTGCTTTTTGGCGATGAAGCCAAGTAGACAACACATTGAGATAAAATAATTCGTCCTTCTGGCCAACCAATATAATCAACAGCTTTTGCTGAATTTACAGCCATAAGCAAAGCATTTGGGTTTGCCATACCAATATCTTCACTGGCAGAAATTATGAGTCTTCGAACAATGAATTTTGGTGATTCGCCACATTCAATAAGTCGTGCTAAATAGTATACGGCTGCATTTGGATCGGAGCCACGAATGCTTTTGATTAATGCCGAAGCTAAGTTGTAGTGTTCTTCGCCAGCTTTATCAAAGCGCAACGGACTTTCTTTTATACGTTTCTCTACTTCTGCATTGGTTATTTTGCCTTTGTGGGGCATGCTTTCAGCAATGAGTTCAAGCGTATTGAGCAATTTACGCGCATCGCCATTGGCAAACTGCATCAATTTATCGCTTTCGGCTATAGTCAGGGCTTTGCTTTTTAATTTTAAATCTTGAGTCAATGCACGTTGCATCAAGACATCAAGGTGTTCGCGACTAAAACTTTTTAGGGTGTAAACCTGACAACGAGATAGGAGAGGAGATATAACTTCAAAACTCGGATTTTCTGTAGTTGCTCCAATCAGACTTACGCTTCCTTTTTCTACTGCTGCCAACAATGAATCTTGTTGAGATTTACTAAAACGATGAATCTCATCGATAAACAATAGACTGGGTTTTGAGTCGAATAAGCTTTGTTTTTCGCTTTTCTGAATTGCATCTCGAACGTCTTTAACACCAGAATGAATAGCGCTAAGCTCAATGAAATTGTAACCAACGGCTTCAGCTAGTAGTCTTGATAAACTTGTTTTCCCTATCCCCGGGGGGCCCCACAATATAATCGAAGGAAGATATTTGTTATCGATAAATGATTGCAATACACCATTAGGACCAATGAGATGTTCTTGTCCAATGTATTCAGCCAATGTTTTTGGTCTAAGTCTTTCGGCGAGAGGAGTATTGCTCATTTAATTGAATTTAAACGAAAAAACCCCGCTAAGTGCGAGGTTCTTCTGTTAGTAGAATATATTATTTATCCGTTTTTTTCTTTGGTTCACTTTTTTCAGTGATTACAACTTTAGTACCGGATTTATCGTCATTCAATTGAAGTTCAACAGCATCACCTTCTTTAAGTCTGTTGTTGATAATCTCTTCAGCCATAGGTTCTTCAATGTACTTTTGGATGGCTCTTTTTAATGGACGAGCACCAAATTTTTGATCGTAACCTTTTTCAGCAATGTACGTTTGTGCTTCAGCTGAGATAGAAAATTTGTAACCTCTTTCTTCAATACGTCCTTTTACATCTTTCAATTCAATTTCAATAATCTTGAAAATGTCTTCTTGACTTAGGTGATTGAATAAAACAACATCGTCTATTCTGTTCAAGAATTCTGGAGCAAACGTTTTCTTCAATGCATTTTGGATAACTCCTTTTGCATCTTCTTCCTTAGCAGCCTTTCTAGCAGATGTTGAGAAACCTACACCCGAACCAAAATCAGATATTTGACGTACACCAATGTTACTCGTCATGATGATGATGGTGTTGCTGAAGTCAATTTTTCGACCCAAACTATCGGTCAATTGACCATCGTCTAGTACTTGCAAAAGCAAATTGTAAACATCTGGATGCGCTTTTTCTATTTCGTCTAATAACAAGATAGAATAAGGCTTGCGACGAACTTTTTCAGTTAACTGTCCACCTTCTTCGTATCCAACGTATCCCGGAGGCGCTCCAATTAATCTTGAAACCGCAAATTTTTCCATGTATTCGCTCATATCAATGCGAATAAGATTGTCAACACTGTCGAATAAAAATTCAGTTAGAACCTTGGCTAATTGTGTTTTACCAACACCAGTAGGGCCTAAGAAAATAAAACTTCCAATTGGTTTTTTAGGATCCTTAAGACCAGCACGGTTACGTTGTATGGCTTTTACAACTTTAGCAACAGCTTCGTTTTGCCCAATTACACTTCCGTTCAAATCGTCTGCCATGCGAACCAATTTTCCGGCTTCGCTTTCAGCTATTCGGGTAACAGGTACACCTGTCATCATGGCTACTACTTCAGCAACATGATCGCCCGTAACTGTTACACGATTGTTTTTAGACGATTCTTCCCAGGCCTTTTTAGCCGCCTCTAAAGCTTCTTTTAAGTTCTTCTCTTTATCACGAAGTACTACGGCTGTCTCGTAGTTCTGAGCTACTACAGCTTGTTTCTTTTCGTCGTGAATGTTTTCTAAACTTTTTTCAATCTCTAAAACCTCTTTTGGTACGTGAATGTTTTTGATGTGAACACGAGAACCTACCTCATCTAGAGCATCTATTGCTTTGTCTGGTAAGTGTCTATCGGCCATATAACGTGTCGTAAGTTTTACACAGTTTTCTATGGCTTCATCTGTATAAGTTACAGAGTGGTGTTCTTCGTATTTATCCTTGATGTTTTGCAAAATCAAAATGGTTTCTTCCTCATTAGTAGGTTCAACCAATACTTTTTGAAAACGACGCTCTAATGCACCATCTTTTTCAATGTTTTGTCTGTATTCATCAAGGGTTGTAGCGCCAATGCATTGTATTTCGCCTCGAGCTAGAGCTGGTTTAAACATGTTGCTAGCATCTAATGCGCCTGCAGCACCACCAGCACCGACTATGGTATGAAGTTCATCAATGAACAAAATGACATTGTCAGCCTTCTCTATTTCATTCATGATGGCTTTCATGCGCTCTTCGAACTGACCACGGTATTTTGTGCCTGCTACAAGAGATCCTACATCCAATGCCAATACTCGCTTATCGTACAATACACGACTTACTTTCTTTTGTATGATTCTAAGAGCTATTCCTTCTGCAATTGCCGATTTACCAACACCAGGTTCACCAATTAATACAGGGTTGTTTTTCTTACGGCGGCTTAGAATTTGACTTACTCGCTCTATCTCTTTCTCTCGTCCGATAATAGGGTCTAAATTCCCTTCAATTGCAGCTGTAGTAAGGTCTCTTGCGAAATTATCCAATACAGGTGTATTCGATTTTACGGCGCCTTTTTTGCTTCCGTTTCCACCACCGGTTCCTTTTGATGGTCTGAATTGACTGTTTTCGTCATCTTCTTCCGACGGCATCTCAAACCTTGGGCTTAATTCATCTATATCTTCAAATTCTTCCATGTCAAATCCTTTAAAATCTTCGTAGGCATCTTTAAATTCTTCATATCCCATGTGCAACCTATCCATTACACGAGAGGCTACATTTTCCTCATCGTGAAGAATAGACAGCAACAAATGTTCTGTTCCAATCTTTTCTTGCCCATATTGTCTAGCCTCTATTCTAGAATTCTTTAAAATATTTTCGGCTTGTTTTTGTAGAGGAATAGAAACTTGCATAGGGCTTCTTTGCCCTTTTACACCGCGAATTGTGTTTTCCACACCTCTACGAATCTCATCAAGATCTAAGCCGCTTTCGAGCAGTATTTCACAGGCAGAGCAACGGTTGTGTCGCAATATACCTAATAAAAAATGCTCAGCACCTACAGCCGAATGCCCCAAACGAATGGCTTCTTCGCGACTGAAAGTAAGTGCCGCTTTTATGTCATTATTAAAACTTTCTTTATTCATTTTACTGTAATATAATAGGTGTGCATTCGCTTACTCAATAGTAAACAAACGAATTCTAATTTGTATGGTTTAACATTCCTCAATTTTTAACATTGCTATGTTAGTATAAAATGTGTCGCAAAAAGCCAAAATCATTGTTAAAATACATTACTTTGAAGGCTATTGTGCAAAAACTGTGCACAGCTATTTATTTGTGAAATTATGGCAGAAGGTGAAAAAATAATATCGGTACAGATTGAGGAAGAAATGAAAAGCGCGTACATCGATTATTCGATGTCGGTAATTGTTTCTCGTGCCTTGCCCGATGTACGTGACGGTTTTAAGCCAGTGCATCGTAGAGTATTGTACGGTATGCTCGACTTGGGAGTACTTTCAAACAGAGCACATAAAAAATCAGCAAGAATTGTCGGGGAAGTTTTGGGTAAGTATCACCCACACGGCGATTCGTCAGTATACGACACTATGGTGCGTATGGCCCAAGATTGGTCTTTGCGTTATCCTCTTGTTGATGGTCAAGGTAACTTTGGATCTGTAGATGGTGATAGTCCAGCTGCAATGCGTTATACAGAAGCTAGGCTAAGAAAAATGGCCGAGGAAATGTTGACGGATATTGACAAAGAAACCGTTGATTTTGCTCCAAACTTTGATGATTCTTTGAAAGAACCTACGGTACTTCCGGCTAAGTTGCCGAACTTACTAATTAACGGTTCTTCGGGTATTGCTGTAGGTATGGCAACCAATATGGCGCCTCATAACCTTACTGAAGCTATCAATGCAACCATAGCTTATATCGATAATAGGGATATTGATGTTGAAGGTTTAATGGAGCACATCAAGGCTCCTGATTTTCCAACAGGTGGTACAATCTATGGTTACGATGGAGTTAAAGATGCTTTCGAAACCGGTCGAGGAAGAATCGTTTTAAGAGGTAAAGTACGAACTGAAGAAACCAAATCGGGTAGAGAACAGTTGATTGCTACTGAGATTCCTTACCAAGTGAATAAAGCCGAAATGATCAAGAAAACGGCTGACTTGGTGAATGAAGGAAAAATTGATGGTATCTCAAATATTTGGGATGAGTCTGACAGAAACGGTATGCGTATTGTTTACGAACTCAAACGCGATGCCATTCCGAATGTAGTTCTGAATAAATTGTACAAGTACACTGGTCTTCAAACAAGTTTTAGTGTCAACAATATTGCCTTGGTAAAGGGGCGTCCTGAAATGCTGAACCTTAGAGGGTTAATCAGCAATTATGTAGAACACCGTCATGAAGTTGTTGTAAGACGTACACAATACGATCTTAGAAAAGCGGAAGAGCGTGCTCACATATTAGAAGGGTTAATTATAGCGGTAGATAATCTTGATGCTGTAATAAAACTTATTCGTGCGAGTGCCAATCCTGAAGATGCCAGAAATGGGTTGATGGAGCAATTCTCATTGAGCGAGTTGCAGTCGAGAGCAATCTTGGATATGCGTCTTCAAAAGTTAACAGGTCTAGAAATCGAAAAACTTCGTGCGGAGTATGACGAAATCATGAAATTGATCAATAGTTTGAGAGAAATTCTTGCAAGTGAAGATGTGAGAATGGGCATCATTAAAGATGAATTGACTGAAGTTCGTGAAAAATATGGCGACGAAAGAAGAACCGACATCGAGTTTGCTGCTGAAGATTTCAGAATTGAAGACATAATACCAGATACGGAGATGGCAATTACCATTTCTCACTTAGGGTATATTAAAAGAACACCACTTGCAGAATACAAAACGCAAAATAGAGGTGGAGTAGGTTCTAAAGGTAGCGCAACTAGAGATGCCGATTTCTTAGAGCACTTATTCTCAGCTACCAATCACAATTACCTATTGATATTTACCGAAAAAGGGAAATGTTTTTGGATGAGGATTTTTGAAATTCCAGAAGGAACTAGAACCAGTAAAGGTAGAGCCATTCAAAACCTTATCAACATAGAGCCTGATGATAAAATCAAGGCGTTTGTTAATGTTGAGAACTTAAAAGACGAAGATTACATCAACAACAATTTCTTGATCATGTGTACCAAAAAAGGTATCGTTAAGAAAACAACGTTGGCAGAATACTCTCGTCCAAGAACCAATGGTATCAATGCCATCAACATTAAAGATGGGGATGAGCTGTTAGAAGCTAAATTGACCAATGGAAACAATGAAATTGTATTGGCAAAACGTAGTGGTAAAGCCATTCGTTTCAACGAAAGCACGGTTCGATCTATGGGTAGAACGGCATCAGGAGTAAAAGGTGTAACCTTAGAAAATCCGCAAGATGAAGTTATCGGTATGGTGTGCATTAGCGAAGAAGCTGACGAAACAGTATTGGTGGTTTCTGAGAAAGGATATGGTAAACGTTCTGATATCGATGGATATAGAATTACCAATAGAGGTGGTAAAGGTGTAAAAACTCTTAGTATCACAGAGAAAACCGGTGACTTGTTAGCAATAAAAGCGGTTACTTCTGACGATGATTTGATGATAATTACCAAAAAAGGTATTACCATTCGAATGGAGTTGAGCAGAGTAAATGTAACTGGTCGTGCTACACAAGGTGTAAGACTAATTTCTATGCGCGATAAAGATTCTATTGCTGCAGTAGCAAAAGTTGATCACAGTGACGAGGAAGAAGAAATTATTGATGCCGTTGAAGGTGTAGAAGGTGAAAATACTGAAGCAACGGAGACAGAATCTGAAGAAACAAATCCAACAACAGAAGAATAAAAAAAGGCTTGGTACGAAAATTGTAATTTCGTGAAGCAAATGAATGTTATGAAAAAGAGTGTATTATTTATTGCCGGTTCCTTATTTGCTTTTGGTGCAGTAGCCCAAAAAGCCAATGTAGTTAGTGCGTTTAACTACATGAAAAAGAAACAATTTGGAAAGGCTTACGATTATATCGAAAAAGCAGTTGCTAATGAAAAAACAGGTTTAGAAGCTAAAACTTGGTTTTACAGAGGGAACATTATTTTAGGTATGGCTACTTCTCCTGACTTAGAAGTGAAAACCATGGTGAAAGACCCTTTAGCAGAGGGAGCTAAATCGTTTAAAAAATCCATTGAATTAGATACAAAAGGCGAGTACCGTAAGAAGATTGAGCAATTAGTACCAATGGTTAAGAACCAAGCCTTAAATGGTGGTATCGAAATGTTCAATGCTGAAAAATACGACGAAGCTTATCAGATGTTTGCTACCTCAGCAATATTTGCTGACATTATTGGCGAGTACGATACATTGGCTTATTTCAATGCTGGTATTGCTGCCGATAGAGCAGGTAATTCTGAAGACGCTATTATGAATTATCAGAAATGTGCTGATGTAGGATATAATGGAGCTAGTATTTATGCTTTAATGGCTGATATCTATGATAAAGACAAAAACCAAGAAAAGTTTTTGGAAATTGTTGGTGAGGGAAGACAAAAATATCCTACCGATCAGTCTTTAGTCCTTAAAGAATTGAATTACTACTTAGGGAATGAAAAGCACGATTTGGCTAAAACCAATTTGAAAACTGCTATCGCTAACGAACCAAACAATGAATTGTTGCATTTTGCTCTAGGTACAGTTCATGAGGCTTTGAATGAAGGTGATGAAGCTATTGCAGCTTACAAAAAAGCTGTTGAAGTGAAGCCTGATTACTTTGATGCTTATTACAACTTAGGGGCGTTTATTTTTAACCAAGGTGTTAACTACAACAACAGCGCAAATGAGTTGGATTTTAGAACTCAAAAGAAGCAAATTACAGCCTTAGAAGCGAAAGCTGACGAAGCATTCAAAAGCGCTATACCATATCTTGAAAAAGCTCACGAAATTGATGCTACTGATAGACAAACTATGCAGTCGTTATCTCAATTATATGTGCGTATGGGTATGAACGACAAGTATAAAGTGATAAAAGCTGAATTGGATAAATAATTCGATTAACTATATTTTTATTGAGAAAAAGCTGGATTTATTCCAGCTTTTTTTGTTTGTGGGATTTCAACTTGTTTTAGCTTGATAAACTACTAAAGTTGAATGTAATTGGACATTTAGCTGTGTCAGATTCCAATTTTTAGGGGTGATTCAATAATAGAGTCAATTTTTTTTGAACTGCTTATTCTAATGCTATTCAGTAAAATTTGAATGATAGTTGAAGTTTAGTAGCAACTATATTGAAATATTTCGTCTTTTTATGCTGTAACATAGATTATGATGAAATATATATCGATTTTAGTATTGTTTTTGATCAGCCAAGTTGTTTTGGCTCAAAGTCCTTTTTGTACTCCCAATTTTACAGGTGGTAACAATGTAAACCTGTGTATCAATAAGTTTGAGCTCTCTTCTTACACGACAGGCACAGGTTCAGAGGGAAATGCAGCGGATAACTATCAAGACAATAGTTCAGTAAGCGCTGGTGAATTGTGCGCAGGGGCAACTTACAAATTGAAATTGAATGTGCAGAGGAGTATATTTTATGTGGATAATCCTGGCGGACCAGCTTATATTCATGCCTGGGTTGATTGGAACAATGATGGTGTTTTAACAGGAGAGGGAGAAGCTTTTAACTTAGGTGAAGTTGCAACTTCAACTACGGCTGGAGGTGGACTTATTGAAGTGAATGGTACTGATCCACTTGCTTCTATTCCGGCGGATGTTGAGTTTGATTTACATGTTCCTAGCCATGTTAGTGGAGAAGTCTATATGCGTGTAGCAGTCATACAGTCTTTATCGCAAACTAGTTGTGATCAATTTAATATTGGTGAAATGGAAGACTTTAAGGTTTCCGTTACCAATTACGGTAGTTTAAATTATGACTTTTTAGAGGTTTCTAATTTAGATTCGATCGATGTTTCAGTAACAACAACAATACCAACAGACCCGATTTCTTGGGAATTTCTTCAAAATGGTCAATTTGCAATTCAAAATGCCTTATCTGGACAGAGTAGTATCAAATACAAACCAGGCAAAGAACTAAATATTGTTCGCGCATTTGGCCCACGCGCAACTTGTTTGTTGGATACTTCAGGATTAACTAATGCGTATACCAACAATCTATCCGTTGTGAAAATTGGAAATACGGACATAAATGTGGATCAATCCTCAGTATGTTTGGGAGATTCGGTGAACACTAGTATTAAGTATAGAAACGAATTAACGCTTTTTGAAAATGCATCTGTAACTACGGTAGCGCCATTGCAAGGGCCTGTGGAAAGTGTGATTAATGTTGATAAGGGGGATGTTTTAGATCATACTTCATTAAACAAGGTGTGTATTAACTTCACAACAGATTACATGAATGAGATGTCGTTTGTTTTACAATCACCTTCCGGCAAGAGAGCTATACTTAGCGTGCGAAATGGAGATGATGATTTAACTCCTGGAGATTATAACTTTTGCTTTAGTGATTCGGCTGGATTGGATTTTATAAATGGTTATTCGGCAGCACTTAACGATACTTTTACACCAGCTCAATCTTTGAACACATTCAATAGAGAATCACAGCAGGGAGATTGGTCGCTTTATTCTTACAGTGATTATTTTTATGGAACATATGTTTTAAATTCATGGTCACTAGAGTTTGGGCATCAATCTTTTGAAGGGTGGAATAGCGATGCTAATTATGAAGACGCTAGTCTTGATTCTGCAAAAACACAGGTGAATGCTGATAGTTTCTTTAAGGCAAATTTTAATTCTTATTATGGAAGTGCATCTGATTCCGTTCATGTCATGGTTGTTCCTTCAGAGGATGTGAAAATGGATAAACTTACAATGGATGTAACTAATGTTTGTCCGGGTGCGTCGTCAGTATTTAGATCAACTCTTGCAACTGGACATTCAAACGTTTATTATGATTGGTATTTAAATGGCGAGTTGCAAGAAGGCGAACATGAGGATACTGTGTTAATCTCAGGATTAAATGATGGTGATGTTGTAAAAGTAATTGCCGATATGCAAAACTTGTGCAACACCAGCAAAGATTCATTAACGATTTCAGTAATAGGGCAAACTTTTCAAGATGCGGAATTGAGTGTCAATCAAAACAAAGAATTCCCTTTATGCGAAAATGAAGACTTATTAGTTGCAGTTGAAATCGTCAATGGAGACCCTAACTATAGTTCTGAGTGGCTTGTAAATAATGTAAGTGTAAGTCAAAATTCGTCAACTTATAATTGGATGAATGTTAGCAATAACGATTCGTTGATCTACCATTACACACAAACAAACGCTTGTGGTAAAGTGCAATCTTTCAGCGATACCATTGTGTTCGAAGGTATTGTAAGGGAAGATCTTAATACGGTTATGAACATGAACGATGGCGTAGTCTTTTGTCAAAATCAAAATGTTTCATTTTATGTAGATGTAAATGACCCTAACATGTCAGCAACGTATACATGGTTATTGGATGGTGATGATTTAAACAACAATACCAGCGAATTTGAAAGCAATTCATTGAACGTTGGTGGGCATACAATAGATGTTATTTACGAACCAAATGGAGGATGTTATAACCAACAAAGCTCAGTTTCAACGGTTAATTTTGCTATCGACCCATTAAGAAATACTGAACTAGAAATAGGCGGCAATGTGGAGTTTTGTCCAAATGATTTGTTGGTATTTACTATCAAGGATAGCGCAAATTTAGGCGCTGGTGCATTGTATAGTTGGAAAGAAAATGGGATTGACTTGCCTAATGAAACATCGTCTTCAATTACGGTGTTGAATCCTGTAGCTGGAAATACATATGCCTTAGAAGCAATAAGCGAAGTGAATTGTGCAACACCAGCTATTGTAATTTCAAATGAATTAACGGTTGTAGAAACAAAGTTGAAATCGTTGAGTGCTGATTTTGATGATGCTATTGAGGCAGAATACTGTGAAAAGTCACAATTTGTAAACAGTGCCATATTAAATGGCGATGCAATTCTTTCATCAGCTCAATGGAATGTTAACGGAACGAAACAAGCGGAAGGAAGTGATATTGATTATGAGTTAACCTCGGGTTTAACAACTATTGAATTCGTATTCGATTACGATAATGGTTGTGGTGTAATTGAAACGGGGTCAATTTCTGAGACTTTTGAAGTTTTTGCTCCTGCCGATACGGTATTTCAAGTATTACAAAATAGTACTGAGTATGCTGTCCAATTAACAAATGCTTTCAATGAAGCCAATACTTCGTACCAGTGGTTGCTGAATGGTGAGTTTTTGAGTAACGATGCTGAACCCGTATTTGAATTGATTAATGAAGGCAGTTACACCCTATGTATGTCAACCAATAGAGGCGATTCAAAAATATGTCCTTCTGAAAAATGTCTTGAATTTATTTACATAGGTATTGACGATGCTGATTTTTCAAATACTATTGAATTATTCCCTAATCCAGCAACAAATCAACTGAACGTTAGTGGTGTTTTTGCATCTGAAGTTGAATACAAAATCTTGAATGTGCAAGGTCAAACTGTTTTGGATGGAAGATTGAAAATGGATGAGAAAGGAATTGAGTTGAATCAATTGCAGTCAGGTGCATATCAGATAGTTATAGTAGCCAACAAAAAGGTTGGTATAAAACGATTTGTGAAGATGTAAAAGCGAATTTGTCTAGTGATAGATGAGTATTGTAAATTAAACCACCATTGATGCATAGTTGCAATTGAACTATTCATTGATGGTGGTATTTTATTATCGATTAAAGCAACTTTTTATAGGATTTTAGGTCTTTGGGTGTAACTTTGGCCCTATGAATAAGTTTTTTACTTTTTTTATCATTCTATTAAGTGCTTTTGGACAAGCGGTAATTGCCCAATCCATCGCTAGCTGTACTCCTTCATTTGGTAATGCTGCCTATGATACTTACATTACAAATGTACAATTTGGTTCAATTAACAATAGTCATAATACCACCACAGGAAGCCCTGATTACACCTATTTTAATACCCAAATTGCTACTGTTAACCAGTGTCAAACTTACACCTTATCGGTTTCGTCAGAAGTATTTGGAGGTAGTAGTAATGCAAGTGCTTATATAGATTTTAATGCCGATGGCGATTTTAATGATCCAGGCGAATCCTTTAATTTAGGAGAAGCTGGTCAAACGAGTACTGCTCAGATTACAATTCCAGAAACTTCTCCATTAACGCATGTAAGATTAAGAATTGTAGTAAATGAGAATGCAGCTGCAGGAGCTTGCGTAAACGATACATATGGAGAAGGCGAAGACTATCAACTATTGATTAAGGCAGGTGTAAATATGTCCTTTGTGTCTGCCAGTGTATCCCAAAATGCCTTGGGCGTTGTTAAGCAAGCAGAGCTAAAAAGAGAAATATTAAGAGTAAACGTGGTTACAAAGGATGCGTGTAGTCCTATTGATGTTTCAACAATGAATTTCGCAACCACTGGTAGCACCGATCCATCCGATATTGCAAGTGCAAAATTGTATTACAACACAGGTAATAATTTCGCTACAGCAACAAAGGTTGGGAGTACTGTTAATAACCCAAATGGAAATTTTGCGATTACAGGTATTAACAACGACGTTAATGGATTGGTCGTTGGCAATAACTATTTTTGGTTGGCTTACGATATTGAAAGCAGTGCTATAAATAAAAATATTGTTGACGCTGAATTGCTTGACCTTATAACTAATGAAGGTGGCGCGAGTACTGAAACGGCCTCAAACTCAAATCCAACCGGTTCTCGAGAAATAATTTATCAACATTGTGTTCCTGTTGTAGATGCTGCCGCTACAGGAGACGACTTTGAATTGAATTCATATTCTATTGCCAATTACACAAGTAGAGCAGCTGCAGATGGTTTCAATTCTGTAAGCGCTAGAGGGTACAATAACTATTCTACAGAAGACAGTCTCATTTTATGTGCTGGATCTTCCTATGCATTTACTGCCAATACTACCAATAGCGATGTCAACAACATGGCATTTGTGCAATTTTGGGCAGATTGGAACCAAGATGGCGATTTCGATGATTTGGATGAGCATCAAGTATTGGGTGCAACGGGTTTAGCAACAAGTGCTATAATTATAATTACCACAACAAACGATTTTACAACAGAAATAAGAGTTCCAGAGCATGCTAAAAACGGCTATACAGTAGCTAGAGTAGGGCTGTCAACTGACGCTAAAAACATATCATGTGGTAATTTTGCAAAAGGCGAATTTGATGATGTATTAATTCGTGTTAACAGTTTTGAAACTACTACAAACAATTACGCTTACAACGAAGATGGAAGTACCATTACATTGTCACAATCTCCATCTATTTCAGGGTATATATGGCAAGAAAGTACTGACTTAGTAAACTATGCAGATGTAGTAGGATCGAATGATGCATTAACTTTAAATGCTGTGCCTTTAGCCAACGTAACGGCTTATAAAATAAATAAACTAGTAGCAGAATGTCCTGCTGATGCTGATGGAAATACTTTTGTTCAATCAGGTGTAACCGAAGTTCTAAAAGTTGGATTGGATTCTGTAGTTGCAGAGCCGAGCGAAGTGTGTGTTGGCGATTCTTCTTATTTGAAATCGTATTACAAATTCAAAAGTGAAACCTTTACTGACGCTCCGGCTGCCAATATATTAGGACAAGGAGTTGCTTATAATGGAGCTATAACAGTTGCCAACAATCTGCCAACATCAAAATTTAATCTGTCTAAAGTATGTATTGATGTAACAACATCATTGATTGAAGATTTGGCATTTGAATTGGAAGCACCTTCAGGCAAAAAGGTTATGCTTACCAATGGATCATCAGTTAATGCTGCGACTCAAAATTATACTTTTTGTGTTCTGTTGGATACTACTTTGACTAACATCAACGACGAAACTGCAGTTTTATTAGGAGACTATCAACCATTGGAATCATGGTCAAAATTAAGTGGTGAAACAACCAATGGCGATTGGATACTTAATGTCTTGTCATCTAATGGAGCAGTTGATGCTACATTGAATAGCTGGAGCATGAAGTTTGGGCACAACGATGGTGTAAACTGGACGGATCCAACTACATTCTTTAATGCAAGTTTGGATAGTTCGAAAGCCCAAGTAAATGCTACACAGTTTTTTACGGCAAACCTAAGTTCAGATTTGTCATTATCGGGATTATTGGCTGATTCAGTAGAAGTTGTAGGCAATGACCCAAGCAACATGGGAGTAGATCACTTTGAGTCGAATGATGGTGACTTCTTTTTATGTACTGGAGTTGATAAACATGTGAAAGTGTTTTTAACCAACCCAATTGGTGGTGATAATTATACTTGGTTCGTGAATGATGTAGTAGTACCAGGAGAAAATAGAGATTCTATCATCATCAATACACTTAATGATGGAGATGAATTGAAAGTAGAGTTTTCATTGGTGAATGGATGTGGGACATTATTCGCTACAGATTCTATCGATATGTTTGATAGACCTACACCAACTCCAATTATTGATTTAACCTCTTCTATAGTTGGACCATTATGCGATCCTACTGATTTTACAATCGATGCTGTCTTTGCAGACACATTGCAACAAGCAATGTATTCTTGGCGAATAAATGCAACCGAAGTAGCTCAAAAAGTAAATACTTACGACTTCATAGGACTGAATAATGGCGATACAATTTTTGTAAGTGTTACACAATCAATTTGTAATACAGATTATAGTAATGTTGACACGGTAATTTATCAGTACAACCCAAGAGTAGATATAAAAGGAAGTTTGATAGAAAATGTTGATCAATACTGTTTTGGCAATGTGGATTTATCTTTCGATTCAACTGGCAACAATGTAAATGGACAGTTTTATTGGGTATTGGGTACAGATACAATAAGCAACGACGATGCCATCAACTTAGATACACTTTCAGCAGGCAATTATGCAATATCGGTTGAATATATACCCAATGGATGCTTTACAGCCTTAAACATTACAGAAACGCATAATTTTGAAATTCTAGATATACTAACGCCATCCATAACAATTGGAGCTCCGATTGATACTCTTTGCCCTCTGGAAGGTGTTACCATTAAATCAATATTACTTGAAAACGCTGGTGCAAACCCAACATATACTTGGTATCAAAACGGTGTTAAACTGAATTTCGAAACAAATGATTCATTGGTAATTGTCAATCAAAACTTGGCGAAAACGTACTATGTTGATTTAGAAAGCGATTATTTGTGTCCAGATCAAAGCAAAGTAAGGTCTAATACGTTAAAAATTGAAGTCCAAAAAGACGCAATTGTAAACCTAAATTCAAGCACTTCTAGTCCAATTTTAGGTTGTGTAGATGGCGATGATATCGTGCTTACGGGGACACTAACAGATGCCCCTGCAGATTATTATTACTGGACGGTTAACGATTCTATCATTCCAAATACCAATTCATTGAATGTGACTTTCCCGAGAGATTCAGGAATGTACACATACAGACTTTATGGGGTTCGCAATTTTGTTTGTGCTGGGATCGATACGGTTCAAGGTTCAGGCATTCATTCATTTGAAAATTACACTGCACCAGATTCTACTTATACCATGAATATTGTTGACAACAAATATGTTGCAAGCATCAACGATACATCTTCAGATGCAACGGCAATGTGGTTATTAAACGGGAAATTCATATCGGCGAATAATGTGGCTACAATAGTATTTACGGAAGCTCTTAATACGTTGTGCGTTGAAGTATCAATGGCTAATACGTGTGTAACATCAAGTTGTCAAGAATTTTCATTTGTTGGAGTAGAAGAGCAAATAATAAACAATGTTTCTATTTACCCTAACCCAAGCAAGTCTGTATTGAATATCCAGTGGGGTGGGATGAGAGATAATGGTGCTATAGAATACACTATCACCAATCAAATTGGACAAACTGTTGAAATAGGAGAATTGAAAAATGCATCAATTTCTGTTGAAAGTTTAGCAAAAGGGTCTTATATTTTGCAATTAAAAAGCAATGATTCATATGCCATCAAACGATTCGAAAAAATGTAATTCTTTTGAAATTAATTGTTTGAAAAAGGAGTGGAGCTTTATGGTTTCACTCCTTTTTTTATTCCTAATTAGTTGTACTAACCAAGTTGATGAGAGTAAAAAGAATAAACTTCCTGACGACTCAAATTTGGAAATTTTACTTGACGTTTGGCATTTGGCAGCAGCTAAAGCAGATAGTGCAAGCTATTTTGACTTCATAAGTACAGAGGGTAGATTTTTAGGCACCGATGCGAGTGAGAATTGGAGCAAAGAAGAATTCTTAAATTTTTCTGCGCCCTATTTCCAAAAAGGCAAAGCATGGACCTTTACAGGTTATGACCGAAATTGGTATTACTCAACAGATTCTTCCGTAGCGTGGTTCGATGAGCGATTGAATACGTGGATGGGTGAATGCAGAGGTAGTGGCGTAATGATAATGGATGAAGATAATCCTAAACTTGCTCACTATAATTTGACTGTAACCATTGCCAATGATAAAATTCAGGACTTTATTGCGTTGACTAATACAAGCGAGATTCAATAAAAGTTTGTCAAACAATAAAACTTCAATACTTTTGCAAAATGAAAACAGCAAAAATACACACAGAAAAAGGCATAATGTCTGTTGAGTTTTATCACAACGATGCGCCAAAGACAGTAAAGAATTTTTTGGATTTGAGTGAAAAAGGATTTTACGATGGTCTTACTTTTCACCGCGTTATTCCTGACTTTGTTGTTCAAGGTGGATGTCCTGATGGAACTGGTGCAGGTGGACCAGGATACAGCATAGACTGTGAATTAGATGGTGAAAACCAGTATCACGACAAAGGTGTTTTGAGCATGGCTCACGCTGGTAGAAATACTGGTGGATCTCAGTTCTTCATTTGCCATAGCCGTAACAATACAGCTCATCTTGACGGAAACCATACATGTTTTGGTAAAGTAGTAGAAGGAGTTGAATTGATCGATAGCATCAACGAAAACGATAAAATCGTTAAGATTGAAGTAGTAGGTTAATCAATCATTGATATAAGTTATTAAACCCTCTTCGGAGGGTTTTTTCATTTATTGTGATTTGTAAGGAGTTGGGCTAACTCTATTTTAAGTTAAACTTGTAACATGAAAATATTGAAGAAAATAGCAGGACTAGCTGCTGCAATGTGCTTGCTAATTGGTGGAATCTCTGCTCAAGAAGCAAAAAGCCCTGCTAAAGAAACTACAGGCACTATAGGTGATATGAAAGTTGAAGTAAAATATTGTGCGCCATCTGTAAGAGGACGTGATATTTACGGTGACTTGGTTCCTTTTGGTAAAGTATGGAGAGCTGGAGCAAACGATGCGACAACAATTACGTTTGCCGAGGATTGTAAAGTAGAAGGTAAAAAAGTAAAAGCAGGGACTTATGCCTTTTTTGTAACACCTAAAGAATCAGGCGAGTGGGAAATTATGTTGAACTCTGAAGCCAAACAATGGGGAGCTTATAAAATGAATCCAAAGAAAAACATTGTTGTAGCTGAAGTAACGGCAATTGATGCTGATAAGGCTGAACAATTGAGTTACGAAGTTACTGAGGATGGGATTCAATTGCATTGGGACACTAAAATGATCAATGTTGAAGTAAGCAATTAATTCAAATCTATTAGAATAAAAAAAAGCCACTCATTTGAGTGGCTTTTTTTTATAAAATACAGGTTCTTAATTTATTCTCCCATCTCATCAGCTGATGCAATTGGGTAAACAATTTTCGTTTGAATTTCTGATTGTGAAACAGTTGTTGGATCGTTCAAATAGATTTCAAATACAGGGCCAGATATTTCGAAATTGTTTTCTTCAATATACTGTCCAATAGACATGTGGCTCATTTCTGAACTTTCGTATGAACCATAATGTACTCCAGTTACTGCCTTAGAAGCTGATATTACACCGTATTCAATGCCTTCAGTTCCTTCAATTTCTTCGCTAACAGGAAATGCAGCAATCATATCGGTTGAGTCGTTTTCCCAAGTATAGTAAATAGCGATAGGCATACCTGCCATTTCAATAGAATTTTCTGTGCAGAATGCACTCAATTTACCGTAAGAATCGCCTAAAGTTTGCGCTAAGTCTTTTGCTGCAATATTATTGCGAATGCCTAAATAGTAGATGTCGTTAATATTTTCAACTATGATTTTAGTTTCAGGAGTCTCTGGCAATTCGGCAATATAATTGGCCATATTGTTCAAGCCTAATTCCATAGCGCCACCTAGCATCAATGACATCATAGGGCGCATGTACCATGGAGCTTCAGATTGTGTAGTCCAAGTAACAATGGTTTTGCCGTCTTTAGCTTCAAAAGCCCAAAGATCTTCACCTTCGCTTTGCCAAGGAGCTACAAAAACCATGTGGTTATGAATGCTTTTGTTTTCTTCAACAGCAACTTTTGTCAAACTCCCAATTCCAATTTCTTTTCCTTCCCAGCTGTATACATCACCTATTTGGTCCGATCCTTGAATCTTAAATGTTGAAGTTGTATCCATTCTAGACCACTCATTCCAATTTTTGTAATGATTGAAATCGTTTGCTACGTCAAATACTTTGTCAATGTTAGCGTCAATTTCTTTTGTAATAACTACTTCGGAAACTTTATTGCTAACCAAAGCGGCTATAATGTAGATCCCTATTATACCTACAATAACGATAAGTAAATACTTTAAAAATTTCATGGTTTTGGTTTTTAGTTGTAGTAAATGTAAAACAAAAACTTGTTTTTATAATACAACTGATTTTATATCAATAAGCTTATTGCAATCGAAGTGACCAAGTGGGCACGAAGCTTTTCCGACCATTCCACATGGTTTACAAGGTAAATTTTCAGCTTGCAAAACGTTAGCGTTTTTAGAAACAGGATAAAAACCGAAAATAGGGGCAGTGCTAAGGAAAAAGGCGGTAATATTCGCATCAACAGCACTTAAGAAGTGAACAGGAGATGAGTCGTTGCAATAATTCATTTCGGCATCTTTACCCAATGCAGCCGATTGCATTAAACTCATTTCTCCACACAGATTTTTTAAGTTTGAATGGTGTTTTGAACCTAAATTTATAAGATCATTGCACATGGCTTTTTCATTCGGAGCGCCTAAAAAATAGACCGTATATTCTTTTGGTAGTATTTGTAATAACTCTAGCCATTTATCATTAGATAGTCGTTTTGTAAACCAAACCGAGCCAGGAAAAATGCAAATGTATTTTTTGGTCTTGTATCGTTCAACTGACTCTAATACTTCAGCGGTAAGAAATAAATTTGGTGATGCATGAACAGCCCCAGGAAAAGCCAAATGGAGCAAATCCAAATTCCTATAACTTTCGTGGTAATTGACTTTAACAGAATGTTTTAAAGTATGTGTGAACGCAAACGAAAGTGGGTTTTGAGTAAATCCAAGTTTGAATTTTGCGCCTGATAAAGCCGTTAATATTCCAGTAGCTGCAAATCGCTGAAGATTGATTACCGATTGGTATTTACTGTTGCGGACTTCAGTAATAATTCTTAACAACGAACGGTATTTTCCAATGGAGCCTTTTTTATCCCAAACAATTACTTTGTTGCAATCAGGATGATCTTTAAAAAAATTCTCATTCCCACGACGAACCAAAACATCAACAGTAAACCCTAACGTTTTTAAAGTAGATAATGTAGCCGTTGCAAGTATGGCATCGCCAATAAAAGCGGTTTGAATGAGAAGTGCTTTTTTCACTTTTTATACCGCTACTGCATGCTCACGCAATACATCGTTGAGAGAAGTTTTTAAATCGGTACTGGCTTTTCTTTTTCCAATAATTAAAGCACAAGGAACTTGATATTCACCAGCTGCAAATTTTTTGGTGTAAGAACCAGGTATAACAACCGAACGTTCGGGTACAATGCCTTTGTATTCTATTGGAGCATCACCGCTTACATCTATAATTTTTGTCGATTTTGTTAACACCACATTGGCGCCTAAAACCGCTTCTTTTTTTATGTGAACACCTTCAACTACAATGCATCTAGAGCCTATAAATGCGCCATCTTCAATTATAACAGGGGCAGCTTGAAGTGGTTCTAAAACACCTCCAATACCAACGCCACCACTTAAGTGTACGTTTTTACCTATTTGAGCACAACTACCTACAGTAGCCCATGTATCAACCATGGTTCCGCTATCCACATATGCACCAATGTTTACATACGAAGGCATCAAAATTGTGTTGGGCGCTAAATATGCTCCATGACGTGCAACTGCGTGCGGTACTACTCGTACGCCTTTGGCTTTATAATCTGATTTCAATGGAATTTTATCATGAAATTCGAAAGGACCAACTTCAATGGTTTCCATTTGCATGATGGGGAAGTATAACAATACGGCTTTTTTCACCCAATCATTAACTTGCCATTCACCGTTTATTGGTTCTGCAACCCGCAATTTACCTTCGTCTAGAGCAGCTATACAATCTTTTATGGTCTGTATTACTTTTGGATCTTCTAATAAAGAACGGTTATCAAAAGCATTTTCAATAATTTCGCGCATTGTTGTGTTATTTAGCGCAAATGTAAACAGCTAATTGAATTTATCTTGGGAAGACTGATAGGAATTGATTTTGGGGGAAAGCGAACGGGATTATCAGAAACCGACGACTTGAAAATAGTTGCAGGTGCATGGCGTGCTATTCCTACTACCGAACTCATGAATACTCTTACCGAGTACATTCAAAAATACAATGTGGATGGCATCGTTGTAGGGAAAGCCGACAGACTTTCTGGTGAAGAAAGTTCGATTGAAAAAGAAATTAAAGTTTTTCTCAAAGAATTTTCAGAATCTCATCCAACTGTAACTGTATACAGACAAGACGAAAGTGGAACATCGCAACAAGCAGCCCGCCAATTATATGCTATGGGAGCGAGTAAAAAAGCGAGAGCAAAAAAAGAAAACGTTGATATAATGAGTGCAGTTTTGATTCTGCAACAATTTTTAGAAAACAATACAAGTTTATGATATTACCTATTGTGGCTTATGGCCATCCAGTACTGCGCAAAAAAGCAAATGATATTGAAAAAGATTATGATGGTTTAGACAAATTGATTGCCAACATGTTTGAAACCATGTATGAAGCAGAAGGCGTTGGTTTAGCAGCTCCTCAAATAGGCAAAAGCATTCGTTTGTTTGTAATTGATGCGACTCCGTTTGCAGAAGCGGGTGAAGATGATGATGAATCTGAAGTAGATCCAACTCTAAAAGACTTTAAAAAGGTTTTTATCAATGCCGAAATCATAGAAGAAGATGGGGAACCATGGGCTATGAAGGAAGGATGTCTGTCGATACCTGATATACGAGAAGATGTTGTTCGAGAAGCTAATATCTTGATGCGGTGGTACGATGAAAATTGGGTGGAACACGAAGAGCGGTTCGAAGGATTTGCGGCAAGAGTTATACAGCACGAATACGATCATATTGAAGGCATCTTGTTTACGGATAAAATCAATCCATTGCGCAGAAATCTATTGAAAGGTAAACTCAATGGAATTTCAAAAGGAAAAGTATCAGCACACTATAAAATGAAGTTTTTTACAAAAAAAGGCAAACGATGAAAAAATGGATATTGATTCTGGCAATTGCTTCATTTGCAATGGCTTGTCAGGAAAAAACAGAGAGTAAAGAAATTGAAAACAGCGAAACTGCAGTAAAACAAACTCCAGAGGAACTGCTGTATGATATTCTGATTTTGGACAGTGCTTTGATTGAATCTCAAACTCTTGAAAGTATGTTGAGTACAGCTGAGAAGCAATTATTAAAATGCGAAACTTACCTTGAAGATTATCCAATGGCTAGCGATAAGCCAACAGTTTTTTTGAAAGCAGGTAGCGCTTGCCGAGCTTTGAAGAAACCAGAAAAAGCATTGTTTTATATCAACAAGTTTTTGAGTTCGTATAAAGATCATATCAAACGAGATGAAGCCCTGTTTACTAAGGCTTTTATACTCGATGAGGATTTAGATAGAAAAGACGACGCAAAGCATACGTATACACAATTAATACAAGAATATCCTAGCAGTATTTTTAGACAAAATGCAGAGCTTTTGTTAGAGCAGTTGTACTTAACTGATGAAGAACTTCTTGAAAAGTTTAGAAAGCAAAACGCTAAATAATGAAGATTGTAGCAATCTTTTTATTCATGATATCTGTGCAATTTGTATTTGCTCAGAATAAAATTGAGTGGGATGAAATGTATACACTTCAATTGAGTGACTTCGAATCGCCAGAAAGTCAAATAGGAGATGTAGACGTAATTAGTCTGCAAACGTCGTCAAGTATGAATTTTGGATATGCGATGAGTAGTAGCCAATTCATGTTTACAAAAAATTTCAATTCATTGGTTGATTGTAGTTTCAGTCGTTCTTCTTCATCATTGATTGCTCCTGATTCTGTTGTGGCAAATAAATTATTGAAATTCGCACAATTTGAATTTGATTTGTCGGAGTTGCACGCGCGTATACTTCGAAAAGAAATTTTTGAAAAAAAGAAAGCGTTTTCAGATTTTGGCTTTTTTCAACCAATTTATGAAGAAGTGGAATTTCGATTGAATCAGAGGCATGCTTCCGCATTGAAGGCAACGAATTTGGGACAAGATGAGGAAGTATTGAAAAAGCTTCATTTAGAAGTTCGCAATGAGATTATGGAGTTGGAAGACTATTGTAAAACCTGCAAGCCTCCAAAAAAGAAAAAGAATAAAACGATCTAGTATAGGCGAAGTACAGGGTTTCGGATCAGTTCACTGTCCTTCAATCGTAAATTTGTTAGATGTAAAAGCGCTCACTATCAGTTAATTAAATCGTTTTATATTTAAGCATGGTTGGTATTAGTTTATTTTTTCGAATAATATGTCTTTCACCGTACCTTCAGAAGCAACAACAAATGAAATTATCTCACCCTTATTGCTGCGGTTGAACATATACTTTGTTCTTCTGTTTCCTCCAAAGCTGTCTTTAGCCCCTTCGTTAATGTGGATATTTTCATTATTCGGGTAACTTAAAACCAGCTTGTTGTTTTCGCTTGAAATAGAATAAATAACATCGATTTCGTCTGAGTAATAGCGTCCTAGAAACTCATCTAAATTTTGATTAGGAGTTGATTCCAATTCAATTTTTTCAAAATAGAAAATCGCACCTCCAAAATCCACTAATAAATCTGCGTCGGTATTTTCTTCACTCAGAAAGGTGTATACAATAGAGGGATTATCATTTCGAACGAATGCATTAGCACTTTTTGAAACCAAGGGCGTAGCATTTCTACCAAAACTACTTAAAGCTTTTAGTGTGTCATTTTCAATGAAAATTTCCATTCTTAAGTCACTGTTTAATTCTTGATAGACGCCTTTGAATGATTTTGCTTGCTTGCTTGTATGCTTGTGCTGTATTTGTTCTTGATTTTCTGCTGTTGTTTCATCAATAAATAAATCTAATATTTCATAGGAGATATTTACGGCATTAATGTTTTCAGAGTTGGTATACACTATAACAGCCAAATTTTTCTTTGGAATGCAAATGAATTGAGACCGCATACCATAATCTCGACCACTGTGATTGTAAGTGGTAAAACCTTTGTAGGGAGAAACAAACATTCCTCGAGCGTGTTTCATCAGCTGTCCGTTGTTTAAAGTGTCTAATTTGGTAATGAAATTCGCTAAATAGGAGAAGTCATTATTTGGATTCAAAAACACATCAGTCCATTTTGCTAAATCTTGCACTGTGCTTCCCATTCCACCAGCACCAATACAATGTGTTAATGATTTAGGCTGTAAAAAATGGCCATTCTCTTTGTAATATGGATAAGCTCTGTTTTCAATAATATCTTCTAAGTTTTTGCTGTAAAAGGTCTTGTGCATTTTCAACGGTTCAAAGATTTCAAGCTTGGCAAATTCTTCAATTTTCATTTCTGAAACTCTTTCAATGATTAGTGCTAGCAATACGTAGTTGGTATTAGAGTAAAGCATTTTTTCGCCAGGTAGATTATTGACACCCTTTTGCTTGAACATCAGCTCTTGAATGGTTTCATTGGTATAACCTCGATGATTGTAATCAAAGCCTTGGAGGTTAAGCAGCACGTTATGGTTCCGAATACCACTTGTGTGATTCAAAAGATGTTTGATTTTTATGGGCTCTTTATAAATGGCTAATTCTGGTATGTATTTTAGTACATCATCATCAATTGATAATTTCCCTTGCTTCTCCAATATTCCTATGCAAGCTGATGTAAACTGTTTTGTAATGGAGGCAAGTCCAAATACTGTTGAGTCATTAAAATGAAGCTTGTACTCTAAGTTCATTGAGCCC
This sequence comes from uncultured Flavobacteriales bacterium, assembly GCA_963977425.1. Taxonomy (GTDB): domain Bacteria; phylum Bacteroidota; class Bacteroidia; order Flavobacteriales_D; family Luteibaculaceae; genus CAXBOO01. The sequence goes on along the minus strand of CAXBOO010000003.1, from coordinate 341,256 downwards.
CGACTACCAAGGTAAATAAGTTCTCCATTTTGTACAATCCCTAAAGTTACTCCTGGCTCAGATTCAGCGTTAACGTGCGTATTTAGAATTTTGCTGATATCGTCTTCAAAACCAGATTGAGAAAAAGTAAGGGCACTAATAAGTACAGATAGAATAATAAATAAGAGTTTCATCTTTTTTAAATTGATTGATGTGGTTTTGATAGTTAATGTAACTACAGATAGGAATTAACTTTTAGCAATTCGGCACAAAGACCGCTATCGTGAGTTCTAATGATTTTTGCACCTTTTTTAGCCGCTATTGCGTTAAGATAAGAAGAAGCAAAACCTGCATCTTCTGCTGTTTTATTTATCACTTCACATACCATTCGTTTTCTAGATAAAGCCACCATTATAGGAGTGTTTAATAGCATAAACGATTCTAAATGTTTTAGAATATCATAATTCTCATCGGTTGTTTTGCCAAATCCAAAACCAGGGTCTAAGATTACATCCTTTAATCCCAACTCACGTAAGATTTGAAGTTTGATGTTGAGTCTTTTTATAATTGCTTGAAAACTATTGTTTGTATCAATACTCTGTGGATGGTGCATAGGCGCAGGATTGTCCATTAGAATATATGGTACAGAAAATTCTTTGGCCAATACTCCAAGACCGTTTACATCGCCTAGTCCACTGACATCGTTTACAAAATCAGCGCCTTGGTTTAAAGCTTCATTTACCGTTTTAGGCAAATAGCTATCAATACTGATGAGTATATCAGGAAAATGTTTTTTAATTTCTTGAATGCTATTACCCAATCTGCTTATTTCAATTTCCGCACCAACAGAAACCGAATTTGGCCGTGTTGAGCAAACTCCTAAGTCTAAAATATCAGCACCCTGAGCTATTTGCTCTTCAGCTTTTTTTAACAATTCATTGCCACATAGAGTGGTACTTTGGCTGTAAAACGAATCGGGGCTTAAATTCAGGATAGCCATGATGTAGGGCCTTGAAAGATTTACTATTTTGCCGTTGCAATTTAAAATGTGCATTGTAGTTTTACTTTTGATATGGTGACCAATCCGAATACAGAAATACAGTACCAAAGCGTTGTTGACGAATGTATTGATTTGTTTGAAAAAAAGATGCACGATTATGGTACATCTTGGCGCATTTTACGTCCTGTTTCTTTAACCGATCAGCTTTTTATTAAAGCGATGCGTACACGTACTATTCAAGAGAATGGCATGTCACTGGTGAATGAAGGTCAAGAACCCGAATTTATTGGTCTCATCAATTATTCTGCTTTAGCCTTAGTTCAACTCGAATTAGATTCTGACGCACCATTGGAGCTTGAACATAGTAAGGCGCTAGAATTGTATAAAAAAGAGTTGGCCGTAACTAAAGCATTGATGCTGCAAAAAAACCATGATTATGGTGAAGCATGGCGCGATATGCGAGTAGAATCTTTAACAGATTTAATTCTTCAAAAACTTCATAGAATCAAACAAATAGAAGACAACAAAGGTAAAACTTTGGTTTCTGAAGGTATAGATGCCGGTTACCGTGACATCATTAACTATGCTGCTTTTGCTTTAATAAAATTGAAAAACTTATGAAAATCCTTACCATTATTTCGCGCATCCTTGTAGGATCTTTGTTCATTGTCTCTGGTTTAATTAAAGCCAATGACAGTCTTGGATTTAGCTATAAGCTAGTAGAATATTTTGAGCCTGGTGTATTGGACTTAGAATTTCTAATTCCATTGGCTTTGCCATTAGCTATTTTTATCTCTGTTTTTGAAATAGTATTGGGCTTTATGGTTTTGTTTGGCGCCAAAATGAAGTTGGGTTCATGGCTTTTGTTGCTCATGATCTTGTTTTTTACTTGGTTAACCTTCTATTCAGCTTACTTCGATAAAGTTACCGAGTGTGGGTGCTTTGGAGATGCTATAAAATTAACCCCATGGCAATCGTTTACCAAAGACATTGTTTTATTGGTATTCATTGTGTTTATCTTCTTCAGAAGAAAGTCGATTGAAATAAATACCATTCGCCAAAGTCAAGTAATCTTACCGCTTTCTGCATTGTTAATATCGTTGTTTTCTATCTTAATGCTGGAATGGGCATGGATCATTTTCTTCTTCATATTTGTAAGTCTTAATGCGCTTCTTGCTCAAAATTTCTTGAAAGGAAATATGAAAGAAATAGGCATTATTGGTGCGTCCAAAGTATTTTCATTTGCATTAGTTGTTTATACATTAATGTATTTGCCAATTCGCGACTTTCGACCATATGCTGTAGGTAAAAGCATTACTGAAGGCATGAAATCTGCTGAAGAAATGGGGTTAAAGGCTCCAACTTTTGCAACCGACTTTAAATTGAAAAATAAAGTAACTGGCGAGGAAAAAATATTCAGTTCAGTTGAATACAGTGCACAAAAGCTATATACTGATTGGGATTTCATTGAAAGCTTAAATAATTCTTATAAAGTAGAGGATGGTTATGAACCACCCATTCACGATTTTATACTTCAGAATGTTGAAGGCGAAGATCTTACTACTCAAATTCTTAGCGAAAGCAAAGTATTGGCACTGGTGTGTTACGACCTTGAAAAAGCCAATTTAGATGCGATTAAAAAATTTGAAACTCAAAAACAAGCATTAGAAGCAAAAGGAGTGAAATGCTACATCTTTACTGCGAGTGTTGAAGATGAAATGGAGAAAGTAAAAGCCGAAACAGGTACAAGTATTCCATTTATTTCTGCTGATGGCATCACATTAAAAACCATTGTTAGATCCAACCCTGGTTTTGTATCCATAAAACAAGGTGTTGTGGCTGATAAGTGGAGTCATAGAACAGCAAGAAACAGCGAAGAGATACTTTCGGTTTTTTGAACTGGAAAAAAAACATAAGTAAATTTCTTTATACGCCCAGCATTTTGTTGGGCGTTAGTACTTTGGTGTTTTTTATTTTTCAGATAAAGCCGGGTGATCCTTCTCGTATGTTAGGCGGTCAATTTACTGATGAAGCAACTTTGCAGGCAATTCGAAAAGATATTGGGTTGGATTTAACAGCAAGTCAGAAATATCTACGTTTTCTCAATGAAATATCGCCAATATCTTTCCACAAACACAACCATTTTACAGAATACAAATCGATTTATGCCGGTGTGTTTTTATACAAAGGCGACCAGAAAAGCATAGTACTTAAAGCACCTTTTTTAGGTAAAAGTTACCAAAGCAAACGCAGTGTAAACAGTATCATAGCCGATGCCTTTCCTGGCACAGCAATTTTAGCATTAACAAGCATAGTATTGGCTTTATTATTGGGTATAGTGTTTGGAATTCTGAGCGCCATATACAACGGTTCGGCGTTTGACAATGCTTTGGGATTTTTGTCCATTATTGGCATGTCGGGGCCATCGTTCTTTATTGGAATAATTGTAGCTTGGATAGGAGCTTTCCTGTGGCACAGTGGTATTTTTATTAATGCTTATTTCGTAATAGCGGTATTGATCTACCTTGTGTCACGTTTGAATAAATTGAAAAAATTCAAACTTCATTTTTTAGCGATTGGTGTTTTCTGTTTGGTTTTTATTTTGAATCCAATTGGATTTATTTTACCTGGGACAGGCCTTAATGTAAGTGGTTCATTGTATGAGGTCGATCCATTTTTAGGTAAGCAATTGGCTTTGCACAATCTTATTTTACCAGCATTAACTTTGGCCATTCGTCCGTTAGCAGTTTTTACTCCTATGATTAAAAACTTATTGCTTGAAGAAATGAATAAAGATTACATCCGAACTTATAGGAGTTATGGATTTGGATCTTGGTTTTTGCATTTTAAACAAGCATTTCCAAATATTTTGAATCCCGTAATAACATCCGTTTCAGGATGGTTGGCATCTTTATTGGCAGGAGCATTATTTGTAGAATATATTTTTTCGTGGAGAGGGCTTGGCTTAGAAATGTTTGAAGCACTAGAACGCGACGACATACCGGTAGTTATGGGCTTGGTTTTGCTATTTGCAGCTATTTTTGTAAGCGTCAATGCGCTTGTCAATCAATCATATAAATTAATAGATCCTAGATTAAGAAAATGAATAAGTGGGTAATTGGAAATTGGAAATGCAACGTTACAGCCGAAGAGGCTAGCATTTTAGTAACAGAGTTGATCAATATAGAAAGCACTTGCAATGTTGGTATAGCTCCACCAGCTGTGTATTTGGGCCTTGTTGCTAACGCAGATGAAAACCTACACGTTGGTTTGCAAAATATTAGTGAGAGAGGCAATGGAGCTTTTACAGGTGAAATTTCAGTTGAGATTGCTAATAGTTTGAACGCACAGTTTGCTTTGGTTGGACATTCGGAACGAAGAGAATTGTTCAACGAAACAGATGAAGTAGTAAGAGCTAAAGTAGAAGCCTGTTTGGTAGGAGAATTATTGCCTGTAATGTGCATAGGTGAATCGTTAGAGGTACGCGAGAAAAAACAACATTTGCCTTTATTATATGCTCAAGTACGCAGTGTTTTTGAAGGATTAAAATTGGATTCAGCTGACGATATAGTACTTGCTTATGAGCCTATTTGGGCTATAGGAACTGGTAAAATACCTACACTAGATGAAATTGAAGAGGTGCATGTTTATCTCCAGAACTTACTGGAAGAATTGCATCCAGGTATCGGTGGACAAATCCCTATATTGTATGGAGGAAGTGTGAAGCCGAATAATGCCAAAGAAATATTTTCCGTTCCTGCTGTTAGCGGAGCTTTGGTTGGTGGAGCATCACTCGATTCGCAATCATTCATTCAAATAATAGAAGGTATTTAATGTTTTATTCAGCTAAGTTTAAAGTAAACGATGCCATTGAAGATTGGTGGGACATTGTAGTAGCTTTTATTCAAGAGCTTCCATACAGTTCGTATATATTGGATGAAGAGAATACAAATTGTGCGCATGCTTATACCAATGAGCTTCAAATACAATTGTTAGAACTAGAGAATTCTACAAAAGAAGCATTAGAGCAACTTCCGTTTTCTGTGGAATTTAGTTTGCAAGCGGTCGAAAAAAGCAATTGGAATAAAGAATGGGAAAGTAATTTCCAACCAGTTACTATTGATAAAAGATTGCGGATACACGCTAATTTTCATCCAAAAGAAAATGGATTTGAAAATAACATTTGTATAACACCTCGCATGTCGTTTGGAACTGGTCACCACGAAACCACTCACTTGATGTGTGAATATGTTTTGGATAATGATGTGAAAGGTAAACGTGTTATGGATGCGGGTTGTGGTAGTGGAATTTTGGCCATTTTGGCTAAAATGCAAAATGCCGAATTTGTTGAAGCTTTTGATATTGAAGATTGGTCTGTACAAAACACGTTAGATAATGCGAATGAAAATGGTGTGGTTTTAGAATCTGTTTATACAGGTACTATTAGCGAATCTAAAACCGATGGTTATGATTTAATACTAGCGAATATCAATCGCAATATATTATTGAAAACAATGACAGAAATGGCTTCAAAAATTGTTGCTGGAGGACGTCTTGTTTTGAGTGGATTTTATGCAACCGATATCGATGCTTTAGTAGCAAAGGGTGTTGAATGCAATATGAAATGCATCGATCAAAAAGAAAGAAATACTTGGAACCGATTGGTTCTTGAAAAACTATAATTATATGTGGAAAAACATCATTTTACTGGGCCTTTTATTGGGCTTTTCAGCAGTTCAAGCACAAAGTGTTACTGAGATTCCAAAAAATAAGGAAGATTTTTTTAAGACACTTAGTAGTGTTGTTAAAGCAAAAGATGCCGATTTAGCTAAGGATTACATCGAGAAAGATTTCAAGGAGCGTTTCATGAATCCGAAAATTTCAGAATCTGCGTGCAATAAATTGTACAAAGCTTCTGAAGTATTGCTGAAAAAGAGAATGTTTGTTCATCCATTTGCACTGCAAATAACAGAAGGTTTTTTAGCGTTACAAAACGGTGATTTAGGTAACGATAATGCTTTGGCTTCTGAAGCTTTTGAAGCTGGAGTAGAACTGAAATCAAAATCGGATTTAACGCTCTTTTTGGATTTAGTTTCTGGCATTGGGTACGATGGTACATTTGTCGCAAGTAACTCTGTTCGTTGGAGATTCAAAGCAGGATCAGCTCAATTAACCTTAGATGGAAAAGACCCTATTTTAAAGTTGAAAGGCGCAGAACTAATCATTTCTACCAAAGGCGATAGTAGTAATTTGTATAATGTAAACGGTTATTATGCAATAGATAACAATCGATTGGAAATAGAAAAAGGCCGTATTAGTTGGGAAAAAGCGGGATTATCTAAAAGTGGGAACTACGCTGATTTTTACAATGCAAGCATCAAATGCAAGGCTTCTTTTTTCAATTTAGATTCAGCAAAAGTTACTTCCGAATTTTTACCAGAAGAGAAATGGGGTAAGGTTAAAGAAAAACTGAGTACTGCTGGAACAAGCAAACCACGTTATCCAAGTTTTGAAACTGTTTCTGACAAAATATTAATAGAAAATATTGTGCCTAACGTTAACTACAACGGTGGTTTTGCACTAAGAGGTGGACAATTAGAGGGCTTCAATAGTGCCGAAAATCCTGGGTATGTTGAATTCATGAAAGATGGTGTTGCCGTAATGCGTGTTTCGGGAACTAATTTCGAAATCGATACAGCGAAAATCTTTGCTAATCCAGCAGAAGTAATGCTAAGGTTAGGAAAAGAAGACAGTTTATATCATCCTGGTTTGAGCTTTAAATATTTTGCTGGGAGCAATAAAGTAGAAATGATTCGTAACGATGAAGGAGTGGGGGAAGCACCGTTTTTTAGCAGTTACCACAATATGGACTTTTTTGTTCAACGCTTATTTTGGAACACAACCGAAGACTTCATTGGTTTTGGAAGTTTGCAAGGTGAAGCATCAAAAAGAGCCTCTTTTGAATCGTCTAACTTCTTTGATATTAATCGATATAAATCTTTAACGGGTTATGGTGGAGCAGGTTTTAACGCTTTGCAAAAATGTGCTCAAGGTTACGGTCCTTATTTTTCAATAAAATCCTTTTCTTCTGCAGCTCAAATGTCAGAGGAAGATGCTATTAGAAACTTGATAGGTTTCGCTAACAAAGGGTTTATCTTCTACAATATCTTCACCAAAAAAGTACAGGTTAAGCAAAAGTTTTTCGACTTTATAGATGCCGCCAATCAGGTAAAAGATTTTGATAACATCTATTTCTTAAGCTCAGCACCTAAGGGAACAGATTTCAATGCGAAATTGAATTTAGCAGATTACAATCTGGATATTATTGGTGTAAGAAAAGTGCCGTTGTCAGATTCTCAAGCGGTAGCCATGTATGCCAACAAAGGGACTGAAACGCTTACCATTAAGAAAAACCTTGATATGGAATTCGAAGGGGTAGTACAAGCTGGAAACCTTGACTTTTATGGTGATAGCATCTTCTTTTCGTATGAAAAATTTACGATCAACTTAAATAAAGTTGACTCGGTTAAAATCAGTGTTAAAAACGATAACGATAAGTTCATTCGTGTTAGAACAAGTATTGAAGATTTGGTTGGGACACTTCAAATTGATCGACCAGACAATAAAAGTGGGAAAGAAGCCTACAAAAGCAATTTCCCTATCTTGAATAGCACCGAAAAATCCTACGTCTATTACGATAAAAAGGGAATCAATGGCGGTGTGTATAAACGCGATAATTTCTATTTCGAAATCAATCCCTTTGAATTGGATTCATTGGATGAATTAACAATGGAAAACACTCGTTTTGGTGGTAAAATGGTTACAGGAGGAATTTTTCCTGACATTAAAAGCGACCTAAAAATCATGGACGACTTTTCGTTGGGTATCAATTACAGCACATCTGAATCTGGTTTAGCATTGTATGATGATAAAACCATCTTTACCGACAATATACAAATGACAGAAACGGGTGGATTGCAAGGAAGTGGCTCGCTTAAATTTGTAACATCTACTAGTGAATCGAAACGTTTTAACTTCTTGCCCGATAGTACATATGGTGTAGCTCAAAGTGTTGTTAATACTAAAAGTCTAGCCAATCCATCAACGCCCGACTTTACAGGAACTGATTTCCAATTTTTCTTGAATAAGAATGACAACTACATGACTGCTACAAGCATAAAGAGCGACTTTGTAGCCTACAGTGGTCAAGCTAAAGTAAGTGGTGTTCTGAAACTTAACAGCAAAGAATTGATCCACAATGGAAATATTGAAATGTACAATGGTACTGCTACTGCCGACAATATTCGTTTGGCAGCCAATATGGCAAGTTCAAAAGAAGCTGATTTCAAATTGTACGAACGAGGGACCGATGTATTAGCTTTGACTACATCGAATGTTACCATGAACATCAATTTTGAAACTAAAATAGGTGAGTTTATTGCGAATGACATCAGTACCAGCGAAGTGAAATTCCCAAAGAACCAATACGTTGCTTTTATGGATAAATACTTATGGCAGATTGATGATCAGAAGATAGAAATGACATCATCTGTACAAGCAACAGAAAGCGATTCGTCATTGGCATCTAATTTAATGTCCATCCATCCAGATCAAGATTCTTTGCGATTTGTAGCTCCAATAGCTGTATTCGATATCAACGATTACACCATAAAAGCTGAGAAAGTGAAACACATTCAAAGTGGTGATGCCTACATACAACCAGGCGATGGAAAAGTAACCATCTTGGCTGCAGCACAAATGGAGACGTTCCAAAACGCAACCATTACAGCCGATTATGTGAATAAATTCCACAATATATTCGAAGCTACTGTTGAAGTTATAGGACGTAAAAAATATCTAGGAAGAGGAAAGTATGACTATATCGATGAGTTTGGTAAAAAACAACAAATTGCTTTTGAAGACATTGCTGTTGTTGATAGCCATACCGTTGCAGAAGGTGTTATTCCTGATGATCAAAATTTCAAAATCAACTCGTTTTTTGATTATAGAGGTGGTGTGAAATTATATGCTCAAGAAAAAGGTTTGAGTTTTAATGGAACGACTAGAATTAAGAGCAACTGTACAGAAATTGCCAACAATTGGTTTGCATTTGAAGGACAAGTAGATCCAAAAAATGCTAGAATTCCTGTAGGAGAGAAAATGATGGGTGACTCAGGCAAAGTATTGTCAGTTGGTTTAACCATCAATGAAAAGACCAACGAATTGTATCCAGCCTTTTTATCCGCTAAAGATAACAGCGCCGATAGAAGCCTAATCAGTGCAAACGGATTCTTATGGTACGATGATGCTGACAAAAGCTATAAAATAGGCTCGGAAGAGCGTTACAATAAAGAGGCTGTTGGAAACATCATAGCCTTGAATATTGAGACATGTAACTTGTCTTCAGAAGGATTGCATGACTTTGGTATTGATCTAGGTCAGGTTGAAGCCAATGTATTTGGAAAATCGACTTACGATAGCAAAACCAAAAAGGCAACTTTGTCAGGTGCCATGAAGTTGGATTTCTTCTTCGACGACAAGATGCTTGAAAATGTAGCTGCTAGCTTCGAAACCAACCCGTTCTTACAAAGTTTCGATGTTGGATCGTCTTACTATGTAGATGGTTTGAAAGCATGGTTGCCAGAAAAAGATGCTAAGAAAGTGGTTGAAGAATTCAATACATCTGGTAAAATCGACAAATACCCTAAGTCGTTGTCCTCTGTTCCTTTCATTTTTGCAGGAGTAGATTTCGTATGGGATGAAAATAGTTTGGCCTTCGTAAACCGTGGTTTATTAAAGCTTGCAAGTGTTGGCGACTACAAACCATTTGCTAGTTTAAAAGGAAATTTGCGTATTCGAAAGCTGAAAAGTGGAAATGACTTAAATTTGTATTTCGAAGTGAATGGTCAAACTTGGTATTACTTTAGATACAAACAAGACACAGATCCAAGATTGGAAACAACTTCAACCGACGAAGTATACACAACCAGATTGACCGAACTAAAAGACGGAGATAAGGTTAAGAAAACGAAGAAGAATGAAACAAGTTATAGATTTACAGATGCCAGTAAGCAGCAAAAAAGTGTATTCCTTGAAAACTTTAACTAATCCAATGCTCAACACGAAGTATTCAGTTGATACAGAGGTGGATGAAGAGATTAGCCTCGACATTATTCTGGACGATGGAAGTGAAGTGGTATTGTTCAATGACGATCATAATACATTTGATTTTGTAATTGATACGCTAATTGATTTGTGCGATCATAATGAAGTACAAGCAGAGCAATGCGCTGTGCTTGTGCATTATAAAGGTCAATGTTCAGTCAAAAAAGGCGACCACGACAGCATGTTGGGCATATCAAGAGAAATGAATAGACGGGGATTATCATCTGTAGTTAAATAATATTTATATATTTGCACTCGAATTCAATGGCTGCGTGGCGCAACTGAATAGCGCATCTGATTACGGCTCAGAAGGTTACAGGTTTGAATCCTGTCGCGGTCACAAAATAAAAGGAAGTTTCAATCGAAGCTTCCTTTTTTTATTTATGCGCATTTTTAATGCCATATTTGTTGTATCAAACAGTATCCAATCAGATAATATGACTAAAAACGATGTTTTACGCCGATTACGTTACACTTTCAACTTTGGTGACGATGACATGATCTCAATTTTTGAATTAGCAGACGTTGCGGTAAGTAGAGCACAAGTTAGTGATTGGTTGAAAAAAGATACTGACGAACAGTTTCGACCTATTCCAGACGATCAATTGGCTGCTTTTTTAAATGGATTGATAATAAGTAAAAGAGGAAAGAAGGACGGTCCTCCCATGCCGATTGAAAAAAAACTGAACAACAACATGATTCTTAGAAAGCTGAAAATTGCTTTGAACTTAAAAGATCATGATATGTTGGATTTGATGAAGTTGGCTGATTTTAATTTAAGCAAACACGAGCTCAGTGCTTTTTTCAGAAACCCAAAACAAAGTCAATATAGAGAATGTCTAGACCAAGTTTTGCGTGTTTTTTTACAAGGATTACAAAAACAAGAGCGAGGTGAAAATGAATAAATCTGCTGCAAACGAAAAAATTAGTTTTCATCCAAGAAACAAACACCAAGGCCAATATAATTTTGAAGCTTTGTGTGCGTCATTACCAGATTTAGCAAAGTATATAACAACCAATGTTCACGGAGGAGAAACGATAGATTTTTCAAATCCAGAAGCTGTTATAGCTCTCAACAAAGCATTGTTGTTCAACCATTACAATCTAAAGTATTGGGAAATACCTGAAAATTATCTTTGTCCACCAATTCCTGGTCGAGCCGAATACATTCATCGTATAGCTGATGTTTTGGCAGGATCGAATTTTGGAAAAATACCTGAAGGACCTAATGTTAAATGTGTTGATGTAGGAGTAGGAGCGAATGCCATTTATCCTATCATAGCTCACTGCGAATATGGTTGGTCATTTATAGGAAGTGACATTGATGAAGGTGCATTAGCATCAGCAAAAGAAATTTTTGCTCAAAACGATTTATCTGAAAACTTAAAAGTCAAAAAACAAAGTAGAGACAGAGATTTACTGTACGGTATTATTGAAAAAATTGACAAAGTAGATCTTGTGGTTTGCAATCCGCCTTTCCATGCTTCAGCTAAAGATGCCAAAGAAGGGAATGAAAGGAAAAACAAAAACCTTGGTATTGAAACAAAAGGCAATAGTGCATTGAATTTTGGTGGGCAAAGCAACGAATTGTATTGCCCTGGAGGAGAAAGACAATTTGTAAGTAAGTTAATAAAGGAGAGTAAAAACTTTGCTGAAAATGTTTTTTGGTTCTCTAGTTTGATCTCTAAAAAAGACAATGTTCGCGATTTACAAAAGGCAATAAAAAAACTTGGTGCTACCGATGTAAGAACGTTGAATATGGCACAAGGAAATAAAAATAGCCGTGTTATTATGTGGACGTTCTTAAATCAGGAAGAGCAACTCCTATGGAAAAACAGTCGTTGGACAAAACGATAGCCATATTTGGTTGTGGATGGTTGGGGTTGCCTTTGGGAGCTAGTCTTGTTCGCAATGGATATTCTGTAATAGGTACAACTACTCGTGAAAACCGGTATTCTATCCTCAAAGAATTTGGCATTACACCGTGCACTTATCATTTAGGTGATTCGATAATAGATTCTAAATTATACAATGCTGATGCTGCAATTGTATGCATTCCATCAAAGGATGTTGACGCGTTTAGATTTTTGGTAGAAAGTATTTCTAAATCAAATATTAAACATTTAATTTTTGTTAGTTCTACATCTGTTTACCATTCAGTAAATGGTTTAGTTACTGAAGAAAGTATACTCAATAACAGTCCGCTAATAGAAATAGAAGCTTTGTTTACGCAATCCAAGTCATTTCAAAGTACCATTTTGCGTTTTTCTGGTTTGATGGGCCCTAATCGACACCCTGGTAGGTTCTTTATAGACAAACCTATTCCAAATCCTGAAGGCGTTGTAAACTTCATACATCTTCAAGATTGTATTGGTATAATTCAAGCTATTTTAAATTTTGAGGCATGGAATGAAGTGTTTCATGCAGCTGCAGACACGCATCCTAATAGAGAACATTTTTATAAAGAGGCGAAAGCATTATTAGATTTGCCGAGTCCAAAGTTTATACATTCGAATGATATCAATTCAGGGAAAATCATTTCGAATCAAAAATTAAAAACAGCATTGAATTATGTGTTTTTGCACCCTGATTTAATCCAAAGTCTAAAAACTTTTGAATAAATGCGACGAGATTTAGAATATATCGATAACGAAGAATTTAATCAGTTGAAAGATTTGCAAATAGCAGAGTACGATGTTTGTCAATTTACCAACTGCAATTTCAATGAATTGAATTTATCGGGCTATATCTTTTCTGAATGCGAATTCATTGATTGTGACTTGTCTTTGGCTAAGCTCGATAATACCTCATTCAAAGATGTTCGGTTTGTCAATTGCAAATTATTGGGCCTTCGTTTTGAAGATTGTAATGCATTTTTATTGAAGTTATATTTTGAAAATTGCCTGCTGAATATGGCTTCATTCTACAAAATGAAGTTGACGGGTCAAATTTTTAAAAATTGCCAATTGCATGAATGTGATTTTGTAGAATGCGAATTGAGCAAAAGTTATTTTACTGGATCTGATTTAAGTGGGGCCATTTTTGAAAATACTAACCTCGGTGGAGCAGTATTTTTAGACGCCAAAAACTACAGCATTCATCCAATTCAAAACAACATTAAAAATGCAAATTTTTCTTCCGACAATTTAGCGGGGTTATTGGATTTTGCTAAGATTAAAATAGATTAAGAGTTGTATTGATTCTATAAAGATGTTACTTTGGGTTTCATAAATGTTTAACAATGGAAAATATCTCTACAGAAACAGTTAATACAGAGTCAAACTTGATATTGAATTCAGAAGCAATGAGCTATTTGAATGGCATTAGAAAATGGACTAAATTTTTTGCCATCATGGGGGCAATTGGAATTGGTTTGATGATAGTATTAGCGTTGACAATAGGGACCATTTTTGCGGCATTAAATGACTCAATGTACAATCAGTCCATGCCGGTTCCAACTTTCTTCATTACAATAATCTATTTGTTTTTTGCGGGGCTTTATGTGTATCCAACCTATACTTTGTTTAAATTTTCTTCAGAAATGAAGTTAACCTTATCCAATAAGGATAGTATGGGCGCGACTAGAGCTTTCAAATTCTTGAATAATCATTTTCAATATGTTGGTATACTTTCAATCGTAATAATGAGTTTGTATGTCCTTGTATTTTTATTCGGTACATTAATGGCAGGATTGTTTTAATTTGAAGTCAATAATTTAAGTGAAATGCCAGAAGCCAAAGAATTAAAATTAGCTGTATTAATAGATGCCGACAACATACCGTATGCCAACGTTATGGGCATGTTAGATGAAATTGCTAAATACGGTATTCCTTCTATTAAAAGAATTTACGGTGATTGGACAAATACAGGAGTATCTGGTTGGAAATCAGTTCTGTTGAAGCATGCCATTACACCCATCCAACAATATGGATATACAAAAGGTAAGAATGCTACCGATTCAGCCATGATCATCGATGCCATGGACATCTTGCACAATCAAGATTTGGATGGATTTTGTTTGGTTTCAAGCGATAGTGATTTTACTCGATTAGCGACTCGTTTGCGAGAATCAGGGAAATTGGTAATTGGAATTGGCGAAAAGAAAACACCTCAGCCATTTATAGTTGCTTGCGATAAGTTTATTTATATCGAGATTTTAGCTAGCGAAGCTGCAACAAAAAGAACGGAAAAGAGCAAGTCTATTGCTGAAGATAAATCTGTACCTGATGTTGAACCAATAGGCAGAGGTTTGATCAAATTGTTGAAGAATACTATTAGCGATGTAGCTGATGAAGATGGGTGGGCTTCGTTAGCAGGAGTAGGAGCATTGCTAAACAAAAAGAAAGCAGACTTTGATCCTCGTAACTATGGGTTTCAAAAATTGACACCACTTATAAAATCGTTAACTCAATACATAGAGGTTGATGAACGCGATACGGGAAAACATCATATCAAACATATTTACGTGAGAACGAAATAGGCTTGTTTCTGTTTTTTTTGAAACGTTATTTCTTACCGAAAAATAGGTAGTGTAAACTAACGAGTTGGTGTGAAAATCAGTTTTAAAATCTACTTTACTCTTGATTTTTGTAAAATGTAGAAGGGGTTATTGGTATTTTGTCGAAAAATACGCCATGAGCCCTTTTCGCTATTTTATTGCATGTTTAGGTTTACTTCTAACATCGTCTTTATTTGCACAAACCCCTGAATTAATTAAGGATATTTACAACGGGAATAATGATTCGAGTCCGGGGTATTATTATAAATGGAATGACGCTATTTATTTTTCGGCCAGGGGGTATGGCATTGGTCAAGAGTTGTTTAGGTATACTCGAGACGGTGAGGTAAAGTTGATAAAAGATATTCGCCCAGGGGGAAATTGGGGAAGTCCGATTAACTTTATTGATTTTCAAAACACCCTTTATTTTCAAGCCAATGCCGACGATAATAAAGGAACAGAACTATTTACCTATAACGGTAGTACGGTAAAACGTGTTTCCGATATCAATTACGGTTTAGAAGGTAGTTATCCAGCTGTATTCAATATCTACAAAGGTAAATTGGTTTTCAATGCTACCACTGAAGAGCATGGACGTGAATTGTGGGAATTTGATGGGACAAGCTATACCAGACTTTCTGATATAATGGCAGGTTCAGAAGATTCTTACCCAAGCGACTTTATTGTATACAACGACACTTTATTTTTTACAACCGATGCTCCAAATAACCTCGATTACTTATGTTATTACGACGGTATCAATTTGGATACACTTGTATCCTATAATTCCAATTCAGAATTAATTTACTTTCAGGGAGCCATTTACACCAGTGTTTATCATAAAGATTATGGATATGAATTGGCGAAGTATGAAAATGGAAAATTTGAAATTTTGGATTTGATTCCAGGTAACAAAGGAATTGGACCAGATAATATCACTGCCATTGGAGATACGTTATATTTTAGTGGTAGTAATGGTTTTGGCGACGAGCCTTATGCATATGACGGGAACCAGTTCTGGATGCTAGGAAACATCAATTCAGGCAATTCTTGGTCACATACTTTTTATGGGTACAAAGGCAACGTATTCTTTTGGGCATTGACTGATATTGGGTCTCGCCAAGTTATAAAGTACGATGGCACAAGCACAGAGGTACTAAAAGGAATAATAGAAGATCCTTATACCGATCACAATCCCTTTGTTACAGTAAACGATACCATGTATTTTGCTGGAGGAGATCCTGTGAATGGGGTGGAGTTAAGAAAATCTGACGGTGATACTATTTGGTTGGTAGATGATATTAACGCTGGAGATTTGAATGGCGCCATCGGTAAATTGTATGTTGATGGTGTGGATATACTTTTTGCGGGAAAAACCGAAGCAAAAGGATTGGAATTGTGGAGACTAAGAACATGTATAGCCGATTATATTGATGTTTACGAAACTGCATGCGATAGCTTTCAATGGAAAGGCATAACGTATTACGAAAGCGGTGTGTATGAGGAAGCCTTATTGAATAAAAGCAATTGCGATAGCATCACGTATCTCAACCTTACAATAGTATATCCAGACACTGTTTCAGTAACTGTTGATGCATGCCAAGAGTATGATTGGAATGGTGAAGTATATGATGTTTCGGGAGTGTATTACGATACTTTGGTGTCCGTGTTCGGTTGCGATAGTTTTGTAACTCTTAATTTAAATGTATTTGACACTATTAGCTCTGTAGATAGTGTCATTGCTTGTCAACTATATGATTGGAATGGGGTAACTCTTTTTGAAAGCGGGGTATATAGAGATACATTATCTAATATGGGAGGTTGCGACAGCATGATAACCTTGGTTTTGGAAATAAATGAAGAAGCGTATTTCGATACGGCTTCGGCCTGTAGTCCTTTCGAATGGGAGGGCAGGATGATTTTGGAAAGTGGCGATTACGATACTACGTATTCCAATATGTTTGGTTGCGATTCTACTCTGCATTTAAACTTAGAATTACTCAACAATGACAGTGTGATTTACAGAACAGAGTGTTTTGAGTATTCGTGGAACAATCATCTGTATTCAAAGTCGGGCATATACACTGACACTTTATCCAACATCCATGGCTGCGATTCAATAGTCACTTTAGAATTGACCATTGATACGGTGGACGTTACGATGAGTATTGATGATTTAAGATTGACAGCCAATCAGTTGGGAGCTAAATATCAATGGTTGGATTGCGACAATAATATGGCTGAATTAACAGGTAAAACAGCACGTTTTTTCCAGGTAATTAAAAACGGGAATTATGCTTGTGAGATCACAAAAAATGGATGTGTAGATACGACACAATGTGTGAACATCGATTATGTTGGGATTTATTATTCCACCGAATTATTGAATCAAGTTTTTCCAAATCCAAGCGATAAGGAGTTGAATATTAATGGATTGAAAAATGAATGCACTCTAAATATTTACAGTGCCGAAGGCAAAGAAATAAAACGAGACATTCAACTCCTAAAAGGAAACAACCAACTGTATCCAAACCTAAAAAATGGAATGTATTACCTGAAGTTAGTTTCAGACCAAGATGTTCAGATTATTCGTTGGGTGGTGGAGAAGTAATCAATACCAATTTCAATCGTGAAAATGAGGGTGATCCCAGATTATTACCTCTGGATTTAGTTTTCTAACCAAATCATGAAAATCGTGATTGAAACTTGAAAAGAAGCGAATAGTATGCTTCTTGTTGTCTTCATCGGTATATGCTAATTTCCAAAATCTATGGCCATTTATTTTAGCGCCACTTTTTTTGATGCTTATGATATTAGAAAATGGAATGACCTTTTCATGTGAAGCCTTAACAAGGTATAAATTCTCTTTGTCGTGTTTTATCTTTCTAGCGTACTTGAAAGCGATGAACAAGCCTATACTCAAAAGGGTAATAAAGATGTAAGTCCAGCCTAGGTTCGGAAACTTGTATAAATACAATACTTGAAACATCAATACAGGAACCAATAAATAGCGAACCCAAGAGTATCCATATACCAGCGTTTCTCGTGGTACAGGATGTTCTTTATTATGTTTAATGGTGTAGCCCATATTGATTCTGATGTAGTACGTTTAACTGTAAGATACGTTGGTTTTTTTGTAGAAAAAATATGATTCTATCAGGATTATCTTTTAATCGCTACTTGGTAATGTTTTTGGTATAAAGCTAATAACGGCTTAGTCATTATTCTCATTACACGTACATTAGCGCAGTAATACAACATGTCCTTAAGCTTTTTGAAAAGTAAATTTTTGACAGATATCCGATTCTGGATAATCGTATTTTTTTTAGTGAGGTTGGTTGGCATTACCAATCCTTCTTTAGAAGTAGCTCATAACTGGCGACAAACCACAGTAACCATGGTGGCCAGAAACTTTTTGGAAGTAGACAACAACATTTTCTATCCTAGAATTGATATTGCTGGAGAGAAAACAGGGATTACCGGAATGGAATTTCCCATTTTTAATTATCTCATTTATTTAAGCACCGAATTTTTTGGTTACCAACATTGGTATGGGCGATTAATAAATTTGATCTTTTCAAGTTTTGGCGTTTGGTTTTTCTATAGGCTATTGCTGAAGTATTTTTCTCAACGTACAGCGTTTTATGCAACCATTATTCTCATCGTATCCATTTGGTTTCAGTTTTCTAGAAAGATAATGCCCGATACTTTCAGCATGTCTTTGATATTGGCAAGCTTATATTTTGGCTCTAATTACTTGGAAAGCACTAAGAAACAGGTGTTTGAATGGTCGCTTTTGTGGTATGCATTGCTGATGTGTTTGGGTGTTTTATCCAAATTACCTTCGGGGTATTTGCTGATTGTAATGGCGGTATTTCTATTCAACAAAAGCATTTCTTCTAAGAGGAAGGTTTGTTTTGTGTTGCTGTCTATTTTTGGCATATTGCCTTCCATCTATTGGTTTTTTATCTGGGTACCTCATCTTGTTCAAGAATATGGATTCATGCACTTTTTTATGGGGAAAGGGATGGCGACGGGTTTTGCCGAAATCATCGATAATCTTGGAGAAACGCTCAATAAATTTTACGATACAGCCTTGAAATATGTTGGTTTTTTGATGTTTCTAGTTGGTGTTTTTTATGCTGTAAAACAGCGGGATAAAAAGATATACTTAGCGCTATTATTGTCCTTCTTTGGTTTTGTTATCATCATTCTAAAAGCAGGCTATACGTTTTCTCATCATAGTTATTACATTATTCCTTTTGTGCCCGTAATGGCGTTAGTAGCAGGTTATGGATTGTCGAAAATAAAATCCAATGCCTTGGCAGTATTTGTTCTTTTGGTTATTGTAGGCGAGGGGATAGGTAATCAACAACACGATTTTAGAATACGAGAGAAAGACTTACAGTTGGTTCATTTGGAGGAGGAATTGAGTGCCTTTTCATCTCAAAACGATTTGATATTGATCAATAGTGGTGAATTTCCTACCCCCATGTATTTTGCACACCGTAAAGGGTGGGTGAATTCAAACGAACGCATTCAAGATCCTGCTTATGTAGATGGGTTAAAAACAAAAGGGTTGAAATACATTGTCATTCTAAAAAGAAGCATCGGCTCGGAAATAGAATTGTCGGGATACGAAACCGTATTCAACAATGCCGACTACATTATTTACCGCATTTAATACAGTGAGTTTAAATTCAACAATGAAAACCTATACCAATTTCGTGAAAGCTGTTTTTACCTATGTCGGTTAATTTTACTCTGGTTTGCTTTGTTATTGTTGCATAACGTAAATCCTAAAAAAGTAAATAGGTTATAAATATAATTCCAACAACAAGGTATTTATCTTATGTGGTTGTCATTTTAAATTGCGGCCATCATCGGAGTAATGATTTATACAAAAAAAGCTCTCTATTGAATAATCAACTCTTGTATACTATTGCCTGTAGAAGTTTGTATGAGAACATGATACAATCCCGATGGTAGATCAATATCATACGATAGGCTTAAAGCACTTGGTCTGTTATCAAACAATACTTGTTTCCCATCGCTGGTTATGATTCTTACATCCACTTCATTCATTGATTGTTTAAACTCTATGGTGAATTGCCCTGAACTAGGGTTAGGGTAAATGACTACGATATCATCCAAATTATTCTCGGATATACCAATGGTTGTTATGGCATAACATTCACTGGTGTCACTACAGTTTCCGTCGTTTACGATTACAGCGTAGTTTCCGTTTTCGTCGGCAATATAACTTTGGTTTGTTGCGCCACTAATGGGTTGCATGGTGCTACAATCTATCCACTGGTATTGCAAGCTATTGGCATTAGCGGTTAATACATTTTGATTGGAAGTAACGCTTACGTCTACATTTTCAATGGTAAGGATGAGTCTAGAAACACTGTCGCAGCCGTTTACTGTTTGTAGTGAATCATAGTAGGTCCCCGATTGAGTATATGTCTGTCCGTTTACTTCCCATAAGTATTGTTTGCAAGCTGTACGGTTGTAGTTTCTGAAACTATTGTCGTGCAATGTTAAATCAAGAACATATACGCTATCGCAATAACCTTCTGTATCTATAACCTTGTACCACAAGCCGCTTAAATAGTAGGTTGTGTTATTTATTGGCCAATAATAGGCTTCACAGGTTACAATTCTAGTTGTGTCGCTAAATTGTTCTTCATCAATGTTCAGTATAAGTTCAAAAATACTATCGCATTGATTTTGATTGTAAACGGTGTCGCGATACACTCCATCTTGCGTGTATTTTATGCCTGTTCTTGCCCATGTGTAGCTTTTGCAAGAAAACACTTCAAGAGTATCTCTAATTTCTCCTTGATGGATGGTTAAGTCTAATTCAACGATGCTGTCACAAAGATTTTGGTTTTGTAAAGTATCTCTATACAAACCACTTTCTGTATACGTAATGCCATTGCTAGCCCAAGTATAACTTTGGCATGCAGATTCGGATAATTGTGTGATTGGACTTGTACAGTTGCTAATGATTACTGGATAATCTTCTACTTCGCCCAAGGTTGTTCCGCATGGATTCGATGTTCCCCAGTAACTAACGCGTGTTCTTAAGGTAATGGTTTCGTTTGCCGTAGCATCAAGAGGTACAGTAAAGTTGACAGATACATTATTGCTTCCAGCGTCCTGAGAATACATTACTTCTTCTTCGGGAGAGAAAACGGCGTCTTTGTTATAATCAATCCAAGCAGCAAAATCGTTGCTATCCCATCCTGTAGAGGCGGTAAGAGAAATAGTATATGTTTGACCCGCTTCTAAGTTTACGGTTTCGTTTTGGTAATAAGTATAGGTGTTGTTTGCAGTAGAGTTGTTGATATTGGCTACGGTAACATTTCTTAAATGGTAATTGGTACCGTCATTTGATCCAGAAGCGGTGCAAATGGTGAAAGGATGTACCGTATAATTGAATTTATATGTTTCTGAAGTATCTCCATTGGCTCCTACAGCAAATACCTTGAAAAACATTTTTGAACCTTCTACATTGTTTGGTATAGCTAGGTCCGATACCCATTCGTTTCCATTGGTATTGTGCATCGGAATTACATTCCCAAATGTGGGAGCGTTTACCGACCATTCAACCCATACTTTTTGCAGCGTGTTGTCATATTCAATGGTAGAGGTTACAAATTGATCTACACCAGCCTTAGGAGAGTACAATGTGGGTTTCTGAGATATTTGTGTTGTTTTAATGGCAGGGTAGCTCTCTCTATTTGCTAATGTGTATTCCCATAATCCACGACCCCAAGTAGTTGCCTTTATGGTATTAGAACCCCACATTATTTCCATTTCCTTTATGCTGGTATTCGGTAAAGCAGGATTGTAGAGTGTCCATAGTACATCGTCCATAGATTTTGTGTACACGCCAATTTCTGTACCTAGATAGATGTTGGATTCGTCGGTATGATCAATTACCACTGATCTAACAGGCATGTTATTTAGATTGTAAGTAATGTTTTGCCAAGTACCGCCTTGATTGTGAGTGATGTAAACCTTAGAATTATCATCTTGATAGCGACCATAAGTTACTATCAGGGTGTTGTCGTCATTCGGATCGAATACAACATCTGTAATGGAATAGCTTGGTAAATTACTTTTTATACTTACCCAAGATGATCCTCCATCATTCGATAATTCAATCGAAGAGCCATTGGTAGCGACCAATAATTCTGAATTGTTTTCGGCAATGGTGGCATACTGAATGGTACCTGTGAAAGAAGGTGAACCTAATTGTGTCCAACTATCACCAAAATCTTCGCTTTTAAATACATTTTCACCAAAAGAATAAATTGTCATCTGATTGTTTGGATCGTAGAGCAAAGGAGCTATCCAATACCCGTCTTGATTGGATGGAGTTACGTCATAGCTTGTTTGTCCACCATCAATGGTTTTTCTACGTGTTCCGTATTGCACACTGCCTATCATCCAATCGTCGTTTAGTGGATGTATGATGCCCTCCATGCCGTCGGCGCCATACATTTCTACCCATCCATTTTCTGTTTGAATACTGGTTCCGTTGTCTTGCGAACCACATATAGCACGGTAATGATTGGATTGACTTAAACCAACATTGTAGTTCATACGAATGGCAATGTCTTCGCTTAAAATATTCCAATTGCGACCATTGTCTTCGCTGCTAACTAAAAAACCATCGGTACAAGCATAAAATATTCCGTTGATGCATTCAGCAGCTTGTAAATCGGCATGTATGTAATCGGTACTCGTGTTGTAGCTTATTTGATTGCCATTCCCCGAACCATTTGTGCCGCCTAAATACCAAGAGGTAACTTGCTCAAAATTGGCTCCTCCGTCATAACTAAAAGCAGCATCGACATAACCTGCAAGTATTTTAGAGTCATCAACATCGCTTACAGCAAACCCTGCATCAGACTCTCCAGGTGCGCTAATAAAATTAAATGAAGTGCCTTCATTCGATGATTTCCATAAACCGTTGTTTGACATGAAGTAAACACAATTCGGGCAGTCGGCACTTACTTGAACAGTTCCATTTCCGCCACCATTACCAGCAATAGTAGTTTGTGAAAACGAAAGTCCAGCATCGGTCGAAACAAAAACAATATCGGCTTTGTTTTTCGCGTAAGCGTAAACAATGTTGGGGTTGGTAGGATGGAAATCGATATCGGTAAAATCGTCATTAGCAACAATGGTTGACCAAGATTGTAGGTTGTCATCTGATCGGTACAAACCTGTTCGAGTTCCAATGAAAATTAAATCGGGAATAGTAGGGTGGTACTTAATTTTGTATATCTCTCGGTTTGAACCCAATCCTCCCCAGCCAAGGTTTATTGGATTAAAATTACTCAAACTCCAAGTGTCACCTCCGTCTATAGAACGATATATTCCGTGTGTGTAATGATTGTTGGAGTTGTTGATGTTGATAAGTATGGAGTCTGAATTAGTTGGCGATGCCGTGATGGTATTTACTCCACAAGCAGCAAGAAAGTCGGTTGAACCACCAGTCCAACTATTTCCACCATCGTTTGTTTTCCAAAAACCACCTGTTCGAGAACCTAAATACATGGTTTGAGGATTGTTTGGATCTATATAAAAACATGCAACTCTACCCATACCAAAGGAGTAATGCCCTGTAAGTTGACCTGGAGACACAGGCCCTAATTCTTTCCAAGCAATGCTTCCCGATTTTAAAAAGGGAGTTTTTGATTTGAATGCAGAGAATTGTTTTGAAACAAAATAGGGGTCTTCTTTACTTCTGTTTCCATCGGGGTAGTACTTGTATTCATTATCGTGTGCCCAGCGTTGATAGCCCTTCCAACCCGAACCTTTTTTTGTTTTATTGATGGTATCAAAATAACTTTCGGCTTCTTTTACTACCTCGTAGAAATTGATGCTGTTGTCTTGCATCATTTGTTTGTATTTCTGTGCAGTTGCGGTATTTACTAGGAAAAAAGAAATGAATAAAAGAGAGTAATATCTTCTCATATTCAAAGAATTTGGAAAGGAGGTCATACGTTTTGAAATAGAATACGAACAATGAAGTTACATTTTTTAGACAAAAATGAACGGAAATTTAAACTGAAGTGGCAGCAATAATTGCTGTGATTTAAGTTAATTTTTTAGGTATTGATACATGAAATTCACTGCCGTGATTCAACTTAGATTCAACTTTTATTTGGCCTTTATGGAGACGTACTATTTTTTTACATATAGCCAACCCAATGCCTGTTCCTGGATAATCTTTTGATTTGTTCAAGCGTTGAAAAACTTCGAAGATGCGCTCTTGTCTATCGGGATGAATTCCTATGCCGTTATCCTCTACAATAAAATAGTGGAAACTAGGTAAATCGTGATAAAGAATTTTCACAATAGGGCGCTTTCCTTTTAATTGAAATTTAATGGCGTTAGAAACTAAATTTTGGAATAGGTTGATCAATTCTACTTTATTGCCTTTGATTTCTGGTAATTTATCAAATGTTATATCAGCCTTTGAAAGGTTGATTTCTTCTTGTAGCTCATTGACAACCGTTTGTACAACATTTTGCATGTCAACATTTTCGAAACTTGTATGATTGCTAATTCTAGAGAAATTCATTAAATCCTTTATTAGACTCTGCAATCGAATGGTAGCGTCACTAATAAAATGTTTGACCTTAATTTTTTGTTCTTGACTCCAATTCGTTTCAGGATCAATTAGAAGTTTTATGAAACTACCAATGGTATTTAATGGTTCTTGTAAATCGTGCGAAGCGATGTATACAAATTGATTCAGTTCTTGATTGGTTATTTCAACTTCATCAATCATTTCATTGAAGGATTCGGCTAGAACACCAATTTCATCTTTCGAATACACCTTGGCACGCTCTTTATAATCGCCATTCCCAACTTGTTTTGAAACACGAATGACTTCGTTGATGCCTTTAGAAATTCCGCGGTTGATCGATATGGCCATAATTAAGCTCGTGAATTGGACAATTAGAGCTATGGCAATCAGAATCCTGAAAACCATGCTGTCAATCTTTCTACCAGCTTTGCTGATGGTTGCTATAAAGCTTCCTTCGCTCGATTTAAATTTGGCATTTAATATGTTGATTCTTTCAAAATAGCTTTCAATTTCTTCACGAGTTAGTTGTGAGTTTTGAACAATTTTAGCGTGCATTTCATCGCCAATGGATTTTAAAACCATTATGCGTTCGTCTGAAGTCCAAAAAATGGTCAGTGCCTTCTTGATTGATGGTAAGGAGTTTAAATAATAGAATACATCAACCAATGGACTCGCATCGTCTGGATGCACCCCAGCTTTAACAATGTTGTCCATCATTATTTGTCGGCTGGGCTTAGGTTTAGTTAATTCAGTTAAGGCAATTTTATCGTACTCATGCACTTTGAGGTATTCATAGAAATAGGCATAATTTGCTGTGTCGGATGAGTAAGCGTATTGTTGTAATGTGTTTACAGCATTTTTTTGAGCTTTAGACCAAATACCCTCTACTTGAATTGCTCCACGAACTCCTGATAGTAAGTGCAGTGAAAACCAAAGCATAAATAATTCACAGACAATTAGGAATGCCATGATTCCGATAGTAAAATATAATTTTCTACTAATCGAAATATTACGGAACCATGTGGATAGCCTAAACTGGAACATGCACTAAATTTTGTAGAAGATAGTAAATGAATTTTAAGCGTTCAATTTTTTTCGAGGTGTAAACGCAAAACAAAAACAGAATAGCATAGTTTATCTATAGTTATCCTTCATTAGAACAACAAACGCATTCGAAATATTGGAGGAAAAAAGCTATTGGTTCTGATACAAACTTGTTACATTTTTTAAGCTAAAGGGAGTTGAAAGAGCGTAAAAATAATTCAATTGCCATTTTTGGGTGTTGATTGCCTGTTTGCTTTTAGCGGCATCCCAAATAGGGTAAACTCTAAAAGCTCTATTGCCTTTTTTCGTAATAGAAGCAATAATACCCTTTGAAATCAAAACTGATTTTGGAAATACAAATTGACCAAAGTGTTGTCCATTTTCTGCATTTACTACTAAAAAATCAAAATCATCCGAAGCATCGAAAGGGGCAATGGGGCCATTTTTTAATCGTTTCCAGAATGTTACAAACTGCCCCGTTTTAGTAGGTGTTGTTTTTGAGCTACGGCTTATTATTCTAAGTTCATTTAATTTGAATGTACACGCATCGTAGTCACGGCTTTCTGTATCATTTTGCAATTCGGAAATGCAAAAACCAATTTGAGAATAAACGTCTCTTTCAATACGTTCAAGTTGACAATTCATCACGAGTTTAAAATGAAATCAAGATTATTTTTTCTTGTTTTTCTTTTTCATGTTTTGAATTTTGTCTCCTCGTCTAATGGGCTTTTTATAGCGTTCTTTTAATTGTTGAGGGTAACTTTTTCGTTCGACTTTAACTTTGCTGTTTTTCTTTGATTTTTCGTGGAATGAAGGTCCTGACTTGTTGACAGTGCTTTTGTCAGCGAGTTCGTCTATGCCGTTTGGTTTCTTTTTTTCTTCTGGAGTAAGCATAGATGACACCATGACTTCTTCAGGAAAATCATTGAGTGGAATGCTGTAATTCATCAAATCTTCGATTGATTTTTTAAGCTCCTTTTCGTCTTCATTGAACAACAATATTGACTTCCCTTTTTCTCCGGCTCTACCTGTTCTACCTATACGGTGAATGTAATTTTCAGGGTAGAAGGGTGTGTCAAAACTGATTACAGTACTTATTTTATCGATGTCAATACCACGAGCAATTACATCGGTTGCGATCAATATTCTACAGCTGCCATCTTCAAATTTTTCGATGGATTTGGTACGGTGATTTTGTTCTTTGCTGGAGTGTATTACTGCAATATCTGATTTGAAATTCAAGGTTTCGAACAACCTGTCAGCATTCAATTTAGAACCTGCAAAAATCAAAACTTTATTGAATTCAATTTTATCCTTCAATAGGTGGTTCAGTAAATTGGCCTTGGTGTAAAAGTTAGGTGCAGCGTACGATTCTTGGCTAATGGTATCTACTGGCGTACCACTTAATGAGATGGTTTTTTTTATCGGATTCACTAAAAAATCGTCAATTAAATCATCTACATAATTGGTCATAGTAGCCGAAAAAAGTATGTTCTGACGCTTCGTAGGCAAGTGTTCGAAGATGTTATTTAGCTGTGTTTTGTAGCCGAAATCGAGCATGATGTCAACTTCATCAATCACCAATTTTTTAACCGATTTTAAACGAATTACATTGTTCATTATCAGGTCGTAAAACCGTCGAGGAGTACCAACAATAATGTCAATTCCTTCTGATATAGCTGCCGTTTGAGCTCCAATATTGTTGGAACCTCCATACACACCTGTAACGCGTACGCTTAAGTAAGCAGTAAGCAATTCTATTTGTTTTACAATTTGAATAACCAATTCTCTAGTTGGAACGAGTACTACAATTCTGGGGTTGTGCTGCTCCGAGTAATTTAGTTCTTGTAAAATTGGCAACATATATGCCATTGTTTTACCGGTTCCAGTTTGTGCAATACCTACAAAATCGTAACCACCAAGAATGGGTGAGTATGACTCTTGTTGTATGGGGGTTGGTTGTTCAAACCCCATGTCAGAAATGGCATTTTGTAACTGTTTTTTAATCTTGAAACCTTCAAACGTAATCATGCTGTAAAGTAATTGAGAAATTTGCTCTTAATTGCCGCTTTGCTCAATTACTTTGAATCTATTGTTTATGCGCGTGATTGTATTTCAACATAAAAAAAGGGCATATAGAGGCTGTTATTTTCGTTTAGATTTTATGGTACTATAATGATTGTAAACGGTGTTGATGAAACTCAAAATGATGCCGATACCAATGATAATGTAGAAGATAGTAAAGAGTTTTCCTTCGTCGGTTTGTGGAGAAAAGTCGCCATAACCAACTGTAGTGAGTGTGATCACCGAAAAATAGATTGAATTTATCCAGCTCCATCCTTCTAGGAAATGATAAACAACACTACCAAAGGCTATGATAAAGCTAGTTGTGAAAAGTAAATTTCTGTAATCTGGGTCTTTCAGAAAAGAGATCAAAGTTCGGAATAGTAACATCTAGATATTGTTTGTTATTGCAATGTAAATCAGTTAGTTGTGCTGTTAGGATATACATTAAGACTCGTTTAATTGTTGTTTTAATAGCGTCAATTTTTTGTGTATGGTTTCAGAATCATCCGTAAGGTTGATGTCTTTAAAAACATTAAAATGCTTAAAGGATAGAGTGTAAACCTCTTTGAACAAGGCCCTTATTTCTGGCGTGAAATATTCAGCATCATGAAATAACACATCTGAAATTGGGTGATCGCCTGGTCTTCCTTGTGACATACATTGCTTTTTGTTAGTGCTATTTTACATCAATTTCTTTAGCTCTTATAAATATGGAGAGCATCGTACACTTCGTTTATGTTTTCTGGTTTATCAGTTAGCACATACAGTTTATCATTCAGTTCAATGATGGTAGCACCCGAAGGTGTTATGTATTTGTTGTTGCGTTCAAGCAATGCGATGTTAGCGGTTTGTGGCAAGTCAATATCAACAATCTTTCGGCCTATGGCATGAGAGCCTTCACACACCATGATGTGCTCCATGGTCGACTTCGGATAGTCTTGCAATAATTTATCGGTAGCAGAACGAGGTTTTATCTTCTTAGGCAATCCAACGTGCAGCCATTTGGCAACCAATGTTAACGTTGTTCCTTGAATGATGACCGAACTCACTGAAATGAAAAATACAATATTGAAAATAGTGTTGGCTTTTTCAATGCCCGCCAATAGTGGATAAGTAGCAAATACAATTGGTACAGCGCCTCTTAAACCAACCCATGAAATGAAAACTCTTCGTCTCATCTTCATCTTGAATACAGAAAGCGAAATGAATACGGCAATAGGTCGTGCAATAAAAATCAGGAACAATGAAATCAACAATCCGATGCCAATAAATGGAAGCATTTGACTAGGAAAAACCAATAAGCCAAGCGTTAAGAAAAGCACTATTTCCATCAACCAAGCCATACCATCGAACATGCGCATGATGGTTTTTTTGTGAATGAGGTTTTGATTGCCTAAATAAACACTGCTAATGTAAATAGCCAAAAAGCCGTTTCCACCTATGAAATCAGTAAATGAAAAGGTGATGAACATCAAGGCAATGAGCAATACAGGGTACAAACCCTCGAAATCGAGTTTAATTCGGTTGACGATCCATTTGCTTACGAAACCAAAAACAAGACCCGCTAAAGCGCCAAGTATCATTTGCTGGAAAAACGATAGTACAATGGACAAAATCTCTTGGTCTTGATTTACAACCAGTGTCAAAAATGAAATGGTTAGTACGTAAGCCATTGGGTCGTTACTTCCACTTTCTAATTCTAACGTAGGACGAATGTTTTTCTTTAAGGCTAAATTTTTACCTCTAAGTATTGAAAAGACAGCAGCAGCATCGGTAGAAGAAACGATAGAACCTAAAAGCATGCTTTCAAAAATGGTGAAATCAGTAACGAACCAAACGAATGTACCCAGACCTAATGCAGTTACCAATACGCCTATGGTAGAAAGCATGATGCCTTCCTTAAGAACAGGTTTTACGGCTGTCCAACTGGTATCCATACCACCAGAAAACAAAATGAAATTAAGTGCAACAATACCTATGAATTGAGCAATTTTTGGATTATCGAAGTAGATACCCCCAATACCTTCAGATCCTGCAAAAATACCTACTGATAAAAACAACAACAAAGTAGGTATGCCAATTCTATAACTTGTTTTACCAGCCATTATGCTGACAAAAAGTAGGGCAGAACCAATCAATAATATGTTTTCAATGGTAATATTCATTCAATTATTTAAACTGTTGAGTGCTGTAGGTTAATAGGGGCTGAGCTCAATGTTATACCAAATATACTCGCTGATTTTAATGCGCCATTACTTTAAGACCAACAATGGAAAGAATTAAGGTAGACGCAAAAAATAATCGCCAAAATTCAGCTGGTTCGTTGAAAAAAACAATGCCAATAATTAATGTTCCAACTGCACCAATACCGGTCCAAACAGCATAAGCTGTGCCTATGGGAAGTTGTTCAGTGGCTTTTATCAAAAGCAACATGCTGATGACAAGACAAATAACAAAACCGCCGTACCAATATGTGGCTTGGATTCCAGTAAGTGCTTTTGCTTTGCCAAGACAAAATGCAAATCCTACTTCAAATAAACCCGCTATGATTAATACAATCCAATGCATGACGGGTAAAATACAAAGGGTAAATGAAATAGCTAATGATAGTAAAAAGTAAATGCTGAAAGTATATCTGAAATCGAAAATTAAGAACAAAAAAAGAGCGACTTGCAAAAAATAGAAATCGCTCTTTTGTTTAATTATTGATTGAACCTATACATCAAATCTGTCGGCATTCATCACTTTAGTCCAGGCTTTTACGAAGTCAGAAATAAATTTGTTTTTATTGTCGTCTTGCGCATAAACTTCGGAGTAAGAGCGAAGAATGGAATTAGATCCAAATACCAAATCCATACGGGTTGCGGTCCATTTTTCCGTGCCCGTTTTTCTATCGATTATGCTGAATGTTCCATCTGGTTTCGGTTTCCATGCATTGTTCATATCGGTAAGATTCACAAAAAAATCATTGCTCAAAGCACCTTTATTTTCAGTAAAAACACCATGATTTGAATCCTTGTAATTGCTTCCTATTACACGCATTCCCCCTACTAAAACAGTCATTTCAGGAGCGGTTAAACCCATCAGTTGAGTTCTATCCAACATCAGTTCTTCAGCACTAACAGTGTAATGGCCTTTCAGCCAGTTTCTATAACCATCGGCTACAGGTTCTAAAGGTTCAAACGAATCTGCATCGGTCCATTCTGCTGAAGCATCTCCACGGCCAGGAGTAAAAGGAACAGTGAGCTGAATACCAGCCTTTTTTGCTGCCATTTCTACGCCCACGTTACCAGCAAGCACTATGGTGTCGGCAAGGCTAATGCCATGTTTTAAGGCTATTGGCTCTAGTACTGACAATACTTTTGATAATCGTTGAGGTTCATTGCCTGCCCAATCTTTTTGAGGCGCCAAACGAATTCTGGCTCCATTGGCTCCGCCACGCATATCGGAAGCTCGATATGTTCTAGCACTATCCCAAGCGGTAGCAACCATTTCGGCACTAGATAATCCTGAGTTCAATATGTCTTGTTTGACTGCATCAACATTGTAGTCTGACTTTCCTTTAGGAATAGGATCTTGCCAAATCAAATCTTCTTGCGGTACATCTGGTCCAAAATAGCGTGCTTTTGGCCCCATGTCTCTGTGGGTAAGTTTGAACCAAGCTTTGGCGAATGTTTCAGAAAAATAATCGAAATCATTCTTGAATCTCAAGGAAATGTCTTTATAGATAGGATCCATTTTCATGGCCATATCGGCGTCCGTCATCATTGGGTTTTCATGAAGACTCGCATCGGCTACGTTCACTGGTTTATCTTCTTCCTTAATCTCTTTTGGCATCCATTGCCAAGCACCAGCAGGGCTTTTTCCTAATTCCCATTCGTGGTTGAATAGCATTTCAAAAAAGCCATTGTCCCATTTGGTCGGATGGCTTGTCCAAGCACCTTCTATACCACTGGTTACAGTATCTGGTCCTTTGCCTAATCCAGTAGGGTTTGACCAGCCCATACCTTGTTCTTCAATATTGGCTGCTTCTGGTTCAGGACCTAAAATACTGGCGTCTCCGTTTCCGTGTGCTTTTCCAACAGTATGACCACCAGCAGTTAACGCAACTGTTTCCTCATCGTTCATGGCCATCCGTTTGAAGGTTTCTCGAATTTGAGTAGCCGTTTTTATTGGATCAGGTTTGCCATTGACACCTTCTGGATTTACATATATCAATCCCATTTGTACAGCTGCTAATGGATTTTCCATAGAATCAGGTGCGTCTACGTTACCATAACGTTCATCGCTCGGGGCCAACCATTCTTTTTCAGCACCCCAATACGTGTCTTTTTCAGGATGCCAAATGTCTTCGCGCCCAAAGGCAAAACCATAGGTTTTAAGGCCCATGCTTTCGTAAGCGATTGTACCTGCTAGAATGATCAAATCGGACCAACTTACTTTGTTACCGTACTTCTTTTTAATAGGCCATAACAGGCGTCGGGCTTTATCGAGGCTTACATTATCTGGCCAAGAATTTAAAGGGGCAAATCGTTGGTTTCCCGTTCCGCCACCACCACGGCCATCGGCTATACGGTATGTACCGGCTGAATGCCATGCCAAACGAATCATCAATCCTCCGTAATGTCCCCAATCAGCAGGCCACCAATCTTGGCTATCGGTCATTAGGTGATGCAGATCTTTTTTTAGTGCGTCAACATCCAATTTTTTTAGCTCTTCTCTGTAGTTGAAGTCGGCGCCAAGCGGATTGGTTTTGCTATCGTGTTGGTGTAAAATATCCAGGTTGAGTGCATTGGGCCACCAACTCATTACAGATGAACTTGCCGAGGTGTTGGAAGTATGCATCACAGGGCATTTTCCTTTTGAGTTAGATGTATTTTGACTATGATTTACTGGGCATTTACCCTCGTTGGTTTGTTCATTTTCCATAGCTGTAAATTATCAATAATTCCGCAGCTATGGATAGGCGGGTAATAGTGTTATAAGTATAATTTATAGTTGTTCGTGGTTGATGAACAGTTGATTGATAGTTAAACAAACAACATAATCAATGTAAGCACTATCCCTGCGGCTGTGTAATAAAGTCCTTTTTTGAAAATGGAGGTTTTTGGCATGAACATCCAGAATGAAGAAAGCACAAAAAACAATAGTGACACGCCAAAAAATACATTCAAATAATACAACGGGTCGCCTTGTTTGGCTTTGTGCAAATGGTTCATTTTATTGATGATGAAAGGCAATTCTTCAATGCGGTATTTGGTCTCACCAGTACTGTTTAAATAATATCCATTTTTGAATATCAAGGAATCTCCACTGGTTCGCTCAATTTTTAAACGTCGAATTTTAAGTGCCTCACCTAATGATCTTTCGTTCAAATTTTTCTCAACTGTATTTTCAATTGTGGTCGTACGCTTCAAAAAATCAGAATTCCGAAAAATGAGGATTACACCACTGAAAGCATACACGGCCATAATACCCGCTAAGAAAAAGCCGAGATAGCGGTGGATGATTCTCATCAAATAGGAGGTTGTGTACTTTTTCTTCATTTAGCGATGTTGAACTTGATGCAGTCGCAAATATTTTGAAAAGAAATTGATTAAACCTCATGATTACGTTAAATACCATGAACAGGGTATTGCTTGAACAGAGAGCGATTACAACTCAAATTTGAGCAATTCTTCTGAAGAGTAACCGTAAAGCTCACCTGCATTGCTGTAGAATAAATAATCGATTCTGTGTGTAGATGGAAGCATAACAATTGTACTACTGATGGCTTCAAGCGAAGTGCTGGAATAGGTTGTAAATACAATTTTACCACCCGATTTCTGATCGTAAGACAAATAATTGCCGTCAGGTTTTACGATGTGGTAACCCGATAATGAATCGACATTGTTCCATGTTATCCCAAAATCCGATGATTCTAATACTATCAGTGTAGAATTGCTCTCTGGTGTAAGATTGTGTATGTAGCCTATGGTTCCGTTGGGTGAGATTACTTTTGGTGCATAGCCTTCTTTGTTTTCATTTGAACTTATTTTTGTCCAAGTCAAACAGTCGTAAGATGAGTATACGGCAATATCAAATTGAGAGTAAATGATTCCTGAAGGCGAATGATAATTATCGGGAACAGAGTACAAACCATAATAAGTACCGTTTATTTTACTGATGTGTGTAAAGGCTCTGCCTGAATTATGGGTAATAGACCATGTTCCGCCATTGTTGCGTGTATACATAATGCTATCGGCACTGTAAGCATATACACTATTGGCATCGGAGTAAACGTATTGGTAGTTGTTTTTTGTTGTTATCACTTCGTTGTTAGTGAAAGCATTTGATTTTTTTATGAATAGACTTTCGAATGCACCTGAAATTGGAGCGACAATTGAAAAAATAGATCCGTTACTAACTGTTGTACTGTTCAAACGAAGTTTTTCACCTTTACCTGTCTTGATTTTGGTGCTACCGCTTTCCGATGTTTTAAAAATATCTAAAGCTTCTAATGTGTAGGTATAATCGCCATTTGCGTAAGGCAAAGCTCTCGATGAAAGCGTTGTGAAATTGCTTCCGGTAAGTTTCAAGTTGGTTTTGGGGTCTATGCCACTGATGACTTGAGCAAATACATCGCCTTCTTTGTTGATATCCAATACCAAAGGATTATCTACGAAACCTGAAAAACTACCAGGCCATGAATGGTGGCTAGCAGTCCCGTTGATTCCTAAAACACTCACACCAGTAGTATGTGCTATGGCTAATTTGTCGTAACCATTGTATGCGTATTTGGTCGATTTCCCAATCGGAGAGGGTGCGTTAACTAAATTGTATGTAACCGTAGTTTTGCTTGAGGGCGTGTGGATGTATAAATTTTTAGTGTTCGGATCGTAAATGGCGATACCACCATTATGATCGGCCCCCGCAAATTTGCCTTTGATGCTTAGTGTATCCCAGCCAGGAGCATTAAACGATCGGTACAACCATTGTGGCTCATCAAATTGCGTTTTTCTTTCGGACACATACATGTATTCATCAACTCCCATGTAAAACTCAGGCTTATAGGTTTGAATATTCGGGTAGCTAACACCATATCCTAAATTTAAATCAATCAAACTAGGGGAGTTTCCTCCTGAGAATAAAAACTGATTGTTATGTACTTGTACATCCAAACCAAATGTATAGCCTGGAGATAATGACTTCCACGTTTCACCACCATCCAATGAATAATCGGTTTCACCAGAGCACAATACTTTTCCGTCAAATGAAGCGCCAACCAAATTGGAAGTTTCAGCAATAGGGCCTTCGTATACCACTTCTGCAGAACCTGTTTGGGTTCCCACATCAGATTGTTGGGGTTCTTTTTCACAGCTTGCAAAAACCATGATGACGCTTGCAGCCACTAATGTTCGAATAGTGAAAATAGACATATGTAACATTTTTTAGAATGGTGTAAAAATATTCTGAAACCTAAAATGATGCTATGGGATGTATTGCGTATTTATCACGCTATAGCCTAGCGATAACTTGAATTTTTAGTGGATACAAATTGAGATTGACTGGCTTGTTTTACAATCAAATGAAATTCTAAAAAATCATACTAATTTTGCGCCTTCAAAAATGACAGAAACAGCTTCTAAACCCTATCAAAATATGCCTCAGGTAACTCCACCATGATAGATTTCCAATTGTCATTTACAGCTCTAGCTTAGAGTCTTTTATTGAACCCATTATACAAAGCAAATTTTAATCAAATGGTTATCCATTTGTAATGATATTGATATGAAAAGAACACTTAATTTATTCGATTTATCACAAAAAGTAAACTATAAAACAGAAGTGTTGGCTGGTTTAACTGTTGCTATGACTATGATTCCGGAATCGTTGTCGTTTGCAATTTTAGCTGGTTTCCCACCATTGATGGGTTTGTATGCAGCCTTTATTGCTGGGTTGGTAACGGCTATTTTTGGCGGTAGACCTGGAATGATTTCTGGTGGAGCAGGGGCCACCGTAATTGTTTTGATTGCCTTAATGAAATCAGACGGCTTGGAGTTTGTATTTGCAGCGGTCGCTTTAGCGGGTGTAATTCAAATTCTGATAGGCGTATTCAAGCTCGGTAAATTCATTCGTTTGGTACCGCATCCGGTCATGTTCGGATTTGTAAACGGATTGGCCATCATCATTTTTATGTCTCAAATGGATCAGTTTAAAACCATTGTGAATGGTGAAATTAGCTGGCTTTCGAGTACACCATTGCTTATTATGGGAGGTTTGGTTGCATTAACCATTGCTATCGTAGTGTTATTGCCTAAAGTTACCAAAGCGGTTCCTTCATCATTAGTAGCAATTATCGTAGTGTTTATATTGGTTTATTTCTTCGGAATAGACACTAAAACGGTAAAGGACATTGCTTCAGTAAGTGGTGGATTTCCTCCTTTCCATATTCCAAACATCCCATTAACTTTTGAAACACTTAAACTCATAGCGCCTTATTCTTTGATTATGGCTGCTGTTGGATTAACAGAAGGTTTGTTGACATTGAATTTGGTTGATGAGATTACGGGAACGCGTGGAAACGGTAATAGAGAATGCGTTGCACAAGGAAGCTCTAACGTATTGAATGGATTTTTCTTTGGAATGGGTGGTTGCCCTATGATTGCACAAACCTTGGTAAACTTATCGGCTGGCTCAAGAGCTCGTTTGTCTGGTATTGTTGCATCGCTTACCATCTTAGCTATTGTATTGTTTGGCGCTCCGGTAATAGAGCAAGTACCTATGGCTGCATTGGTAGGTGTAATGATAATGGTGGCTATTGGAACCTTCGAATGGGCGACATTTAAAATCTTCAATAAAATGCCTAAAAGCGATGTGTTTTTAGTGATTATTGTTGCAGGTATAACGGTATTGTTGCACAATTTGGCTTTGGCTGTTTTGATAGGCGTTATCATATCGGCCTTGTTTTTTGCTTGGGAAAGCGCAAAAAGAATTAGAGCAAGAAAGTTCGTTGACGAAGCAGGAGTAAAGCATTACGAAATTTACGGACCATTGTTTTTTGCTTCTACCACTGCTTTTACAGAGAAATTTGATTACGCCAACGATCCTGCAGAAGTCATCATAGATTTTGAAGACAGTAGAGTGTCGGATATGTCGGCTATAGAGGCTTTGAATGTTGTCACTAGCCGTTATCATAAGTTGGGCAAGAAAGTACATTTAAGACATTTAAGTCCAGATTGCACCAAATTGTTGAAAAACGCTGAGGCCATCATCGATGTCAACATCATGGAGGATCCAACGTATCACATTCCTACAGATAAAATATAGTATTGTCTATTCTTTCATACTAAGTTGAATGCGTTTTCTATCCAAGTCTACGGATAGGATGCGCACGTTTACTTCTTCGTTCAAACTCAGCACTTCGGCAGGATCGTTTATGAAGCGATTGGCAATTTGAGATTTGTGCAACAAGCCATTTTCTTTGATGCCTAAATCGACAAAGGCTCCGAAGTTGGTGAGGTTAGATACTTTGCCATTCAGTTTCATTCCAACTTGCAAATCGGCAATGTCTTTGATTGCTTCATCGAACTTGGTTTCTT
Organism: uncultured Flavobacteriales bacterium; assembly: GCA_963977425.1. Taxonomy (GTDB): domain Bacteria; phylum Bacteroidota; class Bacteroidia; order Flavobacteriales_D; family Luteibaculaceae; genus CAXBOO01. The sequence continues at coordinate 304,306 of CAXBOO010000003.1, read as the reverse complement.
GAGCTATACCACGCGGATCAAGGCCAGGTTTTTTCAATTCTTGTACGATGTCTTGTATGGTCAATAAACCTGTTTTTGCCGTGGCAAATTCTTCTGGTTTTATTGATGACAACCTTTCGTTGTTGCCGACTAATTCTTTTAGTTCAATCGTCAGTTTTTTGGCAATGTTGTCTACTACAGAATAACTCTCAGGGTGAACAGCAGTAGCATCCAAAGGGTTTTTGCCTCTTTTAATGCGTAAGAAACCGGCTGATTGTTCGTAAGCTTTTGGTCCTAATCCTGCTACTTTCAATAATTGCTTGCGGCTATCAAAGGCACCATTTTTTGAGCGATGATCAACTATGTTTTGTGCCAATTTCGGGCCAATACCTGCGACATATTGTAGCAAATGTTTGGAAGCTGTATTCAGGTTTACGCCAACTTGATTTACGGTAAAAGTTACCGTATTGTCTAGACTCTGCTTTAGTTTGTCTTGTGCAACATCGTGCTGATATTGACCAACACCAATGCTTTTAGCGTCAATTTTTACTAGCTCTGCGAGTGGGTCCATCAAACGACGGCCAATAGAAATGGCCCCTCGAACGGTTAAGTCTAAATCAGGAAATTCTTCTCTGCCATTTTCAGAAGCGGAATAGATAGAGGCACCAGCTTCATTTACTAAATAACATTCTATTTCACTGTTTTTAGGCAGCATAGCTTTTACAAATTCCATACTCTCTCTGCCAGCTGTACCGTTGCCAATAGCAATAGCCTGTATAGCGTATTTCTCTAAGCATTTTAAAAGCTCATTTTTAGCTTCCTCGGTTTTGTTTACTGGCGGATGGGGATATATGGTGCTGTTGTACTTAAAGTTGCCCTGTTCATCCAAACAAATCAATTTACAGCCTGTTCTAAATCCAGGATCCAAAGCAAGCGTTCGTTTAGCTCCAAGAGGGGAGTCCATCAACAATTGCTTGAGGTTGTTGGAGAAAATGGATATTGCATCTAGGTCCGCTTTTTCTTTCGCTTCGGCTCTAGTTTCGTTTTCTATGCTGGGTATCAACAATCGTTTTAAAGCATCTTCAAGGGCTTCGAATATTTGGTCGGCACTCTCGCTCTTGGTTTTTATGAAAATGCGTTCAAGCTTGTTTAATGCATCTTTTTTGTCTATTTCAATCTTTACTTTTAGTAGACCTTCCTTTTCGGCTCTAAAAATGGCCAGCAATCTATGACTAGGCATGCGTTTGAGGCTTTGTTCAAAATCGAAATAATCGAGGTATTTTTCTGCTGCATCCTTTTTCTTAGGATCTACTTTGGCCTTCAGTACAGCATCGTATTGGTAAATTCTGCGCAGAGTATTTCTAGCGGCTGCACTTTCACTTATCCATTCGGCTATGATGTGGCGTGCACCTTGCAATGCATCATCTTTCGATAAACCGTTTTTAGCAAACCGTGCGGCTTCACTATGCAACGCTGTGCTGCGCTGCGACATGATGATTTTTGCCAAAGGCTCTAAACCTTGTTCTTTGGCTATGCTGGCTTTGGTTTTGCGTTTTATCTTGTAAGGCAAATACAAATCTTCAAGTTCTTTGGGGTCGTAGCAAGCGTTTATTTTGTCGAGCAATAAGGGGTCGGTAATTCCAAGTTCGGCAAGGCGTTCGAGTATGCCTTTTTTTCTGCTTTCTAGATCTTGAAATTTCTTTTGAGAAGAGGCGATTTTTTCAATTTCAACTTCGTCTAAATTTCCGCTTTGTTCTTTACGGTATCGAGCTATAAAAGGAATGGTTGCACCTTCGTTTAACAACGCCAATACAGCTTTTACTTTGTGGTTGGCTAGGCCAAGTTCTTTTGCTATTAAGTGTTCCAAAGAATGATCGTTTAAGTGGAAAGAGATGGCAATTTAAGCCACAGTTTCACGAAAACAAAGTAAATAGAAATGGAATGTTGAAGATTAAATCCAAGGGAGGATTCACCACATAATGTAAACGTTAAATTTCGAAGCGATCGACTTCCAATACTTCGCCAGACTCTAATTCATTGAGTTCAATATCTCCAATACGAATGCGTATCAATCGCAATGTAGGATAGCCTACCGAAGCCGTCATTTTTCTGATTTGTCTGAATTTCCCTTCTCTTAGCGTTATTGAAATCCAACTGGTTGGACCATGTCTTTCGTCCCTCACTTTTTTAGAACGCTCTTTAAAAACGGGTGCTGGATTTAGTTTTATAACGCTGCATGGCAATGTCCGGTACATGCTGATTTTCAATCGGATATCAACACCTGTTTGCAATTTTTCTATGGCTTCGGAACTAATATCGCCATCCAACTGAACGTAGTATTCCTTTTCAACTTTTTTGCTTCGTACCAGCTCACTAACATATCCGTCGGTTGTAAGAAAAAGCAAACCTTCCGAGTTTTCGTCTAGTCTACCTATTGCCATGGTATTTTCTGGGAAGGAGCTAAGTTCGCCCAACAACTTTTTATTCTTTCGTTTGCTCTGATTATTTACAAACTGAGACAAATACCCGTAGGGTTTGTGAATGATAAAATGGTGATGTTTTTCCATTGTGACGATTCTCCTTCTGGTGAAGAAATTCAAGCAATGCAAGTCTTTAAATACACTTCATTGCATATAGGTTCGACTTATTCTTCGGCGTTAAGATGAATCAGTTCTTTGCCCGTCATCAAATCGGCTACGACTTTTGTTTTAGGGAATTGTTCCAAAATAATTTTTAGGAAAACAGTGATAGGTATGGATAAAATCATGCCCGGTACGCCCCACATAAAGCCCCAAAACATCAGCATTACCAATATTGTTATCACGTTGATGGAGAATGATTTACCCATAAAAATAGGTTCCAATATTCCGCCCATTACAACCTGAACAAGAATGATGACGATGATGAAGAATAAGAGTATGCCAGAAGTATCGAGTTCGATAAAAGCAAACAGAGAAAGTAGAATGACCGAAATGAATGAGCCAACGGTTTGAACAAAGTTTATGACAAAGGCCAGCAACCCCCAAAATATAGGGAAACTAACATCGAAAAAGTAACAGGCCAGTGAAAATCCTAGTCCGGTAAAAAAACTGATGATGAATTTTACTTTTATAAATTTCACCAAGTCTTTTTCAATGCGCATGAACACTTTGATGGAAGAAAATTTTTGATGTATGACCGTTTTGTTGAGTATTTTCTGAACGTTCAAAGATTCGGCAAGCAGGAGTATAGCAAAGAAAAAAGTCATCAAGGTCATGCTGACAGTGTTGCTAATCAAATCAAGAGTAGAACCAAAGGTTTTGCTAACGTCTAAACCTTGCAAATAATGAAGCGTAATGCTTTTGCCTTCAACTCTTTCTATACCGAAGTAGTTTTCTAATGGTATGATGATGTCGGCTAGTTTAGACTCTGCTTTTTCAATCAAATTGTTTTCAGAAGCGAGTATTTCTTTACTGGAAAGTTGAATGACTTCACCGGTAACTTTAAAGAAAGCGCCAATGATCAGCAATACAATGAAAATACTGATGAATTTCGGTGTTTTTTTCTTGCTCAACCAACGTACAAGTGGTAGAAACAGGAGCGCAATGAACATTGAAAACGCTAGTGGAATGAAGATGAAAGACAATAGTTTTAGTACATAAAAAATTACAGGTATTGTAATTATTAAGAGTAAAATATTGGTAGTTCTTCTTTCGCTCATTGTAGCTGTTAGGTTCGTTTATGCAGTTGGGGGTGTTTATTGGTCACTTTTTATAGAGTTTTATCAAGGCAAGGGTAGCCAAAAATTTCAACCCATATCGGTGGCAACAAACAGGTTCGAAAGATAGATTAATTCCAATTATTTGAGCCTTGCTGCTAACGATATCTAACAATTTTATCAGTAAGCAAACAGCTGAAAGGATTTTTTCTCAGAGAAAAGCTTTGTAGAAAGAGTTACTCGATGATTTGTTGTAAATAATTTCCGAGTAAATCTTCTAAATTCTCAAGACCATCCAATTGATCGTAGCGAATGTCTTGAGCATGAAACAGCGCCTTTTGTTGATTGGACAATTGCACGTTAAAAACAAAAGCCTTGTAAGCATCATCCAATAGTCCAGATGGGTTGATGGTAGATAAAGTATTGGAAACAATATCGGCCGTTTCGGTTGCATTTATTTCATTGAGGACATGAATGATTTCTGGTGCGAAAATCCCGAGATTGGACTCGTAGAATTCTGTAAAACCACCATTGGTAACCGATTGATTCAATTTTACAACTACATAAACCATTTTTTCGGGTCCGGTCAAACCTTGCACGACGGTGTACCATTCCGACCAATTGTTTAAGTTGAAATCGGCATCGGCAAGTTGTTGGTTAGAAGAACTGTACAAGCGGCTGATTAAAGCTCTATTCGAAAGTTTCTGCATGCTTTGTTTTGGAAAAAAGAGGAATGTAACTAATTATAGTTATTTAAGAATAATAGTGTTATAAATAGTTCATATTGCGATTGATATTACAGGGATAAGCGTAGTTAGTAGCCTGAATTATGCACTATCTGTAGCTATAGAAAATTATAGGTGTTAACTGTACTGACAGAAAACTACAAGTGCGCATAATGGTTGATATTAAAGGGTTAAGTGTAGTTTAATGCGCGATTTATGTTTTATCTGTCTCTACAGAAACATACAAGTACGTATGGTATTTGGTATTACAAGGATATGGTGTCTTTATGGTAACAATTTCTTCTCTTTATAACTCCAGTAAAAATCAGCTTTAACGTCTTTTTCATATGGGTTCAATTCGTCTTTGGAAATGAAACTATTTGAAAGTTTACTCAACGGAATAACATACATGTGTTTAGGCTTCGATGGTGTACCGTCAACACCAATGACTACATAAACAGGGAGCTTGGTTGCAACACTGTATTTTTTATAATTCTCGATTTGATAACCTTCGGCCCATTTGATGCCGTCCTTGTAAAATCTACTACGCCACTTGCATTCTATGGCAAAAGTGTCCTTGTGGTCATTTAATTTGAAATTGACTTCTAGATCAGGAAAATGACTAGAAACTGGATAATTTCCGTCAACATATTTGTCGCCACGCCATTCTTGTAATTGATAATATTTTTTAGGGAAACTTTTTACAACAAAGGCTTCAAAGTCGTCTCCTTTCTTTTTATTCTCTTCAAAAATTTCATCTTTCGACTTACTAGAATTTGTCGGTGAAGAAGGAACTTCACGAATGGAATCGAAATCGGGTAGGTGTGCAGTATTTGCTTTTTTAATAATTACTATCCCTACTATGGTACAAACTACTCCTATTAATATTAATGTGTATCCCATTGCTGTGCGGTTGTGCATTGTTTTTACTTTTTATGTTTGTATACACCTATGTGGTGTACTTATTTAGTGTAAATCAATAATATTCTTTTATATACCCATAAGCCCTTTCAAAAAGAATTTGATCCTTGTGGAGTTTATATTTGAGCAATGCCTTTCTTAAAGCCTGTTGCACTTCTCTTTCGCCTGCACTGGTTTGTTGCCATCCCGGGAAGCTTATAACTCTCACGATTGCGTCAATATCATTTACAATGCGCTCAACTACGGCAGGAGTTTCTTCTGTTTTTAGCTCTAGAAACAATTCTGTTAAAGCCGCTTTTGGTGATTTTTCTTGAATTTCTTCCTCAAGTTCCTTTTCTGCTTTAACGGTTTCTTTGGCAATTTTACACAGTTCTTTTACAAACTCAATCGAAGTGATTAAACCTCGCTCAGCCTTGTCTCTCAATTCTTCTAGGCGTTCGCTTAGTTTTTTGAATACTTGATTGCCAGCGAGTTTTTTGAACCGCTTTATTAGTGTAGTCTCTAATTTTTTTGCGTGCTTAGGGTCAGGATTGTTGAAGATGCTTTCAATAACATCGGCATCTAAAATAAACTCTGATAATTGATGAACATCACCTACATGAATATTGTCGTGTATCAACTTTGTGGTTTGTGCACCTAGTGAAAACCAAAGTAGTTTTCCGATTGAATCCGAGGCAGGTTTAACCGATTCAAATACTTGTGATAGCCATTTATAATCTTTGTTATAAAGGTCTAATATGTTGTCTGGGGACAACGATTCCCAAAGCTTTGAAAGGTATTTGTAATCTTTGGCAAACGCATCTTTTGTTTCATCACTTTTAATAGCGTTTTGTGCTGACTCTAAGCCTTCAAATCCATCAAGTGTTCTATCTACACCTTCAAAATGAGATAAGGCATCTTTCATTGCAACAGGCAGCTTCTCTCTTAATTCAGATAAATTAGAGATGACTTGTTTTACAGACTCCTCATCAAACTGTAGTGCTTTGGCTGCATCGTCAAATACTCCAAAGTAATCGACTATTCTTCCAAACGTTTTATTTGGATATAATCTATTTGTTCTGCAAATGGCCTGTAAAAGGGTATGGTCCTTTATGGATTTATCCAAATACATGGTTTGTAAAACAGGAGCATCAAACCCAGTTAAAAGCTTGGCTGTTACTATGATAAATTTTGATTCTGAATCAGGGTTACAAAATATCTCTACAATCTTCTCTTGCTGACTTTTGTCTATTGCCCACTTCTTTTTAAACTCAAAATCATCGTTTGCTGTGGTAGAAAACACAACTGTACTCGCTTCGTCTGGATAATACTTGTCTAATTCTTCTTTGTATTGAACACAGGCTAAACGATCGGGAGTAACAATCATGGCTTTGAATCCATGTGGTTCTACCTTTTCTTTGAAATGGCCAGCAATATCTGCTACAATCTTCGCAACACGTTCAGGTGATTTTAAGAAGGCAGCCATCTTAGCCGACTTCTGATTCAATGCATCGGCTTCTTCGTCTGATAAAGCGGCACTTTCTTTAAAATCGGCCATGGCTTTATCAATCGTTTCTTTGTCTACGTGCACATCCACCAATCTCGGTTCAAAATGTAGGGGTAGAGTGGCATTGTCTCGTATGGAATCTTGGAAGGTGTAACGCGACATGTAGCCTCCATCATCTTCGTCTGATCCAAAAGCCCAAAAGGTGTTTTTATCTGCTTTATTTACCGGGGTACCTGTCAAGCCAAACAGAAATGCATTGGGCAAAGCAGCGCGCATCTGTCTTCCCAAATCGCCTTCTTGCGTTCTGTGCGCTTCATCTACCAATACAATGATATTGTCGCGTGTATTCATGTTGGGTTTAGCGTCGCGGAATTTGTGTATCATGGAAATAATGATCTTCCGGGTATCGCGCTCAAGCATTACTTGCAATTCCTTGATGCTATCGGTACTTTCAACATTAGAAACATCGGCCGCATCAAAAATTCCGCTTATCTGTGTGTCTAAATCGGTTCTATCTACCAACACAATTACCGTTGGGCTTTTCAGCTCGGGCATACGTCTTAGTTTTTGCGCGGCAAATACCATTAAAAAAGATTTACCAGAGCCTTGAAAATGCCAAATCAATCCTTTTTTAACACGGCCTTCTTTTACGCGTTCTACTATTTTGTTGGCACCTTCGTATTGCTGAAAACGGGGTATAATCTTTATTCTGCGTTTCTTTTTATCGGTGGAGAATAAAGAGAAGTTCTGCATAATATCCAGTAAGCGAGCTGGATGCAATAAATCAGATAATTCTTTTCCCACTTCTCCCAAACCAAGCCGCTTTGCAATGGCATCTTCATCATTTTCTAAGCGCCAAGGTGCCCAGTAATCTAGTGGACAACGAATGGCTCCGTAGTACAACTCTTTCCCTTCTGTAGCGAATGACAATATGTTGGGCACAAATAATTGAGGAACTGCATTTTCATAAATTTCATGCACTTCGTGCGCGCCATCCAACCAACTTACCGACGGTCGGATAGGGGTTTTGGCTTCGCCTACCACCACCGGTATTCCATTAATCATCATCACAACATCCGGAATTTTGGTTTCGCGGTGATGGATGCGGTATTGGCTGGTAACTATGTAGGTGTTGTTGGATAAATTTTCAAAATCGATTATGTGAATGGGTACATGGCGATTGTTCTCGCCAAAAGGCATTGTTTTATCGCCAGTCATCCATTTAAAGAACTCCTCATTGGCTTTTACCAAACCAACTTGATTGACAGCAATAAGAACCGCTCTTAGTTTGTAAATAACCTCATCGGCTAAATCTGGATTTGAAGTAATTTCAGGATTCAAACGAATTAAAGCCGCTTTAAGATCTGATTCAACAAGCACTTCATTGACTGTACGCTGAAGTTTATCGGAGGATTTGAATACCCATTGTGCGCCGTAACCCACTTTAGGTTCTGCTGCTTTTGTGTCGTTTAAGTTTACGCCACTCAATTGATGAATGATGTAATGTTCTACACTATTTAGTTCGTTAAAAGCCATTCTGAATCAGTTTATTAATGTTGTTCATTAAAAAGCAAGTTTTATAGCTTTTTAAATAAAATACTTTTGAGACAATACATAGATCTAAAAAAATTAAATTCTGCTAAAAAATGATTTCATTTTAGAGTTTAAATCTATAAAATGATCTATTTGTTTGTCTGCTATAATCAAGGTACATAAACGGGCTCTTGATGTAGCTACATTAAAACGATTAGGTTGTATTGAAAATGGTATACTTTCTTGTGGTATTACAAAAATGCAATAATCAACAGTCATACCTTGAATACGGTCTATTGTTTCTATAATAATCGTGTCGTTTGATTTTACATTTCGTAAAACTTGAGACTGAAGTATCCGAACAGTTTCCCTATTGAATGCAAGTACCGCTATTTCAGATTTTGAATTTATTTCAGATAGTTCTTTTATTAAATCAATGATCAAGTGGATACATTCAGTTGATGGCTGTTTTCCATTGTCCATTGTGATCTTTTTAACAGATGTTCCGCCATTAATATTTAATAAATTATTGACTTTGGACCCCTTGATAAAAGGCAAGGGGAGTATTGCATCAGACTTACTTTTCAATTTATCATCATAAAATACATTTGTTGCATTTACTGCGTTCTCTGTTAAACGATAAGAATTTGTTAAAATGTAATTTTTAGAATTTGTGTAGTAATAGCTCAATGTTTTTAACCCACAAACCATCCAATGAAAATTGTGTGGATCTTCTACACTATATTCTTTATGTATAATAGGTTCTAATTGAGAAACATCGCCTATAATGATGCACTTTTTCCCTAGTTTTCTGGCTAATGCAATTGTAGACAGAAAAGCTTGACTTGCTTCCTCAACAATGATATAATCAAAATGTTCTTCCTCAATTGCTTTGGCGGCGATTTGACTCATCACGTAATAGGTCGACAGTAATAAAGGAGGCTTCTGTTCTTTTAAATTCTTTAAAGGTTTTATCCCCTTTATTTTTTTATTTTTTTGCTCGTCTGCAGTTAAGCTAGTTTTAAATATTCTCCCTTCGTTCAAAGCCTTTTTTAGATGCTCTTTTTCTGCTAATTCAATCAGTGCTCGATTTGTTAAGGCCGTTACCATTACTCGATAATTTGCTCGTAAAAAAGCATCACAAATTTGCGCCATCAAATAAGTTTTACCAGTACCAGGAGGGCCTTGAATAATGACAGTATCACTTTCTAACAAAGCGGTTTGAATCTCAAATACTGTACTATTGGTATTTAATGGTATTGGCTTCCAACTTGGATTATCTATTGATATATTCAAATATGGATTTTTCTCTGGCTTGGTTGATTTAACAAATTCAACAAGATTCATCAAGTATTTCAAAGGTGGATCTGTAGGCCCCAGAAACACAAGGGCATTTCTCTCAAATTTTGAAATATCTTGTTCTTTAATACCGGATACCCCTACAATGGTATGGTCTTTTTCATAATTAAAAAACACCGTTTTTGCTTCAAATTGAGACAAACATTCTGAACGTAAATCTTTGTAAGTAGTAGCTCCCCATTGTTTTACATTATGATCTTGAAACCTGGATATAAAACAATGTAGGTTTTCATTTTTTCTGGGTGCTGGGCAAATATTAAAGTCAAATCTAAGGATGATGTTTCCTCTTGCTTCATCATAACCCTGATAGCGGCAAATGTACAGTTGCCTATCAACAAACATTTTGGCTGCTTGTTTGGATAGGAGCTTTTCAAACTCAAAAATTTGATAATCAAGCTCTGCTTGTAATAATTCGGTATGTTTTATTTGATTAATATTCATCATCCGGAATCATAAGTTTTAGCAGCTCTTTGGATTTGTTACTTGCATGATCTTTGTCAATAATCAACAAGCGTTTATTTGCACTCTGGTTATTTTCACAAAAGTCAAATAGCTCTTCCATCGTTTTATCATTTTGGTATAGCAAAAGATGATTTGTGTTCAATCGCAATACATCTTCTGCTTTATGATATATTTTTATTGGCGTTTTATTGCCAAAATCAAGAGCCATCAGATACTCATCATCCCTCATTTTTATAAGTTCTAAAGGAGCAATGTAGGCAAAGCTCCCTCTAGCGCTATGCACTATGTATTTCTCACCATTACCTTCTAAATAATTAAATTCACGATTATTTTCATCTACATTATCAAATTGTATATTTCTATACTTGGCTAGTTTTAATTTAGCAAGTAGGTTGTATATTTTTTTCTTTTGCTCACCTAGTGATGTGTCTAGTTGAAGTAATTCTTTGAGTTCTACAATATGCTGACTCCATTCGGTACCTTCTAATTCTTTGATAAATTCATTTACCTCTTCTGTGAATTTATCATTGTTCACTGCAATAACCTGTTCTACTTTATTTTCCTTACTTTTTACAGCGTTTTCAAGCAGTTTTCGAAGCTTTCTATTTTCAGCTAAAGGCCAGTTATATTGTTCACATATTATTTCCGCTAAATCTCTTACATCAATAAAGTAGTAGATGTTCTGATTTGAATCGTAAAAGCTATCAGTTTGTGCATTAAAATCAGAAACACCATTTATACCTATTATAATTTTTGAACATTGTACAAATTCACTTTTTTCTATTAATTCTATATCAGATGCTGATTTTATTATCTTGATAAAAAAGTCTGAGACAACTTTTTTAACTAAAGTTATATCTAAACCAGAGTTTTCTTCAACCTCTTTTAACTCTATATCTTCAATTCCTTTTATAGGTATTTTTAATGTTCTGATTGTATTTTTATAGCTTTTATTATAATCAAAACTATATACAAACTTATTTTTAGAATAATTTGTACTCTCTAAAAATATTGGTGATTCCTCTAATTCCTTTTCTAAATAAACAAGACCTCTAATGTTTTGTATGCTTTTATCTAAGGCAAGTAAATTACAAGTAGTATTTATCTCTTCAACTTCTTCAGGTGAAAATGTTACTGTTGCAAAATGTTCCAATAATAGTATTTCAGCATCTTCAAAAGAAAATGTATTTAAATTTTGGAGACATCTAATTATCGTACTGTTAGAAAGAGTCGTCTTCAATTCCAATGCATCAATTATACACTCCAACTTTTCATCAAAACATTTGTGTAGGTTATTTGCGTCCTTACAATAGTATTTAGCTATTTTTTTGTCATGTATTTCCGAGCTTTTATTGACCATGCCTCCTTGCATTGGAAACATCTCAAAATTATTATTTAGTAACCAAATAAAGGGATTCTCACGCCTATATCCATTGCAAGATATTTCGGAAGTTAGGGTATCAATGAGTTTTAGATTTGAGAGTTCTTCCCAAAAAACAACCAGATTCTCGTGAAGTCCACTTAATTTTGTGATGTCTCGAAAAACATGAAATTCATTATTAGTTTTAAAATCAGTATATCCATTATTGAATTTTTGATATGAATGGTCTATACTAACCAGATTAACCCTTTCAGATATTTTGAAAATTGTTGACTTGAAATACTTCAAACCAGGACTTACAAAATGTTTTTTTAAAAAATCAACAAATTTTTGTTTGTCATTCTCAGGACATTGACTTAAATATTCCTTTGAAATAAATGAGATTTCTTCTATTCCTTGGTACAGTTTATCTGCATATAATTCCTCTGAATTAATGTAAGAGCTATAATTTTTATCAAAATAAGTAAAGCCTAAATGTGCGATGTTTTGGTTATGTGCAAGAACAGGAAAGTCAATTATCTCATACTCTAAAAGATTTTCATTGGGATAGGCAATACTATAATTAAATATACTTAAAAGCGCTTTAACAAGTTTCTCTGTTTCTTTTGCTAATTCTTCATGAGGGATTTTAAGCAATTGCTTAAATGCTCTTTTAAAAAGTGTCATATCGGTTATCCTAACCCTTTCATGAATTCCTGAGAGAAAGTTAATAATCAGTTTGTTTTCTGTTTGAGTACGTTCTGTTATAGCACTAACATTTACTTTTGTTAAAGCATCTTTTCCGTATTGTTGATATAGAAATGAAAAGTCATTGTTTGGATTTTCAATATCTCCAGCAAAACAATCTTTCAATTCATTTATTTGCCCATCAGAAGTAGGAATTGGAAATTCTTTAAACCTTTCGTTAACTAATTTACTACCATCATTATTGGTAACATCTTTATTTGAATATAAAAAACACCAAAGCATATTAAGGTGTTCTAATTCCATTGCGTTAAACTGATTACGTTTAGTAATTAGATCACGAAGAGATACACTTAAATCAAATTCATTTAACCCAAAAGACCCAACTAATTCAGTAATTCTTGGGTAATTATTTAGTAAGTCATTATGTTCTTGTGTAAGAGCATTTATATTTAGAGCGATATTTAGCACCTCACTAAACTTTTCAGGAACGTCTCTTTGCAGCTCACCTAAACTAAATAATATATTGTTTATGTTTAGTATTTTGATGTTTGCAAACTTTGCTTTCCATCCATTTGCATTAGGTAACCTCGATAAACCGAAAATTAATATTAAAAGGTCTTTAAAATTCTTGCAATGTTTATCTATAAATGCTGAACTACTTATCAATTTTTGCCCTTCATAAATATCAAAAACTCTTAATTGAAAGTGTTTTTCAAGTTGCTCGGCAGTTTTTTCGTTTAGGTTCTCAAGTACATAACTTTCACTAAAATCATTATGAAAACGAATTACTTCATTGTCGAAAATCTTAAATAGCCCACTTTTATCAATAACAAAATTATTTAATGGTATTTCTTCCTGAGAAAGAGTTTTAATCGTCAGATTGCCTTTCTTTTCAATAAATGATTGATTCAAATGCTGAAAAAAAACATTGTTTGAATCATTGATTTGTTCGAGTATGGTAAGCGCTCTATCAATACCTAGTTCAAAACTTACTACATTAAACAATCTCACTAAAGCATCTGCAGCAAAATTTGCTAAATAATTGTTGTATTCTAAATTTCGAATAACATCTGTACGGTCTAAATTGGGAATAAAATCACCATTAATAATAAACGGTAAGCCTGCTTTAGTTTCCGATAAAGGAAGGTAAGCATACATATTTAATAGATTTGCCCTCAATTCTTCTGGAAAAGCTACCTGAACTTCTGGAGAATTGAAATTCCTAAATTTTAATGGAACAGAAGGGTTGTTCTCATCCCTTAATTCGTTTAAAATCCCTTGATCGGTAATTACTTTTCTTTCTTTACAGACAAACCATTTTTGTGGTTTCTGTTCATCTAATTGCAGCGTAATTACTTGATGAGACGTGTAATCTTTTACTTGTCTTGTTATCCTCTTTACGTCTTTGTTAACTACAATTTCTAAGCGAGCAAGCTTATTTAAAAATAAAAGCGTTTCTGGTGATGACACCAATTGTTCTAAATACTTTATGGCTCTTTCTCGTAGTTCTGAATTGGTGAACTTAAACGCAAAGGCTACTGGAGTATTGAAAAACTCAAAGTTTTTGATTTCTTCAACTTTATCAATTTCATTTTCGAAAATTGGAATCACCTCCCAGGGCATTTTTGCTCCACTTCGTACCTTACTAAAACTAAAACTAAAATTACCTGAGCGGATATATACCTCTTGCGTGTATCTAAATATGGATTTGAATCCTATTCCTTTGTATCCAATTCGTTCTTCTCCAGTATCTTTTTCACCTAAAAGTATACCTGTTAATGACTTAAAATTATTTTCCGTAAAAATACTTCCGTTGTGCTTAAGGAGTAAATAGTCATTGTAAACTTCAAACTTTATCGATAATAAGTTGTGGAAATTCGGATTGGGGTGGTCTATAGCATTTTGTATGAGCTCGTATAAAAATGTTAAATCAACTTTGGCTAAATCACCCTGAATACGGTCTAATTGATTTCTGTTTTCTTCCAAAATATCTCCAGGAAGTTCGATACGCATTTTTTTGCGTTCATCTATAACATTTCTGCACTTGGTAAAACTTAAGCTCCCTTCTAATTGGTTACGAAACGGCTTAAGGCTTAATTCTACATATTCTTTTTCCTCATTAAAATCAATAATTACCAATGTAATTAGCTCTCCCTCACGGATGATATTAAATAACTTTTCGGATAGTACAGGACTATTGCTGAAATTAGAAATGTGTAAACGAGCTGAAGCACCATTCAAATCAAAAATAATGAGTTGTGGATCAACTAATTTCCTTTGTACTTTGAGTTCTACTACAGAACCTCTTTCGTATTGCTTTTTGATTTCGTTAAATCCCATACCTAAAACACTTGATTGATTATACTTTTTTGAAGGGATTTAGAGGCTGCAATTTTATCCTTGCATTCATCAATATTAGATTTAATGAAATCCAATTTTTCGCATAATTCATTTTGAATCTCAATTTTAAAACATGGTAATACCATTGATTGATATTCTTCTGAATTAATGTTTGGTTGAGCTCCCACCTTTATCATCATCCTTTTAAAAGATTCATATTTCAAGGATTTTGTATAATAGAATAAAAAATTAGGGTTTAAAATTTCAGAATTTAGTCTAAATCTAATAAGGTATCCAGCAAACACAGATTTTTCCATTTCTGAGTTGTACAACAAGGTTTTACCAACAGTATTTCCTGTTCTAGCGAAAAGAAAATCGTTATGAGACAAAAGATATTGATCGAAATCTAGAGAATCAATAGTAACTCTATCCTCTAGTATTAAATTTCCTTCGTCATCAATATCTGTAATTCGAATATATCTTAAATCACCATCTAAATACTCTTTTGAAGAAGCATTCGCTCCATATGTCGGTTTTTCGATTAAACAATCTTTTAGTTTTATGGTGCTAATTCGTTTATCGAGTAATCCGCATTTAGTTTTTATTATCTCTCCACCAATTCCGTAATTTCCATGAATCATAAATTGATTTATAGAAGTAGAATAGGATTGATTAAGTTTCTCCAAAACCTCCTTCTCCTTCTCAATCACCTCGTCCATAGCCCAAAGTAATTTGGAAAGTTGGACTTGTTGATCTTTGGGCGGAAGGAGGATTTCATATTCTGCTAAATCACGCCACTTAACCCTTTTTGACATTGTTCCTGCTGCATTGGAATTTGCGTAATCCCATAAGGAATTGGAATTCATGAAAAAAGCTAAGAATCCAGGTACTATTTTTTCATGATTCTCCCTTAATACAAAAGCATCACCTGAGCAACAACCGTCAAAATCTACCAAAGAGGCTCTTCTTAAATATGCATTTCTTCTTGCAAATAAAATATCTCCAGCTTCGAATGCTTTAGTAGATGAAGTAAGACTTTTAGTAGGTCCCCAATTTTTAATTTTTATATCCCCTGATACAAAATGATTTAAACCAACAAAGCGTTCATAACCAGACTCACTTGGATTATCTACTCGTTTAGAAATGTCTTTTGCTAAATCACCAACTTTAGTTAGTTCCCAATTTGACTTATCTATCTTCAATGCCTTGTTTTCCATCAATACACTATCCATTTGCTAAGGTTTTAAAGAGTTCATCCATTGAAGATTTTAATGCCACCGAACTTTGTTCCCAATCTTCAAATAATACATCAAAAGCTTCTTCTTCTATTTTGTCTTCTTTAACAAATAGCTGCACACTTAGCCTTGCATTTTTGTCTTTTAAAATTTCTTCCTTATCAACAACAGCAGTAAATGTATCTTCATCTTTAAAATTCAAATAAGCGTTATGAATCCTTTGAATATGCTTAGGGTCTAAGTAACTCATTGTTTTATCACTTCTTACCTCATTCACAGCTTGAACAAAAAGTACCTTGTCTTTTCTTTCAGGCTGCTTATTGTTATTGGTAATCAATAAACAAGAAGTCATTGAAGAGTTGTAAAATAAATTTGGGCCAAGACTAATTACACATTCAATAATATCATCCTCAATCATTTTTCTACGCATATCACCTTCAGAATCCCTAAAGAGTACGCCATGCGGCCAAAGTGAAATAGAACGTCCATTCTTGTCGTCCAAACTCTTTTGCATGTGCTGCTGAAAAGCATAGTCTGCACAACCTTGTGGTGGCACTCCCCAAAGGTTCCGGCCATAAGGATCGTTGGTAAATGCTTTTTGGTCCCATGCTTTTATAGAGTAAGGAGGATTGGCCAAAATCACATTAAACTTCTTCAATTCATCGTTATGCAAAAATGCAGGGTTGGCTAAGGTGTCTCCACGTACTATGCTAAACTCCTCTATGCCGTGCATAAACATGTTCATTCGGGCAATGGCAGAAGTCAATAGGTTAATTTCTTGTCCGTATAATTTTAGGGTACGGTATTCCTTGCCTTCGTCTTTTAAATGCAAAGCACAGTTCAACAACAAACCACCAGAACCACAGGTAGGATCGTAAACACTATCCTGGTTTGGGGTCCATTATCATGGTCATTAGCTTTACTACCGTTCGGTTGGTGTAAAACTCTGCGGCAGTATGTCCGCTATCGTCTGCAAATTCTTTAATCAGGTATTCGTAAGCGTTGCCTAATTTATCATCGGGCACCGTTGCCAAATCGAGTTTGTGCTGAGAGTAGTGTTCCACTAGGTTGATCAAAATCTCATCGCTCAATCGGTCTTTGTTGGTCCATGAGGCATCACCAAAAATCCCGTAAAGGGTATCTGGGTTTGCTTTTTCAATTTCTCGCATGGCATTTTGCAAGGCTGTACCCACATTGGTGGTGGTTTCTCTAACATTTTGCCAATGGGCTCCATTAGGCACCAAAAAATGGTGGTTTTCAGCAAAGGCTGCATATTCTTTGTCGCCATCGCTGTCTTTTAGTGCACGTTCAAATTCTTCATCATACACATCACAAATGCGCTTAAAAAATAGGAGAGGGAAGATGTATTGCTTGTAATCTCCGCCATCAATCAAGCCGCGCAGTTTGGTGGCTGCACCCCAAAGGAATTTTTCTAGTTGTTGTTGGGTCATGCTTCTATTGTTTTTGATTCTACGGTATTGATTATTTCATTAGCAGAAATATCACGTCCTTGCGTGAGTATATGTACTGCTTGTACAACATACTGAGCTCTTTTTTGAATGAAAGCGGTAAAGTCAGATTTCACTTTCACATGTTTTTCTTCGACAGATAAGCCATTGTAACCACCATTTTTAAGTTCCGAAATTGGGATTAAATGAGATTTCAATCTAGTATCTACAATATCCTCACTGGTCCAGTTGTAGCGCTCTGAAAGATATTTGAAAGGCTCTTTATTGCTAATGTTTAGATTGGTTTTATCTGTAATCAAAGAGCAGTTTAAGGCCAAATAGCTTTCAACTTCGGTATCTTTTAGAATGGCATCAGGAAATACATGGTGGTAGTGTCTTCTACTGTCTAACAATTGCTGCCTTGTTAGTGAGGATCCATCGGCAAAATCCATGGCGCCTAACTTGGTGAATACAGCCATAATTGCTCTTGCGCGTATGTTTTCTCGTTTTGGCCAACCTACTTTTACCAGTTCATCTTCTGTGGCCAATGCGTATTTCTCTCTATTGAGTACCGGAACATCGGATTCTTCGTATGGGTTGCCAGATTCTTTTTTATTGCTTAAAATTAAATTTTTTAATGCGACAAAATCATTGTAAGCATGAGTTGCAGCCGAATTTTCATATCGGTCGGTAAAGAAACTTGACCAGAGGTATTTCTTTAATAGTATTTCAGACTTACCTCTAGCGTCTAAATTTTCGGGCATTACCGTGTATAGAGCTGCAATAACAGCAAGTACAGCATTGGTCGGAAGTCTGTTTCGGTCGTGTACACCTTGCGCAGCCATGAATGCAGCCATTTTGGAGAGACCTAACATCATGGTGTCCCAATTTTCTACCATGGTATCCTTTTTCATGTCCCACATACCCCTTTGATTAGGCAATTTATCTTGCATCAATGCAGAAGTGGCTAAAATCAAGAATGGTAGTTCAAAGTAGTATTGAATATCAGGATACTTTTCATGGAGTTTATTCTGGTAGTCATCTAGCGACACACCTTTTACACCCTCTATTTCAGCTCTAATGATATCGTATTGAGAAAGAGGTTTGCTATTGGTATTCATATTGATAAATACCTGTAAAGCAGTTTCTTTTGTAGTTTGAGAAGGTAAGGCAAGAAATGGAAGGTTAAAGTGAGTTATGGTTTCTCTATAATCACGTATAACATTTAAAATTTCACCTTTAAAAGTCATCCAAGACATTAAATTCTGTTCAAAGTTTTCCTGTTCCGAAGATGGCTTTAGTGGCGCAATGGCTTTATCGACCCACAATTCGAATTCAGCAGAAATATCACCAGGTCTAAAAAATTCCATTGGAATGAGACCGCGATGAAAACTATCTGCAGCATTATCAGCCCATAGTGGCATAAATTTTCCGTTTTTATTTTCGTAGCGGGTTCTATAAAATACTTTTATCTCTTCCTCTTCATTATTCTCATTGTAACTGTCAAACTTCGGGATGTGTATAAAAAATTTCACATCGTCATAGTTGTTATGTAGTGCTCTCCAAAGTGAAGTTAATCGTTGTTGACCATCCAATAAATGCTCAGTTACTCGACCACCTGTTTTTGGTGCGGTTGCTAAATATCTAGAAATAAAAGGCTCTTCTTCAACATTTAAAAGTAAAGTAACACCTAAGGGTAGATTTTGAATAACGGTATCCAACAGGCTGCATATCCTATTTCTGTCCCAGGCTTGAGGTCGTTGAAAACGAGGTAATTTTATTTCTCCATTTTCTATTTTTTGAAACCATACTGAAATGGGTCTGTCTTGAGCAGAGCTTGAGGGCATTCTTGTACTCATTGTATGAACTCTTTTAATATTGTTTTAAACTTCTTTTCAGCCTCTAAACTCTCATTCCATGCGGTTTTCAAATCGGTCAATGCTTCTTCTACCGAAGGCAAATTATCTTCAATGATTTTCTCTACATAGAGAGGAATATTCAGGTTGAAGTCGTTTTCCTCTAAATCTGCATTAGAAGCTACTTTCACATAATTCTCAACATCCTTGTATTCTTTAATCCATTGGTAAATTTGGTTTACGTGCTCAGGTTCTAAAAAATTTTGTGCTCTACCTACACGCACCTGATCAGAGGCATCAATGAATAACACTTTATCCTTTTTATCGTTGTCTTTGTTTTGTTTGAAAACCATGACACATGCGGCCAGTTGTGTGCCGTAGAAAATATTTGGCCCAAGGCCAATTACAGCTTCTAACATGTCTTGTTTCAGTAATTCTTCACGAATTCTTCCTTCGGCACCTTTGCGAAACAAAGCACCATGAGGCAATACAACAGTCATACGACCTGTAGTGTTCATAGACTTGATCATGTGCTGCACCCACGCCATATCTCCATTGCCTGCAGGCGGTACACCAGCTATGTTTCGCCCGTAGGGGTCATTGGCCCAGTTTTCTGCTCCCCATTCTTTCAGTGAGAAAGGAGGGTTTGCAATCACGCAATCAAAAGTCTTCAATCCGTCTGCTTCAAAAAATGCAGGGTTACGAAGAGTATCACCGCGAACGATTGAAAAGTCTTCAATACCGTGTAAGAACATGTTCATTCTGGCAATGGAGCTAGAGGTCAAGTTCTTTTCTTGCCCGAATAATTTTAAGGTTCTAAAATCTTCCTTATTGTGTTTTAAATGGTCTACACACTCCAAAAGCATTCCGCCCGTTCCGCAAGCAGGATCGTATATGGTTTCTCCTTCGTGAGGATCGAGTATTAAACCTAGCAAATGCACCACAGAGCGAGGTGTATAGAATTCGCCCGCTTTTTTGTTGGTTAAATCGGCAAAGTGTTTGATAAGGTATTCGTAAGAATTGCCCAACAGGTCAGAATCTACATGGCTGTTGCATAAATCGTATTGAGAGAAATGTTCAATTAAATCGATGAGTAATCGGTCTGATAGCTTGTTTTTATTGCTCCATTGTGCATCGCCAAATATTCCGTATAGAAACTCTTGGTTGGCTTGTTCAATGCCTCTTAATGCTTTTTCGATAGCCAAACCGACATTGGTTGTGGTTTCTCTTACATTCTTCCAATGGCATTCTTCGGGTATAATAAACCGGTGAAATTCAGGTAAGTTGGCGTATTCAATGTCGCCGTCAGAATCTTCTAACGCGTTTCGATATTCTTCGTCGTATACATCCGATATTCTCTTAAAAAAAAGAAGTGGAAATATATATACTTTGAAATCTGAAGCATCTACAGGCCCTTTAAGAATCCATGCTGCTTTAGATAAGTATTGCTCTAACTGAGATTGCGTGATTTTATCTTTACTCATTTTTACTTATCTCAGTTCGTTTAGAAAATCAACATTCATATTTTGCATAGGTGTATTGTTTGCCTTGTTTTTGAGATTCAAATGCGATTTAAGCATGTTGTAGGACATGGGCAAGCTGTATGTGAAGTTCTTCATGTCGTATGATATTTCAGTTTGTTTTATATCTGGGTTGTTTTGATTGTTTTCGGAACAATAGTAATGCTGTAAA
The DNA here is from genome assembly GCA_963977425.1 of uncultured Flavobacteriales bacterium. Classification (GTDB taxonomy): domain Bacteria; phylum Bacteroidota; class Bacteroidia; order Flavobacteriales_D; family Luteibaculaceae; genus CAXBOO01. The sequence continues at coordinate 283,505 of CAXBOO010000003.1, read as the reverse complement.
CCGTAAACTATTTACGACTCGGTACAAAAACCTCAAATATATGGAATTGGTGAATTGCCTTAGATGAATTCGCACATTGGTAGTATAAATAATGGAATAAGTGCTATTTTGTCGTAATTACACATGAAAATCACATGAAGAATTTGAAGCTTAAAAGGTTGATGTTATTCATTTCAATTTCGAGTATTGCTGTATTTAGTTCTTGCAATACCAAAGATTTGGAGCAGAAGATTGCGTATTTGCAAGCTTCAAATACAGAACTAGAGGAAAGTGTAGCGCAATTAGAAAGCGAAAAACAAGAGCTTCAATATAAAATACGTTCAATGTACAATCAAGAAGACGAAAGCCGAAATGCTTTAGAAGAGGCGTATGAAGATGCCTTGTATCGGTACAAATTCGGAGATATGAGATGTTTGGAAAAAACTTGGAAAGACGGTCGCTATAAAGTATGTGGAGCGGAAAATATAATTGATGCACTTAGTGATGGCTATTGTGCTTACAATTGTAGTTTTTAGCTCAGTGAAAAGTGTTTAATATATTGTTTACCAGCTACTTTCCTATACAGAAAGTGATTTGTTAGTATTTGCGGGACTTTGTGTGTTGTGAGGGACAAAAATGGGACGATTAATTCTGTAATATATCAGAAACTTCATCTGTTTGACTTATCAAATATTCATAAACATCATTTTTACTTTTGCCTTCAATAATCATTTCCATTATTTCTAAAGAAGTTTTTTTGAGTGATAAAGGGTATTTTCCGAATCCGTTAATTGCAGGTTTATTCATAGAAAAGTCGATATAAAAAAATTGTTCTTTTTCGATATTGTAGAATGCAGAATGGTTGTAATGTTCACCAATTATGTATTTTTTCGTTGTTTTCTTAGTCATGAATACTGTAAACAGACCATTTTCAACAATGCTAAATTGAATAGTTGTGTCATCATATTTCACAATAAGATTATATTCTTCATCGAAAGACCTGAAATCAGTTCTTTGCCACACTGAAAATACACCTTCGGAAGAAGTTTTTTTTGTGGTTTGAGCGTTAACATTTAGGCAGAGTACAAAAAGAAATGCGAAGGTGAAAATTGTTGATTTCATGTTATTGTTTTTTTTCGATTAAGTTTTAAAAAGATTTAATGGACCACATGTTTTCTACATGAAAATATCATAGAGTTCAAACCTAACCTTCAAGGCTGTGAAACTTACATAAAAACGAAACGTAACTTTTAATTGTTAAGTAAGCCGAGAGCTGATCTTTATGCGTTTAAATTTATAAAATATAAGGATAAAACATTGTTAAGGAAGGGATAGGTGTTATATAATTTTGATTGGTGTAATCTGATGTTGCCAAACCCATAATTCCTCCTTATTGGGGTAGTGCGATTGAAATAGGTTGTGATATTATTTATGCACTCGTTGATACTGCTTGGGGGTAGTGATGTGTAGTGTAAACTACAGAAAACTGTAGGGTCTGCTGTCACTCATTTATAGGAAATATTGACCTATAGACTTTGTGGATTATTATTTATTTGCTCTTTGGTGTGACTTCGTTGTATGTCTCTGTCCCTCTATGTACATTAGTCTGATTTATTTACAAAAAGATCGTTAAAAATTAAAGTAAAGTTTAGGCTTCTCATTTCCGTTTGCATGGTGAAACAATTCCCTCTCTAGGGTTCCTAAAATAGTTGCGTTAAAAATTAAGTTGTTGCCTAGGAGGACGTATTCTGTAAAATCTTGACTTTTGCTAGTTCTCATTATGCATTTAGTTCCAGCTTCGGTTCCATCCGTCATCCATAACTCCTTATCCGTCAACCCAATTTGGAAATACACTCTACCTGGACTGCCAATATAGCTATGAGGATATGGTGTTTTTGGCAAATTGAGAGTATTAACTAATCGAAAAATGTGATCATTTTCACAGTCTAAAACCCAAATAGCCCCACCTAATTCATCTGCAAAAGCGGTGAAGTAAATGCGATCTCCAATTGGATATAACATTCTTAAATCTGTAAAACTGGTATCAGGCATAGGAATTCGAATAGTTCCTTCACTTTTCCCATTGGTCTTCCATAAACCAGTCACTTCTGGATCATCAGATCGTATCGTAAAGTAACTATAACCTTTGACGGCTTCTGTTGGGTATAGATTAGCAAATGAGGCTTTATTTTTACTAGTTTTTATCAAATTCACTTTATTACTAGAAGGTTCGTATGTATATAGCCGTCCTCCATCAGAGGTACTTACAGATATAAGCAGTGATTCCCCTAAAGGAACAATGGCATTATAGTTAATGTCACCATCATTGTGGATCTTAATTTCCATTCCATTTCCCTTTTCACCATTACTCCTGTACAAATGAGCTTTCCCCCAATAATATAAGTGATCTCGAAAATTTATCAAGTCCTTAATAAATGGGTCTTGATCTTCAAAAGCATCTACAATTAAATGTGTTCCACTTGCCGTACCATTGCTCACCCACAGATCTTTTCCATGCTGTTCATCCGTACCCATAAAATATAATTTCTCATCTTTAACAACTACATTTTGAATATGCTTACCATTACTCCCAGGTATCATTTCTTTCACCAAAGATGCTTGTTGATTCTTTAAAGAATACACCCATAATTCATTTCCTGTGCTTTGGGTACGCGCAGAAACAAAAAACTGATCACCAATAAGGCCAAGGATATCGCTTATAATAATCGAATCGTTGAACAGAATTCGAGTTGGCTTTTGATTTGGTGTCGTATAAAAATGACCAAATTTCGGAAGTAGGTTCTGATCAAATTCATATACAGCTTTTAAAAACAGGGTGGTATCAATAAGATGAAAACCTTGAGGCCTTCCGCTTTTTTGTTTAGGATCCAATTCTTTAATATCATCTACTCCTATCAAATCCATTTCACCTTCCTCCACTACTTCCAACTCTTGAGCATAATGGATGAAAGGTAAAAGCACAAAAAGCATTAAAAAGAAGGTTTTAGTGGTCATTTTGTTCATGTTATATTTAACGGAATGTAAATGTAATGAAATAGCAGGGTAGGTGGAATCACCTTATAGTATAGCAATAATGCCATTGCGAATTTCACTTACCTCAAATCATAGACGAAGAATAATATTATTTATGAACTCTTTGGTACGGCTTGGGTATAGTGTAATCTACAGAAAAGATGTAGGTGCCGCTGTCACTCACTATCGGAAATACTAGCTCTACAGCATAGCTATATTATCTATGTACTCGATGGTATGACTAGGGTGTATTGAAGTGTACTTTCAGTACCTACAGAAAACTATAAGTGTGCATAGTGCTTGATTTGACAGGTTTAAGCACAGTTTATGGTGTTGATTATGTACCATCTGTAACTACAGAAATCTACAAGTGCGTATACTCGCTGTTACGACTTGGATGTAGTGATGTATATCAAAAAGTATAGAAAAGATGTAGGTGCTGCTATCCCTCGATTGTCTGAAATACTAGCTCTACAGCATAGATAATATTATTTATATACACATTGGTACGACTTGGGTACAGTGATGTGTAGTAAAAACTATAGAAAAGATGTAGGTGTTGTTATCGCTCGATTGTCGGAAATACTAGCTATACCGCATTGATAATATTATTTATGTATTCGTTGATACGACTTGGGTATAGTGATGTGTAGTGTGAATTACAGAAATGGTGTAGGTGTTGCTGTCACTCATTTATCGGAAATATTGACTTTAGGTTATAAGTAATATTGTTTATGTACTCGTTGTTACGACTAGGATTTATCGAAGTGTACTTTCTGTACCTATAGATAACTACAAGTATGCATAGTGATTGGTATTACAGGGTTAAGAGGAGTTTATGCTTTGAATTATGTGTTATTTGCAACTACAGTAAACTACAAGTGCGTATACTCTTTGGTACGACTTGGATGTAGTGATGTGTATCGAAAAGTATAGAAAAGATGTAGGTGTTGCTATCACTCGTTATCGGAAATATTGGCTTTAGTTATGGATAGTATTAATTATGTACTCATTGTTACTACTAGGATTTATCGAAGTGTACTTTCTGTACCTACAGAAAACTATAAGTGCGCATAGTGTTTGGTATTACAGGGTTAAGCGCAGTTTTATACGTTATTTATGTACTATTTGTAACTACAGAAATCTACAAGAACGCATAGTGGCTGGAATTACTTGGGTTAAGCGTAGTTTATGTACTATCTGTAACTACAGAAAACTACAAGTTCGCATAATGGTTGATATTACAGGGTTAAGCGTAGTTTAAAGTGCTATTCAACTAAAAATAATATTTGCGTAGCTTTTGCTATCACTAGGGTAAATTAATCTACAGCATTTCAATTATTTGAAATGCTACATAAAAATATAGTTGAGGGTAAATTCGTTGAAATTATACTGTAATTCAAGTAGAATTTTTATTCTAAGTATAACCAATCTTCTTGTGCTAACTCAATCAAATCGTCTGGGTTGATATATGCGGTACTATTCACTTTACTGTGAAGAACATGTATTTCGTAAATATTAGCTATGTTTTTATTTTCACTATTTGCTTTGAAAAAATTAATGCTTGGAGGTATAACCCCAATTATTCTACAGAATTCTCCATCAACTATACTGGCTGTATTCTCTGTATATCTAAATAGTGATTGATTTCTACTGAGTGCCCCGTCTTTTATTCTATGCTTGTAGATTTTCATATATGCTCCATTTAGTTTTCTCTAACTCAATTCAATTTTATCAATTTCTATCATTAACCTAGCAGTCTCTGTAAGGGCAACAATTATCTTTTGGTAGTGAAGTATGTCCTCAAAGCTTAGAGTACGCTCTTTACGGTCTTTGAGCCATTTTTGAGCGGGTTGGTAGCCACCGATGTAAAACTCCCAAGCGGTAAGGGGTATATCGTCAAAGTACTGTTCATCGTTTATCCAAATGCGGCCTAAACCTTTTTCAGTATCCAACAGTTCCCAGTCTTTTTGCCCAATTTTTGTGGTAATGGTGTTGGTGCCGTCTTTAGGGTAGGAAGTAATGTAATTGTCTAAAACAGGGCTTTCCATTAAGTGTAATTCCCGAATTTCTCCGCCCAGATTCACCAGTTTCCATAATGTGTTTTGGTCTTTAGGGAAGGGTACACGTGGGAAATCAATTTTTAAGAACTCTTTGTATTTCTCACGGTAGTTTGGCGAATGCAAAATGGCGTAGATGTAATCCAATACATCCAAAGGAGTAAAGCAATCTTTGTAGCCGTGGTCAAACGGACGGTTGATGGATTCGCCTATTTTTTTAGTTTCTACAAGAATTTGAAATTTCTCTGGGATATGTTCATGATCGGGAACAAATTCTAAGCCTAATTTCTTAGCAATGTTAGAAACTATCTTTTCATCTAAGTTGGGTTTGCGGTTAGTTTCGGAATCTATGTTTTGTTGTTTTGTGTTTTCGGAATAATGATACAGAGGGAAAATGTTAGCATTATCTAACGTTGAGATAATACACTTATCTACAATGGTGTTGGTTACATATGGTAAGACAAAGGCATTATTTCTAGACCTTCGTACTAAGGATATTGCATAATTTTCACCAAGCAAATTTTGCATAAAATCAAATCGTGCCCTTGCAAGTTCGGACTGGTCATAGTTAATGTATCTTTTGTCAAAGACCCTATATTCTAATTGTGTTATATTTTTTTTATCAAACTTTTCTGTCAACAATTTTTTGTCATAATCAACGTATTCAGAATCGTTACCACTTGTTATCCCCATACTTTGGATTTTAAACAAATCATTGGTCGAAAAACCACTATTGTACTTATCTTCCAATTCGAAATCTTTCTGCACCATAAAATAATCAGGTGCTTTGTTTGGTAGTTCAATAAACGGAACATTGCTAAGACTATTTTGCAATAAAAAATTGTATTTGAAATCACGCTTTCCAAACAAATCATAATGGAATACTTTACCTAAATCATTTGGTTTTTTCTTTCCTGTTTTAATGAAAATATTTATAGAAACTCCTTGCTGAATATCAAAAACATTTATATCGGGACTTCCGTCAGGACATGTTTCTTTCTTCGTGCTATTTCCGTGTAAATCTATGGTGTAGATTTTATCATAGGTTTTAAGCAAGTTCCAACGCATCCCTCTAAATGTAGGATTGTCAAGAAATCCGTGTGGATTGATAAATGCCAAAACACCACTTCCGTTTTTTTCAATGAAATGTTGACCATACCTCAAGAATTTAACGTAATCATCATTAATCCATTTTGGGTTACGTTCTTTAAGCTTTTCCTTACCGCCTGGTTCCTTTTTGTAATCGTCCATTAGGCTCATAATCCATTCCCCTTTGTTGGCACTTTCGCCACTGTAAGGAGGATTCCCAATAACACACATTACTGGGCTGTCACGTTTTATGTGGTTGGCTTCGTTGGCTTCTGTACTTAGCCAGTTGGCAAATAATGTACCTGTGTCCTCGTGGTGCTCTTCTAGGCTATTGGTAAGGTATATTCTAAAGCGTTGGTCGGTGGTGGGTTTGAAACCAGTTTCAGTCAATAACAAATCCATTTTTAAGTGTGCCATAGCATAACTCGCCATCAACAACTCAAAACCATTCAGTCGGGGTATCAATTCCTTTTCTACATAACTGCTCCAAATGCCTTGTTGGCCTTTGAATTTTCGGTGTATGTGTTTTACCGTTTCAGCTAAAAAAGTTCCTGTACCCGTTGCAGGGTCTAGTATTTGTACCTTGTGTACTTCCTGTTCGTTTTGTCGGTAGCCTGTAGCAGATTTTTTGTCGGCTATATCGGTGTTTACTTTTATTTTGGTTTTGCTGGTATCGGCCAAACCTTGCGATAAGCCAAACTCGGTTTTAAGAATATCGTCAACCGCACGCACTATAAAATTTACCACAGGTTGTGGGGTGTACCATACGCCACGGGCTTTTCTCAAGTTAGGGTCGTATTCACTCAAAAAGGTTTCGTAAAAGTGAATGATAGGATCTTCCATTTTGGTGGATTTCCCAAAGTTTTTAAGTATTTCGGCCACATTGCACGCCAAAAATATTTCGGCCAAGTCGTCCACTATCCACTTTATGCGGTCGTCAATATCGGGCCCTGCGATGTAACCAAACAAGCGTCGTAAAAAAGGGTTTGATTTTGGAATCAATTCTGCGGCTTCTTGTCGGCTAAAATTGTCGAGGGTAGGATCGTGCAATCGTGCCGCAAACATGCCGTAAGCAATGGTTTGTGCGTATACATCGGCAAAGGCTTTTGGCGTAATGTCGTGGATAAGGATTTCCTTAAAGGCGTTCATTTGCTCCTTCAGTGTACTGTTTTCAGCATTTTCTACATCACTGGTAAGCGAGCGCTCGATAACGTCGGAAAGTAGTCGTGCTTTTCCTGCCATCATTTCAGCCAATTTCTTAGGACTTTTGATGGTTTGCCCAACGTGGGTAGTGAAGTTTTTTATGAGGTTTTCAAATGTCTTGAAGTTATCGGGTAGGGGTTTTATGCTGTTTCCGTCTACCGTAGCAATGGCAATTTTTGTAATTAGTTCGCCATCGTTGTACAAATAGAAATCGATGTAATCAGTAAAAATGAGGTTGTTTAAAGACGCCTTGTATCGGTCGAATTGCTCTTTGTTTCCTGTTTTCTTTTTGCCTTCTAGGTCTTTATCGCCAATGTCTTTGGCTTCAATAAAACCAACAGGTATTTCGCCTTTGGTTAAAATGTAATCGGGAGCACCACAACTTTGTCGCTTCGGTTCGTTGGTCGCTCTAATGCCAGGTACAAGGGTTTCAATAAGTTGCTGCAAATCGCCACGAAAGGTGTGTTCGGTTGCATTGCCTAGTTTGTAGCGTTGGTTAAGGTTGTCGATGTAAGATTGAAGCGTCATTTATGTCTATTAGCGTTCTGAGAACGGCTATAAATGTATGCTTTTTGCTAGGGAATAGGAGTGGGAGTGTTGCTTTTTTGAGATGGGTTGATAATTATTATAAAACTCACAAATTAATGCTAGTAAGTGTCCTTTCTAGGGTGAAAAGAAACATTTCTAATTGATCGGGCTTTTAGCTTAGTTCTATGTTATGCCCTTTTTTTATTTTTTCGTTCCGTAGACTGCGCAGGCAAAACCATACTCTTTTGCGATTTTTGGCTTGTAGGGTAGGCAGTTAATCACTTACTCAACTTCAAAATCCTAATTGCTCCTTGAATTACCAAAGCAAAAACTATTGTACCAATAATCAAATCAGGTTTTACGGAGTTTAACAAACGAACTAGAACTCCTGCTGCAATTACTCCAATGTTAATTATGACATCATTAGAAGTGAAAATCATACTGGCTTTCATATGTGCTTCATCTTTACTTTTGGATTTTTGTAAAATGTAAAGACAAATTCCGTTCGCAATTAATGCAAAAATGGAAACAACAATCATAGTCGAAAAATCAGGAAGTTTTTCGTTACCGAAAAACCTCCTTAATACTTCCATAAATCCTATAATAGCGAGTGTTATTTGAAAATATCCAGCAAGTTTTGCTATCCGCTTTTTCTTTATAGCAGTTCCTCCAACAGCCAATAAACTAATACCATAAACAAAACTGTCCGCAAGCATATCCAAACTATCAGCAACAAGCCCAATTGATTTAGAAATCAAACCTGTTGTCATTTCAATGATGAAGAAAACAAAATTTATCACCAGAACAGACCAAAGTAGTTTTCTTTGATTTGTGTTTTCATCGAACTCAGTCTGATCAGTTTGTTCGGTAGAGATTTTTTTACCACCTAGATTTAACTCAATAACTGATTTTTCTAGATGTTCAATTTCTCCGCTGTGAAAGACTGTCAATTTTCGGTTAGGGATATCAAAATCCAAATTCGCAACACTTGCTATTTCGCACAGTTTCATTCGGATAAGATTTTCCTCCGAAGGACAATCCATTTTTTTTATTTTAAAAACAGTCTTTTCCATAGTTTGTCCGTACCGTACCGTACTTTATCATTTTTAATGCTCGTGTTCTAATTCTCCTGCTTTAGACTGTGCATATACATAATAAGCCCCTTTGGTAACTATTTGCATACCTCCAGGTATCTCTTCTAACACTTTTATAGCTGTATATCCATTTGATGTTGTTCCTGCAATTACTCTTATGGTTTTAAATTCTATTTCATTTGCATTGCTATTGTTGGCAACATATACAAAGGTGTTATCCCCATCTTTAATCACAGATTTTTCAGGTATTGCTTGGGTTGTATTGTCATTTAACCAAATTTTAGCATTGATGAAAAGATCTTTGAGAAATAATGGTTTTTTACCTTCTAAATGTCCGTGAATACGAACCGTTTTAGACTTTGAATTAAACTCTTTACCTATTACGCTTACCTCGCCATTAAAAACCGTAGCTCCTAAAGCAGGAACGGTATAGCTAATTAGTTGTCCAATTTTAATATTTACTATATCCTTTTCAAACACATCTAACTCTAAATGTAAATGGTCTTCCGAAATAATTTCCATTAACGCTACTGAAGGTTGTGCATACATTCCATTATGAATATTGATATTTGAAATAAAGCCATTCATTGGTGCTTTTATGGCAATCTGTTTACTGATACTATTTGGTGTTAAGTTGTCCGTTGAAATACCCAGATATGATAATTGCTTGGATAAACCAACCGTCTTCGCTTCTAAAATGGCAAATTCTGCCTGCGTGCTTTGAAGGTTTTTAGCTACTCCTGCGTTAGCGTCTACCAAAGATTTCTGACGTTCTAAATCCAATTTCTTTAATTCAAATTCTGCTTTAGATTCTAGATATTCTTGTTGCTTAACAATGAATTCAGGGTTTTCGATATATGCTATGATTTGCCCTTTTTTGATGTAATTTCCTTCAACAAACTTTGTTGCACCAGCAATAATACCTTCTGATTTGGCTGAAACAACAGCAAAGGCATTAGGTGGTAAGCCTAAAGTTCCTGTAGCTTTAATAAAGTCGTTTACTTTGATAGAAGAAAAATCCCCAAACTCTAATCCAATAGTCGCAATTTGTGCCTTGGTAAGATTTAAGCCGTCTTCGTGGTGTTCGTCATTATCGGAACTTTCACCGTGGTCGTGTCCATCTTCCTCCGAATGATTTTCAGTTGATTCACTGTGGTTATGCTCATCGTTTTCTGCATGTTCTGCACCACAAGCTATTATGACTGATGACATTGCAAATACTGCAATTACGAAGATATATTTTATATTATTTTTCATTTTAATGTTTGTTATTGGTTTGTAAGAAATTGATAATTTGCTACTGCCTTATTGTAGGCTTTTAGTTGCTCCCAATAACTTTTACTATTGGTAGCCATTAACTGTAAAGTGTTTAACAGTTCGAGGTAAGAAATTTCACCAGCTTGATAATTAAGCTGTGCAATCCTCACAATTTCTGGATTTACGTTTTGTTTCTGATTTTTGTAAAACTCTACGGCTTCTTGATGAACTGAAACGGTACTCTTGGCTTGATTTAACTCTTGTTGTATATCCAACACCTTACTTTGATATTGTTGATTAGCAATGTCTATTTGAATTTTTTGAGCTTTAACTTTCTTTCTGGCTTGAAGGTTAAAAAGAGGTATGGAAACTCCTGCTTGAACGGCATAAAGGCTACCGCCTTGATAATAGTTTTGGGCAGCATAGCCAATATTGAAGCTTGGTTTTAATTCGGTTCTTAATACCGATACCTTTGCTGTTTCAATGGCTATATTCTGTTGGCTTTGTTTCAAAAAGATATTAGAATTGGTGTCTAACGATTCATTGAAAATTATTGCAGACATTCCTCCAGCAACAGTTACCGTTTCATTAGAGTTTAGTGTTAATTGAAGCCGATTATGAAGGTTCCTTAATTGAATACTTAATTGAGTCATTAAAAGCTGGTATTCATTCCACTTAGACTTTAAAGTCATAGCTTCTACTGGATTAGCTTGACCCACTTCAACCCTCACTTTTGCTTTGTCGTAATAATTCGAATACGTCTCTGAAAGTATAGTGTAGAGCTTTTTTAATTCTTTGATGTACTGAACTTCAAAGTAAAGCTGTTTCACCTTCCATTTTAACTCATTTACAGTTAGTTGCTTGGACAAAGTACTTTGTGTAGCCAACTCATTGTTTAACTTATTATTGGCTCTAACTGTACCCAAATTGTGGAAATTTTGCACAACACCCACCTGATTCACTTGCTGACCGAACTGCTCATCTTTCAATCCGTCTCCTTGATAGGTAACGTCTGTATTACCTAAACTGAATAATAATTTTTGTAAGGACTCCGCTTTGTCTACTTCTAAGTTCGCAGCTTTAATATCAGGGTGGTTTGCGATAGCTATGGAAATGGCTTCATCTAAACTAATTGACGTTTTTTGCGCTTTAGCTGTGAATGATATACCTATAAGTAATAGCATACCTAAGGCGCTACCTTTAGATATAGAAATGGTTTTTGTTCTATTACTATTCCACTTTTCTAACCAATAATAAAGAACAGGTAATATTACCAAAGTAAGAAAGGTTGCTGTGAGCAAACCACCAATAACTACTGTTGCTAAAGGTCGTTGAACTTCAGCACCCCCAGAGGTAGAGATAGCCATTGGCAAAAAACCAAATGAAGCTACCGCTGCGGTCATTAAGACTGGTCGCAACCTTACTCTTGTCCCTGTTATTATTCTTTCTTTTATATCGGTAATTCCTTCTTTTTTGAGTTGATTGAAATAACCTATCAATACAATCCCATTCAATACCGCCACACCAAATAAGGCAATGAACCCAATACCTGCCGAAATACTAAAAGGCAAACCTCTTAATTGCAAAGCCCAAATACCACCTATTGCAGATAATGGTATAGCAGTAAAAATCAAGGCTGCTTGCGGTACGGAACCAAAAGTGAAGTAGAGTAGTATGAAAATTAAGGCTAAGGCAATTGGAAGTGCAACCGATAATCTGGCATTTGCAGCTTTTAAGTTTTCGAACTGGCCGCCATAAGTAAAGTAATAACCAGTTGGCAATTTTACGTTTGCGTCTAATGCTATTTGAATTTTCTCCACTAAAGTTTCAACGTCTGTATTACCTACGTTAACACCAATTACTATCCTGCGGTTGGTGTTTTCTCGTGAAATCTGCATAGGAGCATCTACAAAGTCAATATTAGCCACACTACTTAATGGTACTTGCATTCCATCGTTAAGTGTAACAAAAAGGTTTTCGACATCTTGAATGCCAGTTCGGTTTTGTTCGTCTAAGCGAATCACTAGGTCAAATCGCTTCTCCCCTTCATAAATTACGCCTGCTTTTTCACCAGCAAATGCCGAACGAATAACTTGATTGACTTCTTTAATGTGCAAACCATATTGTGCCATTTTATCATAATTGTACTTGATAATAATTTGGGGCATTCCTATTGTTTGCTCAACATTTACTGTACCTACACCATCAATAGTATTGATGACTTTCTCCGCCTCGGTAGCCTTTTGAAACAACCGATCTAAATCATCACCGTAAAGTTTAATGGCAATATCAGCTTTCGTCCCTGTCATTAACTCGTTAAAACGCATTTGTATAGGTTGTGAAAACTCGTAACCGACACCTGGAATTGAGGATAAAGATTCTTCGATTTTTTCAAACATTGCTTGTCTATTATCGGCTGAAACCCATTCTGATTTTGGTTTCATCACCAACACATAATCCGCAATTTCGACAGGCATAGGGTCTGTTGGGATTTCTGCCGAACCAATGTTGGCTACCACATCTGTTATCTCTGGAAATTCTTTTAGAAGTTTCTTCTGAATCATTTTGGCAGTTTCAACACTTTGAGAAAGTGAACTACCTGGGGGTAGAATGTGTTGCATTGCCAAATCCCCTTCTTCTAACGTGGGAATAAATTCACCACCCATTCGGCTAAAAACGAAAATGCTGATTAAAAATAGTAGGACAGTACCACCAACAAATGCACGTTTAAATTGCATTGCCTTATTCAAAATTGGCGTATACAAGTTTTGGAAATAGTCAATGATTTTATCGGCAAAAGTTCTTTTGTTAGATATCTTTTTATTCAGAAAAAGAGCAGCCATCATCGGCACATAGGTTAAAGACAGAATTAATGCACCCGTAATGGCTAACATAACAGTTTGTGCCATAGGCTTAAACATTTTGCCTTCAATGCCAACCAATGCAAGAATAGGTATGTAAACCATTAAAATAATAATCTCTCCAAAAGCGGCTGAACTTCTAATTTTTTGGGAAGAAGAAATTACATCTGAATCTATTTCTGACTGACTTAATAACTTGCCAGAGTGCTTTATTTGCAAACGGTGTACAATGGCTTCCACAATGATTACTGCACCATCTACAATCAATCCAAAGTCTATTGCCCCTAAACTCATCAGGTTGGCTGATACACCAAGTAGATTCATCATCGACACAGCAAATAGCATTGCGAATGGAATAACCGAAGCCACTATCAACCCAGCTCGCCAATTCCCTAATAACAGCACTAAAATGAAGATGACAATTAAACCACCCTCAATAAGGTTTTTCTTAACTGTCCCAATTGCTGTAGTAACTAATTTGTCTCTTACTAAGTAAGGGTCTATTATTACTCCTTCGGGTAACGATTTTTGAATTTGTATAACTCTTTCTTTTACTAATTCGGTTACTTCCGACGAATTAGCACCTTTAAACATCATCACTTTTCCGCCAACTACTTCTTTTCCGTCACGAACTAATGCCCCGTATCGAGGTGCTTTGCCATACTGTAAGGTTGCAACGTCTTTTATTAATATCGGTGTATTACCTACTTCATTGACTACAATATTTCCAATGTCATCCAATGATTTAGCTAGTCCTTCTGAGCGGATGTAATAGGCATTTGAGTTTTTTTCTATGTATGCACCACCCGTATTTTCATTACTTTTTTCAAGAGCCACAAAAACATCTGAAATGCTTATGCCTAATGATTTTAGTAGGTCAGGATTTACGGCTACTTCATATTGTTTTAAATAACCCCCCATTGAATTAATCTCTGCAACTCCTTCAATACCCAACAATTGTCTCTTCACAATCCAGTCTTGAATAGTTCTTAGCTCAGATGCAGAAAATTTGTCTTCATAACCTACTTCAGGTCGAACAACGTATTGATATATTTCTCCTAAACCAGTAGATATGGGAGACATTTCGGGAGTTCCTAAACCTGCTGGTATAGCATTTTCAGCTTCTTTGATACGTTCTGTAACGAGCTGTCTTGCAAGGTAAATGTCATAATTCTCTTCAAACACTACTGTAATTACAGATAGCCCAAAACGTGAGATTGATCTTATTTCTTCAACCTTTTGGAGATTCTGTAAAGAAAGTTCTACAGGTGTTGTGATGAATTGCTCCACTTCCTGCGTAGCAAGAGTAGGAGAAATGGTAATAATTTGAACCTGATTATTAGTGATGTCAGGTACAGCATCAATGGGTAATTGGCGGAGTGAAAAAATACCCCAAACTGTTAAAGCAGCTACAAATAGCCCTATAACAAACTTATTCTTTACAGAATAAGCAATTATCTTATCGAACATTAGAATTGATTTTAGAATTAAACCGTGAAAATTTTCTCAAAAGGACGTATGTGTCCCTGAATATTGGTTTAACCTAAGTTTGGCGGTCGCCACACTCCAATGTTGTAATTAAAGGAGTAATCAAAAGAATAGTGGAATGAATACTTCGGTAATTGACTTATTAAAGTATCCGTAATAATTGTGTTGGAGGCAAGAGTAACAACTGTGCCACAACAAGCACAAGAGCAAAAAGGAGAACAGAAGTCATCACAATTCGAATGATTATGGTCTTCAATGTTAACTGAAATTTCAACCTTGTCCCCTTCATTATGCTTTTCAATATTATCAGCACACGACACTATGGATAGTGCGAGTACATAAATTGACAATATGAAGGTTAAAAATCTCATTTGCGGCAAATTTACACAAAAAGCAATGTAATTAACTGATAAATTTTCACAAGCTTTTATTCAGTGAGTTTTGTAAACGATAGCCTCGTTCGTATTTTAATTACTCTGTATATTATTCTTTGGTCAGCGTTGGGAAGAAACAGCTCTTAGGTTTTTGAGGTGTTAGCTTGTGGGAAGTAAAATCAAATGTGCTGTTTGTGCGGCAGGTTTTTTTAAATTGGGCATAACGTCTCAGCTAAGTGGAGTGCGGGATTGAAAAGCGTTAAGTTTTCAATCTAGGCACGTTGCAAGCCAAACCAATTTTTGTGATTTAAATTAACAAAATAAAATCGTCAAAACTTGTTTTGGCGAATGTGTAGGGTAGAAGCTAAGATTTACCACTAAACCCCGCATTACATTTAGCTATTGTTGTAACACGTTATTATTTTATTTTCTCTAAAATTCTTTCTTTTATTTTTTTACTTTCTTCCCAAGAACCACAGCATTCAGGGCTTAAACAGATAATTATTTGTTTGAATTTTTCTTTTTCATCATTAAGCCATTCTAAAAATTTATCGATGTAGTCATCTGTATATTTTCTTATCATTTTCTTCCCATCAGAATCTCTTGTAAAGAAAAAATCTAAGTCGAGATTAAGAATAATGTTCTCTTTTTCATCTAAACAAAGTTCCATAAGCTTGTCTAAGTGAACTTCATCAGTGTTAGGCAATAGGGATTCCGAGTGTTCTTCTGTGCAAAAAATATTCTTTTTAAAGAAATCAGGATAGAGAATGTTAAATGATTTGATGTAATTATCCCATTGAATTACTTTATGAGTTTTTCCATCAATTTCAACTTCTACATTACTAAATGAATTGAAATCTAAGTTTGCCCATTTTGTTTCTTTAATTATTTCAATTGACTTAACTTTAGGATCGGCTAAGTCATAATGTCTGTCTATATGAATTAATGTATATGAACTTTTTACATCAAGTTTGTGCCAAATCCAAAATGCAGCTAAATGATTATCAGTTATGAATATCGGTGATTCATCAAGGAGATAATTAACCGTGCAGCATCCCGAAGCATTTTCTCCTAAGTCTACAATTTGCATTTTTTTTAATGTGTTACAACGTCTCGGCTAAGTGGAGTGCGGGATTGAACAGTAAGATGTTCAATCAGCGTACGAAACTGAGCCAAACCAATTTTTGTGAATTTACTTTATTCAAATATAATTCGTCAAAACTTGTTTTGGCGGATGCATCACGGAAAACATTCCATTAACCACCAAACCCCGCATTACATTTAGCTATTGTTGCCTGTAGTTTTTATTTTTTATACAAGTAAATATGAGTCAATTGCAGTTTGTCATCCTTGTCATATGCTTCAAAACGTAGTAGCTGATTGTTTTGATTGTAGTAATATCTATCAACCCATTTAGAATCTAAAATAATGGTTGATTTATTTATCAAATTATTTTTCTGGTCATATGTTTCTATATATTTTCTGTCAGACCAGTCTACCCAATCAAGGTCTTCAATGATTTTATTTTTTGTGTAGCGATATTTACTAGTATAAAGCAATTTGGATTGATCGAAAGATTTTGAGACAATTAGTTTTCCTTGATCGTCATATTGATACTCCCATCTATTATGTGAGTAAAAGAATACAGGACAATAACTTCCTGTTTTTCTTCCTAAACTGTCATATTTAAAAATTTCTGCTTTTCTTAAGGCCCAAGTTGGGTGTTCTTCATAATCTTCTGGTAAAACAATACAGCCATGATGGCTTGCAATTCCTTTATGAATATCTGGTTTGAGTCGTTTCTTTAATTCGTATGTTTCAGCTAATACAAGAAGTGAGTCGTTATAGTGATAAAAAGTTTTATCCACCTCTCCCTTACGAAAAGTTTCAAAATATATCGTTGTGCTTTTTAGTTGATTGTGCTCATCATATTCATTTATAGTTAACATGTCTTCTTTTCCATTGCCTAAATCCGTTTTATAATCTTTATGGAATCTCGCAATCACATTTCCAAAAGAGTCAATTTTTTCTGAGTATGTAATTTTTCCATTTAAACTATCAGAATAGAAATATTGAAATACTTGTAAATCCTCAAAATGTTTAAATGTGATATTGGTGTCTATAGTTAAATAGCTAGAATCAGTTTTCGAGTTATAAGAATCTTGACAATAAACAAAAGTCGAGATGATACTGAATATTGAGATTAAAACAAATTTCATTTTTTAATTACAGGCAACGGCTCGGCTAAGTGGACATAATGTACTGATAGCCAATTTTGTGTGCAGCTAATTTATCATTCTTTTATGAGATAAAGAAGCCTGAAATGTATTCTAGTGTAGATTGTATGAAGACGAGATGTTTATTGTTTTCTAAAGCAATTACTTCTGGATATTAGAAGCTCAGACTATATTTAACGATGGAAGTTGGAACTGCCCTATATAGGCCTCTTCCAACTTCCATCGTTATTGGTAAGGTTAACAGGCCTTCAATTGATGTTCGTCAGGAAGTGGCGTAAGGTTATACATCATTTCTTTGCCTTTGGATTTTTTAGTAAGGGTGCATTTTTGGCCAATTGAATTTTCAATGTAGTGCTGACCATCTATTAAATGTTTTAGACGTTCTCCAGCTATTTTAGTGCTGCAAAAAAATTCATCACTTATTAATGACGTTAAATCTTTAGTTGAGAAAGAGGAGGTGAGCTCTTTGCTTAAAAATGCCATAACCTCTGGTATTTCAGCTTTCGTCTGCCTTGATGTTTTTAGCCCTTCTAGTTCATACGATTCAGCCAAAACCAATCCTTTGGCTTCCTGGCAAAACCTAAAATGTATGGAGTCAAATTTCTTAGTGCTTCTTGCTTTTAAAAAATTGAGTGCTATAATGTCACTTGGCTGATTATTAGGGCCTTTTTCAAAACCAACTTGAATTACCGTACTGGATTTGTTCATGAGCTCAGTACCTAAATGGCCACGGGCTTTATCTGTACTACCAGGGTTTTCGTGTATTAGCCCTATGAATGTGACATTGTATTTGTTGATGGACTCATTCATTAGATCAATTAACTGCATGCTATCTTCAGATCGGTTGAAGTCTTTGATACAATCTGTTACCACATCAAGAATGATGATGACATGACTCGAGAATTTTTTACGAATGTATTCGAGATATTCTGTAAGGGCTTTGAACCTATCCATTCTGGGGACTTGTAAAAGTGAAATGTATTCGAAATTTTCAGGTGTTTCATCTTTTTTATAGCCTGCTTTAGTAAGTATTTGTTGTAAAGCAAAAGGAAATTGCTCTGATAAATTACGCTCGGTATCAACATAACATACTGAGGATTTCAGGAGTGAATTGGCATTAAAGTTAAGATGATCAATGTTGCAGTTAGGGTGTTTAATAAATGCACTGCAAAAGGTTTCGGCCAAACGACTTTTGTGCACACCTGCCTTTCCTTGAATGATATTGATTGTTCTAGGGAAAATTATCCCGTTTTCATTGAATGTTAGTAATGGTGAAGGTTTTGTGATATTTTGGGCCTTACTTTTGGTTAGCTCTTCCTGAGTTTTAAGTAGTAAATTAATGTACTGACCTTTAGGGATATCCAGTTTAGGTGGTTGAATTATAGTCTCATTATCGTTAAGGTTAAAATCTAGCTTAAAGAAGTCAGAAACGTCTTTACCGTCTTGTTCCTTTAACTTTTGCGGGAGTAACATTCGGTGCAGTTTATGTGTGTCGCAAATTTTCTGTGATTGTTTCAATCCAGTTTTATCAAGATCGTACAACACTATAACCTCATCAAATCGTTGTTTCAATGATTGTATAAGTGCAGTCGATGGATTTGCGGTTTCACTATTGAGGCAAACAGCATGTTCGTGATGGGCGAAAAGCGAAATCACATCCTTTTCGCCGCCCGTTATAAAAACTCTATTTCCTTGCTCTGGTAATTGATCAAATCCGAAGACGTAATCAATAGGCTTTTTTCCAAGCCAAGAAAATCTAAACTTTGTAGATAAAGGGGAATAAAGTTTGTAGCAAGAGTTAGAAATGTAGTAGGCAAAGCAAGGGTTATCCTGTAAGGGTAAAACCTCGATTAGATTACTGTTTGCATTGCTGCGTGAAAACCGTTTAACGGGCTTCACACCATATGCATCCAAGTGTGGTTGCTCAATATGAAATGTTTTCCAGTAGGATAGCGCTTCCACATTCCAGTCAAAAACTTCTATTTCAAAGTTATTGTTGGTTGTTATATTCTCATAGATGTGGAAATCATCTGCAATAGTTTTTAGAGCAGATTTAAAATCTTTGTTATGAAGTTTCATGACGAGATCTATTAGGTTCCCGTCATCACCCGTTGCAAAGTCTTTATACCGCCATTCGTTATTATCCGTCTTGTAGATATTAAAAGAAGGTGTTTTCTGTACTTCGTTTAAAAACGGATTAGAGATGTGTTTGCCTGGCTCTAATTGGTTAAAGCTATGATAGGGGCGTAGATACCTATTGAAGGCCTGATGGCAATCAATTTCGCTTAACACAAAATCTTTATTCAAGTATTCTGTAGTTTGAGAATTGGGGCTGAAAGTCTTCATATTACATCCCAATTTTTTTCATGTGAAGTTCGGCCTCAACATCTATCATGTTGGGTTTTCCAGCTTTAATCCATTCTTCAAGTGCTGTTCTGGAAAAAGTCAAAGGTCTGTACCTAGAAAGCACAGGAACGTGCAATCTGGATATCTTGGAATACATCGTTTTTTTAGTGTATCCAGTTAGTTTAATGGCCTCATCTATAAATATGATGTCGCTTTTCTCTTCATGGCCTTGCTTTTCATTCGGATCTTTTTTTTGACGGCTGAAATAGCTTGCAATTAATCTATTGTGTAAATCTTCGAATTCTCCTATTGTAAGTGAGTATAGAGGGTCGTTTAAGTTGTTCATAATTTATTGTTTAAGGGTTGAATAATGAACACTGCGCAGTGGTTCTGTTGAATTCGTTGTCGAAGGAACAGCGCATAACAAGCTTAAACAAACCAAGAATCGCCTACCGTCTAGTGTCGTCTAGTACATACGGATTCAAGCGTTGATAATCAATAGTTAAGGGCGATTATATAGTTGTGATTTTTACCGTCTAGTGTCGAGTTTGGTTTACTGTCCAGTAAACTTTATGTAAACACCTTATTTTGAGTTGTTTAGTGAAAAGTGTAGTTTTGGTGGAAGAAATTTCACTGTCCAGTAAAAATTAACTAAACATTTGATTTTAAGCTAAATACGATAATTTATGATGCGGATTACCGTCTAGTTAAATGAATTAGAATTCAGAGCTAAATATGGAGGGTGCCAGGCTATTTATAAAATGTTAATAGAATGCTTTTCAATAATTCATGTTGACCAAGCTTTGAACTATTTGCTTTTCTCAGCATTTCAGTAGTATATTCAGAGGAGTCACTTTTCACAAAACATTTAATTGTAATGTGCCAATGATCTTTTCCGACATACTCCACATAAGGCAATAAATTGAGAATAAACCACCTCAATGTAACATTACTTGCGATCCACTTTATACGTTTGTTTTTAGTGATGCTTTCATTGGATAGAAAATGAAAAAATGTATTGATTGACGAGTCTTTAGAAATGAAATTATTTCGTTTTAATTCTTGAAAAACCTTTGAAACTCTGTCTTGATGATCGCTAATAGTATATAAAGGTTTCAAAAGAAATGAACCGCAAATCACTTTTTTAATATTCGCTGGCTTGTGGTTTTTAGCTCCTACATCACCTCTTTTTTCGTCAATACAAATCCAATCTTCAACAGTACGAACTAAAGCGTTTGAAAAAAGTTTTTGGTTGTATTGATTGAGTAAAGGTTTTAGGAAATTTGAATATTCAGCGGCAGATTCAAAATGTTTTTTTTGAAAGCTTAGAAATTTATCAATTAAGGTGAGATCCTCTTCTAAGGTGAATAGTTTTAATGCAAACCAAAATGGAAAGTTAGCATTGGTTGTTTCTATTTTTATACTTTGAAAGTATTCATATGAACCTTTTAAAGAGATAAAGTACTCTAGGTTTAAAGCGTCCTTATAATTATCACTTACTTTTTTGTAATCACTATGTAATTTGAAATAATATTTTTTGTCATTGTCATTACCATTTTCATAGGTTTCAGAGGAGTATGAAATTTGCCCCTTATCAGAAATCTCATCTTGCAGGAAGCCAACAAATTTGTCACCAATATCTGAAGGTATTTTACCACTTCGTAAGGCTGTACGATTGGTGTAATAAATATTTGCGATGTCTAATTCTAAATATTGTATCTCGGTGATCATTACAAGTCTAAGTCTGGAATTTTATTTGCGGCTTCGTGCTTCTTTGCATCAATGATTTTAGCATAGACCTGAGTAGTTTTTAACTCTTTATGACCTAATAGCTTAGAAACCGTGTATATATCAGTACCTAAGGTTAATTGCAATGTTGCATAAGTATGCCTTGCACAGTGAAATGTAATTGTTTTGAAAATTCCAGCCTCCATTACCCATTGTTGTAACTTAAGATTGTGCCAGGCGCTGTATTTTAAACCAATAAAAACCTTTTCATCTGGTTCGCTTATTTCACCCATTAAACTCCTTGCTTGTTCAGAAATGGGCAAAGTTTCGAAACCTCTTGTCTTTTTTTGTTGAAATCGAATAAACCATCCTTGAGCTTCAGAATGCTGTAAGTCCGACCATTTCAAATTATTAACGTCTGACCACCTCAATCCCGTTAATGCACTGAAAATGAACGCACTTTTTAGAATAGGAATAGCACAGTCCACTTTGCTAATGGCTTTTAGCTCCTCTAAAGTTAAATACTCTCGACTTGTTTCGCTCATCTTTATGCCTGTAACATCTAAGTTGACATTGTGGTTAATTAAACCATCACGACGAGCTTGATTAAGGCAGGCTTTTAATTTATTGAAGTAGGAGTGGCAGGAGTTTTGGGAGAGTGGCTTATTACTTTTCGATCTTGCCTCATTGAGTAGATAGTTCTTAAAGCCATTTACCCAGTCAGCATTAATTTCCTTTATCGGTACAATTTGCCCTTTGTTCTTTATTAGGTGCTTTAATGAAGATTCCCAATTGCCATAATTACCCGTGCTTTCGTAGCGCTTATTGGTTTGCTCTTGAAAGTATTCAATGAAATTGATGTTTTGATTGGTTTCATTCAAATGTGCAAAACCATGCCCGACATGTTGTAATTCTAATAGTTTTTTGGATTTAATGCTTTCTGCAAGTTGATAAGTTTTTTTATTGTGTTCACGATCCTTAGTTGTCTTAGGAGCAATAAAAACATGCATTTTTAAAGATTCCTTTTTTCGCTTTGGATTTAGATTAGCGCTGTAAATGTCCAAATATAAATGAGCGTGTTTTTTGTCATTTGAAATTTTTTCTCTAATTGATACTGTCATAAGGGGGTTTGTCCCGTTTTGTCCCACACAATGTTTCGAGGGACAAATACGGGACAAGTATAATCAAAAAGGAACAGAAATGCTTGTTTTAATTTTAGGTTGCATTTTGATAGTTGGATTGTATCGTGTTGATAAATAGAGTTTTATCGTGATGGGTTTAGATGCTCTGTGTTATCAATTACTTCCCTATACAGAACTTACTGAAAATATTTCCCAAAAGGTCGTCGGTAGTAATTTCGCCTGTAATGCTTCCAATTTCGGCTATACCGCGGCGTATGTCTATGGCAATCAAATCGCCGGGTATCCCTAATTCCAAACCAGTTATAACTTCTGTAAGGGCTTCAGCGCATTGTTTTAAGGCGGCGTAGTGACGTACGTTGCTTAGGGTAAATGCACTTTCGCTTGGAATGGCGTCGTTTACAGATTCTACCAAAGCATGTTCTAAATCATCCATGCCTGTTTTTCCTTTTGCCGATAGGGGAAGGTGACCTTCGATGATGATGAGATTTTCTTTTTTATCGCATTTGTTGGCTATGTATATTATTTGCGCATCGCTGTTGCCTATGGCATCGTGTAGAAATTGCAATTCTTCAGCAGTATTGTCAGCACTAGCGTCGTACAAGGCCAAAATAACATCGGCTTTGTCTATGCTCACTTTCGAACGGCGGATGCCTTCTTGTTCTATCACATCGGTGCTTTCGCGCAAACCTGCAGTGTCTATAAAGCGAAATCCTACGCCGTTAATAGTGCAGGTGTCTTCTACAGTATCTCTGGTGGTGCCTGCAATGTCGCTCACTATGGCGCGTTCATCTTTTAGTAGGGCGTTCAAAAGGGTCGATTTGCCTGCGTTGGGTTTTCCGATAATGGCAACTGGTACGCCTTTTTTAATGGCATTTCCCATTCTAAAACTATCGCACAACACACGGCACTGGTCAATAACTTTATTTAGCAAAGCAATCAGCTCTGGTCGATTTGCAAATTCTACATCTTCTTCCGAAAAATCGAGTTCCAACTCTATCAACGATGCAAAGTGGATCAATTCATCGCGTAGGGTGTTCATTAATTGGCTGTAGCCACCGCGCAATTGATTCATGGCCAACTTATGACTGGCTTCGTTTTCGCTGGCTATAAGGTCAGATATGGCTTCCGTTTGCGATAGGTCCATTTTACCATTACTGAAAGCTCTAAATGAAAATTCACCACCTTGTGCCATTCTAAAACCGCTATCGGCCAAAATAGTTAGGGCTCGGGTTACCACAAAAGGAGATCCGTGAAAACTAATTTCGGCAACATCTTCGCCTGTAAAAGTTTTTGGCGCCTTGAAAATTGCCAGTACTGTTTCGTCTAAAACAGCATCGCCATCGTAAAAACGAGCAAATTTTGCGCTGTTGGCATTTTCTAATAAAAGATCTCGTTTAAAAACTTCTGAAAGTTTTTTTAAAGTATTTGGGCCACTGCAGCGTACTACCGCTAAAGCCGCCGAGCCGTTTGCTGTGCTCAAAGCACATATGTCATCACCAATAATAAATTGCATCTGTAGAAAAAAAGCGTCCTCAAAGTTTGTCTAAGAGAAAGCAATGTATATTTTTGTCAGCAAAATTCAGAATTTAATTGTGTTATGGCCGTATTGGTAAATAAAGATTCTAAAGTAATTGTACAAGGATTCACAGGGAAGGAAGGAACATTTCACGCCGAGCAATGTATTGCTTACGGTACCAACGTTGTTGGGGGTGTAACTCCAGGAAAAGGTGGACAAGTTCACTTAGACCGACCTGTTTTCAACACGGTTGCTGATGCTGTAAAGCAAGCTGGTGCCGATACAACCTTAATTTTTGTTCCACCTGCATTTGCTGCTGACGCAATAATGGAAGCTGCAGAAGCTGGTATTAAAGTTATCATTTGTATTACAGAAGGTATTCCAGTTTCTGACATGGTACAGGTAAAAGAATACTTGAAAGATAAGGCTACTACATTGATAGGCCCTAACTGTCCAGGTGTTATTACAGCTGGAGAAGCGAAAGTTGGTATTATGCCAGGTTTTATTTTCAAACCAGGTCGTATTGGTATTGTATCTAAATCGGGTACACTAACTTACGAAGCTGCAGATCAAATTTCTAAAGCAGGTTTGGGTATTTCTACAGCCATCGGTATTGGTGGAGATCCAATCATTGGAACACCAACCAAAGCAGCGGTTGAATTGTTGATGAACGATCCTGAAACAGACGCTATTGTAATGATAGGTGAAATAGGTGGTAACTACGAAGCATTAGCTGCTGAGTACATCAAAGCAGACGGAAACAGAAAACCAGTTGTAGGTTTTATTGCAGGTGAAACTGCTCCTGCAGGTCGTACAATGGGTCACGCAGGTGCTATTGTAGGTGGTGAAGACGATACAGCTCAAGCTAAAAAAGCAATTATGCGCAAAGCAGGAATTCACGTAGTTGATTCTCCAGCAGACATAGGAGCTAAAATGGCTGAAGTAATGGGCGTTACTGCTTAATACTTTCTTAAATTTATAATACTAAAAAAGCCACTTTAACGAGTGGCTTTTTTTATGCGTGTATTTTTTTAACGTGGTTGGATTTACTCAGTCAAAAGCATGTTTTTGTACCGTTTAATAACTCTTGTTTCTACGTTGTTGTGCATTTCTTTGTACGACATTTCAAAAGACAATATGCCTAATTCTTTATCGAAAACTAGTTTTTGAATGTGAGGATGTACTATGTCTGTTGTTGTAGAAACTGTAATGCGATCATCAAAAGATTCAGATTTTTCAACGGTATATGGATTGTTTACTTTGATGGTGTCCATGCTTGGGTATTTCAATACAGTGCTCATCGGGTAGCTCATAGCGGCATATAAGTTAATGTAGCCTTTGTCTGGAAAATAGCTTGAAGCATTGCTTTCAAATAAGAAAATACTAAAGATAAGGTTGTATTCAGAATCGATGGTGTATCCATTGCCATTATCGAAAACTCGTGCTTTAATTTTTGGTCCTGATAAGTTTACTGAAGAAAATCCTTGATAGTAACAATTCCCATCATTAGCTAGTTCTGTACAAGTTGGATTTGATAAATTTTGTTCTATTCTGGTGTTAAA
Source organism: uncultured Flavobacteriales bacterium (assembly GCA_963977425.1). Taxonomy (GTDB): domain Bacteria; phylum Bacteroidota; class Bacteroidia; order Flavobacteriales_D; family Luteibaculaceae; genus CAXBOO01. The sequence goes on along the minus strand of CAXBOO010000003.1, from coordinate 258,008 downwards.
GACCAAAGTATCGCTGTTGTCTGTGTTAACGAAGCTAATCGTGTTGGAATTATTGAACTGTTTGAAGTAGTAATGATCGAAATGATCAATCTTTCCGCTGTAACCAGGGTATTCTTTTTTACAACCAATGCAGCAAATAGTAAGTGCTAATAAACTGAGTAGAGGAAATTTCATTGTTTAGGTTTTATTGCTTTAAAAGTAGAAATAATATAGACTAAATGTTCAAAGTAGTAAATAAAATGAATGACGTTATGAATTGCGTAAGTAAATAGGGATTATAGTGTAGTTTTTTGTTGGAATGCATCAATTCCTTTTTTAGTGGTGAAATGTGATTTGCATTTGCGAACTTTGCACTGCGTTATGGAAGACAATACAAAACCAAATTTGGTTAGAATCAATAAATATTTAAGCGAAGCCGGATATTGTTCTCGTCGTGCTGCCGATAAATTGGTAGACGATGGTAGGGTAACCATAAACGGTGTTGTACCCGAAATGGGGACCAAAGTAGCGCCTGGCGATGAAGTAGCTGTAGATGGTAAATCGATAACCAACAAAGGGGTGAAGTCTGTTTACATTGCGTTCAACAAACCTGTAGGTATTGTGTGTACAACCGATAGAGGAGTTGAAAAAGACAACATTATCGATTTCATCAATTATCCTTCAAGAATATTCCCGATTGGGAGATTGGATAAACCGAGTGAAGGTTTGATTTTTTTAACCAACGATGGGGATATTGTCAACAAAATATTGCGTGCCAGAAACAACCACGAAAAAGAATACGAAGTAGAGGTGAATAGACCCGTAACTAAATATTTCTTAGAAAAAATGCGTGCGGGTGTCCCAATATTAGATACTGTTACCAAACCCTGTGAGGTTGAGCAAATAGGTGCGTATTCGTTTAAAATTATTCTTACTCAAGGACTGAATAGACAAATACGCCGAATGTGCGAATACCTTGGCTACGATGTAGAACGACTTAAACGGGTTAGAATTATGAATATAGAATTGGATATTCCAGTGGGCGAATACCGAGATTTACGCCCTGATGAAATGACCGTTCTTCAAAAAAGCATAGAACATTCTATTAAAACATTTGTGCCAGACGCAGACGCTTCTGAAATGATCGATTAAACGCTTTTATTGTCTTGCGGTGGAATTGTTGTAGGGCTACCATCTCTATTGGCTTGGTAATGTGGCGACAATATTTCTATTCCTGCTTTATTGAATGCGTCTTGAATGTTGGCGTGCAAATCGGAGTATATCTTGGCTGCTTTATCGGCAGACTGTGTGTAACCATTGATTTGGTAGCTAACAAAGAAATCGTTCAAATTGGTTTGCAATACAAATGGACCAGGGTTATCGTTGATCAAAGCCGTATTGTTGGCTGCTTCTATAAGTAATTCGTGCACTTTTCGCCATGGAATATCGTATCCAATGGTTACAGAACTATACAGTATCAAGCCTAAATTATCGGCGCTAGAACTATAATTGGTGGTGCTGCCATTCAAAATGGATGAGTTGGGGATGGATACATCTTCGTTTTTGATGGTTCTCAAACGAGTTACCAGCATGGTTTTTTCTACAACGTCACCTACAATATCGCCCACTTTTACTCGGTCTCCCACTTTAAATGGACGCATATAGGTGATAACCAAACCGGCGATGATGTTGCTTATAGCGGATGATGAGCCCAATGAAATCAATAAACCAAAAAAGACACTCACGCCTCTGAAAATGGGTGATTCGCTGCCCGGTAAATAGGGGAATACCATAACAAAAGAGAAGGCATAAATTACAATGCGTAGCAAGTTGTAAGTAGGTTTGGCCCAGTCTTCATAAAACCCGGTTAACTTCAATTTTCCTGATTCTATTTCGTTGCTGAAATAGCCAAGAAGTTTGACCAACAGTCGAGCTAGTACTAATATAATGGCGATTGAAAATAAGTTGGGCAAAAACTGTACGAAGGCTTTTGAATATTTTATCAATGGTTTTAGCACGTAGCCAATCAGAGTTTGTGCTATGCCTTCTGTGGTTGGGAAAATGCTGAATACAATAGGAAGCGATATGTAAAGGAGAATTATAATGAGAAACCATTTGAATATTTTCAAAGTCCAACGGGTGGTATACTCAGCTTGAGCTTCAGTTAGCAATTCGTAGTTTTTGATTTTTACACTGTTGATGTACTTTTTAAATCGTCTAATGAAATAGCGGTTGATGGAGCTAAATCCTTTATTCAAATACCTGATGATCAGTATAAATATGATGAGTACAACGGCTAACCAACCTACGCGTTTGGCATTTTGAACCAAGCCATGTTCTTTCAAGTGGTTTTCTATGCCAGTTGCAATAGTTTCTCTGTAGGTTTTGGCTACGTTTTCTGGTGTATCGTTCATCCAAAACGCATCTCGTTCGGTAATGCTTAAGATGAATTGGTCTTCGTACACCAAATCAAAACTTTCTTCGCCCTTGAATACGATTAGTTTTTCTGGGTTAAAAGAACCTTGGTTTACTATGCCATCAATTTTGCGCTGAATGCTCGCTACTCTATCGCTAGGACTGAAGGGTCCTAGTTTGCTGTAGATTTTAATTAGGGTGTCTTTATCCAGTACAACGGCAACACCTTTTGTACTTGCTCTTAGCGAGTCTACTTGAAGTTTTATTCTTACGGCTCGTTGTTTTTGTGCGTTTTTGATGGAATCAACTCGAGCTTCTAGTTCTATTTTTTTACTGGCATCGCGCTTGCGTAAATCGGCTATTTCTTGCAGCAACATAGCTTGTTGTAGGCTATCGGCAGTTCGAATAGAATCTTCAACAAAAAAGATATTGAGGCTTTCTTCGCCTTGTTTTTGCAGGGTACTGTCTTGCAATGCACTTTGTGTGCTGTCGGTTTGTGCAGCAAGATCATTCCATCCGAAAAGGAGGGAGCATATGACAAATGAGAATATCTGAAAAGGTATATAACGCTTGAACATCATAGGGCTGCAGTCAAAAACTTGAATCGTAAGTATGTGAATCTATTAATTGTTCTTGAATTTAAGTTCAATCACTTGATTTTTATTCAACGCGATATAGTTGGAATCTAGCCTGCTCTCAGATGGTTCTAAAGATTACCTTTGCCCTCTTTTTACAATGGGGTTGAAGGCAAATAGCATACAGAATTTATTCCGCAACGATAAAGTTGTACTGGTCTTTCTGTGGCTAATGGTTACAAGCATCAACCTAACCAAAGCATTTCATATAGACGATACGTTTCACTTAGAATCTGGCGAGTGGATTATGCAACATTGGACAACGCCATTGTCTGGAGAAATTAATTGGGACAATAATGCCGAGCCGATGCATACTTTCAATCAGCCAGTGTTGTTTTTTTATTGTGTGGCTGTTGTGGGCAGTGTTTTTTCTTTCGGAGAAATTCCCATGCATGTTCTGCTCTCCATTTTTAGTTTTATTGCTCTTCTGTTTTTTCTCAAAATTCAGCGTTTAATCTACCCTAAAAGCTCATTGTTGGCAGTTGCCTTATTTGCTTTATGTCCAGCTTTTATTGTAAACCAAAATGTAATGACGGATGTGCCATTGTTGGCATTTATGTTGGGTTTTATTTTCTATTTATTCAAAGCTGCCGATGGTTCTGCGCGCAACTACATCTACTCTGGTATATTTTTAGCGCTTTGTTTGTTGACCAAATACACGGTTTTGCCTTTGCTTTTGGTGTATGCAATCGTATTTGTAAGTCGACAACATTTTAAGCATTTATGGTCTCTGTTCATACCTATTGGAGCGCTTGCATTGTGGTCGTTATGGAATCTAGCAGAGTTTGATGGCGTTCACATTTTAGGGCGAGAAGCCAGTTCGTTCTCGTTCAAATCGCTTGGTAGCGGCCTGTTGTCGTTTGCAGGATGTTTGACGGCAGTTTTACCACTGTATTTCATACTGTCTTCATACTTCAATAAAAAAGTGAGTTGGGTATTGACTATCTGCTTGCTTTTAGGTGTTGTTTTTACCCCAATAGCTTTTGTTTTGGGGTGGATAAGTCATGAGATTTCCGTGGGAATATTGAACATCGGATTGACATTGCTGGGCTTGTTTTTGATCATCAGTACCTTGTGCATTGTATGGAAAACAGCAAAGCAAGACAAGCTGGCATTTTCCTTTGTAGGGAAACCTTCGGGCGTTATGCTGATGTGTTTTGTAGGAATGGCATTATTTGTCATTTTGTTTGCTCCATTCATGGCGTCAAGACACGTTTTATTGACCATTCCTTTTCTTTTATTGTTTCATATTCCAATGCTGGAAAAAGCATCGTCAACTATTCGGAACGTGATTTTGGGTGCTACAGTTTTTCTTGGCCTTGTGTTGGGTATTTCAGATTGGCATTATGCACAGTATTACAAAGATTTTGCGCAGCAAATTCCTGCATCTACACCATCATCTAAAGTATGGTCGGTAGGGCATTGGGGTTGGCAATGGTATGCTAATAAGCAAGGTGCAAGCATGTACAATAGAGATGCGCATGATGTATCGGTTGGCGATCGATTGGTGAAGCCTCAAAACATATCGGCACAAGCTCTTCATCCGTCTTTGATATTGCAAGCTACCGATAGCCTATATGCACCGTCTAGTGTATGGAATTTCTTCTCTGTGCAAAATGCGGCTAGCATGTATTCATCGAGGTACAAAAAGCCTGCTTGGACATTTTCTATTGAACCTATAGATACCATAGTTGTGTACAAAGTAGATTCAATTGATTTATTAAGAGTGGAAAACTAAGGTGTTAACGATCAAGATGTTAGTGGTAAATAAAATATTAAAAACAATCGATACAGAACGCATGTTCTTGTTGGGTATTTGGGTTGTTTTGACGGTTTTAAATGTTACCAAGGCATTCCATATTGACGATACGTATCATCTAGAATCGGCACAATGGATCAGCGATCATTGGCAAAAACCCTTATCGGGAACCATCAACTGGGGCGATAATTCGGAGCCAATGCACGACTCTAATAATCCTGCATTGTTTTTTTACGGCATAGCCCTAGTAGCTAGTGTGTTTTCGTACAGCGAAGTGCCATTGCATTTGTTCATGTCGGTATTCACGTTTCTTACCTTAGTATTTTTCCTGCGCATTAAGCGTTTGCTGTATCCAACATCGTCTCCATTAATCTTGTTGATATTTGGCTTCTGTCCTGCGTTGATTGTCAATCAGAACCTGATGACAGACGTTCCCTTGTTGTCATTCTTCCTAGGTTTTTTGTATTTCTTTCTTTTAGCAGGAGAGAAAAAGCAGTATAGGAACTACCTCGTAGCAAGCATCTTTTTAGGCTCGGCTTTGCTCATCAAGTTTACGGTTTTGCCTGTTTTTGTGTTCATGTTGCTCGGTATGTTGGTGCGCAAACATTATCGATATCTATTCATGCTCTTCATTCCGGTATTGTTTTTAGGTTTTTGGTCGTCTTGGAATTATTTTGAATTCGAAGGGATTCAAATTTTAAGCCGATCCACTAAAGATCTTACACTGAGAATATTTGGTAAAAACATATTGGCTTTTTGCGGTTGTCTTTCTGCTGTATTGCCGTTGACCATTGTTTTAATTGGAGGCATAAAACATTGGATTAACAAAGTGCTTTTTGTTGGGCTTATCATAACCGCTATTGCTGTGCCTACTTTGCTTTTGACGGATGTAATAACGCATTATAGAGCCAACAGTACCATGAATTTCTTGTTTACCTTCAGTGGTATTTTTATTGTTATTCACTTTATCTGGACCATTTGGAAAGATCATCGAGGCAGTAATTTTATTCAGTTTTACAGAAGCGACAAGGGTTTGTTGACTCTCGTTTTCTTAGGCATTACCATGTTTATATTGATGTTTGCGCCTTTTATGGCTTCGCGTCATTTGTTGTTGGTAATACCGATAATTCTTTTGTTGTACACACCTTATATCGATAAATTAAGTTCCCTGTACCGCATTGTATTCTTTGGTACTACACTGTTGTTGGGGGTAGCCTTAAGTATATCAGATTGGAATTATGCCCAGTATTACAAGCAAAAAGCCAAAGAGATAAAAACATTGCATTTGGATAATAAAACCTGGGCTGTAGGGCATTGGGGATGGCAGTGGTATGCAACTAAAAATGGAATGCGGGTTTACGAACGCGATGCAGATTTGGTGAAAATTGGTGAATATTTGGTTGTGCCCAATAAAGTTTCTCGACAAGATATTCATCCGTCATTGTCCTTATTGCCTATCGATACCTTGTATTCAGAACCAGATTATACAACCTTCTTTTCAGTAAACAACGAAGCCAGCATGTACTCTTCTCGTTTTAAGAAGCCGGCTTGGTCGTACTCTAAACTGCCGTTGGATAGTATATATATCTTCCAAGTAGATTCAATTCTTGAAGTTTTTGAAGAATGATGCATCTTTTTTTTAGACCGTAAATAGATTATGTTTTGTGCCATTAATCTTGTAGTGTCAAAAAACAAAAGCTATGCACAATACACTAACAACTACAAGTACTCCTAATTTATTTAGCAACCTAAGACCAGCACATTATCTTCGTTTCAAAATTACAGACGATCAATTGTCGAACAACAATTTGGCGATTCTGCAATTGAAAAAAGGAGTGAAGCTTGAAGTAAGAGAAAAACTTAGTGGCAATAAAGTACGATTGGGATTGTATTACAAAAATTGTCTGATAGCCTTCGTGCCAACGTTTTTAAGCAAGCAAGTGCACCGCAATATGCAAAAGGGAACGGAATACTATGCAGAGGTAGAAAACTTATCTAAAATACATGCCATTCCACCATTCGACCTTCAGTTATTGTTGAAATCATTGCACTAAATAGTCTTTTATTTTAACCACAAAACTCTAACTTGCACCATGGCATTATTACAAGCAGGAACACAGGCCCCTAGTTTTAAAGGCAAGGTTCAAGATGGCCGAGAGGTTAGCTTAGAAACATACAAAGGCAAAAAATTGGTGCTTTACTTTTATCCAAAAGATTTAACACCAGGGTGCACAACCGAAAGTTGCAACTTGCGCGACAATTATTCTGCCTTGCGAGAACAAGGTTTTGAAATATTGGGAGTAAGTGCCGACGACGAGGCAAAACACCAAAAGTTTATTGACAAACACGATTTACCGTTTGATTTGTTAGCCGATACCGACAAAGAATGCATCAATGCATTTGGCGTTTGGGGGCTTAAGAAATTCATGGGGAAAGAATACATGGGTATCAATCGAAGTACCTTCGTTATTGACGAAAATGGCCAAATAATATTGGTTATCGATAAAGTAAAAACAAAAGATCATTCACAACAAATACTCGACTTATTAAATCAAGCATAATGGCAGTTAAAGAACAAAATCCAGATAAATTAAAAGCATTACAAGCAACGCTAGATAGATTAGACAAATCGTACGGTAAAGGTACTGTTATGCGTCTAGGCGACAACAAAGTAGAAGCCGTTGAAAGTGTTTCTACAGGTTCACTAACGTTGGATTTGGCCTTAGGCATTGGCGGTTTGCCAAAAGGAAGAATTGTGGAAATATATGGTCCAGAATCTTCTGGTAAAACAACTTTAGCCATTCATGCCATTGCCGAAATTCAAAAAGAAGGTGGTATCGCTGCCTTTATTGATGCAGAACATGCTTTCGATAAATTTTATGCTGAAAATTTAGGTGTAAACACCAGCGAATTGCTTATTTCTCAACCCGATCATGGTGAGCAAGCATTGGAAATTGCAGAAAACCTAATCCGTTCGGGTGCTGTCGATTTATTGGTCGTTGACTCAGTAGCGGCATTGACACCTAAAGCAGAAATTGAAGGCGAAATGGGCGATTCTCAAATGGGTCTTCAAGCTCGTTTGATGTCAAAAGCGCTTAGAAAACTTACGTCTACCATAAGCAAAACCAACTGTTGCTGCATCTTCATCAACCAATTGAGAGAAAAAATTGGTGTTATGTTCGGTAACCCAGAAACAACAACGGGTGGTAATGCCTTGAAGTTTTACTCTTCTGTACGTTTAGACATCCGTCGTTCTACTCAAATAAAAGATGGCGAAAACGTAATCGGTAACCGTACCAAAGTTAAAGTGGTTAAGAACAAGGTGGCTCCACCATTTCAAAAAGCCGAGTTTGATATCATGTACGGAAAGGGTATTTCTAAATCAGGTGAAATTATCGACATGGCGGTTGAACTCAATGTGGTTAAAAAATCAGGTTCTTGGTTTAGTTATGGCGAAACCAAATTGGGTCAAGGTAGAGATTCTGTTAAGCAATTGATAGAAGACAACCCTGAATTGATGGAGGAACTAGAAGAAAAAATAATGGCTGAATTGGCGCCAAAGCAACCTGAAATTCTTGATGAAGATATTTAAAATAGTGCCTTTGGCTGCGGTTTTATTTTTAGCATCGTGTGCAGGAGAAGAAGCCGTTGAAAAAGAATTACAAGCTGTAGAAAGTGCATATCCTGCTCTCAATTCAATCTCAAAATCTATTGCAACAATGGACGATGACGATGAAAAGAGAAAGTTGCTGATAAAACGAGCACACTGGTATTTAGACCACAAATTTATTTCTGATTTGCAGGCAGATGCTGAAAAGATTTACAAACTAGACAGCAGTTATGCCCACCGAAATGCTCTTTATGCATTGGGCGCTATCGATCAGGGGAATTATGTATTGGCAAAAAACTTTGTCGATGCTGCTTTGCAATTCAAAAACGGTAAAGACGAAGCTTTGTACGCAAAAGCAGAGTTGGAATACATAGCCAATCAATTGCCAAACAGCTTAGAAACAGTAAACGATGCCCTACGCGAAAATCAATACCATTACAGAGCGTATTATTTAAAAGGCAGAATATACCTTGAAGCGGGCGATACTGCTAAGGCTGTGTCTTCTATTAGAACATCGGTTGAATTGAATCCTGATTTTTATAAAGGATTTAAATTATTGGCTTTGGCTTACGAAACAGCAGACACTACTTTTTATAAAGAATATGTAAATGCAGCGGCTAGGGTAGAACCCAACAACGCCGAACCTATTTTTATGCTAGCCGATTTTCATTACAGAAATGGCCGAATAGATCAAGCTAAGGAAGTATACAAACAAAGCATAGCTGTAGATAGTACTTTCGAATTCAGTCATTTTAATTTGGGCGTAATTTATTTGAGCGAAGATGTAGCTTTAGATTCTGCACTTACCTGTTTTGAAGCTTGCACACGCATTGCTCCCAATTATACCAATGCTTGGTACAATATGGGCTTGTGTTACGAGTACATGGACAGTACTACGAAAGCTTTGTCGAGCTACAATAAAGTGCTTGAACTAAATCCTGCATATCAACCTGCAAGAGAGGCGATTGAAAACTTGAAATAGAATATTTTATCACAATTAGTAAAACCCGAAAGAGTAGAGACATCCTGCTGTTTCGGGTTTTTGTTTTTTATCGCATTGGGTTTTATTATTCTTAAGCTAATTGGCTATTTTGAAAATAATAATGAAAACAACGAAGGATTTGGATTTATCTTCCGTCTAAACCATAAACACTTAAACTATACGATATGAAAAAAGTACAATTAAGTATAACCACATTACTATTAGCAAGTATGGTTTGGGTTTCGTGCAGCAAAGACGATAATGAGGAAAAGAACGATGGCGAAACACTAACTGAATTGCCAGCAGCTTTTGCCGATTTTGATACTGACAATACAACCATTATGATTGATGGAAACGATATTGTAATTGAAACAAATGGCTTGCCCAATCATACTTCACCTTATTGGTCGAGTACACACCCATTGTATGTAGCACCTACGGCAACTACACAAGAGCAAATGGCGCCCGGCAACATCGATGATTTTAACGGTTCGTTTACTTTACGAGTATCAGGCACTCCAACCAAAGCTAATTCCACGTCATCTACAGGTTTAGGACCAATAGGAATTGCCGTGAGCGGTTCGGTGATTTACAACGACGAAGAAGGACCGGGTATTCCGCTGGACAATGCTGCTGGCTCATTGGATTACAATGGCGCTCATACTGGACCCCAAAGTTATCATTACCACTTAGAGCCTATTGCTTTTTCTGACGACGACGATAACTTGATCGGAGTAATAGCAGACGGATTTCTACTTTACGGAAGAAAATGTGCATCTACCAATGCATATCCAACAGATTTGGATGAATCTGGTGGGCATACGAGCATTACGAAACACAATGCCGAAAGCGAATACCATTATCATATTCAAAATGAATTGTACTTAAACCAATACTACATTTTGTTTCCAGGAGATTATCAAGGCACTCCAAATGATATTCAATAAATCAATATTTTCTTTCTTCTTGATTTTGAGTGTGTTGTGTACTAGTTGTGGCAGCAATGAACCAACCAATGAGCATCATTTTGTTTCTCATAAAAATCAAGGTGAAGTGCCAGCAACAGATCTGGTACTCAATGCCAATGAAGGGGTAGTGTATTATGACAACATTCTATTTACAGGAACAAGTGTAAAGAAGTACAATTCGGGAGTTGTTGCCGAAACCATTGAGTACAAACAAGGGAAGCGCAATGGTTTGCGTAAAAAATGGTTCGAAAACGGTAAGCTTAGTTACGAGGCAAATTATATCTCAAACAAACTTGACGGAACAACAAGGTCGTGGTGGATAAGCGGACAACTTAAAACCGAATCGCACATTGTTGATGGTAAACTAAATGGGACTCAAAAACAATGGTACAACAATGGACAGTTATTCAAAGAACTAACTATGGTTGATGGCAAAGAAAGTGGAATGCAAAGAGCCTGGAGGAAAACCGGAAAGCTGTACATCAATTACGAAGCAAAACAGGGTAGAATCTTCGGACTCAATCGTTCGAATTTATGCTACGAATTAAACAATGAAGATATTGTATACAAAGATTAATATAGGATGTGTTATAGCAGTACTCGGACTATTGAGTTGTTCGTCACCAAGAGATGAACATACGGTAGAAAGCCGAGTAGAGCAATTGCCTTACTATAACGAAGCTACGTTTACACCAAAATGGTTTGTAGATGATAATGAAGTTCCTGTTGATTTTCACCGCATTCCATCGTTCGAACTTCGTAATCAAGAAGGAGAAATGGTGAATGATAAAACCACTGAAGGCAAAATATATGTAGCCGATTTCTTTTTTACGACTTGCCCAGGAATATGTCCTAAAATGACAAAAAACATGAAGCTGGTTCAAGATGCTTTTTTAGAAAGTGAAGATGTGCTTTTGTTGTCACATTCTGTAATGCCAGAAACCGATAGTGTTGAAACATTAAAAAGTTATGCTAAAGCCATGGGAGTAGTTTCCTCAAAATGGCATTTGCTTACGGGAGAGAGAGCTGTGATTTACGATTTAGGGCGAAGACAATACTTTGTGGAAGAAGATCTTGGACTTGAAAAGGACTTGGATGATTTTATTCACACCGAAAACTTTGTGTTAGTCGATGTAAACAACCGCATAAGAGGAATCTACAATGGCCTCAATAAAACAGCTGTAAATCAATTGATTGCAGATATCAAAACATTACAAAAATCTAAATAAATAATCTCATGAAAAAAACAATCACAACCCTTAGTTTTCTTTGCTTATCGATAGGAATATTTGCACAAGGTCAACGACCACAAAGGCAAAACGATCACTCGCCAGAGCAGCGATTGGAACGTGTAACCAAAGAATTGGACTTAACGAAAGAGCAAGTAATAGAGTGGAAAACAATACAAGAAAAATACAAATCCACACTGAAGAACAAAGCTACAGCCGAGTCTTCAAAGAAATTGATGGATGGCGAATTTGAGGCGATACTAACGGAAGACCAAAAAAAGAAATTCATGAAAATGAAGAAAAATCAAGGTCGTCCGCCAAGAAGAAAATAGATGTTTTAGTAGATAGAAACATAAGTGCGATTACTGTTGTGCAATTTGAATTATTTGGTCCAAAAGAAACTCAAAGAATTGATTTAGAATTATTGCCGTCAGGTTTTTTCATGCTAGAAGTTGTGAATGGTGATTACAACAAACGACATCAAAAAATGCTTGTAAGACATTAGTGCTGTAGGTAAGGAAGTACAACTTGATGGTTACACGGTATTGGTAAGGGTTTTTAATATAACGGAATGCAACAGCTATGTCGTTGGCTTAGCGTAGTCGTAGCCAATGAATCATCAATTTACAATTTCAGCTCCGCTCAATCTCCAGAGCATGGGTAACTGAGCGTAGCCGGTGTTCTAGTGTTTTAGATTAGCGAATCCAAATTAAATCTTTAAAATGTTAGAGAAATTTCACTATTCACTATTCACTATTCACTATTCACTATTTCTCTTTATATTGCCGTATTGCTTCGATAGAAGTTCCGTATTGTTCAATATAACCATCATGAAAAAATTGCTTCTACTATTAACACTATTCGGTTCTTTTGTTTTGCGTGCTCAGGACTCTATACCCGATTATTTTGCTGCAAGTCCGCAATGGGTAGTAGATTATAGTCGTGAAACTCAAGTTCAATTGTTTTTAAGTGGCGATACAGTTGTAAACGGAACTAAATACCATAAATTAATGGCTGCAAGTGATGATTTAACGGGCTTTGATTCTAGGATAGGAGATAGGCTCCAAGGTTTGATACGACAAGAGGGCAGAAGAGTATATTACAGAGGTTTTTTATTGTTTGACGCCAGATACAATAATGTTTTTGAATACCCTATAACAGAGGAAACGCCTTTGCCAAGAAAAGAGTTTTTGTTGTTCGATTTTGGATTGGAATTGGGCGACACCCTTTTTGTACAAGACAATCCTTTATTCGAGAGGTACATAGAACGTTTTCCGGAGGACACAGCTTTCGTCGTTAATCAAGTGGATTCAAATTTCTTTAAAATTTATCCAAACAGTTTTGTGAATGCGATTCAACTAAAAAACTCAAGCAGTTTTTATACGTTAACGTATTATGAAGGAGTGTCGGAAAGCAGTTCCTTTATTTCGGATATGTTTCCCTATATCCCAGAGAGTTTTTATTGTTACAAAAATGATTCTTCTGAATTTATTGAAGATCGACATGTGTTTTTTGACGACAATAATTGCAGCTTCGTGACATCAACTGAGAATATTTCTTTGGTTGCCATACCCACGGTGTACCCTCAACCAAGCAATGGTGTGCTGAATTTTTCGGAGGGAGTAAACAGTTATTCTTTATACAACATTCACGGCCAACGTGTACTTTCGAATACTGAAATAAGCCAACAAATAGACATAAAACACTTACCCAATGGCTTGTATTTTTTGCATTACACCTTTGGGCATCAAAAAAGTGCGTTACAAAGAGTCGTGCTTAGCAAGTAAAAATTCTCAAATCAAATAATGATGAAAAAGGGCCTTATGACAATAAGTGCTCTTTTTTTTTGCACTTGTTCGTAGGCAGAGCGATTTTGATTTCGGCTCCGCTCAATCTCCAATATTTTGGTAACTGAGCGTAGTCGAAATTCCGATAACTGAGCGTAGCCGAAGTTAATTCCTACTAAGGATTTCAAACCTTATCATCTCTTTTAAACAATTGCAGAAATAAAGGAATCTTCACCGTAATTTAGGCGCATGAGACCAACCCAATCTTCAAAATCTTCAAAGCCTAAAACCACCATGGCTCAGGCTTTCAAAACCATAATTTGGCCTAGACGTAAAATTGTTTTTGTAGGACTTATTCTTATCGCCTTGAGTCGTGCCGCTAGTTTGGTGTTGCCGCTTCAAAGCAAGGTGTTGTTGGATGATGTTATTCCGAATAAAGATTTCGATCAACTAACCAATTTGCTATTGCTTGTAGGTGGAGCCATTTTGGTGCAGTCTATTACCTCCTTTTTATTGACTAAAATATTGAGCGTTCAGGCCCAATACCTAATATCAGAACTAAGAGCACAAGTTCAAAAGAAAGTATTGTCATTGCCCATTAGTTTTTTCGATAACAGCAAATCGGGCGCCCTGGTTTCGCGTATCATGTCGGACGTAGAAGGTGTTAGAAACCTTATTGGGACTGGTTTGGTGCAAATGGTTGGTGGTACCATTACAGCCGTTATATCCTTAGTGTTGCTTATCCAAATTAGTCCGTCGATGACTTTATTTGTGTTGGCTCCGGTTTCTATTTTTGGTGTAGTGGCCCTTAAAGCCTTTAAATACATCCGTCCGATTTTTAGAAAACGTGGAGTAATCAACGCAGAAGTTACTGGACGATTGACCGAAAGTTTGGCAGGTGTAAGGGTTATAAAGGCCTTCAATGCCGAAGAGCAAGAAAACAAAACCTTTGAAGAAGGCGTGAATCGTTTGTTTTTGAACGTAAAAAAGAGTTTAACAGCCACAGCGTTTATGACCAGTTCTTCTGCTTTTTTGTTGGGAATTGCTTCCACAGGAATTATGGGAATTGGTGGTTACAACATCATGATGGGTAATCTCACAGTAGGTGATTTCTTGGCCTTTACCTTGTTGTTGGGTTTTATGATAGCACCCATAGTGCAGATGAGCAACATTGGTAGTCAATTAACAGAAGCTATGGCAGGTTTGGATAGAACCGAAGAGCTGATGAACATGAAGGCGGAAATTGATGATGAAAACAGAACCGTACAATTGGAAAAAATTGATGGAGATATTGCGTTTGAAAAAGTAGGATTTGCCTACGAAGAAGGCAATGAAGTATTGCACGGCATCGATTTTACAGCACCAAAAGGCAGTGTTACAGCATTGGTTGGTAGTTCGGGCTCAGGAAAATCGACCATCGCAGGTTTGGTGGCTACGTTCTTGAATCCACAATCGGGTAAAATTACGGTAGATGGCATCGACTTGAGTACTATAGAATTGAGCAGTTACCGAAGTCATTTGGGGGTTGTTTTACAAGACGAATTCTTGTTCGAAGGCACCATCAAAGACAACATTCGTTTTCCTAGACCCAGTGCTACGGATGAAGAAATACAGAGAGCAGTAGAGGCCGCTTATGTTAACGAATTCACCGATAGATTTGATGACGGTTTGGATACTTTAATTGGAGAAAGAGGAGTGAAGCTTTCTGGTGGTCAACGTCAACGTATAGCAATTGCTAGAGCTATTTTGGCCAATCCTAAAATCATCATCCTAGATGAAGCTACATCCAATTTGGACAACGAAAGCGAAGGGTTTATTCAAGAAAGTTTGGCTGAGTTGATGAAGGGCAGAACCACTTTTGTAATTGCCCACAGACTGAGTACCATCAAAAAAGCCGATCAAATTCTAGTGATAGAACAAGGCGATATTGCAGAACGTGGTACACACGATGAGCTGATAAAAAAACAAGGACGTTATTACGATTTGTATACTTACCAAGCCAGAATTTAATACTAATCGAATTTTGACACAAAAAAAAAGCCTCGACTGTTGTCGGGGCTTTTTAATTTTATGAAAGTTTCAATTTAGTAATTGTCGAAGTCAAAATCTCCTTCAGAATCTAGTCTATCGCTATCATCTTCATTTGAATCTAAACTTTCTCCAGCTTCTTGCTTTGCACGAATTTCTTTGATTTTAGAAATTGTTCCTTCTAAACCATTGATGAATTTATCAAAGTCCTCTTTGTATAAAAACAATTTGTGCTTTTCAAAGAAGAATTTTCCATCCTCTTCAAAACGCTTTTTACTTTCGGTTATCGTTAAATAGTAATCTTGACTCTTCGTGGCTTTTACATCAAAGAAGTAAGTTCGCTTTCCAGCTCTTACTGCCTTTGAATACACATCGTCTTTCTTCACGTTTCCTTCTGCCATGGTACTTCTTCACTAAACTTATGCCCAATCGCATAAGCGTCTGCAAAATTAGTAAAATTAAGGATTGATTTGCTCTTGATTTTCCTTTAGTTGCTTTTCGTAGAGTTCAAAGTAGTAACCTCGGCTCTCTAACAGGCTTTCGTGGCTACCCATTTCACTTATTTTACCATTTTCAATGATCAATATTCTATCGGCGTTTTTCGCAGTAGATACACGATGACTGATGAGTATGGTTGTCTTTTTTTCCAAGGTGTCGCTCAAATTGTTCAAAATATTGTCCTCCGTTTCGGTATCTACAGCCGAAAGTGAATCGTCTAAAATCAACACATTTGGGTCTTTTATAATAGCTCTTGCTATTGATATTCTTTGTTTCTGACCTCCAGACAAGGTAATACCACGCTCACCTACAATGGTGTCGTATTGTTTTTTGAAACCAATAATGTTTTCATGTACTTCGGCTTTTTTAGCTGCACGAATAATTTCATCTTGTTCAACACTTTGAGCGTCGATTCCAAATGCGATGTTGTTGGCTACGCTGTCTGAAAACAAAAACACATCTTGAGGCACCATACCAATGCCTTTTCTCAATTGTGTCAAATCCCACTCTTTAATATCTTTTCCGTCAATTAATATAGTGCCTGAGTCCAAATCAAACAAACGGCTCAATAAATTGATGACAGTGCTTTTCCCACTTCCGGTAGCGCCCATTATGGCAACAGTTTCGCCTTTTTTAATCTTCAACGAAAGGTTGGAAATAGCGGTTATGCCAGTTTCCTTATACGTGAAAGTGGCGTTTTTGAATTCGATATCGCCTTGTACTGTATTGCTGTTGTCTTTTTCCCAAGTTATATCAGGTTTTACCGACAAAAACTCATCGATGCGTTCCATACTAGCAGCTGCGCGTTGTATTACCGATGTTACCCAACCCAAGGTTGCGAATGGCCAGGTGAGCATATTGACGTAAATGATGAACTCGGCTATGTTTCCTAAAGTTACATCACCATCTATGGCTTTTATTCCGCCTACATATACCGAAATGATGGTACTCAAACCAATCAAGACTATTATGATAGGGAAAAATAGAGCGTTAACCTTCACCAATTCCAGTGAGTTTTTCTTGTAGACTTCGCTTTCAGCAGTAAAATTGTCTGAAAAAACATCTTCCTTATTGTATGCTTTTAAAACGCGTATGCCTGAAAAAGACTCTTGGGCCAGGGTAGATAGCTTGCTTTGTTGGCGTTGTACTGCTTCGCTTTTTTTATTGATGATGTTGCTGACTTTGTAAATAAGCACCGACATTACAGGCAACGGCAATAACACATATATGGTAAGCTCAACATTTACATTGAGCATGAAGATGATCGTAAAAATGAAAAGGAAAAAAAGATTGACGGTATACATTATACCAGGCCCTAAGTACATTCTTACATGGCTTACATCTTCAGAAATTCGATTCATTAAATCACCCGTACTGTTCTGTTTGTAAAACGAAGCACTTAGTTTTTGATAGTGATTGAAGATTTCGTTTTTCAAATCGAATTCTATTTTTCTAGAAACAACGATAATGGTTTGACGTGTTAGGAAAAGAAATATGCCTTTAATAATGTAAATGGCAAAATAAAGTACAGCTAGAAATGCGCCTAAAGACAGCAAAGATTCGATGGTGTTTTGTCTGTCTGAAAAATCGAAAAATTGTTTTAGGTCGGCATTTAACAGCGATTCGGCCTGAATAAGTAAATCAGGATAGACAAATTCATTCAATTTAAGCTGTGCAGCACTTTCCTTTACCATGTCGAAAGCAAACCGAACCACACGAGGTGAATACACGGTAAAAAGATTGGTAAGTAAGATAAATAACACACCTAAAAGTAGGCTTGCTCTATATTTCCAAAGGTATTTGTTGAGTAAAAATAAATGCTTCATTAATTGTGTTCACACCTATGGCGTATGGTTTTTTATATACTTTTGCGGGCACTGCTGCCAAAGTATTGCAAAAGTAAGTATTAACCATTTTAAAAGTTCTTAAATGTTTACAGTAGAAAGCCTAAATGAAGCAAAAATTGCTGAAAACCCAGTATTGGGAGGGATGACACAAATGGATCACGAAAAGGTTCTTTTTTGTCAGGATAAAGCAACTGGTCTAAAAGCCATCATCGCCGTTCACAATACGGTATTAGGTCCAAGTTTGGGTGGTACACGTATGTGGCCATATGCAAGCGAGGCAGAAGCACTAACCGATGTATTGCGTTTATCGCGCGGTATGACGTACAAATCATCTCTTGCAGGATTGAATCTTGGTGGTGGTAAAGCGGTTATCATAGGTGATTCTAGAAAAGATAAAAGTGAAGCTATGTTCCGTCGTTTCGGACGTTTCGTTCACTCTTTAGCAGGTACCTACATTACTGCAGAAGATGTTGGAATTTCTCCACAAGATATCGAGTACATATCTATGGAAACTCCACACGTTGCAGGTAAACCAACTTACTTAGGTGGGACAGGCGATCCTTCTCCAGTTACAGCTTATGGTGTGTACATGGGAATGAAAGCTGCTGCTCACAAAGCTTACGGTAGCGATAGCCTTTCAGGTAAAACTATTGTAGTTCAAGGTGTTGGTCATGTAGGCGAATACTTGGTTGAATTCTTAAGCAAAGAAGGTGCTAAAATCAAGATTTCGGATATCCACCAAGATAGATTGAAAGAAGTAGAGAGCAAATACCCAGGTGTTAGCATCATCGGTTTAGATGAAGTGTACACTACAGGTTGCGATATCTATGCGCCATGTGCGTTAGGTGCTACTGTTAACGACGATACCTTAGCACAATTGAACTGCGATATCATTGCAGGTGCAGCCAACAACCAATTGAAAAACGAAAACGTTCACGGTTTGGCGGTTAAAGAAAAAGGGATGTTGTACTTACCAGATTTCTTGATCAACGCTGGTGGTATTATCAACTGCTATGCAGAGGTTAAAGGAACAGATACCAATCACGCTCGCATGAAAACAGAGCAGATTTATCACACATCTTTGGATATCTTAAACAGATCTGAAACTCAAAACATACCAACTTATCTTGCTGCTAATCAAATGGCAGAAGAGAGAATAGCCCGTGTAGGGAGCGTAAAATTATCGTACTAGAATGAGCAATAAAGGATTATTACACCGTCGCCATATTCGCATAAAAGTCTTACAAAGCTTCTATGCTTATGAAATGGAAGAAAACGCTTCTACTGGAGATGCTGTACGAGGTCTTTTTGAATCTATCGACAATATATACGACTTGTATTTGCTCATGATGAGCAGTTTCGGTGAATTGTATGCTGCTGCAGAAGCAAAAAAAGAAATCATTCTTCGCAAACGCTTCAAAGAAAAAGATGAAGAGAAAGCTTTCGATGCTTTTTTAAACAGTCCGATTCTTAAAGCCATTGTTGAAAACGAATTTTTAAAGAGCGCAAGAGAGGCTTATAAAATTAACTGGAACGAAGACGATTCTGACATGTTTGCGCGTATTTTCTCGCTATTGGCTGAATCTAAAATGTACGAAGACTACCGTGAGAAAAAGGTAACTCCTACAGAAGATCTTCAATTTGCGTGCAACTTATTCAGAGATTTTATTGTGAACGACGAATCGTTGCAAGAAACTTTGGAAGAGAAATGCATTTCTTGGCCAGACGATTTGGATTTGGTTGCCATTACGGTACTAAAAACCATCGATGCGTTTGATACAGGCAATTACGAAAAGAATAGATTGGCACAACTGTACAAAGACAAAGAAGACGATTTAGAATTTGCTAAAAAATTACTGCAAAGTACTTTGAGAAACAAAGCAGATATTTCGGATTTGGTTCAAGGTTTATCAAAAAACTGGGAATGGTCGCGTATTGCTAAAATGGATAGAATGGTGTTGCGTTTAGGTTTTGCCGAAGCCATCAACTTCCCTAACATTCCAGTAAAAGTTACCATCAACGAGTATGTTGATTTGGCCAAAGAATATTCTACTGAAGACAGTGCTACATTTGTCAATGGTATTTTGGATAAAGGCATCAAAAAGCTAACGACAGAAGGCACCATTGAAAAACAAGGAAGAGGATTGATTCAATGAAAAAACTGATTCTATTTAGTGTATTGATTGGCGCAGTTATTGGCTGCCAAGAACCTGAAAATCAGCAAAATGATAATTCAGGTACAAACGTTATCAATAATCCTAATACAGCATCGGGAGTAGAGCAAGAAAATAAATTGCCCGTTATGACTTTCGAAGAAATCAGATACGATTTTGGACAAGTAGTTGAAGGTGAGTTTGTAGAGCATAAATTTGTTTTTGAAAACACTGGAAACGCCGATTTATTGGTGCACGACGTTAGAGCCGAATGCGGTTGTACGGTTCCAAATGATTGGCCAAAACAAGCTGTAAAACCAGGTGAAAAAGCCAGTATTTCTGTTAAGTTCAACAGTGTTGGCAGAGAAGGAGAACAAGTAAAAAGATTAACCATAACCGCCAATACCTACCCAGTAAGTAATGTGGTAGCCTTGGCTGGTGAAGTAGTAAAACAAAAATGATTATGAACAATGTATTTTTAATGGCACAGCCAGGTGGCGAAGCAGGACTAATGAGCTTAATTCCTTGGATAGGGGTTTTTGTTGTATTTTATTTTTTCATGATTCGCCCACAAATGAAGCGAAACAAACAACTGAAAGAATTTAGAGCGAACCTTAAAAAAGGCGATAAAGTTGTAACCGTTGGTGGTATCAATGGTAAAATTAAAGACGTTAGTGAAACAAGTGTGGTAATCGAGTCTGAAGGAACAACTCTTAGAATCGAAAAATCGGCACTTTCAGCTACTGGTCAAGCTGACTTAGCGACCAAAAAGTAATAAACAAATGCAACCGGCAAGCATAGGTCTTACAGGTGGTATAGGTTCTGGTAAAAGCACCATTGCCGCCATTATAGAGGCTTTCGGTTACCCGGTTTTCTATAGCGATATAGAATCAAAAAAAATCATCAACAATCCCGCAGTTCTTCAAGAATTATGCGGGATTTTTGGTGAAAAAATACTGAGCAACGGACAGTTAGATAAAATTGCGTTGGCTCAAATAGTTTTCAATGATTCGGAAAAGCTGAAAACATTGAATTCAATTTTACATCCTAAAGTACGTACTGCTTTTGATCATTGGAGATTGCAACAAACTACCCAGTTTGTTTTCAACGAAGCTGCCATTTTATTTGAAACAGGGGCGCATCTACAATTTGATAAAATGGTGTTGGTTGTTGCTGATACATCCGTAAGAACAAATAGGATAAAATTGCGCGATAATGTTTCTGAAGCAGACATTGTTGCAAGAATGGATAAACAATGGCCTGACGAAAAGAAAATCGTTCTAGCCGACTACATCATTGAAAACAATGGATCTATTCTTACTCCAAGAATCAAATCATTGTTGAACAACATAGCCAAGGATCTTAGATCAAGCTAGTTGGATCGACATTCCCGCCAGAAAGAATCAAAACCCAAGTTTTTCCTTTTAATTCAGCTTTAATTTTTGGTAAAATAGCCAAAACGGTGGCCGAAGATTTTTCAATCAATAATTTTTCTTCCTGTAAAGCATAAAGAGCAGCTTCGTTTATGGACTCTTCTGAACATCGTACAATTCTAAAGAAATCGCATTGCTTAAGTTGGTTGAAATTCTCGATGCCAAAATTAGCTCTTAAACCATCGGCAACAGTGTCGAATCGTGTGTTGTCAACCAACGTTCCAGATTCAAGACTTTTGTATGCGTCGTCAGCTAAATAGGGTTCAGCAGCAATGAGTGCAATACTTTTATTATCTAATACTTCACTTATTCCGCCAGACAATCCTCCGCCACCAATAGGGCATATCACTCCGTCAACGTCGGGACATTGGTCCAATATTTCAGTAGCAACGGTTCCTTGCCCTTGCATTATCCAAGAGTGGTTGTAAGGTGGTACTTGTGGGAAACCTTTTGCTTCTATTTCCTTTACTGCCAATAAGCGAGAATTGGTTTCTGGATCGCAGAATATGATTTCAGCGCCCAAATGCTTCATAGCTTGTATTTTGATGCTTGGAGCGTCTTTAGGAACTACTATTTTACAAGGCAAATCAAGTTGTTGGCATACATAAGCCAAAGCCTTGCCGTGATTGCCACTAGAGTGTGTGCAAAAGCCTTTTGGCCTACCGTTTATCTGAATAAATTTCTGGCAAAAGTTACTAGCTCCGCGTATTTTAAAACTGTTGGTTACTTGAAGATTCTCCGCTTTGAAATAGATTTTGGAATTGTATTTGTCACTTAGTTTTTGGCTATAAAAAATGGGTGTATTGTGGTGCAGTTTATTTGCCATTTCCTAGGAGTATAGCTATGGGTTTGGTGGTAGGGAATTTAGCCATGATTTGTGTACAAATGACCGTTAATGGAACACTTAAAAGCATGCCTGTTACACCCCAAATCAAGCCCCAAACCGATAAACTCAACAGTACGACTAATGCGGATATGTTCAAGCTATTGCCCATGATTTTTGGTTCCACAAAATTGCCCACCATAAGTTGTATTACACCAATAGGAATAAGGATTTGCAACATTTCAACATAAGACCCAAATTGCAACAACGCAAAGGCTGCTGGAAACAATGTGCCTATCATAGAGCCAATATTGGGTATGAAGTTCAGTACAAAAATGATCACAGCCCAAAATAGGGGAGCGTCGAGTCCTACAATCAAACAAACTATGTAGGATCCAGCACCTGTAATTAGGCTAACCAATATTTTTAGATTGATGTATTCGGCTATGGTGTTGCTTAAATCGGCTACGGTGGTTAAAAATTCTGATGGCTTAGATCGCAAAGCAGCAATCTGCTGAATTTTCTTCTTGAAAACCGATTGCTCCAACAAGATGAAGATGAGATACAAAATGATGAGAAAAGAATTGCCAAGAAAATCTGAAATAGCACTTGCAACAGATTTAACGACTCCACCCAAATTGGCATTGTCCATGTAAGACGATTGAATATCCTCAACATAGGTTAGAACCGTGTCGGGCAACATGCCTTTCCAAACATTTACATTTTGCTCGTATTGACCAGAATTTACCATGATGTGGTTGAGGTTGACAACCAATAAATTGACGAAAAAAGCTAGAGTACCTAAGACTAAAAAGGCTGTAAATAAGTTGGTTAAAACAATAGGGACTCTTTTCTTTACCCAAGAAATATTATTGATTTTAGTTTGGATTCCGTGTATGATAAACCAAATGAAAAACGCCAATACTAAGGGAATCAATAAGGATTTACCCAGAACCAAAACCAATATAATGCCAGTAAATACAATAGTTGTGTAAGCTAAGTTTTTCATGGTGTAGGTTTAATTCATCAGAATAAATAGTGCAAGTAGCTGTATTTTATTTGATTTTTGGTGTAAATGTATTAAGTTTCCATTTGATTATTATTTAAACCAATGGCTACAAGAAAAGACTTAAAAAAGGATATCAACGATGCAGTAAACGATTTCGCTGGATTGTGTGTTGATTATTTAGAAACACATACTGGAGAGAACACTCTTTTGGTTGATGAACTTATTGACAAAGCAGCAGATTTGCTTGACGATACATTAGCTAAAGTAAACAAGCACACTCATGTTTCTTCAGGAAAAGAAACGCGTGATTATTTCATTCAAGTTGAACAACAATTTGACGGTGGCATGATGAAACTTTACGAAGAATTCAAAACTACCACCGCCTAATTAGGTATTATTTTTTTGATTTAAAATCCAATGAAAGTGAGTTTACGCAATAGCGTAAGCCGCTTTCGGTTGGACCATCGTCAAACAAATGTCCAAGATGTCCTTCACAATTTGAACAGCGTATTTCTGTTCGAATCATTCCGTGAGTGACATCTTTCTTTTTTTCAATGTTGGCGTTTTCTATTTCGCCATCGAAGCTAGGCCAACCGCACCCAGCATCGAATTTTTGTTTGTCGGTAAACAGTTCTTTACCGCAACCAGCACAAGTATAAGTTCCTGCTTCAGAATGGTTGTTGTAAACACCCGAATTTGGTAATTCTGTACCCGCCTCCCTTAATACATGGTATTGTTCGGGGCTTAATTTTTCTTTCCAATCTTTATCGTTCATATTAACTATTTAGAAGTAGGTCTTCTGGTTCATCCTTTGTGATGAAAACCAGTTGGTTGTCAAGGCTATCCAATACGGTATGCGAAGGAGCGTATTTTACATCTCCGGCTAGCAATTTTTTAGATAACACATTCAACACATCTCTTTGTATCACTCTTTTTACTGGTCGTGCACCATATTGTGGGTCGTAACCAAGTTGTGCCAATCTATCCAAGGCTTGACTAGTAAAGTCGAATACAATGTTTTTCTCCAACAACTTGGTTCTTAAACTTTCTAATTGAAGCGTTACTATTTTCTTGATGATATCCATTCCCAATGGTTTAAAAACGATCAATTCATCGATTCGGTTCAAAAACTCTGGTTTTAATGCCGATCTAAGCAAGTTGAATACATTGTCTTTGCTTTGCTCGTACGCCGAATGCAAGTCATCATTGGTGTCGTAAGCCGATTGAATAAGGTCCGATCCCAAATTAGATGTCATGATGATGATGGTGTTTTTAAAATTCACCTCACGACCTTTGCTGTCTGTCAAACGTCCATCGTCTAATACTTGCAACAAGGTATTGAATACATCTGGGTGTGCTTTCTCTATTTCGTCTAAAAGAACAACAGAGTAGGGCTTTGTACGGATGGCTTCGGTAAGTTGTCCTCCATCTTCAAATCCAACGTATCCTGGAGGTGGTCCAATCAATCGAGATACACTGTGTCTCTCTTGATATTCGCTCATATCTATTCTTGTCAATGCCGTTTCATCATTGAATAAATAGTCGCTTAAAGCTTTGGCTAATTCTGTTTTACCAACACCAGTACTACCTAAGAATAGAAAAGAACCGATGGGCTTTTTCTCGTCTTGTAATCCTGCTCTAGAACGTCTAACAGCGTCGGCTACAGCTTCTAAAGCTTCATCTTGACCAACGACCCGTTTTTTCAATAAGGTTTCTAATACTAGAAGCTTGTCTTTTTCTGTTTGCAGCATTTTGCTAACCGGAATACCAGTCCATTGCGAAACGATATCAGCAATTTCTTCGGTGTCAACTTCTTCCTTTAAAAGCTTGTTGGTCTTATCGAGTTTTTCGAGATCAATTTTAGCTTTTTCTAAAGCTTCTTTTTCTTCAACCAATTTGCCATATCGCAATTCTGCTACTTTTTCGTAATCACCCTCACGCTCAAGTCTTTCGGCTTCTTGTGTAATGTGCTCTATGTTTTCTTTGTGGATTTGAACAGCTGAAATAACGCTTTTTTCACTTTCCCATTTTGCGGCTAGTTTTTTTCGTTTGCTTTCTAATTCAGCTAACTCTATTTCTATTTGAGCAATTTTTTCTTTGTTTTTCTCGCGTTTTAATGCTTCAATTTCTATTTCAAGCTGCATGATTTTTCTGTCAAAATCGTCGATTTCTTCAGGTTTACTGTTCATTTCCATGCGCAACTTAGAGGCTCCTTCATCAATTAAGTCGATGGCCTTATCGGGCAAACGTCTATCGGTAATGTATCGGGTGCTTAATTCTACGGCACTTATAATGGCTTCATCTTTGATGAGTACTTTATGATGATTCTCGTATCGTTCTTTTATACCACGAAGAATGGCAATAGCAGATTCTCTATCGGGTTCGTCAATTAAAACTTTCTGAAATCTTCTTTCTAAAGCTTTGTCCTTTTCGAAATACTTTTGGTATTCGGCTAGGGTAGTAGCTCCAATGGTTCTAAGTTCACCTCGAGCTAAAGCAGGTTTCAATAGGTTGGCTGCATCGGTTCCGCCTTCTTGACCTCCGGCGCCAACAAGCGAATGAATTTCATCAATGAAAAGCAAGATTTCTCCATCGCTAGCCATGACTTCTTTGATCACTTCTTTTAATCGCTCTTCGAACTCGCCTTTGTATTTAGCGCCAGCTACCAACGATCCCATATCGAGTGAGTAGAGAAGTTTTGTTTTTAAGTTTTCGGGCACGTCTCCCTTTACTATTCTTTGCGCAATACCCTCAGCTACAGCTGTTTTACCTACACCAGGCTCACCTATTAGTATAGGGTTGTTTTTAGTTCTTCTCGATAGTATTTGTATGATTCTTCTGATTTCAGAATCACGACCAATTACAGGATCGAGCTTGCCGGAATTGGCTTTTTCGTTCAGATTTTGTGCAAATCTGTCCAACCATTTAGTTTCGAGTTTTCCGTCAGCTTTATCTTTTTTTTGAGTTTGTTTTATCATTTTAATTTTGTCTAGAATATGTTGTTTGCTTATGCCGCATTCGGTAAGCATATTTTTTGCCGTTGATGATGATTCGAATAAGGCAAGCCAAATATCTTCGACATCTACTTGACCATCATCATCGGGTAAAGTCATGGCTTTTTGTAATGCTCTAGAAGTTTCATTTGACCATTGCAAGTCGCTGGTTTTGCTTCGTGGTAATTGAATAAGTCCTTTCGAACTCATTTCTAATACTTTATCATAAGCATCGCCTAGAATGTGACGAGTGATTTCGTTTTTATTGGCTAACAATCCATAAATCAAATGCCACACCTCTACAGATGGGTTTTCATTTTTTATGGCCATTTCCTGGGCATTTGCCAGTATGGCTTTACTGTCTATTGTGAATTTATTGATATCCATACGTCAAACAGAAGTACAATTTGTTTTCCAAATGGATAAAGCCTTCATTCACATGACTATATGTCATGTTTAACGGCAATTTGAATGACAGAAAGTCTGTTTTATTTGCTCGATCGATAATTATAGACACGAAATGCTTTTACAATATCGTTGTAATCCCATTCGCCACTTTCAATTTTGCCTTTTATATAGTCGTCTTTAAACAAGTATTTATTAGCAACGGCTTGAAAGTTATCAGCATCAATCAAGAGTCCTTTTTCACCTTCTCGTCTTAGATAAAAGTATTTTCTCGATCGGTTATCGCTTTTCTTTAAGTAAGCGTACAGTTGCAATTCACCATGAGCAACTTCTTCTAATAAATGCAATCGCCCGTGGATATCTAAAGGGCTGTACCTTAAAATATTGAGTTTGAGGAGTGTGATTTTTTGCAGAGGGATTTTTACTTTTTTTCCTGAACTCGTTTTTACTTTTATGAATCTAAGGTATTCGCCTTTTGGTTTTAAGGTACCAACAATACTATCGCCAGTAGTTAAGTATGCAGTAGCATGTATGCGTTTGCTGTACATTTCATGACGCTGTCCAAAAACAGTGCAAGTGAATAGAGTTAGGATCGATAATATTATAAACCTATGCATCTGAAGTGGGATAGTTTGTGGGTTAGTGCTTTAGTTTCGCTATGTATTATTCCATCTTTTGTAAGGTCGTCTATCCTTACTTTTCCAGAAGCATGAATGATTTTTGAGTCATTTAGTACGATACCAACATGGGTTACTCGGTTTTTATCGTTGACGAAAAAAGCCAATGCACCGTACTGTTCAGTGTAAGGCTCTCCTTGTTCTGCTTGTTGAAATGCATCTCTCATTATTTTGATGTTTTGAGTAGAAGCAATGCATTGCGTGAAACCACTGCAATCGATTCCAAATGGATTTTTGCCTCCCCATAGATAAGGTGTGTTTAAAAACTGTTTGGCGGCATTTTCCCAAGTTAAATTGACCGAATTGTAATCGTGGGCAAGCCAATTCAAACTGGTTTGAGGCAACATACACCCAGGACTTAGCCAATGCGAGTTGTTGTTGATGCTAACAGATTGAAGAGTTTGAATGCTTATTTTTGAAACTTGGCTCCATTCAGCAAATTCGGCATCACTAAGCCTAAAATGGCATTTGATGTCAATGTATCCTTCGTAGGCGTCTTGTACGGTCCTAATCTTTACCCATTTTTCTTCTACATGAAGAATTTCATAATGCTCACCAAAAAGCAATTGATTAACCATTTCAGAACTTTCTTTAGGTTCCGAACGTTGCGGGATAAGTGATTGAAGACAGATACCGTATTTCATTCCGCATAATTACGAAAAGGAAAACGTTTGGTGTTATAATCTATTATACTATTGTGATATGAAATACACTCTATTGATTGCTCTTTGCGCATTGTCGTTTGCAGGATGTAAAACAAAACAGGCTGTAATAACGGATGAAAAAAGTACGCGAATTGAAAAAGAACATACAAGCAACTATGGTTTTGAGGCCAAGAATGATGAATGGAAACTGAATGTTGATTTTGTCAATAGTAAAGTCACACGTATTAATAGAAAAAACAATGAAACAGTTAATCGCTGGGAAATAGTAAAATCTATAGAAAAGGATGTGAACACAAAAGAATACCGGATAATAGAAAATGGGAGAGAAGGGAGCGTTACCCTTTCTGAAAACAAGAAGTGCGATACGGTAGAATTTGGAAAATCATATCAGATAACGCTTACTTTTCAGGATGCACCAATCTTTGAAGGTTGCGGAAGGTTTCTTGAACACTATACACTACACGATATATGGGTATTGCAATCGTTCGATGATATGGATTTGTCTGGAGAGTATCAGCGGCCGCAACTTGAATTCAATCTGAGAGAAGGAAAAGTAAAAGGCAGATTGTTTTGCAATAGCATAATGGGAAATGTCTTGTATTATGAAGACGCTGTGATTTTTCAAAATGCAGGAACTACCAAAATGATGTGCTCTACAATGAATTTAGAAGACAAATTGCTAAAAGCAATGAATAGCGGTGCTTTTGCTGTCGATTATTCTGAAAACGAGGTAGTATTCTGGAACAATCAGCATAAAATGCGCTTCAAAAAAGTTGATTGAGTGTATTTTACAAAAAAAAGAATGATGCCTAGATAGAGTGACAGTAAGCATTTGGTATAGTAAACGATAAAAAAAGTTCGATTTATTGCATTTGTTTACATGGTGTGATAAATAAGAGTACCTTTGTACCTGTAATATTTTAATAAAATGAAAGAAGGTAAAGTAAAATTCTTTAATGAAGCAAAAGGTTTTGGTTTCATTATAGAAAACGGTTCAAACGAAGAATTTTTTGTTCACATCTCTGGTCTTGTTGATCAAATTAGAGAAGGTGATTCAGTAGAATTCGAAGTTTCTGAAGGTAGAAAAGGTTTAAATGCAGTTAACGTAAAAGTAGCTTAATTATACATTTTTTTCAGTTATGTAAAAAGTCCAACTTCGGTTGGGCTTTTTTTTTGCCCAATATTTTGATGTTGCTATCAGAAAATAGGGCATAAAAAAAGCACCGATTGCTCAGTGCTTTTAAAAAAGTAATTAAAGTGGTATTAGCAAGCTTCAATAACAACAGCAGAAGCTCCACCGCCACCATTACAGATAGCAGCAGCACCAATTTTGCCCTTGTTTTGTTTCAATACGTTTATAAGCGTTACAATGATTCTAGAACCAGAGTTACCCAGTGGGTGACCCAATGATACTGCACCACCGTTAACGTTTACTTTAGCACCATCAATACCTAGTAATTTGCAGTTAGCCAATCCAACTACAGCAAATGCTTCATTGAACTCGTAGAAATCAACATCGTCAATTTTCAAACCTGCATTATCCAATGCTTTTGGAATTGCTTTTGCTGGAGAAGTAGTAAACCATTCTGGAGCTTGAGCAGCATCAGCAAAACCTCTAACTTTTGCCAAAGGCTTTAGTCCAAGAGCTTCCATTTTTTCTTTGCTCATCAAAACTAATGCAGAAGCACCATCGTTTAATGTAGAAGCATTGGCAGCTGTAACAGTTCCATCTTTTTTGAAAACAGGACGCAAAGAAGATATTTTATCCATCTTCACGTTTTTGTATTCCTCATCTTCAGCAAACATGATAGGATCTCCTTTGCGTTGTGGAATAGCTACTGGTACAATTTCTTCAGAAAATTTACCGTCTTTCCATGCCTTAGCAGATCTTTCATAAGATTCTACAGCAAAAGCATCTTGCTCTTCTCTAGTAAACTTATATTCTTCAGCACAAGTTTCAGCACAAACACCCATTACAGTTTTGTTGTACACATCTGTAAGACCGTCGTTGATTAAACCATCAACCATTTTACCGTCACCAAATTTGGTTCCGCTACGACTGTTGGTAATGTAGTGAGGTACACTGCTCATGTTTTCCATACCACCTACAACTACAACGTCATTAAGACCTGCACCTATAGAAGTAGCACCCAACATAAGCGCTTTCATACCCGAAGCACAAACTTTGTTTACTGTAGTACTTGGTACTGTATCTGGTAAACCAGCAAAAATTGCAGCCTGACGAGCAGGAGCTTGACCAACATTGGCTTGCAATACATTACCCATAAACACTTCTTCAACTTCAGAAGGAGCAAGGTTGATTTTGTCTATAGCACCTTTAATGGCTACAGATCCTAGAGTAGTAGCAGGTACATTAGCAAGTGATCCAAGAAAAGATCCCATTGGTGTACGCACTGCCGATACAATATAAACGTCTTTCATAATCGGTATAATTCTACGACGAAAATAGGCATTCCAAAATGAAATTGAAAAAAAATAGAAAGAGGTTTGCAAAGTTGAATTCAATGTATATATTTGCGCTCCCATTGGAGAGATGGGTGAGTGGCTGAAACCACATGTTTGCTAAACATGCGTGCTAGAAATGGTACCGGGGGTTCGAATCCCCCTCTCTCCGCTCAATGAACACGAAGGCCCCGATTTATCGGGGTTTTTTGTTTCTAATGGTTTTGTTTAGAAGTAGTTAACGCTTCTGGATTTCTTATTGGTTGGCTCTATTGAAGCTTTAAAACAGACTTAGATTACTTAAAAATTCATTAATTGTTTAAGTATGGTAAAAACGGACGAAAATCTTTAGGTAAGTAGGTGTAAAACCCGTATTTCTTTACTTTTTTGCAGTTCTTTAAATATATTTTAATGCTGCGCACACTTAAGGTTTGTTTTTTCGTTTCCTTTTTGATATCATTTACTGGTATTTCTCAAGCTCAAAACAATTCATTTGTTTTTTCTGGAACGCTGAAAGATGCTGTTTCAAAACAAGCAATTCCGTATGCTACCATTGTAGTCTTTTCGAATGAGACCAATAAAATATTGAATGGTACTACAACAACCGATGATGGCTCATTCTCAATAAAAAGTCAAACAAACGACGTTTACATTGAGTTCAGTTTTATGGGCTATGAAAAGAAATCCATCAAAGAATTTGAATTAAATAATTCCGACATAAATTTTGGTGATATTTTTCTAGCGCAAAATTCACAAACCTTAAATGAAGTTTCTGTCGTAGCCGAAAAATCGACGGTTGAATTCAAGTTGGATAAACGTGTTTTTAATGTTGGGAAAGACATCAGCAGTACCGGTATGGGAGCTATGGAAGTCTTAAATAATGTACCATCGGTTAATGTAGATATTGAAGGAACTGTTACGCTTAGAGGCAATGCAGGTGTTCAGATTTTGATCAATGGAAAGCCTTCTGTATTAGCCGATGAACAAAGCAATGCGCTGGGCAGTATAACCGCCGACATGATAGAAAGTGTGGAGGTTATTACCAATCCATCGGCCAAATACGAAGCCGAAGGCTCGTCTGGTATTATCAACATCATTCTTAAAAAGGAAGACAAAAAAGGATTCAATGGCTCTATGTCTTTCAATACGGGTATACCCAACAACCATAGTTTGGGAGGAAGTGTAAATTATCGTACCGAAAAATTCAATTTTTTTAGTCAGTTTGGCTTGGGGTATCGATCTCAGCCTAGTTATTCTATAAGTGAAAATATCAATAAGGTAAACAACACCAAAATTGAGAGCGAGGGTGAGAATTATCGAAATGAAAATTTCTACAACATAACTTTAGGTACCGATTACTATATAAACGAATTCAATGCCATTACTCTCTCTGGAAACTATGCGTACGAAATAGAAACACAGCCGTCTACAACCGATTTCATTTTGTACGATAGTTTGGGGACTATCTCATCGGTATACCAAAGAAAGGAAGAAACCGATGCAACAAACCCGAAGTACAAGTACGATTTACAGTACAAAAAACAATTCCAGAACAACAAAGATCATGTATTGCTCTTTAGCACTTTAGGCAGCTTTTTTGGGAAAGATTTATCTTCTGAATTCAACAATACATTTAGCAGTGGTGAAAGCAATACACAGCAACTTACTCGAACCAATTTTTATCAATCCGATTACACGTTCAAACTAGATTACACCAATCCGTTGTCAGAAAAAGTGACTATAGAATCGGGTGCACTATATGAAATAAACGATGTTGGAAACGATTACGCGGTGTTTGATGTTGTTGGTGGTCAGGAAGTTATAGATTCTAATTTGGCGAATAACTTTGAGTATAATCAAAAAGTATTGGGAGTATATGGTACGGGTTCTTTTGAAGGAGCTAAGTGGGGCGTTAAAGTAGGCTTTCGTTTAGAAAACACAGATTTGAAAACATTATTGAGCACCACTAACGAAGAAAACACTCAGAATTACACCAATCTTTTTCCTTCGGTGCATACGTCATTTAAAATATCTAAAATGGCCTCACTGCAAGCGGGGTATAGTAAGCGTATTTTCCGCCCTCGATTGTGGGACTTAAATCCATTTTTCAATATTAGAAACAACTACAACATTAGAAAAGGTAATCCTGATTTGTTGCCAGAATATGCCGACTCGTATGAAGTGACGGGTATCTTTTTAATGAAAAAACTATCATTGAATACCAGCATTTATCATTTGTACACAACCAATGTGATGGAACGTGTTTCAATTTTCGAGAACGATGTCAATATTACAATGCCCATCAACGTAGGAAGTAATAAGAAAACAGGTTTGGAAATCAATGGGAAATACAATGCCACCAAAAAAATAACCATTACGGGCGATTTCAACTACGGTTACTTTGTAAGAGAGGGAGTGTATTTGGCTCAAAATTTCGATTTCAGTGGCAATCAGTGGTCGATGAAGTTTACAGGGAAATTCAAATTGCCAAACGACTATGATTTTGAAATAACACCAAACTATCGTTCTTCAGTCAAAACGGTACAAGGACAAGTATCTGGTTTTGCTTTTGCCGATCTAGGGGTTAGAAAGAAGATTTGGAAAGGAAAAGCTGTTGTTAACTTTAGTGTACGCGATGTGTTTGCATCACGAATTAGAGAGAGCGTAGTAGACCAAGATGATTTTTATGTGTACAGCAATCAAAAAAGAGGCCGCTTTATTACTTTAGGCTTTAGCTATAGTTTTGGGAAAGGTGAAGCCATGACTTATTCGGGCGGTAGACGTTAACGAACTGTCCTTTTATTGTGTGAGTTGTTTGTGAGAACCATCGCAATTAGGCATGCGTTTGGATAATCCACAGGTACAGTCGTTGAATCCATAGCCCTTCATAATTTTATCGATGCTGTTTTCAATTCTTGACAATTTGGTTTTCGATTGTTTTGGTTGGGTAAAATGCAATAGATAACCCCGTTGTCGGCCAGGAGTAAGGTTTGAAAAAGCTTTTTCGAAATCAGGATTCCCTTCAAATTTTTGAATGAGTTCTATAGGTACTTCATAATCTGAAGTTGATTTTTTTTCAACTTTTAATCCCGATTTTTCTACTTCGATGGCAGCCAATATATAATCTTTAATGATGGGCCTAAGATCTTCTATTTCAGAAATATCCGAGAATCGAATTTGCCGTGCCGATTGAGTGTTTTTGGTTTGTTGAACCAAAATGTTGTGAGGATCAGATAATAGAGCGCCTTTATTGAACAAGACCGCACAGTATTCTTTGAAACCATGAATTAGTAAGATGTTTTTACTGTTGAGGGTGTAACAAGGGTGCATCCATTTAAAATCCTCTGTTAAATCGCACTCCAGTATGATTTCGCGAAGCAATGCTAGCTCGGCTTGCCATTTTTTTTCTTGCCTCAAAAAATCATCTACTTCAGTGTTCATAGTGTTTTCAAATTGATGGTTTCAAAATACTAAAACAAAATAAAGACAATTTACAAGCGATGGGTAGGGCCTAGCAGTAATAAATTATGGATTCTTGAATCCATAGTAATTCCTTTGTGCTGGAGCTCCTATTTTGCGGTGTACATGAATACTATCAGATTGAAAAAATTGAGCGTAATCAGGTGGTCCACCACATTTGTAGCAAGTATATTTTCCATTGCTTTCGTATGGAGCAACAAAACTAAACGATTCTGAACTAACAATTATAGAGGTGCTATCAGAATGAATTTCAATTTGTACTTGTGTATCGGTTGAAACTGTATCTAATTCCCAAACTATTTGATTGTTTTCGTTTTGAATTGGGCCATAATATGTCTCAATGCATGTATAGGTGCCTATTATACTATCCCTAAAATCAGCAACTACAGCTGGTTTTTCTTCGTCCTTAGTATCTTTTTCACAAGAACTCGAGAGGAAGGTAAGGCTGATGAGTAAAACAATAAACTTGAAAAGAGTGTTCGTAGTATTGACATGCATATTTGTAGTTGTTATTGTGCTGTTTGTTGGAAATGTAGTAATTAAATATTAAAACAAACCATTCTTATTCGGGGATTTCTTGTCGATAATTTGCCCTATATCCCACAATTCTTCAATTGTTCCATTTTCAATTCTGAAAATATGCACCACTGCAATGTCCATGTTGTTTTTGCAAATCAATGAGTGTGTAATGACAGAATTGCCCTCTTCAAAACACTGTTTTATTTCTATTGCTGTGTTTGGAGCCGTTTTGTGGGCATCCTCCATTGCGTTTAACAACGATTGGCGGTCGCCTTCAAAATATTGGTTATGGTGCTTGAAGTTCTTAGAAACGTAATTATCGAACCCTTTTTTAACGTCGCCCAGTCCAGCTAATTTTAGAAAATTGATGGCAATTTCTTTTTTATTCATGTTGATAGATTTATTCCTTTTGATAAAAAACTATTGACTAAGCCATTAAAAATATAACTTCTGTTGTAGATATTTATGTTGAGTCGATTTTCTTGACCAATCGCCCATTTTTGTAACCTAAGTTGCTTGCCTTTTAGGCTAATTGGGTTAATTTCGAACATGAAAATTGCGAGAATTTTAAAGGCGACTTTTACCTTGTCGTGTGCTCGATGCCATCAAGGAAAGTTATTGAATTACCATCCCTATAATCTTAAAAAATTAGGCGAAACAAACAGGACGTGCTCTCACTGTGGTTTAAGGTTTTCTCGCGAGCCAGGATTCTTTTTTGGAAGTTCTTACGTAAGTTATATGTTAACCGTTGCGATTGGAACTGCAGTAGTGGTTATAGGTGCATTATTGCGTCATTTTGTGTGGCCAGATCTTTCTTGGTATGCAATTTTAGGCGCACTGATTGTTGTATTAATATTATTGTTCCCTATGGTGTATGTATGGGCTAGAGCTATGTGGGTAGCCTTTTTTGTACCGTACGATCCCGAAAAAAGAGGGGAAGATTAATTTGAAACAACAAGCTATTTTCCATTAGAAAAACAGATTACATTAGGAATCCTCTGTTTCAGACTTAGATTAAGGTTAGAAAGATACTTTTTAGGTACTTTTGCAGCTCAATGCCTTTTAGGTTTTATTTAT
Source organism: uncultured Flavobacteriales bacterium (assembly GCA_963977425.1). GTDB lineage: Bacteria > Bacteroidota > Bacteroidia > Flavobacteriales_D > Luteibaculaceae > CAXBOO01. The sequence continues at coordinate 222,574 of CAXBOO010000003.1, read as the reverse complement.
GAAAGACATCATTACAGTTCAGGATATTCAAAATCTTGATTTTAATAAAGTAATTATTTACGCAGCGCCAGTCATGTTTGCGTTGGTTTTGCTTGAGTTTATTTTTAGTGAACGCAAGAAGAAAGATTTGTACAATGGTAAGGACTTCATGGCTTCGGCTTCGATAGGGATTATCAATTTGATTTTGAATGTCTTCATGAAGGTAGGAGTGTTTGCTACCATCGTATTCTTTTATAACCTAAGCCCATTCAGAATTCCTCATACTTGGTGGAGTTATGTTATATGTCTTTTTGTATTGGATTTTTGTCGCTATTGGGCGCACCGTATCGCTCACGAACAACGTTTTTGGTGGAGTACGCATGTAGTACATCACAATTCTAAATATTACAATCTAGCGGTTTCTTTCCGTTTGTCTTGGACTCAAAACTTAAAGATTATTTTCTTTTTGCCTGTAGTAATGATGGGCTTCGATCCGTTTGTGTTTTTCATCATTCACCAAATAGAAGTTTTGTACCAGTTCTGGATTCATACGGAGTTTATTAGAAAACTGCCAAAACCTATTGAGTATATATTTACAACACCATCTCACCATAGAGTTCACCACTCTACCAACCCACAGTATATGGACAAGAACTATGGTTCTACTTTCATTTTTTGGGACCGTATTTTCGGAACATTTATTGAAGAAGATGAAAAGCCTGTATATGGTATCACCACACCAATAAACTCATACAATCCTGTTGTATTGGTATTCCATGCATGGAAAGAAGTCGTGGTTGATTTATACCATTGCCGTAGCTTCAAAGCAGCTTTTAAAATATTATTTGGTAGCCCTGCTCGATATTACGATAGAATCAATAAAAAGTTTGGAGATCATCCAGAAGAAGAATCAATAAAAAAGGCCGCTTAGGCCTTTTTTTATGTTCAATATTTTAGAAAGTATCAATTGCTTACTTAGCGTCGCGCTCTGCTCTTAATACAGTTTTAGTGAATTCGGTATCTAATACAACCATTTTTTGTTTGTACAAATCGCCCAACGCCTTTTTGAAGACTTTTTTGCTCATTTTAAGGGCTTCGTATATTTCTTCAGGTTTGCTTTTGTCGGTTAACTCTATGCAACCTTCATTTTCATTCAAGTATTTTAGCACCGTGTCTGTTGCAAGTTCTACTTTACGGTAACCAAATGGGTGGAGCGATAAATCCAATTTGCCATCGTCGCGTACTCGTTTTATAAAACCAGACTTTTTATCGCCAATGCGTAGGTCTTCAAAAATTTCGTTTTCGTACAATACACCTGTAAATGATTTGTCTACCAAGCAATTAAGACCAAGACTGTGTTCGTCAAAAATCATGATTTCAACTTTGTCTCCTGCTTTGTAGGTGTGTTTTTCGGTGCTTAAATATTTATTGATTCTAGCGCTTGCCATTAGGCGATTGGTAACAGGATCCAAGAGCATTCTTACCAAAATTATTTCGTTAACCTCATATTCCCATAAAGCCTCTCTAAATGGAAGAAACAATTCCTTATCGATTCCGAGGTCTAAGAAATAACCTGCTTTTGAAATTTGCTTTACTTCCAAAAATTCGAAAGTATCTACTTCCATTAAAGGTTTGGTTGTAGTAGCAACAATGCGTTGCATTGAATCGAGATATACAAAAACATCCAATTCTTGATCAACATCAAATCCTTCTGGAACGTATTTATTGGGAAGCAAAACTTCGTTTCCGTCTTTATCTTTTAAGTAAAAGCCTTGCTCCATCACGCGGTTGGCTAAAAGTGTTTGCATTTTACCTAATTCCATAATAAGTGCTGTAGATTTGCGCAAAGTTAGCATCAAAAAGCAAGTAGCATGGCACAATATCCATTACTCCCAATAAAAGCGTTGGAATTATTAGAAAAAGAGTTCAAATTGTTTTTAGCGAGTTTCGAAATAGACAAAGACGAATGGATAGCCATGAAACGTGACGATGAACAAAAAGCCGATGGAATTGTTGCTGCTTTTAGCGATTGGGTATGGACCAATGTGCTACAAAAAGCAGAATATTTAACCAAAAGAGAAGATAAAGCACTCTATTTTTTCAAACTTGGTCACAAAAGCATTCAACTTATGGTCGTTCATGCTAACGATACATACGAAGGGTTACCGCTGAATCAATTAAGTGATGAAGACATCGTATTTGAGCTTGATTTTAAACGTTTGGTGGTACAGTATAGTAGCAAAGACTTTGAAGGAGCAGCTGTAAACGAGGTCTATAAATTGATAATGGCTGGATGTGAGATGACTGATGGTGCTGCATTTAAGTCAATAGCGCTAAAGTTGAGCTAATACAAGTTGGATGTTGATCCAATAAAAAATCCATGTAAATTAGAGCAGAAGTAACATTTATGTGTTTTCACGCTCAAATACAAACTAAAAAACCTTCGTTTAAGAAGTATTACGATTTTGATCCCAATTTGCCCTTAGATCTGGGGAAGCAATTTGCTTTTATGGCAGAGTTGTATACTCCGTATTATCATGTTAGCGGTTTCGATCATCCTAAAGTATTATTGGTTGATCAAGATTTCAATTTGTCTTACAAATCTTGGGGTCTTATTCCAAATTGGATAAACAATTCCACCGAAGCCAATGCTATTGCGAATAAAACAATCAATGCTCGTGCTGAAAGTGTCTTTGAAAAAGCATCGTTTAAAAATTCAATAACCACGGGTAGATGCGTTTTGTTGTTAGAAGGTTATTACGAACATCATCATTCTGGAAATGGCGTGTATCCGTACAGATTTTATCGTGAAGATGGAGAGCAAATAGCTGTAGCGTGTTTGTACGACGCATGGACCAATCCCATCAATAACGAAGAACAAAGCAGTTTTTCTATCATCACTACCAAAGGCAATGACAAAGCCAAATTGGTGCACAATAACCCTAAAAATAAAGAAGCTAGAATGCCACTTGTTCTAGGAAATTCTATGGATATAGGTCGATTTTTGAGTCAGGGAAACGATAAAAACACTTTAGATGCATTGGCTATTGAAGCACGAAAACAAAATTTAAAGGCTCATGCCGTTTCTAAAATAACCGGGAAAAACAAAAGTGCCAATAACGCTGATATTTTGAGAACCGTAAATTATCCCGAATTAGGTTTTTTTATGCCGTCTGAATTGTAATAATCGAGACTTACTTCGTCGTTTTCAAAATCCAGTCCTTCATGGTTGTAAGAACTTCGGATGAGATGGTTTGCTCAATTTTACCGTAATCATTAGGAAGCCCTGTTTCCGATTCCTGAAATAAGTGATTTAAACCTTCAAAACGTTTGATAATAACAGATGGATTGTTGGCGTTATTTAAGGCTTTTTCAATGGCTGTAAGGTTTTGATCGGCATCAACTTGCAAATCATGCGTGCCATTGATTGCCAATACTGGGCATTGAATGGTTTCTAATGCTTGTGATGGATCGAATAGTAAGAATGTTCTCATCCATATCGAACTGATGGCATTGGTTTGAGTTTTAGCGAATTGTTCATTTGACATGTTTCCGCCCATCAGTATAGTTGGGTAATTGGGGTATTCTTTTAAGAAATATTCAGTTAGCTTTTCCTTTTGCTCTTTTAGATCTTTAGCGTCTTTAACTATGGTGTAAGCTCCGGTATTGATGGTTTTTAATGATTTCAAATCGGCTTCTGAAATACCCGATTTACTCAAAATCAATTCTTGCTGCTTTAGGAGTACTTCTGCACCTGTTACTCCAGTTCCTGCCATCAATATAATGAAAGCAACATCTGGTCGGGTAGAAGCTACTAATGGAGCTATTGCACCCCCTTCGCTATGTCCGATCAAACCCATTTTTGATGTATCAATGTCCGGTCGAGTACGCAAATAGTCAATGGCCGATTTTACATCTTCAGCAAAATCGTAAGAAGTAGCCAATGAGAAATCGCCTTCTGATTCAGCAGTTCCTCTATCATCAAATCGAAGTACAGCTATGCCATTATTACTTAACACATCTGCAATAACCATAAAGGATTTATGTCCTAATATGTTGGAATTTCTATCCTGAGGTCCTGAACCCGAAATCAATACCACTACGGGGTATTTGCCTTCATTTTTGGGACGAGTAAAGGTTCCTTTTAAAGTAATTTCTGCTTTATTGTTTTCGAACTCTATATCTTCAGAATGGTAATCAAATGGTTTTTTGGGAGTTTGTGGTCGCGTTGATTTTGGTTTTTTCTTAGTTAGTATCAATGGAAAGCTCAAACCGTTTTGAGTAAATTGCCCATTGATTTCAGCCTCGCTTACTTTGCCTAAATAAGTAGCACCACCTGTTTCTGTTTCAAATGCGAGCATCTTCTTTTTGAAGGTGATGTTGGTTAAAGAGGTTGCTTTATCACTTTGGTTGGGAGAAAGAAATTCACCTGTCCAATTCTTCTTCTGTCCTTCAATTTTCACTTCCAAGGGAAGTTTGTTGCCATAAACATTCAATTCTCCATACCAAGTGCCTTCAGGAGATTGAGAATACGATGTAAATGATAATATTAAAGCTAAAAGGGCTGTAAGTTTATGCATAATGAAATTATGGAGGTTGAACGTAAGTTTTAGGTAGGTTAAATTACTATTATTGTCTTTAATACAAATTAAGAATTTCTAAAAAGCTTTTCAATGAAACAATTATTATTTTTTTGGTTTTGTGCAGCTGGATTAATCCTCTTCAATAGCAGTTCCTGTGAGCGGTGTGAAGAAATAGAACCCAGTATTTTTGTTCGTTTTGTTGATTCATTTTCAGGACAGCAAATGTTGCCAAGGTTTGAATCTGTTAGAGAGATTACTATGGATACCGATTTGAACTTCAATCCAAATAGGAGATTGTACCTGAATCTAAATTCGGACAGTGTAACTTATATTTTCACAAAGTATATCAACGATAGTACGGAAAATGAAATAGATACTATCTCCATATCTTATCTCCGTGATTTAGACTATTTAAATGGTTCTTATTGTATGAAAATAAGCAATGAAAACCTTACACAATCTACATTTTCAACCGATGCTTCATTTGATAAAACTGAATATGAGATCACTATTTATTATTAGTTTTTTTATCCTTTTGATTTCAAAACCACTTTTGTCGCAAGAAGATGGTGTAACTAGATTGAGTGATATTTCTATTGGAGTAGATGCTTTTGGGGCTTTTTTCACACCGATAGTGTCAAATTTCAATAGCCACGGACAAAGCAATGTAATCAGACCATCAGCAGAAATACACTATCAGTTTTCAAACAATTTTTATACTGCACTGGCTATTGAATACAACAACATTCAAGTGGGTGATTTAGAAAATGGTTTTACCGATTACAGAATGAAGGGTTTTGCTTTTAAGCCCTCTATTGTTTACCAAAGAAGGGATGGTCTGTTTTATGTAGGGCTTGGATTGATAATTGGCTCACAAACCGAAGAAGGATATATTCAAATACCGTCGGTTTATTTTACAGATTATAGAGAATACAAACGACATTCTATTAATCCAACAGGTGCATTAATGAAAACGGGTGTAAACGTAGCTCTAAGCCAAAGAATATCTCTGAAATTAGAAGTTAATTTTATTACAATAGGAGGGACTCCAGAAGATGAATCACCAAGGAATAATGAATCGCCCGTTCAAAAGATTGAATATTTTGTAGGTTCAAATAAGTTGTCTTCATTCAACAAGTCAAATGTTTCCTTATCGGCTCGTAGTTTTTGTTACCTCACTTATAGATTCTAGACATCAATTGAACAAACAATAATTTTAATGCATCAAAATCTTGCTTTATTTGGACATTCATTGATAATCTTTATGAAGTTAAAACTGGCTTTAATTCTAAGCTTGATCATTGGCACAAGTTTGCTAATGGGACAAAAAAAAGTAATTCTTATTGGCGTTGACGGCTTGGGGGCTTATGCCTTCGAAAAAGCAGAAATTCCTAACATAAGACGTTTGATGAAAGAAGGAAGTTACAGCCTTAAAGCTCGATGTGTACTGCCTTCATCAAGTGCTGTGAATTGGGCCTCTATTTTAACTGGTAGCCCGCCAGAATTGCATGGATTCACTAAATGGGGAAGCAAAACGCCAGAAATTAAACCAATAGTAAAAGGAGAGGAAGAAATTTATCCGACCATATTTACTGTATTAGAGCAACAAAAGCCAAAAGCTATAAAAGGAGCAATTTATACTTGGGGTGGCATTTCTCATTTGATTGAAAAATCCATTTTGGATAAATATTCTAACCCAGAAACCGATTCGTCAACCATTGCTAAATCGATACGGTTCATTGTGGATGAATCGCCTGTTTTTACATTCATTCATTTGGACGAACCTGACCATACAGGTCATGTGATAGGACACGACACCCCTGAATATTACACGGCATTAGAAGAAATTGATGCGCTTTTAGGTTCATTCATGGAGCAATTAGAACAAGAAGGAGTTTTAAAAGATTACATCATTGTATTTACTGCCGATCATGGTGGTGTTGGCAAGGGGCATGGAGGTAAATCATTACGAGAAATGGAAATTCCGTGGATTATTTGGGGAAGAAAAATCAAAGAGAACCACGAAATATCGGACGCCATTATTACCTATGACACGGGGACAACCATAGCCAAAATATTAGGTGTAAAACCACCAAAATCTTGGCGAGGTAAGGTTGTAACCGATGCGTTTAAGTAGACTTAGTTTTTAATTTTCAAACCGTTGCCGTCGGTGAAATTGCCAAGAGCAATCATGATAAAATCGATGATGGTCCAAACACCAAATCCACCAAGGGTAATTAACATTAATATTCCAGTGAGCGGTTTTCCGGCATAAAAACGATGAATGCCTAAGTAGCCAAAGAAAAAACAAAGTAAAAGCATCGGAACGAAGCCTTTATTGCTGATCATTTCTGTTCTGTACATGATTTGTGTTTTGTAAATGAATGTTCTGTTTAACGGTATTTCTCGTTTAGCCCTTTATTGTTTTCAATGTGTTCTAAAACTTTATCGAGCCTACGTTCTTTAGTAGCTTGTTGCTTGGCTTCGTTTATGTAATCGCAGAACTCACGTTGTTTAGTCAATCCCATTGCATTGAAATTCTTAGCCAAGTCGGGCAGGTTTTCCAACATTTTTTCCAACATAATTGGAATTTCTAAAGCTTTTTTCTCTGGCATTATTTTTACTCCATCGTCTACCATTTTCATGGCTTGTGTTACATAGTTGATGATGATTTTTGCGTCAACTTCATCAACCGAGTTAAATCGCAATTGGCGCATGGCTTTAGTTTTTTCTTCTTGAGCATTTATCAATACTTTGTGAGTATCGTTAATTAATGCACCCTGAAAGAACCAAAGTCCGAAGTAGTTTTTGAAAGCGGCAATTCCAACAATGTTTTGTCCTTTGTAACTATAGGTTGGGGCTCCCCATTTGATGCTTTCTTCAAGATTTATAGAACTTAAAATATCTCTTAAAATGAGTAGTTCTTTATTCCAATTCGATTGATTTTCGATGTATTCATCAACAGTTTTGGTAGCCATTAGTGGTAAATTTTACTTGTAATTTACATATTCCTAATAACCCAAGAGTTTAAGCCTTCAATTTGATGTTTGAATGTGGGTTATTTAACGGCGTATTTCTCAAAAATTTCAGAAATTTCTGTTTCGTTTATTGCGTTGATAAGCATTAGAGCTTCAATAGCTTGGTTGACCACTACAAATAATTGCGGTTCATTGAATACCGTCGTTTCTTGTCCATCTATTCTATCTATTAGATTACGGATAGCGTAGAAACTCATTTCAACTGGTTTGGGTAACTCCCAATCAAGATCTTGTAATGCAACTATAGGGTCGCTTAATTCTTGTCGAATTAACACTATTTCATGCGTTTGTGACTTGGGAACATCCAATTCATTTTTTACAACCATCAAAGCGCGAGTAAGGATATCGCTTTTAACTGTATGCTTTGTTCCAACTACTGTATCGGTGTATTCTAAAGCATGTGAATTGGCGTATTCATTCCATATTGCTAAAGTTCTGTCACAAAATTCCAACGCTAAATCGTACTGCTTGCGCTCGTTAAGAGATTCAATGAATTCTAATAGTGTCATAAGCTACATCAATGGTTACTGCGTTCATTTTGAGGTGTTCCAAATATCCCACGAAGCTTCTGCTTGAAAATGCAACATGGCTTTGCCATTAACAATGCATGCTGATTGTTGTTCCGCCAATTGTAAGAATTGCGTTTTTTCTGGATTGTATATCAAATCAACGGCCAAATAATCCTCGTTCATAACTTCGAACGGAAGTGGGAGGGTTTCATCAATTTTTGGGTGCATCCCAACCGGAGTGCAGTTTACCAATAGTTTGCAATGCTCAACATGCACTGGTTGTATTTCGTTGAGCATTAAATCGCCCGAGGTTCTCCCAACTACAAATGTTTTGATGCCTTTTGAGGTAAGAGCGTATTGAATGGCTTTGCTAGCGCCTCCAGTTCCAAAAATAAGCGCGTTGTTGTGCTGTGGTTCTAAAAATGGAGCTATCGATTTTAAAAAACCAATGGAATCGGTATTGTACCCATGCCATTTGCCATCCACCACCTTCACACAATTAACAGCTCCAATTGCTTTGGCTTCCGGGCTCAATTCATCGCATAAATTGAAAACAGTTTCCTTATAAGGAATGGTAACGTTGAATCCGTTAAGATTTAATGAATCACCTGACTTGAAGACTTTTACATCAGCCTCAGTGTCCAATTCATAGTTGTCGTAAGTGAAGCTTTCAAGGTTTAGTTTCTTGAATTTGTCCGTAAAATAGGTTCTACTAAAACTATGACTGAGTGTGCGACCTAATAAACCTAGTTTCATTTTGTTTCAGCTTTTGAGCCAAACTTGTCGAGTAAAAACACCAAAGCAAAACCTAATACCATGCATACAATTACAGTAGCAATTTGAGGATTGTTGCCGTACAAGAAATTATTCTCTAATTGTGAAAATACATTTGGCAAAACACTTTTTGATGTAAAAACAACCGTTTCTCCTCCAGAGTTAATTCTGGTGTTGGTTACTTCTTGCCAAGGCCAAACTTTGTTCAACGACCCAATCATAAAACCCAGCAAAACGGCCAAAGTATTGTTGGGTTGTTTTTTGAACGCGTAAGACATCAATCTAGCGAATGAAATTAGACCTATAAGACATCCTGTAGCAAAAACAGAAACAAGTATAAATGCATCCAACTCAGGCGATTTAAGCAAGCTCTTAACTGTAGGCAAAACTACAGAGTACATACCCAACAATAAGAGTATGAAGGATCCTGAAAGACCAGGCAGTACCATCGCCGAAATAGCAATTACACCACTAAAAAACACCAAAACTAAACTTGTGCTTCCGCCAAGAGGATTGGCAATAGTAACGTAGTAAGCCAATGCCGTTGCAACTATAGTAAGAACAACAGTGGTTAGGCTAAAGGCTTTAATTTGCTTGAAAACATACAAAGCCGAAGCTAAAATAAGTCCAAAAAAGAAGGCCCATAATGGGAGAGGGAAGTGCTCTAATAAATAAGAAATAAACAAAACACCGGTTACCAAACCAATTACCATTCCTGCTCCTAAAGGAATCAAAAAGGCAAGATTGAGTTGTTTGGAAAACTCCTTGAACTGACCTTTGAATAATAAGCCAATCAATGAAGGTTTAAGCGAGCTTATAGACTCCATTAGTGTTGGGTAAATACCACTGATAAAAGCAATAGTGCCACCAGAAACTCCAGGAACAACCTCGGCCATGCCCATAGCTAGCCCTTTAAGAGCTATAAATATTTTATCGCGCATAGGTGTTTAGTAAGGCGTCATGCTGCTATCAACACTCGATATCCAGCCTAAAATACCGCCATCTAGATTGTAAAAATCACCGTTTTGAATTTGCTCTTGGGCAAAAAACAAAGCATTCGATGAGCGCTTGCCTGAACGGCACATGAAAACAACAGGTTTGTCGGTTGCTATTGCATCTAAATGCTGAGGTACTGTACCCAATGCAATATGATGTGCCTGTGAAAGGCTACAAATTTCTAATTCATCGCTTTCGCGAACATCAATAAGTTGAAAATCTTTTTTGCTGTCAATCCAGCTTTTTAGTTCTGTGCTGCTGATGCTTTTCATTCGTGTGTTTTTTTTGTGGCCATGCCTGTTGGCAAAAAGTCGAAAAAGGTATCGCCTCTAAGGCCTAATCTTAATGTTTCTAAAGGTATTACTTCTTCAGGAGCAATATTACCAAGGTTTACATTGCATCCAAACTGTTTGATAAACCAAATTTGTTGTGCTTTTTTAGGTGCTTCCCAAAGGATGTCTTCCGGGGCAATTTTAGCTGTAATTTTATTTACCAAAGCCGTGTGAGCTTTTCCGTTGGGTCTGTAAATACCAACCGTACCGCTTTCTCTTGCTTCAGCTATTACTTTCCATGCACCAGCATCCAATTCATCGCGCATCATTTTAATCCATTTTCCAGGACTAATTAAAATGCCTTCTTCTTTACTTCCTACTTCAGAAAGTACTTTAAATTCTAGAGATAACTCTTTGATGTACAAGCATTTTTGCTCTGCACTTAGTTCAATCGAACCGTCGGAAACTTCTACAGTATTTACGCCAATTGATTTTACGAAATCTACATATTCCTGAAATTGGTTTCTTGCTATGAAGGCTTCAAACAAAGTACCGCCAACATATACATCCAATCCTGCTGCGGAATACAATTCCACTTTCTCTTTTACATTGGTACTTACAATAGAAGTTCCAAAACCAAGTTTAACAATGTCGCATAAGTGACTAGCGCTTTCAACAAAATCTTGAGCTTGTCTTAAACTTAATCCTTTATCCATCACCATAGTTAGTCCACTATTTCGAGGTTTGGTAGGACGTTGCGGTATGTTCGTGAGCGTATTTAGCATGAATAAATAATATGTGTGCAAAACTACCATATTTAGCTTGTTCTCAAGTAATCATTAATTATAATTTTGCCCTTCTATGGCACTCATTAAATCGATCTCTGGTTTCAGAGGAACAATAGGAGCAGAAGCAGGAAATAATTTAACTCCAAAAGACGCTGTGGCATTTGCTACAGGGTATGCTGAATTTATCAAACAACAATCGAAAGCTAAAAAACCTACCGTTGCATTAGGACGTGATGGTCGTTTGTCTGGAGAAATGCTTCAAAGTATTGTACAAGGAACTTTATGTGCTTGTGGTATCAATGTGCATTTATTGGATTATACTACAACTCCAACTATAGAGATGTATATTCTTGATAACGAAAATGTTGACGGCGGAATAATATTAACAGCAAGCCACAACCCAAAAGAATGGAATGCCCTAAAACTACTCAATCATAAAGGCGAATTTGTAAACGCTGAGGAGGGTTCGTTAATTCTAAAATTAGCCGATGAACCAAGTTTGCTGTATACCGAAATTGATGGAATTGGTTCTGTAATTGAAGTTAAAAACACAGTAGAAACTCATTGCAAAAGCATTTTAGCGCACGACTTGGTTGATGCCAAATCGATTGCATCTAAAAAATACAAAGTGGTTGTTGATTGCATCAATTCTACTGCAGCAATGAGTTTGCCTGTATTGTTGAAACAATTAGGGGTAGAAGATGTTGTTTTGATCAACGGTGAAATGACGGGAGAATTTGCTCATAATCCCGAGCCATTGAATCACAACATTGTTGATTTATGCGACCGTGTGAAAACGGAGAAAGCTCAACTAGGTATAGCTGTTGATCCTGATGTAGACCGACTTTCTTTGGTTGATGAGAATGGAAATCCGATTGGTGAAGAATACACTTTAGTAAGCATTGCAGATTATATGCTTCAACATAAGAAAGGAGCTGCAGTAAGTAATTTGTCTTCTTCAAGAGCATTGAGCGATGTATGCAAAAAACATGGGGTTGAGTATCATGCCGCAGCAGTTGGCGAAGTAAATGTTGTTACAGCAATGAAGGCCAACAATGCTCTAATTGGCGGTGAAGGTAATGGAGGAATCATCATTCCAGATTTACACTACGGACGCGATGCCTTGATCGGTATAGCTTTGATATTGAGCTACATGGCAAGGGCAAACAAACCATTGAGTCAAATTCGTGCAGAGCAAACTCATTATGAGATGATAAAGGATAAAATTTCATTGCAACCCAATATGGATGTTGATGCCTTGCTTAAGAATTTAGAAGTTACTTTTTCTAAAAGCGAAAACGTTCAATTGAATACGATTGATGGACTGAAATTGGATTTTGAGAATGGATGGGTACATTGCAGAAAAAGCAATACCGAGCCTATAATTCGTTTGTACGCCGAAGCTGCAACACAAGCTGAAGCAAATACATTGGTTGAAAAAGTAAAAGCCGAAATGGCACTTTAAGTTGAATATGATTTATTTGGACAATGCAGCTACAACACCAGTAGCTCCAGAAGTATTTGAGGCAATGACGCCTTATTTGACAGAGTTTTTTGGTAACCCTTCTTCAACTCATAGTTTCGGAAGAAAGGTAAAAGCTGCCATTGAAAAAGTGCGAAAGCAAGTAGCGGATACGTTTAAAATTCTACCTGCGGAAATTATTTTTACTTCGGGTGGTACAGAGGCCGACAATATGGCCATTCACTGCGCTATTCACGATTTGAAGGTAGAGCGTATAATAACGTCTGCTATTGAACATCATGCTGTATTGCATACGGCAAATGCTTGTGCCGATCACGTGAAAATTGAATTGGTTAAGCTCGATGAACTTGGTCAAGTTGATATGCAAGACCTTGAAAGATTACTGAGCGATGGAACACCTACTTTGGTAAGTTTAATGCATGCCAATAATGAAATAGGCAACATCATAGACTTGAAGGCAGTTGCTAAGCTGTGCAAATCCCACAATGCGTATTTTCATAGCGACACGGTTCAAACAGCAGGGCATATTGATATTGATTTATCTGAAATACCTGCAGATTTTATAACCTGTGCAGCGCATAAGTTTCACGGACCAAAAGGATCAGGATTTTTGTTTGTACGCAAAAACATTGCTTTTTCACCATTAACTCATGGTGGTGCTCAAGAACGAGAAAAGCGAGGCGGAACAGAAAATGTTGCTGGAATAATAGGGTTAGGAAAAGCTCTAGAGTTGGCCTATGCTGATTTAGAGGCGCATAAAACACATGTTTTGGGTTTGAAAATGTACATGAAAGCAGAACTCGAAAAAGCTATACCCGGAACGGGTTTTAATGGTGTGTGCTCTGAAAAATGTCTGTACACAGTATTGAGTGTTAATTTACCTGAGCATAAAACAGGAGCAATGATATTGTTTCAATTGGACATGGCGGGCATAGCTTGTAGCGGAGGAAGTGCCTGTAGCAGTGGAAGCAACAAAGGTTCTCATGTTTTGGCCGAAATAAATCAAGTCAATCAAAATGGGGTCAACGTTCGTTTTTCATTCAGTCGTTATACAACCAAATCGGATATCGATACAGCTGTATCTGTACTGAGGAACTTGTACTCAAAATAGTAATCAACTAGATATTTATGAAAAAAAGCTCGGGGTTTCCTGAGCTTTTTTTATTTAAAGTGTTAATTATTTAACTGTGTCTATATTTTAATTTATTTAGCCGATTAATTCTTAACTGGCTATAAAATGCTTTCGCTTTCTAAATACTTACGATCAATTATTTTAGCTTCATGCTGTTTGCTTTCCGCATTAACCGTGAAATCTGAAATTATAAGTGACACAATTGTTCTAAATATTCGTAATGCTAAATTTGAATTTATTCGATACGATTTCGATCGAATATTAACTGTTGTAATAACCAATTCTGAAGAATTGACTTATTTCTCGGAAATTGACATCCCATTTTCATTCGATCCTACAAGAATATACCACAATTCAGTAATAGAAAATAGGGGAGAATATTACAGCAATATTAGAATTGATTTTTTTAATACAATAAAAAACGGAAAACTTGCACCTGATCTGTATGAAAAGAAAGAAATAAGTGCAGATATTCTTCAAAATATACCTCGTTATTATGGAAAATATGAGAAATATCGATATTCAACAGGTGATATAAAGATAGGTGACACGTTAGAATTCAATGTTCGTTATTATATGACTTTGATGGATAATATGGAAAGTTTGGAGTCGTATCGAATTTTTCTAAATGGTCAAATACCTAAATCCAATTGCACGTTTATTTTATCTCATTTAAAAGAATTAAAAATAAACATGAATTATGGGAACCTTGTAAAACCAGATTCTAGTTTTAACGATGGATTGGTAAAATATACATGGGATCTTAATAACCTGAATTCAAATATTGAAGAGTTAAACTCCATAGCATTTGTTGAATTACCATTTGTTACTTTCACTCCACTTCCGGAACGGTTTACCTATAAGCTACCAAACCCATCCTTTGATAGATTAGATTATCGGCTTAATGCGTATTTTTCATTGTATCGTGAATACAATACCTTAGATACAAAGCGAAGCGCAAATATTGGTTCGGTTAATAAAAGTTTCTCCAGCCTATATAGGTATATAAATAATTTTCAAGCTACTCTAACAGAAGACACTACCAAAATAGGACTGATTGATCTTTTTCAAAATGATTTGACAGAAAATTATTCCTACTCCAACAGTCGTGAGAATTATATATCTAAAACTCCAGGTTTGCATCTCTTTTGGAAAATGATTAGAGATAAGAATATTCCAGATTGGAGTAGAAGAAATTTTTATACAGCATTTTTAGAACGGATTGAAGTTCCGTATTACACGGGATATATTATAGATAAAAGGTCGGCTATTATTAGTGAAAATTATTTGGCTCCAATGCTAAGCGATGATTATTGTTTTGTGCCTTTATTGAATGATGACACTTTTCATATTCTATGGCCCAAAAGAGATAACATAAGCCTGTACAGAAACGAATTACCTTTTTATTTTGAAGGGACAACCATGTTATTGATGCATCCAGACGATTTCTTGGTTGGCAGAACTGCTCTTTCAGAAAGATTTAGGACCATTACTACTCCAACTTCTGAAATGAAACACAATCAAAGAAGCCATACTGCATTGGTGAAAATAGATTTAGACAGCAATCAAGTAAATGCCATTTGTAAGATTAATTTAAGTGGTCAATTTAGCACTCTAACTCGTTCACTTTACGATGGCGATACTAGTTTCACTAAAATCAATAAGGCATATAATACAACCATCGGTGACACTTGGAATTCGAAGAATATTGAGCTTATTAAAACGAAATCAAATTCTAAATTTCCGTATCAATGTAAAGTAAATGCTTCTGCCGATTTGTCACCAATTATTCATTCACAAAATGGTGAAATAGAAATTACACTAAACGGACTGATCAACCATATAACCACCGATATTCAAAAGCAAAGAACATTAGATTACTATTTCGACTTTAAAGGATCTGATTCTTATACCTATATGTTTCAATTTGCATCTGCAATTAAACTCCAAAATCCTATCGACATTATTGTAAATCATGAGGAAATACAATATATTTTTGCATTGCAGCAAATAAACCAAAACACTATAAAATTGGTTTCAAAACACAATGTTACAGCACAAAAAGTGGACTCAGAAAGTTATTTTAAAATAGCAGAAGTATTTGAAGCCATCAACAAACAATCTGAATATAAAATCAAACTTTCGCCTGTAGAAATTTAGTTTTTGACACCTTACTTCATCCAGTTCTTAAAGTCGGATGTGAATTGTTTTAAAGATTTTTTTTCTATGTACATCATATGACCTGCTTCATAGTAAGTCATTGTAATGTTGTTTCTTATTTCGGTAGGTAGAAACATGTGGTCTACGGTATACTCTGTTGCATAAAATGGTGTAGCCATATCGTAGTAGCCGTTCGAAATCCAAATTTTTAAATCGGGAATGTTCACCATGGCTTTTCTCAATTCTACAGAAGTATTTAGGTATTTGTTTTGTGGGTAAGTCCAATGCTGAAACACTTTGCCATTCAACACTTCATATGGTTTTTCACCTTTGTATTTTAAATTATCGCCTAAGTGTTGGTAAATAGCTTGAGCAAAAGGGCCTAAAATAGTCGCGTCGTATGATGGATCGTAATCAAAACTACCACCAGTAGCGTCGTAATCGTTACCTTTAAAGCGGCTATCTAACCTTCCTACGGTTACCTTGTCAGATCTCAGTAATTCTTTATTGTAGGGCCCTGTACTAGGTCTTAAATGACATTGAGTTAAATACTCTGAACTCAAACCTGTGAAATAGCTTAGTTTTTCTAATACAGTTGCTTCGTTAAGCCCTGTATGCAAGTAGTGTAAATATTCATTAGCAGCAAATTGTTTGCAATCGTCCACAAACTTTTTCAATTCAATATTACCGCCTGCTTTACCATGAAATTTAGCCGTTGCAGCCATGGTAGGTAAAATCAAAGGGTAGGGAAGGTCATTGCCCGTGTTGTAGCGAATGGTTTGAAAATTCATAACCGACGATATCAATGCTATACCCGAAAGATTGATGCCGTAACGTTGGTGTAAATGATATGCCAAAGCAGTAGCTCTTGTTGTACCATAACTTTCTCCGGCCAAATATTTGGGGCTAGACCAGCGGTTGTTTTCAGTAAGGTATTGACGTATGAATTCTGCAACAATTTTTTTATCGTTTTCGAATCCTAAAAAATCGGAATTCTTTTCCGCTGTAGCAGCTTCTGAATACCCAGTCCAAACAGGATCTATAAAAACCAAATCGGTTTCTGTAAGCCAAGTGTATTCGTTCTCTACAAGTTGGTAAGGAGCTGCTGGTGCCGACCCATCGTCGTTTAAGAGAATGCGTTTTGGACCTAAAGCGCCCATGTGCAACCAAACTGAAGATGAACCAGGGCCACCATTGAAAACAAATGCAATGGGACGTTTCGCTAAATAAGCTTCATTTTTAATACCGTTTTTAACGTAAGATGTAAAAAAGATTTTGGCCGTATCGCCAGCATCATTCATTACATATTTTAAGCCTGTAATAGCGGTGTAAGAAAACGACGTACCTGTAGAATGTTTGTGGCTTGTTTTTACGGTGTTGGCACTGTATTTGGCTTTTAATACTGATTGAGCATAAACCGCCGAAATACTAATCAGCGAAAGACAAAAGGATAATAAAACTTTTTTCATAACGCTATCTATTTTGTGTTGTTACTTTTTACGTTTTGTAGAATATTTACCGTTGATGGTTAAGGCCATTTTTTCAAGATCTTTTTTTCCGAAATACTTGAATTTAATACCTTTTATTTCTTGTTTGAAATACATTTTACCCGTGGCTAAATCAAGGTAATAATAGAATGTGCCTCGACTGTCTTTACCAGAACTAATGTCTTTGTTGGGCGTTATGAAGATGGCGTTTTCTTCAGGGTCTTGGGTGTATATTTTTTGAAGAATTTCATTAAAACCTAAAAACTCAACAGGTGCTTTAATGGCAGCGGTAATATCCTCTACATTTTTGCCTTTTTTTCCTGTATACCCTCTGAATATTTGAACTTTTTCAACGCGCTTTTTTCTCCAGTTGTTGTTCGCTATTATTTCAGGTTTAAGAGTTTTATACTCCATAGCATCTTCCAAATAAGCGTTCAATACTTTAACGGCAAATGGATACAAGTCGTAAACATCTGGATCGAAATTAAACGGTGTTTCTCCGAGTCTGTAGCCCGCTAGAATTCCGTTTTTCATCATTTTTACAATGCCGATTTTGTATTTGCGCTTGGTAAGGTATAGGTAGTGTAAATAGGTGTAAGATTTTCTGACAATGTTTCCTGATTTTTGTTCGTGCACAACTTGTTTTGTGTGCATTTCAAGAAAGTATTTTTCGGTATCATCGTCCTTTAATTCTTTTCGGTTCTCTTTTGTCAGCTTTATGTAGTTGATGTTGGGAGATACTTTGAAGAAAGAATCAACGGCTTTTCTTAGCGAAGCATTGGCAGCTGCCTCAGAATGGCATTTTTTGCAATCATCGTCATATAAAATAACATTGATGGTTGCGTTTTCTATACCGCGCAATTGACTCATATCTTGTGAACCCATTTGAGCTTTTGTCAATTGAGTTACAAAGAGTAGAGATAGAAAAATGAGTGCTTTATTCATGAGGAATTTTTAAATGAATTAGTGACTGGCTGCTTCTATGGCTTTATTATATCCAAACAACCCATTCTCTTTAATGATGTTATCAACGTAACCTGGTACAAGGTCTTCCCAGCCTTCGTTACCTGATTTTATCATATCCAATACTTCTCTACTTTGAATTGTCAATACATTTGGATCGTAATCTTCCAAATCGATGATTCTACGGTTGAAGATCAAGTAATTGTATAGTGGTTTTAATCTTGGGTGAATAGGCGTGTTGTGGCTTGTAAGTACTGTTTTGTGATCGTCCTCAGACATGGCAGGATACAAGTAGAATTTGATGTCACGAGTGAATATTATTCCAAACGCTTCCAACATTCCGCCATTTAAATTGCGGTAGTATTTCTCGTTGAAGACTTCCAACAAGTTGTTTACACCTAAAATTACGCCCATTCTTTTGTTAGAGAATTGAGAGAAATAATCGATGAGTTTATAATATTCTTGGTAATTAGAAATTAAAACGGTTTGCCCTAACGAGCATAAAATATCGGCACGATCGAGGAAGTCACGCTCATTGATGGTCCCTTCAGATTTTAAGTTGCTCAAAGTAATTTCAAACAGCACCGATAAGTTGTCTTTGTTGACTTTTCCATCTTCTACAAACTTGGCATAACCGTTCATTATCATGTCGATATTGACATTGGTAACTGGACGGAATGAACCACGAATTGCCAGAATGTTCTTTTTGTACAATGAATCAGACGGTTGTAAGTTTCTTCCGTCAGGTCCAAACATTACTGCATCGGTCATGCCATTTTTAACCAACTGAAGCGAAAGCAATCGGTTGTCCACTTCTTTAAAAGCAGGGCCTTCCAGACTGATCATATCTATTTCAATATGGTCTCTCGATAAATTATCGAACAATGACAACAACAATTCTTTAGGACGATCGTGCAACATAAAGCAACCGTAAATAAGGTTAACCCCTAAATCGCCAATTTTTTCTTGTTGTGTACTAGCATCGTTATCGTGTAGTTTTACGTGTATTACCACATCCGATGGTCCTTCCTCTGGGTGACGCTGAAAACGCATACCCAACCAACCATGTCCCTTGGCTGTTTTTTTGAAGTTGATGGTAGTTAACGTATTGGCAAAAGCAAAAAATCGTTTTGTAGGATATTTATCTCTCGATAAACGTTCTTCAATAAGACTGTATTCGCGCTGAAGCATTTTGCGTAAACGAGACTCGCATACATAACGAGCATTGTCTTCTTTACCATATATGGCATCAGAGAAATCTTTGTCATAAGCCGACATGGCTTTGGCTATGGTTCCAGATGCACCTCCGGCTCTGAAAAAGTGGCGTACAACCTCTTGTCCAGCTCCAATTTCAGCAAAGGTTCCGTACAATTCCGGATCCAAATTAATCTTGAGTGCTTTTTGCTTAGAGCCTAATATTACGCGGGAAAGTGACATTATGTTTGCTTCGCTTTTTCAATTATTCCGAAATGTATGAAATAATGATTTTTGAATTGATATGCATGCATACATTTTAAATTTTGAGAACCCACGAAAGCTGCTAATTTTACCTCGATGAATGCACTTACTTTTTTAGGAACAGGTACTTCTAGTGGCGTGCCTTTTATAGGTTGCGACTGTGATGTTTGTACAAGTAATGACTCAAAAGACAAGCGTTTAAGAAGTTCTGTATTGGTGCAAAGCACTAACAGTGAGATTCTTATAGATAGTGGTCCTGATTTAAGACAACAGTTGTTGTTGCATACACCGAAGGCTATAGATGCTATTTTTTATACCCATGAGCATCGCGATCATACGGCAGGTTTAGACGATGTTAGGCCTTACTATTTCAAGCAAAAAAAAAATATAAAACTTTTTGGCAATGCCGATGTTGAAAAGTCTTTGAAAAGAGATTACCATTATGCATTTGGTGACAAGGTATATCCAGGAGCGCCTTCTTTTGATTATCGTTGCATTGGAAATAAAGACATTGTTTCTGTTGAAGACTTACAAGTGAAACCCGTGGATATTCGTCACGGTAAATTGAATATTTTGGGTTATAAAATCGGTGCTAAATTGGCCTATATTACGGATGCAAGCTCAATTCCAGACCATACAATGGATGCATTAAAAGGCTTGGATGTTTTGATAGTAAATGCCTTAAGAATAGAAACGCATCACAGCCATTTTAATCTTGAAGAAGCGCTTGAAATAAGCAAAAAAATAGGAGCGAAAAAAACGTACTTCACCCACATTAGTCATTTATTAGGTACACATGCTTCGGTACAAGCTACTTTACCAGAAAGTGTAACCTTGGCTTACGATGGGTTGAAAATTAATTTCTAAGGCTTTCTAATATCTCAAACGATGTTTCTAAACCTGTATAAGGAGAGTTTTCACTAAAGCTGTCGTTGATATTTAGAAGCGATTTCTTGCCTTCTAAAGACCAAATGTTCAAACTTGGTTGCGATACATTTAAAACCTTAGCAGGGTTGGTGCTAACAGCTTTTAATATGTTTTCCCAAGCAGCTGTTTTAGCAAAATGTTTATGAAGCATTGGCATCATGTGGCTTAAGCCGTTAATACCTTCTTCAGCAATACCGTATTCGCAAGCTTTATTCTCTAAATCTACGGGTTGGTGATCGGCACAAATAATATCAATGGTTCCGTCTTTAACACCTGCTATCAGTGCCTTTTTATCTTTTTCTGTTCTGAATGGCGGCCAAATTTTAAGATGGCTGTCAAACTCTTGATTTACCTCATCGGTATGAATCAAATGATGGAATGCAACGGAGCAAGTAACATTTAGGTTTTTCTTTTTTGCTGCCTTAATCAAATCAACACTTTCCTTGGCTGATATCAAATGAAAATGCAAGCGACCTCCGGTATATTCAAGTACATCTAATGCAGCTCTAACTGCTCCAAACTCGGATAACGATGGACTTGTTTTAAGACCTGTAAGTACACCGTTAAGACTTTCGTTAACTACGGCACTTTCATTCAACATATTGTTGCTAGGGTGCATGCATATGAGTGCATCTTTCTTTAAGCTGTAGAGTAATGCCTTTGACAATAATTTGTCAGACAAGCCTTTTTTTCCATCGTAAAAACCTGCTGCTCCGTTTTGGTTAAGATCCAATATTTCGGTCAAATCTTTTCCTTGAGCATCGGTGGTTAGAGTAGCAAAAGGCAAAGCCGAAGTTTTTTTTGTGTTTTCAGATAACAAGTATTTTATAGCGGCCTTGCTTTCTGTTTTGGGTTGATTCAATGGCGATATGCCAACAGCCATAAAACCAGATTTTTGAGCCAATTTTATTCCGTTTTCTAAAGTTTCTTTGTGCTCATAACCAGGATCGCAGAAGTTGGATAAAAATTCTACCCATGCTGGCGACGCTTCGTATTGTGCAACTGTTTCTTTAGAAGGAGAGATGGTAAAGCCTTTGGAATCGATAGAGACATCTACCAATTTTAAATGAAATTCTGACGTTACGTCGTATAATTTAACCCCGTTGTACTGCTTTACTTTCATGACTCAAGAATTTATTGATAAGGCTTTCTAGTAGTAAACAAATGAACATCAATCCAAAAAATAAATAGGCATCGTTGTTATCAAAATCCAATAAAGAATTGTGGCTTCCATTGCCTAATACATCGGCTTTTTGAAATCCTTTTTCTTCTAAAATAACTTCCGATAAAAAATTCAAATTACTCTCTAAACGAGGCGCATTGATGGCTATCAATTCTGTATCTATTCCTGTATTCAATTCATAAAACCCTGCTGATAACGAAATGCCTTCAAGGTTTAAAAAACTTTTGCCAAACTGTTTTTGCCAAGGCAGTTCGGCTATGCTAACTCCATTATGCATCAATTTTGCAACACCATCATTGAGTTTAGAAGAATACAGTCTAGTTGCAATAATGCTCGTCGATTCGTTTTCCGATTGGTGCAATTCCAATGCTTTTAATGTGAAAGGAACAAAAAGAGCGTGTTGAAAAAACGATGTGTTAATATTGGTTTTTGTGTACGGTATGCCTGTAAGAATAAAATGAAAGTCTTGTGTGTTGATTTGTGCGGCTAAACTACCGTAAACACCTTTTATCAATTCACTATAGCCTTGTACATTGTTGATTGTATACACTTCAGATGCACTAGGCAAGCTGGGGTTGTTTGGAATTTGTTCGAAGACGTTTTTAAAGTAGGGGTGTTGGAAATTAAACGATTGAATTTGGTTGTCTCCAATGTCTTGTTTGAACAAGGATACTTGAAACGTTTCAAGAAATGCATTAACACTTTCATCGATGTTGTTTCCTGGGAAAAACAAACAAGAACCTCCAGTTTTTGATAATCGCTGAATTTCTGCCTTTAAATTTACATCGATGCTATTGATGCCCGCAACTATCAGTAGGTTGTTGTACAGTTTATCGGTGAAATTATCGCGTCCTTGTTTTAAATATTGGTAGTTGAAATCGCTGTCACGACTCAATAGTTTTTCGAATACAGGGTTGTTGTCATTTGGACCATAAACTAAAACCGTAGCTTTTTTTCTCGGTGCTAGACTTACATAGTACTCATTGTCGAACAAGAGACCGTTTGGGTCTTCTATTGATAATGTTAAGGATGAAAATAAACTGCTGTCGGATGCAATTTTCAAAGTGTCTGACAGTGTATTTTCGGTTCCAAAATCAATTATTTTATTGATGTTTTTATGTTGATCAATTGCCAATTCAAAAGATGTTTTCGCATCGGCATTTGCAGTTTTAGAAAACTGAACGATCAATAATTTTTCTTCAGAAACACCTTGATTATTAATGGCATAAGCTGTATCGATGGAGATATTACTTGAAGTACTTTCAGAAGAATAGTAGAATGAGTTTTTTCCATCGATTTGACTCCATTCTGAAGATTGAAAATCTGTAAAAACAATTTTCTTAGCTAAGGTATCAGAGACAGTTGCAGTATTGAATGTTTGATTGGCTATCTGCAAATTGCTTACTGCTTTAATGGCGTCATTGATCAATACATTTTCTAAAGTTTGATCTGCAAATGATAGAGTTATGCTTTGATTTTCCGGTAAATTTTCAAGCGCGTTGATTGCTGCGGTTTTGTAGGCTGTCAAACCATTGTCAGAACCCAATAAATTGCTGGGGCTATTGTCAATTACAAAATGCAATGGCGTGTTTTTGTCAGTAATTAGATCTTGTTTTGGTGCAAATGAAGGTTTAGCAAAAGCCAATACCAAAAACAATATAGCCAATGTTCTAAGCAATAAAGTAAGCCAATCTCGCAATTGCTTTACTTTCTTTTGATCCTTCTTTAAGCGTTTAATGTCCTCAACTCTAGAGTAGTAGAAGGTTGTTGTTTTGTAGAGTTTTAAAAAATGAATTACGATTGGTATCAAAACCACTGGAAGGACATAGAGAAAAGCCGGGTTTCCAAAATTCATCAGCGCAAAATTATAATCTTAAGTCAGATAATGGTCTAAAAAACGAAAAAGCCCCCATGCCGTACAAAACATAATCGTATTTCACTGGGTCTAAGGAGTCTATGGATTTTAAATTGTTTCCTAATTCCGAAACGGCTTTCCAATCGTTTTGCTTCCTGTCCAATAAACCCATTGCACGAGCAAATTTAGCACTGTGTACATCAACCGGAGGTAAGAGTTGTGCCGGTTGCAAGCTTTTCCAAATTCCAAAGTCGGCTAAATCGTTTCTAACCATCCATCGTAGGAACATCAAAAGTCTTTTAGCTGTAGATCCTTTTAATGGGTCGGCAACATGTTTTGTGCTGCGAGGTAAATAATCTAAATCGAAAAAATGGTGTTTAAAATCAGACAAAATTTGCCCCAAATCTGTTGCCGATTTATCAGAAATCATGAATGATTCTAAGTCGGTAGATTCAGTGTAAATGCGTTTTAAGCGATGTATAAAAAAGAGTAGGTCGGATGCGTTGAATGTTCGGTGAACAAATTTTTCAAACGATTTTAAATCCGAATCAGTGTGATTCACTATGAAGTCGTGCGGTTGATGGTCCATCAATTCTACCAATTTATTGGCATTGTTGATGATGGTTTTTCGTTGCCCCCAAGCTATAGTCGCAGTAAGAAAAGCACTGATTTCTATGTCTTCTTTTTTAGAGAATTGTTTTGGAATGTGAACAGGGTCATCTCTTAAAAACTCTTCAAGGTTAGGTTGAATAAGAGCAAACTGATCGTCAAGGAAAGGTTTGAGAGTTTTAATTTTCACGGCTGAGTTGTCCATCGTTCATTCTCCAAATTTCATCCGATTTGGCAGCTAAAGTTTCGTTGTGTGTTACGAATATGATGGTTTTAGACAATTTGTCGCGCACCGATAAAAAGAGATCAAGTAGGTTTTCGGCGTTTTTATTATCCAAAGCACCGCTAGGTTCATCTGCTAAAATGGTATCGGCCTCATTGATCAATGCTCTTGCAACAGCAAAACGTTGTTTTTCACCACCAGACAATTCCGCGGGCATTTTATTTTCCAAGCCATCTACACCCAGTATTTCAAAAAGGCCTTGAGCTCTTTTTTTAGCTTCTGAAATAGATTCATTGGCAATTCTTACAGGAAGTAGAACATTTTCTAATGCGCTTAACTCAGGCAATAAACGATGTTCTTGAAAAACAAATCCAATTTGTTTATTGCGAATTTCAGCTTGTTCTTTGTCTTTTAACGTGCTGTAAATCTTGCCATTGATGCTTATTGTTCCTTTATCTGGTTGTTCAATCCCGCCGAGAATATTGAGGAAAGTACTTTTTCCAGAACCCGAAGCCCCAAGAATTGCAATGAGTTTTGAATTGGAGCCCAAAAAGTTACAATCGGACAATACCGCTTGGTTTTGGTAGGATTTAAAAATGTTTTTGGCAACAATCATGATAAAATATGCGGATTATTATGCAATAGCATTTGAATAATTCATCAAAGCCATTACTTTTGGGCAGCCAAAATATAACAAATGAATTTACACGAATATCAAGGTAAGTCGATTCTTAAAAGTTTCGGAGTAGGAATTCAGGAGGGAATTGTAGCCAATACACCTGAGGAGGCAGTAGAAGCTGCAAAACAACTTAACGCCGAAACAGGTACTGAATGGTACGTTATAAAAGCCCAAGTACACGCAGGTGGACGTGGTAAAGGTGGTGGGGTAAAACTTGCTAAAAACCTTGATGAGGTAAAAACCATAGCTGGTAACATTATTGGAATGGACCTAGTAACGCCTCAAACTTCAGCAGAAGGTAAGCGTGTTCGTAAAGTATTGGTTGCTCAGGATGTATACTATCCAGGTGAATCAGAAACTTCTGAAATTTACATGTCAGTATTGCTTGACCGTGCTTCTGGCCGCAACAGCATTATTTATTCTACTGAAGGTGGAATGGACATTGAAGAAGTAGCTGAAAAAACGCCACACCTTATTTTTCAAGAAATTATTGACCCTAAAGTAGGTCTTCAAGCTTTTCAAGCGCGTAAAATTGCTTTCAACTTAGGTTTGAGTGGTGCTGCTTTTAAAGCCATGACAAAATTCATCGTTAGCTTATACAATGCGTATGAAGGTTGCGATGCTTCTATGTTTGAAATCAACCCTGTGTTGAAAACTTCAGACAATAAAATTATTGCAGTAGATGCAAAAGTATCTTTGGATGACAACGCTACGTTCCGTCACCCAGATTACTTAGCAATGCGCGATAAATTAGAAGAAAACGCTACTGAAGTAGAAGCTGGTGAGTACGATTTGAACTATGTAGCTCTTGACGGAAACGTTGGTTGTATGGTAAACGGTGCTGGTTTGGCTATGGCTACTATGGACATCATTAAGTTGTCTGGTGGAGAGCCTGCTAACTTCCTAGATGTTGGTGGTACTGCAAATGCTGAGCGTGTTGAAAAAGCATTCCGTATCATTTTGAAGGACAAAAAAGTGAAAGCTATTTTGGTTAACATCTTTGGTGGTATTGTACGATGCGATCGTGTTGCTCAAGGTATTGTAGATGCTTATAATAACATCGGAAACATCGAAGTGCCTATCATCATCCGTTTGCAAGGAACGAATGCTGAAGAGGCTAAAAAATTGATTGACGATAGCGGACTGAAAGTACACTCTGTTGTGTTGCTTAAAGAAGCTGCAGATAAAGTAGCTGAAGTATTGGCTTAATTCTTTTTTAAAGTAAACATTCAAAATCCCGTTGAGAGCAATCTTAGCGGGATTTTTTTGTTTACAGCCTCTTTGATTGGTGCTTGGATGTAATTTAAAAGGACATAATTTGTTTTTTATCTATACTTTCACTGCTTCAATACGTTGTTATGAAGAATTTTTTTATTCTAATTTGTTTATCTGTTTCATGTTCATCAGTTTTTTCTCAGAATTATTGGAATAGTTCAGCAGCCAGAGCAGTGTATGGTAGCGTAACGGGCGAGCGAATAAAAACTCAACCCGAAGCCATACCCACCCCCATTTTTGCACAAGCCAAAAAAGGCCAAAATAAAGGCAGCGGCTTTGCTTTGATAGAAGAAACCATTGGCCTATTCCCCAATCCTGCAAGCAGAAATGTAACCTTAAACATTTACGATGGCGAGCTAAGCACCGTAAGCATAATCAATGTACAGGGGCAAGTGGTGTATCAGCAAAAAATGGATGAGGACAAACATCTTCAATCATTGAATATTTCGGTAAAAGAGTGGCCAAAAGGCATGTGCCTGCTTAGTGCTACAAGCAATACCGGCAAAACCTTTTACAAAAACTTTGTAGTGCATGCGCAGTAAACTTTGGCATATCATTTTTTTAAGCTTGGGCTGGTTGTGCATGCAACAGGTGGCTTACAGCCAGCCCTATTTTAACCGCTTATTAAAGGAAGTAACTACGTTCAGTACTATATTGGTAACCGACACGGGGTACATAGTTGCTGGCAGAGGTTTTGAAAACCTCTACAGAACATCGTACTTGTACGCGTGCAATGAACAAGGCGATAGCCTTTGGTTGACACATTTAAGCAATCCTCCTATGGCATCAGCTGCTCAACGTGTTTTAGCGGCTGACAGTGTTTTTTATGTGGCGGGCATAATTGCAGATACTGCTGATGTTACCCCATGGGATTTTTACTTAGCCTACTTTACCCCATCGGGCGATAATGTATGGCTAAAGCGCTATGGCGAGCCCGAAACCATAGAGTTTTTAGAGGAGGCCATAATGACCAAAGAAGGTGATATTGTTATGGTGGGTTTAAAACGTATCGAATCGGGCGATAGAAATGCTTGGTATGTAGTAAAAACCGATGCCAATGGCACACTGCTTTGGGAAAAAAAGATAGATGGCATTGAGAACGAAAATGCATGCCGATCACTGATAGAAACACCCGAGGGCGACTACGTACTGGTGGGCGAGCAAGAAATAGCCCCAGGCAAATACGATTTATGGATTATAAAACTTAACCCTGAAGGCGATGTGCTTTGGGACACTACATACGGAGGCATTTACACCGAGTTTAGTCCCGAAATCAATCTGGCTCCCGATGGCCATTTGGGCATTGCTTTTAATTTTTTACAATCCGAAAAATCAGACAGTCGCGCCATAAAGTACATAAAGCTAAACCGATTTACGGCAGAAGTGATGACGGATGTTTCTATTTTGGATTTTACGGAAGGGTCGGTTTTAACCAAACCTTTGTACGATGCCTATGGCAACGTTATATTGGCGGGCAGGCATAAGCCCGAATTCGATCTTTTAGGTTTGGTCATTAAGTTCAATCCCGAAACGGGCGATATCATTTGGAGCAGAGAATACACCCGCAATGGCGATTTACAGCATTACATTTACGACATACAGCCCACCGATGATGAAGGCTTTGTGTTCTGCGGTACTGGCTATCCTGAAGATCATGCAGGTGGTTTTAATCAAGGCTGGATAACCACCATAGATTGTAAAGGCGCCGATAGCCTAACCTATTATTTCCCCGAAGAAAGCTGTGAAGATTATACCTCGGTAAACGATTACCCTGCTGCAAAAGAATCAGAGTTGTTGGTGTACCCCAACCCAGCTAGTGAATTAATTACCATAAAACTAGACAACGTAAAGGCGAAAACCATTCGTGTTACGAATACCTTAGGCCAAATTGTCTTTGAGCAAAACGATGGCAATTTGATTGTTGAACCTTTAAATATTAAAGTTCGTGATTGGGCTAAGGGTGCATACTCCATCTATATTTTAAAAACCAACGATGAAGTCGTGCGTAAAACCCTTTTGGTAAATGCTCAGTAAATTGAGACATATCATATTGTTTGGAAGCATCCTTGTTGGGTTTCATGCACTTAGCCAGCCCTATTTTAATAAGCTAATTGACAAGGCCTATTTATACAATTCTGTTTTGGTAACCGATACAGGTTTTATTGCCGTGGGTGGTGGTTTTGTGAATGCTTATAGGTCGCTAATTATCACGGCATTTAATCATGAAGGTGATAGTTTGTGGTCTAAAAGTGCTGGAATGCCCCCTAATGCTTCGACGGCGCGAAAAATTTTAGCTGCTGATTCAGGCTTTTATGTGTCTGGGGTAATTAAAGACACTGCCGATGTTACCCCTTGGGATTTTTACTTGGCTTATTTTAGCCCTCAAGGCGATAGTGTTTGGCTGAAACGCTATGGCAAAGCCAAAACCATGGAATTTTTAGAAGACGCTATAATTACCGCCAATGGCGATGTGGTAATGGTTGGTGTTAATCGTACAGAGTCTGGCGACAGAGATGCTTGGTATGTGGTAAAAACCGATGCTCAGGGTAAATTGATTTGGGAAAAAACCTTAGATGGCATAGAAAACGAAAACGGCTGTCGATCCATAATAGAAACCCCCGAAGGCGACTATGTACTGGTGGGGGAACAAGAAGTAGCCGAAAAGCAATACGATATTTGGGTGGTAAAACTCAATAGTGATGGCGATAGGCTGTGGGATACTACCTACGGAGGAGAATTTACCGATTTCAGCCCCGAAATAAACCTTGCTCCCGATGGCCATTTGGGCATGGCATTCGATTATTTACAATCTTCAAAATCGGAAAGTCGCGCAATTAGATACATAAAGATGAATCGATTCACCACAGAAGTGATGACGGATGTTGCAATCTTGGATTTTAATGAAGGGTCGGTTTTAACCAAACCTCTGTACGATGAATATGGCAACGTTATTATTGCTGGTAATTTTGTCGTTGAATTTGATTTAATAGGGCTGGTGATAAAGTTCAATCCCGCCACTGGCAATATCATTTGGAGCAGAGAATATACCCGCAATAGCAATTTACAACATTATATTTATGACATTCAACCCGCTAGTAATGATGGCTTTGTGTTTTGCGGATCTGGTTTTCCTGAAGATCACATGGGTGGTGTTATTCAAGGCTGGATAACCACCATTGACTGCAAAGGCGCCGATAGCCTTACCCATTATTTCCCCAATGAAAGTTGCGAAGATTATACCAGTATTAGCGAAAGTACAATCGCCATAGAGGATGCGGTCAACCTATATCCAAACCCTACCAATGGTTCTGTAAGTCTTCGTTCATCTACAATTATGCAAAATGTAGTGGTTTATAGCATTACAGGGAGTTTGGTTCATCAACAATCTATTTCCGCATCTAAATCTGCTGAGGTAAAGCTTGATAAAACACTTCCTAACGGCATCTATTTGGTTGAAATTAAACTTCAAAACGGAGAAAAGATGAGAAAGAAACTGAGCTTAATGCGTTAACTTTTTATTTTCCAATTCAGTATTCAAAATCCCGTTGAGAATTTCTTAGCGGGATTTTTTTGTTTAAGCTAAAAGAGATAATAGCCTCTGCACTACTTCTCGATACTTCCCGATGAAAAATCGACTTCCGATTACTATCGGAACGAAGTGAATTTGCTATTATCCATTTATGCATTTCTTACGATGGTATAATAATCGGCTACAGGACACACGAGTCGATTTACATTTTTTTTAATAACCCCTTATTTACATCGAAGATCAAGCTTCATGTTGGCTTACGGGGTACCCATGTTCTGCAAATGGCGTAAAATAATTTTAATTGAGTATTCGCAACTAATGCATTGGAAAAAGCATAAAAGTAAATCCCGAATACGGCTCTAAAATTATTTAGGCTTCAAGAACACAATGGGTCGTAAACAAATATGGCTTGAAAGGATTTTTTGTTTCGTTTTTTATCCTTTAAAAAAATGAAAAGACGGTAATCAACACTTTTTTAGACTAAAGCAAAAAGCAGAGAGCAGTTTCAGTTCCTAATGATAATTTACGAAAGTCGATTATTCTTGTAATGTTTGGAGATTAATTTCTCATTATACTACCTATCTATGAAACGAGTACAAATTCTCATAAAAACAAATGGGGAGCTTAAAGCAAGAAATAGTGTATCGATAATTCTAAAAAACATCAATACTAAGCATAAAAAAACCCACTCTTTCAAGTGGGTTTTAAACAAACATGATGAATCGGTTTATTGAAGAACAGGAACTGGAATTCCTAATAATTCATTGTCAACCAAAATGTAATCTAGGTGTTGTTCGTCGCCTAGGATGATTAAGGTGTAGTTTCCAGGAATATCCAATGGCAATCCGCTTAAGATGTCGCCATCCAATAAAGATAATGGATTGTCTCCACCAAGTCCTGGCAAAATACCGCCTAATAAACCGTCAAGAATACCTGTAATGGTTCCTAGAATACCACCTGATCCGCTAGAGCCTATGTTCAATAAGCCTGTAATAGAACCAAGATCTACAATTTCTAATAAATCGTTTCCGCCTAGTAAATTACCCAATAGATCGTCTAATGGTAGGGTAGAGTTAACGAAATCCAAATTGCCAAGAATATCGCCATTCAATAACATAGGATCGCTCAACAATCCTGTTGGAATTTCTAATAATCCTCCTACAATATCACCGTTAGCGTTTAGTAAGTCTAGTGCCATCAATAAGTTTCCGTCTTGAATATCAGACAGGTTTAGGAAGTTCAATGTGCTTAAGTCGGCAGGAATCAAATCCAAACCTAAAACATAACCAAGAGGATCGCTAAGAATTCCCAAATTGGCTGGTAAACTTTGTAAAAGGTCTAGATCCGTCAAACCATTAGCTTGAGTACTCAATACTACATTGTATACTTGGTCTTCAAGTAAAGTCAATGTAGTAGACAGCAACACGTTGTTTTTCGTGCCTAAAACTTCTATTTGTAGTTCTCCAATATTTACAGGAATAAAATCGGTAATTTCTTTCAAGGGCAAACCTTCAACAATATCAATTCCTCCAATTTTTATGGATATTGCACCTGCAATGGATGGATCGATGGCGTTGATGAATTTGACTTGTGCTTTTTCTTGGTTTTGATCATCACCTACAGTAGGGTTGGTTGGATCATTGGATTTTACAATGGTTTCTTTTTCGCATGAATTTAAGAGGGGCAACATGGCAATGCTAAGGCAAAGTCCTAATCGAATGAGCTTTTTCATAGTGTTGAGTTTAGTTGGTTAGTATGAGATAAAGGTATCATCTGAAAGCTTAGTTGCAAGTATTATTACACTGTATAACTCAAAATGACGATTGATTAACACTGAAATACGATAAGTTGCAAAATTAAATGTTGATAAATTATTTAAACTAAAATAATATTCCGATAACAAAACATAATCTTCCGATAGAATGATACGATTTTCATTGAGTTTGTGCACAATTATATTATTCGCGCAATGCAACTCATCTTCAGGCGATCTTAAATTGCCTTTGAAAGCTACAGTGTACGAAACATCAAGTGGTACCAAAACCAGTACCTATTACGAAACCATCGAATATTATCAATATCTAGATTCTGTTTCACAACAATGCGAATTGCATACAATAGGTGTAACCGATAGTAAAGAACTTCTTCATTTGATGGTTTGGTCCTACGATGGAAAAACGTCTTTGGAGGCTTTGACCCAAAGAGGCAAGAAAAACCTTGTATTCATCAACAATGGCATTCATCCAGGAGAACCAGATGGAATTGACGCAAGTCAGCTTTTGTTGAAACGCCTCATTAGCGATAAAAACTATGCCGAATTGAATAAAAACACTGTTTTGGCAATAATTCCCATCTACAATGTTGGAGGAGCAATCAATAGAAATAACGGTACGCGTGTCAATCAAAATGGACCGGTAGCTTATGGTTTTAGAGGAAACGCCCATAATTTTGACCTGAATCGTGATTTCGTGAAAATGGATTCGAAAAATGCCTGGGCATTGACTAGGATCTTTTCTAAAATAGACCCTGATTTGTTTATTGATACACATGTTAGCAATGGCGCTGATTACCCATACAACATCACTTTGTTGGCGAATCATCACAATAAATTTAGATCTGGATTAGAGTCTTTTTTACACAAAACATTTACGCCTTCATTGTACAACACAATGGCCAATATGGGTGAGAAAATGGTGCCTTATGTCAATGTGCATGGAAGCGACCCAAAATCGGGAATTACCGAGTTTCTTGATCACCCTCGTTACAGCAATGGTTTTGCAGCCATACATTCTTGCCCGGCTTACACCATAGAAACGCATATGCTAAAAAGTTATACGGTTAGAACTGAGGCGACGTACAAATTGCTAGAATCATTTTTAGCTATGTCAGATAGTTTGGGCGCAGAATTGAAATCGTATAGACAACAAGAAAAAGATTGGTACAACGATACGGATAGCATACCAACTGTATTTGAATTGACACAAATATCCGATTCAATTTGGTTCGAAGGATATGTTTATGAAAGCAAGTACAACACTACTTTTGAGCGTGATTTGATGCAATACAATAGAGATTTGTCATATGCTGAATTCATTCCACATCATAAACAATACAGTATTTCTAGACAAGTACCTAAACCTAATGTCTATTATATACAAGGTGGCTATCATCAAGTTATCGATCGATTGATTAACAATGGCATTGTAGGAGAATTTGTTCGTAACGATACTACTTTGAATTTAGTAGTGCACAATATCGACAGTTACGAAACCATTACAAAGCCTTTTGAAGGGCACTATTTGCATTACAACACTAAAATTAGGTCTCAATCTATGCCGGTTACACTCAGAAAAGGGGACTTTGTAATTTATTCGGATGATAACAATCAACGACTGTTGGCAGAATATTTAGATCCTGTAGCGCCTGACTCGTATTTTAATTGGGGTTTCTTTGATTCTATATTACAGCAAAAGGAAGGGTATTCGACCTATGTTTGGCAATTTGAAGCGGCCAAAATGTTAGAAACAGACGATATTTTGAAGACTGAATTTGAATTGAAAAAACAAAACGATAAAGAATTCGCAAACAGCTTACAGTTACAATTGTATTGGTTGTATCAACAGTCCAGCCACTACGAGAAGGCTTACAAACGATTGCCTGTATTCATGGAGTATTAGCCTAAAAATTTTAAAATTAATTTAGAAACTTGTTGGTGTTCTACTAAGAATCCATCGTGGCCAAATTTCGAATGAATTTCAGAATAAGTGGCATTTGGAATGCATTTAGCTAATAGTTTTTGATTGTCTGTTGGATTTAAAATATCAGTATCTATACCAATAATCAATGCCTGTGCTTTTATTCCTTTTAAGATGTTTTTAAGGCTAGTTTTTTTTCCTCTAGCCAAATTGTGACTGTCCATACAAAGCGATAAGGTGTAATATGCGTGAGCATGAAATCGTTTGGCGAGTTTCTGACCTTGATGCCTCAAATAGGAGTCAATTTTAAAATCTTGTTTTCTTTCTTTTTGACTTTCTTTTTGCGCAAAATGCAATCCTTCGTTGCCACGGTAACTTATCATGCCTATAGCACGTGCGGCTTCTAATCCTTTTTTTCCTGCGTTATGAGTATTGAGCAGGAAAGTCTCATCAGCTTCTATTGCCATTCTTTGGGCGGTATGTAAGGCTCTTCCCCAAGTACTTTCTTCTGCGGATGTAACCAATAATATCAGCTTGTTTATGGGAATATCCAACAAGGAAAGTTCTAAAGCTTGATAGCCACCAAAGGAAGCACCAACCAGCACTGCTAAAGATGTTATATTCAGTTTCCTAAGAAAAATCTGATATGCTTTTACAGTATCTTTTACAGTAATAAACGGAAAAGCCTTTCCGTATGGAACTTGTGTCTCAGGATTGATGCTTCTAGGTCCTGTAGAACCATAAACACTGCCAATGGTATTGATGCATATTATGCAATGCTTGGATGGGTCAAAAACTTTGGAAACACCAACCATTTCTGGCCACCAATCACTAACATCGCTACTGGCTGTAAGTCCGTGGCAAATAAGAATGACATTGTCTCTTGATTCAGATAAATCTCCAATAATGTTGTAGGCCAACTCAACGTTTGTTAGTGTTTCTCCACTTTCTAAACCAAGGTCGCCTATGCTTAATACATGTTTTTGATTCATAATTTATCGAGAGCAAGTTCCAAATCATCCCATAAATCGTCTGCATGTTCTAAACCTACGGAAATACGCATTAAACCTCCGCTAATTCCCGCCGCAGCTAGTTCGTCAAGAGTTAGTTTGCTATGGGTAGTTGAAGCGGGGTGGGTTATGATGCTTCTAGAGTCGCCTAAATTAGCTGTAATACGAAACAAGGAAAGTGAATTGATAAGCAACATGGCTTCTTTTTTAGAACCGTGTATTTCAAAAGCAATCAATGCACCGCCAAGATCCATTTGTTTTTTAAAAACATGATGGTCAGGGTGAGAAGGCAATCCTGGATAGTACACTTGTTTGATTTTCTTGTGATTCTCTAGTTTTTGGGCTAATATCAAAGCATTGCTGCTGTGTTTTTCCATTCTAAGGCCCAAAGTTTCTACACTTTTAGAAAGTAGGTGGGCATTGAAAGGAGAGAGGCTAGGCCCCGTTCTTCTTAAAAAGTTATAACATTCATCAACCCATTTTTTTTTGCCCGCAATGATTCCCCCTAAAACTCGTCCTTGGCCATCGATGAATTTCGTGGCTGAATGAATAACCAAATCAGCTCCAAATTTAATGGGTTGTTGCCCAAAAGGAGTGGCAAAGCAATTGTCGACTATAAGCAACACGTTTTTTTGTTTGCAAACTCTAGCCAATGCTTCTATATCAAACAGCCTAAGACTTGGGTTGCTTGGCGTTTCTATAAACAACAATTTGGTATTAGTTTGAATAAGCGATTCTAAATTCTTTAATTCTTCAAAATCGGCTAAAGTGAATTCAATGCCCCATTTAGGGAGAAAATCATTGATGATATTGAGTGAATTACCAAAAATATTGATCGATGAAACAATATGGTCACCGGTGGATAAAAAAGGCATCAAACTGTTGAATACCGATGACATTCCAGACGCTACACATATGGCCGATTCAGCACCTTCTAAATCGGCAATTTTATGTGCCAATTCATCGGTATTTGGGTTGCTGAACCTTGAGTACAAGTACGCTTCCTTTTGATTGAGAAATACAGCTTCAGCATCTTCTGCAGTAGCAAAATTAAAACTGCTATTCAAGAAAATTGGGCTACTGTTTTCTCGTTTATTGGTTGCCGAAACACCATGGTGAATGGCTCTGGTTTCTCTTTTGAGTTTATTTGAGGACATAATTGAAATGAATTGTACAATCGTGTTGGATCATAAACAATACGGAGCAGTATTTTTCTTGAGTTAATTGAATGGCTTTCTTTAGTTTGTTTTCATCAACATCTTTGCTGATGCTGATGTTTACCGTAATAGAGGTGAAAACAGCTGGTATTGCACCTTCTTTTCTGTTGCCTTCAACCACCACTTCGTAATGCTTTGGTATGTAGCGTTGTTTTTCTAAAATGCTAAGGATATCTATTGACGAACAGCCAACTAAGGAGGCTAATAACCCTTCCATAGGGCGGAAATTTTTTGGATCACCACCCATTTCCTCCAATCCACTTAAGTTGATGGTTCCGCCTCGCTCGTTTTTACATTCGAAATTGAGTCCTTGTCCTGTATGTGTTAGCTTTATTGTGCTCATAGTTTAAAATTTTATGATGGAAATTAAAGGATATTTTTTCTGCAATTCTTTAATTTCCAATATACTGGCATTAACAATGGCATAACTGTTATTGTTTGTAGAGTAATGCTCTTGTTTCTCCAAAGTGATTTCATCAAAATTAGTTCCTTCCGAACTACGCAAATACCATTTAGATACTTCGTTTTCATTAGAAAGTTTGTAGATGGATTGCTTGGATTTTTTGTATTCGTATCGATATTGATAAGAGAAAGCTGAAATATCTGACAAGACAGCTGAGGCTGTAGGAAATCTACCTGCACCTTTACCAGAAAAGAATTGTTCTGTGTTGAATGCCGAATTCACAATAACAGCATTGTACTCATTATCAATATTGGCTAATTTATCATGCAACGGTATGAAAGTAGGACATACAGCAAGCTCTATTTCATTGTTGTCGTTGCTGTTTGCATAGGCTACAAGTTTAATTACTAGATTCTTTTCTTTAGCGTATTGGGCATCAAAAGCAGATACTTTTGTTATGCCAACTCTAAACAAGTCGTACGGATTTATGTCTAAGCCAAAAGCATGTTTGGTAAGTATAGTTAGTTTGAAAGCCGCATCATAACCTTCTACATCCAGACGAGAATCTTCTTCTGCAAAACCATTTTCTTGTGCTAGTTTCAATGCAGCATCATAATCTAATCCAGCATTTTTTATTTGAGTGAAAATAAAATTGGTAGATCCATTCACTATGCCTTTAAGTCCTTTTAACCAATCGTTGTCAAAATACTCTTCTAGGTTTCTTAGTATGGGAATACTAGCGCAAACGGCTGCTTCGTATAAGAACGATGCGTTGTTGGCTTTAGCTAAAGCTGTTAGTTCGGGTAATTTTTCCGCAATTATTTTTTTGTTGGCAGATACGACTGATTTTCCTGAAGATAAAGCTTTCGTAATAATGTCATAAGCAGCGTCAGCATCGGATATGAGTTCAACAACCAAATCTATTTCACTGTCATTTAAGATTTGATCAGCATCTGTTGAGAATAGCTCAGAAGGAGCATTTCTTGCTTTACTAGCGTCTTTTATGCAAATGTGTTTTACAGATGCTTTTACCTGTTTCGATTCGTTAAGTAATGTGTAGATACCTTCTCCTACTACACCAAAGCCAAATAGGCCAATGTTTATTTCTTTCATGCTCAATGTTTAAGCTCAAAGAGTAGAATCGAATCAAGAAAAAAGAGGGGAGATGTGAAAA
Organism: uncultured Flavobacteriales bacterium; assembly: GCA_963977425.1. GTDB lineage: Bacteria > Bacteroidota > Bacteroidia > Flavobacteriales_D > Luteibaculaceae > CAXBOO01. The sequence goes on along the minus strand of CAXBOO010000003.1, from coordinate 185,173 downwards.
TCAACACGCTTATCTATCTGCATTTACGCAGTAGGAGTTAGCACCTTCTGAATTTAATCAGGGTTGCTAAGACGTCACAGGGCCTATCCCTCGGTCTTTCTTGATAAGAAACTAAAAAATGAACGTTAATATTTCAGTGCGAAATAAGTGAAAAAATTTGAATTGCCAAATATTATTTCAAATATTTCTTATCGGCATAAAAAGTTCCGAAAGGCAACACAGATAGAATGAGCATTATGAAAGTATCTTTTACATTCCAACCATAATCGTTTCTCAAGAATAAAACCAAGACACAGTATACGACAAAGAGTATTCCGTGGGGCATCCCAAGTGTTTTTACCAATATATCGTTACCGAAAAAATATTTCATTGGAGTGCCTATAAACAATAGAATCAGGTAGGAAAGTCCTTCGAGTAAGGCGATAATGCGAAAGAATTTTTTCATGTTTCAAAGAAACAACTTTCGTGTAAAAGTTAATATGTCAATTCAAAAAATACTGTGAATTGTGAAATGAAATCCAGCAGATGAAAATTAAAGTCGTGTTAATTTTTTGAAGCTGAATGAAAAGTGCGTGTGCCTATGCAAAAAATTCTTTAAAAATGGTATATTTGTAGTGTTGAAAACAATAACTGTACTCAAGATATGGAGCTGTTTTCAATGATTATTGCACGGCTGAATAACCTTTTTTTTATTAGAATTTTTCAAATTCATCATAATAAAAAACGTTCAGAGTTCATTAACCACTACTAAACAAGAAAAATTTTTAATTAATCAATGGGAAAATCTCAAGAGACATTCAGTAAGAAGGAAAAAGAAAAAAAACGCATTAAAAAACGTCAAGATAAACTACTAAAGAAAGAAGAGCGTAAAGCTAATTCTAAGGGTGGTGCTTTCGAAGACATGATAGCGTATGTGGATGAAAACGGCCACCTTACTGATACTCCGCCAGATCCGACTAAGAAAGTTGAGATTGAAGCAGAAACTATTGAGATAGGAATACCTAAGAAAGAGGATGTTTACGAAGATCCGATTAAAAAAGGTAGAATTGAATTTTTCAATAGCGATAAAGGGTATGGTTTCATTAAGGAACTGGATACCAACGAGAAATTCTTCGTTCACGTAAATGGACTTACTGAAGAAGTTTTTGAAGGTGATAAAGTATTGTTCGAACTAGAAAAAGGTTTGAAAGGCTTGAATGCTGTTCGTGTAAAGAAAGTAGAGACTTTTACTTAAAATATCTATCAAATCAATTTTTAAATCCGGACTTAGTTCCGGATTTTTTTTTGCTAGTTTGCTCAAAATTGCTTTGAAATGAGCTCCAATTCTAAAAAGTTAAACGTTCAAATAATTTCTTACAAAGAAGAATTCAAACATTGTTTTTTTAATTTGAACATCGAGTGGCTTGAAAAATTCTTTGTTGTTGAACCTTATGACAAAGAAGTACTAAGCCAACCTGAGAAATACATCCTGAATGATGGCGGTTGTATATTATTTGCTAAGTGTGAAGATCAAATAGTAGGCACTGTGGCACTTATGAAACGGGGTGATGACACTTTAGAACTCACTAAAATGGGAGTGACAGATGGTTATAAAGGCTTAAAAATTGGTCAAAAATTAATGTATGCAGCCATTGCAAAATCAGCAGAAATGGGAGCGAATCGCGTTTTTTTAGATTCAAACAGAAAATTGGAACCAGCACTTACCTTATATAACAAAGTCGGTTTTAGAGAGATTCCTGTTCCTGAAGACTCACCGTATGAACGCTGCAATATTAGAATGGAACTTTGGATATAATGCTTTCAGAAAAACTTGAAAATAGACGTCTGAATACAGTGTCAGACTTGGGTAAACTAATTAACTCAAAAGGCATAACAACCTGGAGTGAATTGACCAAATTCATTCACAATTTACCTTACGGTAGAAACAGCAATCGAGAAGATTTTACTTTAGTCATCACTGAAGCAAAAGGTACTTGCAGTTCCAAACATGCATTGTTAAAACAGGTTGCAAACGATAATGATTGGGATGACGTAGAATTGATTTTAGCGATAGTAAAAATGAATGCTGTCAATACTCCGAAAATAAGTCGTATGCTAAAGAATAGGGAATTAAATTATTTTCCGGAAGCACATTGTTACTTAAAAATAGGTGATGAAAGGTTGGATTATACTTTCCCTAATTCTTATGAGTTTATTTTTAGTGAAGATATATTAGTTGAAAGAATCATTCAACCCAATAGCGTTGTGGATTTCAAAGTGAATTTTCATATTTCATACATGAAACAATGGTGCAGTATAAACGATCACAGCTATGACAAAATGTGGCTGTTTCGTGAAAAATGCATTAACCGCCTAAGTCAATAATCTTTTTTATGAATGATATACAATGTCCATGTGGTAGTTCAGAAAACTATTCGAAATGTTGTCAAAAAGCTCACATTAATCAGTTAGAAGCCAAAACAGCAGAAGCTTTGATGCGTTCGAGGTATTCGGCTTTTGCATTGGGTTTGGGAGACTATTTGCAACAAAGTCATTATTCTAAAACACGCCCATCAAAACAACAAGGCATTGAAACAGAACAATGGTCAAAATTGGTTTCTTGGATAAAACTTGATGTTCAGAAAAGCATTGGAGGAAAACTCAATGATGATGAAGGTACAGTACAATTTTGCGCCTATTTTTTAGAGAGTGGTCAAGTAAATACCATAGTAGAAAACTCGTTCTTCAAAAAAGAAAATGGACTGTGGTATTATGTAGGTTTAGCGCAATAAAATGGAAAAAAGTCTCAGTTTTACCACCAATTTACTGACATCAACCAAGGCTAAATCAATCTTAGGACATGATATCATTCAAGCATTATGGTCAGGTTATGGTCATATTTACAGAATTCATTTGGAAGAATCAGAATGGTCGTCAGTAGTTGTAAAACACATTGTGTTCCCTTTAGAACATCAGCATCCACGAGGTTGGGATACGGAAGTTTCGCACCAGCGGAAGACAAAATCTTATGCCGTTGAAAATTACTGGTATCAGCATTACTCTAGTTTGTGCGAAGCATCGTTTCGTATTCCCAATTGTCTCGATTTTATAGAAATCAACACAACAGAGAAACTGTTGGTCTTAGAAGATTTAAATGCATCAGGCTATACTCAACGTCGGTCTACCTTAAACGTTTCTGAAGCCAAAGTTGTATTAAGTTGGTTGGCACAATTTCATGCTAAATTCATGCATTATAAGCCAAATGGCATATGGTCTATTGGCACATATTGGCACTTGTCTACTCGACACGATGAGTGGAATGCAATGGAAGAAGGGAAGTTGAAATTTGAAGCTCAAAACTTAGATAATCATCTTAATAATTCCAAATTTCAAACCATTGTACATGGTGACGCCAAGGTGGCTAATTTTTGTTTTTCTGAGAATATGGAACAAGTTGCAGCTGTAGACTTTCAATATGTTGGTGGTGGATCTGGCATCAAAGACGTTGCCTATTTTTTAGGTAGTTGTATGAATGAACAAGAGTGCCATCAGTCAGAAACTGCATTGTTGAATCATTATTTCGAACAATTAAAAAAAGGTTTGAAACTGTATCATCCGGAAATCAATAGTTCGCAAGTAGAACATGAGTATAGAAACTTATATTCTATAGCATGGACCGATTTTACGCGATTTTTAAAAGGATGGAGTCCTGATCACAAAAAACTGAATACCTACAGTGAAGTGCAAATGAATAAAGCATTCAATATACTGGATAAGTAGATTATTCTTCCATTTCGAACTCCAAAGTGACGTGTCCAAGGCCAAGCTTTTCTTCTAATTGATTGGTGATATTTTGACGCAATGGTTTAATATCTTCCATTGTTTTGTGCTTGTTTACAACTATGTGTGCTGTCAATAAATGGTTTTCGCCATCCAGTGTCCAAACATGTATATGGTATGCCTTTTTAACGTCTTCAAAAGTTTCTATCAACTCCGTTACATTATGTACTCTTACATTGTCGGGAGTAGCTTCAAGCATGATAAGAATAGCTTTTTTTAAGTTTTTTACAACATTGTAAAGAATGTAAACGGTAATAAGTACCGATAGAAGAGGATCTATCCAATAGATTTGGTACAGATACATTATGATACTACCAACCAAAACGGCTATCCAACCTAAAACATCTTCCATTAAATGCCAGAAAAGCATTTTTTCATTCAGAGAATTTCCGCCTTTCTTTAAACGCCAAACAGCTGCAGAATTTACAATGACACCCAAAATTGCCAACCCAATCATGCCTTCTGATTGAACGGACTCTGGTTTGAAAAACCTTGGAATAGATTCCATTAAGATATAAACTGAACCTGCAGCTAGTATAACACCAGTAATTACAGCTCCTAAAGTGTTGAAACGCTTGTATCCGTAGGTAAACAAATTGTTTTCAGACTTTGATGAAAGCTTTTGAAAATACCAAGCAAGCCCAAGCGACACGCTGTCACCAATATCGTGTAAGGCGTCTGATTGTATCGCAATACTATTGGTAAAAATACCGCCAACAATTTCAATAAGAGTAAAACTCAAATTCAAATAGAAGGCTATGGCTATGTTGTTTTGGGTTTGATGTTGATGCACCGTTCAATTTAATGAAAAAAGCTGCAAATATGCACTTCATCTTTATCAGTCGTTTGACTAACGAATATCATTGTTACAAACCATTCGATATTCTATTTTTAGTAACGTAAAAACCTGATTTCGAATAGAAAAGATTAAATAAACCACGAATGAAACAAGCAAGATTAATGGTTCAGAACCTAACAAATAGTGAGTGTAAACAAACCATAATGACAAATTTATTATCCATTGACGGCGTGAATAACGTTCAAGTTGAAGCCGATGAAAATCAAATAGAATTAATCATTCACGATAACTTTGACGTAAACAATGTAATCAACAAATTAAACCAAATTGGATATCCACCATTAGACATGATCAATGCATTAGGCGTTAAAGTAAAATCCTATGTAAGTTGTGTGTTTGGTCCAGTAGCCACAACAGCTTGATAAAAAGAACGTAAAGCATTATCCTATAATTTATATTATGTTAAACTGATGTTTGAAAAACAAACCCCATTTCTGAGGTTGATAGTGATTATCCCATTGGATAGAAAAATTGTTCTTTAACTATCTTACCATCTTCAACCTGGTAAACACATATTTCATCCATTTGATTTCTGTTGCCTTCTACATCAGTACGGTTCATTTTCATGGCCATAGAAAAAGAATTGCCAGCAACGATCGGATCTGAAACTTCCATGCTGTGAATTTCTTTGGTCGTTTTTTCAAAAAATGCAGATTTGTTCATAACAGCTTCAAATCCTTCGCATCGTTCAATTGGAGAACCAGCTTCTTCAATGCTTACAATTTTTGGGCTGTACAATTCTTTGTAAGCAGTTTCAAATTGCCCAGTTCTACAATACTCTACTAATTTTGTTGCAACCTCTTGTGTAGTCATCTATATTTTTTTTCTAAGCTATACATTTCTATAATACCTGCACATAGTTAACATAATGTATAAGCTTATTGTTGAATATAATTTCTTAACATATATTTAACCCATGAAAACAAAATTAATACCCTTCGTTGCTTTGCTGTTATTTTCGGTTGCAGCTACAGCTCAAGACGTTAGATTTTTTGATAAAATATTTCAAGACGTAAAAAAAGACTCCAACATAGTTTACGGATCAAACTATACGTACAATTTTATGAATGCCTCAATCGGGCTTATCGAGGAAGATCAAACAATAGATATTTATCAGCCCGTTGGCGATACAGCTGCTCTACGTCCATTGATTATTTGGGCTCATGGTGGTTCGTTTATGGGCGGAACTAAAGACGATGCTGACATTGTTCATTTCTGTAATGAATTTGCTCAACGTGGTTTTGTTACAGCTTCAATTAATTACAGATTGGGCTTTGAATTGCCTGTAGATTCTGTAGAAGCCGTTCGAACTGTATACCGTGCTTTGCAAGATGGCCGTGCCGCTGTACGATACATGCGTTCTATCGCTGATTCATTGAACATCGATACCAGCAAAATTTATTTTGGAGGGACCTCTGCCGGTGCTTTTATCGCTCTCAACATGGTTTATTTAAATTTGAATGAAGAAGTACCTAGTTACTTAGATACTAACGAAAGACTAAGCATAAACGCTATTAGAGGCTTTGGATTAGATAACATTGAAGGTTTAACCAACACCATTGATGAATCGTCTGACATAGATGGAATCATCAATTTTTGTGGTGCTACAAAAACTTTAGATTGGTTGGCTGACGATTACGCAATCAACACTCCTATTATTAGCATGCATGGAACCGAAGACGGTACTGTTCCATATGCTACAAGAGTTATAAATGTTAACGATATCACTCCTATTCCACCACAAGTTCCACTTCCGATTGTTAAAGTTCTAGGGAGTTATGACATCGACAAATATTTAGATAACACATCGGCCACCAGCAAATTTTACACTTGGTATGGTGCAGATCATGTGCCTTACATCAATTTCCATTCAGACAGTATTTCAAACTTGTATATGGATACACTGATGAGTTTTACAGTGAAACATGTTTTTGAAGATTTCTTAGGACTTGGTACCGTAACTGGTTTGGGTGAAAATGAGCCCCCTTGTGACTTTAATAATGGTTTGGAATTACCGTGTGCAGCATACAATGGAGTAGACGACCTGGTAAAAAATGAATCAACAGCCTACCCTAACCCATTCAATTCTGTATTGAATTTTAACTTCAACTCTGATAATTCTTCAATACTAATATTCAATGCATTAGGACGTAAAATTTACAGCAGTAAAAACGTCGAAAACACATTGGCGTTAGAAACAAAAGAATGGAAAACTGGTGTATACTTTGTGAAAATAAAGAACAGAATAGGCACCCAAGAATTTAAGCTGATTAAAAATTAATTTTCTTTAAATATCTCTATAATCATAACCCAGTCAAGATATTCTTGATTGGGTTTTCTTTTTTTAGAGAAAATCTAATGTCTAAATAACAGTTGTGTGAAGGCTTCTTAGTATTCTTGCAATATGGTATTCAATACAGACAATAAGGCGCCTATTGCCAATAAGAAGGAAGAAATACACAGTATACACGGACATACTCGCGTAGACGAATACCACTGGATGCGTTTGAGTGACGAACAAAAAAACGCTGACAATCCAGATGAGCATACACAATCGGTGTTGGACTACCTTAATGCTGAGAACGCATACACCAAATCGGTATTGAAACCAACTGAACCATTTCAAAAAGACCTCTTTGAGGAATTGAAAGGACGCATAAAAAAAGACGATAATTCAGTACCTATTTTTCATCGTGGATATTGGTATTATACACGATTTGAAAATGAAAAAGAATATGCTTTCCACTGTCGTAAAAAAGATAGCCTAGACAACAGCGAGGAAATCATGTTGGATGTAAACCAACTAGCAGAAGGTAAATCGTACTATAGTGCTTCAGGTTTGAACTTAGCTATGGACAACAAACTATTGGCATTTGCTGAAGATACAAGCGGTAGAAGAATTTATACCATTCGTTTTCTGGACTTATCAACACAGAAATTTTTAGATACTACTATAGAAAATACCAGTGGTGGTACTGCTTGGTCTACTTGTGGTCGTTACTTATTTTATACATCTAAAAATGAGCAAACCTTATTGAGTGAAAAGATTTTTCGCTTCGACATGGAAACTCAAAAAGCTGAATTGGTGTATCATGAAACCGATCCGTCGTATTACATTGGTGTTGGTAGTAGCAAGTCGGATGAGTACATCATGATTGGCACATCGAGTACAGAATCGTCGCATACTTTATACATTAAAGCGAACGAACCTTTGAGCGAATTCAAAGAATTCATTCCTCGCGATAAGAAGCACGAATACAGCGTTATGCACCATCGTGATTCGTTTTATATCGTCAGTAATTTATCGGGTAAAGCGAAAAACTTCTCCTTGCTTAGATGTTCTGTTGATGATACCAAATTTGAAAATTGGAAATTGCTTATTGGTGAACGCAAAGATGTACTATTAGAGGATTTAGATGTATTCGACAACTATTTGGTGGTTACCGAACGTAGCAATTGCCTTCCTCAAATCCGCATCATGCCAATACATGATTTAAAGCAGGATTATTACCTAGATTTCAAAGATGAAGCATACGTTGCTTACCCAACTGGCAACATTCAGTTTGACTCAGAAAACTTACGCTATGCTTATTCATCTCCAACAACCCCTTTATCCGTAATAGAATATAATTTTAAATCAAAAGAAAGTAAAACGCTTAAAGTACAAGAAGTTATTGGTGGGCATAACCCTAGCGAATACACAAGCAAACGATTTGAGATAAAGGCTAGAGATGGTGAATTGGTCCCCGTAACCATGGTGTATAAAAACACCACCGAATTAAACGCCAAAACACCCCTACTCTTGTATGCATATGGATCTTACGGGCACATCATTGAGCCTTGGTTCAGTTCTTCTCGTTTAACCTTACTTGATAGAGGTTTTGCTTTTGCAATTGCACACATTAGAGGTGGAGAAATAAAAGGACGCCAATGGTATGATAATGGTCGATTGTTGAACAAACTCAACACATTTACAGATTACATTGATGTAGCTAAAGGATTGATAGCTCTTAATTACACCAGTTCTGAGCATATCCATGCTATGGGCGGATCTGCAGGAGGTTTGTTGATGGGTGCTGTTGCTAATATGGCTCCAGGGTTATTCAAGGGCATGGTAGCTCAAGTACCTTTTGTAGATGTTATCAATACCATGTTGGATGAAAGCATTCCGCTGACTACCAATGAGTTCGATGAATGGGGAAATCCAAAAGAGAAAACATTTTACGACTATATGTTGCAATATTCTCCTTACGATAACATCAAGCCTCAAGTATATCCAAACTTGTTGATTACAACCGGTTTGCACGACAGTCAAGTACAATATTGGGAACCAGCAAAATGGATAGCTCGATTAAGAGAATTTAAAACCGATGATAATTTATTGATGATGCATTGCAATATGGATGCAGGTCATGGCGGTGCCTCTGGTCGTTTTAAGCAATTTGAAGAACTGGCTTTAGAGTATGCCTTTTTGTTGGGCTTAGAAGGGATTACTAGGTAAACAAAGCTGCTATTTAGGTTTGTTAGAAGGTGTTCTATTTTTTTAGTTTAACTATATAGGCATCATTATCACCAGAACCAAAAGAATCGGAATACCCGATAATAAAATAGAACGATTTGTATTCAATAATATCTAGACCAATGTCATTTTTATAACCACCAATTATCTCTTCTGAAATTAACTCACCATTTGGATTAGTTACAACCAAATACATATCACTATTGCCATTTCCGAAACTCATACTTCTTCCAAGTAAAACATAATTCCCTTCATTATTTATTAGCACTGCTTGACCTCCATCATGCAATGCACCACCATAATTATTTTCCCATATTATATTTCCATTGGAATCAATTTCTAAAGCATACATATTATGATTTGGATCTGTACTAGATGAATGACCGTTTATTAGAAAACCACCTTTAGAAGTTCTTACAAAACCTTGACTTTCTTCATAACCACTACCACCATATCTTTTCGCCCGTAGAGAATCTCCAATCGATGAGACTTTCATTAAGTAAAGATCTCTGCTATTCGCACCAAAATTTCGAGTATAACCATATAGCATTATTTGATTGTTTTCAATTTCAATTAAATTCGAGCTTCCGTCATTTTCAATTCCGCCAAAAGTTCTCTCACGGACTAAATTTCCACTTTGATCTATCCACATTAAATAAATATCACGAGCGCCAGCGCCAAAGCTTTCAGTAGTTGCCGAAATACAAAATTCAGAGTTTTTTGTTTCTATTATATCAGAAGGTGTATCGTCTGCTAATCCACCAAAATATTTCTCCCATATAACAACTCCATTACAATCTATTTTTATGACGTGTATATCTTTATTCCCACTCCCGTAACTTTCTGTTATGCCCAATAGAATGAAATTACCATCAGAAGTTTCTATAATTCTTACCCCTTCTTCTGCTAAATTCCCTCCGTAGGTTTTTTCGAAAATTATATTTCCTTCTAGATCCAATTTAATGAGATAATGATCTCCATTAACATCCCCGAAACTGTTAGAGTGACCCAATACATAAATGAAATCACCTTTAATAACAATAGAATTTGAAAGATCATCTGATGAACCTCCAATGTTTTTTTGAAATGAGCAAATTGTTGAATTAGAATTAATTACATTTTCTTTTTTGCATGAGAAAAGCATTAAGAAAAAAGTTATTAATAATAACCTGTATCTTATCATCATAACAACAATAACTAAGAAACGGAAGGGATATTATCTGATGAAAAATATTATTGTTTTTTGCAAGTACGGCTATGAATTGCGCGGAAAATCCGAGAAAATCTCTATTATCAGACCCCAACAACCATAGCCGAAACTTGTTTGTGTATGAAATTTACTTCAATACCAACACCAAACAATATATTGACTGAAGCTGTTACAATAAAATAAATTGTTCACCAATCCTTGAATGTTTTTCGACACTATTAGCAGTAAGCTAGAAATTCCCTTACTTAGTTTTTTTAATATGGTTACTCAATTCTTTGATGTCTTTTGATTTTATGTTGTACGTAAATCCAGTATGCTCATGGTATATGATAGCGCCCGTTTTGCCATTAACAACTGAAATTATTTTATTGGGGTTGATTTGATTGTATGCTAAATAGTAGAAGTCTACGGATTCTTTTTCAAAAATTAATTTATCAATATATTCAGAATCAACTACTTCATACTTATAAGGATAATCTTTAAATAAATCTTCGATTTGCGGTGCATCCTTTTCTTTTCCAGATAGCGCGTTAATTCTATACAGAACAGTGTTATCAACATAAAGAGTTTTTCTTTTCAACTGCTCTAACTCATCTTTTTCATAGCTGTTATATACTTCTATGGAAAGGTTTTTTTTAAGCGCATTATTAATCGTTTGCAAGTGGTTTTTTAAGTATCCTGCGTTGAAATTCATGATTTCAAATTTGGGATCATCAACTAGAGTTTTTTTATCATCGGGTGTGATAATTCTAGGAGTATAAAAGACAGTTGCTACTTTAAAAGATCTCCATTTAGTTTCGTTTTCTATTTGATAAGTGCTCTCTATGTTCTGAAATTCTAAAAGACAATAAGTAGAGCCTAAATCGCCATCATATAATGTATTTATTCTTCTATACCGAACAATTGCATCTCCAGGTTTTACTTCTGAATCATTAAATTCACTTTCCATTACTACTTCGAAAGTAGTAGCGTCCCATACCTCATTTAAAATGTTTTCGAAAGTTGTTTTTGGAAAAAAGCCCGGAAAAACAAACAAAGTTTTTTGATTTAGAAAATTTCTTCTGTTTTTTTCTACTTCTTTTTTATTCGTACTCTGCTTAATGTTAAGCGCCCCCATTCTGATTTGGGCATAGCTGTTGAATGAAAAAACAATGAGTACAATTAGAAATATTAGACGTTTCATAGTATAAGAGCTAAATATTTGTCGACAAAGGACATTTCTTTGCAAACTACTTCAAAACTTTGAAATAGCTCTTATCCGAACTTATAACTTCAACAGAAGCAGCTTTTTTGAATTCGATCGAATCTAATCCAATAATGAGAGTTCCACTTGGTAAATCAAAAGTTTGTTCGTAATAACACTCTTTGTTTTCGTCTAAAGCTTTTACCAAAAGTGTTTCCTTTTTAAATAATTCAAGCTTGAGTTGCCATGCATTTTTTGGAGCATCCCAAAACAATTCTTCAAAACGGAAATGACACAAAACCATTGCGTTGGCTTTCATTTTAGCTCTGTAAACCTTTATAGCAACAAAAATGGTTAGTAAAACCAAACTGACTAGTAATATACTTAGTAACTCTTTCATTATAAACTTCTTAATCCTTCAATTTTACCGACTTTTCGATATAATTCTATGATGTGATTGGTTGATTGGCCATCTACTATTATAGTATAGGCCGAGTACGTACCTTTGCTAGATAAACGGGAGTTTATCTGTGCAGCCCCGTCAAATGAATCTTCTATTTCTTTTCTTTTTAATGGATCATTCGGCACAATAAATTTGAACATGTACTTGCTGGGCCATTGATGTAATTCATCGAGTTGAGCACGGAGTTTAATTTCTTGTTCAGGTTTCATTTTTAATTAATTGCTGATTATAAAAATTCAATATTGAAGCAAACAAAATGTCCTTTTCAGGTTCATTATGTACTTCGTGATAGGCTTCTTTATATGATGTGAATTCTATTTTATTACTTAACGAAGAAAGCTCTTTAGAAGCTTTAAAACTTGTAATAACATCCTTTTCTCCGTGATACAAAAATACAGGCGTAGTAAGTTCTTGAATTCGCTTTTTTAGTCTTAATCCTTTTGTTTGTATTAGGGTAAACAACCTGGGTGAAATAAAACTGTGAATCAATCTATCTTGACTGTAACGTCTTACTTCTTCTGTAGTTCGAGAAATCCCACTGGTTTCTAAACCGGTGTTTTGTATCATTTTTGGCGCAAATTTCATGGCCACTCTAGCCAAAACAATTTTGATATTGCTTGGTTTAAATGCTAACTGTAGCCAAGGCGAACCAATGCTTGCACAAATAGTTGGGTTGGTGCTTTTCTGCAACAAATAATTGAATGCAATGTTGCCTCCCATACTATGAGCAAACAAAATGTTGGGTAAATGCTCCAACTTGTTTTTAAAATGGTTGATAATGGTATAGAACTGATAATAGCGGGTTATGTCGCCTCTTACACCGCTACTTTGTCCATGACCGGGCAAATCAAATTGAGTGGTAGCAAAACCTTCCGCATTAAATTGCCTAGCAATGGAGTCGTATCTATTGCCATGTTCACCTAATCCATGAACAAACACAATATGTGCTTTTGCCCGATTAGGTATAACTGTTTTGAATCGAATTTGATATCCACAAATTTGTTCAAACTGATCGTCAGACGAAGGTAAATTCATAAACTTGCTGCAAAAGTATTCAATTAGTACATGGAAAGCATTTTTACAGTAGAAGCTTTGATGGCTTTATTAACACTTACCATTCTAGAAGTGGTTTTAGGTATTGATAACATCATATTTATCAGCATATTAAGCAACAAATTAGAGGTTCACCAACAGAAAAAAGCAAGAACATTGGGATTGGTACTCGCTATGGGAGTTCGATTGATCTTGCTTTCATTCGTAAGTTATTTAGTGGCTTTGCAAACTACTTGGTTCACTGTCTTTGGATACGATTTTAGCGGGAAAGATGTCATACTCCTAGTTGGCGGCCTGTTCTTAATAGCCAAGGCGGTGTCGGAACTTTCGCACAAAATGTTTCCTAAAGAGCATTTAGAAGAGCAACAGAAAAAAGCATCTACTAGTTTCAGCAAAGCCATCATCCAAATTGTATTGCTTGATATCGTTTTCTCTGTCGATTCTATTTTAACGGCTATTGGACTTACCGAAAACCTAGCCATTATGATGATCGCCGTGGTTATATCGATTGGTATAATGATTGCATTTGGAGGCGCTGTAAGCAATTTCATAAACAAACATCCTTCGTTGCAAGTATTGGCCTTAGCATTTCTAATCCTTATTGGATTTACCTTGGTTCTAGAAATTCAAGCAATTGGTACTCACATACCAAAAGGCTATATTTACTTCGCGGTAGCGTTTTCTTTGCTTGTAGAATTTGTTAATATTAAAACCCGTAAAAAATCACACTAATGCGCGCACTACTTATACTTTGCCTTAGCCTATTTGCATTCAGCTCTCATGGCCAATTGTATCTTAAAACAAAATCGAAAACGTACTTAAACAAAACGGCTAGAATCATTAAAATAACCCACAAAGACTTAGCCAAAGTTCGTGAGAAAGAACAAAGAGGGATTTTTGCTAAGTCGGTAAAACATCAGCGTCAGGCAAAAGCCTTTTATGAAAAAGGTGATTTCAAAAATGCATTGTACCATTCAAATTATGCCCGCGATTTGGTATTCAATGTGTACATGTTCAATAACCCTGACTTCCCAAAAAACTTTGAGTATTCGGACAACGAAAGGGCTTTAATGGCTGGTCGTCCTTCGGATGAAACCCTCCAAGAAACTTTAGTGAGACTTAATCCAGGCATAACTTTCGAAGACGAACCTTACGAACAAGATGAACAGTTGTACGACTTGGAAGTTAACTAGTATTGCTCTCTTTTTTATTGGTTTTGCATCCTGCTCTGATTCATCAATTAGTAAGAAGGATAATAAACAAGTAGAAACTCCCTCTAAAAAAATTAAGAAAGAGATTTCTGTACAAGAACAAAGAAGCAAGTTTCTGTATCTAACGAACGACAATGCTGTATCTACTTTCAAAAAGTACCTACAAGACAATTCAGAAAGGCGCTTTAAAATCACTACAAAATTTGGTGATATTGTTCTAAAACTATACGACGACACTCCCATTCATAGCGGTAATTTTCTGTATCTCGTTAAAGAGAAGAGTTACTACGACAGTACTTTGTTTTATAGAGTTTCTCCTGATTTTATAGTTCAAGGTGGCGATGCCGATAACGACAACATACAAAGCCGTCGATTTGCAATTGGCGATTACCATCTACCAGCTGAATTTAATTCTAGACGACGACACTTTCGTGGTGCCGTAGGTATGTCGCGTACGTATGGCGATAATCCCAAAAAAGTGTCAACTGCCTTTGATTTTTATATTGTACTAGGCAAAAAAATGGCCCCTGTTCAATTACAGGCTATTGAGCGTGACAATGGCATACAGTATTCTAAAGAAGATTTAATACGATATCAAACCGAAGGTGGAACACCTCATTTAGATTATCAACATACCGTTTTTGGTGAAGTGATATCTGGATTGGAAGTAGCTGAAAAAATAAGCCTTCTCAAGGCTGATAGCAGAGAATGGCCAATTGAAGATGTAAAAATGTCAGTCTCTATTGTAGATTGACTTCAGGTTTTCCAACCATTCTATTTTCTACCGTGTAAATGCTGCTTTGTAGCATGGAATATGCATAACGCTGCATGTCTTTGACCTTTTCAGGATACAAGGTCAATTCGTTTTCTACTGATTTTTCCTTGTAACGGTACAATGCTTGGTGTCCATTGATGTTTTCAACATAAAAGTGTACGCTATCCAACACCCCTATTTTATCATCAGCACTAAAATATGCGTAAGGCCTTGTGTGGTTAAACAAATCTGTTCCAAGAGTATTGTTCTCAAATTCGAAACCTAAATAGCTCATAAGCGTAGGGAAAACATCTATTTGAAGACCAATTTTATTGTTCCAAGATACGGTATCAACCGAAGGGTCGAAAATTATGAAGGGCGTGTGATGATAAGCTAAAGGCATATCGTAAACAATATTGAATCGCTGACCATGATCTGCTACGAATGCGAAAACTGTGTTGTTGTACCAAGGTTTTAATTTAGCCTGTTCTAAGAATTGTTTAATAGACCAATCGGCATAAGCATAGCTACGGTCTTCCATGTTTTCTCCCTTAAGAGATGGTATTCTGTCATCTTTAGGCAATGTCCATGGAGTATGGGTGCTTATGGTCATGTAGCTCATGAAAAATGGAGTGTTAGTAGCGTGTACCGAATCCATTAAGTGCATGGTCTTGTTGAATAATACATGATCGGACACCCCCCATGAACTTGTTCGATCGGACTTAGGGAAATCATCTTGACTAACGAATTTGTCAAATCCATTTTCAGGAAAAAAACCAATCATGCTATCAAAATTGCCATCTCCTGTTATCAAAAAAGTATTGCTGTACCCTTTTTCTTTGAAGATGTGTGGCATGCCGTAGTACGATAAATTGGCCAATGCCCCTTCACGTATACCAACACGGTCGAGTATAGCTGGGTGACTATAAAGTGTTGAATACAATCCGTTATGGGTATGCACACCAGAAGTATAGATATTAGGAAAGCAAATACTATTTCTTGCCAAGCTATCCAGAAAAGGAGTCAATCCTTTGTTGTTTCCATAAAGTCCGGTTTGATCAGCACTCATGCTTTCCATAATTACCAATACAACATTTTTCTTTCGCACAGAATCTACTCCACTTTGAAAGTGTGCAAGAGGATAATTTCTATTGGTTGGTTCAAAACCTAAATAGCTAGCGGATAAAGAAAGTGCTTCATCGTTTGATAAAAAATCGATATCACGATTGCTTAGGTTGTGTACCAAATTAAAAACCCCATTGATGGTAATATTATTCACTAAAGCATAGGGCGAAAACAAAGCTGCTTTAGGTTCTAATGGACGGTTTTCGAAATCCAAACTACCTCTAAGGCCTGCAAACAAAACAAGTGCAAATAGTACTGTAGAGACAGCGTACTTTATCTTAAAGCGAGGATTTGTTGTGCCTTCTAAAAAACAATGGCCAAGTTTAGAAATAGCCTTCGATATTCCCCAAACAGCCAATATGGTAAGTATGATGTAAATCCAGTAATGATAATCGGTTACCAATGTTTTTACAATCAATAATGGGCTTCCCATCCACGAAAAAACACCCGAATTCAATCGAGTACCATAAAAGTCGAAATATCCTATATCTACCATACTGAACATGAAATAGAGTACCAATGCAGTGCTTAGATAAATGGTTAAAAAGCGACGAACACCTTTAGAGTATTTACCCGAAATAAACCGCAAAAAAGTAAGCAGCAAAAAGGGCAATAAGATGACATAGCTAATCATTACCGAATCGAAAATGGATCCTAACCAATATATTTTGGGAATGAAAGCTTTCTCTAAAGGTTTGAAATTGCTGATGTTTTGAAGCAAAAGCACCGTTCTACACAAAGTGAAAAAGGCAAGAACTAGCCCATAATATGCAAGTATATATAGTAAAGGACGTGGCTTTGTTGACTTCATGAAATATGAATAAGGGCGCAAATGTAATACTTAACATTGTTTTAACTCTGTAATAATACCATTGTAGCCTTGTTTAATCAGAACAAGAGCTTAGATGTTTCACGAATAAAAACTATTTTTCAAGTATGAATTGTCTCGCGAAAATTGGATTAGCATCAGCAACCCTTGGTTTGTTAATGTCTTGCAATGAATCAAATACGTCAAATGCCATAAATTACCCAAACACCAAAAAGTGCGATACTACGCATGTCTATTTTGGTGACACTCTTGCAGATCCTTATGCATGGTTAGAGGATGATTTTTCTGAGGAAACAATTGAATGGACAAAAGTTCAAAACAGTTTGACACGCAATTATTTAGATACTTTGTCGTCGCATAAAACCATTACCAATCGATTGAGTGAATTGTGGGCGAGTTCTACTTTTTCTGCTCCATTTTATGCTGGGGGAAATTACTATTACACATTCAATGATGGTAGTATGAATCAACCTGTTTTGAAGAAATTCATAGATGGTTACAACGACCCTACAATATTCAATCCTAGCATATGGGATCCTTCGGGTTTGTCATCAGCCAACAATTATTCGTTTTCTAAATCGGGTAAATACTTGGCTATTGCAATCGCAAAATCAGGATCGGATTGGAACAGTATTTATCTTTTCGATGATGAAGGCAAACAGTTAGAAGACAGTGTAAAATGGGTGAAGTTTAGTGGTATTTCTTGGACTAAAAAAGGATTCTTGTATTCGCGCTATCCAGCACCTAAAGAAGGAAGTGAGTTTTCACAAAAGAATACGTTCCATCAAGTATATCATCATCAAGTTGGCACTTCTCAACAAGACGATGAACTGATTTGGGAAGACAAAGAAAACCCTCAGCGTACACATGGTTCAAAAAGCATAAATCAAGGAGAATTTTATCTTTTATCTGCTTCAGAGTCGACGAGTGGAAACAATTTGAAATTGAAAAAAGGTAAGAATGGAAACTGGAAAACCTTAGTATCCACATTCGATAAGGACTATAATTATGTTGGCAAACATAAAAACCTACTTTATTTCGTAACAAATTCGGATGCAGATAACAACAAAATTGTAGCCTACAATGTTAAAAACAACCTTTGGGAAGATGTCGTAAAAGAGAAAAAACAACCACTACAATCTGTTGCACTTGGAAAAGACTTCATGATTGTGAAATACTTGGATTCGGTGATTTCTAAATTGTATAAAATCCAGTTGGATGATATGGCAGTAACACCTATTAAGCTAAAATCTAAAGGAACCGTTTCTTCAATTTCTAGTTCAGAATCTACCAATCAATTTTATTTCAAATTTGAGAATTATTACACCCCCACTACAGTGTTCTCTTACGATGCTGAAACCAATGCTACAGAAGTCTTTTTTAAGAGCAGTTTACCATATAAATCTGAAGATTTTGAAACGATTCAAACCAGCTACAAAAGCAAAGACGGAACAACGATACCGCTTTTTATAACACGCAAAAAAGGCTTAGTAAAATCTGACGATACACCTTGTTTTTTATACGCATACGGTGGGTTTAATATCTCCATTGCACCACATTTTAAAATTGATAGAATTCCCTTCTTAGAGGCTGGTGGTATTTACTGTGTAGCCAATATTAGAGGCGGTAGTGAATTTGGAGAACCTTGGCACGAAGCGGGAACAAAACTTAAAAAACAAAATGTATTTGATGACTTTATTGGTGCAGCAGAATTCTTAATTAAAGAAGGCTGGACCAGTTCAAACAAACTAGCCATTCACGGTCGCAGTAATGGTGGATTATTGGCGGGTGCTGTCTTGACACAAAGGCCTGATTTAATGAAAGTTGCTTTGCCTAAAGTAGGTGTTTTGGATATGTTGCGCTATCAAAATTTCACCATCGGTTGGGCTTGGGCTGGAGATTATGGCCGTTCGGACGATTCTAAAGAAATGTACAGCTATTTAAAAGGTTACAGTCCGTTGCATAATGTGAAAGAGATTGACTACCCTGCTACAATGATCATTACTGGCGATCATGACGATAGAGTTGTGCCAGCGCATAGTTTCAAATTTGCAGCTGAACTTCAAGCAAAACAACAAGGCTCTGCTCCTATTTTATTGCGTGTAGAAAGTGGTGGTGGCCATGGAGCAGGGAAACCGATCAACTTGCAGATAAGAGAGTTTGCTGACCAATGGGCGTTTGTTTACCATCATTTAGGAATGTAAAATGCAGATAGTCAATTTAAAACCAAAAATTTTGGTTGGTATGAACGATGATATGTCCATAGTTGATGACACTACGTTTGATTTATGGCATGCATTTATGTCCAACAAAAAGCACATTAAGAACGTAGTTGGTAAAGAATTGTTCAGTCTTCAGGTGTTTACTGACGATGTTACATTCTATAACTTTACCGAACACACTGTCTTTACCAAATGGGCTTGTGTAGAAGTAGAATCATTAGAAGATGTGCCCGAAAACATGGATGTATTGATGTTTGAAGGTGGAATGTACTTAGTTGAAGAGCATTGCGGACCATCGTACGAAGTCAAAAAAACGTACAGCAGAATCTTTAAAGACATTATTCCGTTTGCCAATTTCAGTGTCGATAAACGTCCTCATTTCGAACTTTTAGGTGAAAACTATTTAGGTCGCGACCCCAATTCTAAAGAAGACATCTGGATTCCAATTGTTTTTGAAAACCACGTTTATTGAATCATCAATATTTATATAAATAAGGCTTTGTTGGCTTCTCGTAAATTGTATTGACTGCGCATAACTTCACCGTAAGCCCCTGCTGAAAGTATAATGAGCTTATCGCCTCTTTTGCTTTCAGGTAGCGAACATTCTTTTGCAAATACATCGCTGCTTTCACAAATTGGTCCAGCTATCGTATACGTTTTCAATTCTAAGTTCTCGTTGCTAGAAAGTTTTTCGATTTTGTGATATGCATTGTACAAAGCTGGCCTCATCAATTCTGTCATTCCTGCATCTACAATCAGAAAGTCAGCGCCACCATTGTTTTTCTCGTACAATACATCCGTTATAACGGCTCCGCAATTGCCAACAAGCGCTCTCCCCAATTCAAAATGCACTTCAACATCTTCTGGTAACTCTAAAAACTGCTGATAAACTCCAAAAAAGGCTTCGAAATTTGGATAAGGGTTTTCAATTGGGTTTTCGTAATCTATGCCCAATCCACCGCCTACATTAACGGTTTTACAACGCAGTCCACGATGTTCAAAATATTCGAACAACTGATTGGCTCTAAGACAAAGCTGTTTGAAGTTATCTAAGTCTGTAATTTGAGACCCAATATGGAAATGTATGCCCTCGAAGGAAATGTTTTTTGATGATTTGATAATGTCTATAGCCGCATCAAAATCTTTGCTGTCTATTCCAAATTTATTTTGGTCTAGTCCGGTGGTAATGTATTTGTGTGTATTTGCTTTTACATTGGGGTTCAGTCGTAAAGCAATATTGACACACTTCCCTTCTTTTTCGGCAAGGGCATTTATAACACTTATTTCTTGTAACGATTCTACATTAAAACAGTAAATGTTATCGCGAATAGCCATTACAATTTCATGATCGGTTTTTCCGACACCAGCAAATACGACGCTTTCGGGTTTGAAACCGTTTTGTAAGGCATGATTTACTTCATTATAACTAACACAATCTGCTCCAAAATTTTGCGAACTCAAAATATTAAGAACCTTACTTTGTGTATTGGCTTTTATTGCATAATGTATGTGGTAATTGTTAGGCTTGCTTTTTAAACATGCAGCTATTCCTTTGCTCAAAACGTCCAAATCGTACACGTAGAAAGGAGTAACACACTCTTTTGAACGACTTTTTATCAACTCTAAATTCATTGGAACAACGTGTTATTAAGTGCATTTAAACAAGCAATTCTGTCGTCTTCGTCAACTAATATGCTCACGTTGTGCTGACTTCCTCCGAAAGAAATCATGTTGATGCTCACACTTTCTAAGGCTTTAAAAATATTGATCGCCATTCCTTTATTCTCACCTATTCTATCACCAACAATGCTTATTATGCTTTGGTTTGAGGTGGTTTTCACTACACCCAATCCACGTAAATCAGAAACTATATTTTCTAAATTCTTCTCATTATCAATGGTTACACTTATAGCAACTTCAGACGTTGTAATAAGATCTACCGGTGTTTTATAACGCTCAAAAACTTCGAATACTGAACGCACAAAACCGTATGCCATTAACATTCTACCAGATTTAATATTGATGGCCGTAATACCTTTTTTAGCAGCGATTGATTTCACCGTAAAAGGTTCTGTTTTACTAGAAATTAAAGTGCCATACGCTTCCGGTTTCATGGTGTTTTTTAAATACACCGGTATACCTTTTAAGCGTGCTGGTAACACACTACTTGGGTGCAATATTTTTGCTCCGAAATAAGCCAACTCGGCGGCTTCGTCGTAGGATAATTGTTTTACAGGAAAAGTGTTTTTTACAAAACGAGGATCGTTGTTGTGCATGCCATCAATGTCGGTCCAAATTTGAATGTCTTCGGCATCTACCATGGCTCCAATTATTGATGCAGAGTAATCGCTTCCCCCTCTGTCCAAGTTGTCAATATCGCCTTTGGCATTGCGGCAAATAAAACCTTGAGTAATGAATGTATCGTGATTTGGGTATGTAGCCAAATTCAATGCCAATTTCTCAGAAATTTCATGATTATTAGGCTCGCCATTTACGTCAATACGCATGAAGTCCAAAGCCGACAATAATTGCATTTTTATTCCATTTAAATGACAGTAATGAGCTATCATATTGGTGGTTACGATTTCACCTAAAGACATCAAACGTTTTTCGTTGGCAACATTTAGTTTAGACCGCAAAATGGGTTTGTACTCATCAAATAAAGAACGTATGGTATTTTGAACCGTTTCGTTTTCGCCACATAATTCATTGGCAACGTTCAAGTATTTAGTAAGTAGCTTGGCAAACATTTCTTGAGCCGCTTCTAAATTGTATTTTAAAAGGTAGTCAGCAATTTCTTGTAACGTGTTTGTGGTGCCACTCATCGCTGATAGAACAACGATTTTTTTGCCTGGTGTGTTTTGAACTATATCCAAAACAGCTTTGATGTTTTCAACGCTTCCTACTGAAGTCCCTCCAAATTTTAATACTCTCATAACATTCTGTAAAACCACTTCTAAATGTAGTAATGATCTTGTTTTCAAAGTTTTCAACGACTCAAAAGTTAATTTCTCTTGTCGCTATTCGATATTTCAAGTGTGTAATCCTGTAGCTTTAAGAAAAAAGCTATGGGCAATCTTAATAAAGCGTCTAAAATTTTTGTTTTAGATACCTCCGTTATTCTACACGACCACAAAAGTATTAGAAACTTTGAGGAACACCATGTAGCCGTCCCAATAGTTGTACTCGAAGAGTTGGACAACTTTAAGCGAGGGCATGAAAGTAAAAACTACGAAGCACGAGAATTCACAAGGATATTGGACAAAATGTCTGAAACCAATACATTGAACGATTGGATACCACTCGATCCAGAGAAAGATTCAAAATTCAAAATCATTTTTGATCAAGTTCCGAGAGAAGGTGCCGATGCTGAAAAAATCATTGGTTTTGGAAAGAACGATCATAAAATATTGAATGCTGCTCTTCGTATAAAAGAAGAGCACCCTGAAAATACAGTTGTATTGGTTACCAAGGACATTAATTTGCGTCTTAAAGCCAAGGCTATTGGCTTGCAAGCAGATGATTATCAGACAGGTAAAATCAATAATGTTGATGATTTGTACCATGGTATTAAAACGGTGGAGAATGCTGATCCTGAAGCATTAAAGGATGTGTTTAAACACAAGACGACAGAAGATGTCGATATTCTTGGCGAAGAACCTATCAATAATCATTTTTACATTGTCAAAAGCGGAGCAGCCTCATTATTAGCTTATTACAATGCCCAAAATGAAAATATAGAACGTGTTGAAAAACAATTTGTATATGGAATAAAACCTAGAAATGCCGAGCAAACATTCGCCTTACACGCTTTGATGAATCCTGATGTTAAACTTATAACGCTTACAGGAGTTGCTGGTACAGGGAAAACACTCTTGGCTTTGGCTAGTGCTTTAGAACAAAAGAACAAATACAATCAAATAATATTAGCCCGCCCCATCGTTCCATTGAGCAATAAAGAAATTGGTTTTTTACCTGGCAATGCTACAGAAAAAGTGAATCCATATATGGCTCCTCTTTGGGACAATCTTACCTTCATCAAAAATCAATTTCGAGATACAGAGAAAAAATACCAGCAAATTGTCGATTTACAAAACGAAGGCAGAATAATGGTTACACCTCTAGCTTTTATTAGAGGTAGAAGTATTTCGGATGCGTTTTTCATAATAGATGAAGCTCAAAATCTTACACCGCACGAGGTTAAAACTATTGTTACCAGAGCCGGAGAAAATACCAAACTCATTTTTACAGGCGATGTTAGACAAATTGATACGCCATATCTTGACGAGCATAGCAATGGCTTGTCCTATTTGGTCGATAGAATGAAAGGTCAGTCGATATACGCACACATCACTCTTCAGAAAGGTGAAAGAAGTGAATTGGCTAACTTGGCGAACGAATTATTGTAAGCATGAATATACCATCACTCGATTTACATCATTTTACTAAAGGGACCAAACAGCAAAAAAATCAGTTTATTCAATCTTTAGGAGAAGCATATGAAACAGTTGGTTTTGCAGCTATTAAAAATCATGGCTTATCCGATGATTTGATCCAAGAATTGTATACAGAAGTAAAGCATTTTTTTGCTTTGGAGGATCATGTAAAAAAACAGTATGAAATTCCAGGAACTGGAGGGCAACGCGGCTATACATCATTTGGTAAAGAACATGCTAAAGACAGCAATGCCGGTGATTTAAAAGAGTTTTGGCATTTTGGTCAATATGTTACTCTTGAAGAAAACAAAGCTTTCAATTACCCGGAAAACATAGTCGTTGAAGAATTGCCCAACTTTGGAGTAGTTGGTGAAAAATGCTACAAAGCATTAGAAAATAGCGGATTGTCAATTTTACAAGCCATTGCCCTACACTTGAATTTAGAGGAATCATTTTTCAATGATTATGTTAATAAAGGCAATAGCATTCTTAGACCCATTCATTATCCTCCGATTACACAAGCACCAAAAAATGCTGTGCGCGCTGGTGCACATGAAGATATTAACCTCATTACGCTATTGATTGGAGCATCAGCTGACGGTCTTCAAATTTTGAACAAGCAAAACGAATGGGTATCGGTTACAGTTTTAGAAGATCATATAGTTGTTAATGTAGGCGACATGCTTCAAAATTTAACCAATGGTATTTTGAAAAGCACAACGCATAGAGTTATAAATCCTCCAAAAGAAAAATGGGGACAATCAAGATTTAGTATTCCTTTCTTTTTGCACCCAATTTCCGACATGCCATTAGATCCATTGGAAGCTTGTATTGAAAAAGCTGGTGAAAAACGATACGATTCTATAACTGCTGGTAAATATCTATACAATCGCCTCGTTGAAATTGGGTTGATAAAAGAGTAAAATATTAGTTAAAGTAATTAATAACTATAAATTGTTTAAATGCCACAATATCAGAATATTGTGGTATTTTTTTTGATTCATTTTCTGCTTTATTACCGCCCATAATATTGTGAGTATAATATGAGTTTTTATGCTCAAAATCTTTGATTTTACAGGTCAAATCTTGGTTATTAATATATTCTGGTTAAAAATGAGGATCCAATGAAAGTTTCAAGTGAAAATTCACTAAAATTACCACCAAATAATATTCTGACACTAGACGTAAAGTATTGATATACAGAGTTTATTGATATCGTACATGAACCATTCATTCAACATTGATTTTGCATGTTGTTTTAGTGTATATGTAGAGAGTCAAGCTAAATAACTGGTGAGTTGTTTTAAAACGAATCTTTGTTACATTTGTAACATGAATGAGCGCATCAAGAAATTACTGGAGTTGTTACAGATGTCACCAGCTGATATGTCAGTTAAACTCAATGTACAACGTAGTACGTTTAGTCATCTTTTGAGTGGTAGAAATAAGCCTAGCTTTGACTTTATATCTAGTTTTCTTAGTGAGTTTCCAAATGTAAATCCTGATTATCTGATTCTAGGTAAACTACCAGTTTTAAGATCCGATAGCGTTAATCAAGGGTCTGTAGATCGTAAAGATAATACTAACTTATTCGAAACAATACTGCCAATAGCAGACACACCTCCTACTCCTTCAACAAAAGATACTCAATCAATCGATTCAAAAGAAGTTTACATAAGTAATATTTCAGATCGCAAAATCAATGAATCACAAAAATTAGAGGGAAATCTAAAGCGTGCTGAATTGAATGAATTTGAGCATAACAATCAGGCTGCCAAAGAAGAACCTAAGCTAGTTATGGTTGTTCACCATTATTCAAATGGTACTTTTACAGCTTATACACCCAAATAAAGCTGCATATTCCTATTTTCGCGGCATGTCTGATTTACAGCAAGAAATTAAAAGGCGAAAAACCTTTGCCATTATTAGTCACCCCGATGCTGGTAAAACCACATTAACAGAGAAGTTGCTCTTGTTTGGTGGCGCCATACAAGTCGCAGGGGCGGTAAAATCAAATAAAATTAAAAAGACGGCAACTTCCGATTTTATGGAAATTGAGCGTCAAAGAGGAATCTCTGTAGCTACCTCTGTTATGGGTTTTGAGTACAAAGACATGCTCATCAACTTGTTGGATACTCCTGGTCACAAAGATTTTGCTGAGGATACTTACCGTACGCTTACAGCTGTCGATAGTGTTGTGTTGGTAATTGACTGCGTTAAAGGTGTAGAAGAGCAGACGGAGAACCTTATGAGGGTTTGTAGAATGCGTAACACCCCTGTTATTGTATTCATCAATAAAATGGATAGACCTGGTCAAGACCCTTTTGATTTACTCGATGAGTTAGAAGAGAAACTCAAAATCAATACGCGTCCACTTACTTGGCCTATAGGTATCGGTGAAGATTTTAAAGGCGTTTACAATCTTGTAAACAAGTCGTTGCTATTGTACTCTGTAAACAAGACGAAGATTTCGGATGATATTACAACTGTAAACGATGTTGATGATCCAATATTAGATGAGATCATAGGTGCTTCGTATGCCGCAAAACTTCGTGAAGATGTAGAGCTTATTAATGGTGTCTACAATGAGTTTGATTCAGAAGAGTATCACTCAGCTAACATAGCGCCAGTATTCTTTGGTTCTGCTATTAACAACTTTGGTGTAAATGAAATGTTGGACACCTTCATCAACATTGCACCTTCCCCTCTATCTCGTGAGACAACTATTGGAGCTATTGAGGCTACCAACCCTAAATTCTCTGGCTTTGTATTTAAAATACACGCCAACTTAGACCCAAAACACCGCGATAGAATAGCCTTTCTTAGAGTATGCTCAGGGAAATTTGAGCGCAACAAGTTTTTCTATCATTCTCGACTGAATAAGAAGATAAAGTTTGCCAACCCCGCATCCTTTATGGCTCAAAGAAAAAGCACCGTTGAAGAAGCCTTTCCTGGCGATGTTGTTGGTTTGTACGATTCTGGAACATTTAAAATTGGCGATACAATTACCGAAGGTGAAGAATTCTTTTTCAAAGGAATCCCTTCGTTCTCACCTGAAATATTTAGAGAATTGGTAAATCGTGACCCAATGAAAACCAAGCAATTAGACAAAGGCATACGTCAATTGATGGATGAAGGTGTTGCGCAGTTGTTCTTAATGTATGGTGGCACGAAAAAAGTGATAGGTACTGTAGGTGAACTACAATTTGATGTAATAAAATACCGATTGGAACATGAATATGGTGCCAAATGTGACTTTGTCCCTCAGAACTTTTTCAAAGCTTGTTGGTTTACATCTGACAACAAAGAGAAATTAGCTGAGTTTAAGCGTATTAAGCAAAATTTTATTGCTGAAGATAAGGATGGTTTAGATGTTTTTATGGCTCAAAGCGAATGGATTTTGAATGTAGAAAGAGGCAACTATCCTGAAATCAACTTCCACACTACTTCTGAATTTAAATTAAGTTAAAGAATCATCTCAATCTCAAGATAATCGAGTAAAAGATTATTTTTGAACAAACACTACTATATGCGTCAAATACTATGCATTTGTGCTTTGGCACTATCCTTCTATGGTCAATCTCAAATTTTGGGATATAATTTTGAATTTGATATTAAAGGCTCTACCGATACGGTGTATTTAGCCAACTATTTTGGGAAACAACTTTATTATAGCGACACTGCATACGCTACCAATGGCAAATTCACTTTTAAAAAGAAAAGAGAAATCATGCCTGGAAAATTTGCCGTTGTATTTCCTGGCAAAACATTCTTTGAAATCGTAATCAATGAGCCGCACATAAAAATGAAATCAGATACATCTGATATTGTTGGAAATATGGTGGTTGAGTCCTCTATCGAGAATAAAATATACTACGATTATATACAGTATTTAAATGACCGTAAGCAAGATATAGAGCCTTTAAAGAATCTATATGAAAGCGAAGAGAGTGAAAAGAAAAAAGAAGAAATCCGTCAACAAATTATCGATATCGATAAAGATGTAAAAGACTATCAACGTAAGGTGGTTACCGACAATAAGCAAACACTCATTGCTCAGATCATCAACTTAAGTACGGACATGGTTGTGCCTGATCCACCTAAAAATGAAGATGGTTCAATAGACTCTACATGGCAATATTACTACTACCGCAACAATTTTTGGGCTGAAGACAATCTTCGTAACGAAGCCTTAGTACGTTGTGCTTCTTACCACAATAAATTGGAAAAGTACCTTGATAAGGTTCTACTACAACATCCAGATACCATCAGTTATTACATCGATCAATTGGTGGCTAAAATGGATCCTAAAGGCGACTTGTTTAAATACACTGTTAACCATACCATCAATAAATACAGTAAATCTCAAATAATGGGAATGGACGCCGTATTTGTTCACATGGGGTTAGAATACTACAAAAAAGGGAAAGCTTATTGGGCAGATGAAGAAACAATCAAAAAGATTTCGGAAAAAGCCACTTCATGGGAACCTTTAACGATTGGAAAAAAAGCACCTGCACTTAACTTAGTTGATACAACCGAGAAAAAAGTAGTTTCTCTTTATGGAGTAAATGCAGAGTACACCATACTTTACATTTGGGCTGCGGGTTGTGGTCACTGTAAAAAAGCAACGCCAAAATTGAAAAAGATTTACGACAAACTTAAATCGCATGGTGTTGAAGTATATGCCATCAGCAGTGAATTAGAAAATGATGATTGGAAAAAGTTTGTTGAAAAACATGATCTAAACTGGATCAATGTTTCAGATACACCTGAACGTCCTCAAGCATTTAGAACGACTTACGATGTATTTGCTACACCTAAAGTGTACATTCTGGATAAAGACAAAAAAATTATTGCAAAACAAATAGGCGTAGAACAAGCTGGCGATATATTAAAATCTAAATTGAATTTACCAGATTTAGACTTTGGTATTGAAAAAAGCGATGACGACCATGACTCTGATGATGGTCACGGGCATGGCTAATGTTTTCACAATGAAATTTCTAAAGCGCTTGGGTATATCTTAAGCGCTTTTTTTTTGTTCAGCTTTGGCCTAAATATGATTGTTGCGGAGAATTAGAAACTCTCGCATGTACCTTTTCAAGAAGAGTTGGTCTATAAGTTTACCTATCCACCCCATTGGTGAGGTAAATTGAAATTCATCATACATAACTGTTTTCTCACCCAAGCGTTCAAAACGATGAACATGTATAAACTGTTTAAAAGCTCCTTTTTGCATTTCATCTATAAATGAATTTGGAACATTCATTTGGGTGATCTTAACAGTAAGATTTTGGTATATACCTAGATGTTTTGCTCTCCAGGTTATGGTATCGTTTAAATGAAGTAAACCGTGTTTCTTACCTGAAATCACTTTTTCATTCGTTTGAGATGTCGACTGCAAATGTGCATCAACACTCCTACTCAAATCAAAAACCAATTCTATAGGAGCCTCAATTGTAGTTTTCAGGTATATACAGGGCAAAAATTAAAACGTAACGTTCTCCAATTTTAAAAATTTATTTTGAAGGATTTGAACCATTTGCTCTTCTGTTTTTTGAAATAGAATAAGGCCATCTCGTTTGAATATAAAATACGGAAATGGTTTGTTTAGGTAATTGAAGTCTTTATCGTGAACACCAAATCCACTATAGCTTGAATTTTGGCTTTTTACAGTGAATTTTTTTGGGTTTAAAAACAATACTTCATTGGGATTTACGGTCACTTTGCTACCATCCAAATTGTTGACTATCAATTCATCACTTTGATTTGCGTTTTCTAAATCCAAAGTATGTGTGTAATAAATAGGTCCGTAAGAATAAGCTTTAAAAACCTCTATCAAACGAAGATTGTAAAAAAGCACTTTTTGTTCCTCAATTTTAGCTTTCTCTTCAAATCCTCTCGAACGTAAATTCTCTATCAAAGGTGCATTGGTTGGAAAGGTAATTACTAGTCCATTGGATTTGATTTTTTTGAGTTCGTTTTGGGCGTCTTTTATCTTGTCTATTCTTCCGCCTTGAGCTTTGGCAGAGTAAGACATTAAAGAAAATATGAAAGTGATTAGAGTAATGGAAAATATTTTTGTATACTCGTTTTTAAATTTTATTAACATATGGCGTATTTGGGCGAAAGTAGTCAGTTAACAATCGGCACATCTAAGTTAAAAGATTCCATCGAGCTTTATCTTAAATTAGGCTTTAGGATTGTCAAAATGGGTCAAACTCCTTACCCTTGGTGTAAATTAACCGACGATTCGTTGTTGATTTTTCTTAATCAAAATGGTAGTCATTACTTAGGTTACAGCTATTTCATGAAAGACTGGGGTACACTCATGGAAGATTTAGAAAAAATGGGGGCTGAAATTGTTCAGAACCTGCCCAATGAAAAAGTCTTTTTCACTCCCCAAGATTTACTAATTACATTGGTAAAATCTGATTCCGTGCCTCCTCAAGGTGATTTGCAAGATTATGTGAGTCTTGGAGAAGAAGGTTTTAAAATACGTGAGAATTTGCCCAACGCGATTCTGGGTGCTTTTGGTGAATTGGCATGCCCTACCCAACAATTGGATGTGGATTCCCTTTTTTATCAAAAATTAGGTTTTAAAGAAATATATAGAAATGATAAGCCATATAATTGGTGTATTTTAAGCGATGGTTTAAATGTTATAGGATTGCACGAAACCACTGACTTTCAAGAAAATACAATCACCTATTTTGCGCCGGATGTAGCGGAACAAGTACAAGCTTTAGAAGCTATAGGTGTAGATAGAATATCTGAATTTACAGGAACTGGTGGAAACGAAAACAATGTATGCATTACAACCGCCGAAAACCAAACGATATTCTTTTTTAAGGCCTAAGGCAAAATGAAATTCAAACTCGAGTCAGAATACAGTCCTACAGGAGACCAACCGCAAGCCATAAAACAATTAGTAGAAGGAATTAATGACAAACAGTTTGCCCAAACATTATTGGGTGCAACAGGTACAGGAAAAACCTTTACAGTAGCAAATGTCATCAATCAGGTTAATAAACCTACTCTTATACTTTCTCACAATAAAACTCTTGCAGCCCAATTATATTCTGAGTTCAAACATTTTTTTCCTGATAATTTAGTTGAATACTTTGTTAGTTATTACGACTACTATCAACCCGAAGCGTTTATCCCTTCAACAGGTGTTTTTATTGAAAAAGATTTGAGCATCAATGCTGAAATTGAAAAACTCCGATTAGCTACTACATCCTCCCTATTATCAGGTCGATCAGACGTTATTGTAGTGAGTTCTGTATCGTGTATATATGGTATCGGTAATCCGAAAGAATTTCACAACTC
Organism: uncultured Flavobacteriales bacterium; assembly: GCA_963977425.1. Classification (GTDB taxonomy): domain Bacteria; phylum Bacteroidota; class Bacteroidia; order Flavobacteriales_D; family Luteibaculaceae; genus CAXBOO01. The sequence continues at coordinate 154,155 of CAXBOO010000003.1, read as the reverse complement.
TGTAATTAAGGTTGAAGTTGGGCAGCAAATTGCTCGAAATAAATTTTTACTGCTATTAGTAGAAAGTCTTTATTCAAGAACCGAAATGGAATTGGAAAATGGGCGTTTTAGAGTTAAAGGCGATACAGTTGATGTTTTTCTAGCGTATGCTGATTATGCCGTTCGCATCATTTTTTGGGGCAATGAAATAGAAAGCATTGAGACCATTGATCCGGTGAGTGGTCAACGTATCAATACTTTCGACACATACAACATCTACCCTGCTAATTTGTTTGTTACTAGTAAGGATACTTTGAATCAAGCTATCACAGAAATTCAGGACGACATGGTAGCACAGGTTGATTATTTCGCTAAAAACGAAAAAGGACTAGAAGCAGCACGTTTGAAAGAACGCGTTGAATACGATGTTGAAATGATGAAGGAATTGGGTTATTGTTCTGGAATTGAGAATTATAGCCGTTATTTCGATAGACGTAGCGCTGGCGACAGACCTTTCTGTTTATTGGATTATTTCCCTGATGATTTTTTATTGGTTGTAGATGAAAGTCATGTTACTATGCCTCAAATTAAGGCTATGTATGGAGGCGATAGAAGTAGAAAAGTCAATCTAGTTGATTACGGCTTTAGATTGCCGTCAGCAATGGATAATAGACCTCTTCAGTTTCCTGAGTTTGAAAGCATGATGAATCAAGTCATTTATGTTTCTGCCACCCCTGCCGACTATGAACTAGAACAATCTGAAGGCGTGTTGATAGATCAAGTAATACGACCTACGGGTTTATTAGATCCTATCATTGATGTGCGGCCAACTGAAAATCAAATTGATGATTTGATAGCTGAAATTAACGACCGAAGCTCAAAGAAAGAACGGACTTTGGTAACCACTCTAACCAAACGAATGGCAGAAGAGCTGGATGACTATTTAAGGAAATTAAACATCAAGTGTACATACATACATTCCGATGTTGAAACTTTGGAGCGTATTGATATCCTTCAAAAACTACGAACGGGTGAAATAGATGTATTAATTGGTGTCAACTTACTTAGAGAAGGTCTCGATTTACCAGAAGTATCGTTGGTGGCTATTTTAGATGCCGACAAAGAAGGATTCTTAAGAAGTGCTCGATCGCTTACTCAAACATCTGGTAGAGCTGCCCGTAACGTAAATGGTTACGTGATAATGTACGCAGATAAAGTAACCGATTCCATGCAACGTACCATCGATGAAACAAATCGTAGAAGAGAAAAACAACTCAAGTACAATGCTGATCATGGATTAGCTCCAAAACCATTGATTAAGCCAATAAATAACGAACTTAGCAACATATACCGCAAAAGTGGAACGCAATACAGTGAGCGAAACGAAGTTAGTTTGGCCGCAGAACCTGAAATGGAATATGCAACTCCTGATGCGATTAAAGCAAAAATTAAAGACTTACGCAAACGTATTGCAAGAGCAGCAGAACTAGAAGACTTTTTAGATGCTGCCAAACTGCGCGATCAAATGTATGCGCTTGAAGAAAAATTAAAACATTTTTAGAATGAAAAATCTAATCACCATATTGCTTCTAAGTGTCAGCATTACTATGTTGTCGCAAAGAATTTATACAGAAGGAATTCCAATTCAAACCGATATTAAATCATTTGAAATTTCATTAGATGAATCCCTTTTTCTAACACCCAAAATAGAAAATCCTAAAAATGACTTAGGACCGTACATTGCTGCAAAAACTTACTTAAGCAATTTAACTGAATCCGATGTGCAATGGACAAATGTTAATGGTGTAATGGTTGGCACTATAGCTTTAGCTATTGAAAAATCTACTAGTATCAATGTACTTCTAACAGATGTTCAATTTCCAGAACAGACGCTCTTGTTTTTAAAAACTGATGTAGGGTTTGAAGGGCCATACTCAGCAAAAAACATTAACAATCTACGCTTTGCGCACTTCCCTATTCTTACAGATAATTTGACTCTTCATTTTGAATTACCGTCAGGTGATGAGGATAATTTGAAGTTTAAAGTATCCGAAATCAATGCATCGTTCAATAATGCCTTGAAAGATGGAGCTTGCAATATAGCCTCGGTTTGTGATGAAGCAAATAATTACAGAAAAGCTCAAAAAAGTACCGTCATCATATCGGTTAATGGTTCTGGTTTTTGTACTGGTACATTGGTTAACAATACATCTCGTGATTTTACTCCATATATCATTACTGCACAACACTGTTTAGGTGGCGCCTCAGACTTGTCGGATTGGACTTTTGCATTCAATTATGAAGCAAAAAGTTGTGCATCCAGTAATTTAAGCAACAACAAAAAAATCAGTCTTCGTGGTGCCGATGTTGTAGCTCAAAATGCTAAAAGCGATTTTGCTTTACTCCTTCTTCGTGAAGATTTGGGTCCGAACGATTCCGTGCACTTTGCTGGATGGGATAAAAAAGAAGCTCCTTCATCTAGACAGCATGTTTATCATCATCCCAATGGTGCTTTAAAACGTTTTTCGTTGAACAATAATGCTGTTACAGCAACTACATATCTTGAAAGCAATGCACCTCCCTATGTTTGGAAAATAGATAAATGGGAAGAAGGTACAACTGAGGGTGGTTCATCAGGCTCATCTTTAATGAACGATGAAGGGCAAATAGTAGGAACACTTGTTGGCGGTGAGGCCTCTTGCAATAACTTGAATGCATCTGATTATTTTGGTAGAATGGATGTTGGTTTTCAATTAAACGATGATTGGAACTTAACCTTAAGCCCTTGGCTTGATCCTAATCAAGGTAATTACGACACCATAGATGGTAGAGATTATCCTTACCAATCCTTACCTAATACTGATTTGGCCATTCGTCATATTTACAATATTCCAAGCGTTAGTTGCGACGGACTCTACAGTCCTCAAATTTTGGTTAAAAACGTAGGGAAAAATAGTGTTGGAGGTTACTCTCTTAATATCGCAGTTGCAGGTCAAACGAGTTGGGTTCCTGTTGAAAACATCAAAACTTTACAACCTGGCGAAAGTTTTCAATATACGTTTGAAGAAAGACTATTACCAAGTGGCGATGCCCATTTTACAATACAGTTAAACACCGCCAACGATGCATATTTAAAAAACAATACGGGTTATGTGAAATCTGAAGTATTAGATGGGGCGCAAACTATTGTAATGAGTGTTACTGTAGATGATTATGGTTCTGAAAACTCTTGGGATATTTTCAATCAAAATGGTGATGTTGTAGCCAGTGGAGGACCTTATCCTAACGATAAGGAAGGAACTACCTATGAAAAAGAATTTTGTCTTGAAACTGAGTGTTATGTTCTTAAGTTTAAGGACAGCTATGGTGACGGAATGTGTTGTGATTATGGCGACGGATCCTTTGAATTGCGATATGCAAATGGCACTGTAATAGCGAATGGGTACGATGGCCCAACTAACATACTGGGTGATCCTGAAGAACAAGTTGAAACAATTTGCATTACAGCAAGTGGCATAAATGAAGGGAATTTAAAGGAATTTCACATCTCTCCTAACCCTGTAATTAGCGGTCAAAAAGTAACGATTAGTGGATTCAATGAATTTCAAGACTTTAAAGTTTTTAGTTTAGAAGGAAAGCTCATTTCAAGCCATATAGGATCAACTTTTAATGTTCCCAATGCAAAAGGTGTATATATCTTAAAAACCAATGGATTTACACCAAAACGCCTCGTAGTTCAATAGTTTATCGTTTTGTTGAAAACTATTGACTTTAGTTGATAATTTTTCAGATTCAAGTTTTAATCACTCAATCTACATATTTGTACTAATATTTAATTTTAGTACAACCTCTGAATCCTAGAGTATTTCAAGCATTGCGCTTAGCTAAGCTCATTAAAATTGAGGTAGTTGCAGATGTTACTGATGTCGATTTTTTGCAATTCTAGCTGAAATAGAAATTGGCTCATAGAATTATTGGGTAGTTTAACCTACAGAAGTGTTACTTTTATTTTTCAAATTAACCAATGATGACACCAAACAAACCAAGATTGCGACAGTTCGCAATGTCTCTGGCCTTGTTTTTTGCCTGCCTCTCTGTCAGCGCACAATTACAAGTCCCTGTTTTACAAGGAAATACCTCAGTGTGCTTAGCGTCTTCTGCTGTACTTACTGCTACAGAAGCTAGCAACGATCCGAATGTAACTTTCAAATGGTATTCAGACCCTTTACTTGGAGCTGATGTTTTGATAGAAACAACGGACACCATTACATTAGGCCCCTTGTTGTTGTCAGGTAATTATAAAGTAAGTGCATACAACACTGTTACTGCCACTGAAGGACCTAAATTGTCTTTTTCAATTACGGTAGACTTGTTGTCAACCAACGTTGATGTTCCAGTTGCACTTCCAAGCGATTTAATAGTATGTTTTGGAGCATCTACTGATGTAACGGCAACTTCACCACTTGGCTATACTACATTTAGATGGTATGATGCCTTAGCTGATGGTGATTTATTGTTCGAAGGAAACCCTTACAATACTGGTCCGCTTACTGTATTACCATCTTTATATGTTACGAGTGTTTCAGCTGGTGGATGCGAAAGCCCGAGAATATTAGCTCCAAGTTTGGCATTGATTCCTTCTTTGAGTTTACCTGTTCCCGTAGCACAAAATCCAATAGTTTGTAATAACGACGAATCTGTAGCTTATGTAAGCAACAAACCTGTAGGTACAACGGTTAATTGGTACGATGCTTTATTGGGTGGAAATCTACTTTACACAGGAGATACTCTAAGAAGAAACGAAGCCAATACAGGATTATTAAACTTAGTAAGCACTTATTATGCTGAAATTGAAGACGCTAATGGTTGTTTATCTCTTAGAGTACCTGTTGTTATAACAAAATTACCTGCATTGGATGTACCATTGGTTAATCCACCTTTAGCAGCAATTTGTTCTGGCGATTCAGTTGAATTTACTGCTTCATCGCTTTTAGGTGGTGTAATATTTCATTGGTATGATGCTTTAACTGGAGGAAATCTTTTGCATACAGGTCCTACATTTAATACAGGCCCTATCGTAAATTCTGGAGCTTTAGATTTAGTGGAAACGTATTATGTTGGAATCGAAGACGGAAATGGTTGCGAAAGCATTCGTATACCTGTAGTTGTTACAACATTGCCAGCACTAGATGTCCCATTAGTAGATCCTTTGGTTGCTACAGCATGTGCTAACGATTCTGTATTATTTACAGCTTCTGCATTATTAGGCGGTACTGATTTTTACTGGTATGACGCTATAGTTGGAGGTAATCTTTTAGATTCTGGAAAAACTTTCAATACTGGACCTGTTGCCAACAATTCTACAGCCAACTTAACATCAATCTATTATGTAGAAACAGTGGATGGTAATGGTTGTAAAAGCTTGAGAACTCCAGCTACGGTTGTTTCACTTCCTTTATTGGACGTTCCCGTTGTTACACCTATTGCACCACTAATTTGTGCTGGTGATTCAGTTGAATTTACTGCATCGGCTTTATTGGGTTCAACTAACTTTTATTGGTATAACGACTTAATTGGAGGTTCTCCAATTGATTCTGGAGCGACTTTCAACACTGGAAAAATAGAAAATTCAGGAGCGGTTAACCTGACTAAAATCTATTATGTAGAAGCAGTTGATGCCAATGGCTGTACTTCACTTCGTATTCCTGTATCTGTTATTCTTAAACCCGGATTGGATGTGCCTTTGGTAAATCCATTGGTGTCAACAATTTGTAATGGTCAAAGTGTAGATTTAGCAGCGAATGCATTATTAGGTTCTACTACTTTCAATTGGTACGATCAATTATTGGGTGGTAACTTGTTGCATACAGGAGACACTTTTAGTACGCCAACCATTACAAACAACACAGGTTTGAACTTGGTTAAATTATATTATTTAGAGGCTGTTGATAATTTTGGTTGCAAAAGCATAAGAACACCTGCAACGGTTATAACAAGACCAGCATTAGATCTTCCTATTGTTAGTCCTCTAATTGCTACAGTTTGTGAAGGTCAATCAGCTGAATTCATTGCTTCTTCTCTATTAGGTGATAGCGATTTCAGATGGTACGATGCCGTTTTGGCTGGTAACTTAGTTCATCAAGGTGACACTTTCAATACGGGTCCCATTTCTAATAATACAGGAGCTGATTTGATTTTAACATATTCTGTTGAAGCCATTGACGATTCTGGATGTGTAAGTTTAAGATTGCCTGCTACTGTAGTTGTCCGTCCTTCTTTAGACCTTCCTTTAGCTTCTCCATTAACGCAATTGATTTGTAATGGTGATTCTGCTGAATACACTGCAACATCATTGCTAGGAACAGGAGTAGATTTCTTCTGGTACGATGTGCCACTAGGTGGATCTCCTATTGATTCAGGTGCTACATTCAATACTGGTGCTATCAATAACAGCAGTGCAGTAGATCTTGCAAGAATTTTTTATGTTGAATCAGTAGATTCTGTAGGTTGTAGAAGTCTTAGAACTCCGGTTACACTTGTTGTTAGACCAGCCTTAGATTTACCACTTGTATTACCAACGGTAAGTACTGTTTGTAATGGCGATAGTGTTCAATTTACTGCAACTACTTTATTAGGCGGCAATGGTACCTTTAATTGGTACGATGATTTATTAACAGGAAATTTATTAGGAACTGGTGATACATACAACACAGGTGCTATCAATAATCAAGGTGTCGACAACTTAATCAATACTTATTTCGTAGAATTTGTTGATTCTGCAGGATGTAAAAGCATTCGTACTCCAGCTATTGCTATTGTTCGACCAGCTTTGGATATTCCAATAGCAAATCCACCTCTAGCTGTTGTTTGTAATGGCGATTCAGCTGAGTTTGTTGGTGTTTCTTTGCTTGGTACTGGATCTGAATTTAGATGGTATGACCAATTATTTGGAGGAAACCTATTGGCAACGGGCGATACATTTAGAACATCGGCTATTGTAAATACTTCAGGATTAGATCTAGCTACGGTTTACTATTTAGAATCTGTTGATTCTGCTGGTTGTTCAAGTATTAGAACACCGGTTACTTCAATTGTACGCCCTGCTTTGGATTTAGCTTTAGCTAACCCAATTACTCAACTAATTTGTAATGGTGACAGTGCTGAAATTACGGCTGTTGCAGTGAGCAGTTTATTGGGTGGTGCAGCTGAGTTTAACTGGTACGATGATTTATTGGCTGGTAACTTATTGCATTCTGGTGACACATTTAATACAGGCGCTATATACAATGAATCTACCATTGATTTAGCACGTATTTATTATGTAGAAGTTACCGATACAGCTGGTTGCAAAAGTTTAAGAACTCCAGCTACTGTACTTATACGCCCTGCATTGGATTTACCATTGGTTACTCCTCCTCTAGCAATTGCTTGTAGTGGAGATAGTGTTGATTTCTCAGCAAGCTCATTACTCGGATCAGCTAAAACTTTCCGTTGGTATGACGCTTTATTAGGTGGTACTGAATTAGGTGAAGGTGCTGATTTCAATACTGGCGCTATTTTTAATAATGGTGCAACAGATGTTACCAACATTTATTATGTAGAGCTTGAAGACACAACTGGATGTAGAAGCATTCGTGTTCCTGTAACAGTATTGTCAATTCCTGCTATCGACGTTCCTTTAGTTACTCCTCCATTAGCTGTTATTTGTAGTGGAGACAGTACTGAATTTGTTGCTAGTTCACTATTAGGATCGGCTAAAACTTTCAAATGGTATGATGCTTTAGTTGGTGGTGTCTTGTTGCATGAAGGCGAAACTTTCTCAACGGGACCAATCGTAAATGCTTCAGGTTTAGATCTTACAAAACTTTACTACGTTGAGTTAACAGACACCAATGGTTGTACAAGTGTAAGAGTTCCTGCAGCTATCCTTGTTCGTCCTAGTCTTTTACCTCCTCTACCTATTCCACTGAGCATTATTTGTAGTGGAAATAGTGTTGATTTAACCGCCACTAAATTATTGGGTGGTCAATTAAACTGGTATGAAGATTTGACTTCAACTACTCCTATTTTCACAGGAGATACATTCACAACAGAGATTCTTTACAACACTGGTTTGGACGGAATACTTCACGATTTCTATGTGGAATTAGAAGATACTTCTGGATGTGTTAGTTTAAGAATTCCTATCGAAGTATTGGTAACGCCTGGTCCTTCACAACCAAATGTTGATGACACGGAAAAAGGTATTTGTAATGGTGGTGATGCGTTCTTCTTCGCTTCATCAAGTAGTATATTATCGCTTCAAAGTTTCGAATGGTATAATGTTACAGATTCAAGTACCGTTATTGCTAGTACGGATAGTTTATTCTTAAACAACAGAGTGAACACTACACCGAATGTCATCAACGAAAACTACTTTGTAATAGCAAAAGATTCTATTGGTTGTGTAAGCCCTAGAACATACGTTATACTTCAAGTTATACCTGATTTCAGTATACCATCAGTTGACACAACTTCATTGGTTGTTTGTTCAGGTGAATTTGCTGAGTTTATTGCTGATACGACTAGCATCGACGGATTCTACCAATGGTATTCTGACTCAACTTTAGCTCCAGTATTTGTTGGAGATACATTTAAAGTAGGTGGCATAACCAACGAAAGTTCAATTGATGAATTCTATACGTATTACGTGAATTTCTCATCAGAGTTTGGTTGTTCAAGCGGGTTTACTAAAGTTGTATTAGAAGTTAATTCTACACTTGATGATCCTGAATTAGAAGCTTCAGCTGATAGTACATGTTCAGGTAACACTGTAATATTAGCAGCTATTGATGTTCCTGTAGGTTATACTGTTTCATGGTTCACGAGCGACAACTTAGTTACACCTTTTGATGTTGGAGAAAGTATAGTGTCTCCAGTATTAACTGCTGATTCAGAATTTTCAGCTGTTATAACTAGCCCTGAAGGTTGTCAGTCAAGTATGGCAAGCATTACCGTAAAAGTTATTGGAAACAGCAGCGCTTTAGAAGCTCCAGTTGTAACCTGTGAGACTTTGAACGACGATAGCATTCGATTTACTTGGACTCCAGTAGCAAATGCTGAAGGATATGAGTTTAGTCTAGATGCAGGAATTACATGGCAAACTGAAGCTAATGTGTTGTTTTACGAATACCTTGTTGTTAAAGCGAATAACGAATCTGGTGCAACCATGATCGTAAGAGCTTACCAAAGTTCTACTTGTGGAACGGCAACAGGTCCACAGTCAGAACAAGCTAGTTGTACTTTCGGAGTTATTGACCCTGAAAACCCTATTGGTGACATCTACAATTCATTTTCACCAAACGGCGATAATTCTAATGACAATTGGTACATAGCTGACGGTATTGAATTGTTCTCAGACAACATCGTGAAGATTTTCAATCGTTGGGGTCAACCAGTTTACGAAACAGTAGGTTACAACAATGCCGACAATTCATTCACTGGTGAAGACCTAGAAGACGGTGCTTATTTCTACGTGTTAGAAATTCCGTCAATGAACTTTAAGAAATCTGGTTACGTAATGATCATTCGCTAAGCCCAAAAAAATGAAGAATTTTAAACTATATACATTATTTGCAGCGTGCCTAATTGGTGCGACTGCTTTTGCTCAACAAACACCTCGCTTCAGTAATTATCTTTTCAACAAGGTTATTATTAATCCAGCTGCTGCGGGCAGTAACGAATACATGGAGGTAATGGGAAGTTACCGTAAACAATGGGTAGGCTTTGACGGCGCACCTGCTACGAGTTTCCTTTCATTTGATGGTTCTGTTTTGCAACGACGTTTAGGTGTTGGTGTACAAGTAATCAACGATAGAATTGGAGCTTTAAACTCAACAGGCGCTGTCATTACAGCAGCTCCTAGAGTCCGTTTGGCACGTGAAAGCTTTTTGTCTTTCGGTGTTAGCTTAGGGATGTTCAACAACAAACTACAAGGTTCTGAGCTTACGTATAAAGACGCTTCTGAAACAGCGATACCTGGTGCTAATGAAAATGTTAGCATATTGGATATGAAAGCTGGATTGTACTTCAAAAACAGACATTATTTTGCAGGTGTTAGTGCCTTCAATATTTTTGAGCCTGTACTTGAGTATTCTGGTAATCAACAATCGCAAGGAAGTACACTAGAACGTCACTACTACTTTATGGGTGGAAGAATATTCTCACTGAATGAAGCTTGGGATCTAGTACCTTCATTGCAATACAAACTTAGCGAACAAGGACAAGATCAATTGGACATCAATCTTAGAGCGATGTACAACAACTTCATTGGTTTAGGTGTTTCTGTTAGAGGTAAAGAATCTGTTTCTATTATGATGGAATTGATCCCTACTCCTGTTTTCCGATTTGGATATGCTTATGATTTAAGTACCAATAGCCTAAGAAACGAACATAGCGGATCGCATGAAATTATGGTAGCATACCGTTTCATACAAAACAAAAATTTAACTGAAAACCCAAGATTTTTATTCAACTAATCATGATGAAAAAAGCATTTATACTCGCATTACTTGCTTGTAGTTTTTCAGTTTACGCACAAAGTGAAAAATACATAGCACAAGATTTAATGGATGAAAATAGATACGCTGAGGCCATCGAATATTTCACCAAAGCCATTAAGAAAAACCCTACTCCTGAAAGCCTAGCTGGTTTGGGTGAGTGTTACAAAATTCTTAGAGAATACCCTAAAGCTGAACGTTATTACAAAAGAGCATTATCAGCGGATAAAAGAAACAGTGCATACGCATTTGAATATGGCTTAATGCTGAAAGCCAATGCCAAGTACGATGAGGCTATGCTGGCATTCAATACATACAAAACACTTCCTGGCGCAGATAGCTTAGCTGCTGATGTACAATTAGAAGGTTGTGAAATGGGTGCTCAGTGGCTAAACAACAATACCGATGGATTTATAATGCGCAATGTTGAAGACGTAAACACACGTTATTCTGACTTTGGTATGGTGGCACTTAACGACAAAAACGATCATTATTATTACAGTACCAACAGAAAAAAACGCAACAGTGTTGATCAACTTTCTAGTGAAGTAAAAAAACCATATTTCAGTATCATCGATATTGAATTAGGAACGGACTCTGGTGAAGTAAGTGTTATGCAAGCGGCTGAAATAGCACGCAATTATCCTTACCATATTGCTACTCCAAGTTTTTCTGCAAATCAAGACACCATGTTTTTTACACGTGTTGATATTCAGAAAAAGGAAAAAGAGAGTTTGAATTACCTTGAAATTTACTATGCAACTAAAGACAGTAGCGGATGGTCTAAGCCAATGGCATTTCCTTACAACACAAAAGGGTACAGTACTGCTCACCCATCATTAAGTACTTCTGGGAATGAATTGTATTTCATCTCAAATCGACCAGGTGGATTGGGTGAATATGACATTTATGTAAGCAAAAAAGAAAATGGTCTGTGGGGTGAACCTATGAACTTGGGAGAGAACATCAATACTTCCTTGAATGAATTTTACCCTGTTTTTCAAAACAATGCTTTGTATTTCTCTTCAAATGGTTTAGCTGGTATTGGTGGTTTGGATCTATTTGTAAGTAATTACAGTCGCAATGGATTGTCAACACCCGTAAATATGGGCATACCTTACAACTCTTCTCGCGACGATTTTGCTTTCCTTTTAATTCCAGGAGGAGATAAATCTCAAGGTCACTTCTCATCTAACAGAGAAGGCGGAAAAGGAAGCGATGATATCTATTACATAGAGACTCTTACTACTTTACCAAGCATCAACGTATTTACAATAGACTTGAACAGCAATGGTCAAGAAGTTATTGCTTACGGTGACGAACTTAATGTTGTGAACAAAGAAGGTGGAATGGCCGAAACAATCAACAACGATTTTGGTGTCTTCTATATGATGAATGACGGTCAAAACTACCATGCAAACATTTCTAAAACAGGGTTCTTTAAAGAAAGCATACCATTAGACTTTAGTTCAGCTAGAATCATTGATACTATAAGTATTTTATCAGGCAATCCTATTCAAAAAGGATATGTATATGCTGTTCATGTTGAATTGAAACCGGTAGAAATTGGTAAAGAATATAACATCAACAATATTTATTTCGATTACAACAAATCAGATATTAGAGAAGAAGCTAAAAAAGAATTGAATCTTTTGGTTACTCTACTTCAAGAAAATAAAGCAGTAAACATTGAGATCGGTTCACACTGTGATGCACGTGGAGATGATTCTTACAACAGAAAGTTATCTGTAGATAGAGCTGAAAGCGTTAAAAAATACCTAGTAGAAAAAGGTGTTGACGCCGAAAGATTGACCTTCCAAGGTTACGGTGAAAGTCAAATTTTAAACAAGTGTACCAATGGTGTAGTTTGTTCGGAAGAAGAGCATGAAGAAAACAGACGTACTGTATTTAAAATTGTAGAGTAATAACTCAACATATATCATCCAATTCAAAAGGGGAAAGTCAATATGGCTCTCCCCTTTTTTAGTTTTAAAATTGTCAGTAGTATTTTTTATCGACGTTAACCCGTCAATAAAATCTGTCTAAAGCATACCTACAAACGCCTTGAAATGCGTAGTTTCAACCTCAGATGAAATTTACCGAATTAAAGCTTGACGATAGAGTACTAGAAGCTATATCATATATGGGCTTCGAGAATGCAACGCCTATTCAAGAAAAGGCCATTCCGATGATACTCGATAACAAAGACCTTATTGCTTGCGCCCAAACAGGAACAGGTAAAACAGGTGCTTTTGTGTTGCCTATCCTCAATAAATTGGTAGATAAACCAGACAACAGTATAGATACACTCATCATTGTACCTACGCGTGAGTTGGCTATTCAAATTGAACAACAAATTCAAGGTCTTTCTTACTTTGTATCTGTTGGGTCAACTACTATTTATGGTGGTGGAGACGGAAAAGATTGGGAAATTCAAAAAACCGCTTTAAACAATGGTACTGACATCATAGTAGCAACGCCAGGTAAACTTCTATCGTTCATGAAAATGGGCTTTGGGAATTTCAAGACACTAAAACATTTGGTATTGGATGAAGCCGACCGTATGTTGGATATGGGCTTTATAGATGATTTGCAAAAAATCATTTCTTATTTGCCTAAAAACCGTCAAACTTTGATGTTCAGCGCTACCATGCCTAAAAGCATACATGGATTAGCTAGTAAGATTTTAAATAATCCAGAAGAAATATCATTGTCTATATCCAAACCAGCTGCTGGAGTTAAACAAATGGTTCATTTATGCTTTGATACACAAAAAGTTCAGGTTCTAACGCACCTTCTGTCGGAACGTAAGGATTATGACAGTATCATTGTATTTACTTCATCTAAAGCTCGTGTATCTGAAATTGTACAAGCTTTAAGAAAAAACAAACTTGAAGCTCGCGGTATATCGTCCAACTTAGAACAAGACAAACGTGAAGAAGTATTAAGAGGCTTTAGATCGAAACAAGTCCGCATATTAGTAGCAACCGACGTAATGAGTCGTGGTATTGATATTAAGGAAATCAATATGGTTGTTAATTACGATTGTCCTAACGATGCCGAAGATTATGTGCACCGTGTAGGCCGTACAGCTCGTGCAAACACCAAAGGTGAAGCATTTACTTTGGTTAACCCTAAAGACATGCCTAAGCTACGCCGTATTGAAAAATTGATCGATATGGAATTGCCTAAAGAACCTATTCCAGCAGAAATTGGTGTTGGTCCTGAATGGTCTGATGCTCCAAAGAAAAAGCCAAAAAACAAACGCAAATTCCCACCAAAAGGCGGAAAGCCAAATGGAGGGTCAAAACCGAATAATCCACAACCTAAAAAAGAGAATTAAAGCACTCTTTTTACTTGACTGAATACGATACCTAAATTCTTTTGGAGATAAGCTATATTTTTAGATTCTCTAGGAGTAACTATAGCTAAAGACAATCCTTCTCTACCTGCCCTAGCAGTTCTTCCACTACGGTGGGTATAGAATTCTTCTTTGTCTGGCAATTGATAATGAACTACGTAAGCCAATGCTTCAATATCCAATCCACGTGCAGCTATATCTGTAGCAACCAAAACTTGTAAAGAAGTATTTTTAAAAGCACGCATAACTTTATCGCGTTCTTTTTGAAGCAAATCTCCGTGAATTGCATCGCCAGAAATATTTTTAGCTATAAGTTGAAGCGCTAATTTTTTAGCATCAGCTTTTGTTTTACAAAAAACTACTCCTCGCTCCTCTTTTTGTGTTTTTAAAAATTGAACCAATGCGTTCAACTTTTCCCCTTCATCGCATACAACATATTGGTGTTCAATCTTATTGTTAACCACACTTTTAGGGTTTACTTCAATCCTATGGGCATCTTTATTTAAGTGCTTACTTACAATTTCTTGAATGCCTTGTGGCATGGTTGCAGAAAACAACCATTTAGATTGTGCATTTGGAATAAGTGATAAAATTTGATCCAGTTCCTTTTTGAAACCCATACTCAGCATTTCATCCGCTTCATCCAAAACTATTGTTTCTACTTCTGATAAATCGATGGCTTTTCTTAAGTGTAAATCCAACAAACGGCCTGGAGTAGCCACTACGATATGTGTTGGTCTTCTTAATGCAGAAATTTGACGTTCGATTGGAGCGCCACCGTATACTGCTTCAGTAAAAATCTTTTCAGTGTATTTTGTGAAACGAAACAATTGCTTGGCAACCTGCTGCCCCAATTCTCTAGTTGGGCAAAGAATCAAAGCTTGAATTTTTCCTTTTTTAGGATTCACTTTACTTAAAATAGGCAAACCATAAGCGGCTGTTTTACCTGTGCCAGTTTGTGCTTGACCAACTAAATCGGTTATTCCATTTAACAATACCGGAATAGCCTGAGCTTGTATTTCTGTTGGAGTAACGATACCCAATTCCTTAAGACCTTTAATAAGATCGTTGCTTATACCTAAATCAGAAAAATTTTGCTGCATGACTATAATTTGATGCAAAAATAGGATATAAAGAGCGGTTAAATAGAACCAACTTACTTTATGTTTCCTTTTTGATGAAAAGAATAAAATAAAAGCTTTAAAACTTCATATAAAATATTTTATTGCATTAAAAATATCGACTAAAAATACCCGTTGTACATTTCAAATTATTCAAATCTTACCATGTCGATTCAAAAAATCAATAAATACATCCCTCTAATTTTTGCTGTTATTTTCACTTTTTTGTTTTACAAGCAACAAATAGGATTGAATCTTTTCATTGCTCAATCATTATTTGCAATAACCTTGGTAGTGACGAAACAAGTAACATTAGGAAAAAATCAACTTACCTTATTTTATATAGCCTATTGCACAACAGCATTATTTGGCATCATCATTTATACCGTTTTGGTTTATTTAGTCAACTGGCTATTTTTCGCCTGCTTAGTTGGATCAATTGCTTTAGGAAACACTAAATCTCTTCCCCATGCACTTGGCTCATTTTTTTATTCGATTTTCAAAGCTCCTTTTGCCTACTTAAGACAGTTCAAACAAGAAGATAAAACTTCAAAATCTAAGTTTGTAAAAGGTTTTAAAAAAGTGGCTTTGTTCATTGTTCCACTCCTAATAATATTCATTTTCTTGGGTATATACCGTGGTTCAAATTCGAAATTTGATGCTTTGGTTTCATCTGTTGCCTATTGGATTGAGCCTCCGTTCATTTGGTTGCAATCCAATTTGAATTTCGCATTGATTTTTACATTCATATTGTGCTTATTCATTTCCGTTTTCGCGTTGGTTTACAGTAAATCAAATTCTATTTCTTCGGCTTTGAATTCAAGTTCTGACGTATTGTTTCGAAAACGCAAAAGATGGCCCAAATTCAATCCTAATGGTTTGAAAAACGAATACAAAGCTGCTGTTTTTCTGTTTTTTGGGCTTAATGTATTGTTACTGATAGTTAACATCATCGATATTCAATGGGTATGGTTTGACTTTGAATGGAATGGTCAATATTTAAAACAGTTTGTACATGAAGGTACTTACTTGCTCATTTTCTCAATTCTTCTTTCGTTTATGTTGGTACTTTATTCATTTCGAGAAAATCTTAATTTCTATTCCAAGAATACATTTTTGAAGAAATTAAGTTATGCCTGGTTAGTACAAAACATGGTATTAACCATATCTGTTGGCATTAGAAACTATCATTACATACAGCATTTCGCTTTGGCATACAAACGCATCGCAGTACTCGTATTTCTCATGCTTACATTGTTTGCATTAGTGGTAGTTACTATAAAAGTAATGAAAACAAAATCGTTATTTTATGTACTAAGAATGAATGCTTTAGCACTTTATATTGCATTATTTATTTGCTCACTTATTCCTTGGGATAACATTATAATACAGTACAATTTCTCTCATAAAGAAACAGCTTTTACACATTTCAATTTCTTGTCGAGAATGGAAAATAAAAGCTTGCCTCTTTTAATTAAAAGCGAAGATGAATTGAAAGAAATAGAGGGTTTGAACAATGCCAAAGTAGGCCAGAGATCGTACTACATGAATTATGAAACCTATATGGAAATGATGGAAAATAAAAAGCATAAATTTATTTCTAAATGGGAAAATAAAACATGGCTTTCTTGGAATTATGCAGAAAGTAAAGCGTACAACCAGTTGATTAAATGATTGACTGCTTATCTACCAGCATTACTTTTTAATGGTTCTGTCATTTATAGTGGATGTTTTTTTAATACTTATTCTTTCCGAATAATAGATGCAGAATTATAGAAGTCATAATTATTCTCTAAAGCCTTTTTACGTCCATCAGAATTTAACATAGGGCTTAATAACAAGTTATCCAGTAACATTTTGTCGTATAAACCAAAAGGAGAAAACGTTTTGAATATGACAGGCAACATATCGACTAATATGAGCAATAACATGAGCATAAACTGAGTCATACCTACAATGCTGTTTTCTTTTTTCAATTGCTGAAGTGCCAATTCTCTTTGCAAATAATCATATGAAACTGTGTAAGCTAAAATGGTACTATCTCTAGCCAATCGCAAAGTAGATATGTTGTTTTGAAGCAATTGTTTTTGTTGAATGCCTTCTTGTTTTAGACCTTTCAATTCACCGTCTAATTTTTGTAGATGTTGAATTTTGTTTTCAGCAGCTGGGCCTTTACCTGCAAATCCTGTAGTTAGTTTGCCGTCTTGCAAATCTTCAAATACATCTCCATCAATTTCCTTTGCAACCAATAATGCTTGTTTATCGCGTTTGCCTTCTTTCGCTGTATAATTACTGTCTACCGTAGCTATTTTTGCTTCTTCCCATTCAATTTTTGCATTGTATAAACTATCTATTCTACTTTTTTCGGCTACAATATTTTCCTTAATCTGATCTTCGATGCTTCCATCAAAATACATCATAACAATTGGATGGGAAACCACAATTCCTAGAATCATAGCGAATACAAAACGGAGATAGAATATGGGGTTTTTAAGTTCTTCTTTATGCGATGGCCTTTTTCGGTGTGATGAAACGATGTAACGGTCAAATGCAAAGATTATTAAAGCCCATATAAGACCTCCACCCCAATACACAATGCCATTGTCTTGCAATAAACTTATGGTTGACAAGGCGTAACTCATTGAGAAAAAAGCAAGAATTGCTGGAACTAAAACCAATGCTCCTATACCACAATGTTTAATCTCTTCCGAATTAGGGCAATGTTTTAATGCATATTTATCACTTCCGGCACACCACAAAAAAAAGTTCTTCATCGTTTTCAAAAAAGTTAGAACGTAAGAATAGTCTAAATCAATCTGATTAAAATTGATGAAATGATGAACGGAGACCTAGTTTTTAATCTTTTAACAAGTTGATAAACACATCTTTACGAGTGAAACTTTTACTAGATAGATGAAATATAGGTTTGTGTAAGCTGTTTTTTGACTTTTAACATAATTGCTAATTCCTTTAGCATCTCATTCTTTTTCCAAGATGAGAGTTACATGTTTTTCAATTACACCTTCACTTTTGTTGTAGTCTACCACAATTGTATCTAATACCACAAACAATTGCTTTTTAAGCTCGTTAATAATCGTTGTTTGGTTGTGATAGTAAAAATATGCCCTATCGCCTGTACTACCATTTATGTAACCTGACTGGTTGTAATCGCCATCGACAAAACTTAAAAACAATATTCCTGAATGATGCAAAACATTGTAACAATCAGTGAAAAACTTCATACAATCGTTGTGAGATAAATATGGCATTGTAAATCCACATACAATGGCATTGAATGTACCCTTAATTGAGTGTAAATTTCGAGCATCGAAAACCTTGAATTCAGCTGTAGGGTTATTCTTTTGTGCAAGTGCAACCATATTGGACGAAATATCTAAACCAAGTAGCTGCATTTCTTTATTTGAAAGTAGGTATTTGCTAATGTTGCCAGGGCCACAGCCAATTTCTAGAATAGTAGGATTAGAATTGTTTAACCTATTTAGAAAAGCATCGTATGCTTGATTGTAAATATCCAAATGCATGAATTTTTCTTCATACATACCTGCAATCTTATTCCAAGTTTCAAATGTTTCTTGGTACTTGTCTTTACTCATGCTACTATCTCAAAACGCTATTTTTTGAATCAACCATAAAGTACACTTCTAGAGGTATTGTATAAGTTCCAATTTCAAAATATTTATTCCACAGCCATTTTCCATTTACAGAATATGCCGTTAATCTAGTTGGAGTTATAATGCTCAACCTATTTCCACTGCTTGTACGATGCAACTGGTTCTGTTCTGATTTGGTACCATCTAATCCAACAGTCGATGTCACCAAAAGACCACCAATTGAATAGGCTAAATTGTAATAGTTGGAAATGGCATCTTGTGTTTTTGTATACTCAAACCGCCCTACTACTTTTCCATCTGTACTTTGAATAAATTCAGGTAATTGGATCAAATCGTTCTTAGTATCTCCATTTTTAAATCCCGAATAGTTGATAACTATAGATTGTGGGAGATTGCCATTTTGTTCAATAGTATCGTTAATAGCCGTAATAGACAAGTTGGCTTTTTGCACTAAAATCTGAGCCGAAACAATCTGTATCGTATCTCCATTGCAGATTTCTGCTACATAATACGTTGTACTACCAATGCTCAATGGTTTTGCGAAATCGTTTGTAAAGCTTACTATAGCTTCATTTGTGTAAAAATACAAATCGTTAACTCCTTGGTAATTGGGCTTAACCTTTACAGCAGGATCGCCATATGTCATTAATAAGTTGTTCAAGCTAAATTCTCCAGGTATACAAGTAATACATTCCTCAGCAGTAATTACTACCGCTTTTCTTTCGCATTGAATCTGTGATCCACTTTCAAAGGTGATTTCATTGAAAAAACCAAAATATTCTGATTTGCCACTGTATGCTGGCACAGCAAAGGAATTGTAAACACCCGAATGAAGAGTAACGTTTCCTACAACAATATCGCTAGCGCTGTATGTGCTAAACAGTTTCAATTGTCCTGCTGGCGATTCTGTACATACTAAGTAATAAGTGCCTGTTGTT
Source organism: uncultured Flavobacteriales bacterium (assembly GCA_963977425.1). Lineage (GTDB taxonomy): Bacteria > Bacteroidota > Bacteroidia > Flavobacteriales_D > Luteibaculaceae > CAXBOO01. The sequence continues at coordinate 134,586 of CAXBOO010000003.1, read as the reverse complement.
AAATTCCAATCAACCAATATGGTATTCAATCCATTTACGACATTGGTACTTGTACTGTGAACAGTATCTAGATTTTGGTTTAGAATAGTAAATTCAGCTAATCCGTTGGCTATAGTAACAACATCGAAGGAACTTAAATGTGCTGTATTAGTAATTGAGAATTTAGTCCCATAAAAGGTTGCATTTTGATTAAACCCAGATTCAATTTCACTGAATACCAATGACTCAAAAGTGCTTTTTTCTTCATAATAAAGCGTGTCACTTTCTACCGCAACATAGGTCAGAGTATCTCCTTCAAAGAAGGCTTGCTGATCGTTTTTATCGTAATACCATACTAACTCTAAATTTTCTGATTCAGAATATAACAGTTCAATATTTCCTTCACAAACTGTTCTAGCGGTAACTTGTGGACCTGCATTACTTACTTGTATGTATTTTTCAACCGAAGGACAATATGAAGAAAATACAGTGAGTTTATATGCACCAGGTTGTAATACTTCTTGAAAATCAGTATTAATTGATGTTGTTTCGTTATTGAATTCCCAAATGGTTTTGAATCCATTTTCAATTAAGTAAGGCGAAAAAACAGTGTCTATTCCAGGATTACATAATATAATTGTTGAAGGAACATCCGATAAATCCATGGATCGAACCACTTCAAAAAGCACGGTTTTTGAACATTCTGATTCTTCAACTTTGAGTTCAAATTGTCCAGTTTCACTTGTAGTATACTCGTTTTCAGGCCCTGAATAGAGTAAGATTCCATTTGCATACCATGAGAATACACGGCCGGTTGCTTCAGAAACATTGCTTATTAATGTAGCCGAGAATGAGTCGCAATGTCTGTAGATCGAATCCATTATCAATGCAGGAACTGGGCATTCGTATTTTGAAAGTGTTTCATCAATAACCGATAAAAGTGAATACTGATCGCTTCTATCGTGAGATACTTCCCAAACCATCATGCCTGCACAACCTTTAGTCATAACTGTATCAGTTTTAGCACTTAAGGTTGGTTTGCCATTATAACAATATCCATTAAAATTATCGCTAACAAAAGCAGTTGCAGGATTTGATGCCGAAATATCAGCATACGATGCTTCTCCAGCACAGCGTCCATAAAACGGAACCCCAACCAACATTTTGGATAACGGTACACCCATTCCTTTCCAAACATCAATTGCATTGTTCATAAAAGCCATAGAAGAATGATGCCCCCACGTTCCTATTGGTGCATCGTAAGCCATGATGCTTACATAATCTACATAATCAGAAAAACCTGCCTTAAAGTAATTTGTATGTCCTTGATCACCGCCTACGGCTACTGACAACTCAATATGGTTTTGTGGTGTTGAAATAGACTCTAATTCGTTTTGAATGGCCTCTAACAAAAGATTTACATTATCTACTTCACTTGGTGATGGAAATTCCCAATCGATATCAATACCAGCCAAATTGTACTGGGTACACAAAGCAGCACAATGTTGTGCAAAAGTGCTTCTTAGATTGGCATCAGCCGCAATTACTCTAAAGTTATCAGACAAACCATAACCTCCCATTCCCAAATGAAAAGGAACTGAGTTTTGACTGCATTTCAAACGCAAGGCGTCAAATATTTCTGGCGCAAGTAATTCGCTACTCCCCGATGCCGTTGGTTTAGCAAATGCATAAATAACGTCGGTTACTTTATCGTATTGAATAGCATCAACTTGCTGAACACTGCGGTAATAAGGAAAGTAAACAGCTAGTTTTTGCGCGTTTACTGCTATAATTGAGAAAGTAAATAGAAGCGTAAGTAGAAATAAGCGCATAAAAGGATTTTGAGATTGAACTATTCCTTGGTAAGGATATAAATTAAACGGCCAAAAACAAAAAAAGCAGCCTGTTATAGACTGCTTTTTGTAATAAATAATTAATGTTCTACTCTCCGCCGTTTAGAATAACAGGCAAAGATTGATCTGAATTCCCAATGATTACCATTTTTGAGTTGGTACTTTTCGCTAAGTTTTCAGTTGCTTCTATACCTTTCCATTTAAGTAAATCTTTAGTAATAGACTTGCTAACAATTTCTTGAAACTTACGAATACCATCAGCTTCGATGCTTTTACGTTGTGCTTCTTTAGTAGCTTTTTCTATTCTAAATTCATACTCTAAAGATTCTTGTTCTTGTTTCAATTTGCGTTCTATAGCAGCTTGTAATGTTGGAGGCAAAACGATGTTTCTAATCAACATTTCATTCAATTGAACAAAATTGACAGCTAATTTGCTTTTCAATGCGTCAAAAATCTCTTTTTCCATTACTTCACGCTTGGTACTGTTGATTTCTTCTGGCAAGTAACGTGCAACTACCTGACGTACAACAGAGCGTGTAATAGGACGAACTACTTTTTCGTGGTACTGACGTCCTCTAGTAACTTCTAACTGACCCAAATCTTCTTGTTCTGGTTGGTAAAGTACTGTGATATCCATTTGGATTTTCAATAAGTTTTGAGATAGCACTTCCAAAGGCTCTTTCATTTCTTGTTGACGTGTTTCGTAAACAATCATATTGTTCCATGGCGCAATAAAATGCAAACCTGGTCCGTAGGTTGGTGATTCTACATTGACACCATTTCCAAACTTTTCGTACAAAACGCCTCTACTACCTGATTCTATGGTTACTGTAATGTTGCTCCAAAAAATGGCTACAAAAATTACAATACCTAATACTCCAGCAATTACTTTCCATTTTCCACCTTGGAATGGATTTTCGAATTCTCCATCTACTTGCATATTCTTTTGTTTTTTTTTGTGTTATTAAATGAGTCCATTTCTTCTTCTAATGAACCATTCTAGTGATAAGAAGGTTAAAATTAAAGCCCATATCAACCAATAGTCAGCCCAGTATTTTTTTTCGTTTTTGTAAACAACTGTACTGGGTGCATCGTTTTGAAATATAGTCTTTAAGTAGTTGATATCCAATAATTTTCCAACAATAAAATCACCTTCTGTTTGAGTTGACAAGGCACGCAACATCTCATAGTTGGCTTGTAAATTTAAAAGCTCTACTCCAACTTCATTTACCAATACTTTTTCTGTTTTCACAATGGTTTTCCCATTGAAATTTACGGTGAATCTATACGTGTATATGCCTGAAGTTAATCCACTTACATCTACCTGGTATAGGGCTTGGTTTTCAGTCAATGTATATTCAGCGACTTGAACATTGTTTTCATTTTCAATTTGGAGAGAAATGTTGGCACCACTAACTTTTTCATTGTTTTGATTGATGAAACTTGCACTCCAAATTTGAGTTTCGTTTGCCAAAATATTGCTTGGTTCAAACACTTCCAATCGCTCTTGGCCAGTACTTTTCAATAAATACATGGTCAAATTATTCAGTAACAATTCAAACGATACTTCTGAAGTGTTATCAGACAACAATTTGTATGCTGTTGCGTACTGCCACAGACCTTCTCCAAAATAAACAGCTTTGTTTTTATTGGCCTGCTTATATGTGGCCAATATAGGATATGAATTCTCCAAACCATCGGTGTTTTGGCTGATGATATTTTGATGTTCGCTGCTTATATTAAGTTCTCCAAAAGGCATTACGGCTGCTTTGTAATCTACAGTCTGTAAATTCTCTAAATCAATTACTGAAAATAAGTTGTCGAACTTTTCAAAACGTGGTGTGACATTAGAATTGACATTTGCTGATTTAAAGCTGAAAGGCATGCCGTCAAAATTTCCGCTTTTTAATTTATTGTTGCCAACAATCAGGAAATCAAACCCCTTATCTAATTTGGTGCTTGCCTTATATGCAAACAGCATCGATAGTTTATTTGGAGCTGCTTTTAGTTCAAAATCTTTACGTGCAACAAGTTCTACTTTAGTGTTTTTAAGTTTTGATAGCGCTCTTTGCCATACCGCAATATCTGGATTAGGAGCATCGTAAACCAATGAAATTGTATACTCAGATTTCTTATTCTTAACATACACTATCTGACTGTTATTAAGCGTATTACTCTCTCCTTCTATGTAATTTAATTTAAGCTCACCTTTTAAATACTCTTTGTCTTTTGGATTGAAAAACTGATCGAAAGACCAACGGCCAACCCCCGACTTCAATTCAATTTTCTTTTCGATTTTCTTTCCATTGAACTCAAAAGTAGCTGTACAGGTTTTAAGCGATTTCGGTCCATTTACAACTAAATCGAATGGTATATTAGATTCTGAACTCGCTTCTTTCGGGTATTTAAATGTTTCAATTTTAAGATCTTTCTTCTGAGTACTATCACCTAAAGCTATGGCATGAATTGGCACTGTATAACTTTCAACTTGATACAAAGGGTTTACTCCTTTGTTGCTAATCCCATCGCTGATTAGTATGATGCTTTCTAATCTGTTTTTATCGCGTTGAATAACTTCATTAAGAGCCAAAGCTATGTCTGTTTCGTCGCGTTTATCGATGCCTAATCCATTGGCAAATGACTGAAATACTATCTCTTTGTTTTTAACTGATGTAGCTTCAGTATTCATCAAATCAAGCAAATCTTTGCTTTCTGTACTATCAATAGAAAGTGAGCTATCGTGAAGTACTACAATTTTAGGAAGAATTTCTTGTTCCACTTTTTTTACTGAATATGGATTACTTATCAGAAAGGAAATAAGCGCAATAGCTAAAATTCTTAAGGTAAGGAGAAGCTTCCTTTTTTTCGATTTAACTTTATAATACCAAAGGCTGATGAATGTTCCTACACCAAATGCTAGAATTGCCCACCAGAAAGAAAAATCACTTTGTAATTCCATAAAAAAACCTCTCTGCTAATGTAGCAAAGAGGTTTTAGTTAATACTCTAAAAATTCAATTGTTTAAGTCAACATTCCACCACAAACATTCAATACCTGTCCGCTTATGTATGCGCTCATGTCAGAAGCTAAGAATACACATGCATTGGCAACATCTACGCCTTCGCCTGCTCTTCTTAATGGAATAGTGTTAGCCCATTCTTCTCGAACTTTTTCATCCAATTCTGCTGTCATTTCTGTAGCTATAAAACCAGGCGCTATAGCATTGCAACGAATGTTTCTAGATCCTAATTCCAATGCTACACTTTTAGTAAAGCCATTGATTCCTGCTTTAGATGCAGCATAGTTTGCTTGCCCCGCATTTCCTTTAACACCTACAACCGAACTCATGTTGATGATGCTTCCAGAACGTTGCTTTAGCATAGTACGTTGTGCTGCTTTAGTAGTATTGAATACCGATTTTAAGTTTGTGTTGATAACAGCATCAAAATTCTCTTCGGTCATTCTCATCAATAAACCATCGCGTGTAATTCCTGCGTTGTTTACTATAATATCTATTCGACCAAATTGTTTCACTACTTCTTCAACCAAAGCTTCGGCATCTGCCATTTTAGCTGCATCAGAACGAAATCCTTTTACTGTTCCACCTTTAGCAGAAAGCTCTTCTTCTACTTTGCGAGCTTTTTCTTCAGACGATAAGTATGTAAAACATACAATAGCACCTTCTTCAACAAATCGTTGGCAAATAGATTTGCCTATACCTCTCGAACCACCAGTAACGATGGCTACTTTTCCTTCTAATAGCATATCAACTTTTTTACAAATAAACTAAAATCTATAGCCTACAGATGCTTCCATGTAGAAAAACACTTCAGAAACACCTTCATTGAAATCTTCGCTCTCGTATCCACGCAGTCCAATTCCTGCATTAGAAGACAAGCTAAAGTTGCTTGTTGGCTGCCATAGCACACCATTATTAAACATAAAGCCTATGTATGAACTTTCTTTTGGATCTTCATTAATATATTGCTGAGTCTGTGCATCATAATATGATCCGTCAGATTGAGAAATCATTTCACCAAAACGCAAAGAAGGCCCTAAAAAATATTGCAATTCTCCTTGCCCTAAAGGATAAATGTTGATATCTAACCCCGTTTGAAACACATGGCCTCTGTCTGTATACGCTTCAAAATCGCCCAATGAAAAACTTACGGGGAGTTTGATACCAATGTTGCCATTTTTTAGAATGCGTTCATAAGAAAACCCAATGTTTTTATATACCAAACCAAAAAAGTTGTAAGACAATATGTTGTAGCCTAATGAACCATTCTGTGTAGATGATTTAATTGCTAAATCGTTGCGTTTTTTAGCGCTTTCGTATTGAATTTCTTTGATGTAGTCTTTCTTGATTGAAAGTGTTTGATTGTTGCTGTCAACATACCGTACATACTTTCCGTTTTCAGAAGTAATATTGCCTTGTTTAACATTACCATCCGTCATTACAATTTTATCCTGAGCCACTGCAAGTGTTGGGATCAAGGCGATAAGAATTAGAATTTTCTTCATCATAATATTATTTTGTTTAATTGATTTTGTAGGTTAAATCGTTGTAAGATTAAATAAAAATTTGATTTTATTTCAAATTCTGAAGCCTAAAGTGCATTCGAATCGAATAAATGGACCGATTTTATTATTGTCATTTACCCATTTAGTGTAGTCGTCATTCTTAAAATTTCTTACCCCAGAGCAATGCTTGTAGACATAGAAAAATCTGAATGATTGTTCCACATTATACCATTTCTAAAAAAATAGTCTTATTTCCAAAATATACTTTCACTTGTTTTAGTTTTCGTGAAATTGATTTTTCTAGTATTTTCTCCCCAATTAACTACCACCACATTCCTTTGGTTATCAAACACTTCACACATAATGTCATTTCTCATTTTTAAGACATTCACTTCTGTTTCTTGAGTTAGAGCCAAATAAAACTCAACATTAACAATCAGCTTTGATTCGATTAAAGTTGATTTAATGTCAAGATTTTTCTGAGCATCACCATTGAATTGAAATTGAAGATGATGATTTAAATAACTAGTTACAGCTTTGTTTTCATAAGATTGAATACCATTTTCGAAATTTATCTTTCTACTGGAAATTTCATTAAGTCGCTCTTGAAAATCATCTGCAAACAATTTGACTCGAACAAAAAGCCCATTAGGTACTTCACGAACCACGCACGTTGACATTTTCAAGGGATGATAAACTTGAAAAGAACTCAATATTACAATGACTCCAATTAAAATGAGTCTATAAAAACAAGATGCAAAGCGATTCATAAATAGCTATTCCACTGATGACTTTAGTTACATCTGCTTGGCTAATTTTAAGCAAACGAAGCAATATCAACAATACAAGAAGATAAACACAAAGAATAATGATTTGCCCTATTTCTATTCCAACATTAAATCCTAATAAGGGCATTACTAAAGAATCTTCTATGCCTTCAAGCATCATTCGGAAGTAGTTACTAAAGCCAGCTCCATGTATCAAACCAAAGAATGCAGCTGCAACATATTTAAAACGATGACTTTTTCCGGATTTGCCTATACCTAACAAATTCGTAAGGGCTGCAAATATTATGGTTATTGGAATTAGTGTTTCTACCAAATCTTGATTGATCCTTAAGATGTTAAGCCCCGACAATATCAAGGTTAAAGAATGTCCTAATGTAAAAGCCGTCAATAAAATCAAAATCTTTTTAACGTCTTTGAATTGATACACACAGCAGAGTGTAACAACAAACAACATATGATCGAGTGCTTGAAAGTCTAGTATATGACCAATCCCCTCTTGTATGTAAAATGTAATGTTCATAGGCTATTTTTCATCTGCGAATAAAGGAAAGAATTGCCAAACAAATTCGCTTATAGCACTTCTAAAAATTCATTATGATTAAGGTTAACTAATTAATAAACTTACGATGACAATCAGAACATTGTAACCAACGACTTTTGTTGCTTATTGAACCCTTATTATGAAGAAATATCTATTCCTAGCCTTGAGTACAGCTGCTCAAATTGGCTTTTCTCAAAACGTTATCAAACGTGGGCCGTATCTCAACACTGCAACGCAAACGGGTATCAAAGTATTATTTAGAACTGCAGAGCCTTGTTTGGCACAAGTAAATGTAACCTTAGAAAATGGTGAGATAACTCCATTTACCGCAAACGAGACTTCAGACAGTAATCATGTAGTATTAATTGACGGCTTACAACCAGGCAAAACATATCCTTATCAGTGTTTATGCAACGATGTAGCACTTACAGATAATTCAGACTCATCATTCTATTTTAGAACGCTGCCTTCAGATGATTATGCCGGACCGATAAACATATGGGCTATTGGTGATTTTGGTGAAGGTAGTCCTGAACAAAAACAAGTTAAGAATGCCTACCAGGCTTACATGAAAGCCAATAATTGGAACACCGATGTTTGGTTGATGTTAGGCGACAATGCTTATGGCGATGGTACCGATGAAGAATATCAAACCAAAAATTTTGAGATTTATCCTGATTTATATCGCAATACAACAGCTTGGCCTGCCCCAGGAAATCACGATTATAAATCGGTTGATATTATAACTCACAATGGACCTTATTATGATATTTACGACTTGCCAAAAGAGGGACAGTCTGGAGGATTAGCTAGTGGCACCGAATTTTATTACTCATTTGATGTTGGTAATACACACTTCGTATGTCTTAATTCTGAATGGACGCCTTACATCTACGCACCAATTGCATCGCCTATGGCTTTGTGGTTAATTGCCGATATGCAACAAAGTAAAAAAACATGGAAAGTTGCTTTTTGGCATCAACCGCCATATACTAAGGGCAGCCATGATTCTGACGATCCATTCAGTATAATGGCAACATTCCGTCAAAACATACTTCCGTTCTTAGAATTAGGTGGTTGCGATATTGCTTTACAAGGCCATAGTCATTGTTACGAACGTTCGTTTCTTCTAAGTGGACATTATGGTTACTCACAGTTGTTCAATGAAAAACGACATGTTGTTGATGGTAGTTCAGGTAAAATATCAGAAGGAACTCCATATTACAAAGCCAAAAGCGGATTGAACGCAAACAAGGGTACTGTTTACAATGTAGTTGGTAACTCAGGTAAAGTGAGCGAAAGCGGTACTATGGACCACCCTGTTATGTATTACAGCGACAATGTAACACTTGGCTCGGCTGCAATTCGCATACATGGAGACACCTTAACTAGCCGATACATTAGCAATGTGGGTGATGTATTAGATGAATACACTATTATAAAAACAGAAGATGGCAAGCCAGGGAATACTGTTGATATTATTGAAAAGGAAAATAATGACAATATACAATTGCGATTACTGAATTTATATGGCAAAGTTTGGTTGAGTTTTGAATTGTATACACCGGAGGTTTGCGAATTAAAAATCATCAATAGTGAAGGAAAAACCGTTGCAATTATTTTACCAAAAAGCCATATCAATGTAGGAAAACGCATGTACGAAATCCCTAGTGATTTAGAAAACGGGAATTACATTGGCGTCTTAGAAACTAGTCATGGCAGACTATCTAACGTATTCAATTACAGTAAATAGTCCTGTATTATTACAAATAAAAAAAGCCACTGTAATAGCGGCTTTTTTTATTTAAAAACTTATTATTTCTTACATACTATCTGGAGCTACAATACCAAGCAAATTCAATGATTGCTTGATGCACTCAGCTACTTTTTGACTCATCACCAACCTGAAATTCATAACAATTTTATTGTCGTCTTTCAATATTGGAGTAGATTGATAAAAGCTATTGTAACTCTTAACCAAATCGTAGGTGTAATTAGCAACCAATGCCGGTGAATAAGCTTTTGCTGCTTCTTGAATCATATTTGGAAAATCATACAATTTCACCAAAATTTCACGCTCTTGTTCGCTAATGTGTAAATCGGTATTTACAGCAGATAATTCTTTGTTTGCTTTGGTTAAAATACTCTTTATTCTAGCGTGAGTGTATTGTACAAATGGTCCTGTATTGCCTTGAAAATCGATAGACTCTGTTGGGTCGAACATCAAGCGCTTTTTAGGGTCAACTTTGAGTAAATAATATTTCAAGGCACCCATTCCAATATTTTTGTAAAGCGCTTCTTTATCTTCGTCTTGAAGATGTTCAAGTTTTCCTTGTTCTTCAGTTATTTTCTGAGCTGTTGCTTGCATTTCAGCAGCCAAATCATCAGCATCAACGACAGTTCCTTCTCTCGATTTCATTTTCCCTGAAGGCAAATCAACCATACCATATGAAAGATGGAAACAATTTTCAGCCCATGCATAACCAAGTCGCTTCAATACTTCGAAAAGTACTTTGAAGTGATAATCTTGTTCATTTCCAACTGTGTATATTACTGAATTCAGTTCAGGGAAATCGTGCAAACGATGTATAGCTGTTCCTATGTCTTGAGTAATATAAACGGCAGTACCATCAGAACGAAGCAACAACTTGTGATCCATTCCTACATCTTCTAAATCAACCCAAATAGAACCATCTTCTTTTTGATAGAATATACCACTGGCCAATCCTTCCAATACTTTTTCTTTACCCAAATGGAACGTTTCAGATTCGTAATACAATTTATCAAATGAAACTCCTATTGTATCATAGGTAACGTCAAAACCACTGTAAACCCAACCGTTCATACGTTTCCATAACGCCCAAACTTGCTCGTCTTTTTGCTCCCATTTAACCAGCATTTCTTGTGCGGCCAGTAAAATAGGGGCTTCTTTTTTTGCTTCTTCTTCGGTTTTACCCTCAGTCATCAAAGTCGCAATTTCTTCCTTGTAAGCTTTATCAAAAGCAACATAGTATTTACCAACCAGTTTATCTCCTTTAAGTCCTGAAGATTCTGGTGTTTCACCGTCTCCAAAACGCTGCCATGCCAACATCGATTTACAGATGTGTATGCCTCTGTCGTTGATGATTTGAACCTTCTTTACACCATTTCCAGCGTATTCTAGAATATTAGCTACCGAAAAGCCTAAGAAATTGTTTCTAAGATGTCCTAAATGAAGTGGCTTATTGGTGTTTGGAGATGAATACTCAACTAATATTTCTTTCGGGTTTTCATTTTCTTTAAGACCAAGTGATTTGTTGTCGTACAACTCATTCAGGTATTCCAACCAAAATTCATCTTCGGTTTCTAAGTTCAAAAAACCTTTTACAACATTAAAACCCGCTATGTTCTGATTGGTTTTGGCTAAATAATCACCCAATTCTTCACCAATTTCTTCTGGTTTCTTTTTTATGAAGCGTGTTAATGGGAATGTAACCAAAGTCAATTCACCTTTAAACTCTTTTTTTGTGCTTTGAAATTGCAGTCCACAACGCTCTATTCCGTTGTCTTCAAAATACTTATAAATACTAGCTTGTACAGAGTCTTGTAAGGTCATTCCTATTAATTTGCAACAAAGCTAATCGATTACTTACTTTTTAACAACATGTATTTGCCGAATATCGTTTCAAGAGAAAAGAATGCACTATTTGGCGTGTGTTTGGTTAGGAAAGAATATTTTCGCTATTTGCAGTAACTATGGCTTTAGTAAATTCACATATAGAAAATAGAGTAGCATACGTTAATCTCAATCGCCCGAAAAAGAGAAATGCTCTTAATTCGGAGTTGGTAGTAGAACTCAAAAATGTATTGCGCGATCTAGAAAACAACGAAGCGTGCAAAGTCATCATCTTAAGTGGTGAAGGCGAAGCTTTTTGTGCTGGTGCTGACCTTGAGTATCTTGAAACGCTACAAAAAAACACATTTGAAGAAAATTTAGAAGATTCAAACTCACTTAAAGAGCTTTTCGAAATCATTTACCATCACAAAAAAATTATCATTGCCAAACTTACTGGCCATGCAATAGCTGGTGGTGCTGGTTTAGCAACAGTTTGCGATTTGGTTTACGCCGTTCCCGAATGCAAATTAGGCTACACAGAAGTTAGAATAGGGTTTATTCCTGCTATTGTAGCTACATTCTTATTGCGTAAAGTTGGCGAAGCTGCGGCTAAAGAATTATTGCTTGGTGGACATTTAATATCGGCCGATGAAGCTTTGAAAATGGGGATGATCAATGGTGTTATTGAAGATAAAGACATACATGAATTGGTTAAACTCAAAGCTGAAGAAATTTGCCTACGTTGTTCTGGCTCAAGCCTTACTACTACAAAAGCATTGATCAACATGGTTCAAGACAACACTATAAGTGATGCCCTTAATAAGGCGGCTGAAATGAATGCTCATAGTAGAGCAACTGCTGATTGCCAAGCGGGTATTAGCGCATTTTTAAACAAAGAGAAAAAAGTGTGGTAATATGGCTCAAAAAAAAGCTGCAACTAACACCAAAACAAAACCAATAAGTGCTCGAAACAAAACTTTAGTCGGTCTTGGTTTCATTGTATTTAGTTTGTTTTTACTTATAGCTTTCACAACCTATTTTTTAAGTTGGAAAGAAGATTTTAGCCTAGTTGCCAACAAAACATTTTGGGCATTATTGCAATCAGACGAAGCTGTAAATAATCGATTAGGGAAATTAGGGGCCTACCTATCCCACTTAATGGTTTACAGAAGCTTTGGTATTTCGGCGCTTCTTTTTGTGCCATTCATATTTTTAGTAGGAGCCAAAATCATTGGTGTTTTCAAAGAATTAAAACTTAAAAAAGTATTTCGTCACCTTATTTGGGCTTTGATTTTATTGCCTCTTCTTTTGTCAACACTATCCGGTAGCGGAGAATTTATTGGTGGCAGAATAGGCTATGTAATGTACACCGAAGGCTCACTAGTATTAGGAAAAGCAGGATTATTGTTGCTTGTATTATTCCTCATATTTTCTTACGCTTTCATTTACTTTCCAGAAAGCCTAAAATCAAGTTTTGCTTATATAAAAGCTAAAATCACATCCTTTACTCAGAACAAAACATCTTTAGGACAAACCAAACCTAGCCCTGAAAGTGATTTTGAAAAAGTTATCCGAGAAAATGTATTGGATGATGATGACATACACGAAACCAGTCTTAAAGTTGAAGAACCTGAAAACTCTGAACCTGAAATTAAAATAATAGAGCCTGAAGTAGTTCCTGAAAAACCTAAACCTATCATCTCAAAAGATGATGATATGGAAATAGAGATCGCTGTTGAAGACCCTATTATTGAAGAAAATCCGGTTGTTGAAGATAGTTCTGAAGAAATGGACATTACTGTTGGCGAAAGTGATGAATTGAATGTTTCCGATAAAAAATGGAAAAAATTGGTTGAGGAACAAGGCCAATACGATCCGAAATTGGATTTATCGGATTACAAAATGCCCAATCTTTCATTGCTTGCCGATCATGGCGACAAAAAGAGAGAATTAGAATACAACGAAGAAGAACTTATTGCGAATAAAAACAAGATTAAAGAGACTTTAGGTCATTACAAAATTGGTGTAGACAAAGTTAAAGTTACCGTTGGCCCTACGGTTACACTTTATGAAATAATACCTGAAGCAGGTGTTAGAATCAGTAAAATTAAAAATTTAGAAGACGATATTGCATTGTCGTTGGCCGCACTTGGTATACGTATTATAGCACCAATGCCGGGCAAAGGAACCATAGGAATAGAAGTCCCAAACACCAACCCCGCCGTTGTAAGTATGCGCAGCTTGTTGAAGTCAGACAAGTTTGTGAATTCAAAATACGAATTGCCTGTTGCCCTTGGAAAAACCATCAACAACGAAGTTTTTGTAGCCGATTTAGCTAAAATGCCTCACTTACTTATGGCTGGAGCTACTGGACAAGGTAAATCGGTTGGATTGAATGCCATTTTGGTGTCATTACTTTACAAAAAACACCCTTCGCAATTGAAGTTTGTATTGGTCGATCCTAAAAAAGTGGAATTAACACTGTTCAATAAAATAGAACGTCATTTCCTTGCCAAATTACCGGATGAAGAAGATGCAATCATTACAGACACTCTGAAAGTTGTTAAAACACTGAATTCGCTGTGTAAAGAAATGGACGAACGATACGACTTGCTTAAAGCAGCGATGGTTCGTAACCTTAAAGAATACAATGAAAAGTTTATCAACAGAAGATTGAACCCAGAAAAAGGTCACCGTTACTTGCCTTACATAGTTTTGGTTGTTGATGAATTTGCCGACTTGATAATGACTGCAGGTAAAGAAGTGGAACAACCAATAGCACGTCTTGCGCAGTTGGCTAGGGCTATAGGCATTCACCTAATCATTGCCACTCAACGCCCTTCTGTAAATATTATCACTGGTATTATAAAAGCAAACTTCCCTGCACGTATAGCGTTTAGAGTTACTTCTAAAATAGATTCTAGAACCATTTTAGATGCCGGTGGTGCCGATCAATTGATTGGTCGCGGGGATTTGCTATACAGCCCAGGAAACGAGCTTGTAAGACTTCAGTGTGGCTTTGTTGACACTCCAGAAGTAGATGACATATGCGATTACATTGGTAGTCAACGCGCCTACCCTACAGCTTTGTTATTGCCTGAAGTTGATGAGGAAGGTGGTTCTGCCGACGGAATGGGCTCAGACGAACCTAGAGATGTCCTGTTTGAAGAAGCTGCGAGAACCATAGTATTGCATCAACAAGGTTCTACTTCTTTGCTTCAAAGGAAAATGAGTATTGGTTACAACAGAGCTGGTAGAATAATCGATCAATTAGAATCTGTTGGAATCATTGGACCACACGAAGGAAGCAAATCAAGAAAAGTTAATTACCCTGACATTATATCTTTGGAACAGTTTTTGACTTCATTAAAATAAAACAAGAAAATACCCTTTATGAAAAATATCATCACAGCAATTGCTTTAACCTTTACTACCCTAGTTGTTACAGCTCAAGAAGATGCTAAAAGCAAAAAAATATTGAGTGATTTAAGTACTGCTACTAAAGCTTATAAAACCATATCTGCTGATTTCACTTCTGTATTAGAGAACAAACAAGCCGATTTAAAAGTTACTCAAACAGGTAAATTGTTCTTAAAAGACACCAAATACAGTTTAGATCTTGAAGACTTTAAAGTAATTAACGATGGTACTACGACTTGGACAATTGCTAAAGAAGATGAAGAAGTAATTATTGAAAACACTGCTGATTTGATGGATGAAAATGGCATCGACCCTTCAACGGTTTTCAGTATTTGGGAAGAAGGATTTAGGCATAAGTACGAAGGGCAACAAATGGTTGGTACGATCAATTGCGATGTCATTAAATTATTTCCAATCGACCCTAAATCTAGAAATTACCACACATTGGTATTGTATGTAATCAATGGCAAAAATGAAGTGAAAAAAATTAAGGTTTACGGAAAATCAGGTGAAGAATACACTTATTTGGTGGACAACTTTAATGGAAACGCTAGTGTTAGCGAATCTGAATTTACATTTTCTGGTAAAAGCAAATACACAGTTATCGACAACCGATAAGTAAAACTTACACATCATAATATTAAAACCGCAATTCACTTAGAATTGCGGCATTTTTTTATCCTAAAACGATTACCAAATCATCAGAAATAACCATACTGCCTTCTTTAAGAATAACTTGGTCTATTTTTCCAGTAGCAGTTGCCAAAACTGTTGTTTCCATTTTCATAGCCTCTATTATAAAAAGTGGATCATTCTTCTTGATAGACTGACCTTTTTTTACCAATATTTTACTCAAAAGTCCTTGAAGCGGAGCCCCAATTTCTTTGTCATTGTTCGCATCTGCTTTGGCATTCAATACCTTTTCAACAGCAAGGTTTTTGTCTATAATATCTACGTTACGGGTTTGACCGTTTACTTTAAAAAACACGGTTCTTACACCATCGGCATTAGGCGAACCTATACTGAGTAGCTTAGCAATAATGGTTTTACCTGGAGCTATTTCAAAAGAAGTTTCTTCGTGTGGTTTCATACCAAACAAGAAATTTTTCGTTGGTATTTTGCCTACATCATCGTACTCGATGTGCATTTTGTAAGCATCTTCCCAAACTTTAGGATACAATTTCCACGATAAGAAATCGGTCATTACTAAAGGACGTCCAAAGTCTTTTTGGAACTTTTTTTCGAACGCAGCAAATTCTTTATCAAAATCAACTGGTGCTAAATGTTCGTTTGGTCTATCGGTATAAGCTTCTTTTCCTTTTAAGATGATGTTTTGCAACTCCTTCGGGAAACCGCCTTCTGGTTGTCCCAAATCGCCTCTAAACAATGATTGTACAGATTCAGGGAAACTTAATGTGTCTCCTTTTTCCATTACATCTTTGGCTGTAATTCCGTTACTTACTAAGAATTGAGCCATATCACCAACCACTTTTGAACTTGGTGTTACTTTCACGATGTCGCCAAACAAGTGGTTCACTTCTTCGTATTGTTTTTTGATGGCTTCAAACTTATCGCCCAAACCTAATGCAATGGCTTGCGGACGAAGATTAGAATATTGTCCACCCGGAATTTCGTGTTTGAACACTTCAGCCGTACTGGCTTTCAATCCACTTTCGAAAGGGTAATAATACTCGCGAAGTGTTTCCCAATAACTAGAGAATTGGTTCAGACTTTCGATATCAAATTGTTGTTCTCTTTCGTGGAAACGCATCATCTCTACAACTGAGTTGAAATTGGGCTGAGACGTCAACCCTGAAAGTCCACCAAGAGCAACATCTACCACATCAACCCCTGCTTCAATAGACTTTAGATAAGTAGCTGTTTGTAAGCTAGATGTATCGTGAGTATGCAAGTGTATTGGAATGTTTATTTCGTCTTTTAGAGCAGCAATTAATTCTGTTGCAGCATAGGGTTTTAGTAAGCCCGCCATATCTTTAATAGCCAAAATATGAGCGCCAGAATTCTCAATATCCTTGGCTAATTGAACGTAATATTTAAGGTTGAATTTGCTGCGTTTTGGATCTAAAATATCGCCTGTATAACACAATGCAACTTCTGCCAAAGCACCCGTTTTGTTTCTTACGGCATTGATGCTAGTTTCCATTGCTTTCATCCAATTCAAAGAATCGAATATTCTGAAAACATCGATACCTGTTTCCCACGATTTTTCAACAAATTTCTCAATTAGATTATCAGGATACGCTGTGTAACCTACAGCATTGCTACCACGCAAAAGCATTTGCAGCAGAATGTTTGGTACAGCTTTTCTAATGTCAGCCAATCGTTTCCAAGGGTTTTCGTACAAAAAGCGCATACACACATCGAAGGTTGCGCCACCCCACACTTCCATAGAGAAGGTTTGCGGGTGTTTTTTGGCATAGGCCTCAGCTACCGCCAACATATCGATGGTACGAACTCGTGTTGCCAATAAACTTTGGTGAGCATCGCGCATTGTAGTATCGGTATACTGAATGCTTTTTTGGTCTTTCAACCATTTACTAAATCCATCAGGACCTAGCTCTGTTAATAGATCTTTGGTTCCTTTTTGATAAGGTTCTAGCGGATCGTAAATAGGTATTATTGGTTGTGTAAGTATTTTTTTATCGTCAACAAATTTAACATCTGGATTGCCGTTAACCACTACATTACCTAAAAATTTAATGGCTTTAGTAGCTCTATCCAATTGCGTTTTTAATTGGAATACTTCAGGATGATTTTGAATAAAACCAACGGTTGCAGAACCATCTTTGAATTCGTCGTGGCGAATGATGTTGAGCAAGAACGGAATATTGGTTTTTACACCTCTAATTCTAAACTCACGCAAGGCTCTATCCATCTTACGGCAAGCGCCGTCTAAAGTGCGACTGTGAGCCGATACTTTTACCAACATAGAGTCGAAGAAAGGGCTTACAGAAACACCTTGGTACAATGAACCAACATCCAAACGAATTCCAAAACCAGCAGCCGAACGGTAAGTGGTTATGGTGCCATAATCGGGCTGGAAGTTGTTTTCTGGATCTTCTGTAGTTATTCGGCATTGCATAGCCACTCCATTCACTTTAATGGCTTCTTGGCTGGCTATTTTTATTTGAGGATCAGACAATTTGTACCCTGCAGCAACAAATATTTGCGTTTTGATCAAATCTATTCCTGTAACCATTTCTGTTACAGTATGTTCCACCTGAATACGCGGGTTAACTTCTATGAAATAGATGTTCCAATCACTATCGACCAAAAACTCAACTGTACCGACATTGTTGTACTTAACGTGGTTGGCAATCGATAGAGCGTGATTCAAAATTTCATTACGAGCATCCTCGGGCATGTCTGGCGCAGGAGCCATTTCTATAACCTTTTGGAAACGACGCTGAACTGAGCAATCTCTTTCGTACAAGTGTACTATGTTACCGTGTTGATCACCTGCAATTTGCACTTCAATATGCTTAGGATTCTCGACGTATTTTTCAAGGAAAACGGTATCATCGCCAAAGGCATTCAATGCTTCGCGTTTGGCCTCAGGAAAAGCTTTTTCAAGATCCTCCATACTGCGCAACACACGCATACCACGTCCGCCACCGCCAGAAGCAGCTTTCAGCATAATTGGGAAACCAATTCTTTCGGCTTCAGATATGGCAATTTCTAATGAAGTAAGGTCTTGTTGATTGCTTTCAATAATAGGTACGTTACAGGCTTTTGCCACCAATTTGGCAGAAACCTTGTCGCCCAATTGGTCCATTATTTCAGGATCAGGCCCAATGAAAATAATGCCCTTATCTCTGCATTTTCTTGCAAACGTTGGGTTTTCCGATAAAAAACCATAGCCGGGATGAATGGCGTCAACATTATTTTTCAATGCTACATTGATGATGGCATCGATATCTAAATAAGGTTTTAAAGGTTCGTCATTATTACCAATTTGATAGCATTCATCAGCTTTGTATCGGTGCTGGCTGTATCTGTCTTCGTAAGTATAAATACCTACAGTTTTTAAATTCAATTCGACACAAGCACGAAAAATACGAATTGCTATTTCGCCTCTGTTTGCTACTAAAACCTTGTTGATTTTCATTTAAGATAAGTATGGGTTTAAAGATTATATAAATCGTATAACACAAACCTAAAGAATTCAATACAACTTTTTCATTAAATCATAAAATTATATTACGCAATTAGATAATTCACATGTAAATTTGAACGAATAAAATTCTACTGCAGATTAATCCGAGATGTGCATCTCTCTATTGTCTTCAAAAATGTTGATGTTGAGTTTCAGTTCAAGGTGTTTGGCTAAAATATCTCCCATATTAAAATCGTCTGTGAAATGATGATGATTGTAATATTGATTGAGATCCTTCCTTAATTGACGGACGTTTTCCTCAGTTGATATTTGATCGTTTTTCATGGCCATGAGCAAACTTTTCGTGCGTTTTTTCCTACTAATGTATCTCTTACGCATTGCAGCACGCTCCTCTTTCATATACTGATCGGCAACGTCTGAAGTAAGCAATTCTGAAGCCAAATTCACCAATGCTCTATTGCCTTTATAATATTGAGGTAAGTAAATACTTTTTCTGCCTTCGTAGCTTTGCTGATCGAAATCGATTGCCCGCAAACGGTACTGTACATTATCAAAATCTTGTGTGATTTCAACAACAAAATTATAGGCTCTCATATCGCCTAATAGTCGAACAAAGCAGCGTTCATTGAATTTGACAAACTCTTTCGCGAAACGGGTTCTGTTAACAATTTGAATGTGTTTATTATCCAAAATGAAATCATCACAGGGCACTCCTACTATATGTTCTTCTATCAAGGTTTCACCATTGATAAGAAACGACACTTTGTCTGGTGAAAAAACTTCCTCTAACTCTAGTCCATAAATTCTTGAAGCATCTGCGCGTTTTACATAAAAATAATCGTGGTTATCGTTAATCTCATTCACCACTTTTATTCTAAAAGGCTTTGAATTACCGAAAGAACAGAATTCAATACTGCCAATTTTTAAATAAGGGATCTTGTAACCATCGGCAACCAGCATTTCATAAACTGTAACCAATTGCTGATGCAATTGTTCTAAATCAGAAGGCAAATACAATGCGGCATACCATAAAGTATCTTCACCATTTTTATCCACTACCGACATCAACTCTCTATAGTTTGTCAAATCATCGTAAGTAATTGGAAGTGGCAATACTCTGGAATAGTCTTCCAAATGCTCTAACAAAAGGTTTTTTATAGGATAAAATGGTTTTTTGTTTTCTATGTGATTAAAATCCATTCCCTTATTTTTTTTGTTTAAAGGTCTAACAAATTTTCATTGTTCAAAGTGAAAGTTTTAATTCATTTTTTTTAAGAACATAATTGAAAAAACAAATCTATTTAGGCCATGATTTAAAAGAAAGCATATTTTAAAATTGTATAGATAAAGAGAAAAAACAATACGGTAATGAGTCCTGTTAGTCCATAAACTTTGTAGTATTTTCTTTTCTTTTCTCGATTCAATCGAGCAATCCGCCTCTTAAGTTTTTCTCTAGCTTCTGGATTTAATGATTTGAACACCAATGCTTTTCTTTCCTTTTTAAGGATAGCTTCATGTTGATTTTTATCAAAGAACGTACGTTTTTGACGAAGATTCTGATTCGCTTTAATACTGCTAATCATTGCCGATACCGATCCACCAAAACTCATACTAGACTATTGAATATTGTAATTAATCATCAATGTAATAATTCCCATCTATAATTCAGTTATTTTTTTGGGAATGCATAACTTAACAGCCCATCTTATAAATCATTTAGATAAGTGCCAAAAGCTACTCATTACGCCATTATTGGCATTTTAATTTTCATCGTTTCATCATGCGGATTTTATAAAAACGCATTGATTTGGGAAAAAGGCAATGTCAATCAATCTGAATTTTACAGTGAAATACCTTTTGAATACCGAGCAGGCATACCTGTAATTGAAATAGAAATAAATGGTGTAAAGGCGAAGTTTTTATTCGATACAGGAGCCCCAAATGTCATTTCTGAAGATCTAGCAACAACATTAAACTTAAACACCAAAAGCTTTGGTAAAATCAATGATTCAGGTGGAAATTCATCAAAGGAAGGTCGAAAACTCCTTATTGATTCAATTAAAATTGGAACAGTTACTTTTTTAGAAACAAATGCATTGGTAATGGATTTACAATCTTCATTTGTATTCAATTGTTTGGGCTTTGATGGTATTATTGGAGCTAATTTGATGAGAATGGCAAAATGGAAAATTGACTATAAAAACCAAAACGTTTCCTTTACTAACGATATCTCTAAATTTAATATTTCCGACTCTATTTATAACGTTCCATTCAAAACAAAATCAACTTACACTCCTGTTATCACACTAAAGCTGGATACTACTGAAATCCCTAATGTGACATTTGATACTGGTTCTAATGGAGACATTTCAGTATCCGCTAAAAATTTCAAAAATATATCAGAAGCTAATTCCAACATAACCTACACGGTATCTAAAGGAGCTACCAATTATGGTGTATATGGGAAATCGAAAAATGACAGTACAATTTTCGCTCGTATTCCGAGTGTTTCTTTTGGTGATGTCGTATTAGAATCTCAGATAGTAGAATTCAAACAACACAGTAATATTTTAGGAACACAGTTTTTTAAAAACTATGCTGTGATTTTAAATTGGGACACTAAAAACATCACTTTACTTCAACATTCAGATTATAGTCGTAAAAATTTAATCGATTATGGTTTCAAACTCGATATTAGAGATAGCAAACTGTATGTTGGATCCATTTTCGATGACTCTACCATGATTAAATCGGGTGTGCAAGTTGGAGATCAAATACTAACTGTTAACAACAAAGATGTTAGTCAACTATCTCAAGACGAAGCTTGTAACATCATTGTTAATCAGCAGAAAATTGCAACTTCAGACAGTGCTATTTTTGTTTTTAAAAACGAGAATAACACAACAACCAAAAGCTTACAAAAAAGGCCACTATTGCCTTTGATAGATTAATTTCAACCGTGTTTTTTGTGCTATTGATTACTTTAGCGATTCAAAAAAGAATATGAAACAAAATCGAATTTATTACATCTTACTTATTTTGATTTTGCTTGTTTTCAGAACTTTTTTGGGCATTCAAATAAATTTTTCTCATCTCGATTACGAACAAATTTATTTAATTGGAATTGAAAATGCTGTTAGCGAGCAATGGTCGTATTGGGGCCCTGATGTGGTCTGGTCTAAAACACGATTGGCAGGTGCACTTCAAGGTCTTTTAGTAGGCTTACCGCTTAAGTTATTTGGTCATCCTTACGCTCCTATTATTCTATCTAATATTCTTGCTTCAGCCGGACTTTTGATGATTGCTTTTTATGCGAAAAAACGCTTTCCTAAATTGTCGTTGAACTTTTTGATACTGCTGGTAATGTTACTGCCGTTTTACATGTATCATAGTGTTGTACTGCTTAACACAGCGTACTTATTGTTTTCTGGTGCAATCTTGTTCATTTCCGTTTTTGAGTTATTTCTTTACCGTGATCAACTGATTATTAAAAACCCATTTTGGTATTTCTTATCCATTGGTTTTGCTTTAGTGTTCACATATCAACTGCATTTAACTTGGGTAATGTTTTTGCCTTTTATAGTCGTTCTCTTGTATCTTGAAGCAAAGAATAAAACCCAATGGTTGTTCTATTTAGGAAGTTTCATTTTAGGTTGTTTAATAGCCGGAAGTACTTTGCTGCCTACTATCTTTCAATACCATGAAGTAATTTATAGCAACGCAAGTGGAAATATGACATTCAAACTGGAACGTTTGCTTCAAATTTTCGATGTTTTTATACGGTACATATCGTTTTCAACCTTTGATGTAACCTACAATCACGACATTTACAAATATGCAAGTGAACAAAGCACAATTGTATTCGTATTGCTAAGAGTTTTAAAAGTATTAGGCATTATTCAATTCATTTTTCTAGTTCTCACTTATTTCAAGATCAGAAAAAACAAAGAGTTTCAAAAAGTGCTTTTGCTATTTGGTTTAACGCTTTTGATGGCTACATTTTTATACATGTTGTCTAACAAACATTTGTCGTTGCGTACTTACATTTTGCTGTATCCTATTCCACTATGGATGTCCTTTTACGCCTACAACTTATGGGAAGGAAATAAATGGCTTAAAAAAAGCATATACTTAGCTTTCACTCTTACTGCATTCACATACACTGGAGTAGTATATTTCAATTACAACGGACCGTATTCATTTAAATCTGTAGAACATAAAATTGAGCAAGCTCTAGAGAGTAAAAACCCTGAAGATTTTGCCACAAGACGCAAAACTTTGATGGACAATTATTATTAGCTTCAATTCATGAGTCAAAGAACCATTGTACATATGGATTTGGACACATTTTTTGTGTCTGTAGAACGACTTATGGACTCATCGTTAATGGGTAAACCTGTAATTGTTGGAGGTACAAGCAACAGAGGTGTGGTATCTGCATGTAGTTATGAAGCCCGGAATTATGGTGTTCGTTCGGCTATGCCAATGCAAAAAGCTATTCAGCTTTGTCCTCACGCAATAGTATTAAAAGGAAATTTGGAACAATACTCCTACTATTCCAAATTGGTAACTGAAATCATCAAAAGCAGTGTGCCTTTATTTGAAAAAACTTCCATCGATGAGTTTTACATTGATTATACTGGAATGGATAGATTTTTTGGTTGTTACAAAGTAGCATCTGAATTGCGTCAAAAAATCATATCAGAATCTGGATTACCAATTTCCTTTGGCATGTCGGTAAACAAAACCGTTTCTAAAATTGCTACAGGTGAAGCTAAACCTAACAATCAGATTGAAGTAAAACCCGGTGAGGAAAAAGCTTTCCTAGCTCCTCTTCCTGTTGCGAAAATTCCAATGATTGGAGCTAAAATGAAGGAAAAACTCCAAAAAATGGGCATTGTTCGCATTGAAACACTCCAAAATATGTCGTTAGATGCTCTTGAAGAATCCTTTGGTAACAGCGGCAAAATGATTTGGAGAAAAGCAAATGGTATCTGCAATAGCGCAGTTAATGGAGAACACGAAAGGAAATCCATTTCAAAAGAAAGAACATTTGGAACCGATATAGTTGATGTCGATTTTATGCACAGCATCATTATATCCTTGGTTGAAAAATTGTGTTTCCAATTAAGGAAAGAGCAAAAATTATCGGCCTGTGTAAACATCAAAATACGCTATGCCGATTTTAGCACGTTCAATCTTCAAAAACAAATAGCATATACATCGTTAGATCATGAACTACAACATGTAGCATTGGAGTTGTTCAACCAACTCTATAAGAAGGAATTGAGTGTGCGATTAATTGGCGTTAAATTCAGTCATTTGGTGGGTTGCGGTCATCAAATAAACTTGTTTGACAACACCATTGAACGCATTCAATTATATGAAACCATGGATAAAATAAAGACCAAATATGGGTCCTCTATTCTTAAAAAGGCGTCAACAATAAGTCGAAAAAAGTAAGTTTCTGTATTTAGAATAAAACGGTTAAACCCTATTCCGTATAATAAACGATAAGCTCAGGGTGTTTATCAAAATCTGTATGATCGCTTGAAGCAAAGTATACTTTCTTATAAACCTCTTCACTTTTCATTCGAATGTAAAGCCCCATTTCGTTTCCTGTTTTAGCTTCCGCTAAATGGTCTTGAAATAGCTTTGTTACGTTTATAGAAACAACTCCTTCAGATTTTTCAAAAATAGCAGGTACCTCAACTTGATTTTTATGGGTAAAAGTGGGTTGATTGATCCAATTGACTTCATGTTCCTTCCAATCAGAAGTAATGCGTTGTACATACAAAGCATTCTCGCCTGAATTTCCAATATAAGTATGATCAAACAGTGTTTTTGAAATGAGATGCAGTTTTAAAAACACACTATCAACTTGAATGTCTTTGTTAAGATTAGTTTTGAAGCCAATTAAAGATCTATTGATCGTTTTCACTCCTAGTATGGTCCAGGTATTTACAATCAAAGCATCCATATCTGCAAAAGCTGTATTCAAAGGAGAGCTTATGCTTATTCGGGTGTCTTTACCTTGACTTCCACAAGGTTTAATGACTATTGATTTACTTTGTTTTAATACAGTAGATGCATCCTGGATTGGCTGTTGACAAAAAGTCAAAGTAAAAACAGCAGAAGCACAGGCTATATATTTCATCCACCGATTATTCAATTTCACGATAAAATATTTCCAGTTCTGGGTATTTAGTAGAATCTGGGTAATGGCTAGATGCAAAATACACTTGAGTGTATAATTCCTCTTTTTTAAGCTTTAAATAGAAACTAATATTGCTTCTATTTAAATTTTCGTCCCAGTTAGCGCAAAACAAATCGGTAACATTTGCTTTAACAACTCCAGTTGATTTTGTTTTAATGGCGGGAACTAAAACTTGATGTTGGTTTGTGTACTTGGGTTGATTTACCCAATTAACGGTTTCCGTATCCCAATCTTCGATAACTCTCCGAATATAAAAAGCGTTTTCGCCAGAATTCCCTTCGAAAGTTGGGTTGTCATCAGAGTGTGTAATTAGATGTAAATTTAATAATACGCTATCTATTAGAATAGTTCTTTTGCCAAAATCCAAGTCAAAATTAAGGATAAATCTCCCTGTTATCCTTTCGCCAAGTACCGTCCAAGAACTTAGGGGTAAGTAATCATTATTTGTTCTATTCTCTAAAGGAATATAAATGTTAATAGCCGCTTCTTTTCCTTTTTCAGGGCCGGGTTTAATTAGAGTATGCTTACGTGTTTCAATTTTGTTATCCATATTTCCAGTCGGATTTTCGGATAAACAAGCAGTGCACAATACCGATGTAATAAAAAGTATATTATAGATTAACAATTTCATCAATGCTCTTAAAGTAAATACAATGCAACAAATTCAATCTATATTGTTTGTTACTGAATCTCCACTTCACGGTAGTAGATTTCAAGTTCTGGGTGTTTTTCATGATCATCATGATTACTGGATGCAATATAGATTTTAGAATACACTTCTTCTTTAACCAATTTTAAATAAAATCCAATTTCTTTATTAGAATTTTCAGAATGTAAACTTGCTTGAAACATTTTTGTAATATTAATTCGAACAAAGCCTTCGGACGTATTATTTACAGCAGGAACTATTATTTGATCTTGGTATGTAAAATCTGGTTGATTGATCCAATTCACTTTTTCATCATCCCATTCTGAAGTAATTCTTTGAACATAAAATTCATTATTGCCTGAATTCCCATTAAAAGTAGGGTCAAATGAAGATTCTTGGATTAAGAATAATTTCAAAAAAACACTATCAATCTCTACCGATTCACTAATGGATTGTGTATTAAAAGATAGAAGGCCACGGCCAATCGTTATTTTACTAAGAATTGTCCAAGTGTGTACCGCTATATAATCACAGTTAGGATTTCCATCTGTAGGTACGGATATATTAATACTAGAATCTTTCCCATTTTGCCTACACGGTTTAATAACAAGGTGTTTTCGCCTTTTCACATTGGATAAATTACTTTCATCAATATTGGTTTCACAACCAGATAGAGTGAAAATAAATACTTGTAAAATGAAAATTTTACTCCACTTCACGGTAGTAGATTTCAAGTTCTGGGTGTTTAGTAGAGTCTGAATAATCTGATGAAGCGAATAAAACAACCGAAAAAATTTCTTCTTCATCAAGCTTCATCATAATGCCTAAGTTTTTTTTGCCCTCTTTCAACATATCCAAAGTCATGTCTGTAATATCAACATGCAATAAATCCTCATAAAGTGATTCAACTTTAGGGAATTTCTTATGGTTTTTATAGGTTATCGTTGGTTGATTGATCCAGTTTACTTCATTTTCAGTCCAATCAGAAGTAATTCGAAGCAATTGAAATGCATTTTCACCAAAATTTCCTTCATGTGTCGGAATCGTTTCAATCTCTGGATCAATAGCATAAAGAGATAAAAACACACTGTCTATTATAATATTGTCGTTTACGAACCCTAAATCAAATTCAAAAACACTTCTACAAACAGCTCTGACGCTCAAAATTGTCCAAGCATATCCATCGATGTATATTGCATCATGATTACTAAACTGAGGGTCATATAGTCCAAAAGTAGAGTCTTTACCTTTTTCAGCTCCTGGCTTAATAAGAATTCGCTTTTTTATTTCAGTTTTCTCAGAAACGGCTTCACTTTCCATTTCGGAAATGCAACCAAAGAGCAATGTTGCTATTAAAAAAAATGAAAATGTATTTGCCCTTGTTATCACATCACTAAGATAGTAGATGATTTGATTCAACACCCTACTAATCCTAAGTTGACAAAAAACATTATCAAAACAACAAACTCATCTATCATCAAGTTCAATAAATTATTCCATTAGACGAAACAACAATCAACCAACAATAAGTTCAAATTCCTATCCATTTTACAATTGAAATTCAACTCAAAAAAAGCCTAATTATGTAAAGTTACGATGGCATTTTTAAAACGTATTACTCTCGTATTATCACAAATATCAATGAAAAGTAAATTACTAAACGCTGTTGCAACTGACACCAAAGTGCTAAATAGACTCCCGAAGCATAAATTATCTATTCAAATAAACAGAATACATCCAAACCAATTTTTCTTGCTCACGAATGTAATCACTCATCAATGCACTGGTACCTTCATCGTTTATTTCACCAGCCAGATTCATAATGTTACGTTGTTTGATTAAGAGTGTTTGGAATGCATCCAAAATATTTTCAACTGCTTTTTTCCCATCTGACACTTCATTGGATTCTGAAATTTTTGATGCTGCATTATAGTCAGTAAATTTGTGTTTTGGGGTATGCCCTAAAGTCAATATTCGCTCAGCTACATCGTCAATTTTCACAAACAGATCGTTGTACAACTCTTCGAATTTAATATGCAGTTCAAAAAATTTATCGCCACTTATATTCCAATGAAATCCACGTGTATTTTGATAAAAAATGGAATAATTAGCTAATAAATCATTCAATAAACTAGCTAATTCTTTGCTTTTTTCAATATCTAATCCTATTCTGTTTAAATTATTCATGGTTTTGATTTTTTGTTATTTCAAATGTAATTCGCTGCGGCATCAATAGCTTTTATATCGCTTCGCATAACGTTATGGTATAACGACAAACTTATCTCAATATACAAAACCAATACTAAGCCAAAGCACCTAGCATATAACTCAATATGGGCCTACATTTTGATTCACAAGCAGGATAAAATTCTTTATGACGCCATTTATCAGATTTTGGCGATAATCCCCACCAAAATTCAGCAATTGCTATAGGTTTTAACTTCATTTGAAAAGCATACTGTAATAGTTTTGGCGCTGCACATTCCCCCGCTGCACTTGGCGGTTGCTTGTACCCCTTATCTTTGAATAATGTCACTATATTTTTTGTTTCTAGCACATCATTCATAATATGATATTCTTCAAACAATAGACTTTGAAGGTGTTTTGACAAATTGGCTCGTTGTTTTTTTAGAGCCTGCACTTTATGGACAAGATTTTCACTTTTTGCTTTTTCAATCTGATCAGATAATTGCTTCAAGCTCATCATTCCGTCTGTTATAAAACCCGTAGAGGAAAGCATATCATAAATTGGAGGAACAAATCGATCGTGAACATTACTACCTCCTAACTTGCCAGAAAAAGCAGATAAATACCCAATGTTTCCCTCACTATCTTTCACTACTAAAACCCCAAACATTTTACCGATGATTGGGTTTGTATTTTGACTATCTAAACCAAAATTATGATCAACATCATTCAAGTTTTCTAAATAATTTTGAAGCTCTTTTGCCGCAATTTGAGCTATCTCAGGCGGATTATCCAAATATGGATTGACTACTGAAGGCAGATGAATATTGTCTATTTCTGTAATGAATTTTGCAACTAATTTATCCGTGTTTTTAGATTCCATTAATAAATACTAACCATTGATCGTCTTTGGTAAAGTAAATATAAATGTAGTTCCAACGTCTTCTGTGGATTCAACCCAAATTTCACCACCATGCAGTTCAATAATTTTTTTGCAATGCGCCAATCCAATTCCAGTTCCTTCAAATTTTGTCTTCCCATGCAATCTCTGAAATATTGCAAATACACTTTCTAAATTCTTCTTTGGAATGCCTATTCCATTGTCTTTTATTTCAAAACGATAATTATCTCCATCTTCACGACCACTTACCACAACATTTGGTGCTACATGTTGCTTTCTAAACTTAATGGCATTAGAAATAAGGTTTTGAAAAAGTAAACGTATTTCTGTTTTATATCCTCGAATTGATGGTAATTTTAAGATTTCAACTTCAGCATCGTATTTGATAATGGATGCTGTCATATCACTAACTACTTCTGCTAGCAAATCGTTGCAGTTTACAGTCTCTATTTCTGCACTTTTACCAATTCTAGAATAGTCTAATAAACCAGAAATTAAACTCGACATCCTTTTAGAACTTTGTGTCATAAAGTTCAAGTACTTAATTGCCTTTACATCTAGTTCATGATGGTATTGATCTCTAAGCAAATCGGTGAAACTTGAAATGGTTCTCAGAGGCTCTTGCAAATCATGCGAAGCGATATAAATAAACTGTTCTAATTCCTTGTTTTTCTTTTCAAATTCGTCAAAATTCATTTTCAATTCATCGGCCATTACGTTAAACGATTTAGCCAATTGAGCCAATTCATTATTCCCAGACACAGGCACTCTTAAATCGTAATTCCCTTTACTAATTTGACGTGTTGAGAACTGAAGTTCCTTGATAGGTTTTATTATTGAGCGAATCGTATGAACTGCTATCAACAAGCTTAAAATCAATCCTATAAGGCCTGAATAATTTATTATTTTGGAAGTATTGCTTAAGGATGTCGATAGATGGTTTTGGAACAACAAGAATTCATTGTTGTACTCTCGAATCAACAAATTGATATTATTATCCATCTTAAAAAACAAATTTTTCAATATCTCTTCTGAATCCAAAAGCATTTTTTTGGTCACTTCGTTATCGTTACGAAGCGAACTCGATTTAATAATAACATTGAGTTTATTAACTTCATTGATAATTTCTTGTGATAATTCATTGATGGTTCTGATTGGGAGCACCTTATTATCCGATACATCTAACGAAGAAAGTTTTGCATTCACTTCTGAATTATAGTAAGGCAACTCAACTTCAACTATTTCAAGAATTCTATTTTCGTTTTCATGGTCTTGTGCCCCATAGTTTTGTTTATCCAATAGCAGTCTCAATTCTTTATTGGATGAATGAAACTTATCCAACATTCTAATGGTTGGTCCTATAGTAGTTTTTAATTGCTCAAAATCACTATTGGCTTTACTGCTAACTGTTTGATTCAAAAAAATCTGTACAACCAATACGGCAATAAGTAGTGCAAAAGCTAAAATTAATTTAGTACTAATCTTATTCATATTTATCGCTTTATTTTTTGTGCATTACCTTTTTCAACATACTCATACATAGTGAAATAAATACCTCGAGATGACCCATCTGACGTGATGGATAAGTTTCCACAAACTCCTTGATGAAAACGCACCTGATGCAATCTCAATTTCAACCAATCTGATAGGTGTTGCTGTTTATTCCTTGAAGAATTTACATCTCTTAATTGTTGCAATACAATGTTCATTGCATCATAAGCCTGCATGGGTGGCCAAATAGATTCTGGTTGCTCATTGTAATTATGCTCATAATTTTCAAGAAACTCTTTTGCCAAGAAATAATTACCATCTGCGGGCGTGAAAAAACAAAATTCAGTTCCTTTAATTGCTCCTTCAGAATTATCGTAAAACTCCGAATCCATCAGTACTGTTGAGCCAAAAAATTGAGCATCTATACCCATTTCACGAGCTTGATTCATTGCAAAACCGTATTCTTTGTAGCCAAAAAACACTATAGCTTCGGCATTCATGGCTTTCGCTTCATTCAACTCTTTTTCAAAGTCAACTTGGTCATTGTGTGTTTCTACAATTTTGTAATGTGTATTGGCAATATCCAAATGCTCTTGTACCGCTTTGGTTGCTCTATTCATAAAATCATTTGGATAATGCATGATGTACACATTTTCAAGACCTAATTCAATTATTCTAATGGCAATCAGCTCATTAGCAGCTTCGGTAGATTTAGCTATTTTGAAAGTATTCTCGTTTAGTGATGATAATAGTTCGTCACTATTTAATGGGTTTATAGTAATAATGTTATCCTTAAGAATTTCATCCTGAAGTGCAACAGTACCTCCAGTATTGCTTATAAATAGTAAATCGATATCATGTTCATTTCTAAGCTTTTGATATTTACTCTCTGCTAATTCATTGTTCCATTGATCGTCTTCAAAAAACAAATTCACTACTGGTGCATCAGAAGGTTTGGACGTGTTGTATTCTTCTACTGCTAACGCCATAGCATTTGCTGGACCCAAGCCTAAATCAGTAGCTCGTTTACTCAATGGGGCTATAAACCCAATATTGACTTCTTTTATTTTTTCATTATAACAACTCGAAAAAATAATGCTGACGACTGTCAACAACGTTATTATGCTTATTCTTTTCATACTCTTTTAAAACTGTATTTTATATTCTACTCCAAGGCCTAGACCGGTTTCTTGACCTTTTTGAAATTCATTTATTCTATATTCTGCAACAACATAAAAGTTGTTGTACAGATTGTATCCTAATTGATGCTCAGTAACCCAATTAGCCTTAATACCTTCACTAAAATCAACAAAATTTTGATCGGCGAATCCAGCTAAATAGAACTTGTTCTTTAAAAATTTCACACAGTAAACATGTTCTATTGTAGCTAAGTAATTGGGTTCGCTCCCTACTCCGTACTCTATAAACATGGGATTAAAACTGTAAGTGAAATTCCATTTTTTAATGATATCACTTAACGCTTTGCAATTGTTCATTCGCCACCTCACTCCCAGCCTAATTTTATCATTATTCTCACCCGATTTCATGACATACTGTACTGTAGCATCAAATGGACTGGCCTCGGACACCGCAAATCGAATATTGTGCTCTGCATAATAATTGCTAAGCTCTGTGTTGGCCTGCGATCCATGAATGTTAGTTAAAGAAAAATACTGTACTCTATTGGGCAAGTTTGCTAGGATATTGTAAGTAAGTACTGAATAATTCCTAGTGTCGTAGTATCCATTAAAATCAATAAACCCCGTTGGCTTATTTGCAGATTGAGCTATTAATGACGAGCTCGTTAAAAGCAAGAACAAAACCGCAACAACATTATAATATTTCCATGAATGGTGGTTTTTCTCGGTCATTTGAGCGTTGGTGTCTGATTATCCGTTTAACTTATTAGATTATAATTTACTAATAATCAAACCTTTAAATCAGGAATACCATAGCCATTCGTTGAGCGGTTAAACTAAATAGATTGTCTCAATCTTTTAGAGGTTAACTAGTAGAAAATATATGACTATAACGCACATTTTAATTGATAATACTTCAAAGTACACCTTCTCAAAAAAACGTTTGAAATTAGAACTACACCGTAATTGGAAATTCCTTTAACCTAAGTTGATACCGACAACCTAAAATTTGATTACTGCATGAATTTCACAATATCCTTCTCAAAATCAAGAGGCACTTTTGTAGGCCCAAAACGTTGTACGGGCTCTCCGTTTCTGTCGATCAAAAACTTGGTGAAATTCCACTTTATTCGGCTGCCCAACAAACTCCCTTTTTTCTTTTTCAAGTACACAAATAATGGATGAGCATTTTTACCATTTACATCTATTTTCTCCGTCAATGTAAAAGTAACACCATGGTTTATCTGGCATTCGTTCACCATATTATCATTACCCAAAGGTTCTTGTCCAGCAAATTGATTGCAAGGAAAACCAAGCAGTACTAAGCCATTGTCTTTGTGTTTTTGATGCAGTTCTTCCAAGCCTTTAAACTGTGGCGTTAATCCACATTGTGTGGCCGTATTTACAACCAGTATCACTTTACCCTTCAAACTTTCTGAAGGTATGATCTCGCCATTGGCTTTTTTAATTTCAAAATCGTAGAAATTCATATTTCAAATTTTACTTTGGTTAATTCCTCTGCCTTTTCCCATAATTTTTCCGCATACTTTTCATCATAAGCGTGTGGCTCGGCTATAACAACTCCAGGCTTTCCTTTCAATTGAGCAAATCCTGTTGGACCGACAAAATCACCACTTTTAACTCTATCATCCAACGCCGCCATAAGCGATGGCAAAGCAGCTAATTTGGGAGAATGTGTAAACAACAAAATTATTGGCAGAAAAAGTTTGTACCAAAAAGGCGATAAATGCCTTCCTAATTCAGTATTAGAACCACCTGGATGGGTGATTATAGATTTCATGTTTGAACCGGTTACTTTTAGTCTTCGGTGAAGTTCGTAACCAAACATAAAACAAGCCAATTTGCTTTGAGCATAAGCGCCAAACTTGCTGTATTTTTTTTCGGATTGCAAATCGCTAAAATGGATGCGGCCTTTTTTGTGCGCTACACTACTGAGCGATATTATTCTTGCATTTTGAGTTTTATCCATTAGTGGAAATAGCAATTTGGCAAGCAAAAAATGACCTAGAAAATTGACACCCAATTGACTTTCAAAACCATCAATCGTTTTTTGATACTTAGGCATCATAATGCCCGCATTTTCAACCAATACATCCAATCTATTGAACCGACTTTGAAATTCAACTGAAAATGTTCTTACCGAACGCAAATCCGATAAATCCAAGGCCATGCAATGCAAACGAGTGCCATCAATTTGTAGTTTCAACTCGAGACTGGCTGATTGTGCTTTGGATGCATTTCGGCAAGCCATTATTACTGTATATCCAGATTGCAGTAACCCAAGTGTAGTTTCGTAACCTAAGCCAGAATTGGCTCCAGTTACTATGGCTATTTTGTCCCGATTGTTTTCGTTGTACGCTATTTCAAAATCCATTTCATGGCATAGTTACGAAAGCTCTACTGGATCTGTTTCCCAAATTTTGTTTAATCTATCTTGTTCGGCTTGTTGATCTTTTTCCTCATCTAATTTTGAATGGAAAATTGGTTCAATTTCTGAGTATGCCTTAACTATGGCTATAAGCATAACCAAAGCAATAACATCCACAGCCGTAAATCCAATATCAAATAGAGTGTAATTAGCGAGTTTTTCAACATCGGTTTCGGAACGGGTAAATCGTTTGAATATATTTTGTGAAATGGTATTGCAAATCCACACCAACCACCAAGTAATTAGCAAAGTATCATTCAATTTATTTCGTTCAGGAATATCGAATTTCTTTAAAAACTGTTTGGTTTGAGTAAATAAATCATTAAAAATCTGGTAAGGAACTACCAAGCTCATGAAAGGCACAAACCATCCTCCAGCAGCCCAGCCCTCTGAATAGGTTAGGTTCTGAAATCTCAAATGCAAATTAAAGTAGGCTCTTCTAAACCATAATATAACCGCAATGATGGTTGCTATTCTAACCACAATATCAAACAAACCAACGATTAGAACTCTTCTATCATTGGCTTCAGCGGCATCCATATCCACCATTGCACCATTCATCCATTGATCGAGAAGGTGGTATTGCAAGTAAAACGTAACAATAGCGACAACCTTAATTAATACGAGTAATAGCAGTATCCATAAGGCATATTGTGCTCGTTGTTGATTGGGTTTTAAATTTATATTCATATCAATATTTTAGTCTTCGGTACGCGCTCTAGCAATTGCCCATTCTTCAAAAGTGTATTTATTTTTGGGGCCCATTACTTTTTTCATAACGCCAACAATTGGCTCATAATCGTTCTTCAATATCGTACCTCTTGTTTTTGGTTTTAGCATCACATATTCGTATTCTGAGTTGGTGTTATTGCTCAAGTAAACGCGTGCCAAATAATAGGTTGTAGTGCCTTTTAGGAAAAGCTTTCTCTCTATGTATGCTAGTTTGGTTTTCTTAAGATAAGACTCGTTTTCATCCAATGGCTGCAAATAAAAATGCTCGTGATAAAAAACATTAATGTAGGCTTCGTTGTAAGAATTCCCTCTTATTCTGAAAGTTGTTTTGAATCCATATTTAGATGTTTCTATATAAAATGGCAATTGAAAACGAATCTTCTCCCATCGCCCTTTTACCAAGTTAAAGCGACTCATTCTAAAACACGTAACAAATACTACAAAAGCTGTAGTAGCTATTGAAGCAATAAAATTTATCAGGGCATTTTGTAAACCTGAATAATAACTAACTGTAAAAAGAGCAATAATGAATACTGCTACGTAATACAAAAGCAAACGTTTAACCACCAATGCGGGGTTTACTACTTTTTTATACGTGAAAAATGGTGAATTATTCAGTGCATTGTTTAGTATAATGGCAAACCATGAGATGGTAAACAAAAAATAGACTATGGTGATGATGAACCCCCAATTTCGAGTGCCTTCGTACAACAACCACACATCATAAAAACCATGTGATAATGCAGCAAAAGCAAAGAATAATACAATAATCCACCAAGAATACTTTTTAGGATGGTATTTGTATAAAATGACACCATAGGCGATCAAAGCCGTATCAAACATATGGCCTACAGTGCTTAAAATAGCTCTACCATTGATCAACTCTGCACCATGATTTTTGAAATACAATACATTTTCAACTGCAGAAAAACCTAAAGCCGAAATACAGATAAAAACCAAATAATCTAGGGGCTCATTAATTTCTTTCTTGAAAAATAAAAGTGCGAATAGAAATGGAATGAGTTTGGCCAATTCTTCAATAGCACCTATAGCCAAAGTACTGTAAATGAAGTCGTTTACAAACTCTCCAGTAAGTACTGCTCCACTAGGAACTACAAACAGTTGGTGTAAAATTAAGACAATGAATACCGAGCTACCACCCAACATAAATGTGATGATGAAGTATATGAGTTTCTCTTTCTCATACACATCAATCAATCTGAAATAGTCGACCCAAATCCAAGCTATAAATATTGCAATAAGACTGAATAATACTATCATTTTTTAGATGTATATACTTTATTCAGCATGGAGTGGATAAAGGCGAGTAAGGCCAAAAATGCGATGTAATTGTTCTTTTCTGGATGATTGCCAAAAAAGTATGCTGCGCCAAACATAGCACATGCCCAAATAACTGCCGAGAGTAATATCGATTTCGTCATGGAGGAAAATTGAAACAATCTACTTCAAACCAACATGCATAATTGCATTTAAAAAATATCTTTTACACATTAATTGTTGACAAACTACATCAAATGATAGCTAAATGTCAAAAACACACAATGCAAATGGCTAAACCTCTTCCAAAATGGATTCCCCAAACGACTCATCGCCAGAAGTCCATTGCCATTTTTCGTGCAAACGAATTTTTCCATTGGAAAGTTTTTCGGGTATAGACAAGCATTTTCCTGTACAAATTTCCCCTTTGGCGTTTATTTGATGATAACGCATATCTATACTGCCGTCTTTACTTACAAGCCCTATTAAATGCCCTTGTTTGATATTGGGTCCTTTGTAATAGCAGGTCAAAATACCACCATTTTGATGGTAATGAAATTCCATATCAGAACTTACTTCACCATTAGATGAGTTTGATATGGGTTTGAAAATTTTATCGTTGTAATTCATCGCTTAGAAAAAAGAGTGTTAAACAAGTTAATTGATAACAATTGGGTCACCCAAAAACTTGGGTTCTGTACCAATAATAAAATCAATAAACATCTTTATTCTAGCAAAATACTCGCGTATTCGGACTTTAATGCTGTATTTTCTTGAAACATCTTTAGCCTTGAATGCTATTGGTTTAATGCCAAAATGCTCGGCCAAATAAATGGCTCTTTCGTTGTGAAATTGTTGCGAAATGAATGTAATTTCCGTTAACCCAAATACTTTTTTTGCTCTCACAACCGAATCCAATGTTCTGAAGCCCGCATAATCGAGAAATATTTTGTTTTCGGGAATACCCCTTTCTATGAGTGCTTGCTTAAAATCCGAAGGCTCGTCGTATCCTTTATGCCCATTATCGCCACTCACCAAAATGAAGTCAATTTTCTTGGCTTTGAAAAGCTTAACTGTAGCAGCTATACGATACGTAAAATAGAGGTTCTCTCTGCCATGTTTAAGGGTTTTGGCAGTTCCCAATACCAAACCTACTTTGTTGTAAGGGATATCCTCTACATGTGCATAAATCTTCCCTTCCGCATTGTTCGATATTGCTTGATGAGCAGACCAAACCAACAATAGCCCTATTAGTGTTAGGGCGATACAAAACAAGACAATCTTAAAACTGATTTTCAGCATTCTTTCATGCTCATTTTAGGGTTGTAGTTCTATATCCAATTGTCGATCTTCTTTGGCTGCAGCTTTATCTTTCAACATACCATACACCAATCCTATAATCATGCCTATGGATAAACCATAACCAACTAAACTCATGTTGTCCATACTGGCACCTATTGCTACTCCTATTGGTATTCCAAATGCCGACATACCCAATGCTATCCAAGTATTTCTGTAATGATTTCTTACTACCAATTTTTCCTTGGTTTCTAAAATCCTAAGCAAAGCTGTTTGTTGCCTAGACAATGCTTTCTTCTGGATTTTCACATTGCTCTGTAGCATGTTCATTTTTGCAATCACCTCATTCAAAGCCATTTCTGTTTCTTCAGAAAACTCTTTATTATTCAATAATTCCAACAACTGCTCCAAATACGTGTATTTTTTCATCAGTTTTTGATCTTCTGATTCAGTATAGTGATGTATTAATTTTGTCAATGACATGTTTAAATAGATTTTAAGAACAGTTCAATTTTAGAATCCAAATCTACTTTCAAAGCTTCATCTTGAATCTCATTATCCACTAAATTAGTTTGAAATGAAGGCAAAGAAAATGTAGCAATTAGCTCAGCACCCATTCTAGGGAAAGTAGCCGATGCTGTATCTAAAACACCTTTACCTCCTCTTGCACCTGGCGATGTAGCCAAAAGCAACATGGGTTTGTTCTTCCACACTACTTTATCCAGTCGCGACAACCAATCGTACGCATTTTTAAAGGCCGCACTATACGATCCATTATGTTCTGCCATCGACACAACAAAACCATCGGCTGAAGCGAATTCTGAGTTCAATGCTTTTATCTCTGATGGAATACCCATTTCCGTTTCCCTATCGATGCTATACAACGGAGCTTCAAAATTGTTCAAGTCCAATACAGATAGCTCGATATTTTCTAATTTACTACCAACAAAAACAGCCAATTTTTGATTGATTGAGTTTTTGCTCGTGCTAGCTCCAAAAGCTATAATTTTCTTCATGTGTTTTTGTCTTCTAATGTTTCATTCTCTTCACTTATACGCGATTTGAATTTGTTGTATAAATATGAAATTACAAGCAACAATACACCTAGTGAAATGAATACTATGGTTTTTGAAATGCTGTTATGATGAGCAATATCATAAACAAATAGTTTAACCAACGTAATCCCAAATAAGGATATAGCTATTATGCGCAACATTTTTTTACCTCGCAATATTCCAAACAAAATAAGCGACAACGAATAAACACCCCATAAAATACTCAACCACAATTTGTAGCTGTTTGCCACATCTGCAACATCCAACCAATGGAGTAATTCGCTGCTTAAAATCCATATTAGTGCTATATGAAACGCAATTCCAAATCCAGTTTCAAGTTTAAAATCCAATAAATTTGTTTTTCTGTATTGATACAATGCCATTGTTAACGCTGTAAAAAACATCAATGAAACGTATCGTACTCCAATCAAGCCAAACTTTCTATTGCCTATAGGTTCTGATAAAAAAGCCTCCCTCAATTCGCTGACTCCGTAAAGCCCTAAAACAAGAAACATTAAGGCCGAAAACAAGCCTACTCCAATAGTAACCAAACTGAGTTCTTTAGATTGAATTCGTTTGATGTTCAATGCAATTAATACCACACAGTAAAGTACATTGTAGTTCACTTCCCAAATGGTTTTCAATTGTTTGAAATTCATCTTATCATAGTGCGAATCGGCATAATGAATCATTTCAGACCAATACTGTGACAGCTCTATTCTGAAAGTAACAAAGCCTGCCAAAAGCAATACCAATGGAGCTAAATAGGTTTGAAACTTGTATTTATACTCACTGTTGGTAACCAACAATGTTTTGATGGTTTTTTGAAGATAAACTATAAATGCAAATGCTGAAGCAAACACAATGGAGGTAACAAAATTGATGTTTAACAAAGTGTAGCCATTCTTACTTGGACGCAACTGGCTGTACTCAGCCCAATCTTGAAACATGCTTAATGATGCAAACAACATCATTGGATAAGCCAATTGTTCGTAAAAAGGTTTCGCTTGTTTCCTTCCAACATAGAACAAGGCTACCGCTTGTCCTGTCCACAACAATGTAACCCAATGACCATCGAATTGAATAGGTCCGGCTAACACCACAAACGTTATACTTAAACCAATTAGAAACTGAAATAAGCTGTTGTCAGATAATTTGCGCTTGTACACTGTAAAAGCAGCCCCTAGATGAACCATAGCAACTAAAATTGTTAGAAGACCTAAGAACTTCTCTCCAATTGAGTTAGACTCTATAGTAGCATAGAACAAACCAAAAAAGACAAATGTGTTGGTGAGAATTAAACCCACATCTTGTTTGTCAAAAGCTTCTAATTTCTTCAGTTTGAATATCAGAATACTGGCATAAAAAATCAGGAAATTGGACGCTAAAAACAGCAATGCCATCCCTTCGTGATTGTTAGAATTGTACTTATCTACGAACCACACGATGAAGATTAACCAAGTAAAGGCGAAAGATGTAAAACGGAGTTGTCGCCAATTCTTAGCATATGCAATGGCTAAAATTCCGGCATTGACTAAGGTGGTAAAAGCAAACAGAAAACCTATGTTACCAGACCCATCGGAAAGCAATAATGGTACAGCATATGCGCCAACCAAACCAATGTGTGCAATAACCTGTTTGTTGTGCCATAATGCAAGATACACTCCACCAGATGTAATAATGAGCATGAATACAAAAGCCCAAGTTTGCGCTATGAATCCGTAATAATTGTAAGCAGCAAAAACCGAAAAATACAAAATAGCGAGAGCGCCACTCGATAAAACAGCACTGTACAAATCGTATTTACTTTTTAGTTTCAGTCCTAAACCCAACAAACCTAGCCCAAGCCCCATGCCAAGTAACAAGCGCATTTGTGGGGTGATTAAATCGTGTTCAATACTGTATTTAGTGCCTATTACAGCTCCAATAATAGTGATGATGATTCCGATTTTACTAATGACGTTTTCTCCAATAAATGCTTCTAAATTGTTGTTCTTCTTTTCTGGCTTTGACTGAGCATTTCCTCCAGTTTTATTCAGGAAATTCTGAATGACTTCTGCATTTTGAACAGGAACAACTGTTGGCTCTTCCTCCACTGTAGAATATCCAGTATCTGATTGAGCACTTGCATTTTGAAGTTCTTCTATTTCTCTTTTTAACGCAACAATATCCTTTAAAACCGCATTGTGATTGGCTTCTAACTGCTTCAATCTAATCGATAATGCTAGAATTTGGCTTTCAATGTTGTTCATAATGAAAAGAGTAGGCTCGGGTTGTACTACTTATGAATACAACTCAAGTTGGTTTGGTAGCCACAAAATACATCTTTAATGCTTTTGATCGCACGTTTTGTCACCCCAAGGGTTTCGTTCCCAGTTTATTGATGAATGTCCTTGCGGGTTTTTCAATGTAGAGGTACGTTAAACTAGACACAGCAAGTAAAATGAGTAAATACGGATAGAATATTTCGCTTTGATTCATTTCGTTTAGCCCCGGAATATACTTTTGACATATCTGCATCACAGGCCATTGCAGAATGTAAACAGAATAGCTTATTCCACCTAGGAAAATCAATGGTTTACTGGATAGAAGCTGTGCAAACTTTCCTTTTGTTAAAGCCAATGAATAAAAAATAAAAATAAACCAGGGCGCCAACAACCCATTGTGTTGGTAGTTGAAAATTTCAAAGTTTTTATACGATCCATATAGAATTGCAATCGATAAAACGCTAGTAATCAAGAAAACAGACTTCTTGGCTTTAGTGTGAAACCAATCGCGATTTTTGACATATACAACAGCCGAGCACATACCAATTAGAAAAGTAGACACATGCAATAGCGGGAAAAATTTAATGAAATTCTCAGGTACATTTTCCGCCTTAAGGCTTATAAAAACGTACAGATTAAGCGCCCAAGCTATAACCGAAATCCAAACCAAACGTTTTGTACTTAGCGATTTCACATTGCCATACAACCAAGGGAAAATGAAATAGAAAAAGGCCTCTACAGACAAACTCCAAGAAGGATAGTTTACATCCAATGCCATCTTATATTTCCACGATTGCAACAAGAATATTGAGTGATAATATGACTGTATTTGCCATTTTAACGGAATAGTAGGATCGTAATTGAAGTTGATGCAGAAAAACACTACCAATGCTAATAAGTAAATAGGCAAAATTCTAGCTGCTCGTCTTTTCCAAAACACCTTGCTATTGATATCATCAGGTAAGCTATTGTTACGTACCGATGAGATTACCAAAATAAAACCCGATAAAACAAAAAAGTAACTCATGGCCGAAACCAATTCCATTTGAAATGGAGAAAACAAATCACTGCTAATCGGCCAAGAAAACAAACCATAGTGAAGAATTACTATAGATATACTGGCGATAAAACGCGTAAACGTAAGTTGAGGAATCTGCATTGCTTGGCGGAATATTCAATAATGCTCCAAAACACTTAATAATTTTTGAATTAGCAAGTGATAATCACCCAAATTCCACCCTAGATTACATTATAACTTCTGAAAGTATTTGATGTTATCTATCCAAAACCCTTTTCTAGTGCCCAGAATGAATTTAATTTTTACTTCTTCAGTCTTTTTAGTTCGAAACAAAAATTGAAGGTTGGTCCAAACAGACGTTTCACTCAACCATTCCGAAAACAAGATTTCGTTGCCTTGATAAATTTCCAGTTTACATGCCCCAGAACAAACAAGTCCTTCTCCATGCCGAATATCATTGAAAGTTGTTCTAGGCAATAAATAACTGAACTCAATAGCCGATTCTTGTTGAAGTACTATGGGTACTCCTTGTTTTATTTCAGCTCTAAAACAATCGTATTCAGCTTCCATGTAAACTACCGTGCTATCCCCTACTTTGCTGGTATTATCAACTGTCAGATTTCCATTATTTGTCCAACTCCACAGTGCGGTATCCGCCATTTCATTGAAGTTTACCGACTTTAACAACTCATAAGGTGCATCGCCTATTATAACAATTTCATTTTCGGGATTAACTACCGAATTAGAATCGATTTTATCGTCACATGCAACCACAAGAAATAGCATAGAAGCAAAACTTATTCTAGTAAATATTTCAATATTCATAATCCAAAATAGGTCGCAAGTTACATAATGAAGATTAGAGTGTTAATTATTGCTTCTTATATCCTTTATTGATTTTAGACGCTATCAACTTTTCTCTCTCCTTCAAGGCCAAAGATTCATCATCAAAAACCTTCTCCATTTCTCGGCTTTTATTTCCGGTTCTTCCAAAGCGGATTTTAAGAATTTTTCCAACTTGGATAACTTCCCAAAACTTCGATGACGTCTCGTCGTTAAACTCTAAATAAACTACATCCTGATTTTCAATCGTTGCTACTTTTTCCTCTTCTTTAGCCTTTGGCTTCGGTTCAGTTTGCTCAACAATTTCCTCCTTTCCATTCAGCAAAAGCTTCAATTGTTCTTTCACAAAAGCAGGTCTATCCAACCAATCTTTTCTAAACACCAAAGTGTTCTTCCATCCAAATGCTGACAACAAACCTGGGCGCAATACATATTGATCGAGCGTGTTGTTGTTTTGATAAAATGCTTCTGAATCGAGCACTATTCCCAAAACATATTTCCCCTCCTCTGTTTTGCTTTTTACAGCCAGAGATATTTTGAATTTCGACATTCCAACCTGGCTATCGCAATCATACCCCAATTCATTTATAAAATGCGCGATGTCTTGCAACACCAAATCCTTTTGAGTTCTTCCTGAATTCATTACCACTTCATCCAAATTGCTTAATGAATGAAGCACTTCGGTTGCCAGTGATTTGTTTTGTGCCAAATGTTCAGAATACTGTAAGAATTTGCGCAAATAATTTGCTCCTTCGTTGTATTCGTTTTTGATATCATGAAACTGAATAGAGGAAACAATTGCCATATGTTTTTTGGCTCGAGAGAAGATAACATTCAAGCGTTTTTCACCTCCTTTACGGTTAATAGGCCCAAAATTCATCAGCATTTTGCCTTGCACATTGTATCCATAACACACACTTATGATGATGACATCTCTTTCATCGCCTTGAACGTTTTCAAGATTTTTCACAAAAACACCAATATCTTGACCATCTTCCGTTCTGTTGTACGCTTTCTCCAATACTTCTGCAAAGGATGCATCTTGTGTAGCTAATGCGTCTATAGCTCGTTCTATATTGTCTTGTTGCTCCATAGAAAACGCAACAATTCCGACGCTCAACTCAGGCTTATTCAGCAACAATTCTTTCAACATTTCGGCTATATAATTTGCCTCAACATTGTTTTTACGCTTGGTGTAAACCGCTTCTTTTTGATGATGAAAACTGATAACATCATCCAACCAATGCAACTCTGCTTCGCGATCTTCCTCAGTGTTGTTCTGCTGAGTACGAACATACTGGTCGGGAATTGTTAACAACTCTCCTTTGTAAAATGCAGCGTTAGAAAACCCAATCAAACATTCGTGCTGGCTTCTAAAATGCCACGATAGCATGATGTCTTCTAATTTGTTGCTAGCATGCGTAAGCATACTATCGGCATCGATAATTATTTGCTCCGTGTTGGCTTCTTCATCAATAGCGTCCTTAGTACTTGTAGCTGCCGAGAAAAAATTGGTTGGAGGCATTTGCATTTCATCTCCGACAATAACAACCTGATTGCTCCGGAATAACACAGGTACACCCTCTTCTAAAGTAATTTGACTGGCTTCATCAAAAATCACCAAATCGAACAAATTAGAATCTACGGGCAAAGTATCTGAAACGCTCAAAGGACTCATCAACCAAATTGGTTTTATGATATCGAGTATGTACGATGCTTCGTTGGTTTTTAAGTCTCTAATGGACTTGTAACGCATGGATTTATTGAACTCATTTTCCAGCACCTTTCTAGATTTCACAAACGCCTTTTTATCCTTCTTTCCTTGCTCATTTTGCTGTTTAGCAAGAAGTTCTGAATTGCGCAGCTGTGATTTGAATTTAGACTTGTAAGATTCAATTAAAAAATCTCCATTGAGCGATAGTATTTCGTTGTGAAGTTTTTGAATGGTATTGATAGAATACTTCAGTGTACTGCCCTGTGCATTGGACAAACTAAAATTGACATGGTACAATTTTTTAAGTGCCGATTCTGCCAACAAACACTCTGCCGTTTCTAAAGTGAAATCGTGCTTTTTGATGATATTCTGTACATCTACAGACAACTTGGCAAACGATTGCAAGTAGGGTAACATGGTAGGCAATGTTTTAATATCCCTATCCATCTTTTTGATTTGATTTTCTATTTCAGAGAGATTGAAATTGTTTCCGCTTAAGCCTAGTTTTTGTGTACTATTTACCATGGGAACAAACTCAGCCTCTAGGTCTGTTAATGCACGTAAAACCTCCTTATTTTGCTGCAACAACTCATCCCTCAAAGCGGCATTATTCCTAAGACTTTCAACTTGTTCAACCAAGTGATCAAAATCAAAAATACCATAGGTTGTTTCTATTTTTTCTTGGGTTTGAGCAGAAGTATCTTCTAGTTGGTACTCCTGTTCAAGTTTTTCCAAAATAGTAGTAAAACTCGGAGCCAATTTATGCTGCTGCATATCATAACACTCTCTCAATAATTTTTTCACCCGCCCGAAAGAAGGAATGATGAAGGCATAGAACTTTCGTTCGAATTTTCTTGTTATTTCTAGCGCATCCTTCGTTTCTTGGCG
This sequence comes from uncultured Flavobacteriales bacterium, assembly GCA_963977425.1. Classification (GTDB taxonomy): domain Bacteria; phylum Bacteroidota; class Bacteroidia; order Flavobacteriales_D; family Luteibaculaceae; genus CAXBOO01. Next base: position 89,621 of record CAXBOO010000003.1, on the reverse strand, counting down.
ATTGAGTTTATTCAACCAATGCTGGTTTTCTTCTTTTGTCTTTTGAAGCTCCTTCTGCAATGATTTCAACTCCTTCAAAAGTTTATCCAATTCATTGGCTTTAATCGAAGAACCAAACAATACTTCATTCTGATGATGATTCATCAAATTCAGCACAATTTTAGCAAATGAACAATAGGCTTTGAACTCCATTATCGACTTCGAAAAGAGGTTCTCGAATTGATGCATTTCACCCAGTTCTGTCCATTCTGAACAAATGTTCAACACTTCATTGATGGCGTTTTGTGTGCTTTGCAAAGGCGATGCCTCTGTAACAATTTCTTTGCTCAAAGACTTCAACGAATACTGCGATGGTGATACATTAAATCCCAATGAATCAAGTCCTTCTGAAAAATCACAGAGCGTTTCTTCAGCTTCTTTCCATTGAGCGTAAGTTGGCTCTTTACTTTTCAATTCGGCAGTTTGGCCATCCGTTTCTTTTCTCAAAAACAAAAGCCTATCGATGAACGAAATAAAACTTACTCCTACTTCATCAAATGTCTTTTGATGCAAAAGATGAAACGCTTCAATTTTCGCTAATTCATCTTTTATGCGCTCTTTTTTACTTTGTAGCAATTGTTGCAATTCATCCAAACGACTGTCTTCTTGAATGAATTTCTCGTACGTTGATTTAGCATCCATCACAAACTCTTTTTTATCGGTTTGTGAGTCGTGTATAAGACTAGCTAAATGGTGAATATTGCGTTGTTTCAATCGTGCGTAAACAACATCTAAAGCAGCTCTTTTCTCGCATACAAACAACACTTTTTTACCTCTTGAAGCAAAATCGGCAATAAGATTGGTTATGGTTTGAGACTTTCCAGTACCAGGAGGTCCTTGAATGATGATATTATTGCCTGTTTTGGCCTTAGAAATGGCTTTACCTTGTGTAGCATCGGCATTTAATACATAAAAATTGTCTTCGTACTGATTGAGTACTTCATTATCAGTCGCCAATTTTTTTGGTGCATCCGAAAACAATTCATTGAACACTAGGTTATTGGGTTCTTCCTCTAGAATGGTAGCATAGTCGCGAACCAAGGACATTTTTTTGTAATTGAAATTACCCAAGGTTATGTTGCACATATCGTATTCCCAATGGTAAGGGTTGCTACCGCCTTCTTGATCTATACTGTACAGACTACGTGTTTTGGTTTGTGCAAATGCTTCATTGTCGACTTGAATATCATCGTTTACCAGATATTCTAACACCGAACTTTGTGGTCGAATATGCTTCTTAAAAATCTGATTACCAAGCGGATTGTAATTTCGAGTATTGTACGAATAGTTGAAATTTGAAACGTTGAATTCTTGAGTTCTATACCGGTTTTTCTTTTGATAATTAGTTGCTTTCTGCTTGGCTATAGACTGAATTAATTTGATTTTAGGTTTATCAACCAAACCAAGCTTAATATCCTTATCGGCGTTAGAAATGATAGACGATAATTTAGTATAAAAGTCTTTTACATCGACCTTTTCTAGATCAATGCTGTCAGGTAAATCAATATTGTACAACTCTTTTAAATAATGCACCAACACCGGGTTTACCTCGGCTTCAGTAGAATTACTTTGAAGAGTAAAACTATCTTTTACACCTACTTTTTTCACCAATGTAACCGGCATTATAAGTAAAGGTGAAGTGATTTTTTCGGTTTTATCTTCTTTAAAATTATACCAATTCAAAAAGGTTAACACCAGTTTGAGTTGACTAAAACCATATTCATTGATGTCTTTTCTAGCCTCATTTCTAATTTTATCGAGATAAGAGCCAACATACCCAGCCTCGTCAAATTGCAAGTATTTGTTTAGGTTGATTTTGTCTTGACTTTTCACCTTCCCCGCTACATCACGATTCCACAAAAACAAGTCTTTTTCTTGTATGTTTTCGTAATAAAGTACCGTAGGAACTGAGGCTACTGTAAGATTCAAAAACTTAAAGCCCGACTGGAAATACAACAGTTTATTGCGCCGAGAAATTTCAAACAAACGGCTTTTCAACTTATTCAGAACCCAACTGTTTCTTGTTGACGTTTCGTGCTTTATAAAACCTTCTGTAAGGGTAATATCTACTTGATTTTCAATATCGAAGTCCTTATAGTTTTCTAGCTGCCAAATAAGGTTGTGCGTTTCTCGGGTACGTTTATGTCTGTCTAGCTCGGTAAGTTGCTCAATGATGTAAAGTAAATTGGGATGCAACCTAGAGTTGAGCAAATGCAATTGCCCTCTATTGTGGACAAAAGTTGCCAAATCATCGTGATTAGAAAAATTCAAATCAAAAGCGAAACTGGCCATGAGCATGCCACAAACAAACAACTCCGTTTTTTGATCGTAATGCCCTAATTCCTGTTCATAGGTATTGAAATTGGTTAGATAAACCGGTTTTTTCACATCCGAAGCATCGCCATTTTCTCTTAAATTTTGTGAGGTTACATCAATGTTTCCCGTACCTATTTCGGTTTCTTGCTTCAGCCTTTCCGTTACTTCAAAAATAGTGTTTTTATCCTTATTTGAAATGACTCGAATGGCCGTATAATTTAGATCTGGATCGTGTTTATCCTTTGCGGCGAATGCAAGTGCTCTATCAACAATTACTAGATTTTGAGTTAGATATAACCTAACAATTTTGTTTTCTTCGTGAGCGGTAGTTATTTCTTTAATCAAAGGCAAAAAGAGAGCTACAAGGTCGTCGTTATACAAGCCCCCATTCTCTTTTAATTCTTCTTTAAACTGAGCAATAGATAAGGTTTCACTAGTCATAACTTATTCCTCGTTTAGTATAGATTCTTCCTCTGATTCTGACAATGCGCCGACTTCTTTCACCGCTTTTTGGAGCATATTATCCATGGACTTAGACGTCAATTTCAACTCTTTCTTTAATAATTGCTTCAATGTCTTTTGAATACCTAATTCTTCCGCAATCAGTAGCGAATGGCCTGTTGGTGCAGCTTCTAAGCTAGAATCCAACAAAGAAAAATCCATTAATATATAACTGAAATATTCGCGTATGGTATCGTCGGAAGTTGTTACAACCTGTTTTATCGCTGTGTTTATAAAGGCATTGTCGCTATAAGTAAAATGTGGAAAATATTGCCTGCAATGAGAAAATATATGCTCTGTTCTCATCCATTTTGGTTTGGTTATCAATTCCAACAAATTGCGTGTTAAAGCATTGATTTCTTGCTGTTTGAAAATATCCAATGAAGAGATACCCCAACGGCTATCGATGAGTTTATCAATCTCAACACTTTCTGTTTTGTTGTCCCAATATTCTAATGCAATGGCGCGTAAAAATGTTTCAGGATGTGTTTGTCCACTAGAACCAAAATTATCCTCTTTGCATATCTCGTGAGCTTGTTTGAGGTAGTTTATGGCACTTACAGACTCTAAACCCGTAGAAACTTTCACAAGAGCCTGAATAACGGTATCGCGATTTTTAACCACATGCAAAGCTCCTCTATCGCAAAACAACTCGGTGTACAAACTAAACAACCTTGCAGTTTCTATCATGGTATTGTCGCTTCTAGAGTCGTTGGCGATGGATTGTATGATGCGGCTGGTTATTTCAAAATCACCTTGTTGGGTTTGGTAAAAAACTATGTGACTCAATTCATGTCCTAAAACAGCCAAAAGTTCATCTTCTGCAAGGTTTTTAATGAGCGACCCCGACAATAAAATATTGATTTCATTACCATCGTAAGAAACTCTAGCATTGGTTTCTACCGAGTCTAACTCTTGATATATGGTAACATTCTTAGAAATGTTTAACGCTTCCTTAGCCTGGCTTACTAAGCCGTAAATGATAGGCTCTGAATCCTCCGATAAGCGATAAGAATTTTTGAGCAATTGTTTTTTGTACTCTGCCCTTTGTTGATCTTGAACTTTAGAATTGGCAAACCATTTCCAAGTTTTTTCTTGTTTTTTGAAATACTCTGCCAACTTTATGTGGTAGTCGAAGGAGAAATTGATCATACTATTACAGAGGTAGCTTGAATCTGAAATTTAGAAAAATGCTGGATGTAGCATCATTTGGGTAGGTTTCTGTTTGAATACAAGTAATAAGAAACGATAAGGAAGACTACGCCAAACAATAATGCACTTGCCCAAGTAGTAACCGTTGGCTGTAATCGATATAAATTCATACCGACAAGGCTAATATTTTCTACTAAAAGATAGATAGCACCTACAATAGAAGCGGCACCAATCAAACTACTTGCAATAAAATGCTCTGAGTTTCTTTGTTTTTCCATGCCATAACTCAATATAATGCAGACTATTGAATCTAGTTGATTTCAACGATGTATACAAACTCCTTCAGGCCTTTAACTTGCTCCGAAAGCTTTTTACCTACCAATTTGTTTTCGGTTGGATAATTGGGCATAGTATCTAAAATATCCAACAAATTGTACAGATAATTTGTTTTGATAGCGTATGAAACATTGTCGGCACCCAAATGTTTGGCATTGACAATTCCTACAATGTTGCCATCTTCATCAAACATAGGTCCACCACTGTTTCCTGGCTGTACGGGCACCGATATTTGATAGGTTGTAATATCGCCTTTGTAACCTGTTTTTGAACTCACTATACCATTGGTAAGTTTTACCTCATCGCCCATAGTAGCGCGTAAAGGATAACCCAAAGCATAAACAGTGTTTCCAACATCTATCACTCCTCTTTTGATGGTGTATGGCAAAGAATTCAGTTGCTCAAATTCTTCGTCGTTGATTTTTAAAACAGCCAAATCGTTGTTTTTATCTTCTACTACCACTTTAGCCGAATATTTCGTTGAAAAATCACCGTTGATTCCTCTTACTGTAATTCTGTCTGAACCACTTACAACATGGTAATTTGTAGCAATATAGCCATTGGCTGATATGGCAAAACCGGTACCGGAAGATTTAGTATCGCGATTGATTTTCAAGTCGTTATCCAGTGTAGGGAACAATTTGATGTATAAATTCTCAGCTCTATCTGTCCAAATAATTTTCATTATCCCCTTTTCAAATCCTATGTACAAATCCTCATCCAAAGATTTATCCGCCATAAAGTATTCTACTTTGTATAGCATCGGGGTACCGGTTTTGGTTAAGTATGCTTTTACATCGCCCACTTCCCAGATAGCATCTTTTGCACCATCAAGGTATATCAACTCATAGCCTTCTTCTTTTTTTAGAAGCCCTAATGTATATTTCAGAGCATGTGTTGATCCGTTGGTACTTTCATAAATCCCTTCTACTTTATCGATGCCATTTTCAGTCCAGTGTTGTTTCAAATTCTCGGAATTCCATTCAGTAGTGGGATGCGATTTTTTTTCTTGGACAGAAATGTAATTCAGCGCTATTTTGGCCCCACTTCCTATCAATGGTCCTACTTCATTTCCAAACCACTCTGGATTTTCTATAGTTGCTATGTACGTGGGAACCGATGCTGATTCGCTGTAAATATTGATTTCATTGTCTGTTTTATAGATAATGATGTTATTGGCTTCAGTACCATTTAAAATACCATAACTACCAAAATTGCGCCACTCGTGGTGAGCCCTCTTTTTTCCAGCTTTTACCGTAAAAATCTCAAAACTGGTTGCATCGGATTTTGATTCTCTTTTGAATGTGATGCTGTTGTAATTGTTCCAATCTTTAAAACCCCACACAAAACCCCATTCCGACTTGCTTATAGTTTTAGATTTTATCGTTCCGTCTTTTGCTTTTTCAAAAACTTCGAATTTTTTATCGCTGTCGTTATGAAGATTGGCCAACGAGAATTTAATGGTGTAGTCTTTTTGTGGGTCTAAATTGGCCTCAGCAGTATTGATGACTTTTTTGCCTTTTTCAGAACATTCGTCCATCAAAAATCCATTCTCGATTTTTACTGTTCTAAACGTGTTATTCTCTACAAGCCAATCTTTCGAACTTTCATCAAACTGATCGTAAACAATGCTTTTCCATAAAACATTTTCTTGAGCATTGGTGAATAAAAAGACAAGGACAGAAAGCAGTAAAAAAGCAAATTTCTTCATGAAAACAATTGTGCGATAAATGTAATATTAATAGAAGTTAAATGACTTTATAATTCACTTTTTAGATGATAAATCACCGAAACAAGAGACACTTTTACAATTGCATCATATTGCCCTACAACGAATGAATGCCAATATTCACATCAATGCGACCATATGCATTGAATATTTCTATTATCTATTCAACAAAACAATGATGCCTGTATTGACACCAAAAGAATAGGGATATTGTTTTACTTCTGCATCTATTATTGAAGTAATAGAGTGTCTGAATTCCGGTTCTAATCGAATTGAAAGACAATGATTTAATTGATAATTTGCCCCAAACCCAATCATCGCTGAAAAATTCACGGGCAGAAGATCAGCACCTGAAGAACGATTGGTAGTTACAGTACCATCCTCTTTTTCTAATCTAGACGTTGTTGTGTTGTTTAAGAAAAAATTAGTTGATACACCTCCGGAAACAAACAAATTCAGTCGCTTGGATGAAATGGTATAATTGACTTTCAGAGGAATATCAATGTATTGATAGTGATATATGTATTTCATGGATGAATATTCACCAAAAACAAAGCCTTTACGAGGATCTATGTTCGAAGATGAATTCCATGTCTCTTGTTCGCCTTTGTCACTATACAACGCTCCTAATTCTAATTTCCATTTAGTAGACAATTGGTATAATACTCGTAAGCCCGTTGTAATACCAAGCTTAGGTCTTTCACTACTATTTCTAAAATCAATGATGGATTCGTTGTTCGTTCCCCCCGAATTTTTCAACTTACGATAGGCATAATCAGGAGAGAAGCTAAAACCAAAGGAAAACTTACTCGATGGCGTTTCAGTTTCTTGCCCAAAACTGCATACCTGTAATAAAACCAAAGCAATTGTTAAGTATAGTCTCATCCCTGTTGTTCTAATTTGCAATTTAAGCTATTCAAAAGAAACAAGCATATACAAAATAGCTTGTTTTATCCTATGCAACAAAACAGGTATTGGTGTAAAAAAAAGCTCCCAGAATACTGAGAGCTTTTCAGTTATCAATTCATCAATAAGGTGTTGATTTTTTCGTGCCACTTTTGAGCAATTTCTAACTCCTCGCCTATTTGAAAACTCCTTCCTGAATCGTACAATTCTATATCTATAGCATTCGATTCACTCTGTTTTGGCGTTAATCTCAAGGCCAGTTTATCGATCACTTTATAGACATCGTTGTTTTGATTTACGGTTCTTCCTATGTTGATGATTTCACAACGTTTTACGGCATTCAAATCAACAGTATGTTCTTCCATACAGCCAGGTAAGGATTTATAAAAAAAGACGTGTTTCTTATCCATATCAGCTCCAATAATGAAATCTTTTTCAACATCTATTGTGCTTATTTTACAATTGACTGAATCGACCATTTTATTGAATGGTTCCATCAAAATTCTTTCCCGTTTTTTCATGCTCATTCGCATCATTGCGAAGGGGATTAAGCATACAGCTGATACTACAGCTCCAAATATTAAGTTACTTGTATCCATGGTATGTATTAATAATTATTGCAAAGCACTCCCTCTCTTAAAGGAAGTACAGATTTAGATTAAGCTCTAAGCTTATTTGTACAATAATTATTTACCAGAAAAAATGAAATGGATAGAGTAAATCGGACTTTCGGCTTTGTACCAAAAGATTGGTTTCATAAACAGCATACTGTTTGTAACTGCTTAAGAAGGTATTCTCTATGTTTTTGAAAACAATCCAAATGGCTCCAACGTAATCGTTTGCATCAGGTACACCGATGTCATTGATTATGCTGGAAAAACTCAAAATTCTTGAGCTCGCACTGAATAAATTTACCGATTCGGATGTTGAAAATGAATCGTGATCTGAAGATTGATGAGTAAACTGAGTTCCGTTTGAAAAAGCACCTGTTACAACCCCTAATGCAAAGCAGTATAGGCTCAAAACCAAAGCCAAATAAAGATGTTTTAAAAACTTATTGCCGTGCACTTACTTGTAGAATATATTCTTATATGCAAATGAAATTATAATATCCCAAAATGAAATGCTGCTGACATTATTTAACATCAGTGGCATACTACTTTTCGGCATTTCTTAAGTGAATGCGCTTTGCAATGGTTTCATAATCTTCCGTTGGCAGAATGATGTTATAATCGTCCCAATAATTGGAGCTGTAATCATTAGATTGAGTTTGCAACAATCTATTTTTACTCACAACTTCATGGCTATCAAAAGGTTCCGTTTTAGCATCGTTCACTTTAGTAATTAGGTAATCAACTCGAATATCGGCGTCAAATTTATAGCCATCGCTTTCATTATCGAAATGCAATTGTGTTGTATTCACCACATTATTGAGGTAATATTTCCCGTTGAATTTTTGATATGAAATGGACACATTGTTTTTATTCATTTCTATATCCAATCCCATAATGGCCAATACCGTACGCAGCATTAATCCGCCATAAACATTATGTTCCATTCCTTTAGGACTCTTTCCTATTTTGAAATATACAAAGGCAAAGGTTTCTTTATCCACATACATGGTGCCTTTGTATCCTGAGAATTTATCGTTCGCTTGATCGAAACTGATTTTGTAAGCCAATGCGCCATTCACCATTTCACTACCCTGTAATTTGAAGCGATGATTTTTAATGCCTTTTTTGGTTAACAGATTGAAATTATCAGCGTGTTGCACAACATCGTAAGTGTAAATGCCCTCAGGCGTCAACCCCAAATCCATACCTTCAGATCCTTTTTCATCTTTAACCGATCTAATTTTCTTCAAGTTCAACTGTTGATGTGGGCGGCTATTTTTAGATTGATACAATTGAAATACAGCCTCAGATAAATGGATGGTTTGCTCTTCTCTTTTCGATTGAACTCTATAAAAACCATCGGCTTTATAACCTTCCATATTGTAGTTGTCCGACACCTTTTCCAAAGCGGTTGCAATGATCGCTTCTGCACTTAAAGCCGTAATACTCACTTCAGCCAAATCGAAACTGTTTTGCTTAAGAATTATGGTAGCGTTATCCGACAATTCCGAAATTTTGTACGATTGCTTTTTGTAGCCAATAAACGTTACGGCTAAGCTGTCTGATTGCAATTGAGGAGGAACAATCAGTTTAAAATGACCATTCCCATTGCTTACTGTACCAAGGTTGTAGTTTTTCACTATTACATTAGCATAAGGCAGAGGCACGCCTTGTTCTGATACAATTTTACCTGTTAGAGTTCTATTCTGTGCGAAGCTGAAAGCGGAAAGAAATAATGCAAATACGAGTGCTAATGTTTTCATGTAGTAATTAAAAAAGCCATATTAAGACAATAATCAGAGTTACCCAATTGTTGTAACATTCTTTTGGTATTTATAGTCTGTCATCTTAATTCTGTTGGTTAGAAACCTGATCTTAACTAAAAATTAAACTTTTTTTCAATTTTGTTTTCTTCCCTAGAAGATTCTTTGTCTACTTTTGGTCATACTTTGAATCGCTTTATTCAAAATATAGTCAGCATAGCCATTGTTCTTTTGGCCGGTATCAGCTTTGCTCATGCCAATAGTGCTACTATTCAACAACATAAAGATTCAAATAGTTTTTCCAGTTCTGATTTAAGTTGCTTAATAACTGAATCCAACACCTCAACTATTCAGAGAGATTTTGGAAGTCATAAAACGTACTCCGAGATATTTGAATTCATTGAGGACAGCGACGAAGACAAAACGTACAAAAAGCACTTAACAAACTCATCAAGCTCACTAGTTAGCACTGCAAAGCATCATTTTGCTGTCAATTTTTTCGTTGATACGAACCTTCCGGTTTTTATCTACAATAGCGTTCTTCACGCTCAAAAAAGAAGAATTCTCTTTCAGGTATTCAGAATATAGAATCCTTTTTTTACTCTAATGTCATTGGAGTAAAATTCAACATCTCATTTTAGTTGACTTACTATGCCCTTTTTCTTGGTATTGTTTGATCAATTTATTACGCCTTAACAACCTCAATCCGAATCTCAATACGCTCTAGAACACAGGTTCTATCCTATCTGAGTTTCATCCTTACCATCTACAAACAAAAAAAATGAACAAAGCATTCGCTATTATGGGCTTTTGTGCCCTAGTATCACTTTCTAGCTGCACATCGCACGAAGAAAAAACTCATCATAAGGAAGCATCATTCCTTGTAACAAGTCCATTACAAAAGGACACATCCGTAACCAAAGAGTATGTATGCCAGATACACTCTATCAGTCACATTGAAATTCGATCGCAAGAACGCGGTTACCTTCAGCAGATATTTGTTGATGAAGGACAGCATGTAAGAAAAGGGCAACGATTATTTAAGATAATGCCGAAACTCTACGAGGCCGAAAACCAACGTGCTGAAGCTGAGGCTCATGTGGCTGAAATAGAATACTTAACAACAAAGTCTTTGGCTGACAGCAATGTCGTTTCTCCCAACGAGTTAGCTATGAGCAAAGCCAAATACGACAAAGCCTTAGCCGAGCTATCGTTGACTAATGTACACCTAGAGTTTACAGATATAAAAGCTCCTTTCAATGGTATTATCGATCGATTTCATGTACGATTGGGTAGCCTTGTAGACGAAGGCGAATTTATGACCAGTCTTTCGGACAACAGCCAAATGTGGGTGTACTTCAACGTACCAGAAGCCGAATATCTGGAATATCAATCGAGTTTAAAATCAGACGAAAAACTAAAAGTAACATTGATGATGGCCAACAACAAAGCCTTTGATTATACAGGCGTTGTAGAAACCATAGAAGCCGATTTCAACAACGAAACAGGTAACATCGCTTTTAGAGCCACCTTCCCTAACCCAAAAGGACTTCTAAGACACGGAGAAACCGGGACTGTAATTGTAAGAAGTACATTGAAAGATGCACTAATAATTCCACAAAAAACCACCTTCGAAATATTGGATCAAAAGTATGTGTATGTCATCAACAAAGACAATCTAGTAAAATCAAGAGCCATAGAAATAGCCGCAGAAATGCCGCATTTATACGCTATTGAAAGTGGATTGAAGAAAGGCGATAAAATTCTGTTGGAAGGCCTTCGGTTGGTACGTGAAAATGATCACATCGATTATGAGTTCGTAAACCCAACAAAAGCTTATTCAGAGCTTGATTTGTATGCCGAATAATTTCATTCTCAACATTTAGAATCTATGTTTACAAAATTCATAAAACGACCCGTATTTGCTATTGTCATTTCAGTGGTAATCTTATTCGTGGGGACTTTGGCGATTAAAAAATTACCCATATCTCAGTTCCCACAAATTGCACCTACATCGGTTAATATATTCATAGCCTACCCAGGTGCGAGTGCCGATGTCTTGGTGAAATCCACCCTTATTACATTAGAAAACTCCATCAACGGTGTACAAGGCATGCGCTATATAGCGACTGATGCAACCAGTGCCGGAGAGGCTACACTTAGAATTGTCTTTGAACCTGGTACCGACCCAAATCAAGCGGTTATTAGAGTAAAAACCAGAGTCGATCAGGTTATGCCCCTTTTACCCGAATTGGTACAACGAGAAGGTGTTATAATCACCCCTATTCAGCCAAGCATGTTGATGTATGTCAATCTCTACGGTACCGATGAAAGTTTGGATGAAAAGTTTCTATACAACTACGCCAATATCCACATGATTCCTGAAATAAATCGTGTAAAAGGTGTTGCTAGAGCACAAATTTTAGGAAGTCGTAGATACGCCATGAGAATTTGGCTTAACCCTGATAGAATGAGAGCTTACAACATTTCTATTGACGAAGTAATGGATGCCTTGCAAGAGCAAAGTATCGTTGGCCGACCTGGTAGATTGGGAAGAAGTTCTGGTATAGAAGCTCAGTCTTTAGAATATGTATTAACCTACAAAGGGAGATTCAATAAACCCGAGGAGTATGAAAATGTTATCATAAGAGCCAACGCTGAAGGAGAAAGCATTCACCTAAAAGACATAGGTCGTGCCGAACTTGGAAGTGAGTTTTTTGACATTTACTCCAATCTCGATGGCAAACCTTCTGCCGCCATTGTTTTAAAACAAAACTATGGTAGTAACGCCAGCGATGTTATAGCTGAAGTAAAAACTAAACTGGAAGAAATGAAAGCCGACTTTCCTCCAGGAATGGACTACAAAATATCGTACGATGTATCGCAGTTTCTTGATGCTTCAATAGAGCAAGTAATACATACACTTCGCGATGCCTTTTTATTGGTCGCATTAGTGGTGTTCCTTTTCTTGGGCGATTGGCGTTCTACTTTGATTCCAATTTTGGCTGTACCAGTATCGTTGGTTGGGGCCTTTTTTGTGATACAATTCTTTGGAATATCTATCAACTTGGTTACCCTTTTTGCTTTGGTATTGGCCATTGGTATTGTAGTAGATGATGCCATTGTAGTCGTCGAGGCAGTGCATGCCAAAATGGAAGAGATTCCGAGTTTAACACCCTACCAAGCTGTAAAGCGAGTATTGAAAGAAATAAGCGGAGCGATTATCGCCATTACCATGGTTATGGTATCAGTATTCTTACCCATATCGTTTATGTCTGGCCCTGTAGGAACATTTTATCGTCAGTTCTCTATTACCATGGCGAGTTCCATCATCATATCGGCTTTAATTGCCCTTACGCTTACACCAGTTTTGTGTGCCATGTTGTTGAAAAACAATCACCACGAAAAACGAAAAACAAACATGCTTTCACGTGCTCTTGATGGTTTCAACAAAACATTCGACAAGCTTACCAGTAAGTATGTAGCTCTATTGAAAAGAATTGTAAGTAGAAAGTGGTTAACCTTTGCTATACTCTTAGCTTTTGGAGCAGGGATTGTTTTTGAAAATCAGATTTTACCTTCTGGTTTTATTCCAAGCGAAGATCAAGGAACCATTTATGCCATAATACAAACACCTCCTGGTGCTACCCTAGAACGCACCAACAAAGTATCGCATGCCCTTCAAAAGATTTGCGAAGAAGTAGATGGTGTAGAATCGGTTTCCTCATTAGCTGGTTATGAAATCATGACCGAAGGACGTGGTTCGAATGCTGGTACATGTTTGATTAACCTTAAAAAATGGGGCGATAGAAAACATAATGTTCATGAAATAATGGAGGAACTTGAAGAAAAATCACAAGGCTTAGGTGCTGTTGTAGAATTCTTCGAGCCGCCTGCTATTCCTGGTTTTGGTTCATCAGGCGGATTCTCAATGCGTTTGATTGACAAAACGACCACAACCGATTATCAAGATTTCGATCGATTGAACAAACAGTTCATGGACGATTTAGCTAAGCGCGAAGAATTGACAGGACTCTTCACCTTTTTTGCTGCCAATTACCCTCAGTTTGAGTTAGAAATTGACAACGAAAAAGCCATGCAAAAAGGTGTATCTATTGGAAAAGCGATGGAAAACCTCAACATTCTTATTGGTAGTACCTATGAGCAAGGTTTCATCAAGTTTGGTAGATTCTTTAAAGTCTATGTGCAGTCCGACCCAAAATTCAGACGATTACCTTCCGATGTATTGAAGTTGTACGTGAAAAACGACCATGACGAAATGGTGCCTTACTCCTCTTTTATGAGGTTGATTAAAACACAGGGTCCTAACGAAGTAACACGTTTCAACATGTACAACTCGTCGGCAATAAGAGGCTTACCTGCCAAAGGATTCACCACTGCCGATGCCATACAAGCCATCAAAGAAGTAGCGGCTGAAACACTTCCAAATGGTTATGATATTGCTTGGGAAGGTCTATCGTACGATGAATCTAGACGTGGCAATGAATCGCTATACATTTTCATCATCGTATTGGTGTTTGTCTACTTTGTATTGGCTGCTCAGTACGAAAGTTTCATCATTCCATTGTCGGTAATTTTATCACTACCTGTAGGGATATTCGGTTCCTTTATATTGCTCAAATTCATGGGCTTAGACAACGACATCTATGCTCAAATTGGATTGATCATGTTGGTGGGACTTTTGGGAAAAAACGCTGTATTGATTGTAGAATTTGCCATTCAAAAACACCATCAAGGTGCAACCATTTTAGATGCTGCTATTGAGGGCGCAAAAGTACGATTCCGACCAATTCTTATGACCTCGTTTGCCTTTATCGCTGGATTGATTCCATTGATTATGGCGCATGGAGCAGGTGCTGTTGGTAACCGTACCATTGGTGCTTCTGCCCTCGGAGGAATGTTATTTGGTACGGTGTTCGGTGTCATCATTGTCCCTGGTCTGTACTACATATTTGGCTCCTTGGCCGAAGGCAAAAAATTAATCAAAGACGAAGATGAAATTTCATTGAGCGACGAGTTTGTCAATCAAGTTAGTGTTCCATCAGAACCAAATAAATCATTAGAAAATGAATAACAAAATTGTAAATAAAATATTAGGGATATGCTGTATATCCCTAATATTCAGTGCCTGTAGCATTCCTAAATTCACTCAAAAGGCAGAAAATATGCCTTTACCAAAATCGTATTCAACTGTTACCGACACTTCCAATTCGGCATCCATTGAGTGGGATAAATTCTTTACCGATCCTTTTCTTAAAACCTTAATCGATTCGGCATTAAACAACAATCAAGAGCTGAACATCATACTCCAAGAGATTAGTATTTCGAAAAACGAAGTGCGTGCAAGAAAAGGCGAATACCTTCCTTTTGTTAGCATTGGAGCTGGTGCAGCTGTAGATAAAGTTGGGAGATACACCCGAAACGGAGCCCTAGAAGCCAATACTGAAATTGCCGATGGTGAAGAATTCCCAGAACCCTTTTCTGATTTAATAATTGGCGCAAATGTATCGTGGGAACTGGATGTTTGGAAAAAGTTGCGCAATGCCAAAAAATCGGCTGTAATGCATTATCTCGCTTCCATCGAGGGCAAAAATTTTATGGTTACCAATTTGGTTTCAGAAATGGCGCATGCCTATTACGAATTGATGGCTTTGGATAAACATTTAGAAATTGTAAAGCAAAACATTGCAATACAAACCAAGGCCCTTGATATAGTTGAGCTCCAAAAACAAGCAGCGAAAACAACAAAACTAGCAGTTAAAAAATTCGAGGCTGAAGTATTAAAAAACAAAAGTCTTCAGTTTTATTTAGAACAAGAGATTATTGAGACTGAAAACAAGATCAATTTCCTTGTCGGTAGATACCCTCAAAAAGTTGAAAGAAACGCCGTCGACTTCATTGAATTGACTCCAAACATCATCTATGCCGGAACACCTTCTCAGTTATTGGAAAATAGACCCGATATTAAACAATCGGAACTAGAATTGGCCGCCGCCAAGTTGGATGTAAAAGTAGCGAAAGCGCAGTTTTATCCATCTATTGGAATAAGTGGTGGCGTTGGTTTACAGGCGTATAAAGCAAAGTATTTAATAAAATCTCCAGAATCTTTGATGTACTCTTTCGCTGGAGATTTGATGGCGCCTTTGGTGAATAGAAACGCAATAAAAGCAGCGTACAAAAGTGCCAACAACAAGCAACTTCAAGCCGTTTACAATTACCAAAAAACGGTATTGAATGCTTATATAGAAGTTAGCAATCAAATTTCAAAAATTGAAAACTTAGATAAGAGTTACGATCTTAAAAAGCAACAAGTTGGTGCCTTAACTAAATCGATAGCTATTTCTACAAGTTTATTCAAATCGGCTAGAGCCGATTACATGGAAGTGCTGTTAACACAACGCGATGCATTAGAAGCCAAAATGGAGTTGATAGAAACCAAACTCCAACAAATGAACGCTACCATTACAATGTACCAATCTCTTGGTGGAGGTTGGAAATAATGGACTTATAAACTAAAGGAAGCAGCGGTATAGTTTACCATATCGTTGCTCCCTTTTTTTTAGTTTTCTAAGCCAAAACCACCTAAAATATTCAATACTTGTCCCTTTTCAGGTTTACCATCCAATAAGGGTATGGCTGTACCGATTAATGCTCTTACTTCAGCATTTTCCAACGATTTGTCGTGGTCGTCTTTTGAGTCCCATACTTCGGTAATCCAAACATCGTTGTCTTCTTTGCTTATCGCATACACTCGGCATCCTTTAGCTTTTGATACCAATACCGATGCTTCTAATAATATGTTAGCTAATGCATCTACTTGGCCTTCCTGAGCGGTTAATTTTCCGTGCAAACCGTATTTATTCATATCTATATTCTATAATTTCTTTTCAAAACAATGGCTATTATCCATTCCTTGGTATTGACCATAATTTTCAATGGAAGTATAACCTTGTTGGGGATAAAAAAGCAAAGCTTCGGTTTGTTTGGCTCCCGTTTCGAGGATTGTTTTTTGGTAGCCTAATTCTAACGCCCAGTTTTCTAACTCAGCAAGAATTTTTGAGGCCCAACCAGCTCGTCTCCCATCATTGCTTACAAACATGCGTTTGATTTCTACCGAATGTTGGTCAATTTTTTTGAACGCGCCACAACCTACAGCTTGCCCGTTTGAATAAGCTAAAACTACATGTTGCAAATTCTCAATATGGTTGAACTGATTGTAAAAAGCATGATCGTCTCCATCGCATAAAGCTAAATAAGCGTCCAATTGTGCTACTAAAGCAATGAAATCTTTGTGAGTAGAAGAAGTGCGTAATATCATAACATCAAATTGAAAGAACCGCTTGGTTTTAACTCTTCAGGAAGGTTATCTTCATCCAACATTTGGCGAATATCTATTTCTATAGATCTTGCCATTGAACTAATAGGTACATCGTTATAAAGTCCTTCAAAAGGATTTTCTGAATAATCACCAATCATTTCCATTAGAATAAACACCCAGGAAACTAACATTGAAAATGGTATTGCCATAAACCCTAAATATGGATTATCGAATTCTGCAAAAACATTGAGCATACCAAAAGGGAGCAGCAATATGAAAATCCAAACAAATAAAAAGTTAACCGTAGCATACTGTCTAGGAAACGGGAAATTTTTTATACGCTCAGATTTGCCCTGCAAAGCATAAAACTCTACCAGCATTTTTTCCAATTCCATATGCCTAAAATCGTCTACAAGCCCTTTTAATTTAAGCTTTTTGAATGCTTTGGATTGTAAACTAAGAATGTGCGATGCTTTATTGCCTTTTGACATGACGTAAGAAAATTCTTCTTCACTCAAATAAGGTTTAAGGTTTTCGAAATGAGCGTTATCATGAAAGACACCAGCCGATTTTCTCATTTCATTCTCTTCCTTACTACTATGTTCCCATTCTTTGGGGACTCTTAATTGATACGTTAAAGCCTTTAACCATGCAATATGACGGTGTACAATGTTTTTGTGGTGTTCTTTTAACTCAATGTCTCCAATTGGATTTTGAGCAAACTCATCGGTCACAAAATCTCGTGACATTACCGTAAATGAGCGTGAAGTATTCACTATACCACCCCAAATTTTTCTTGCTTCCCATAATCTATCGTAGGACGAATTGTTTTTGAATCCTAAATAAAAAGATACTCCAATGCCAATTAAGGCAATGGGTTGCCAAGGAATAGCTAACCATGAAACATTAAAGTAATAAGCCGCTAAAACCGGTAACGTATCTATTATTAGAAAGTAAAAAATGTACTTTTTACTCCAATTTACAACCCCTTTTAATGGATATCTTTTGCCTACGTACATGTCTATTGTTTTTGGTTGGTGGTTAAAAATATGCTGATGAATTCAACACTGAATAATTCTTTCAGTTACTCCAATCGTATTGTTGATCCCAGTCGTAAAACGCATCAATTTTATCTCTATTGGCTCTTATCCACTTGGTTACAGATTTACTTTTTGACGAAGCATATACTATATACGAGAAGGGCTCAAGCAAATTGGCTTTCTCAATCGCAATGAAATACGGTGCATAATAATCCCAGTAAAAACCATAATTATCGGCTTTTGCAGCAGCCAATGTTTGGCAAAACGATTCCATTTTCAACTGGAATAACTCTGCTTCGCTTTTTCTCTTGTTTTTTTTATCCAATTCCAATGCTGCCGAAAAAGATAGCATAATGCTAACTGTTCTAAAATCGTTTGGACGCGTTTCGCCATTGTCATCTTCGGTTACATCTATCGGATTGAGGTTGATGGTAATGGTCTTTTTTTTCTTCCCTTTTTTCTCCACATCTGCCTTAAGTATAGATTGTATGTAAGGCAAATTGGCAACAGCACGAATACTTTCTGGCTCTATCACCATAAAGCGACAAAATGCCATTAAAGCCATTACATCTAATTTTTTGGTTTTTAAAATTCTAGCCAATGCATTCTGAGATCCTGCATGATATGGATTAAGCAAAATGGCTTTTTCAATAGATGTTTGAGCTTCATCATATCGATCGAGCCCTGTTAAAGTGATTCCCTTATTGAAATGCAGATGAGCATTGTTTGGGTATTCGACAAGACCTTTGTCGTAAATTTCTAAGGACTCTTCTGGTTTTCCAATAGCGTCTAAAGCGTTACCATAGGTGGTGTAAACAAATTCTAAATTTCGAGAACCCAAAAAGTTTTCAAAAATAACCGCGCATAAATCAGCCGCTTCTTGAGGTTTATTGAACGCCAATAAGGACATAGCTTTTTCACCCATGGCGGCTACATTCTGTGGATCTATAGCCAATGCACTATCGTAATGCATAATGGCTTCATCGTAGAGACCGTTATCGTGGAGCTTTACTCCTTTTTCGATAAGGATTTGTGCTCCTAATATATCTTGAGCATGGGATGATAAAAAAGAAGCTAGAAGTAAAAACGTTAACAGATATCTCATCGAAAGAAATTGATTCGACTTCTAATATAACGTGTATTTTTTCAATGTGTTTTTGAAATTTATTAAGGATTCATCGTCCATAATTTGACTGTCCACAGTAATTTCTCCTTTGGATGTTAAGAAAGTATACTCTCCTCCCATAACTCTCAAATTGATGCTTTCGTTCAAATCAACCTTTTTCCCGAATAAACTGTGTTTTGTGATTATTCCATTCTCAATGGTTAAGTACTGCTTCTTACGTTCGTAGACATTTACCATAAGCATTAGTACACCTGATGCCATTTGCCCAATACCCAACGATGCATAAGATATAAAATCGCTCTCTGGAAAAATGAAAGATATTATAGTAAAAACTAAACCGATGATTAAAAAGCCTAGTCCAACTTTCAACGTATTCAATAATTTTCCTTTTGAGTAGCGAATATTCATAATAGATAAAAATACAATAAACTATGCCTAAACTAATGATTTTACACACAACATATTACAGAACATAAGCTCAATTTTCGCTTACAACAAATTTATATCCTTCCCCGTGGATATTAACAATCTGAATGTTTGTATCGAGTTTTAGATATTTCCTAAGTTTGGAAATGAATACATCCAGGCTTCGGCCTACAAAATAGCCATTGTCTTCCCACACTACCTTAAGTATATGATCGCGTTTGAGCAAAACATTAGGGCTTTTGGCCAATAGGCTCAAAATTTCCACTTCTTTTTGGGTCAATTGTTTGATTGAGCCTTCTATTTCTAGGGTTAAATTCTTTACGTCTAAAACGCATTTAGAAAAATTGATTTTATCCTCTGTTGGTAGTATAGTATTCCCCCTACGCAAGATGGCTTGAATGCGTAAATCGAGTTCTTCTACACTGAAAGGTTTGGTAACATAATCGTCGGCTCCTACCTTAAAACCTTTAATTCGGTCTTCTTTCATGGTTTTAGCCGTTAAAAAAACAATGGGTATTTCGGCCTGTTGTTTTCTTATTTCAGTAGCCAATGAAAAGCCATCCATTTTAGGCATCATCACGTCCAGTAAACACAAATCAAACTCCTGTGCATTGAAATTGTTTAAGGCACGCTCTCCGTCAGCATAATGGACAACCGAATAATTGTAATTCTCCAAGCTGTCTTTCAACAAAAAGCCCATGCTTTCGTCGTCTTCAACCAGCAATATGTTTTTCTTGTGTTGCATATTAGTGTACAGGTAATATGATGTTGAAAGTACTGCCTTTGCCCAAAACACTACTGAATTTTATTCGGCCTTTGTGTTGTTCTACAATCATTTTCACATAACTCAATCCCAACCCATAACCTTTGGTATTGTGCACATTGCCTGATTCGGCTCTATAAAATTTTTCGAAAATACGTTCTTGATTTTCTTGAGACATACCGATGCCTTTGTCGCTAATTTCCAGTCGAAGCGTATTTTTTTCGTTGATGGTTTTTACATCTATTTCAGGTGCTTTATCCGAATACTTTATGGCGTTTTCAATCAAATTATACACCACGTTGGACAGGTGAACTTTATCGGCATAAATGGTTGCATTGCTTTCCGACAAACTGGTTTTAATGAAGCCTTTCTTATCCTGAATAAGTGGTTCAAAATTATCTACAACCGACATTATAACTTCATTTACATCCACCAATTCCATTGTAAATGTGTCGGCACTTTTCTCAATAGAAGATATTTCTAAGACCCGGTCGACTAAGTTGTGAAGACGGTCATTTTCTTTGTGAATGATATCGGCATATTGCGCCATTTTCTGTTCATTCATTACCCTATTTCTAATCGCATCTGATGCTACTGCTATGTTGGCAATGGGTGTTTTCAACTCATGGGTCATGTTGTTTATGAAATCTTTCTTTAGAGCATTGAGTTTTTTGCCCCGAAGGATAAACACAAAAACGGTTGTAAAAACAAGCAGGACGATCAAAAGACTGAGTGATGAAAACATCCAAATACCCATAGCGCTCAACAAGTAGGTGGTTTTGTTGTTGATGCGGATGCTGAAGTCTAAATCGAGATTATTGTCCAACCTTGTACTGCACGCAACGATAGAATCTCTTGCCAATTGTTGATTGGTGGTATTGAAAACGGTATTGCCCAATACCACTTCTTTTATTTCGGAAGATACTACGCTGTAATCGTAATTTACATCGATGTTTCTTATCAAAAACTCCTCTTTCAACAAACTATCTAAAGTTATAAGTGAGAAATAGCAGTTGGTTTGAACATAGTATTCGTTTGAAGCTACTTTTTCTATTGGGTCTATTCTCGCTACATAATTGCTGTCCAACACCAATATTTTATGGGCAACATTTCGAAGTGCGATATTGATTTTCTCATCAAATTGTCGTTCCTCCAAATCGAAGCTCTTTTTAAACCAGTAGGCTTGCGTAACGAATAAGGACGCAATGGTAACCAGCATTAAAATAAGTATGAGCCTGATTCTGAAGTTTGACATGACATCGAAAATAGCTCAAATAGTAAGCTTAATGCGCATATTTACATTTCGATAACATCTTTTTACCACTCGTTTTCAGTAAATTGAGTCATCTGCCGATATGTTTGTTGATATAAAAATCACTGTTATGAAAAAGAGAATCGCATTTATAAGTTTAACTGTAACAATAATTGGTTTTACGGCATTTGGATTGGTATCGCAACAGGACCAAGAAAAAGGGAATAACAAAAAACAAGAAAACAAACAGCTTACAAGTCATTCGTTGGCGACTTTAACTCAGTTTCCATCTACTAATTTTTTACCCAATAACGATTTGCAGTTTACGCTCAAAGGCAAATACACCCACACCACCAGTTTGGAGCAACTGAAAACAGCAAAAGAAATTATCGATTTCTACCCCGACTACCCTAGCAATTGGATTTCAGACTACGTATCCGTTGATGTATACTTAATTCAAAACGGGAAAACAATTCAAACATCATCGGCAACACCTACTCTTACAAATGAGCAAAGAGCAATGCTCAACAAAGCCGAGCTTTTTTCGGATGTTATTGTGGAAGTAAAATACAATACAACCAATAGTATAACCAATGAAGTGACATTAGAAGTGCACAAAAACACATTTACTAGTGTGCCCGAAATGCAAGCCAAGTTTGAAGGTGGGCAAGAAAAATTGAATGTTTTTATGAAAGCAAATGCTCAATCAGAACTCATGGATTATTTGATTGAAAAAAGCAAATTGATGTTGCAAAATCAAGAAGACAAAAACAATTTCAGTCTAGCCATAGTAGAACTTACGGTTGCAAAAGACGGATCTGTTAAAGATGTTACTATCAGTCAATCGTGTGGCGACAATTCTATGGACAACCTTTTGAAAACTCTTATAGAACAAACGCCAAACTGGACACCAGCAAAAACCAAAAGTGGTGAAACTATTGAGCAAACTTTTGAGTTGAGTATTGGTAAAATGGGTTGTTGATATTTATTGATTTCGAGTTAATAATAATCGAAGAGAGACTAAATGTGTGAAATAAACTATTGGTACTACAAAGGTAGGTAGTAGTGAAAACGGGAAATACAAAATGGCCACGTTAGGTTGATCGAAAGCCAATTGCTGCAAAGGAAATGGTGAAGCCAAGGTTGAAATAACTACAATCCAAGTAAGTAAAAGAAGCCCTGCTACATTCCAAACAATGAGCAAGGGTTTTCTTGTTTTATTCCTTATTCCAAAATACGCCACAAAGGGAGCTGTAATTCCAGCAAGAATATCAAAATTCCAACCTTCAAACGTCATGATTTCTGATATCGTTTCACTTAAAAATAGTAGCCACAAAACTATTTCTACTGGAATACGAACAATGCTAAGCATCGTAAGTTTATTTAGGGAAAGGTGATCCATCCAAAGGCGTCCGCGTTGTGTTCTAAATAAAAGTATCATGCCAATAACCATTGGGAATACACCAAATAAGAAAATTCTTGGGGGTATAGCATCCGTTGAATTATAGTATACTCCCCAAAATGAAAGGCCAGTCTGTATTGCTACCCAAATAAGCAGAATAATGGTTGTTTTATTTTTAACGGATTTAGGTGTTCTAGAAATAAATGAATTAACGAATAATATTAAAGTTAGTATTACTGTTAGAATAAAAAGTATCGAGATGGTGAGGCTTACATTTAGCATATGGTCTAAAAATAACTTAAAAACTATTGGTTACGTTCTGATAGACTTAGCATTAAAAGCTCGCCAAGTAGCAACACATCAATATCTTTGGTGGGGTTTATTCTCAATATTTTCATGCGCTTTCTATCGCCCGATTCTAATGCTGGATGATCGAGCAAATCGCCGTCTACAAACAATACATAAGGTTCGTTCGTTTTTTTATCTGCCCACAAATAGCATAGTGCCTTGTTTTTGAATACAAAGCAAGGCATTCCGTACTTTTTGGTTTCAGACATTTCTTCACTCACTCTTAAGATGATGTCGCGCAAAGCTTGAAAACAAGATGCGTTAGGCTCAGTGTGGTTTAAGTAAAATACCTCGTTCATTATGCTCTTTTCTAAAAATACAACCTACAACCCGAACCAAGTACAACAATGTCGAAAAAGTGCAAGTGCGATCGGTTTGAATTGCCATAATAACTAAACAATCCCAAATCCCATATACTGGATTCTAAGTAAAATCCAATCCGCTTAAAATACTTGTTGTTCAATGCAACACTGGCTTCTAATTGATACACTAAACCTACACGAACTGAAGTACTCCACCAATAATAACCATTGGGGTATTTAGAATTATCGCGGTATTTCCCAAAGCGATTTCCAAATGTATAAGATGATGCTAAGCCCAACGATAGAGGTTTAATGTTGACCTTATTGCCAATATTAAAGTCCAAATTGGGCGTAATCAACAGCTTTATGGCATTGGTATAAATTGCCTTTTCAGCATCTTGCTTTGGCGAATATCCAAATGAATATTCCAAGCTTATTTTGTCTTCTTTGAAAGTCCAGGTAGAGCCTAAAGACAACATACCGATATATCCAGCATACTGAAGTCGAACGCTGTTAAGAGCAAACCTCGATGCCGTTTTAGCACTTACTTCTTGTGCTTCAAGTGCTACAGTAAACAATAAGCTGAAGAACACGACAATAATTTTATACCATCTATGCATCATTCAATTATTTCGAAAGAATATTGATTGTCCCAAATTTTAAGAAGTATGAATTTTTCTTTTTTGGTGCTGTAGGTATTGAAATAAGCTATGTTGTCTTCATCGGGTGGTGAATATTCAAAATTGTGTAAATGTCCATTGATGCTCATCAAAACCTTCTTGTATTTTTTAACGCTTTGCACGAACTCTTCTCTCAGCTCTTCGTTAAAATCTTCATTATTATGCGATACATGACAAATTATGATGGCATTGTTATAATGAGCGGTGTCAGATAGTTCTTTGTCCAACCACTCGATATCGGGTACATTTTTATTGAAGTTGAACTCCCTAGAATTGGTATTAATGAAAATGAACTTATTGCCCGATAACGTAAAACTAAAATTGAAATCGCCATACATGTGTTGGTAGACATCTCCTCCATTACCAATAAGGTCGTGGTTGCCAACTACTGCAATGATAGGTGCCTTAAGAGTAGACAATTCATCGTGCATCCACTCGTATTCTTTTTGCATGCCAAAATCAACCAAATCGCCTGTATGCGCTACAAAATCAATGCCTGGTGTTTTATTTATTTTCTTAATGATTTCGCTTGTCGATTCATAAAATCGTTGCGAATCTCCAATTACGGCAATCGTAATGGTATCCTTGTACTCAAGCGGTAGTTTCTGAATATTTTTTGCGTTGGTATTTTCATACTTACTATCCAGATTTACTTGATAATTGCTGTATTCAAACTTATTGCACGAAACCAACAATAGTATTGCGAATCCGATTATTGAAATTTTCTTTTTATTCAAACCAACCACGTTGCGCAAACTACGTTAATCCACTTCCTTACGATTGATTTTCATTCAGATTTTACAACTCTTAACGATGCTGTTATTGTCCAACAAACCTCATCAATACGCCCTTATAATTTAGACAACTTTAATGTATCGTTTTTACATTAATAAAATAGGACAAAAGCGTAATATTGCAAACAATTTCAAGGCATAGTGCAAAGCGACAAACAAGAACAATCTTTACCAAATTCTATTTCAGAAAACGATCTGAAACAGTGCATGACTACGCTTCAATCGTTGGTGAAAGACAGCCAAGCGCTTACCTTATTGAACGAAGAAGATCGCATCGCCCTGATTACCGCCGCTGGCGTTTTCTCTAGACCTAGTCGAGAAGAGATTAAAAAACGCAGAAAGGATTTAAACAAAGCCAAGAAATCCATAGTGCGCAAAATGGATCGCGAAGCTCGTGGTACAACTGGTATTAGAAAAGCAAGGACCTCGGAAATTTTTCAAGCTCCTGATCAAATTCTACTTACTGAAACCACCACAACCGACGACGATGCAGAACTAAATTCGGCCAGAAACTGTTACATCTGCAAAGCCAAATTCACCAAACTTCATCACTTCTACGATACCATGTGCGACAGTTGTGGCGATTTGAATTATCTGAAACGCTTTCAAACGACTGATCTTACAGGGCAAGTTGCTTTGATGACCGGTTCTCGTTTAAAAATTGGATACCATGTAACGCTCATGATGTTACGAGCAGGTGCTACTGTAATTGCTACAACTCGTTTCCCTGCTGATTCTGCCATTCGTTTTGCCAAAGAGAAGGATTTCAAAGATTGGGAACATCGTTTGCATATACATGGCTTAGATTTACGTCACACGCCTAGTGTTGAACTCTTTTGTACTTACATAGAACAGAATTACGATCGCTTAGATATACTCATAAACAACGCGGCACAAACGGTAAGACGACCTCCTGGTTTTTACGAACACATGATGGAGAAAGAGCTTCTTCCATTTCATGAGCACGATGCCGATGTTAGAAGTTTGCTTACCAGTCATCAAAATTGTTTGAATAAAATATCAGCTGTTAGCGGTGCTGGAAAAGACACTTCTTCTTTGGCTGTTACATGGAAAGAAGATGCTCCAGGACTGGGTATAAGAGCCTCGGCACAACTGTCTCAAATTCCATACAGTTACGATGGGGCGGTACAAAATGAAGAAGTATTTCCTACGGGTAAATTGGACGTGGATTTGCAACAAGTCGATTTGCGCAAAACCAATTCTTGGCGATTGAAATTGGGCGAAGTTCCTACTCCTGAATTACTTGAAGTTCAGTTGGTTAATGCCATTGCTCCTTTTGTATTGTGCAACCGATTGTCGAGCATGATGAAACGCGATTACACGGGCAAAAAACACATAGTAAATGTTACGGCAATGGAAGGCAAGTTTCACCGTTTCAAGAAAGAACCTCGCCATCCGCACACCAACATGGCTAAAGCCGCACTGAACATGCTTACGCATACTTCTGCTGGTGAGTTAGCTAAACATGGTATTTATATGAATGCCGTGGATACTGGTTGGGTTACCGACGAAGATCCAGCTCAAATTTCTGCTTATAAAGAAAAAGTGCACGATTTTCAGCCACCACTAGATATTGTTGATGGTGCAGCACGTGTTTGCGATCCATTTATTGACGGCATAAACCGTGGTGAACATTGGTGTGGAAAATTCTTAAAAGATTACTTCCCTATAGATTGGTGATAAATTAATCACCTGAATTGCTTAGGAATCAACCCATTACCTGCTAATTCAACGATTTCGTTGATTCTTTTGGTTTTGGTTTCAGGACGTTTAGCCATAACAATCCATTGCAATAAGGATTTGCGTTTCGATTTACTTAAATTCAGATAAAATGCATTCGCATCAGGATTGGTTTTAAATTTCTCATCCAATTCTACAGGAATTTCCAAGTTTTCAACTTCATCTAAAATCGACCACGATCCATTTTCTTTGGCCACCTTAATGCATTCTAAGCCTGCAGGTTTCATCAGATTTTGTTTCTTAAGAACCTCAACTTTATCCTTATTTATTTTAGACCACGTACTTTTTGCTTTTCGTTTTCCGTAGTACTGCGTATACCTTTCGTTGTCTAAGGTCTTTTTAGTGCTATCTATCCAACCGTAACACAAGGCTACATCGACAGTATCGCTCCATGATATGCTAGGTTTATCTGAGCTTTTTTTGTGCAAAATCAACCAAATAGAGTCTTTTTCAATATGGTTTTTTTCCAACCATTTTCGCCAATCTTCCTTGCTTGTAGGGCAAAAACTATCTTTTAGTATTTCATTTTCCATACGGTTGTATTTCCTCTAGGCTTGTACCTTTTCTTCTCTACTTACCATTTCATTAATCCAAATTGGTGCAAATGGAGAGGTACACCCTTTAGATGTTGGATAATCACGATACAAACCAAGTTTTTCACCTATTTCCAAGGCTCTTTTTCGGTAATCTTTATGGTGTATTCCAATTTCAGCCAAGCAAAAATTCATTGTCCATTGTGCCGTAGGACTTGTTGTTAGCATTTCCGCTTCTATTCTATCCAAAAGTGCACTAATGTCTACCATTTCTGGATTTCTTACAATACGTTGTTTGGTTAAATTCCATCCAGCTCTTGCTGCCATTGGATTTTCATCCTGCATCCATTTCAACCTTAAACTTTCATTTTCAGAATGGAGTTTCACAACATACGAGTTCAACCAGTCAGCAACACGATCGTAATGAACTGATCGTACCATGTTATCCAATTCGCTTGCGCTTAGTTTGTTCGGATTAATGATCAAAATCGACAGCATTTGAGCATCAAATATATCGGTAGCCCAAAGTTCTAAAGCAACAGCTTGCTTATTGACCTTCACCTTTTTAGCGACTTTTCTAATATCGCCTAATTTAACCCCAAACTGCGCTCCTGTTACACCGCTTTTTAAATTATGAGCACTGGTTTTAACATCACTCAATTTTTCAAGTTCTTTTAGAATATCTGCTGCAGTCATTTTTTAAAAATAAAACAATAACCCAAACTAATTTGCCTGCAACCAATTCAACAATTCAGGAATATTGACAATGCTCCAAGAATGAGGATGGCGCATATTATCTGGCTGTCTATACCCTTTCTTGTATGTAGTTTTTAAAATCGCATTAGAATTACCTAATAAATTCAATTCATTAATGAACGCCGAACACTCTACAAAATTCAAACTTGAAGCATCTATTTGCCTCTCCTTCAACCACCATTCTACTTCTAATTCTGTATAGATTAAAATGGGTTGATTCAATAGTTTTTTAACCGCTGATTGAGTTGTATCGGTGAACGAATAAGGAGAAATACTATAATACTTTTTTATGTTTTCGAAAGGACTTCCTCCCATTAAATCATCCAATCGCGCTTTCATGTATACAAATTCTTGATTGTAATTACCATCGGTGGTTAACCGTATACTTCGTAAAGCCGAATGGTAGAACCTTTCAAAATCCAAAGGCGGATCGACTGCAAAAACGGCCGTTGGTTTAACTTTAGATTCTTGAGCATATTTAATGGCACAACTACCTCCTATGGAATACCCACCTATATAGAATTTTTGATCGTGTAACTGATGTTTGTTTCGAACATCGAGCAAGATGTTTTCGAGTGACGCTTGGCTGATATCGTCTATCCCCAATGACAAAACACCATCTTGAAGAATGGGAATGATCGTTAACAATCCGTTTTTAGCGGCTGCAATAGGCAAATCAGATTGCTCTAACACTCTATCGGCCGTTTCACCAAAACCAGGCAATACAACCATGTAACCTATCCAAGATGCATTGGGAGGATATATTATTTTATAGTAATTCTTTGTAGAATCGGTTTTATCTAAATAAACTGTTGCTTGTTTTTGACCAAACAACGTAAAAGATAGAAGAACAGAAATTAGTATAAAGAAACACTTAGCATTGACTAATGTTCTCAGCGTTATAGAAGAATAGAATAGAGCAAACAAGTATCTAAAATAATAGAAACTTATTTATCCGATGAGGTAGATAATAATCGTAGTACAATATATCCAATCACACCCGATAATACAGAGCCAATAATAATACCAATTTTGGCTGAATTCATGCTCACAGGATCGCCATTGAAAGCCAAATTGTCTATAAAAATGGACATCGTAAATCCAACACCTGCAATTATTGAAATACCAAGTATTTGCTTAAAATTAACCCCTCTAGGCAGTTCAGTAAGTTTGAACTTAATACCCAAATAAGAAAACAAGGCTACACCTAAAAATTTACCCGCAAACAAACTAATAGTAATGGTTGTCATAAGGGCGTAATCAAAGTTATAGTTAGAATTGAATACAACTCCAGCGTTGGCAAAGGCAAAAACAGGTAAAACAAAATAAGCAATCCAGTGGTGTAGTTTGTGTTCTAGATGCTGCAATGGCGAGCGCACTTCGTTGGTTAAATCACTCAAACTATCAATACACTTCACTTCCTTTTTAGTCAGTAAATGATTATCGTCGTCTGTTTTCTGTGTTATATTTTTTGAAATTGAAAATAGCTGCTCTGAAAACACTTTTACGTTCAGTCGGCGTTTAATGGGAATTGTAAATGCCAAAAGTACCCCTGCTATAGTTGGGTGTATCCCCGATTTCAAGAATAAAAACCATATTATGGCAGCCAGAATCAATCCTATTTCAAGGGTATATTTTCGATAATAATACAATAAGCCCAACACCCCTATCAACACCATTCCATATACTATATACATCCAGTTGATGTCGACACTATAAAATACAGCTATAACAAGTACGGCGGCAATGTCATCGATGATAGCAAAAGCTGTTAAAAATATCTTCAAGCTCAATGGCACTCTATTTCCCAAAGTACTTAGTATGGCCAATGCAAATGCTATATCGGTCGCCATAGGAATGCCCCACCCTCTAGAAGTTTCAGGGTTTTCATTCAGCAACAAAAACAAGGCAATAGGTACCAACACACCACCTAATGCAGCAATGAAAGGAAAAGCAGCTTTTTTAAACGTGTTGATTTCACCTATCAGTAGTTCGCGTTTTAACTCCAAACCAATGAGAAAGAAAAAAATTGACATCAAACCATCGTTGATCCATAAGATCAAAGGCTTTTTCAACTCAAAATCATGAAACGATATTCCAAATTCATATTGCCATAAACTCTCATATACAGCACCGTAGGGAGAATTCGCCCAAATTAAAGCTACTATAGTTGCTCCAAAAAGCAAAACACCGGCTAAGCTTTCTGTTTTTACGAATTTTTGAAAAGGAGTTAAAAATATTGTTTTAATCATAAATAAATTACAACGGGAGACATTTCTGAATATACAAAATCAGAAATAAATAATAATATAAACGAGTTTTTCAAAGGTAAACTATGAGGACTGGAAGTGATATATATTTAACAAAACTTTAAATCAATTTAACCAGAATCTTATGCCTATTACAGCTTGAATTCTAAACGATTTCGATAGCTTGTTTTATAAGCCCACTTCTTTTGATGAAGACTGTTTAATTCCACTGCTCAAAACAATGACTTGCACAATGAGAAGCAAGACTACCAGTATACCAGATTCTAAGTAAAAACTAATCTGCCTATTCCCTTCCAACTGTGCAATACTCACCATTTCTTTCTGAGCTTCTTCCATTTGAATGGCTTCTAATCGAGTAAGATATTCTTTCGCCGAAAACAAAGCTTTTTCTATTTCTTGATAATCATTAGTAGCGGCTTGAATTTCTTTAACTTTCTGTAGAAATGAAGAATAAACTTCAGATTCTTCTTCCGTTAATTTTGTTTTAGCATAACGTTCATGCAAGGCATCGATTTTAGCAAATCGCTGATTGATTTGTCGTTCTTGCACCGATCCACATTCCAAAACCAACTCAACATTTTCGAGGATATGACCATAAGAAAAGATCAAATCTTGCGCCTTCAACCTATCTTCATAAATGGTTTCAATACTCTCTGACACACGGCTAGAAATGAAGTGATTTCGAACGTTTGCTAACAGCAATAAAACACACAAAAGCAACAGAACACCTGCAGTTTTCAATCGGTTTTTCACACTAAATTTCCAGCTCATAATATCGTTGTTTGGATTATTAAATCTTATTCGGTTGCTTCATCATTTATGAAGTTGACTCTTCTAACTTTTTGCGCCGTGTTACATTGTTTTTAACGTTAACTATTGTAATTGTTTTTTCGCCGGCAGGAAAATTCCAAGATATTTCATCGCCTTTAGCGTATCCTAGTATAGCCGATCCGATTGCAGAAAGTACGGATAATTTCTTGTTTGGAATATCTTTTCTAGAAGGAACTACCAACTCAAAATCATTCAATACACCGTACGGCGTATCTATGATTACTACAGACCCAAATTTCACTACATCTTTAGGAATATTACTTTCATCAACAATTTCTGCTTCAGACAATTCTCTAGACAACTTCTCGTAATTCACTAACGTCAGCTCTTTAGATAAATGCCAGTTAATTAATATAAGTTTTATTAATTCATAGTCTTTTTTAGTAAGGATCAGTTTACCGTATTTCATATCAAATTAATTTTAGTTGATTTACAATTTGTTGGAGCGAATCTTTTGCATCTCCAAAAAGTAGTTTGCAGCCATCTTCATCAAACAATTCGTTCTGAACACCTGCATACCCTTTATTCATGCTTCGTTTTAATACCACCGAAGCAGCGCAATTGTATGCTTTGATGATGGGCATACCATAGATTGGACTATCTGGATTGTTTTCAGCGGCTGGATTTACTACATCGTTGGCTCCAATAATTAGCGCTATGTCATAACTACTCATTTCATCATTCACTTCATCCATTTCTTTCAATGCATCATATTCAACAGATGCTTCTGCCAACAAAACATTCATATGGCCTGGCATTCTGCCCGCAACAGGATGAATTATGTAGTGTACTACACCGCCTTTATCCGACAATAGTTTTTCTAGTTGTTGACATAAATGTTGGGCTTGAGCAACAGCCAAACCATACCCAGGAATGATGGCAATTTTGTTGGCCATAGACAATTGCAAGGCCGTTTCCGAAACACTAGTTTCTGTTATTTCCTGCACTTTTTCTTCGCCCACTACGACTTTACTTTTATGAAATGAGCCTGTCAATACTTTCAGCAGCGATCGGTTCATTGCTCGGCACATCAAAACCGTAAGTAAGATACCCGCTGCACCTACAATTATACCACCAGCAATCATTACCTTATTGTGGTACAAGACACCTGAAAAGGCTGTAGCAATTCCTGTTACTGCATTTAATAAAGATATCACCACAGGCATATCAGCGCCTCCAATAGGTAGCACAAACAACACACCATACATCAAAGCAGCACTTACCATTATTATGGTGTACATCATCAATG
This sequence comes from uncultured Flavobacteriales bacterium, assembly GCA_963977425.1. GTDB lineage: Bacteria > Bacteroidota > Bacteroidia > Flavobacteriales_D > Luteibaculaceae > CAXBOO01. Next base: position 57,393 of record CAXBOO010000003.1, on the reverse strand, counting down.
AAATATCCAACCAATTGAAAACAGCGGCTACGGTAAAGACACATAAAAACAACAACAGAGCTTTAGAGAATACATTGACCCAATTAGAGCGTTTGTCTTTTGTTTTACCTGCCAATTTTCTATACGCTACTACGCTACCACTTGCCGCAATGGCCCCTGTAATTACGCCTAATAACAAAACCAATATTTGCCATTTTTCAAAAACAGCTTCTTGATTGGACTCTACAATACCGAGTAAAAAGGCACAGGCTCCACCCGTTGCATTGAACAACGAAACCAATTGAGGCATGGCTGTCATTTCTACTTTTTTGGACATGTATTTACCCAATAAAGTTCCACCCAATAAAGCTCCCAAAATGATGATCAAATTGGTATAAGGCAAAGTTCCCATGATACTGGACACAACCGTTAACCCCAATGCTAGTATCATTCCAGCAGCAGCTAACGTGTTCCCTAATTTTGCCTTTTTGGGTTTGCTCAAATATTTAAGTCCACCTAAAAAAGAGAGAATGGAAAGGAAATAACCACCTTCTAATAATAATGTCATTTGCTTTTAGAATTGAACATGGCCAGCATGCGATTGGTAACAAAAAATCCACCTGAAATATTGAGTGCGCCTAAAAAAACGGCGACTCCCCCAATGATAAGATTGACATAGTCATTTGCTTCTACTTTATGAAGCATCAAGATGGCCCCTACTGTAATTACACCACTTATGGCATTGGCACCAGACATCAATGGCGTGTGGAGAATTGCGGGCACATTGGTGATGATCTCAATTCCGATAAAAATGCAGAATACAATGAAGTATAAACTGTCTAGTTGCTCTAATAATGCGCTCATTTTAATTGCTTAATGCTGGTTGTGGTCGCAAACGAGGGTGAACAATTTCACCCTTATACATGACCATAGTTTGTGTTTTTAACTCACTGTTTTCGTTCGTAAGGAAGTGTTGCAGGTAGTTTAAATAATTGTTAGACAACATTTTTGATGCTGCTAATGGCAACAATTTTGAAAGGTGAGAATCGCCCAATATGGTTACCCCATTTTGGTCTTCCGTTCTATTGTTTTGTGTCAACTCACAATTGCCGCCTTGTTCACTAGCCATATCGACAATAACAGCTCCTTTTTTCATTTTCAAGACTGTATTTTCTTTCAATAGAATTGGCGCTGCTTTACCAGGAATATTCGCTGTACAGATAACGATATCGGCTTGCAAAGCGTGTTCGTGAATAAGTTGTTGTTGTTTGTCTTGAAATTCTTCGGTCTGCGTTACAGCATAACCTCCTGCATCGTTGGATTCTACAAATCCCTCAACTTCGATGAATTTAGCACCCAAACTCCGAACTTCTTCCGCAGCGGAACTACGCACATCGAATGCCTCAACAATAGCTCCTAGTCTTTTGGCTGTTGCAATGGCTTGCAACCCTGCTACACCTGCTCCTAATATTAAAAACTTAGCCGGCTTTAAAGTACCAGCTGCAGTTGTAAACATGGGGATAGCTCCATTGTACATATTGGATGCCAGTAAAACTGCTTTATATCCAGACAAAGAAGCCATACTTGACAACACATCCATACGCTGAGCTATGGTTGAACGTGGCAATAAATCCAAAGAATATAGCGACGCTGGAGAGATGTATTTTCTTAATGCTTTTTTATGAAACAACGGATTGAATACACCAACAAAACAAGGTGATTTCCCTAGGTTTTCGCCATCGTATTTATGAGATATTGAGCATATAATATCGGCTTCTTCATAGATTTTTCTGGCCGTTGTGCATACAGCCCCAACTTTTTGGTATTCTACATTCAATTGCCCAACACCATATCCAGCATGCGATTCAAACCAAACCTCAAAGCCCTGATCCGTTAATTTTTTCACCGCTTCAGGCAGCATGCACACACGATCGTCTCCAATATTTTCTTTTAATATTCCTATCGTTTTCAATACCTGTTTGTTTTATGGTTAAGGGAAAATTCCTCTTTGCAAATACGCTTGTTCAACTCGAGCAATTGCTTCAATAAAAGCAGCAGTCCTCCAATCGGTATCGTACTTTTTAGCCGTATTGAGTATTTTAGAGAATGATAACTTCATCTTTTTCTCAAGTTTTTCTAATACTTCTGACATTACCCACAGTTCGCCATTTCTGTTTTGTAACCATTCGAAATAACTAGCGATTACCCCACCTGAGTTGCAAAAAATATCGGGTATGATATCGATGTTGCGCTCTAAAAGGATATCGTTTGCCGATACATCTACAGGACCATTGGCTCCTTCAGCTATAACAGCGGCTTTTATTTCATGAGCATTTTCTTCTGTAATCTGGTTTCCCAATGCTGCAGGAATGATGATGTCGCAATGCAATCCAAAAAACAAATCATTTGGTATTTCATCAGCATGTCTATAATCTTTGATGAACCCTCTATTGTCGTTCATGTAAGCATGCAAATTATCTGGATCAATACCTGATTCGTTGTATATACTACCACTAGCATCTTGTACTCCTGTTAATATTGCCCCGTTTTCTTTCATAAATACAGCTGCCCAATACCCAACATTTCCAAAACCTTGAAGGATGTATTTTTTTCCTTCTAAACTGATGTTTTTATGGTTCGCCCATTCTTTTAAAGACACTACTACACCGTAACCTGTAGCTCTATCTCTACCTTCTAGTCCGCCTGCACCAACAGGCTTACCCGTAACTACGTGAGCGTATTTAGTACGTTCGTTGGTAGACTTTGTACTCATGTAAGTATCTGCAATCCAAGCCATCATTTGTGGCGTAGTATTTACATCAGGTGCTGGTATATCGTGCTCAGGCCCTATGTTGTCACCTAAAGCATATGTAAATCTTCGTGTTATTCTTTCTAACTCGGTATCAGAATAGTTTTTCGGGTTGATTTGTACTCCCCCTTTACCACCACCGTAAGGCAAACCAGCCAAAGATGTTTTCCAAGTCATCCACGTAGCTAATGCTCTAGCAGCATCGATATCTACTGTTTCGTGGTAACGTAATCCGCCTTTGTAAGGACCTAATGCATTGTTGTGTTGAACGCGATAACCTTTGAATACTTGAACAGTACCATCGTCAAGTTTTGCCGGAAAATTCACCACAATTTCAGTGTTTGGAATCGCTAATATTTTGCGAACCGATGGATTGAGATTCATTAAATCAGCAGCCCGATTGAATTGCTGACTTACGTTTTCGTACATCCCCATTTTTTTATTTTTTTCTATCGTTTTCATTGTACTGTTATTGAAATTCTTCGCAGAATATTGTGTTTAGTTTTTGATCTTGGAATAAACATTGTTGATTTCTATCGCAGCTAAAGCAAAGGCTATTGCTTCCATTCTTTATGCTATTTTGAGTAGTTATGGGTGGAGAATGATTGACTTCAATTATTGGTTGTAACGTATACTCATTGCATAGAATAACATCGTCGCTTTTCCACAAGCAGACATCGCTATTATCACAATTTAAACACAAGGTTCTTGTCATTTTTCCCTATTGATTATTTTACTGGACAGTAATCAAAGGCTATGCCATGGAAAGAGAAAAAGAAACAAATAACATATAACAATCTCATAAAGAGATTGTTATATCCGATATTTGGACAATTATAGATTTAATAAAGTGAGTATTTAATACTCATTCGGGAAGAAATTACCCGGGTATTATTGTAGCTTTTGAGCTAGTGTTTTTCTAGTAATACCTAGAACTTCGGCCGCTTTGGTTTTGTTGTTGTCGAAATGAGACAAAACAAATTTGATGTGCGCCAATTCAACTTCTTTCAAAGTTTTAAGTGCAGGGCTTTCACTTTGATGCGATGGAACAGAATTGAAATGCAAAAATTCGGGAATATGCTTGGCTTCAATTTTAGAATCACACATAACCAAAGCTTGATGTATGACATTTTCTAATTCTCGAATATTGCCTGGCCAATGGTATTCATTCAGCAGATGCATGGCTGCTTCACTTACTTCCAATTCACCTTTATTAAGCTCCTTGCCTAACTTTGATACAAAATGATGCACCAGCGATTCGATATCCGATTTACGATCTCTTAATGGCGGTACTTTAATGTTGACAACATTCAATCGGTAATACAAATCCTCTCTGAATTTTCCCTTCGCAACTAAACTCAATAAATCGCTGTTGGTTGCAGCAACTATTCTTAAATCCACTTTTTCGGCTTTATGCGAACCAACCGAGACAATTTCTTTTTCTTGAATTACTCTCAGCAAACTTTGCTGAACATTCAATGGAGCATTGCCAATTTCATCTAAAAATATGGTGCCACCATCGGCTGCTTTGAACATACCTTCTCTAGAGTTAATCGCTCCAGTAAACGCACCTTTTTCGTGTCCAAATAATTCTGATTCTAGTAAATTTTCGGGTATAGCCCCACAATTTACAGCCACAAAAGGCTCTTTATAAAATTTTCCTTTATAGTGAATGGCTCTCGCTACCAATTCTTTTCCTGTACCACTTTCCCCTGTAACAAGTACTGTAACTTTATTGTCTTTGGTTCTATCTATCAAATGCAATGTTTGCTCAAGACTTTTGGCGGCACCAACTATGGCTTTACCTGAGGGTAATACTACGTGTTTTGATATTGTTGTTTTTTTGGATTTTTCGTTTTTTTGAGCTCCAAGTATTTTTTGAATGGCTTCGCTTAACTCGTTCTGTGTAAAGGGCTTGGTAAGATAGTCGATGGTGCCATCTTTTAAAACTTCTACGGCAGCATCTATTGATGGATAACCTGTTATGACCAATATAGGCAGCTCAGGAAAGTTTTTAGTAGCATACTTCACCAATTTACCGCCATCAACACCAGGCATCTGAATGTCGGTAATTAACAGTTTTGGAATATTGAGTTTCAATAAATCTACAGCATCTATGACATTGGTCGCTTGAAAAGTATTGAAACCTTCGTTGCTTAATTGACGGCTTAAAACCTCCAACATGTCTGTAGAATCGTCAACTATTAAAATATCCGTTTTCATAAATCTTGAGGGATTGAAACTACAAATGTGGATCCTGCATTGATTTCAGAACTAAATTGAATTCTTCCACGGTGTTTTTTGATGATGCCATGCACAACACTCAATCCAAGTCCATTCCCAGTACCCACAGCTTTGTTGGTAAAAAATGGTTCGAAGATTTTTTCTTGAATTTCGATTGGAATACCACAACCATAATCTTGAATACTTATGTTGATAAAACCATTGTTTGACGCTAGTTTAACCCGTACCAAATCTCCTTCTTTGGAGGCTTGAATAGCATTGTTCAACAAATTGAATATTACTTGTGTAAACTGTACTTTATCTATAAAAGCTGAAGGATTGTCTGATGCTTTTTCAAACAGTACTTTAATTCCACTTTGCTTAAGCAGTGGACTCAACAATTCGATGGCTTCATTTATCAAGCGGTTTATTTTTACAGCTTGTAATTTCTGCGGGACTTCGCAGCTAAAAAACATGAGTTTTTTGACTATTTCACGAGCATGCAAAGCAGAATGTTTGATTTTTTTTGCATCGTTTTTGGTTGTAATTTCCTTACTTCCATTGATGATGAATTCAGAAAATCCTATCATATTTCCCAACGGTGTGTTCAACTCATGAGCTATGCCGGCTGTCATTTCACCTAAAATGGTCAATCGCTCTTGTCTTCTTACAATTTCACTTAGTTCATCTTCTTTTTTCTTCCGTTGCAATCGTTCGTATAGAAAGGCTATTTCTTCGGAAACCTTATTCAGTAGCTTCTTTTCTTCAATCAAAAAAGAACTGGTTTTCAAATCGTTGCCCTTGTAACTAACACTAATATTGCCAATCAACTCTTCTTGAAAAACTATGGGTTGTTTTATCTGCGCATGCGGATTTTGATCGAGCACGTTGCCGTAAGTAATGCCTGAAATTGTAATGCTTGCACAAGCGGCTTCTGGAAAACGAAACGCCAACTCCAACTCGCGACAAATAGACAGTGAAACAGAATCTATATCACTACCTTGGGATATTTGGGTAGAAATAGCGTACAAACACTCCAACTCTTTTATTCTTTCTTTAAGTCTTTCTTCGTATTCCACAAGCCCTATTATACAGCCAAAGATAGCACAATAATCATTTCGAGTAAATTTTACTCGAAACAAGTGACTAAAATTAATAAATATCTAATTATCAACATCTAACAAAAACGAAACACTTAAATACAATCTGTAGTACGGTATAAAATGAGCTGAGAAACCACGTTAACAATTGTACCTACTTTCGCAGCGTAGAATAACAAGCAATTGATGTTGGATTTTGTAATTATTGGAGGAGCACAAGCTGGATTATCTATGGCTTACCATTTAAAAAAGATGAACAAAAAATTCATCGTTGTAGATGGTGGTGATGAAATCGGATCATCGTGGTTAAACCGTTGGGATTCATTAAAACTATTTACTCCTTCTGAATACAACAACTTACCTGGTCTAGATTTCGATGCGCCGAAGGGCTATTATCCAAACAAAATTGAAGTTGCCAATTACTTTAAATCCTACGTTAAAGAGTTTGACATTCCCATACAACTCAAAACCTTGATTACTTATGTTCGTAAAACAGAAAATGGATTTCATATAGAATACAAAGACGGCGTATTAGAAGCCGAAAATGTGATTGTTGCAACAGGACCATTTCATACACCTTATACCCCTCCTTGTCACAAGAAATTGTCGCCTAGCATTCTGCAAATGCACAGCAACTATTACAAAGGGCCACATCAATTACAAGCAGGTGATGCCTTGGTTGTAGGTGGTGGCGATTCTGGATACCAAATATTGGATGAGATTTCGAGCGATGCTTCTAGAACGGTTTATTTTTCGGGCGACACTAATGTGAAATCGATACCGCATCAGTTTTTAGGTAAAACACTTTGGTGGTGGTTTTCTTTGATTGGTTTCTTGAGTTTCAACAAATACAGTTGGGTCGGCAAAAAAATTAGTTCAATTACTCAACCTGTTATTGGCACAAATGTTAAAGAAATTCTATCTCGTGCAAATGTTCATGCAGAAGGCCGAACCAAAGATGCATTGAATGAAAATGTCATTTTTGAGAAAAGAAAAGTTTCTAGCATCAAAAACATAGTTTGGGCTACCGGTTACCGTCCAAATTTCGAATGGATTGAAGGTTTGGAATTGGATGAAGACAGTTATCCTAAAAATTTCAGAGGAGTAAGCAACATCGATGGACTATATTTTATTGGCTTACCGTGGATGTACACCCGTGGCTCGGCTACTTTAGGTGGAGTTTCTAAAGACGCTCAATATCTTGCAGACGAAATTGAAACAATCTAGTTTTTACGTGTTAAAAATTTTGATGCAAACCAACTTGCAGCTGATTTTTATCCCACGCATTGGTTGTTTGATTCATTAACCCAAACTGCAGTTTTATGTTGTTGTTGAGAACATATCCTAAAGCTAGATAGAATCTATTTCTATCAAAAATTTCAACCGTTTTGCCTTGGCCAATGTTGCGTTGGGCATTCAAAAATATTTCGTTATAAAACGATGCATACCAAGTTTTAGATTCCATTGACTTTTTATTTAATGGCACATTGATCATGAAATTGTATCGAAAACGCGTACGGAAATTTTGATTTTCGACCATTCGCTGTTCAAACCTAAAACGGTGATTGACGAATACTCTTACGGCCAACTTCGAGGGTATCAGTGCCTCTTGATAAATTCGGTGTTCCGTTGTGGTATGATTGCTTTCTCCATAAGCACCAGATGTAACGTTACCATAGCCCAAAGTGAATTTCACATTACCATTACTAGGTTTATAGGTAGCTCCACCCCGAATTAAAAGCTGTTCGAGATCGCCGCCTAGGTTCCAATTGCGATACTGTATATCTCCTTGCACTCCCCATCGGCTATCGTTTAATTGACCATTGAAAAAATACATATACCAGGCTCCTAGTTTATTTTCATCTGATTGAGAATAACTAGTGAATGGAAGAATTAATATTAGAGCTAAAAGCGCAGCAACACTATTTTTTTTCGCGTAAGTATACATTTTGGTCAACAGATTATTCCTTTACTCTTTGAGCCAAAAATAAAAATCAGAAGGAAAAGATGTTTCACCTCATCAGTTTTTGATTCTATTTTGTTCGTCACTAGAACCTATACTATTGTATTTAGGTTTTTTAAGCGTTGATTTACCAAATCGCCAAGAGAAAGCTAAACGAACGGTTCGAGAATCATATGTACTGTTCCAATTGGCTGTTGTAAGTTCTAGATTATTGATGATACCATCGCCTCGTCGGGTTTTAAAAATATCATTCACCGATAACTTAATCGATCCAGCATTGTTGAGAACATTCTTTTTCACCCCAAAGTTTATGACCCAATAACTTTTCAATTTCAGTTGAGCATACACCATATCGCTTCGGTATTGTCCGCTTACATCGGCACTCCAGCCTTTTTTGAATTTAAAACTATTGGTAGCCGACAAATAGTAATACGTTCCTTTAGAATTGAGTGTTTGAGTGTACAAATCGCTATCAAAAGTATTGTGAGACATCTCCATATATCCATTTATGGTGTACCACTCTTTTATCGGAATACTCCCTTCAAATGACAAGGTGTAAGTTTGGCTACTGGCAATATTGCCTGGTCGGCTATAATAAATTCCATCTCTAATTTCTAAGGTTTCGTTGATGCCATCCACTGTTTTAGAATAGTTTAACGACGTGGTAAACATGCTTTTAAACGTGTGCGCTAGAGATAAGTTATGTGAAAATGTAGGCAACAAATTGGGGTTTCCAGAATAGAAAGTAAACTTATCCAACGGGCTTATAAAAGGGTTTAGATCTTGAAAATACGGTCTATTTATTCTTCGCCCATAAGAAAAGGTCATCACATTGTTGGCTACAGAGTCCATTTTCCACGATGCATAAAGTGTTGGAAAAGCATTGGTGTACTGTCGTGTAAATGAAGTATCAGGGTTTTCTTGATTTCCTAATTGATTCCCTTTAAGTTGAGTAGACTCCACCCTCAACCCTAGTTGCAAACCTACAGGACCTAATTGTTTTGAATAATTTAAGTAACCAGCACCAATCCATTCATCGTACAAAAAACGGTTGCTCAATTTATAATCGGGTTCTGTAATGCCTTCAACCGTAGTTGAATAAATGGCTTCATTATCGGTTTCAGTATAAGCCGATTTCAATCCCGCTTCTAGTTTTGCATCGTTGCTCAAAACTTTAGTATAATCGGTTTTTACGGCATATATTCTTATATCAGATGGTATCTCACCGTTTATACGGTCTTGAAATGTAAGGCTATCGCTAGCATTGTATAAATAGTTGTAAAAAACCTGATCGGAACTAGAGGTGTAAGAAACGTAATCGGCATCCAAAGAAATGGATGATCCTATACTGTCTAATTTATGATTTATGTAAGCATTGTATACGTTGTTTCTAAACGTGCTTTCGGTAGTATTATCGGCTATTACTGTTTGGGTTAAATTCCCTTGATTGTCAGCAATTTTAGAGTTGTTTTCAACGCCCCTTCCAGAGGGTGTATTGTTGTTTTTATAAGACACTCCAAAAGTTGTTTGATCGGTCAAATAATAGTCCATCCCTACCTTCGCATTGAGGTATTTTCCGCTATTGGTATTGAATGAATTTTGCTCAAACGATGATTGTCTCACCCCTGCTTCATTTTCATAATATCTATTGATGTTCAAGTCTTGATAACCATTCCAAAAACCTCCAGCAAAATTGGCATACAAACTCAGTTTATTGTTGTTGTAATTCACATTCAAGCTATTGTTACTGCCACTGTATCGGCCTTGCCTAAAGCTAACAGCTACATTTCCGTTGAAGCCTTTAAGTTTGTTTTTTTTCAAAATGATATTGATGACTCCAGAGTTTCCTGCAGCATCGTATTTTGCTGGCGGATTGGTCATAATCTCAATCGACTGAACTGTCCCAGCCGGCAAGGATTTAAGATAGCTTTCTAGTTCTGTTCCAGAAAGATACGATGGTTTATCGTTGATAAAAACAGCTACTCCACCACGCCCTTTCAAAAGTATAGAGCCATCATTGTCCAAAGAAATTCCAGGAGCACGTTCCATAACTTCCAAAATGTCGCTGCCTTCATTGGCAATAAAAGCATCAACGTTGACTACTGTTCGGTCAATTTTGCGTTCTATGTACGGTTTTTTAGCTGTAACGGTTACGGCATTTAATTGCTCAACTGTTTGCGTTAGTTGTATTTCTGGTACCGATATTTTTTTTGATCCATCTACCGTAATAGCTTGTCTGTATTGATCAAATCCCAACAAATTAATTTGCAAATGGTATTCGCCTGTTGGAATATTGGATATTTCAAAGCTCCCGTCTTGATCCGTAAATTCTGATTTCACAAATACTGAGTCGGCAGCCCTTTGCAAGGACACCATGGCTAAATCAACGCCTTTATTGTTTCCATCTTTTACAACACCAATTATGTCGCTTTTAGTTTGAGAGTATGCTGTTGTGAAACTGAAAAAAAGCAATGCCAATAAGCAAACCGTAGAATTCTTTGTCATTCTGAAGACTTTGAAAGTTTTCTTCAAGATTGCACAAAAAACATTCCAGATACTTTCTAAAATGATGACTGGTCGATATTATGCACTCATCGGGTAAAAGAATAGAAAACATTATCTAAACCCAAACTAGAACGCATTAAGATTTCTTTTTCTTTAAATCAAAAATATCGGTTCTTCTATCTTTTAAATTTCTAACGCTTCCGAATTGATTCAATTCACGCAACAAATCGATGTCGACATCCGCAATTAGTATCATCTCTGTATTGGTAGTAGCTTCTGCTTTTATACCATTGGCCGGAAACGAAAAATCGCAAGGTGTAAACACCATCGATTGAGCAAACTGAATGTCCATATTATGCACTTTAGGAAGATTACCTACACTTCCTGCAATGGCAACATAACATTCGTTTTCAATAGCTCTTGCTTGCGCACAATGCCTAACTCTAGAGTATCCGTTTTGTGTATCGGTTAAGAATGGAATGAATAAGATATCCATGCCTTCCTCGGCCAACAATCTACTGAGTTCAGGAAACTCGGAATCGTAACATATAAGAACACCTATTTTACCACAATCGGTATCGTATGTTTTTAGTTCGTGACCGCCTTGCATTCCCCAAACCTTCGCTTCGTCTGGTGTAACGTGCAACTTTTCATACCGTTCGGTAGTACCGTCTCGTTTGCAGATGTAGCCAACATTGTACAACAATTCATCTCTAATTTCGGGCATACTTCCCGTAATAACATTGATGTTGTATGTAATGGCCAATTCCGTGAATTTCCGAACAATTTCCGGGGTGTACTTTGCTAATTCACGTATAGCTTGCGACTCTGGAAGATGATTGTTATCGGCCATAAGAGGCGCATTGAAAAACTCAGGAAACAAAGCGAAATCTGACCTGTAAGCAGAAACCGCGTCGATAAAATACTCAGCTTGCTGCATCAATTCGGTGAAGTCTTTGTACAACCTCATCTGCCATTGAATCAACCCCAAGCGCACTATCTTTTTCTTGGTATGTGCTTGTATTGAAGGCTTTTCATAGTAGATATTGTCCCACTTTAACAAAACAGCAAATTCGTTCGATAGCTCATCCCCTTCTAAATAGCCTTTCAGCACTTTTGAAGGATGGAAATCGTTGGACATTTGAAAATTCAAAACCGGATCGTGAATTTCTTTGCGTCTTACTTTTTCAATGTATTGTTTTGGGGTTAAATCCTTAGCATGCTTGTGGTAATTTGGAATCCTACCACCAAAGGCAATACCACGTAAATTCAATTTTTCGGCTAACTCTTTTCTGTAATCGTAAAGTCTTCTACCCAGTCGTAAACCACGGTATTCTGACTTTATAAATACATCAATTCCGTACAAAACATTGCCGTTGCTATTATGGGTTTCAAAGGTGTAGTTGCCCGTTATTTCTTTGTAGGTATGATGTTCATCAAACTTGTCGAAATCGACAACGATTGACAATGCACAACCGGCCAAATCGCCATTGATTTTGATGACAACCTGCCCATCAGGAAATTTATCTATTAGCGATTTGATGTGACGTTCTTTCCAATAAGCATCAGGCATACTTGAATATGCCTCTATCATAGCTTCTTTCAGCTGCTTATAATCATCAAGCGTTAAATATTGCAGCTCAATGTTCTCAATGTTTTTTATCATCTAACACAGGTTGTACATCATAACGAAGCACAAATAGATAAGGTTAAAACCTCATAATCCGTAGAAATAACCATCGTATGATTGCAAGCTAAATTTATACCAAAAGGAAATACTTTGCTGTATAAAAACACGAATTATTGTTTCAATATTTCTGCCGGCTGAATGTTTCGAATCAAAACGAGCATATCCATTACATCCCCTATTATTAAAGGATAAAAATAATGGCCTAAAAATCTAGACGACGTATCGTTCAAGCCTATATTTTGGAACTCTGTACAAAATGTAGCTTCTTCTTTGATTCGGCTTTCAATTTCCTTTTCTATAGAATTCTCTATAGGCCGTGGCAATGCTTTTGTCTTATTCCATACTCGCCATTTCTGACCAGACAAGCCCGTGTATGCTATAAAGTAATACGATTTATTGAATTTTTTATTGAGTTCATCGCCCAATAATCGAACCTCTTTTTGATTGTGAACTGCATTAATTGACTTTGGATTTTTAATCAAATGAGAGCTCGATCCAAACAATATTATTTTTTCGTTGGGGTACACCTTTCTCAAGAATTCAACATTATCGGCCATACCGACATCTCTCCTACTGTTTCCTGAATCAGCATAAAGTGCCAAAACATTTTTAAGCGCTTGTTTGAAAAACATTTCGTCCAAATTAGTCGGCACATAAGCGTTGTGAACTTTTTCCGCAAAATGATTTATTCTGCGTTTCACCTGCTTATTGTTCCTAAAAATGGCTTTTAGGTTAGAAATAGTTGCTTTTTCTATCGCTTTTATAAATTCCTCTTTTTCAACATCAGTAAGTACTGTAACTTTATTCAATTCACTTTTGAATACATCAACAAAAGTATTGCCTGAATATGACGGATCGAAACCCACTATTTTTATCGAATTGCCGTTTTTGTTTTCTAGTTGGACAAAGGCATACAATGCTTCCATCTCTTTCACATTCAGCATAGGATACATTGCATTCTTAAAATGGTCACTATTGCCATCTTTCAAAAATTGAACATGAGCAGCGTACAATTCCAATAAATTCCCTTCAATTGCAATGATTTTGTACTGTTTTTGATGAACCAGTTTTCGAATCAAATCAATTCTATAATTGGTGATGGTACTTTCTTGATGAGTAGGATCTCCAAGTCCAATTATACTAACATCATTTGGGATTCTCTTTATGATATCATTGTTTATATCAAACGATGTTTTTTGAGACAGCAAAAGACCATAACAGCACAAAAACACAACCGTTAGTACGCTGCGTATTGCAATATACATTACAGATTTACCCACCATTCAGAAAATTTCTGAGTTGAGTCTTTCACCAATATTTCTTCTCCAATTTTTGGCGTAACAACCTTCACATTCAATTCTTTGGCTATGGCAGACAACCGTTTTATCGGATCAGTCCATTCGTGCAAAGCCAATTTAAAACCCGCCCAATGAATGGGCATTATTTTATCGGCTTTAACATCGATACCTGCTTGAGCGGTTTCCTCTGGCATCATGTGTATGTCCGACCACATTTCATTGTATTGACCACATTCCATCAACGCTAAATCAAACGGACCATATTTTTCGCCAATACTCTTGAAATGAGTAGAGTACCCACTATCTCCGCTAAAATAAATATTGTCTTCCTCCGATTGAATAACCCAAGAACTCCACAATGTACTTTGACCATTGCTAAAACTTCTTCCAGAAAAATGCTGTGCTGGTGTGCAGACAAACATCAAGTCATCCAACTTAATCTCTTGCCACCAATCCATTTCGGTAATAATTGAAGGCGACACTCCCCATTCTTCTAAGTGAATACCAACCCCCAGAGGAGTGTAAAAGTGCTCGGTTTTGTCTTTTATTTTTAAAATGGATTCGTAATCTAAGTGGTCGTAATGATCATGAGATAGTATCACTGCATCTATCGTTGGGAGTTTATCTATTTCAATAGGAAATTGCTCATTGAAACGATTGGCTCCTAGCAATGGTAGTGGCGCAGCAACTTTACCAAACATAGGATCTATAAGTATGTTTTTTCCCTTAATCTGCAATAAAAAAGAGGAATGCCCAAACCAAATCATTCTTGACTTTCCACTGTAATTAGCCAACTGCAACGAATCGTATTGAAGTACTTTTAAATCATTTTTTGGTCTATCGTTTTCAACTTTTTTGGTTAGAAAAACATAGGCAATTTTCATGGTTTCAGAAAAGCTCTGTTTTTTGGGTACAGGCAAAACATTGTGAAATTTACCTTCTCTAAATTGGGCTGATTCTTGGTAGGTCTGTTGTTTTTCTTTGGAAGCATTTCCTCCAAAACTTGGATAGAAATTTGTGAAAACGATATAAGCTATAACGATAGTTATTATAAGCAGTATGGCAGTTATCATTATTCTTTTTATGAGCTTTATAAGCATTAAGGAATTCGTGTAGAAATATTCAGGTTTCCAAAACTAACATGTTCGCAAATGCCATCATCGATACCTCTCACAAAATATCGAAATTACAAGAATGTAATATTGACTTAATGATTTAAAACCTTCTTAAATATTATCCTTGTTATTTAAGTAAGATCAATTGACTGTCCTGAACACCCTTTACCCAATGCTTTAACTTTGGTTCTATAGCATGCATATCGCCCGATGTTAATGTAGTTTTCAATCCTGCTTCATCTTCATAATCCACTTCACCATTTATACAAACTAAAACAGCAGGTGTTTGGGTTATATGTTCTTTCAATAAAGCCCCACTTAAAATTTGAATGGCTGTTGCGTTACTGCTAATTTTTTCAGATATTTTTTTTGCACTTACGCCTTTATCTTCTTCATGTAAATTCTTGATATTCATGATTTTGTATATTAATTTATTGGATTTCTTAAATACTAACTCTAATTTTTCATCAAACCAATGGCCTTGTAATTTTTCCCTTTTATAACCATGATATACTTTCCTATTGGTAATAGACGCATATCCAAAATGGTTGCATTCATTTGAATTTTTCCTTTCAATACTTCATTCCCTTGGTTATCGTATACCTTATAAGAAACACTCTTAAATGTTGCACTCGTGTTTATGGTAATGAAATCGGTGGTTGGGTTAGGATAACTTTGTATAAAGGAAGAATTGGTTGGATTATCAACGGAAAGCTCTAAGTTTTCAAATGCTCCTATATCTGGTGTTCCGATGCGCATTGCTCCTGTATAATCTGCAATAGAACTCAAGGTGGTATGTCCTGAATTGATAAGACTTGAAGACGTTAATGGCATTAAATTATAGGCTGGTGATGAAGGAGCCATAAATTTCGGATCCCCAATTTGCGAATTACTGTCAAAGCCACTTGATGTTGACCATGCATTGAGTGTCATTCCATTAGCCCATTTTGCTGAACCTAATAACTGCATCATATTGTTATCTATTGCGATAAAACTTGTATCCGATAGGTTTATATCAAATCCATTGCCATTGTCCATCGAAATAGCATTACTTACTACAGCATGTTGCGATCCTTGGTCTTTTACAACGATTGCAGTTGTAAAAACATCGCCATTTCGTAAATAAATAGAATTGTTGCGAATGGTAATTTTATCCATAACCAAATCATCGGCATCGCCTTGCCTATCGGGAGTTACTATTGCTCTAAAACCAGCTGAACCTTCATTGATTATTACATTATTTTCTACAATAGCTCCTGGTGTAGAGGTTAAAGCTATTCCTATATTGTATTGATTTATAAGTAAGTTATTTCTTATCACCAACCCTGTTACTCCTTCTGGGATATTATACCCTCCAGGGTCTACACCAATTCCCCAAGCATTTCCGGTTGTTTTCCAAAGGTCTTCGTGAATAAAATTGCCTTCTATCAATAAATTATCCAACCTACCATGTACTACCAACGATACACCATCAGCACTTGAATTAATAACAGCCGACCGATATAATTCGTTGTTTCTAACCACCACATTGTTGCCCTTACTTAAATATATATTGTGGTTCAGAATAGCTCTTGAAAATCCATTGTTTTCAAAATGGCAATTCTCAATAAGCAGATTGTCACCACCTCCTAAAAAACCTTGTTCAGAACAATTGGTAATACTAGAATTCAACAATTTCATGTTTTGATTTTGGTCGTCTGCACCTGCGTTGGTTGGGTTAGATCCAGCGCAATGAACACCGATTCCAAAGTTGGTTATATCCAAACTATCTAGAGTTATAAAATCTACATCATTGTATGCAAAAATGGCCCATTGCCCGGTACCTCCACCTCTTAAGTCAAGGTTTTTGACAGTATAACCTTCGTCGTGGTCGGCATTGCCACCATCTACAAAATTGAACAGGTTAACTCCCTCTCTATCTTCAATTAAAATTGGTTTGCTTGATGCCCCCCAAGTTGGAGTATAACTTGTAAAGATGATTGGGTTTGCTGCAGTTGAACTGCTGCTGTATATTCTATTTAAGGATACATTTGACCACGTACTACCGTTTGCAAATAAAACTCTATCGCCAGCTTGTAAAGTGCTCAATATGGAATTCAATTTGGCTATTGACATCCAAGGTGTAGCAGAACTAGTACCATTATTCGCATCGTTTCCAGGTATACAGTTTGGGTCTGAAGAAGCATCACAATTGCAGATATAATAATCGGTAGCCAAAACCGATTGCGTAAAAAATAAAGCTAGTAAGAGTATAATTTTTGAAGGTTTCATATAAGGGATAGTTTTCAGTTATTTTACAATTTCTATGGTTGTAGAAGCCAATTTTATTTTTCCATTAGATTGTTCTATGGCTTTTAAAATGCTCTTGTATAAGGTATCCTTGGTTATTTTTCGCTTCTTATAATCAACCACAAACCGAAGTGTAAATTCCACCCAATTGTCGGTTAGTTTCATTGTTATGCTCGGCTCAACATTGGCATCTTCTATCAGGTATTTCTTTACCATAACCTGCCATTGCTCTTTAGCATAATTGGCATATTCGTTCAGATTATTGTGAGCTATTTCATGAAATAAATCGTTGGCCATTTGTATATCCGAGTCAAAATGAATGGGAATGTCTATTTCGTCCCAAACGAAAGGAAAATCAGTAGAATAATTTCTAACAGGTCCCTTAAATACAAAAGCGTTGCTGACTTGTACAATACGCCCACTATAATTATCGCTTTTAACCCACTCTCCTATTTCCATCAGAGTCGTTTTTGTTATCCCAATATCAATTACATCCCCTTTGACATTGTTCAGTTCTATTCTATCGCCCGTTTGATAAATTTTTGATGCAACGATAGCCAACCAGCCAGCTAAACTCAAAATAACTTCTTGCAGAGCAAATGCTAGACCTGCTGTAAATAAACCAATAGCTATGGTGAAATACTGAACATTGCCAGTAAACGAAACAATGGCAAGGAAAATCAAAAGGATGTAGCTCAATAAACTAACCACCTTTTTAGCTTTATAGCGCAAGGCGTTATCGGTAACAGCTTTATTTAGAGCTCCCCGAACGATAGTAGAAACAAGTGCAATGAATAAAACCCAAGCAAGAAACTGAGCCATTTGAATCATTAATTCATTGGATTCTATTTTCTCAAACACTTTTATTATTTGGTTGAAATCGGACATCGTTTATTGTTTTGATTTGCTTGTTATTGTATTTACTTATTCATCTTCGTACAATTTGAGTCTGTTTTTAACCGATATCAATTCATTTTGAAGATTCTCAATTTTTTCCAATAGATTCAATACGGTATCTATTCCTTCTAAATTGATATTCAGGTCTTTTTGAATTCTTATGATTTTCTCAACATGGTAGATATTATCTTCATGAATAAAATAGTTATCGTTTACAGAAATTATCTCAACCAAGCCGAAATCGTTCAAATGAGAAAAAAAAGACATTTCAACCTGGTATAACGAACATAATTGGTTAATCTGGATTAAGTTTTCTTTACTCATGATGTTCTTAATTTAGCTAATGCATTGAATAATTCCAATTCTTTTTCGGTAAGTTTTGTAGGCAATAAGACATTGTAGGTTATGTACAAATCACCAAACTCGCCTTCTTTTTTATACTTAGGAAAACCTTTTCCTTTTAGTTTCACTTTTGTTCCATTTTGGGTTTCTGGTTTTACCTTCAACTTCACTTTACCATCGAACGTATCAATTACGATTTCACCTCCAAGCACTGCTTGATATAGGTCGAGATCCACCGTAGTATGCAAATTGTTGTTGTCGAGTTTAAATTTCGAATGATTATGTATCGTAAAACGGATGAACAGATCGCCCTTAGGCCCCTTGTTTACACCATCACCTCCCATACCTTTAATTCGAATTTCTTGACCGTTTTTCACCCCCGCAGGGATGGTTAATCGAATGTTTTTACCGTTGATGGTAAGAGTACGTTTATGTGTGGTATAAACATCTTCAAGATTCAATTGCAATTCAGCATGAAAATCTTGTCCCCTAAATTTCACGTTTCCAGATTGACGACCACTCCCACCGCCACCAAACATAGATTCGAAAAAGTCGGAAAAATCACCTTCTGAATAATTTGAGGTATTTTGATGTTGATGCGTTGATTGCGATTGTTGTTGACTTTTGGCTTTATCAAACTCATCAGCATGCTTCCAATCTTTTCCGTATTTATCGTATTTCTTTCTGTTATCAGGATTGCTTAAAACCTCATTGGCTTCATTAATTTCTTTGAATTTGTTTTCCGCTTCCTTATCGTTTGCACTGACATCCGGATGGTACTTTCTTGCCAATTTCCGATAGGCTTTTTTTATTTCATTTTCGGAAGCATTTTTTGCAATACCGAGTATTTGATAATAATCTATAAATGCCATTCAGTTTTATATTTAATAGAATTAATTAATGTACAGCTAAAAGTGCCTAATGCTTTAAAAGATTGTTTTCATGAATTAAACAACTAGTGTAAATATGCTACATGCATAAACTTACAACCACATTCAACATCCCAAATCAGAGTTCTGTCAAATTGATTTTCGCTTGCAACTACCGCCTATTTCTACGCTTCTTTTCTGAACATTAATTTAGAGATATATCACATCGGATTCAATGCATATACTCAAGCAGAAAACTGATAATTATCATCCCTTTTCAAAAAGGATTTAATCGTTATTGTGTTCTAAACATGAACATTCTACCTTAAGAGATTGACAGCTCTCCTTATTCTATTTTCTTGTTGGGAAACTTTTTATTTAGCAATTCTTCTGGAGACGTTTTTACTGAATTCACAATAAATAATTTCGTTTTGTCATCCAATTCAAACGTTTCTACAAAATCGATTTCAGCATCGTATTTCCATGCCGATAATTCGGAGATATGCTCTTTTAAAAGTTTCAAGGTTGCAGAATTTTTCTTTGAAATAACGACCACTTTAGTAATGGGTGCTTCTTTCATTTTAGATATACTAACGACATCTATTACGTCTTCCATGAAAGAAAAACTAGCATAAGGATAATTGGTGAAAAAGTAATTGAAATCGTTTTGATCAAATGACAATATATACCTATATGTCAGTATGTTATCCAATTCATTTACCCAAGTTGAAAAATGCTCATCATACAGAGAAATGTAAATATTGACGAATTCTTCATCGATAGGTTTTTGCTCTTCGATATACTCCTTTACAGTAGGATATATCTTTTTAGCCATCAAGTTGATGTATTTATTATTGTACCATTCGTAGGGATCCAATTCATTGTTTAGCTGTTCATAAACATATCCATTGCCTAAAGCCGTAGCTAAAACTTCATTCAATAATAGATAGGCATATTGACTATTTTTTGATGCATTGTTTTTAAACCATTGATTGATTTCGGTTTTCACCTTCAAAGATTCTTCATCGTACTGTATGTGGAAAATCTCGTGCATTAAAACACTGAAAAGGATATCGTATTGTTCAAAATCAATTTGAATTTCGCTTACGGCATTGTTCATGAAAGCTGTTGCAGTAAATCCGTTTTTGTTCAATGATGGTATTACCACAATATCAAAAACAATACTGTTGTCCCACTTAGAGTTATAAAATTTCAAACCGAAATTGAAGTATTCATCAAACCCTTCTTTTTTGGCGAAATACTTTAAATCTTGAACCTTTTCATCAAATTGTTTTTTGTTAGGCGCATAGATTAGAGCCTTGTAAACAGGTATAAAACTTTCAATGATGTTATTCAAAGCCTGGAGCTCGCTGCTTGGAATAATGCCAAACATTTTGTTTCTGAATTCCAAAAGGTTTTTGCTTGAAATCAAGTTTTTATTGATGATGTTATTGGTCATCAAAGGCAGTTTCTGCCCAGCAGGATAGCCCTGAAAATCAGCCGAAACATACAAATTCAAGGTATCGATCTGAGCGATTAGTTTATTGTATTTATCGTTGTTGTACTCAGAGTTTTTGAACGCCTTCTTGTACTCGCTATCGGGGTAATATTTAGTCAATTGCTGAACAAAGCTATAAGTAGCATAAATTTCAGAAAACTTGATTTTAATTTGAGGTGCTTCTTGCCCAAAATTCGCTAAACATAAGCAAGACAGAAGAATTGTACTGATGATTTTTTTCATGAATTAAAGGCTGTGATGAGCAATAAGTACCTTATTGGAGTTTTCTACATATCGATGAACTTCGTAGTTGATCTTTCTTCGTGTTAGTTTCTCCTTCAGTTGAGTTAAATCGGTTTTAGGATGGCACAACGTATTGAAAATGACATCACCATTGACGTTTAGATGATCCAGTACCCTTTTCCAAAAATCAGTTTCTAAAAACTTACTTGGAATTGCATTGTCTATGAATAAATCGACAATGATCAAATCATATTTATCAGAATCATAATCTACAAAATGCCAAGCATCATCGCACACTATGGTAGAATTTTCGTTGGCCTTAATATCAAACTCATTGGCCGCAATATCTATTATTACAGGATCTATTTCTACAGCTGTAATTTTACCTTCAAAATTTTTCTCGTCTCTAAGTGTTTGAATTACAGAGCCTCCACCTAGTCCCAACACCAAGGCAGATTTCACATGTCTTAAATCCAACTGATCCAACGAATATTTCAAAACTCTTTGCAGCGATCCATAAGAATAGTTGGTGTGTTTTGTATCCAACACTTTCCTTCCATTCAACACCGTTAACTCCAACTTCCCACTGAACTGAGATTGTATCTTGGTTGTTATAGGATAGATGTAACTAATGAGTTTTTTAATCATTTTGGCATGTGTTAATATAGCGTGCTAAACCAACTCCCATACTAAAGCAAGCTTGCAACAAATAGCCCCCTGTTGGCGCATCCCAATCTACCATTTCACCAATACAAAAGGTGTTTTTCAATGTTCTAAGTTGGTAATTTGAATCCATTTCGTCAATACTTATTCCGCCAACGGTAGAAATAGCTTCATCAATGTCGCCTGCACTCGTGATAGCTAGTTTCAAATCTTTGATGTTTAGAGCCAAAAGCTGATTGTCTAAAAAAGCTTCTTTCGGCACATAGGTTTTAAGCAATGCTATTTGAGCCGGACTCAATTTCAGGTCGTGTTTGAGCGCTGCTGTTGCGTTTTTAGCTTTGCTCGCAATCAGTTTTACTTCTATGTCTTTTTGAGCCAAAGATGGCTTTAAATCTATTGAAATAGTAGCGGTTTGATGCTGCAATAATTCAGCTCTAATTTCAGGACTCATGGCATATATTGCGTTGCCTTCTAAACCAAACTTAGTAACTACCACTTCGCCTTTTTGTTGTTTACCAGAACAGGATATAGCTATGTTTTTAAGAGGTGAACCTGAGTGCTTTTCGATAAAATTTTCTTTCCAATCTATTTTAAAGGCACAGTTAGATGCTTGAAAAGGCAATACATTCACACCTTTTTTTTGAAACAATTCACTCCAACTACCATCAGAACCAGTAACCTTCCAACTGCCTCCGCCTAAGGCAAAAACAACCAAGTCAGATGTCACAATTTGCTGATTTTCAAACTTTAAATTACCATCAGAATCCCACCCGTTCCATCTAGTGTTGTACTGAATATCTACTCCATTTTCATGAAGTACAGATTGCATTGCCTTTAGTACTTCAATGGGTTTTATTCCTTCGGTTGGATATACACGTTTGCTGCTGCCCACATACGTCTTAACACCAATAGACTGGAGCCAAGTTCTAAAATCGTCATTGCTAAAATTCAACAAAGCCGTTTTCAAAAAATCAGTAGGTGTATAGCGTTCTGATAATGAATGAATTTGCTCGGAATGAGTTAAGTTAAAGCCACCTTTTCCTGCCACTAAAAACTTCCGCCCTAAAGCTTTGTTTTTTTCGTAAATGGTTACGTTAAATTTTCGTTTGTCTAAAAATGCCGCACAGGCTATTGCCGCTGCTCCTCCTCCAATTATAGCAACGGATTTTTTCATTTAATGCATCGGTTTAAATACATCGATATTAAAATCGCAAGTCACTGACAGAGTGCTTTTATTGGTGATATTTTCCAATCTCTCTATACCTGTACTCCAATAATATGGTGTCATTTTCAAAAGAGAAAGTACATCTTCAGCGTTTTTGATATCGGCTGTAAACGTGCATCTATGGGTCGCTGTATGTTCGAATTCGGTTGACAATGTATCGACAACATTGCTCGTATGTGGCTTGAAGTTTTCGTAAATAAGTTCTGCCATTTCGCGCAAATGATTGGACGCTGGACTAACAACCACTGCTGCGCCTTGTGCAGACAATACCCGTTTGAATTCTTCTGCCATAACGGGCGAAAAAACTGATAGAATGAGGTCTGTACTATTGTCCGCAACGGGTAAGTTGTAAATAGAACTTACAAAGTAGAAGTTATTTTTGTACTGTTTTGCTGCGTTTTTAACAGCATATTTTGAAATGTCTGTTCCAACTATTTCAGTGTTTAATCCAGACAAATTATTCAGTGCTTTTTCTGAATAATAGCCTTCACCGCATCCAGCATCTAACGCAACTATGTCATTGGTTTCAAACCTAAGTTCATTAGAAATAACGCTCTTAATTCCTTCAATTAAAGGGTCGTAAAAACCAAGTTCAAGGAAATTTCTCCTAGCAGCAATCATCATTTCATTGTCGCCCGGATCTTTCGATTTTTTTTGATTTACAGGCAATAAATTGATATACCCCTGTTTGGCAATATCAAAACTGTGCTTGTTTTCGCACGCATAGCTTCTATTTCCTGTATCGGACAATATGCTTTTGCAATAAGGACAAATTAGAATAGACATCTTATTATGCGAACTTAAAGTAAATTGATTTTGCAATGGTTTTCATGCCTTTAATGACCGTCCAATTGGAGAAATTAATTACTCCAAATAAACTAAATGCTCTTAACAAATTCCAAGAACACCTGTTTGTGCAATTCCAAATCCATATTGGCTGAAAGCGCAACACGAGCGATGTAATCTTTATCACCTTCCTTGGTAGTTCCTTGAGTAGATGTAGCTGGAATGGTCCAGTAACACCCTTTCAACTGCCCGTAGCTAACGCAATATTTACTCTCATCTGGAATGCGGGTAATCATCAAGTCAATCAACTTTAGATTTAGAGCTCTTTTGTATGCTTCTCTTTCCTCATCATTTTCGCCTTTAGTTGGAAGATCTAAAGAGAAAACAGATGGCATAAAACCTTGTTCGGCCAATTCTTCTGATACAAAATTGATTTTAGCCTTTGGGAGTGTCTTTTGAATGTAATTCACAAACTCACGAGTATTGTAGTAAGCATCAATAATTCGTTGGTTCATAGAAGGCAATTGCTTCGCCAATATTCTGTATTGATGAGCTGTAGCTTCGTTATCGCAGAGGATAAGGTGTTGCTCAATTTTTTTGATTAACGCCTTGGTTTTTTTGTTCCCAACACAATATCCGGCCGTACATTTTCCACCACTAGGAAATTTAGATCCACTAGCATAAGAAATTGTTCTTACTGAAGATAAAATACCGTCTTCACCTAAAAAGTGAACATTTGGGCAAAATGTTTGATCCAATATAAAAACAGGATCGATAGCTGTATCACCTGAAGCTGTAGTACGAGTTTTGCTCAATACTTTTCTTAATTGATCCAAGTTGGGTACTTCAACTCTAGGATTGGTTGGTATTTCAGCTATGATGTAAGGAATGGCATCTTCAGTTGCTATTTTGGCTAATACGGTATCTATGCTTTTTACCATATCGTTACCGCCATCTACAGGCAAATCAACGACTTCAACATTATCTAAACATGCCGCTACACGTCTTGCTTGGTCGTTAGTACCACCATAACAATTTGGGGGCACAACAAATTTGATGGCTTTTCCACTGTGATTTTCTTGGGCATAATGCACCAATCCCATCATAATAGCATATTGCATTGACAGTCCGCTTGAAGCTACCAGTGCATTGGTTGGTGAAACCGTAATTTCTTTGATGGACGCTACAACGCTTTTCTTATTGGCTGCTAAATGACTGTCTTTAGAATCGAAAGAAGTGTTTTCTGTAAGCGCTTGCAAAGCTTTAAAGGTATTAGCAGGCGTCATAGAAATGGTTTCTCGGCGTCTAACATGCTGTATTTCTGAAATATAACTTTCGTTATTCTCTCCATTCACCATCAATACACTGCCTAAGTTTCCGTGAAGATTGATGTAAAAATCAATTGCCGAATTGTCATCAAAAGCCGAAACATCTGTTTGCTCTGAGATATAAATATTGCTACCATCGAAAGCAGTAACAGACGAAGCGTCATCCACTTGCTTCAATTCAAATTGGTAACCATAGACATGCTTAAGTACATCAGCATCAAAACAAGTAGGAAGCGAACCTTTAAAATTGATTTTTGTCGCTTTATTCGTCAACAAATTCTTTCTAAGTATGGCTAATATGGGTGTAGTTTTAGACGAGAAACTGATTACATTTTCTGATTTTATGTTCTTCAATTTAGCAATACCCCATTCTAGAACACAAGACAAAGGATGGCCCAAACGAATGTAATCGTATGCAGTAGGCAATTCATTCAATGCCGTTGCTTCAATATTTTCACTTTCGTACAATGCTTCAAATTGCTCAATAAACTGAGTTTTAGCTAGCGATTCATCGTAAATATCCAATCGATGAGTAGTGAGATTAACCCACCCTGACGGCATATTTATTAAAACTTCTTTAATATAATTGAGCACTTTATTGTCTTGCATACCTTTACGCTTTAAGCGTTCAAAACTAGGCAATATTTGCGTTTGAAATACGAGTGTTTGCTAGTGTTATAAACACATTTCGACAACCATTAAGCAGAATACAGTAGTCTATTTTAACATCAACCAACACCTTTAGTTATGAATTATAGCTTCATATCGAAGAAAACAAATACATTGTCTATACAATTAGCCATTTCTGTACAAATAATGGTATAATAGCTTAAACAACCATCAATGCCTAAACGTCTTCTAAATCTCGGAGGAACTCCAGATTTGATTTGACCATCAATGAAATGGTGATTTCAAAGTCATTATCTAAAACGTGCCTAAAATTTACCGATCCAAAAGAAGGGTATGAGTTTTTGAAAGAAAAATTAGAATCTACAAACGATCAAATATTGCTATTTCTTGATTTGAACATGCCAGAATTGAATGGATGGGAATTGCTTAATCTACTGCGCAAATGCCCTGAAAATACACTAACAAAAATAAATGTAGTCATCCTAAGCAATTCCAATAACCCAACCGATATTGAAAATTCTAAGACTTATACTATCGTAGAGAATTATACTGTAAAACCACTAAACGAAGCAAAATTACAGTCAGCCATTCTCGGAATCAAATTTGATTAAGCTTTTTTAGACTCTACACCTCTACCCCTAGGAGCATCGGCTTTTCGCAATACGATTTCGGAATGCAAAAATTTCGCAGCTTCGGCTGAGTCTTTTACTTTCACTGCACTGCGCTCCAACATATCCTTTTCAAACTTAGACAATACACAGTCTCTCAATCCTTCTTTTTTCCAATTAGCGTTTTCACTACACACTTTTGAAATACATCTGGCCAAAGCTAAAGCATCGATCAGAGCCTGATTGGCACCCTGCCCTTTGAAAGGACTCATTGGATGCGCCGCATCGCCAATTAATGTAACATCACCAAAGTTCGCAAACGCTTCTGATTCTAGCAACTGCCTATCGTATACAGGATAACCCGATATTTTATCGACTTGAGTAGCTGCTACAATCTGTGGAATTGGTTCATGCCATTGCGTACGGCGACAGGCTTCTTCTTTCAACGCTTCTACTCCTTTTTTACTCAATGCTTTGGCTTCATTTTCCGTTAATGGAAAACTCAATTGCCACATTACCGAATCGACATCGTAAGGCATCATATATATCCGTTCGTTGCCATTTGCCGTTTGAAAAACGGTAGCCGAATCCAACAAAGGACTTTCTACATTGTTTAAAGCTGACAAGGAACATATACCTAGAATTACGATACAATCTAGATAGCGCAATGGCAAAGTAACATCTCCCAACAATTTCCTTCTAACAGTGCTTCTAATTCCGTCGGCCCCAACTATCATATCCGCTTTGGAGGTTTCCAATTGCCCATTCATTTGAAAAGTTAACTCAAATCCTCCTGCATCAATGGGATTAAAATCAATCAACTGCTGCCCCCACTTAACCTGCTTAGAGTCGTGTAACTGCTTGAGCAATTCTAAACGCAATGATTGACGAGCAATATGAATATTGTTCCGCCTAGGTGCTTTTGCAGATTTTTCAGACAACCACTTTCTCATTCCCCATTCCCCAATAATCTTTCCATCGGTAGTATGCACAACATGTCGAGTAGAAACCACACCGTTTTCTAAAGAATTAATCCCCAAGGATTCTATCGTTTTACTGGCTTGCTGCAAGGTCAATCCATAACCTTGAGACCGAACATCGAAATCGATATCGCGTTCGTAAAGTGTAAAAGGTATTTGCCGATGCATACAAGCTACAGCCAGTGCTACACCTCCTATTCCTCCCCCAATTATAGCTACATGAGGGTATGCATTGTTTGCTTCAATAAGTTGTTTTGCATTGGATATCAAGCCGGTTCCTGAGCAGGTAACACAAGGTTTTTTAGGTCGTTTCGGGCGAATAGGTGCATTTCCTTCACCTCCCGATTTTTCAAATTGTTCAAGGTCTGACAGGTATTTTAATCGATTTTTTTTACGGGTCTTTATGCTAATTTTCCCAGTACCATGACAGGCATCGCAACTGATCCAATAATTCATAATATCCTTCGCTTTTTCCAATTCTAGTTTGCTTTTCGATTTTGTACTACTCAATGGCTAAATCTAAGTCGAAACTAGTGATACTGATTCAATTTGTACCTTGGTCCAACGGAATATGACAAACTATATCGGGTTTAATATGGCCTATTTTGGTTCGTAATATTAACATCTTCCTTTGGACTAAACAATTTGGACACTCTTGATACACATCGCCAATACGATGGCTATTTAGCTACCCCTTTTCTATGGAATGGCAATCTTGATGGCCTGGAAATGTTGGAGATGGATGGCACTCATAAAAGTACCTACCCAGAAATTGACACACAAATACACATCCGGCTAGGAAAACTAATAGAATACTTTGTTTTATTTGAATTGGAACAAAACAAACGTTACAAAACCTTACAATCAAACATTCAGATTTTCCAAGGCCAAATAACGATCGGAGAACTAGATGCCATCATCAAACAATCTGAAAAGGTGGTCCATCTTGAAATCGTTTATAAATTTTACTTGTACGACCCTAGCATACCCGTTGAAATGAATCGATGGATAGGACCAAACAGAAACGACAGTTTTGTGGAAAAACTGAACAAACTCAAAAACAAGCAGTTACCACTTATAAACCACCCCGAAACCATTCGAATCTTATCGGATTTGGATGTTGATTTGGCCAATGTGATTCAAAAAGTATGTTTTAAAGCCCAATTGTTTGTGCCATACTTGTCATACGAAAACACATTTCCGATAATCAACAATGCTTGCATTAATGGGTTTTACATTCCTTTCTCTGACATTGTACTATTTGAAGATTGTATTTTTCATATCCCAGAAAAATTGGATTGGTTAACACCACCGCATTTGGAGGTAGAATGGATATCAAACACGGCTTTTGAAAAGAGTATTTCCCTTCTATTGGCATCCAAGAAATCGCCTTTATGTTGGATGAAAACTAAGGATAGTAAACTTCAAAAATTTTTTGTGGTTTGGTGGGTTTAATTTGATTCAACTAACTGAGCACAAAAATCAATTTGCATTTGTGCCATATCCAAAACATTGTCCATACTCCCATTGTAAGCCATAGAAAGTTCGGTACACGCTAATACAACAGTATTCATTTTCGCGTATTTCTGAACCAAAGCTTTGAAATTGGAAATTAGTTCTGCTGAAGCTTTATTCTGGAAAACGGCCTTTCTGCAAGCATCAATTGAAAGAATATCTTCTTTCGAAGGAAAGCTACAAGAAACACCATCAAGTTCCATTTTTTTTGAAACATAGCCATCGCGCATGGTGTAGTACGACCCGAATATTACAACTTCATTCACTCTGTTTTTCCGAAGCCTTTCTATAGTCAACGATAAGGGATGGACTAATGAATAAGTGTGTTGATGCTCTAAGAAAAGTTCATCCAACATTACGTGAATGGTAATGTTAGGAACAAGCAAAAAACTCAGGTCATTCGTATTAGGTAAAAAAGAATTCAGCAACTCAAAAAGTGCTACAGAAGGCTGTGGTAGCAACTGATTTATTGCTTCAAAATTGGTGGGATATTTAGAAATTTCTAGTTCATTTAAGCTTTTAGCCAATCGATTCAAATACCATTCAGTAGAATCATTAGACATCTCCAAAACACCAATTTTTAGCTTAGTCATTACGATTGCTTTTCCAAAATATAATCCGCGAAATAATTTTTACTATCTAAAAATTTATCCATGATTTTCAATCCAGAATGGAAACTAATCTTGTTGATGATTTCATCGTTGTACTTTCTTGAAATTTCGGTGTGGATGCTTTCCCCAGACTCAAATTCAACTTTTAAATCTAGTTTTTTTAGATGCACCGTTTGGTCAACATTGCTTTGAATAGAGCTTTTGGCTACACCATCTACTTCGTCGTATTCAGGAGCGTGTTCAAACTTTTCCAAATCGAAATCAGCATCAAATTCTCGATTGATTCTGTTCAGCAAATTCAAATTGAATGCACGTGTAACCCCCTGTTTGTCATTATAAGCAGGCAGCACTATTTCTTTGCTTTTCATTAAATCTGCACCTAGAATAAGTTTATCTCCTTTGGAAAGGTTATTGCTTAAATTCATTAAAAAAGAAGAAGCAATAGTATCGTTCATATTCCCAATATTAGACCCCAAAAACAATATCACTTTTGGGTAGGACGATTCATTCAATTTCTTTAAAATATTGAAATAATCTCCTTTTCTATGCGCTATTTCCAAATGCGGTAGTTGCTCCTTTATATTATGGTTTATTTGATCTAATGCTTTCTGTGAAATATCAATAGGTATGTACTTGTAGCTGAAACTTTCAGCTTCTAAAACCTTCAATAATTCAATAGTTTTATAGCCATCACCAGCACCCAATTCTATTAATTCAAAAGTTTCAACTTTTTTGAGATTCAATGCTTTGATAATTTCCAAACTCTGTTTTTGAAAAATCTCAAACTCGGAATTTGTAAGATAGTACTCTGGCAATTTCATTATTTCAGAAAATAAGGAAGACCCAACTTCATCGTAAAAGTATTTTGACGACAAGCTTTTTGGGTTTTTATTCAAGCCTTCCTCTATATCTTTTGCAAATTGATTCTTCATTTAACTAAGCGTATTCCTGTAAATTGCCATTGTGTGTTGGCGTGAAAAAAATTTCTGTATGTTGACCTACTATGTTGGTTGGCAGTTGCAATGGAAGCGCCTCTAAGCACCATTTGATTTACCATAAATTTTCCGTTGTATTCGCCAATGGCTCCTACCGCTTTTTTAAACCTTGGGTAGGGCAAGTACGCACTGTTTGTCCATTCCCAACGTTGACCCCAGCTGAATTTTTCAGAAGCTATCTCCCATTCATATTCGGTTGGCAATCGCATGCCTTTCCATTCGGCAAAAGCTACTGCTTCATAATAACTTATGTGTTTGACCACATCATTTGGGTCTATTCTTTCAAGGCCTTTTAAAGTATACTGAAACCATTCGCCCTCTATCTTATGCCAATACAATGGGGCATTTACAGCATTGTTTTGCAACCACGACCATCCTTCATCCAGCCATAGATTAAAATCTGAATATGCTCCAGACTCTATGAATTCGATGTATTCGCCATTGGTAACCAATGATTGTGAAATTTCAAAATCGTGGAGATAAACTTTATGGCGACCAAATTCATTATCAAAACAAAAGTCTTCGCCCTTATAACCTATGTCGTATACGCCTTCTTCCACCTTCACAAAACCAGTTATGGTGTTTGCTTCATTAGCTAATAACGGCGTATTAGCGTCATATGCTGGGAAAAGTGGGTTTTGCCCTAACATGTATTTAATATCGGTCAAAAGCAACTCTTGATGTTGTTGCTCATGATTCAAGCCAAGGGTTACCAATTGAAGTATCTTATCGTCTGTATTTCCTTCCAAAAATTGAGACATAGCGCTGTCTACATATTCTCTGTAAGCATATACTTCATCAACAGTTGGTCTAGTTAAATTGCCCCTATTGGTACGCAAAACTCGGTCGCCCAAGTTGTTGTAATAACTATTGAACAGAAATGCAAAGTCGGCATCAAAAACACTATAATCTTTAGCGTACGGGAGTAAAATAAAGGTTTCGAAAAACCAAGTTGTATGGGCTATGTGCCATTTTGCAGGGCTTGCAAATTCAGCTATTTGAACAACATAATCTTCCGTCTTTAGAGGTTTACAAATTCTCTCTGTGTTCGATCTAATGTCCTTGTAAGTATTGATGATGCTCAAAATAGATGTGCGATTGTTAGATGGTAAAAATGCTTGTTTTTGAAAAGTAAAATCCGTTAAAACTCATAAGATATTATAAACTTTTAACTCGATGAAAATCTTCTATCATTTTCAAAGTCGATTAAAGCGATAGATAAACCATCCGAAAAGTCGAAATTGATCATTCTAAAAACAACCAACAAAGGAAACGCAGCCAAAATGGTAACGATTACCCAACCATAATTGTTATTGAGAATACGCCTCATAGTATTTAATACATCGTATTGTTGTTCGCAGAAGTTTTTGGCACTTGTTGAATGCTATCCCAATGTTCAACGATTTTTCCAGCTTCGTTGAATCGAAAGAAATCCATCGTAACATATTGGTCATTATCTGGCCAAACTTGGTGCGTGTGTAGTGCTACTAAATTGTCCTCTGCAATAGACCTTACAAACTCTATTGTTTTATCAGGGAAATCTTTGTGCATTCTGTTAAAATAATCAACAAAAGACTGAGGCCCGTCACCAACCATTGGGTTATGTTGTATGTAATTGTCTCCAACATATAATTCTACTGCTTTGGTTGGATTTCCTTCATATGCCATTTGATAGAAGGCAATGGCATTTTTTTTATTCAATTCTAAGTTCATTATGCAAAGGTTTTAGAAACTATTTATTTTGATTTACAATAACATACATCTTAAAATAAGGCCTAAAAATCATATATACTTTAAAAAAGTCATAAATGGAAAACAAACTAAAGAAATTGCTTATTTAAACATGTGTTTTCTAGTAATTATCACTATTTGGACAGAATCATTTTAAGCTGTTTTACAATTATCATAAACACAATCAAAACTACCTTTTTAAAACCCAGACCTAAAGGTAAAAACTCGGCATTAAATGGTAAATATGGAACCAATCTTTTATAATTCTGTTTTATAGGCTTTTGGAGTTAAGCCCGTATGTTTTTTGAAAAACTTCGTGAAATTAGTTACTTCATCAAACCCTAATTCGTAAGCAATTTCTTTGTAACTAAGTTTGGTACTAAGTAACGTTCTTTTGATTTCAAGAACCACATAATTGTCAATAAAATTCTTTGCCGTATTCAATGTTAAACTTCGAACAACCGTATTGAGATGCTTGGCAGAAACAGCCATGGTTTCAGCATAGTCTTTTACATTTCTTGTTTGTTTGTATCGCTGCTCAACAAGTGTTTTGAATTGAAAAAATAAAGCGTAATGATTTTTGTTGATTCTATCTGAATCTTGGCTAAACGACAAACGTTCTAACTGCAGCAAAAACAATTCTACATGTTTGGCAACAATATCTTTTTGAGCATAGGTATTTTCATTGTTCAACTCTTTAGATGCCATTTCCAAAAAGGATTCGTTAAATAAATTGCTTTCTACCAAAGGGGTTGATAGATGATAATTGTACAGATGAGAGATAAAACCTATAGACGATGGAGAAAAGTATTTCAATACAAATTCTTCCGTAAAAATAACCAATACACCTTCGTAATTCAGCGCTTCTTGAAAAGCATGCACTTGCCCTTTGGCTATTTTCAAAACCGACCCTTTCTTTACAGGATAATTCACCAAATCGACCTGATGACTCCCTATACCTTTGGTAACAATAAGTAGAGCAAAAAAGGAAATGCGGTGCGGTTGTTTAGGATCGTGATTGGGGTTCGCTTCAATTCGCGAAAAAAGTTCGGCAACGTTTAAAAATTCAATGTCCGTAGCATTTTCACTGCTTTGAAAAGATATGTCTGGAATTTTATTCAACACCAATGAAAATATGCGTTTCGAAATTGTTTCATTATTCACTCCAAATTATCCAATTACTAGCTATTAAGCAAGGAATGACAAAATGGTAAATTTAAGAACTCATTTCAATCGGTGTTTTCTTTTCGTTTTAATAATGGCATAGCGCACATCGTCGTAAAACAAACTGAAAATTAGAATAACACCTCCAACAATTAATGTATTCAGTTTAAGATTTGCTTCAGAATACAAATAGCCACCGAATAAACCTCCAATAAAAAAAGAAATGATTATGTATAACCTTAGTTTAATGGTTGCTTTTATCCCTACTTTATTGGGGAACGATTTCGGGAAAAATAATTGTGAAATTTCTATCCCTAAATCGGTAAACAGCCCCGTTAAATGCGTTGTTCGAACTATTGCATTTGAAATTTTTGTGACCAAGGAGTTTTGTAACCCCATAGCAAACAACAAAAGGCAAACGACTAAATCTGGTAAGGATAATTCCATGAAATTACTCCATGTTCCTATGCTGATCAAAATGAGGCATTCTATTAGTATTGGAATTACAAAGACATTCATTTTTTTGTTCGCTTTGAATTTTTCGATCAAAAAACTAGAAACAAATGATCCGAAAAAAAACGAAAGAATATAAATGAAATACACGGTTCCTTTCCAGAAATTAAATTCCGATAAATCGTTGATAAACAAGGCAAAGTGACCCGTTACGTTCGTTGTTAATTGCTTGAAAAACAAATAGCCCGATACATTGACTATACCCGCTACAAATGAAAGAATTACTGCTATTCTTAAGTTATGTTTGAAGGTTCGGGTTTTACCTTGATGTCTAAACATTTACTTTGATTTAATTCACTCATTATCATCAAATTATTCTCATTACAGGGATGCAATTTGATGGCACAATCTTAG
Source organism: uncultured Flavobacteriales bacterium (assembly GCA_963977425.1). Taxonomy (GTDB): domain Bacteria; phylum Bacteroidota; class Bacteroidia; order Flavobacteriales_D; family Luteibaculaceae; genus CAXBOO01. The sequence goes on along the minus strand of CAXBOO010000003.1, from coordinate 23,470 downwards.
GAATAAAAATGCTTCGTAAATGAAAAAAATAAAGGTGACAGAATTCTATATTTAACTTATCCGATCTAAAGATTATGAGTTTTCAATTATTTATCAGAATTCAATGACCATATCAAGGCTTTTTCTTTGGTTGCTCTGAAAATGGTATGGTGTTTTTCTTTAGGTTCATCGGAATAATGCCACATTAAATTTTCATAAACACCATTTTTTAAAGTTGTTTCGAGCTTTCTAGTACCATTAGAAATATCTTCCGCGCTTGAACCTGCAAACCATAGTTTGATATCCTTATTTGGTAAGTTTTCAAGCAAAGATGCGGCATTTTTTTCCAAATAATAATCGTTCCACCAAAGCGATGGATCCATAGCAATATAAAAATCAAAGGTATTTGGAGCTAAAAAAAAGGTTTCCATTACAAATAGGCCAGCCAACGATTCGCCTATTATGCCTTTATAGCCATTGGTATTGTACCGTTTGTTTATTTCCGGCATCAATTCTTTAGCAATGAATGCTCTAAAATCTTTAGCGCCATCGGTAATGGGACAATACTTCTTGTCGTCTTCTACAATAGAAACACCTGTTAAATCTCTACCTCTTACCGTGTTTTCAATTCCAACCAATATAAAAGGTGGAATTTTATTCTCAGCTATCAATTTTTGAAGAGTATTGGCGATATGAGGAAAATCTTCTTTTATACCACCATCGGGCATATACAAAACAGGAAACCCATCCGTAGAGTTAGCATAGCTTATAGGCAACCAAATATTTACAACTCTATCTTCGTTTACAAATTTTGAAGTCACAACCAAACTATCGTGTTGGGGGATGGTATCCTTGTACGACATTCCCTTGCTAATAAAGCTGAGAGCAAACACAAAAGTTAAAATAAACAATGCGGATTTCTTCATTTATACTATTATTTAAAATGTTGTTGGTATGCATCAAACGAATCTTCTAGTTGAGAAATAATTTCATTGGCCTCAACAAGACTGCTCGCTTTAGATAAATTGTCTATTAACTTCATGTGTGGGTACAACCATTTGTGAAGCTCATCGTGGCTTTCGCCTTTCATAGTACAACTCTGAACCAATGCGCTGTTTTGCGCTTTAAGCTTATTGGCCAATTCTAAAAAGTCGGTCCCATTGTTTTGAATAAAATTGTCTAAAAGCTCATTTCCTTTATCAATATGAGGTTTCATTTCAGCGTTTACCACCCATTTTTCACCATCATTCAAGTTGATGTTACTTTCTTGATGGTTTGAATTGCACCCAAACAATAAAACCACTGCTAATGCTGTAAATAATTTTGTAATCTTCATTTTCATATCTGGTATTATTTTGTTTTTAACTTGTTGGAACAACATTTATTATCCCGTTTATTGTACTCATCAACTTTACTGTATTATAGATAGTACCGTGCTTTTCAACATTCTTTTTCAGCAAATTCACATTGAGTTTATCGTCGTCAGAAAATAGTGTCAACTCATAATAAATGTTGTCCATTCGTGGTGGATGCTCTAACCGAACTGCTTTAACTTCCACATTTGCTTTTGCATAAGAAAACTTCATCATGCCCGAAAAACGTTCTACATTTTTAAGAATACATGAAGCAAACGAGCCCAAGAACAGTTCAGCTGGATTAGGCAATGTATCGGCTGTTGCAGGACCAGTGCCAAATTTAATTTCTGATTGTATAATGCGCACTATGGCATCGTTATCTGAAATGGAAGCCGCTTCAACTTTGTAATTCATAGCCTTAAAAATTTAGTTAAATGTACCAACTTATCAAATCGCTTTTACAAGGATGACAATTATCATAATAGTTGGTACAACGCAACCTAACACAAGCATCTTTTCACACAAGTATTTAAAGTAAGATCTATTTGATTACAGTGATGTAACACAAGTTACCGTTCGCATTTGCATAGCGAAACGTTAACGCATTAAAAATCACCCATGTTTTTAAACTGCATGGGTGGTAAAAAAAACGGTTGAATCTGGAGGTTTACAGTTTAATGATTCGCAAACCATTCAGCACTTTCATCACAACATAAGTAACATCCACTTCATGCCATTTTACGCCAAAATTAGGTTGACTACCGTGTTTGTGATGGTTGTTATGATATGCTTCGCCCATCATTAAAAAATCGAAAGGCAAAAGATTTTTAGACGTATCCTTTAATTCGAAATTGGTATATCCATACTTGTGAGCGTACCAATTTATTATAACCCCGTGTATTGGTGCCATCAAAATTATAGCGGGTAAAAACAACCACAGCCACCATGTAGTTGCAAAATTTATAAAAAACAAGATGTACAAAATTGTCCAAGAGACTCTTGAAAATTTAGAGCTAGCGAATTTATCGAAACTAGACCATTGCGGGACATTTTTCAAGAATTTCTCTTCAATATCAATTCTATGATTTAAGACATCTTGATATGTGTTCCTAGTCCGCCACATCATAATGAACAAATTCTTGTCGTACTTAGGAGAATGTGGATCTTTTTCCGTGTCGGCATAAGCATGATGCATTCTATGCATGATACCATAAGCATAAGCACTTAGGTAATTTGAACCTTGAAACACCCAAGTAAGAATAAAAGTTATTTTTTCGGCTGTTTCAGACATCGTAAACGACTGATGAGCAGCATATCTATGCAGAAAAAAAGTTTGAAAAAACAATCCTCCATACCACAAAACCAAAAACAAGATCAAAACTTCCATCCACACAAAAAATATCTCGTAAAGCTAGGGCGTAAAGGATGGCAAAACAATGAACCTAGGTTAAGTAATTCGCTTGCGTATTCTACTTAAAGCTTGAGGTGTTACACCAATGTAGGATGCAATGTATTTTAATGGAATTTGTTTGATGAGGTTGGGTCGTTCCTTGAAAAGATTGAGGTAACGTTGTTCTGAAGTTTCATTCAGTAACGATTGCTCTCGTCTTGATTTTATCAAATATAACCGTTCAGAAATAAAACGACCAATGGTATTTCCAATTTTTGTGGATGCATATACCTTTTGTAAATCCGCATGATTGATACTCCAAATTGTAGTGTCAACCATTGTTTCCAATTGATAAAGCGAAGGAGTTCGGGTTAAAAAAGAATCGTAGGCACTTACAAATTCACCTTGAAAACTAAAACCAAAAGTTATTTCTTTTTCCTCGTCCTCTTTTGGTATGAACAAACGAACCTCTCCTTTTTCAATGAAGTTTATGTGCTGTTCTATTTCGCCGAGGCTTAAAAAAGTTGTTTTTTTAGGTAAAACTCTTTTTGTTAGAAACGATGCAAACACTTGCCAATCCTTATCATCAACTTCCGCTATGCCCTCAATGTATTTCCTGAACGTATCCATTCTTGGTTTCTAATATTTAAAACCGTTAAATCATGAGTATTAATAGCTTTCACAACGCAACGTATTGACAATGAAACCTACGCAAAATAGACCATATATAGATGTAGTATGCCACGAAAGTTCACGATTTAATCCATACTAACTAATACCAATTCATCCCCAAAGCCCTTTATTGCTTTCGTGAAATCCACTATTTTGTTTTCTCAACAACCGTTTCCTTTTGCTTTTCGTCATGGTCTTATTGTCGAAAGTATAAAGCAAATCTTTAAACATAAAAGCCCATAGAAAAGGGAGCACCCAAATCAATATTGAATGAAGTCTTATTTGTTTCTGTGAAATTGAATTCAGGCGCAATAATTTTTTGTTTTCTATAAAGGCATTGAATATGTGCGTTAAAAACAAAACACCCAACACAATATCTATCCACTGAGCCCCTGTTATGATCAACATTTTCATTTTCAAATAAAACTTACTTATGTGTTTTACGCTTTAGTATTTTATATATTCTATTGTTGATTATCTCAGCCAAATTCCACTTATATAGTTTTGGATCGGTAGTGCTGTATAAAGCAACCAATACAGCGTCTATATCCTGATGGTATTTCGCAAAACTCTGATACCCGGGCACCCATCCTGCGTGTTCGTATTTGTATATTGTTCGGTATATTTCTTCTTCTCCAGGGTCAAAAACTGAGCCATCATTCAATGCACGTATAAACTTACCTACATCTTCGGCTGTAGCCAACATACCTTGCTTGTCAGTCTTTAAATCGAAAGGATGACCAATATGATAACCACTCATTACATCGTCAAAATGCACTTCTTTTAACGAACCAAAAGTATTGGTCAGTTGCAATGGTTGTAGTATTTCGTCCTGAATGAATTGAAAATTTTCATAGCCCAATTCATTGTCCATAATTTTATTGATCAACAAATAGTTTGTATTGCAATACTCATAACCTTCACCAGGTACAAAATTGGCTGGTTTATCTAGAATCAACGCTAGACTTTCTTCGTAAGATTCTGTAGGCGCTGCCCAAAAATTAGGTGTATCGGTAAAATTGGGAATACCGCTTTTATGCTGAATTAATAATCGAAGCGTGATTTTATCTGCATACTCTATTCTTCCCAATAGCTCAGGCAAATAATCTGAAATTGTTTTATCTAGAGAGAGTCGCCCATCGTTTACCAACTTGGTAACAGCTACCGCATCGTATAATTTACTAATACTGCCTAATTTGAATAAGGCATTGGGGTTAGCCTTTATTTTAGCTTCGCGATTATGCCAACCAGAAGCAAAATACTGTGGTACCTGTCCCTTTTGATCGATGTAAACCAACATCCCCGAAAAACCATAATCTAAAGCTTCGTCAACTTGTTCTTGAACTGTATTAGGCAAAGGAAGTATCCATGCTTTCAACATTATCCAAGGCACAAAAAATAAAGAGGATATTGTAGCTATAAGTAAGGTTACTCTTATTATTCGTTTCGATTTCTTCTTCATAAAAACTCTGTTAAAGTAGAAATTTGAATTTATAGTTGATTATTTTAATTTCAAATTCTCTAACTCATCTTGAGTTCCATTTAGCACATTATAATCTATGGTTCCTTTAAAAGCTGAGTGTCGAAACTTATCTGTTTTTTGCCACAATACATAATCGCATTTTGGTTCTCTCCAAAAATCTGAAATCCAATAAATACATTCACTCTTCAGATTATCTTTTAAATATTTATAATAAAAATCACATTCACAATAAATTATAGGGGTAACACCAAGTTCATTATTCACATATTCTACAAACTCATTTACATTATTAATCACATTACTTTTATTAGGCATATGATTTTTAAATTCCACATCTAATACTGGATGTAAATCACCTTTCTTTAAATAAGTGTTGTTTAAAAAATGCTTTGCTTGTTCCCTGCCGCTGGTACTATAGCTGAAAAAATGGTAACTCCCTGATGGAATAGAAAGCTCATCTAATTTATTCTTATAAACTCTGTGTTTATTATCAATATGGGATGTTCCTTCTGTAGATTTCAGAAAGACAAAGTAGGGTTTGTTTTTATTTAATTCATCCCAATTTATCCCTGTCTGATGATGCGAAATATCTATACCCCAAACAGAACTTTCATTGGGCTTAAATGATTTGTATTTTTCCTTATGTTTTTCATCCCGAACTTTGATGAGCGCTTGCTTAGTGGATTTAACAACTTTCTTACCTATTGATTTAACTTGGTTAGGAAATATGGCATATCCAATTAATCCAACAATAGCTGATATAAACACACCTATAACAATTCGTTTTAATATCTTTTTCATCATACACAACATTCAAAACACACAATATTCACCCAGAGCACCATATTGCTTAAACATTATTTTAAGTAGCCAAAACTAGAATAAATGACCACAAAACACCTACACTAATAATTCGAGTTACTAATTCACTTCATTTCTTCATTGAATTCCAAAACAATTTCAGTAAAAAAAATTGATAAAAATTTGAAAGCTCTGTATATAGATATACAAACTATCGTCTATGTTGTGTATCTTATTTATTTTTGTTTTAAAATATCAATAAAATCTCCAATTTCAGTTTGAAAATAGTCCATGACTATATGATAAACTTTCCCATCATATACTATTTCGTTCACTACGTGATCCTTATTAATAATTTTAATGACCGTGTTTCTTGTAATTACGTTTTGCTTAGGTATTGATGTTTTTTCATTTAGACTTTGAAAATCGATTAAATCATTCCCTATTTCAAAACTAGTAACAAGTTTATCTAACTTGTTAATTGCTTTTTTTGGTAATACAATACAAAAAGCTGTCGTTAAAATAGTTAGAACAGAAAAAAGTGTAATCGACACAATTAATTCTAAACCAAATGAGTTAACAAATGCTAGGTTTAGCAATATGCAAATGAAAGGACCAAATAATCTAGTGTAATTAAAAGACCTTCTTTTTTTTTGAATGAAAATTAAATTCTCATTGGTTATCTGAAATTTTTTGATTGGCATTTATTTTTTTTATATGCTACACAACATTTATTATAGTAACTCAGCAAGTTCAATTGCACAACCCCAAGCGACAGTAAAACCTGCTCCCCCATGACCATAATTATGAAACACATTCGAATAATCATCATCAAATTCAAAACGAACCGCACTCCTTTTGGGTCTTAAGCCTACTATTTCTTCTATAATATCGGGTTTTTCTTGTGAAATCCCATTGGCCAAAAGCCGATTTACAATCAAATTGGTGTCGCTTACTTCAACATTAATATTCCAATCGTTTTCATAGTCTGTTCCACCTATAACACAGTCTTCACTACGATTGATAACATAACTCAGCGCTCCTTTTTTAGTAGAATCGGCACAGGAAGGAATGTTCATTTTATTGCAACGCAAAATTTGTCCACGCATGGGCTGCAAATCCTCATCTTTGCATATTTCTTTTGCCCCTAAGCCAGTACAGTTTACAATCCATTCATTCAAAGTTGATGCTTCTTCAAGGCTAAAAATCGATTGCTGTTTAAATACGCCACCGTTATCAATAAAACGTTGGAACAAGTAGGGTAAATACAAGGGTGGTTCCGCTAATGGCACTATCGATATATGAGCCGATTCGATGCCTTTTGGAATTTCGGATGGCAATGCTTCTTTAACAGCTCCTTTAGGCAATTGCTGAATCCAATCGGTATTGCTTTCACTGTTGTAGGCCGTAATAAATGGTATAAAAGTTACTCCATTGTTTTCTTTTTCATCCAATTGATATTCTTTATAAGCTAGAGAAGCCCATTTGTTGGCTTTTACTTTAGGATGAATTTCGAATGGAAACCAAATAGCGCCCACTTTACTCGATAGAGTTTTATTGTAATTCTCTTTGGCTACAATGGTTACTCGATGTCCTTTCTCTTGCAGTTTAATGGCCGTAGTTAATCCAATAATTCCACAACCCAATACGGTTACTGATTTCATAACTTCATACTGCTTTTAATTCCTTTACCAGGAAACGTATTGGCTTGCAAAACACCATTTTCAATCAATACAGCACCGTTTACAATCACATATTCCATACCAGAGGACTTGACAAAACCATTGCTGTATGTTGCATTATCTTTCACTTTAGCAAGATCAAAAAGCAATAAATCGGCATAACATCCTTTTTGAATTCGACCTCTTAATTTCATTTCAGGCACTACGTTTTCTAATACGTTTGCCGGCATCAAAGTCATCTTATTGATTGCACTGTTTATGCTTATCAATTTTTTCTCATTGACATATTCCCGTATGATTTTACTGAAGGTACCAGCCGCTCTTGGGTGACCTGAAGGCGAATATTCTCCCCCATCGCTGGCTATCATGGATATTTTGGAGGCCATTACTTGATCCACCCAATCTTCTTTCATCATATGAATGATGACCGATCCTCCTTGTTTTTTATACTTCGCAAATGTTTCAGGAGTTAAACGTTCGTTGGTTTCAACCCATTGCAAGTCTTCATAAGTACATCCCAATCGCTCTTGCCAACCATCGTTGAAGATTGCCGAACCTATTTCGGTATTTCCTGCTGTGTATGGATACAGTTCTGTGGTAATAGGAAAGCCCAAGGCTTGCGCTTTTTCAATTTCTTTCAAGCAAAAGTCAACGTCTTTTCTAGCCATACTGGTTAGGTGACAAATATGCAGTTGCGTTTCATTTAAAATAGCATCGGAAATGGCTTGTTGAAACGATATGGCTCCGCCTTCTCTAACATGTGTAAAAACAGGCATATTCAACTCACCGGCAAAGGCATACACATCGGCAATTTCTTCTATCGATGCATTGGGCAAATACCCTACAGGTATACCTATACCGATAGCACCATGGTTGATTGCTTCTTTGAGTTTGTCTCTAACTTTTTGGAATTTTTCTTTTGGCAATTGCAGTTCCGCCACCGAGTCTTTAAGCTCTTCGAAAATGCTTTTATAAACCCGATCATTGTTAGCTATAACTTTGTTTCTATACGCCAAATGGCAAGCCGAAGCTCCGTAATTAAGCAACGCATTTCCCTTTCTTGAGTTGTAATACTCAACGAGAGAATCGATGCCAACTTCCAATTCTAAAGCTGTTGTAACACCGTCGAAGGCTTGGTATTCGTTTTCGGTATTGGTTTGACCATGAGCGTGCAAATCAATGAATCCAGGAGATAATATTTTACCGGTACCATCAATTGTTCTTTTCCCCTTCAGTGGCTTTTTGCTTATCTCGGATATTTTATCGCCCGAAATAGCCACGTTCAAAATTTCATCCGTATTGGTTTCTGGATCTATAACTCTTGCATTTTCAATCACTATGTCGTAAAGTGTGTTGTTATCGAAATTGCACGACACAAGACAGAATAACGTTGCTATGAAGAGGTACTTTTTTAAAATCATGCTTATTTTTTTACAGCCGTAAATACACCGTTTGGTTGATGCAAGACTAAATTATACTTGCCATCGTTCATCTTAAATTCAGCCTTGTACCCTGTAATGCCTTTGATAGAAAATTCATTTTCCTTGATAGGTATTAAGGTGTATTCGGGTTGTCCAGGAACTAGTAATGTTAGGTAATCTGCTTTAATAGAAATAGACAGTTCGGCACCTGAAAGTATGTATTGCCCAACATACTTGTTCAAATCATCACTTGAAATGGCTAATTCTAAAGGCGTTCTACTGAAAACAAGTGGTTCTAATGTAGGTTCTAACTTAAGTTTAACCGATTCTATATCGCCCAAATCGTTGGTTAGAAAATTCATATTGAATCCAATGCCTTCGTTGCTTATTTTATTGTTACTTATTAGATATGGCTTAAAAACATCGTAATGAACATGCCCTAAAAAAGCTTTTTCTCTAGTGAAATTTGCCCATAACGAATCGTTAATAAGCTCTATTTGGAACGAACCATACCCCTTATGCGAATATTTGCCCGTGTACTCTACCAAACTGTGTGAAGGTGTCGTAGCAGAAACTTTACTGTCTTCTTCACTTTGTTTCTTGTCCTTTAGTTGCTTTTTCAGCTTGCTTATTCTCTTTTTGTAATATCCATTCCAATCTGTTTTTTCAACATCAAACACTTCATCAGAAATAGCATTTCTTACCAAGGTTGGTAAGGCAGAACCATTTTGATTAGACAAAACAACTATGCCTATTTTATCGGATGGAAAGAGTGCAACATTGGCTGAAAAACCATCGATATTTCCACCATGTTCTAATCGATAATGCCCTTTGTATGATGATGTAAACCAAGCATAACCATAACTGTTTAAATGTTGACTAGGAAATTGCGGATCCGAAATACCACCACCAATCAACATCAATGGATTCACTGCTTTTTCCACATATTTTGCAGGCAATATTTGCTCATCGTTTAATTTTCCATTATTAAGCCAAATTTTAAGCCAATTAGCCATTTCGCTAACACTACTGTTGATACTTCCTGCAGGACTTATTGCAGCAATGTTGTAGTAGGGCATTACTTCATTCGTTTCAAAATTCTGCAATGCATACCCTTTAGAAACATTGTCTTGCGCCACTAATTCATCGATGGTTAAGTTAGACCTCTCCATTTTAAGAGGTTTGAAAAAACGCTCACGAATGTTGTCTTCCCAGCTTTTACCCGTAAGTTTTTCGGTTATTAAGCCTTGCGCCAAATACATGAAATTGTTGTAATACCAGTGCTCTCGAATTCCTGTAAATGGTTCGTGGTATTGTATTCTAGCCAATAAAGTGTCTTTGCTTTCTGATGGAAATAAATACCATGAAAAATCGTGTCGTGGCAAGCCTGTTCTGTGGCTTACCATATCCAAAATGGTAACGGTATTGTTTAACTCGTCGTTATAAAACTCTAATTCTGGAAGATATTTTCTAGGACTGTCAGTAAATTTTAATCCTTTTTCATCTTCCATAATACCAAGCAAGGCTGTGGTAAATGCTTTTGAGCTTGAACCTATTGGAAATAACGTGTTTTCATTGACTTTATGTCCTATCTCGAGGTCGCTAAATCCAAAACCCTTAGCGTAAATAACTTCATTCCCTTTTACTACTGCAACAGAAAAACCAACCGTTTGTGTGGCTTCTTGCAATTGCTTTAGTTTTTTATCAAGGCTTTTTTCATTTAAGATAGATTGCGCAAAATTCGATAAGGGTAACGCAATAAGTAATGCAACAAAAATGTTTTTTAAATATCTCATATACAATTAACCCTTAAGTAATAGTTAAAGAATTTGATTATTTATTGAATTGTAAGTAAGGGTTAGTGCATAAATATAGTGCGGAAAATGATATTTTTAATTCGAAAGGATACCGTATAGAATTTTTTTGAGGTGGTAAAGTTTTTAATGCTCCACAATCCAACAAGCATCATTATTCAGCTAACATATTCATAACCAAGTCGTAGAAGACGCCATTCTTCTCTAAGTAAAAAAGTGTAGATGTTATCTATAATTCATGACCAAAAACAAGCAGGGCAAGGAAATCACTGTTTTTTGTGATCGATAAACCTATGACTATTGTTGCACCGTAGTCTACACTTGCTTACGGCTTAGAATTATGCTCTAACTATTTTTTTTACTGTTTAACTACTTGATTGATTTTCTCGAAAATTGGACGTTATTTTTGTTTTTGCGTCTATAGTAAATCACGATATATTTTCTTGCTGCCTCAACCATTTCCGGATTTCTTTACGTAAAGTAACTTCGGGATTTGGCATCGGAATTGTTTGCCCAAATTGTTTGCTTCTCTTAAACTTTGAAAATATAGTTTTAAGATCTTTCCAAACATCAGGAAATACTTCTAAAAAAGTATTAAAAAAGCTTTGCTCATTAACTTTTCCTTTAATTTTTGAAAGCACTTCCTTAAATTTTTGTTCTTGGTCTATTATCATTTTGGTATTATTCAGCTGGAAATAAAGCTAATTATTGCTCCAATTTCCAATGTGAATGTATTTAGAAAATTCAATGAAAAATAGTTATTTATTGAAGCCCTATAATTTTCCGCATTTGTTTTGGATACTTGCTAAACAGAGTAAAACTTAACAATCCTACCCCTATCAACATCATGCAAACAAAAATACCATTGTATCGAGACTTTACTGTTTCAAAATCCAAAATTGTTCGCTCGTTCACATCAATTTGAAATACTTTAGGATTGAATTTATCTCGGTCAGATTTGTTTATCCAAACGGCTATTGAATGTGATTTTGTTAGTGATTTAGAAAAACGCTCAAACTTTTCATGTCTTATATTTTGACCAATATTCTCGACTAGTTCAAACAATTTCTGGTGCTCATATAAACTGAAATACAAAGTTGCTCTTTTACTTTTCCTTTCTATACCAAACCGCCCTCTAAACGACACATTCTCTACTAGAATTTCGGAACTCTTTATAGTCCCTCTCAATGCGATTAGGGAGTTTTGAGTTGTCATTAGGTTTGAAAAATTGAAATAAAATGCCATAAAAATGAGCACTACACCAAGTACCAGCATTTGAATTTTGTCAATCTTTTCATTGCCAAACCCCCATAGTTTAGGTGACTTTTGGTTAGCATTTTTTAATGCTTGTTTTGGAGGTTGATAATCTGTTTTCTCGCCACGTTCTTCAAGTATCCATTTTGCTGCCCGTTTGGCGTCATCTACGTGAAGTAAACTCTCTAGAATACTTCGTAGTTCTTGGTCAGATTTGGTTGAATATATTTTTGTAAAATGGTTTCTATTCACTAAACTTATAATTCGCCGATTTTAATATCCAATGTGGTCAACTGTTTTTATTTTCCGTTCCAAATTCAAGTTGTCGCTTGTATTCTTTTAATCAAAAAAAAAAGACTATCCATTGAAACAAACATTTCACAAATTCAACCATCCCTATTAAAAGTTGTGCTTTTTTCTTTACTAAGGTCTTGATATTGCAGATAAATTCTTTCTTAACCCAACCCGACTGCTTCCGTCAGAATACCAACTTTCCATTTCTGAGAATTTCTTATATCCTTGTCTCTCATAAAACTTTATTGCTTTCTCTCCCGAAGTCCAGAGAAATATGTGCTTGATACCTAAAGATGTAATTTGCATTTCTGTTGTTTGCAATAGTAATTTCCCAAAACCTTTAGATCGATTTCCTTTCTCTACAAACAGATCTGTCAAGTGAAACCAACCAGAATAATTTTCTCCGTTCTTAAATGCTAACCCTGATGAGCATCCGATAAATCTATTTTCTATTTCAGCGACAAAACTAACTTTTTCATAGCTTTCTAACTCAATTCCTTCCTCATGATATAGCTCATCAAACCCTTTATCCATTCTGTTGGATTCATGGGTAGTTAATTTCCGATTTACAATCTTAACATTGTTCATGTAATCATTAGAAGTTTTACTTTTTATATAGTTGACAACAACGATTCGGCTCATATTTTCGCAATGAACAGCTATTGTTGGCGATTGTATTTAATTCTTCACTATTCTAAATCCGAAATGATTATTTCCTCGGTTTTCAAAATCTGAAGCTCTTGCATATGTTAAAAGGGTAGCTGAGTGGTAATTCCAAGAGCCTCCACGTCTTACTCTTTTACCTTCGGCATCCGCAGTAGTATTCAATGGGTCGATAGCTCCTTCAGAATAGAAGTTTGCATCATAATAATCTTCACACCACTCCCAAACATTGCCCCCCATATCATAAAGACCAAAAGGATTGGCAAGGTAAGACCCAACTGCTACCGAATGCCCGTCAGGATTATATACACCAGGAGTATCTCCATTGTAGTTTGCTTTCGTTATGGTTAACGTCCCGTCATCGGTTGGGTAATTATACATTTGTCCTCCTTTTGCTGCATATTCCCATTGGGCTTCTGTAGGCAAACTCACGTTATAAAATTCGGCAAAGGCTTTAGCACCATACCATCTTACCCAATTCACAGGCCAATCTGATTTTGCTTGATCTATTAGTTCAAATGTATTCGATGATGAATTAAAGGATATCCAACTTTTATTATCAATGTGTTCGGTATGTCCATCACTTGTACATCCGCCAGTTTCTCCAAACTGTACAAATATTTGACCTTCATTTGGAGCATTTCCAATTCCTTTTAAAGCATATTCAGTATACATACCACACGGGTCTTGAAATTGCTCTTCAGTAACTTCAATCCAACCGTCAGCATAAGCCTCATTTAAAAAATCAATGTATTGCTGATTCGTTATTTCTTTTTCCGAAATCTGAAATGCAGATAGAGTTACGGTTACTTCGGATGCATCATTTTGAGCTGTAGTACCACCCATTGTAAACGTTCCGGATGGAATGTATTTCAGAATAATGCTTGTAGGCAATTCATTATCATTTGGGGTTTCTGAAACTGTGTCGTCGTCTTTATTACACGAAATTGTTAAGAATGTTGTTAACACTATCAAAATCAGATGTGATTTCATATTCATTATTTATCGTTTTATATTATCGCTAATTGTTTGTGTATGGCGCGTATTCCGTTAGATATACAATATAGCTATCCTAAGCTTGCAATGTATTTATTCTTTATTTCAGAAAATTAAATTCGTGACCTGACTTCCAAGTATTGCCATAATTTCTACGACTCCATTTGTAATTCGATAGTAAATATTATCTGATCCACAAACACATCGTCTATACCCACTTTTAATATAATCTACCGATTCAAACGATAGCGGTCGTTCAGCTATAATTTCGAAATATTCAAAAAACGTATTAAAATATTTATCAGCCTGATTTTCTCCAAAGCTCTGAAATCCATACCGATGAATCCTTACTAAATCATTCTTGGCTTCGTTGCTTAATCTATAATTAGGCATTTAGTGAATCCTTGGACTGTTTTAAGATATCTTCTCGGCTATCACCGGTGAAACCACTCGACTCAGCTTTATCTAGCTTTAATCGAACCCAGTCAATTTGTTTTTGTTGACTTCTAGCTTGACGAATCAAATCATTAACAATCTCACTCTTGCTTGAATATTCCTTATTGGCAATAAGGTTCTTTAACCATTCATCATTGGGCTCTGTAAATGAAATACTTTGTCTTGACATAATATTGTAACTTGATGTAAATATACACCAAATTCGAACCAAGCATAAAAGCGTAACCTAATACTTTTGTATGTATATAAAGGGACATGGTTTACAGAAGTTAAAGGTTGTGCGAAGAGTAGGGCTTAGACTACAAGTTCCGCCCGTATGTTTTATAGCTATTGTTGGCACACGTTATTTTTCAATATAAGTAAGAAAAGCAACAAAGTCCCTTTTTGGTACTTCAATCCGTTCAGGGATTTTAATCTTTTTAGATTTAGAATTTACCTGAATATGTATGTTAACATAGGGTCCATAATACATTCCACACCCACTAGGAATGGCTCCTTTAGCATTTATCATATTTATGAATCCAATAACTCTTTCTGAGATTGAATTTTGATAAATGGTGCCTGAATCTAAGGCCATTTCAATTAAAGAAGTTTGTTTAATTCCTGCAGGAACATACAAAGAGTCAAATAAATCTGAATTGTATTCTTGTCCGAATTTGATATTGTAGCTTTTTTTAAACTTTGAAGCTACTTTCATACTTGCATCTCCTTTTTTAAAACTTAACGTAACAGACCTAGAAAGCTCTTTATATAGTTTCCAATGATCATTTAATTTCATCAATTGATACGAGAAAACCGAATCATTGCTCCAATACTCAATGAATAGCACATCACCTGAATCTAGTCTATTAACGATTCTTTCATTTATTAACTTATCAGACTCAAGACTGCTTGAAGCAATTAGATTAGTAGAAATTAACATTACACAAGAAAGTAGAAAAGTTTGAATGTATTTGTTCATATTATGTATGTAAAGGGACATGGTTTACAGAAGTTATAGATCAGGGTTTACACTAAATTAGTTTCTAACCTTACTGATTGTTCTTTCTTTCTAAATACATGTTCATCGTGTAACCAAATCCAAGTCCGCCAATTGTCCAAATTACAAGTCCCAACAATAAAGTTTTCCACGTTATTTCTTCTCCGTCAAAATATGGATATCCGATTGACATAACCAAAAACATAAATGCTCCCCAACTCAGTCCTGTTTTTATCCAACTCTTTTTGTCAAATGAATTCGGAATATGTTTTATGTCAATATTTTCATATCGGTTTGGCTGTTTTTTTAACCATTTTTCTTTTAGATTTTTTCTAAACCAACCCCAAATTGGAAAAGTAATTGCAAGAATTAAAAAACTCAATCCGTTAGTCAAACAAGGAATGATATTCCCACAGCTTTTGCAATAAAGTCCGAACCAATTTTTAAAAGCAGTTCCGTTTTCTTTTGACCAAGTTCTCCCATCGTGAAGTGTATCGCAATTAGGACAAGGAACAAGTGTTCTTTCATTTCTTGGCTTGTCAATTGTTTTATCTTCCAAACTGACCTTTGGTATTCTTTGTCCTAAAATCAATTCGTTTATTGATAAACCAGGATTTAAAATCCAATGTAGCATCATCCAATTTTTCCAAGTGTAGACTTTGTACTTTTCTTTATTAAATTCCAATGCGCTTTGATTTTTTTTATTGCTGCCAACTAGTTATAGTGCGACTAAAATTAATCATTTAGCGTTACCCTTTCGGGATAAGCGGGAGTTTAGTTCCACTTTATCGTACTTCATTCATCCCACAGCAAGGTCTAATGGACTTTGTATTGATAGCAAATCTTTTCGAGCCACATGCGTGTAAATCATCGATATCTCTGGTCGAGCATGACCCAATAATTACTAGATGTACTGTAAGTCAATATCATATTAAATATTTGCGTATCCTATGAAAACCTCAGCACATTCGGCTATACCAACTTTTAAATGCCTGCATTTTCGTACCTTTACTACTACCCTTTACGAATTCTACTCGCAAAACATATCCTTCCTTCCTCTCTAAAAAATTGGCTACCAGCATAGATTCAAGAATGAATGAATCAAACACCTTGAAATTGAAACATTTATCTGGGTACTACATTTAGTAATTTAATACTTTCTGGCGTTGGTATCTTACATGTATCAGCTCTTACAAGCTTTCCGTTTTTTGTTGTGATTAAGAACGTTACTTTACTCGTACTTCCTCGTTGAACCTGACTTAAAACCAAGCAATAATTACGGCCCGACATCCCTAATTCAGCAACCAAACTACCTTCAGATTTGGCAATTGCACTAAATTTATTGTCCAAATATTTCAAATACTCAGATTTATTATCTATTTCATTCATCACCCATTGCGATGCATAATGAAAATCTTCATCCATCAATTCACTAATAAAAGATGAGTCCAAATTATTCCATGCCTTAGCAAATTCAATAACCAATTCTTTATTCGTTAACATATCCATTTAGTTTATTGTGTTATGATGAAATTTTGTAGACCTAATATTTACAGTTCAATACTTCGAACAGCCTTTATCAAGTAAGTAAATAAACTCTCGAATGTTTATATCAATACATCAAGTGCTTCTTTGATGATTTTTTCCAACCAGCTTGGTTTTCATAATCAGTAAAGTATATTTTCAAATCAGCTTGGTTTTCGTAATCAACAGAAAAGACTTTTTGAGAATAAATACAATGAGAGGAAAATAAGATCAATCCAATAATCAAAAGTCGTGTCATCAAAATAAAATTAGCGCTATGCCCCCATCAAAGAAAACACATCCTAATCTAACAATAAAAAACTATAAGCGCTATTTAAGACACTTTAATCTACATTAACCACATTTACCCAGCGTCCCATTTTTTTCTGAATCACTCTAAAATGTGCCTCTTCTTCAGCACTGAACATCGTGATGGCTTCACCTGGATTTTCGGCTCTACCTGTACGCCCAATTCTATGCACAAAATCTTTTGGCGAACGGGGCAATTCGTAATTGATTACAAAAGGCAAAAACTGGATATCGATACCACGCGCCAATATATCGGTGGCAATAAGCGCTGTAATCTGTCCCTGCTTAAACTGTTGCAAAACATGGGTTCTGTTTCCTTGGCTTTTTTTACCGTGTATGGCTTCGGCTTTTATGCCGTTTTTACGCAATTTATGGGCTATGTGGTCGGCTTTAAAACCTGAAGCAGTAAATACCAATACTTGCTTCATCTCTTTCTCCTTGATAAGATCGCGCAGCAAAACCCCTTTTTTATCAGCCGATACCGAATAAGCCGTTTGTTTGATGAGTTCTAAGACATTAACATCATCGTCAACCTTTACAACTTCGGGGTTGTGCAATACCAATTTGGTAATGCTCTCTACTTTATCGTTTAAAGTGGCTGAAAAAAGCAAATTCTGACGTCTTTTTGGCAACAAAGCCAATACTTGTTTCATCTCTCCTTCAAAACCCTGATTCAGCATTTTATCGGCCTCGTCCAATATCAATACTTCGGTAGACAACAATTGCAATGCCTTATTATCTATCAGTTCCAACAATCGACCTGGCGTAGCAATAAGCACATCCACACCCATCAAATTTTTCATTTGTGGATTGATGGATACTCCACCATAAACAGCCATGCTTTTAATCGGACGGTCGAGCGCTCCTCCGTATTGCTGAAAAACATCTTTTACCTGTACGGCCAACTCCCTTGTAGGAACCATAACCAATACCTGAATGTTTCTGTTTTTTGCTTTCGGTAGTTTTTGCAACTTCATCAATACCGGCAAAACATACCCAAGTGTTTTTCCCGAACCTGTAGGCGAAACCCCCATAACATCTTTACCCGATGCTATCGCTGGAATCGCTTTTTCTTGAATAGGATACGGTTTTTCTATTCCTTTTGATTGAAGAATAGAATGTAACGGTGCGGGTATACCAAGTATTGAAAAAGACATGCCCAAAGGTAGCTTTTATAGATGTGTCGCTTTCCTAGATTCTTAAAAAAAGTACAGCCATTGATTCTAAAAGTATATTCTTAATCCATGAAGCCATTCCAGTAGCAGATCATAAAAATCAACATTCGCAATATTCTGTATTGAGATAAGCCGCTGTCTTTGGACTTGTAGGTTTGTAAAACATTCTGGATGCCTGACCTTGCTCTATCACCTTGCCATCGCAAACAAATACAAGATTGTCGGCTATGCGTTTTGCCTGTTGTATGTTATGGGTTACAAACACCAAGGTGTAATGCTCCTTCAATTTCAACATCATGTCTTCTATCGCTCTAGTCGAAACTGGATCTAATGACGATGTTGGCTCATCCAACAGAATAACTTTTGGTTTTAAGGCCAAAGTTCTGGCTATGCACAAGCGTTGCTGTTGCCCTATTGATAAAGCACTTGCTTTGTCGTTTAGTCGCATCGAAACTTCGTCCCATAGTGCTACTTCTTTCAAACTCTCTTCTACAATTTGCTCTTTATTGGCTTTGGATAATTTCTTCTGTTGTTGCACACCAAATACTACATTTTCGCTGATCGATTTCGGGAAAATACAGGGTTTCTGAAACACCATTCCCACTTCGCTCCTGAGCTTGGCCACATCCACGCTTTTGTCGTAAATATCCTGACCATCGAACAACACTTTCCCCTTGGTTGTAAGCCCTTGTACATCGTCGTTTATTCTATTCAAACTTCGTATAAGGGTTGACTTACCACTGCCTGAAGGACCAACGATGCAGGTGATTTGATTTTCAGGAAAATTGAGTTGAATATTGTTCAAAATATGAGCTTCTTTGATCCAAACATGGAAATCGGAAACGGATATACAGCTTTTACTTTGTATGTGGGTATTGGACAGATCTATTTTTGATGCTTGCTTGTTCATCGCTGAGAAATTGTTTGACGCCTAATGCGGATAAATAATGCCGATATACTGAATGTCATCACCAGTAAGATAAGTACAAAACTGGCTCCCCAAGCATTTTGCAGTGCATTTGGGTTGGTGGCCTGTTGAGCCAAAGCCAAAATATGGGTAGGTAAAGCCGCTACAGGTTCTAACAAAGAACTCGGAACATCTACCCCCGAAAAAGCCGTAGCTATAAACATAATGGGAGCTGTTTCGCCTATAGCTCTAGCCATGCCTATTAGCAAACCAGTAATAGCTCCATTTATACCCTGAGGCAACAATACTTTTTTTATGACTTTCCATTTTGTAAATCCCAAAGCTTGTGCTCCTTCTCTGTATATGGTCGGTATGCTGTTGATGGATTGGTATGCAGATAAGATTATAGTAGGAAGAATCATGATGGCTAAAATTATTGCCCCCACAAACCACGAAATACCAGTCCCAAGAATGTTGACAAAAAAGATGAGTCCGAAAACACCAAATAATACTGATGGCACTCCATTGAGACCATAAATAAGGATGTTGCTTATTTTTTGCCACCTATGGTTGGTTAAGTACTCGCTTTTGAATAGAGCTGTACCGAGTGCCATAGGAAAACTAATGAGTGCCGAAGTAAGCACCAACAAAATACTACCCAAAATCTGATAAACGATTCCGCCTTCTGCCCCAAAATTACGAGAGGGAGAAAAAAGGAAGTCGAAGCTGATGGCTGAAATGCCCTTCCAGATTATAACACCAAACAAAAATATGAGCACTGCCCCGCAAAATGCCACGGCTGCGTAAGCAAAAGCACTAAAAAGCAAATTGTTCCTGTGTCTAGTCATACAATCGGTCTTCTGTTTTGAAATTGCGTTGTGCCACTATGGTCAATACCATTACTATGGACAACAACAACAAACCCATAAAAATCATAGCACTAAAATGCACCGAACCAAAGGATGATTCTGAAATTTCGCGCCCTAGTTTGGATGTAATGGTTTGCCCTGAAGAAAGCACATTGTAAAACGGTTGCGGCATCTTATCCAAACTTCCTATTACCAGCATTACGGCCATGGTTTCGCCCATTGCTCGACCAAACGCCAACAGAATAGCACCCACTATATTGCGTTTGGCTATCGGCAACAAAGCATATTTTACAACTTCGTATTTGTACAAGCCTAATCCCAAAGCAGCCTCGCGGTATTTATCGGGTACGTTCTGAAGGGCATCATCGGTAAGGGTAATTACAGTAGGCAGTATCATAATGGCCAGTAAAACGCCCGCCGTTAAAAAAGTACGCCCCGTTTGCAAATCGAACACATTTTGCACCCAAATGCTTAAAAAAGCAACGCCTATTAATCCGTAGATAATGGATGGAATGCCTGCCAATAACTCCAACATAGATTTCACCAAGATGCGGTATTTGCTCGGCAATATTTCACTGGTAAAAAAGGCGGTAAATATGCCCAAAGGAATGGCCAAAAATAATGCGATGGAAGTAACCAGTATTGTACCGTACAACATGGTAAGTATTCCGAATTGTTGGGTGGGTGGATTCCATTTGAATGACAACAGTGACCAACCATTAGCCGACACTGCGCTCCAGCTATTGGCAATCAACACCACAAGTATAAGCAGTACAATGAAGGCACTTAGAAGCGTACTACCTACGACATAGCCCTTGCCTATTTTATTGGTTGATGCTGACATAGCCTGCTTCTTCCACTATCTTTTGTCCTTCGCTGCTCAATAAATAGTCTATAAATTCTTTAGACTCGCCTTTTGGCTCGCCATCAACAACTATCAGCAAATCTCTAGTTATAGGGTATTTCCCTGCTATGATATTTTCTAACGATGGAGCTACTATGCTGCTATCGGGCATGATGATATTGAGACCTACAACATCGTTACTGAGCCAAGCGTTAGAGAGCATACCAATGGCAGCATTGCTTTGTACAATGGCTGTTTGTTCTTCGTTGTTAGAACCCAAAACCAAATCTGCACCTGGGGCATCGGCTTCTTTATCGCCCATAACTGCCGCCATAAAAACATGACGTGTTCCTCTAGATTTTTCTTTATCTACACAGAGAATTTCCCAGTCAGGTCCACCTACTTCGCTCCAATTGCGTATTTCGCCTTTGTAAATTTGGGCTATTTGATTTAAGGTGAGCGATGCAATACCTGCTTCAAAAATTTCTGAAGAAACTACGGGTACTACAGCGTCTTTACCAATGGAAATGGTGTTGAATTGAACATTAGGGTATTGATTGATTTCATCGCTGGTAATGTTACGCGAAGCCATACCAATGGTAACTTTTCCTTCGCCAATCTGATTGATAGCAACCCCTGAGCCGCCAGCATTTACAATGATGTTGACCGATGGATGAATGAGTTTATATTTTTCTGCTGCGGTAGATACTACCGGAAGCACAGTAGTACTACCCGATACATGTATGGATGCCTTTTTCTTGCAACCTGTAATTAATAACGTTGCTGAAATAGCAAAAAGAAAAAGTTGTGTTCTCATATGTTGTTAGGGTTAGAAGGCCACTTGGAATTTCATTTGCGTAATGTTTGCATTGCCAACATCCTCCAATTGCGCCAACGTGTAATTTACGCTAAAACGAGTAGCAGGGTTTAGATACCAATTCAATCCGAAGCTATAATCATTCAAAACCCCACCATTTATGGCTTCATCGTCAAGATCTAAATTGCTGTAACGGAAGGCCACTTCTAGCGCTCCGAAACCATTACCATCTTTAGGACTGAAGTTTTTATTGGGCGTTACTCGTTTAAAAAAGCCCACTTTAGTTGAATAGTTCTTATGCTCACCCGTAAGAAAATAAGCCGCTTCTACTGAGTAACCAGAAAAAGTAAAATCTCCAGCAGCTGCCTGTACCGACGATGAAATGTATTCGGTTTGGAATGATAAACTGTTCCACAACAAAGCCAATTCTCCGCCTGCCATATTGCTAGAAGTAGCCCCTACTATGACACCTGTACTTACATATTCTGGAGCTAAATGAGCCTCGGCACTAGATTCTAGTGAATATTCGTCGCCCGAAGGATTTCGATGACTGTAAGCAAAACCTAGGTGCAACAGTTTGTTGTTTTCCTTTTCGTAGAAAGGCAATGCCGTTACCCTACCTGTTAGGTTGAATTTTTCTTCATCCATCGACTTACCTGTCTTATCGGTATTATGATAAATACCCATTGCCCACGTAGCTCTTTTATCAAGTACCGTGTTGAACAACAACAAACCATTGTTACGCTGCTTCTTTATGGCACTTACAGGAGCACGTTCTAAAAAAGTCATATCGTTACTGCTGTTCATCATATCTAAGCTGAAGGGCTCCTTAAAATGTCCAACTTGAATGTTTCCAACAACAGGAATGTCTGTTAAACGAATAAAACCATCGGTAACGGTTGCTCTGCCATTTGCGAAGTCGAATTCAACTTTGTACTGCACCGACTGATATATTGTTCCTGAGTTGTAAAAACGGATACGTCTTAATTCTGAACGGTTGTTAACCTCACCAAACAAAGTGTTCATGGCATTATCTTGCCCTACAAACGACCATTGTTCTTGAATTCTTCCACCAAATTTCATTTTGAAACTTCCGTCGCTGCTGCTGAGTCTATATCCTTTATCCCATTCTGATGTGAAAAATGGTTTTTCTTGTGCTTTTAGAACATTGGTAACAACAAACAATACCAGAAATAATGCAACTTGACTGAAGTTCATATTAATTTTTTCAAATAAGAACTGCATTTACGAAAAGGCGCTTGAATTGTATTTTCTGATTTTTGAAAATTTCTACTTAATAATTTCAAACAAGCCATAACCCTACATAAATGTGGCTATTTTTAAAGGATTATCAGAATAGACATCCCGAAAACGACAGTTCAAATGTTTGTGTTAGTTCAAAAACAGGCTGAAAAATCATCGATGTATTATTCGGTGTAATTTGAATATCAACACCTTTTTCTATAATAGAATTGCGCTTTATTCCACCTTCAATTATTATTGATAAAGAATGAGTTAGACTTAAAATAACTCCAATTAGTTTATTCTAAATCTTCTAAACGAATGGTATCGAAAAAATTTACTCCCTCATCCATTTTATCCATGATGATTTGCATCGGCATATTGGATATTACATTCGCACGATCTTCGCACTTTTTATGGGTGTTGATGTGCCAAGCAAAAACAGAATTATCCATCACCCAATTTACTTTCCAATAAACGTTTTTATATCGTGTAACTATGGCAAAATCATTCGATGATTGTTTTGCTTCATCGAAATCCAAAC
>CAXBOO010000002.1:0-516545 GCA_963977425.1 uncultured Flavobacteriales bacterium | reverse complement strand
CGGTAAGAGTTTTACCGTCGATGGAGAGTATTTTGAAGGAAACATACTCTTTGGTGTTTTCTATGTTCAAGAAATCGGTTGTTGGGTTAGGGTGAATGGAAACGGATTTGGAAATATTTTCGTCTACTCCTACCAGTTGGCAACTGAAGTTATCGCTCCAGTAATTTGACATAGAACTTTTTTCAGAATCTAAAAATCGCCCTATGCTTCCAACGGTGTTGCGAAGGGTGGTAATATTCTCGACGTTGTTTTTTGCATTGTCTCTTGCGTAGCTGAAAGCTACAGTGAAATTTTGTACGTCGCCTGGTTTGAATTCGATTCCTTCCGAGGTGCCTAGTAGCATTCTTCTGTCGTTCGGTGGGTTTCCTGCGCTAGCTTCGGTCCAGCCTGTTCCAGTTACGGGGTCGCCATTGAAAAAATACTTTGTTGCAGCACCTTGTGTATGAAAACCATCTCCATTAGCAATTAAAGGAGTTCCATCCTTCCATATGCTGTTTAAGTAATTATGATAATCGTTAGGAGTGTAGACATCACCTGTTGGCCCACCTCCTATATTATAATAGAATGAAGAACTAAGGTTACCACATATAACTTGTGCCCCAAAAGTAGGAGGGTTTAAGCCAAATCCTTTTGATGGCCCTCCTGTAACATCGTCGTCATTATCACCATTATAGGTGTAAACAAAATTATTGGTGCTATCTGTAGCAACATAATCATCATTAGAATTCCCTAAATCGAAATCTAGAAACAACCCTTTATTTATATTGTTATAGGTGGAAGTGCTAGTATTTATAATTTTGAAATTAGCATAAACGGTATTGCTAATAGCATCGTCTGTTGGTATATTCCAAGAAAAAACGCTGATATAAACATCTACTCCAATTGGTTCGCCTTCAGAATCAAATCTTGTTCCTCGGGTATCGTTTAAAATGATGTATGTGAATGTATTTCCAATTATGTCAGGATACTCTCCTAATTCAGGCTCATATAATTCGTTATTATTTAAGTCAGTAAAAGGTGCCGCATGTGTTATTGATCCATCGTTATTGGTGATATGTGTAGGCCAATCTCGAATGGTTTTTGGAACTATGTATCCAAAATTGCTGTAATCTTCTTTATGGCTATCAATCGCATTGCTCGTGATGGTTGTCATTGTGGATAGACTATCTCTAGAGTCCCAATTAGTTGTGCCTGGGGAAAAATCAGATTTATAAGTAGCGGTAGAAGTGGCCAATTGACCTGTCGATTTAACTGCTGTAAGCCACAAACCTGAAGCGAAAATTAATCCAGTATTTTCGGTAGTGTGTCTCAATCCTGCAGTGGTTGTTTCTGTTTGGTGAAAGAGAACACCATTAGGGCTAGTCGCTACAGATAAATTGTTGTGTTCTGTAGTGATAGATTGTGCGGAAATGACTTCGCATAAAACAAAGGATAACCCTATAAATATAATCGTATGTAGATGTTTCATAAAATATTATTTTCGACAAGTTATCAAATACTACACATAAATCGCGATTGTATTTCATTTAATTGTAATTGTTGATTAGGCTGTTGTTGGACTTTACTTGATTATTTCTATTGCTACAAATAAATTATAAGCAAAAAAAACCGCCACTAGGGCGGTTTTTAATTATTGATTTCAATTCCTGTTAGTGGAATGGACAAACAAAATCGGATGTTTTATTTGCAACAATTATGCTGTTAACATCGATGGTAGTACTAGCTGTAAGTGCAACCGGATCGTAAGTGAATTCATCCAATTGATCGGCAACAGCGCTAATAAAAGGTGGTGTGTTGGGATTGCCCAAACTTGAACCTGTTAGGTTGCCGTTTTGCAATAATTCATTTTCGTGCATTACGAAAGTAACTCCCATATCTATTATTCTACGGCCTTCAGCTATGAACACTTCTTGACGCATCAAATAGATTAGCTCTAATAAATCATCACCTGTAGCAACACCTATCATCGCATCGCTTATTGACGTTACACTAATGGTGTGTACAGTTGTGTTGGCGTCTCTATTTTTAACTAAACCACTTCTTCCATCAACTACTACAGCAGCTGTATCGGGTCTTGTACCTGGATTTCTTTCAGAACGATCTTCTGCGGTTTCGTCTAAGGTTACAATTGGTCTGCTTGCGATTGCTGTTTTACAATCTCTTAAGTTTTGTTGAGCTAATACATCGAGTCCTGCGGCACTATTGGCTTCAGCAAGAATTAAATGCATTTCTTCAACTTTAAGTACAGGCACATCAGAGTCTGTGCTAGAGTTAATGGTGTACATTTTTGGATCAGCAAAATCTAACCTTGGCAATGGTTGTAAATCATCAAAAGAACCTCTTTCTTGAAGCGCTAATTGGAGTTCGTTTTTAGTATAAGTAAGTCCGTTGTTATTTCCAGTTGAATTAACAGGGTCGAAACTAATAGAGAACAAGAAATTAGGATCGGTATTGATAACTGCAGCAGCATCAGCTGTCGCATTGGTTCTATCGCCTAAGTTATAGTAAGCTCTAGCGCGAGCTGCAAGTGCTTTGGTGTTAGATCCGTCAGCATTTATGGCCTCGGTGAAATTGTCAATAGCCAATTGCATTTGATCGGCAGCACCAACTGCAGGGCCTGCAGCTTCGATAGGCGAACCTTCAAAATATTCTCCCGTTAACATATACGATAAACCTAAGTAGAAGTGAAATTCACTTTTGGTTGCATCGGAATATGCAGGATCATTTGGACCAATTTTCTCTAAACCAAATTTTGCTGTTTCTCTCAATCTTGAAATTCCTTTAAAGGCAATATTCATTGATGGGTCTACTGAACGAATATCAAGTCCATCTAGAAATTGATTGAAAAAAGTATTGGTGTTTTGGTAATTGTCCGAAGCTATTTCGGAAATAGTTAGAAAGCCATTGAATGCTATTGCGCTTTGGCGTTCTGTACCTTTAAGCCAGGTGTTGGCTGAGTTGGTTTGTCCGATGATGCTTTCTGAAGATAGATTTGGATTAACAACTTCAAAAGGATCAACAGTTTCACAGGCCCATAAGCCCAGTGCTAATACGGATATAATTATTTTGTTTTTCATGATAAATGCGGTTTTAAAGGCTGAATTTGATGGTTCCTACAAACATGCGTGGTGCTGACTCTGTTCCAAATCCGAATCCACCACCTGCGAAACCGGCTTGAGTTGCAATACCTGCTCCAGATACATCTGGGTCGAAGCTTGCACTAACAAAGTTGAAGGCATTTAAAACACTAAACCCAATACTTGCGTTTTTGAAACCATATACATTTCCTAGTTTGTAACTAGTACTAATGTTTCTGATTTTTAAGTATTTAGTGTCTTCAACCCAGTAACTTGCTAAATCAAAAAATGATTCGTTTTCCAATTCGGTAGGAATTCTTCCCTCGTCATTTACGCCACCAAAGTATCTAAGTACATCATCAACAGCTACACCTTGACCACCCCATTGGTAATCTCCATTGATGAATAAGCTGAATTTTTTCTTGTAAGTGTAGCTTACATTAAATGAACCAAAACTTGGACTGAAAGTAGTACCTAAAAATGCTTGGTTTTCAACCAAAGGATTTCCTTGAGCATCAACAGTAGTTCTGTTTCCTCTTAGATATCCTAACGGCATACCTTCTTTTACAAATGAACCTAGGAAAGAGAATCCACCAACTGAAAATTCTGGCGCTCCACCAGTACTTTCTACTGAGTTGTCGTTGTAGTTATAACTAACACCAAAAGTAACGTCGTGGTCTTTATTAGATAATACACTTACTTGAGCAGATAATTCTACCCCTGAGTTTTTAATCACCCCTACGTTGGCCATTTGTGAGTTTTGTCCGCTCGATGGGTTTGCAGGAGGAGTGAAAAGAGCTCCGTCTGTAGTTGTGTTGTAGTATGTAACTCCCAAATTCACTTTGCTTTTGAATACAGAAAGATCAGCACCAATTTCATAGGTCGTTGCAATTTCTGAAGTTAATTCAGGATTTCCTGGATTGTTGAAAGCGTACGATAATTCATTTAGGTAAGAAGGTCCTTCAAAAGTTAAATCGTTGGCAAACGGCTTAGGAAAGATAGAAGACTGTCCGTAGTTAGCTCTTAATTTAACAGCGCTGATGATGTTTGTTGGAACATTGTCAGCAAAGAATGGTGCGTCAGACAAAATGTAAGCTACCCCAATTTTTGGTAGAGCAACAAGTCCTACTTCGTCACCGAAGGCTGAGTTGCCATCAAAACGTAAACCTAAGTCAAGGAATAATTTGTCCTTGAAACCAAAGTTTTCAGCTACATAAATACCAGAAGAAGTTACAACTCTAAAAAAGTCAGTAGCTTTTTGCGAAGAAGAGTTGTTTATTGAAACAGATCCGTCAACTACACTGTTAGCTAAGATTCGTCTTTGAACATCATTTTCTCTAAAGATTTGAGCCCCAACTGTTGTGATGAAAGAGAAATCATCTTTTTCATAATTGTGCTGTAAGTTGAAGTTTCCAGAGATAACGGTGAAGTTTCTTTCTGATATGGTTATTTCACCTTGATCAGTAGTTCCTGGTGCGATAGAACCTTTGCTAATCAACATGGCGTTGCTTGCGTGTTCTCTTTGAACAGAGTTTCTACTATCAACACCTATATCTGCAACGGCTACAAGGTTTTTAGAAATATTGTATTTGAAATTATTTGAAAAAGAGAAACGAGTAACTTCTTCAGATAGATCTGTTTCCTTTCCTTGATTCGCTAGATCTTCTTTAAGTGTATCTAATGCGCCAGCAGTAAGAGTACTTAGGTCTCCATAACTACCACCTTCTAAATTACCGAATCGAGCAAAACTTGTATTGGCATTGTAATCTCTAGTGAACTCTAGGTTAGAAAGAGCAAAAGATGTTGAATATCTAAGCTTTTCATTTACCTGAGTAGAAAGAGATGTTCTCATGTTTCTTCTAATGGTTTCATTCAAGTCATTGAAACTATCATCTTGATAAAGATTTCCTGAGAATGAATAGTTTGTTTTTGCATCTCCACCTGTAAATCCAAGTCGGTAGTTTTGCATGAAACCAGGTTTGAAGTAAAGATCAGCTGTCTCTTTGTATTTTAAATAATCGGCTGTTCCTTTAATTCCACCCATTTGGATTTCAAAATTCACATCGTTATTACCTGCTTTTCCTCTTTTCGTGAAAATTTGCAGTACACCATTTGCCGCATCGGCTCCATAGAGTGTTGTTGCAGCACCACCAGGTATGTACTCTATACGGTCTACATCTTCCATTGGAATATCAGCAATAGCGGATGATTGTGCACCCCCTGTAGCTATTCCTAAAGAAGGGTTTGAGTTTAAGTTATCAACACGAATACCATCAATGAAAATGATAGGGGTAGTGTTGGTTATGGCTGAAACAGGTCCTCTAGATCGAATTATGGATGCTGTACCTGGTTGACCAGATGAGATCTTGATCTGAGCATTAGGGAGCTTCGATTGAATCAATTGGTCAAGTTGAGTAGCAGGTATGCTTTTCAACTCTTTACTCGTTATGGTTGATACCGTTGTAGCGATTCGCTTTTTGTCGATACCTACACCTTGTCCAGTTACCACCACTTCACTAAGATTTAAGGCATCTAGTCCCATACCTACGTTGATTGTGTTTTCGGCACCAACGGTCTTTTCTACTGTAGAAAAGCCGATGAAACGGAAACTTAATTTAGTTCCAACTTCATCGACTTTTATACTGTACTTACCATCTATGTCTGTTGTGGTTCCCGTATTACTGTTTTGATTGATGACAGTTACGCCCGGCATTGGGCTGTTATCTTCTTCATTCAAAACCGTTCCGGAAATGGTTCGAGTCTGTGCCCAAATGCCAATACTAAAGAAGCAAAGCAATAGGAGCAATCCATGTTTTTTTTGTCTCATTATTTTGATTTTTGCGTTTTGTACGTCTATAAATTTTGTTATTTTTTTTGATATAGACGTAAATTTTGTTAAATATTATTTTGCAAAACAATGTGTTTCAATGATAGATTGCTCGTTTTTTAGGGTAACTGAAGGGTTTGACGGACGAGAAGGCATTATACTAAGAAACCCTACTTTTTGGGTAGGGTTTCTGTTATTAAGATATGTTTTGAAGTATTACATCATGCCAGGCATGCCTCCACCCATTCCACCTTGCGGCATATGGTGGTGATCGTCTTCTTCAATTTCAGAAATTACACACTCTGTAGTAAGTAACATACCAGCAATGCTCGATGCATTTTCTAATGCAACACGAGTTACTTTGGTTGGATCAATAACACCGGCTTCGTAAAGATCTTCGAATACTTCAGTGCGTGCATTGTAACCATATGCTCCTTTTCCTTCGCGGATTTTTTGAACAATGATAGCTCCTTCGTCACCTCCTGCATTGGCAATGATTTGACGCAAAGGCTCTTCAATAGCTCTGCGAACGATAGCGATACCAGTAGTTTCGTCATCGTTTGCTCCTTGCGTATCATTTAAGATAGATTGAACTCTAATAAGAGCCGTTCCTCCGCCAGGAATAATGCCTTCTTCTACAGCTGCTCTAGTAGCAGAAAGAGCATCGTCTACACGATCTTTTTTCTCTTTCATTTCTACTTCGGTTGCAGCTCCTACGTAAAGTACAGCTACACCACCAGCCAATTTGGCCAAGCGCTCTTGAAGCTTTTCTTTGTCGTAATCAGACGTAGAGCCTTCAATTTGTGCTTTTATTTGGTTTACTCTAGCGTGAATAGCTTCTGAGTTTCCTGAACCATTTACGATAGTGGTATTGTCTTTGTCGATGGTAACTTTTTCAGCCTGTCCTAAGAAGTCTAGATCTGCATTTTCAAGTTTGTAACCTCTTTCTTCTGAGATTACAGTACCGCCTGTAAGAATGGCTAAATCTTCTAACATAGCCTTTCTTCGGTCACCAAATCCAGGAGCTTTAACAGCTGCTATTTTAAGAGAACCACGCAATTTATTTACAACAAGTGTTGCTAATGCTTCACCTTCAACATCTTCAGCAATAATCAATAATGGACGACCAGATTGAGCTGTTTTTTCCAATACAGGCAAAAGGTCTTTCATTGCTGAAATCTTTTTGTCGTATATAAGGATATAAGGGTTTTCAAGGTCAGAAATCATTTTTTCTGAATCTGTAACAAAGTAAGGCGATAAGTATCCTCTGTCGAATTGCATCCCTTCAACAATCTCTACAGTAGTTTCAGTTCCTTTTGCTTCTTCAACAGTAATAACACCTTCTTTGTTTACTTTCTCCATCGCTTGTGCGATAAGACCACCTATAGTGCTGTCATTATTCGCTGAAATGGTAGCAACTTGTTCAATCTTTTTGATGTCGTTTCCAACTTCAGTAGAAAGATTTTTAAGTTCACCAATAATAGCTGTAACGGCTTTATCTATACCTCGCTTAAGGTCCATCGGATTGGCACCTGCAGCAACGTTTTTAAGTCCTGTGTTGATGATTGCTTGCGCTAATACAGTAGCTGTTGTAGTACCGTCACCGGCTACGTCAGCAGTTCTAGAAGCTACTTCTTTAACCATTTGTGCACCCATGTTTTCAATAGGGTTGCTCAATTCAATTTCTTTCGCTACCGATACACCATCTTTGGTTACAACTGGTGCGCCAAATTTTTTGTCGATAACAACATTTCTACCTTTTGGTCCTAAAGTTACTTTTACGGCGTTAGCCAAAGCGTCTACACCTCTTTTTAGTCCGTCTCTAGAGTCTAGACCAAATGTGATTTCTTTTTTTGCCATGATTTAAAGTGTTTTAGTGTAATGATTAAATGATTGCGTAAATGTCAGACTCTTTCATGATAAGGTAGTCTGCACCTTCGTATTGTAGCTCAGTGCCAGCGTACTTTCCGTACAATACAGTGTCGCCAACTTTTACAGTCATTGGCTCGTCTTTTGTTCCGTTTCCAACGGCTACGATGGTTCCGCGTTGCGGTTTTTCTTTAGCGGTATCAGGAATGAAAATTCCTCCTGCTGTTTTTTCTTCAGCTGCAGCGGGTTCAATAAGAACTCTATCTGCCAACGGTTTTATATTTACTGACATAGGTTGATTAGTTTGTTTTGCTCGGCTTAGAGCGAATTCAATGCCAACCGTATAAAAGCTTAAAAAGTGTCAGAAAAGGAAACTAACAGGCAAAAAAAATGTCAGTATTTTGACATACTGACATTTTATAAAATATGTAATCGTAATTATTATTCTGCTTCTACAGGTGCAGCAACAGGTTGTGCTGGTAATTCGTCTTGGAATGTGTTGTCAACTGCTTTAGTGCTTCCGTTAAATGAAGCTGATACTAATGATAAAACTACTATAGCGATCATAAGACCCCAAGTAGCTTTTTCCAATACGTTGGTTGTTTTTTGTACACCTCCCAATTGGCTAGCACTACCAAACGTTGAATCCAATCCACCACCTTTTGGGTTTTGAATAAGGATAATCATGGCTAAAAGAACACATGCTATAATGATAAGTACTGTTATGAATGCTTCCATTTGTAATTAATTCTTGTCTATATTGTCAATAAGGTCTGCAAAATAACTGCTTTTTTCTGGGTTTAGCAAGATAAGTTTCTCATAAACCTTTTTTGCCTTGTTATGCAGCCCTTGTGAAGTATAAATTTTGGCTAAAGTTTCTGTTACTATGTCCGAGTCTTCTTCTAAGCTTTTGCTTATTTGTTCACTTGGATCATAGGTTTTTATTTTTTCTCGTTGTGCCGATTTGTTGGATAAGAAACTCTTAAGCAAGTCTTGTTCACTCTTATCTTCTTTTACTTTTTTACTTCCTATCAAGTCACTTACCGTAGTTAGAGATTCTACTGTAGGAACATTAGATTTTGCTGCGTTACTATTTGATTTGCTTTTTAGCCAATCTAAATAATTGTTTGGTACAGCCTTGGATTCGGTGAGATTGTTAGGCGAGCTATCGGGTAGTTTGTCTACTATTTTTATTTCGGAAGCGGTAGATTTCGAATGCAAATCGTTCAAAATGTGCAATCCTGCATTTTCGCTCATGATAAGTTCGTCTACTACGGCTGATACTTTATTTTCTTCAGCATCTTTAGTTTCAACGTCTTTAATCTCTAGGCTTTTTAATTTGCTCTTTTTCTTATCCTTTATTTTGAGTTTCTTTTTTTCTTTTTTCGATTTCTTTTTTTCTTTAATCGGTTTTTCAACATCAATAGCAACATGGTCTAAATCAGTAGAAACATCTGCCATTAATGGTTCTGAAAAAGGAACAATGAAAGTTCCATTGTCAACACGTTTTAATAATGGACGGTTGTTGATGTAGGGGGCTCTTAGACTTAGTTCGTTTTCGTAACGTGTTGATGATTGATTCCTAAGTGTATCTAGATACAAACACTGTCCAATACCGAAAAATGGGTAGGTTTTAAGCAAAGCTTCCATGCTTAAAAGATCTGCTTGTGAGGCTTCTTGTTTGCCCGATAATATTTGATTGAAATCGTGTTTATTCATTACCAGTTTCCAATGCTTTGGTTGAATATATCTTGTACTAGTTGTTCATTGATGGTTGATATAAGTCCATCTTTTAAGGCTTCATACGATTGAGTGTTGTCAAAGTCGGCAAAGCGAGAAAATCGTTTCTCGAAATTCTTTTCCTCTTCAAAAGCATTTACATATTGAACAGAGATGCTTATAGTTAATCGGTTTGATTGTGCTGTTTCATTGCCTGAGATATTAACTGGAGCAATAAAAAATTCATCGATGCTACCACTAAACATTAAATCACCATCGCTTCTAACATTGTTTAATGGCGACTGCTGAAGCATTAAATCTTTTAACGATTCTGTTAATTGTTGCGGATAATCAGGGTCGGCTAAAGGCGAATTATTTTGAAAATAATCTACAGAAAAAGTTTTTGCATTTGCAGGTATATCAGCACCCGTAAATGAATAGGACATGCTACAACTTACCAAGCTAAAAGCAATAAGCCAAACAAAAATATGTCGGAGAAAATATGCCATGTTAAAGTTTGATGCCATAACGATCGATTTTACGGTATAAAGTACGGTCAGAAATTCCTAAATCTTTGGCCGCTGGAGCTCTTTTTCCATCGTGTTTTTTAAGTGCTTTAATGATGAGTGCTTTTTCGTGGTCATCAAGATTAAGAGCGTCTTCAACTTCGTCTTCTAAATATGCGTCTTTTGAAACGATGTCTAATGTAGCTCGTTCCGAATCAGAATTGCTGTTTAATTGACGATCGGATGGATAATTTATAATGGGTGACGACGGGTAATTGGTTGCCGAATATTTGTTCTCTTCACCAGATATGTTTTGGGCATTGAATACCAATTCCTTCAAACGGGTTACGTCATCTTTTAATTCAAATAAAATCTTGTATAAAATTTCTCTCTCCGATAGACCCGCATTGCTCTTAGCATCCATTTCTTTTGAAAACAAAATGGGCATTTGAGTTGATGCACTGGTAGGCAAGTGTCGGTATATGATTTCAGCGTCTATACTTCGCTTTGTCTCTAAAATGGAAATTCGTTCAACTAAATTTTTAAGTTCTCTAATGTTTCCTGGCCAAGCATACCTTTTTAAAGCTTCAATAGCATCGTCGGATAATACCAGTGATTCTCGCCTTGTTTTTTCAGAAAAATCGGCAGAAAATTTTCTGAATAAAAGGTAGATGTCATCTCCCCGTTCTCGTAATGGTGGTAATGAGATAGGGACGGAGCTAATTCTATAATAAAGGTCTTTTCTGAATTTCCCTTTTTTTATGTTTTCTTCAAAATTGATGTTGGTTGCAGCTATTATCCTTACATCTGTTTTTTGTACTGCGGAACTTCCCATTTTAAGAAATTCACCAGATTCTAATACTCTAAGAAGTTTGGCTTGAGTTGTTAGTGGTAATTCTCCAACTTCGTCTAAAAAGATTGTGCCATTGTTGGCGGTTTCGAAATAACCACGTCTGTCGCTTTCAGCACCCGTAAACGAACCTTTAACGTGGCCAAATAATTCAGATTCTAATGTACCTTCTGGTATAGAACCACAGTTAACGGCGATGTATTTTTCGCTTCTTCTTTGACTGAAATGATGAATTACTTTAGGAATTGCTTCTTTTCCAACACCACTATCACCAGTAATCAATACAGACAAATCGGTATTGGCTACTTTTAGCGCACGTTCTATGGCTAGGTTAAGGTCGGCATTGTTGCCAATGATGCCAAAATTGGCTTTAGCTCTTCGTATTTCTTCTTGTTTTATTTGCATTTATACAAGCTTTCCTTTAAGTGTTGCTCCGGTACAATCGTGTACATGAACCATGGCGTATTTTCCTATTTCGGCATTGCCTTTTGGGAATACTACAACGGTATTCTGAGTTAACCTACCATGAAATTCATCCGCCGATTTTTTCGATACTCCTTCCACCAATACCTTGTGAGTTTTACCCACCAATTGTTGGTTGCGTTCTAAACTGTTTAGGCGTTGTAAGTCGACTATTTCTTGAAGCCTTCTGCTTTTTGTTTCTTCGCTAACGTCGTCATCGTATTTTCTTTCGGCTAGTGTTTTTGGACGCTCAGAATATTTATACATGTAAGCGAAGTAAAATTTTACCTTTTTCATCAATTCCAAAGTGCCTTGGTGTTGCTCTTCGGTCTCTCCACAAAAACCACTTATTATATCGGTCGAAATACTAGCATTAGGCACAATTCTATTGATAGCAGCTACTCTATCTAAATACCATTCTACAGTATAGCCACGGTGCATTCTTTCCAAAACTTCGTTGTTACCACTTTGTACTGGTAGATGGATGTAGTCGCAAATGTTTTCGTATTTGGCCATCATGTATAGAACATCATCGGTAAGGTCTTTTGGATGCGATGTGCTGAAACGTACGCGTAAATCAGGGTCGACTTGAGCAACCATTTCTAATAAACGAGCAAAACTTACAACCTCTTTCTCTTCGTCAATTATTTCCCCCTTTTTGGTAATGTTCCATCTGTAAGAATCTACATTTTGGCCCAAAAGTGTTACTTCTTTATAGCCAGCGTTGGCTAAATCTTGCGCTTCTTTTACAATAGAGTAGGGGTCTCTACTGCGTTCTCTACCTCTAGTGAACGGAACTACACAAAACGTGCACATATTGTCGCATCCTCTCATTATGGAAATGAAAGAAGTGATGCCGTTGCTGTTTAATTTTACTGGGTTGATGTCTGCGTAAGTTTCTTCGCGCGAAAGCAATACATTAACGGCTTTTCTGCCATCATTAATTTCTTCTAATAATTCAGGAATGTCACGATACGCATCTGGTCCGACAACCAAATCCACCAATTTTTCTTCTACTAGTAATTGTTCTTTTAAACGCTCGGCCATGCAACCCAAAATACCTACCTGAAGGTTTTTGTTAGCTCGTTTTAAAGATTTGAAAAAATTGAGGCGATGTCTTACCGTTTGTTCAGCTTTATCTCGAATACTGCACGTGTTTACGAAGATCAAATCGGCTTCTTCAATGACATTTGTTGTGTCGTATCCATTTTCATGTAAAATAGATGCAACTATTTCACTGTCTGAAAAATTCATTGCACAGCCATAACTTTCTAAGAAAAGTTTTTTTCCTTTTCCGGATTTATTACGCTGCAATACTTCTCCCTGTCTATCTTCTAGTATGGTGTTGTTTTCCATTCTTCTGCACTATGTCGTCTCAACAAAACTATGAAAATAGTGGGGTTATGACATTTTGACACACGAACTTTAACACCTATAATTTTAGAAGAGGGTTGTGTATTAATTTCTTTTTGCAAGATTTGTACCCGTATGAGCAAGAATCTGGTTATTGTCGAGTCGCCTGCAAAAGCGACGACTATTGAAAAATATTTAGGTAAAGATTTTACCGTTAAAAGTAGTTATGGTCACGTTAGAGATCTGGCAAAGAGCGGTTTAAGTATCGATATCGAAAATAATTTTGCGCCTACCTATGTCGTAGACGACGATAAAAAAAGCCGAGTAGCGGAATTGAAGAAGTTAGCGAAGAAAGCAGAAATGGTTTGGCTAGCAACGGATGAGGATCGTGAAGGAGAAGCTATTTCTTGGCATTTAAATGAAGTTTTAGGTCTCACTCCAGAAAAAACAAAAAGAATTACGTTCAATGAAATAACTAAACCGGCTATTCTAAAAGCGATCGAGGAACCAAGAACTATTGATGTTGATTTGGTTAATGCTCAACAGGCTCGTCGTATTTTAGATAGAATTGTAGGTTTTGAGTTGTCTCCAGTGTTATGGAAGAAAGTTAAGCCATCGCTTTCTGCAGGTCGTGTACAAAGTGTAGCCGTGCGAATGGTGGTTGAACGTGAGCGTGAAATTGAGAATTTTAAAAGCGAAGCTTATTTTAGAGTTGTAGCTAAAGTTGCGTTTGATAATGGTAAAGTTGCCGATGCTGTACTTAAAAACAATCTGAAAACGGAGGAAGAGGCAAACCAATTGCTTCAATCTATTTCAGGTAGAATGTTTGATGCTAAAAACATCACCGTTAAACCATCGCTTCGAAAACCAGCGGCTCCGTTTACTACAAGTACATTGCAACAAGAAGCCTCAAGAAAATTTGGTTTTGGTGTTAGCCAAACGATGCGTGTAGCACAAAAGCTGTACGAAGCTGGTTTCATTACTTATATGCGTACCGATTCGGTAAACTTATCGCAAACAGCTATGCAGGCTTCTGCTGCTGAAATTGTGAAAGAATATGGTGAGGAATACCACCAACCCCGTCAATTTGCTACTAAAAACAAAGGTGCGCAAGAAGCTCACGAAGCCATACGACCGACTAATTTTGCACAACAAGCAGTGCCAGGAGAATCTCAAGAAAAGAGATTGTATGCACTTATCCGAAATAGAACTTTGGCCTCTCAAATGGCCGATGCCAAACTTGAGAAAACTACCGTTACGTTTGTGCCTCAAACAACTTCAAGTGATTTTATAGCTAAAGGAGAGGTAATTAAATTTGACGGATTCCTTCGCGTTTATACCGAAGGTACAGATGATGAAGTTGAAGATGCTGATGGAATATTACCTCCATTTGTTGAAGGGAACTCTTATGCTTATACAACAGTAGAAGCTACTGAACGCTTTACACATCACCCAGCTCGATTTACTGAAGCGTCATTGGTTAAAAGATTGGAGGAATTGGGAATAGGAAGACCATCTACTTATGCTCCAACCATTACAACTATCCAAGCGCGTGATTATGTAACAAAAGATGAAAAAGAAGGAACTGAACGTAAATACGCTTTCCTGTCGTTAACTGGTTCTGATATTAAGAAAGAAGAGAAAAAAGAAATTACAGGCAGAGAAAAAAATAAATTCTCACCTACGGATATTGGTATGGTTGTGAACGACTTCCTGACCACCAATTTTGAAACCGTTCTTAATTTCAATTTTACAGCGCAAGTAGAAAGTAAATTTGATGAAATAGCAGAAGGTAAACTTGATTGGCAAGGAATGTTGAAAGAGTTTTATACGCCTTTTCATCACCGTGTAGAAGATACTACCGAAAATTCTGAAAGAGCTTCAGGTGAACGCATTCTTGGTAAAGACCCAAAAACTGGGCACACTATTTTGGTTCGCCTTGGCCGTTTTGGACCTTTAGCTCAAATAGGAAGTCAAGAAGAGGTTGAAAAGCCACGTTTTGCCTCGTTGCTAAAAACTCAATCTCTTAATACAATTACACTTGAAGAAACATTAGAATTATTTAAACTGCCTAGACATTTAGGTGAATTAGATGGTGAAAAAGTTACTGTAAACCAAGGTCGTTTTGGGCCTTATGTACAGGTAGGGAAGAAGTTTCATGGTTTGAAGGGTACTGAATACGAACCGATTACCATTACTTATGATGAGGCTTTAGAAGTAATAAAAGAGGCAAGAGAAAAAGAGGCGAGAAGTTTGATAAAAACGTTTGTGGAAGACGAAACGTTGATCGTTAAAGAAGGTAGATATGGTCCATACATTGCCCACGGGAAAAACAATTACAAAATCCCAAAGGATAAAGAACCTGCGTCATTGACATTTGATGAAATTCAAGAGATCATCAAAAATGCACCGCCTAAAAAATCAGCCAAAAAAGCACCGGCCAAGAAAACGGCAGCTAAAAAACCTGCAGCC
Organism: uncultured Flavobacteriales bacterium; assembly: GCA_963977425.1. Classification (GTDB taxonomy): domain Bacteria; phylum Bacteroidota; class Bacteroidia; order Flavobacteriales_D; family Luteibaculaceae; genus CAXBOO01. The sequence continues at coordinate 501,410 of CAXBOO010000002.1, read as the reverse complement.
AAGAAAGCGCCTGCTAAAAAGACTGCGGCCAAAAAAACTACAGCTGCTAAGAAAAAATGATGTTTTCTGAATTTGATTTTCTTGAGAAATCAGAGATGGAGATTGCGCCTTATAATGAGGCGATAATTACTGATTTTTTCTCAGAAGATTTGAGCAATAAAATGGTGGTATTTTCTGCTTTTTCTAAAAGTATTGATGCTAACTTGTTGCGTAAACATCTGTATGCGTATCACTATGATGAAGGCGTAGAGTTTATTGATATTGGTAATGTAGTTTCGACGTTAACTGACGATAAGAAACAATCAGCTATAAAGGTAATTGCAACGATTCTGATAAAACAAAACTGCATACCAATATTCTTTTCGGATAATGATAAGTGCAATTTTGCACTGTATTCAGCTTTCGAGAATTATGAGCAATGGGTAAGTGTATGCGAAGTTTCGGGGGCTATTCAGATGTTTTCGAAAGAGGATTTTCTTGTGAAAATGTTGTCGCATAAACCTAATTATTTGTTTAATTATGCGCATTTAGCTGCTCAAGGATACTTTGTGCCATCTACTATAAAGGAAACTTTGGCAACCCTTAATTTTGGAGAACTTAGGTTAGGTAACTTAAGATCAAACACTGTAATTGCAGAGCCTATGTTAAGAACAGCAGACTTTGTAATACTCAATACCAATTCGCTCAAGTTCTCTGAATTAGGTAACTCTGGAGCGTCACCCAATGGTTTGTATGCTGAAGATTTGTGTCAATTAGCCATGTATGCAGGAATGTCCGATCAGTGCAATGGTATTTCAATGGTTCATCCATTCAAAAATTTCGATGAAACAAGTGCTGCTTATTGCAGTCAGCTCTTTTGGTGTTTTTCTGGCGCAGTAATTCGTCGATTAGGCGATTATCCTGTTGGCGACTACACCAATTACGTGCGTTATGACGTATTTTTCGATAAGGATGATATTACATTAACGTTTTATAAATCGAACGTATCGGATAGGTGGTGGTTAAAAACACCTGATAACATCAATAAGGAACATAATTTTAAGCGACATGCTCTAATTGCTTGTAGTGAAAATGATTACCTTGAATGCAGTAAGGGTAATATTCCTAAAATTTGGTGGACGGAAATGTTTAAGTAGGGTTGCCTTAGAGGTGCAAACAAATATTAAATGCGAAAGAGAGTTAAAATATATAGGATTCCAATTTCTTTGGTGCTAGCTGTGGCTTTAGTTTTCGTATGTTTTACACCTGCATCGTCTCAAATAAGAGAGCAATTGTATCATGATAATGTTGTGCCAGAGCATTTTATCTCTTCACTAGGGCCCGATGTTTATTTGTCGGCGTTTACCTTTCACAGAAGTCAATGGACAGGATTAAGTTCTAGCCCAAAAACGACAGGGTTAGGGGTTAATTATAAAATCACGTCTAACTTTATTGCACAGCTATATTATAGTTTTGATCAAATACAAAATGTTGATAATCAAAATTTTAAGTTGGGTGCTGTGTATTCTTTAGGAAAAGAAAATCGATTCAAGTTTGGGCTTAGAATGGGAGTGAATGGAATTCGTCAATCACAGGATTTTGTGTCGGTTGATCCCGTTGAAAATGACCCGCTATTGAGTGGTATCGGTGAAAAGGAAACAACTTTTGATACCGACTTTTCTTTTTCCTACGATTACAATCAATTGTCATTAGGTGTTGGGTTCAATAACTTATTAGAAAGTGGATTTACTACCAATGGCGTAACCAGTACTAGAACAGCAGTAATATTTACACAGAATATCTTTCGAATTAATTTTCTTGGATCAAGAAATTTAGTTGTGTCTGGGTTGTATAAGTCTGAAATGCAGTCTTTTACTACGGGTGTTGTGGATGTGAAAAGCGTGCTTTTTGTTAATCCGAAACTGGGCTTAGGAGTAGGTTATAGACACAAAGAATCTGTACCGCTTTTGCTTCAGTATAAAGCCATAATTTCAAATTTACCATTTGTTGTACAATATTCTTATGATATTCAAACAAGTTCTTTGTCGACATATAATAGCGGTTCGCATGAAATTACGTTGCGAGTGAACCTGAAAAACAAACCAATCATCGATTCAACCATTGATTTTGAAGAGCAAGAACGGAAGTCCAAGAATGTAAGATTCCTATAATTTCGTTCAATGTATTTGCGTTTCACTGTTAATAACTTTTATTTAGCTCTTTCAACTTACTGTACTTATGAAAAATATCTTAAAAACACTTGTCTTAGGCCTTGTCTCTGGTTTAGTAGTTTCTTGTGGAAGCGGAAGCTTTGGTGAAGTTGTGGGATATAGCCGTTACGATGGTTACACGCCAATAACACCTTATGGTACGGTTTACATTCACATGGGATCTTTTACAATGGGTTCTAATGATGACGACGTTCCATTTGCACACAATACTCAACCAAAAACAGTTTCTGTTCCTTCATTTTATATGGATGACACAGAAATCTCTAATGCTGAATACAGACAATTTGTAGTCAATGTTATTGATAGTATCAAGATGCAGTATTTAATTGATGCTGATGTAAGTGGCGACGGTGAGTATTTTGAAATCATTGAAGATGAAATATCTGGTGATGAGATTTATATCAAAAATTACGATGCTGATTTTGATATGAGCAACGAAGAAGTTCGAGAAGCTTTAGATCCGTTGTTTATCAATAGTGAAGAGGATATGCTGTACGGTCAAAAAGTATTTGATCCATCTCAAATTAACTTTAGATTTTACTGGGTTGATTATAAGCGTGCATCGGTACCTAAAACTAGAGATAACAGAGTTGAAGAGATAAATAAATTAGGACAATCAACACCAATTGCATATCACGATAGTCGTGCGTCATATATAATAGAAGAGCTAGTGAATATTTATCCAGATACTTTTGTTTGGATTCACGATTTCACGTATTCTTACAACGATGCAATGAGTGAAAACTATTGGAGTCACCCAGCTTATGATGATTATCCAGTTGTTGGGGTTACTTGGGGTCAAGCTAAAGCATTCAATGCGTGGAGAACACGATTGATGAATCAGTGGAAATTATCGCGTGGTGATTTAGAAATGCCAAGCTTTAGATTGCCGACAGAAACTGAGTGGGAATATGCTTCAAGAGGTGGATTGGATTTAGGTCAATACCCATGGGGTGGACCATACATTAGAAATAGATTAGGTTGCCCATTGGCTAACTTCAAGCCTTTACGTGGTGATTATGTTGAAGATGGAGGATTCTATACTTTACGAGTAGATTCTTACGAGCCAAATGATTATGGTTTGTATTGTATGGCCGGTAACGTAGCTGAGTGGACTTCTTCTGCTTACGATGAAGCTGTTTACCAATTCACTTCAGAGTTGAATCCTGATTACAATTACGATGCAAAAGCATATGAGTTACCAGTATTTAAAAGAAAAGTTATTCGTGGTGGATCTTGGAAAGATGTTCCTTACTACTTACAATGTGGTACTAGAACATTTGAATATCAAGATTCAGCAAAATCTTACATAGGGTTCCGTTCAGTAATGTCATTCTTAGGAAGAGGACAAGAAGTACAGAACTAATAAATAAGAACAACCAACTTACCCAAACAACTAAAACAGAAAAAAAAGAATGGCAAACGTAAAAGGATTCAGACCCGGTAGTAAATCTTGGAAAAACTTTATGGCAAAGCTCTATGGTATTGGAGCGGCAGTAGTAATTGTAGGTGCACTTTTTAAGATTATGCACTGGCCAGGAGCAAACGAAATGTTGATATTAGGTCTAGGTACAGAAGCAATTATCTTTATATTTTCTGCTTTTGAACCAATTCATGCTGAATATGATTGGTCTTTAGTTTATAAGCAGTTTAGACAAGACGAAATGGAGTTGAATCTTGAAGATGAGACATCTGTAAGTTGGGATGACCTTGACGGTGCGCTTGATAAAGCAAAAATCACTCCTGAATTGTTGGAAAACCTTGGAGAAGGTATGAGAACTTTGAGTGGACAAGCTCGAAAATTGAACGACATTTCAGATGCTTCAGTTGCAACCAATGAATACGTTAATTCTATCAAAGGGGCTACAGAAAAAGTAAGTCACTTAAGCGATGCATATGTTAATGCTTCTGAATCATTAGCTAGTCTTCAGGATACTGAATTCTCTGGTAAAACAGCAGGCGAAAGTTTGAAGAAATTGACTTCTAACTTGAATAAATTGAACGAGGCATATGAATTGCAATTGAGTGGTTCTGTAGATCATCTTAAAGCTTCTAACCAAGCGTTTGAAGGTATCGATGAGTTATTGAAAAACCTAAGAGATTCTGTTGAAGATACTAAGCGTTATAAAGAGAATATTTCTGAATTGTCTACCAACCTATCATCATTGAACACTGTTTATGGTAATATGTTGAATGCAATGAATTACAACAAAGGTTAATCTAAACCAAATCCTAAATAATATAACGACTTATGGCAGGCGGTAAAGAAACCGGAAGGCAGAAAATGATCGGGATGATGTATTTGGTACTAACAGCATTGTTAGCACTGAATGTGTCAAAAGATATATTGGAAGCGTTCGCGATGATTGATGAAGGTATTGTAGCTACCAACGAATCATTTACAACTAAAATTGACGATCAATATGCAGCCTTTAAAGCAGCATACGATAAAAATCCAGCGAAAGTTGAAGAGTACTGGAAACAAGCTCAATCTATAAAATCAGAAGCTGACGAAACAGTTAAATACCTTACAACTTTAAAAGCAATTTTGTTTTTAAATTCAGAACGTGGTGGTACTAAATTGGCTCAGATTCCTGATTTAAAAGACGATCCAGAATTGTCTAAGTACCTTGCTCCTAATGAAAATGGAGTTGACACTGTAATGAGTGTTAAACTGTATGAGAAAAAGGATGATTACGATACACCTACATTTTTATTGTTTGGAGATAACCTAGACAAGCCTAGAGATGGCGAATGGTCAGGTATTGAATTGCAAGCTAAACTGGAATCGTTTAAGGCAAATTCTATTGCATCCATCAATGGATTGAAAGGATTTACTAAAGCTCAAAAGCAAGCGCAAATTGATGCGATTGAAAAGATTTTCAATTTTGAACAAACACCTGATCATGATGGTGTAATGCAAGATTGGGCTTTTCATTTATTTGATCATATTCCAATTGCGGGTGTTCAAGCTGTATTGAGTAAAGTACAGTCGGATATCAAAGCTGTGGAATCTGATATGTTGAAATTATTGGCAAGTCGAATAGATGCTGCCGATTTCAAAGTTTCAAGCATTGTTCCTGTTGTTAGTATGGGTAAGACATTATTAGCACCTGGAGATTCATTCAAAGCAGAAGTGATTCTTGCAGCTTATGATGATACTAAAGATCCTGAAATTTATATTTCACAACGTGTTGATGCCGACGGTAAATTAATTGATGGTGAAAAACTAGATGTTAGAGCAGGTAAAGGTATTATCGGGAAGAAGGTTGGCGCTAATGGTAGTTTTGATTGGAAAGGTGTTTTGAAAATGGCTGATCCATTGACAGGCCAAATGCAAGATTATCCGTTTGAATTTGGATACAAAGTTTCAAATGCTGAAGCAGTAATTGATCCTTCTAAATTGAATGTTTTGTACAGAACTCTTGCTAACCCGCTTACTGTTTCTGTACCAGGTGCCGATTCAGATAACATTAGTATCAGTGTAACAGGCGGATGTTCAGTTAAGAAAATAAAAGGTGGATCTTTTGAAGTTACTCCACCAAAAACGCTTAAGACTAACTCTACTGTAACTGTATCTGTTTCTGTAAGAAAAGACGGAAGAACAAGCAGTAAAGGTTCTAAAGTATTTAAGATTAAAACAATACCAGATCCATTTGTAACGTTTGTTGGTAATGACGGTTCAGATGGTACAATGGATGTAAACCTCATGAAAAGAGGAACTATGTTGAAAGCGAAGTTGGATGAAAACTTCTTGTTCGATGGTATTTCTTGGAATGTGAAGTCTTACAAAGTAACTATCAACAGTGGTGGAGATGATTACTCTAAAACTGTTTCTGGAGAAAGACTTCCTGGAGATGTAACTGGTGCTTTAGCTAGTTTAAAACCTGGAGCACGTATTACTTTTTCAAGTATAATTTGTAAGAGTAAATCTGGTGAAGAACGATTAATAAAGGGAAACCTTTCACTAAAAGCTATATAATATGAAACTATCCAAAATTTTATCTATTGGTTGCTTGTTCGTTGCTGGCTCTGCAGTAGCACAAGTATTAAGCCCTGAGCAAAAAAAGGAAATATACCGTGATTCTTTTTTGGATTACGATAATTCATACGATATTGATAGTATCAGAAACTTTCAACAACGCTTGGTGGTAGATTATCCACCAATCAGAGAGGCTGATGTTATGTGGTCAAAAAGAGTTTGGAGAGAAATTGAATTGAAGGAAAAAATCAATCTTCCTTTATACTATCCTATCGAACCTATTCAAGACCGTAAATCGTTAATTGAAATTATCAAACTTTCATACCAAGAAGGTTTGATTCAACCATTCCACAAATTTAAATTGCCTTCTACACAACCGGATGATGAATTCACTATTCCGATTGGAGCCGGTTTTACTGATACAAACCTTTTCGGGTATACGTATAAGGATTATGCAATTGATCCTATTACCAATGAGCCTACGGAGGAAATTGTTGAAGTTTATCAACCATTCCAAACAAGTGAAGTAGTAGCTTATAGATTGAAAGAAGATTGGTATTTCGATAAACAACACTCACAATTAAGAGTTAAGATTTTAGGCCTTCAACCATTGTTTTCTTATTTAGATAAAGGTGAGAAACAAAATAAATTTAGAGTAGGGTCTGCTTGGTTCTATTTCCCTGAATTGCGTCATGTACTTGTAAATTATGAGGCGTTTAACAAAGGAAACAAAACTCAAAGATTGACTTTTGATGACATCTTCATTAAAAGAAAATTCTCGTCACATATCGTAAAAGAACAAAACGTTTACGATAGAGAAATTGATGATTATAAGAAAGATCCTTATGAAACCTTAATTGAAGGTGAAAAGATTAAAGATGAAATCAATCTATTCGAACACGATTTGTGGAGTTACTAATAATTCCAACATATATTCAAAAAAGCCTGCGTAATACGTGGGCTTTTTTATTTTTGTTCAATACACAAAGCTATGCGTAATACCCTTTTTATTGCCTTCGGATTATTTTTTGCCTTTTCATCTAGCGCACAAATAATAAAGAAAGATTTGTTGTTTGTATCAGCAAACACTTCATTCTCTGTTAACTCAGGAAAAACTTTAAGTGAGATAGACAATGGCGCTACTTCAGAACGCAAAGAAATTTCTAATGTGTTGTCTTTAGATTTAAGCCCCAAGGCTGGTATAATGCTAACGGATAACCTCGGTGCAGGTCTTAGTGTTTTATACAACTATACCCGTGAAACATTCATTAATAGAGACGACTCTACAGGAATTAAGATTGATGAAAATAAGGTGAATGCGAGTTCAATTGTCGCAGGTCCTTTTCTGCGCTATTATTTGCAAAATGGTGAGCGTTCTGGGATGTACATCAATGCTGAAATTTTAGCTGGTAGCAACAACATTAAAAGCGATGCTAGTGAATCATCAGTTGGAATATTCCAATTCAATGCAGGCTTAGGTGGTCAATATTTTGTGAATGAAAATATTGCTTTAGAAGGGAATCTTAATTACTTCCAACGCAGTTCTACCTTTGATGGTAAAACCGATATGGTATCAGGCATTAATTTTAATGCTGGTTTTACTGTTTTTCTTAATGGTGGCGCATTTAGTAAATAAACAGCGGCTTAAAAGCCACTGTTCTTTAACATCGTTTTGATCTCTTGCTCTTCTGCTTTTGGGCAGATGAGTAGAGAATCTTGGGTGTCGACAACTATAAAATTAGTTAGTCCTTTAATGATGGTCGCTTTGTTTGGGTTCATTTGTTTGATGATAGATTCGCTACAATCATTATGATGAACCATATCTCCAATTACAGCGTTGGATTGCTTGTCGTGCGGTATATGAGTGTATAATGATCCCCAAGTTCCTAAGTCGCTCCATGCAAAGTCGGATAAAATAACTTTTACATTTTTTGCTTTCTCCATTATTCCATAATCAACTGAGATAGATTCACAGTTTTGATAAATGCTATCGATATCATTTGCAACATCTTTAGTTGATTCAAATAAGGTAGATATGTTTGGCAATAACGTTTTGAAATGATTTAGAATTGAATCTACAGACCAAACGAAAATGCCTGAATTCCAAAGGTAATCTCCACTTTGAATGAATGCTTTAGCTTTATCAAGATTTGGCTTCTCTGCAAATTGAATAACCTCTCTAATGTCTCGGGTTTTATCCGATTCACTTTTTTTGTATTGTATGTAGCCATAACCTGTATCTGGTCTCGATGGCTGAATTCCTAAAGTTATTAAGGTAGAATCATCAGCTTGTTCTAATGCAAGTTTTACTGTAGTTACAAATTCATTTTCATTCAATATGATATGATCAGCTGGAGCGACAATCATTTTAGCGTCAGTATCTCTTTCTGCTATAAACTTTGCTGCATAAGCTATGCAAGGTGCCGTGTTTTTACGCGCAGGTTCACAAAGGATGTTTTCAGCTGGTAGGTTGGGTAGTTGTTCCATAATTAGTGATTTATAATCACTGCTGGTAACGATTAAAACTTCATTGATGGTAGATAAATTCAACAATCTATCTACGGTACTTTGAAGTAGACTTTTACCAGTACCAAGTACATCATGAAATTGTTTTGGTTTAGCTTCGGTACTCATTGGCCAAAATCTGCTGCCAATACCACCGGCCATAATTACACTGTATATTTTACTCATTTCAATTTTGATAAGACGGTTTTCAAACCAGTTAGTACATCATCCAATTCGTCTACTTTACAAGTCCCGACGCTAATTCTAAACCATGGAGAAGTTTCGCTAGCACCAAAGGCTTTAAATGGTACGATAGCCAATTTTGCTTCCTTCAAAAGATGGGCACATACATCAGCAATTGATTTAAGGCCATTGTTTTTACCTGTAACTGAATCTAATAAATCCAATTTCACGGTTAAATATATTGCCGCTTGTGGTTTGATTGAATCAACAGGAAAGCCTTCATTTTTTAAAGATGAAAAACCTTCATGCAGTTTATTAAGTCGTAAATAGATTTGTTGCTTAAAATCGGTTAGGAATTCATCCACTTCATTTTCTTGATTAAGAAAATTAGCTGAAGCAACCTGTTCAGCTTTTGGTGCCCAAGCACCTACGTGCCCTAATATGGCTTTCATTTTGTTGATGATAGGCTGGGGGCCAAAAGCATAACCTACACGCACTCCAGTCGCAGCAAATGCTTTACTTAGACCATCGATATAAACACAATAAGGTCGAAGTTCAGGAACCAATGATATAGGATCAATGTGCGAAGCATCATGACACAACGCTTGGTAAATTTGATCGAATAAAATGTAAAGTGGTTTTTCGTTGCTCGCTTCTCTTTTTTTATTTTCTACTAGTACAGCTTCGCATATTGGACGTAATTGCTCTTCAGAAAACACAGTACCTGTTGGGTTTAATGGAGAACATAGTGCCAATAAAGAGCTAGAAGAAAGATGTGGAGCCAAATCTTCTAAACTGGGCATGAAATTATTCTCAGGCTTAGTTTCTATCAGTATAGAATTGGCTCTGTGAAGGTGCGTGTAGTGGTTGTTGTTCCAACTAGGGACAGGAAATAATACTTTGTCATTCGGATCAACTAAAGCAGAGTAGGTTGCAAAAATTAATGGTCTGCTTCCTCCAGCTACTAAGAATTCATCTGCCGTGTAGTCTAAATCACATGTTTTTTTAGTGAATTTTGCTGCAGCTTTTCTCAATGGTAACATTCCATTGGCTGGAGGATAATTAGTTTGATTGTCGTTATAAGCATCTGTAATAGCTTGCTTATAGGCTTTAGGTAAAGGGAAAATGTTAGCGTCAAAATCACCAATGGTAAAGTTGTAAATGCTTTGCCCTTCAGCTTCTAAGGCTTTTATTTCTCCTGCTAATTTTATTATTTCCGACCCTACAAGGCCTTCGGCCATTTCTGAAACCTTCATATTGTATTATTGGTAAAAGTTGATTGTTCTATTTTTTGTGAGAAATGCGGACAATCACATTTTCTCTTTTTTCGTCGACTTGAGCATGCTAACATAGTTACAGATAGCAATGCTACGAGCGCCAATTTATATGTGTACTTTTGATTCACTTCACAAAGGTATTAAGTATACGGAGTACTATGGTAAAATTAGTCGAACATATTGGACGGTATTTTGTCCTTCTTTCGATGTCTTTCCGAAGACCAGAGAATGGCCGAATCTTGCGAAAGAGAATCGTTGAAGAAATTGAGATTATCGGTATCAATTCATTAGGGATTGTTGCCTTACTCTCCATTTTTATGGGGGCGGTTATTAGTCTTCAAACAGCATCTAATATCGATAGCCCTTTGATTCCGGCGTATACAGTAGGGTATGCAGTTAGACAAAGTGTGATTTTAGAATTTAGTCCTACAATTATAGCGCTTATTTTGGCTGGTAAAGTAGGTAGTAATATTGCTAGTGAAATTGGTACAATGCGGGTGACCGAGCAAATTGATGCCCTTGAAATTATGGGGGTGAACTCTGCTGGATATTTGATTTTACCTAAAGTTATTGCTGCAGTTTTTATCAACCCATTTCTCATCATCATCAGTATGGCCTTAGGTGTTTTAGGTGGTTGGGTTGCAGTCGTAACTGGTGGTTTTTTGACCACAAGCGACTATGTTTATGGAATAACATTTGATTTTAAGGTTTTCTCAGTTGTATATGCACTTATTAAAACTGTGATTTTTGCCATCGTTATCACATCTATTTCTTCTTATCAAGGGTTTTACACAAGAGGTGGCGCTCTTGAAGTTGGAGCGAGTAGTACAAAGGCCGTAGTATATAGTAGTATAGTAATCTTGATATTGAATTACATTATCACACAACTTTTATTGATATGATAGAGATTAAAAATCTATTCAAAAGTTTTGGCGATGCTCAAGTATTAAAGGGCGTAAATGTTTCTTTCGAAAAAGGTAAAACCAATCTAATTATCGGAAAGAGTGGATCAGGTAAAAGTGTATTGACAAAATGTATTGTTGGTATTCACGAACCTGACTCTGGTAATGTTTTTTATGACGGGAAAGATTTTCATCAGTTGGATGAAGACGGAAAAAGAGAAATTAGAAAATCTATTGGAATGTTGTTTCAAGGCTCTGCTTTATTCGATTCCAAAACCGTTTTAGAAAATGTAATGTTTCCCTTGGAGATGTTCACTAAAATGACCAAAAACGAAAGGCTTGAAAGAGCTAAATTTTGTTTGGACAGAGTGAATATTATTGGGAAAGATGATTTGTACCCTGCTGAATTATCTGGAGGCATGCAAAAGCGTGTAGCTATTGCTAGAGCGATTTCAGCAGAACCCGAATACTTGTTTTGCGATGAACCAAATTCTGGGCTCGATCCACAAACTTCTATACTCATCGATAATTTGATTCAAGAATTAACCGATGAATTCAATATCACAACAATCGTGATTACTCATGATATGAATTCTGTTTTAGAAATTGGGGACAACATATACTTTCTTCATGAAGGTGAAAATTGTTGGCATGGTGATAGAAAATCAATTTTAAAAAGCGACAATAAAATCCTAAATGATTTTGTTTATGCTTCTAAGTTTTTCAAAAAAATAAGAAGTAGTCTTCAATAAAAAAAGCCCCAATTTGGGGCTTTTTTTATTAGTATGTGTTTTGGTTATTAGTGTTGTACAACCAATTTTTTAGTATCAGTTTTACCATTCACAGAAACAGAGTAGAAATAAATTCCATTTTGTAGAACTTCTGTATTCAATTCAACATTGTTGCGTCCAGTACTGAAGTTTTCGGTAGTCGTGTATACTTCTTTTCCAAGCAAATCTTTAACCGTAATAGTAGCTGTATTTGAAGCTCTTAATGTAAAAGAGATATTGGTGCTTTTGTTACTAGGGTTAGGAGCAGTACTTAAGTTAGAATTCAATTTATTACTTTCTTTAATAGAATTGAAATCGGGAGCTGTATGTGCTCTTAAGTAAGGGTTAGAATTAGAAAAGAAAAACAATTCATCATCTGTAGCGCTGCTTGGTGTCGCTAAAAGTCCTCTAGCACGAGTAATACCAGATAAGTCACTATTGTCGTTAGGCCCAGTACTAGTAATGGTTAAGTAACCACCGCCACTGTTGTAAAGTGAAATGGCAAATACATTGTCTTTACCCACAGAAATAACATCTTCAAAAGCTAAAGTGTTGATGATGAAATTATCAGGGTCACCAATGTGTTTTTCTTCAACCTCTAAAAATGTTGAAGTTTCTTTTGTAAAAACTTCGCTTTTCAAAACTGTACCAGCCTCAATAGATGCTGCAAGTAAATCTTTATCAGCAGTATAAACAGATACTTCTACTTCATCAAACTCAAAAGTTTGTGCGTCTGGTTCTCTATCGTCATTGGTGATTAAGAAATCAATACCAGAAACCATTACATCTTCATAAGTATAGAAAGTTTGGAAAGTTTCGTTTTCTCCTGGTGCATTATCAACTTGTGGTGCGAAGAATGCAAAACGGATGAATTCAGAAAATGCATCTGACCATAAATCGTCAGTCATTTCAAAACGACGTACAGCTGTATTGTTTAGAGTATCTAAATCATTAGCATCGTTAGGCGTTGTTACTTTGTATGTGATGGTGTGTACTCCAAGCTGTGTAGGCTTGAACGTAGGGATGTAGATTGCTCCAGAAGCACTATCTTTAGGGAAAGCGGTTAGTATTTGAGAGAAAGGTCCTTGAATGTTTCCATTTGGCTCTTCTATATTAACAATGATTTCTAAATCAACAGGTTCTGTACCTCTTGAATTAACATTGATACCAGGTGTAATTACATGGCTTTGAGATAACGGTAAGTGATAGTATTCATAGTAATCAGTAATGTCGTCATTCCAAACCTCTACAATGTTGTAATCGTAGTCTGGAATTTCATCAAAGAAAACATCGTCCATGGTAAAGAAGTAGTAATCTCCTTCGAAATTCCACATGATTTTAACGTCAGATTTACCACCAGCTAGAGCTGAAATATCAAGACCTACCAACTGATCTGTTAGAGTTTGAGCATTACCACCAAGTTCTAAGAATGAATATAGATCTACTAAGAATGTTGTATCACCATCTGCAATTACAGAAATGTTCATTTCTGCTTGGAAATTTCTTGAATACGTGGTGAAAAACAATTGAACTTCTGGTTGATTACTGAAATCAATGCTTGGAGAAATTAAAGCCGATTGGTGAGGTCTAGGCGATAGTCCAGTACCCGAACCTGCACAATTATCTGGAAGTGGCTCATCCCAATAGTTAGAATCAAAGATCATGAAACCATTATCGACTGAATTCGAAGTAATAGGTCCGCGTGTTCCTACACAAGATCCTCTTGAACCGGTTGTGTTGTCTGGAGTAGTGTTAGGGCCTCGGTATTCCCACTCAGGAACTATTCCAGTTGTAGAGTTGGCTGTTCCGCTTTGTGTCCAAGCTCCGTTCGAACCTTGACCATCAAATCCATTAGAAAAATCTTCAGACCAAAAAGCAGCAGCTTTTCTTTTTGCAAGACTAATTTTGTCAATAGATTCTGTTTTAATTTTTAGATGATTACCTGAAGCAGTGTATTGCAGTGCTTCATTTTTTTGTAAGCCTAGTTTTGACTGGGCATTCAAAAGCGAACCTGATAAAACAAGTGCTCCTAAGAAGTAAAGTTTTTTCATTAAGTGTTAATTTTTCCGAAAAGATAATGAAGAATTAACCTGTTGAATAGATGAGTTGCATTTATTAAAGGATTTTCTGCACTGTACTATTGAAATGTTAATGTACAGTTTGGTAAGTAAAGATTAGTAGTAACAAGGTGTTAAGAGTAGAATTTTTGGATTACTAATCTATAATAGGTTATTTTTTAAATATGTGTGAAATCAGGCTGGATGAATAATTGTCTATGGAATATTTAGGCATAAAAAAACCCAGACCGTAGCCTGGGTTTTAATAAAAGTATTTGAATTACTAATTACTTAGTAACAACCAATTTCTTAGTAGCAGTAACACCGTTAATAGTTACAGAGTAGAAGTATACACCTGCATCTAAAGAACTAACATCGAATGTTAATTTGTTAACACCTGCGTTTTTAGAACCTTCATTTTGAGTAGCGATTACTTTACCTGAAAGATCAGTAATAGTTAAAGCAACATCAGAAGTGTTAAGCAAAGTGTAAGCAACAGTTACGTTACCAGTAGCAGGGTTTGGAGCAGCATCACCAATAAGTGAAGTGATATCGTTATCAGAAACGTTGATTCCTGAAGTTGTACGAGCTCTTAACCAAGGGTTAACAGTACCGAATTGCAACAATTCATCATCATCAACTGCAGAAGGATCAGCTAGTAAACCTCTTGCACGCATTAAACCTGAACCATCGCTGTTTGTTGTTGGAGACGTAACAACTGGACGAAGGTAACCACCACCACTGTTGTATACAGATACAGCGAACAATGAGTTAGCAGGAACAGTAGATGCTTCTGAGAACATATTGTTGTTTATTACTAAAGTACCTGAAGAAATCATAGAATCAGCAACTTCAATAAAGTCAGTTTGAAGTGTAGTGAAAATTGCAGATTTTTTGAAGTCAGCACCTGGCTCAAGACCAGCTAAGTAAGCTGTTTTGTCTAAGCTGTAAAGAGATACTTGAATTTCATCACCTTCGAAAGTAGCTTCGTCTGGAGCTGTTGCGCTGTTGATGATAACGTAATCAACACCCCAAATCAATTCTTCGTTGAATGTGTGGAATACTTGAATAGCTTCTGACTCACCCGGTGCGCCATCAACTTCAGGAGCTCTGTAAGAGTTAGCTGAATTTGTGAAAGCGTCAGACCAAATAGTTTCAGTCATGAAGAAAGTTCTAGTCATTTCGTTGTCAGCTGGATTGAAATCTTCAGCATCGAAAGGAGAAGTAACTTTGTAAGTGATAGTGTGCTCACCTAATTGTGTAGGCTCGAATGTATCAATGAAAGTGTTCGCAGAAGTTGAATCTTTAGGGAACGCTGCAAATAATTGAGTGAAAGGTCCTTGTACGTTTCCGTCTGGCTCAGTAATAGTGATTTCCATTGTAAGATCAACTGGAAGAGCACCAAAAGACTTGATTACCATACCTGGTTGTAAAAGGTGAGTTTGAGTCATAGGTAAGTGTCTGTACTCATACCAATCAGTAATATCATCATTCCAGATATCATCAATTCCGTAATCGTAATCAGGAACAGCATCAAAGAATACGTCATCCATCATGAAGTAGTAGTAGTCACCGTCAAAGTTGAAACCAACTTTTACATCGCTATGACCAGCAGCCCATTGAGAGATGTCGATACCAACGATATCACCATTTCCTGTTGCTGTGTTAGCACCTAACTCTAATAAGTTAAATACTTCACCAACTGCTAAAGAAGTATCACCATCAGCAATAACATCAATTTTCACAGTCGCTTGGAAGTTACGAGCATTCACTTCAAAGAATAATTGAACTGAAGTTTCTGCACTAAAGTCGATTGACGGAGTGTACAATGTTGCATCGTGTGGAGATGGTACTGGACCATTACCAATGTTTGCACATCCACCAAATCCTGGACCTGAATCCAATCCATTTGAATCGAAGATCACAAAACCGTTTGAAGCAGTAGTTGATGCTAATGGAGCGGCTCCACCACATGATCCTACTGAACCTTGAGTAATGTCAGGAGAAGTAGCTACACCACGGTATTCCCAATAAGGAGTAGCACCATTGCTAGCAGGAACAGCGTCTTGTGTCCAAGCACCGTTAGTACCCTGACCATCAAATCCATTTGAGAAGTCTTCTGACCAAATAGAAGAGCTCTTTGCTTTGATGTAAGCAGGTGATTTTTTAGACAACATCTTTACAGCTGCCTCAGGAGTTTTCTTTGTGTGAGAGATAACGCCTAGTTTTGATTGCGCAGTAGCGCTTAAGCCTACAGCTAAAGCTAACGCACCTAAGTAGATTTTTTTCATAATTTTCTATTAACTAAAAGTTAAGCCAATTTAATGCTTAAAATGTAGTTAGAAGAAACAATGAAGTTAAATTGTGGTAGAATTTGGGCGGTAAATTGTAAACCTGATAGGTAATAATTGAATTTAAAAGGCCTTTTTCTGTTATGTTAATACCTAAAACCTGTTTTAATTATCTTGATTTGGTTCTATTTTTCGGATAACTGACTTTTTTGCCTCGGTAAACGATTTGGTATATGTTTTACGAACTATTGGATTTTATGCAAAAAAAAAGCTCAAGAATTTCTTGAGCTTTTTTTTGATAAAGATGTGTCGTTTACATGTACTCTTCAATAGAAGGACAAGCGCAAATCAAGTTTCTGTCTCCAACGGCGTTGTTTACTCTACTAACAGAAGGCCAGAACTTATTTTGTTTAAGATTGCTCATTGGGTATACAGCTTGCTCACGAGAGTATGGGTGCGTCCAATCGCAAATAGTTTCTTCAGCTGTATGCGGTGCATTCTTTAATGTATTGTCTATTGGGTCTTGTTTGCCTTCTATAACCTCAATCATTTCTTGTTTGATGGTTAATAGTGCCTCACAAAATCTATCCAATTCATGTTTAGACTCACTTTCTGTTGGCTCTATCATGATGGTACCTGCAACTGGAAAAGATAAAGTAGGAGCGTGGAATCCAAAATCGATAAATCGTTTAGCGACATCTTCTGCTTCTATGTTGGCCGATTTCTTAAATGGTCGAAGATCAACAATCATTTCATGTGCTACTGTACCATTTACACCTGTATATAGTATATCGAATTCTTTTTCTAGTCTTGCTTTGATGTAGTTAGCATTCAGTATGGCTACACGAGTTGATTCTGTTAATCCATCAAGCCCCAACATTTTGATATAGGCATGTGAAATAATAAGAATCAATGCAGAACCCCATGGGGCTGCAGAAACAGCTGTTGTTCCTTTTTCTCCACCTACTGTATGGTATACATGTTTTGCTAAATAAGGTGCTAATTTATCGTTTACACAAATTGGTCCCATACCTGGTCCACCACCACCATGAGGAATAGCAAACGTTTTGTGCAAGTTAAGGTGACATACATCTGCGTTGATTCTACCTGGGTTGGTTAGTCCAACTTGAGCATTCATGTTTGCACCATCCATGTATACCAATCCACCATTGTCGTGAATCATTTGAGTGATGTCCAAAATTTCAGCTTCAAATACACCGTGTGTACTTGGGTATGTAACCATCAGACCAGCTAGGTTGTCTTTATGAAGTTCAGCTTTATCTCTTAAATCGTTTAAGTCGATATTGCCTTTTTCATCACAAGCGGTAACGACTACTTTAAGTCCAGCCATAACTGCTGAAGCCGGATTGGTTCCATGCGCAGAAGATGGGATAAGCATGACGTTTCTATTGCTTTCGCCTCGATCTGCGTGGTAAGCTTTAATGGCTAAAAGACCTGCGTATTCTCCTTGCGCACCAGAGTTTGGCTGCAGTGAAACAGCAGTAAATCCAGTGATCTCTGCTAGGTCTTTTTCTAACTCACTGAAAAGTTGTTTGTATCCACCTATTTGATCGTTTGGAGTAAATGGGTGCATGTGCGCAAATTCTGGCCAAGTAATTGGTGCCAGTTCTGTTGCTGCATTTAGTTTCATGGTACATGATCCTAAAGGAATCATAGCATGCACCAATGAAATGTCTTTGTTTTCTAAAGTTTTCAAGTAACGCATCATATCGGTTTCCGAATGATGTTTGTTGAAAATAGGGTGTGTTAAATAGTCAGATGTTCTAGCTAAACCACCAAAGTCAGAATTAGGGTAGTCGAAATGTCTACCAACATTTGTGGTAGCTTGTTTTCCTGAAATTTTTTCAAAAACTGAAATTAGATTTTTGACATCTTCAGGTGTAGTAGCTTCATCAAGTGCAATACCGATGTTGTTGCCATTTACCCAGAAATTAATTTCTGCTTCATCGCAAAGCGCTCTAAATGCATTGGTGTCGTAAGCAAAGTTGCTGATCCAAAGTGTGTCGAAAAAGTGCTTGTGAGCAAATTCAAATCCTAATTCTTCTAAAGAAGATTTTACTAAGGCAGCTTTTGCATGAATAAGTTGAGCGATGCTTTTTATACCTCTAGGTCCGTGGAATACAGCATAGCTACTTGCCATAATGGCTAATAATGCTTGTGCTGTACAGATGTTTGAAGTGGCTTTATCTCTTCTTATATGTTGCTCACGCGTTTGCAAAGCCATACGAAGTGCAGGTTTTCCTAATCTGTCCTCGGATACACCTATAATTCTACCAGGTAATAATCTTTTGTAATCTTCTTTAGTAGCAAAGTATGCAGCGTGAGGTCCACCAAAGCCCATTGGGACTCCAAAGCGTTGAGTGTTACCTAATACTACAGATGCTCCCCATGAACCTGGTTCTTCTAAAAGAGCCAAAGACATCAAATCGGCAGCAACTATAAAAGGTATGTTAGCATCGTTTAGCTTTTGTCCAAACTCTTTGTAATTTTCAACACTACCTTCAGAGTTAGGGTATTGAACAAATACGGCATAGTAGTCGTCAGAAAAATCAAAACTTTTCCAGTCGCCTATTTCTATTTCTACTCCGTAGTTTTCTGTACGTGTTTTGATTACATCTATAGTTTGAGCAAAAGAAGCTTGATCTATAAATAATTTATTGGCTTTCTTTTTTGTTCCTTTTCTTGCTGCGTGCAGCATAAGGGCAGCTTCTCCGGCAGCAGTTGCTTCGTCAAGTAAAGATGCATTGGCTAACTCCAAACCTGTAAGATCTATGATCATGGTTTGGAAATTCAATAGAGCTTCAAGTCGCCCTTGAGCGATTTCAGCTTGGTAAGGTGTGTAAGCAGTGTACCAGCCCGGATTCTCTAGTACGTTGCGTTGTACAACTGGTGGAATAATGGTTCCGTAATAGCCTTGACCGATGAAAGATTTGTACTGCTTGTTTTTAGCAGCGATTTTCCTTAAGTTATTGATGTACTCATACTCACTCAAAGGCGATTCAAGATTTGGTATCTTTTCTAACCTGATGCTGTTAGGTATTGTTTTATCTATTAAAGCATCCAAACTGCTAATGCCAATGGTTTTTAGCATTGCATCTTTCTCACTTTGAGCTGGCCCAATGTGACGTGAAGTAAAAGTCTCTCTTAACATATGTTTTAGAAAATGGGTGCAAATATAAGGATTATGACCGCATAGCGTAACCTGTTTTTTTGCGTGTTATATCCATATTTTCCATAGCATTGCTTTATGATTAAAACACTGCTAAAAGCGCTTTGTTTTTCCAATCTCTGGATATCGTTTGCTGCAGGCATTAATTATTATGCTTATGCAAAGCATTTTCATGGGAGTGCCGATTTATTAGATGGCTCATTGGTGTTTTTTAGTACGCTTTTTTTGTACAATGTTCAACGTATTTGGTTGTTGCCATACCCTCCAACTGATGATGAAAGACATAATTGGATAAACAAACATCTTGTGCTTTTAAAAGGACTTGCATTAACCGGTTTTTTGGTTTGTCTAATCCTAACGTTTACTTTGCAATGGAGCCAAATATTATTGGGAAGTATATTGGCGTTAGTAAGTATTGCTTACAGTTTTATTCCTGGTAATAAACCTTTGCGTGCCCTAGGGTTATTAAAAACAGTTTTGGTGTCTTTGGTGTGGGCGTTTGTTATTTTCTTTTTTACTCCTTTTGATTGGATTGTAAATGCCGCATTAACTAATGAATTTTTACGTTTTGTTGTTTTGGTTTATTTTTTGACTCTGTTTTTTGAATTCAGAGATATGGATACCGATACCGAGGCTACGCTTCCTAAGATACTTAGCAGAAAACAGTTTTTATCCGTACTGATTATGCTGTCAATAATTGTAATGGGGTTAGATGTAATAAATGGACAATATACCCTCTTAATTATCGATGGCGTTTTGTTGCCAATGTTGATATGGAGAAACTTTAAAAAACCAAAAGCCATCTTCTACAGTTTTGTAGTCGATGGCTTTTTGGTCTTGAATGCTTTGTCTTTGTTATTTGAAATAAGTTAATAATACAGAGTTGACTACATCCGCAGCTTTTTTGAGTGTTTCTTTATCGTGGGCTGCAGAAACAAAACCTACTTCGTATGCGCTAGGTCCAAAATAAACACCAGCGTCCATGATTTTTCGGTGGCATTTTTGAAACCAATTGTTTTTCTCAGGTTTTATTTCGCTTGCTTTCTGAATGGCCGTTCCACTATTGTGGTGCATCCAAAAAATAGAACCAACTGTAACTAGTTTGATTGGTAATCCATTTTCTTCAGAATGTTGGTTGATTATCCCCGCAAAATATTCAGTGCGTTCTTTTTGATCGTCGTAGAAACCATCGTTTAAACATTGGCTGATTTGTGCCCAACCAGCAGACATTGCAACGGGGTTTCCGCTTAATGTTCCTGCTTGATAAACTGGGCCGACAGGAGCTACCATATCCATGTATTCAGTCTTACCACCATATGCACCAACGGGCATTCCACCACCAATTATTTTTCCGTAAGTCATAAGATCTGGCTCTATGTTGTACAGTCCGGCAGCGCCTTCAAATCCAACTCTAAAGCCAGAAATTACTTCATCAAAAATAAGCAGTACATCGTGGGCAGTGCATAATTTTCTCAGTTCTTTAAGGTAAGATTCGTTTTGCACCAATAATCCGTTATTAGCCGGTATTGGTTCTATAATAACAGCTGCAAGTTCTGTAGCGTAGCTTTTGAAAGCTTCGTGTAATGCCTCTAAATCATTTAGCGGAGCTACTACGGTTTCTTTCGCGAATGAATCTGGAATACCTGCAGAACTGCCTGTACCCAAAGTAGCTAAACCACTACCAGCGTTTACCAGCAGCGAATCTACGTGCCCGTGATAACAGCCGTCAAATTTCAATATTTTGCTTTTTCCGGTAATGCCTCTTGCTAAACGTAAAGCCGACATAACGGCTTCTGTTCCACTACTTGTGAAGCGTATTTTTTCTATAAACCGGTGGTTGTCTATTATTAACTGCGCTAAACTATTTTCAGCAACCGTGGGAGCTCCAAAACTGGGGCCTTTTTTTACACTGTCTATAATACTGGCTTCTACTTTTTCATTGCAGTGCCCTAAAATAAGTGGTCCCCAAGAACCACAAAAGTCGATGTATTCGTTTCCGTCTTCGTCCCAAATTTTTGCGCCTTTTCCTTTTTTTATGAAAATAGGTTCGCCGTCAACTGAATTAAATGCTCTTACAGGCGAATTTACTCCTCCAGGCATTAGGGTTTTGGCTTTTTCAAATAACTTCGCCGATTCAGAATAAGTAGACATAGTTGCAGTATTGTTTTTGCAACATTAATGTTTTTTCTTTTTCTAGAATTTAATTTTTCTAATTTGTATGTTAATGGCTATGGAGTTTACCAAAGAATGGGCGTCTAAGGAAGATGAAAAGTGTGACTTGAAATCATTTCGTGAAGAATTCATTTTTCCTCAACACAATGGGAAACCTGTATTGTATTTCACAGGTAATTCTCTTGGATTGCAAAGCAAACGCTGCAGGGAAGCTGTAGAGCGTCATTTAGATAAGTGGGGAGCAGAAGCGGTTGATGGACATTTTACTGGTGAAGATCAATGGTTTAATCTCCATGCGGCCTCTAAAAAAGGGTTTGCTTACATGATGGGAGCTAAAGAGAGTGAAGTAAGTGTAATGAACGGACTTACAACCAATTTGCATTTAATGTTGAGCTCTTTTTACAAACAAAATGGCACAAAAAAGAAAATCATTATTGAAGAAAAAGCATTTCCGTCTGACTACTATGTTGTAGAAAGTTTTTTGCGTTTGCAAGGACTTGATCCTGAAGAAAATCTTTTGGAAATACCATATTCAGAAGGGAAGTTGTTTGATACCGACACCACCAAAGCATTTATCGATAAACATGCCGACGATACGGCATTGATGTTGGTTGGTGGACTTAATTATTACTCAGGTCAAGTTTTGGATATGCCTGCAATAACTCAATTTGCTCAAAGTAAAAATATAGTTGTTGGTTGGGATTTGGCCCATGCTGCAGGAAATGTAGAGTGCCAATTGCATGATTGGAACGTAGATTTTGCTTGCTGGTGCACGTATAAATATATGAACAGTGGTCCTGGAGCGCCATCAGGAATTTTTGTGCACGAAAAGCACCACAAAAGCAACTTGCCAAGAATGGCCGGTTGGTGGGGTTACGAGCAAAAAACGAGATTCAATATGGACAAAAAGTTTGTTCCTATGGAAGGTGCTGACGGATGGCAACAGAGTAATGGACCAGCCTTGGCTATTGCGCCAATTGCAGCTAGTTTGTCTTTGTTTTTGGATGCTGGTAAAGAAAAATTGTTTTCTAAAAGAGATAGATTATCTGAATACTTGGCTGCAGGTTTGCATGATTTGAACGCAAAACTTGGAGGTGCGTATTTTGAAATAATCAGTCCTAAATCTATGTCTGAAAGAGGTAGTCAAGTTTCTATTTATGTAAAAGATCAGGCAAAAGAATTGTTTGATTATATGTGTTCAGAAGGAGTCGTGCCTGATTATCGAAAACCAAACGTAATTCGATTGGCGCCGGTACCATTGTACAATAACTTTATGGACATTTGCGAAACATTAAAAATTATAGAAGCGTTCTATAAAAAGTAATTGGTAAGAAATTCTGAAAATATTGCCGTTGTTGGAGGAGGACTCGTAGGGTGTACTCAAGCTTTATTTATGGCCAAATTGGGGCATAAAGTTGATGTTTACGAGCGTAGACCAAATCCTAAAAATGCTGAAATGGAGGCCGGTAGATCCATTAATATGGCTTTGTCTACTAGGGGTATAACAGCGCTTTCAGAATTAGGATTGTCTGAAAAAGTTATTGATTGTTCAACAGCTATGTATGGTCGATACATCCATACTGAAGATGGTGCAGCTTTTCAGCCTTATGGTAATGAAAAACAATGCATTTATTCAATTTCGAGAGCCAATTTCAATAAACTTTTACTTGCCGAATGCGAGAGTAACGATAACATCACGCTACACTTTGAGGAAAAATGTTTAGGGATTAATCTCGAAGAGAACTCTCTCCAATTTGAAAATAGTGAGTTAAAAACGGTGCAGTCAAGTAGTTTTGATAAAGTGTATGGTACCGATGGTGCGTATTCCATTTTGAGGCAAGAATTGATGAAAACCGAACGGTTTAATTTTAGTCAAAAATATTTGTCGCATGGTTACAAAGAGTTGACCATTCCATCTGTAAATGGTAAACATATACTTCCAGCTGATGGGCTCCATATTTGGCCTCGTGGTAATTTTATGCTTATCGCTTTGCCTAATCAAGACGGAAGCTTTACTTGTACTTTATTTATGCCGTTTGAAGGAGAAACATCCTTTAAAGCATTGGATAGCAGTAAAAACGTGAGGCGTTTTTTCAACGCTGTATTTCCTACTGCTAGTGAATTGATGCCGGACTTAGAATCTGATTTTGAAAATAATCCAACTTCCGTTTTGGTTAGCATCAAGTGCACACCATGGGGATATGAAGATAAAGTATTGTTGTTAGGCGACGCCTCTCATGCTATTGTACCATTCTACGGACAAGGTATGAACAGTGGATTGGAAGATTGCTATTTGCTTTTTCAACGCTTATTGAAGGAAAAAAATCAAAAAGGTCTTTTTGCTCGATTTGCCAAAAAACGAAAAATC
This sequence comes from uncultured Flavobacteriales bacterium, assembly GCA_963977425.1. Lineage (GTDB taxonomy): Bacteria > Bacteroidota > Bacteroidia > Flavobacteriales_D > Luteibaculaceae > CAXBOO01. The sequence goes on along the minus strand of CAXBOO010000002.1, from coordinate 477,503 downwards.
GACACCGATGCTATTTTAGAGCTGTCGTTGAATAATTATGTGGAAATGCGTGACAGCACAGCTAATCCTCAGTTTTTACTTCGCAAGAAAATAGAACGTCGAATTGCTGAAAAACATCCTACGGTATGGATGCCATTATATTCTCAAGTAACGTTTAGCAATACTCCTTATAGAATAGCTTTGCGTAACGGTAAAAAGCAATCCGAAATAATGGATGAAATCATGTTGAAAAAAGACATTGAGCTTATTTGGGATTCTGAGGAAATAGAAAATGAAATAGTTGACCGTATGCTATTGTCTGTTTAATTTGTACTATGAAAAGATTGCTTGCAATTATTTTGCTTTTTTCGGCAGTGTATGCCAAAGCTCAATACGATAGAGTTTTTACCCCATTATTTGAGGAAAGACCTGGGTATCCTAACACTGGCTGGATTGTTGGATTAGGAGCAACATATAATCTTAACAATACCAATGAGGATAACATGCTTTTGAAGCAAAGTTCTGACTCATTGTTTTATGGCGACGTAAAGTCTTCGTCCTTCCTTGGAATTTATGGAGAAGTGGGGCGTTTTCATTATTTCCGCAACGCCGTAATAATAAATAACATTGATTATGGCTTGGCTTTTAAGCAGTTAAAGCATTATCAAGAGTTGAATGCCTATTTGCTTTCTCCGCAAGATCCTACAGCTGATACCTTGCGTTTTTACGATGAGGATGCGAAGTACAATGACTTAAATATTACAGCTCATTTTAACTTTAACCGAATTTTTCAAATGTCAAATTACAGCTTTATCATGCCTGGATTTGGCGTACATGGCGATTTTAGATTTGGCGGAAAAAAGAGTTATGAATTAGATGCTGATGTAGCTAATTATACCTTTCCTGAAAAGAATTTTAAGGTTGCGGTGCATGCAAAGTTGGCTTTTGGCTTCAAACTAACTAGAGAAACGTTTTTAGTTCCGAGTGTAGAAATCCAACTTTACGATTTTTCAAATTTGGATAGTATCGGTATTGGAAGAAACTATTTCCATAGCAAATACAACCCAATTATTTTCGCAGTAAAGTATTACATCCACCGTCCAATGCGTAGAAATAGTTGCGCAGAATTCGACAATAGGGTAAATATGGATAGAAAACGCCGTCGTAAAACGGGCGTTAGAATGTTCTAAAAGAAAGGATTATTGTCTTTCTCATATTGAACTGTAGTGTGTGGTCCGTGACCTGGATGTAATTCCATGTCTGGGTGCAGTGTGAAAATTTCAGATTGTATTTTACTCAATAATTCATCATGGTTACCTCCTGGTAGGTCAGTTCTGCCAATGCTACCTCTAAAAATGGTGTCACCTACTATTGCGAAATTTTCATCCTCGTTGATGAAGATAACATGCCCTTTAGCATGGCCAGGTACAAATCGAACTTGTAGTTTCAAGTCACCATAAATAAATCCATTTAAAGTGTCAAAGTAATTTGGTTCAGGTCCTGCAGTGTATGGAATTTGATACATGTCGGCACTTTTTTGCGCAAGTGAATATGTAAATGCATCTTCTAGAAACAAACGTGGAACAAGTTTATAGGTTCGGTACACATAGTCTACCCCCAAAACATGATCGATGTGAGCGTGAGTTAATAGAAGTTCTATAGGTGTCAATCCTTCAGATTCAAGAAAGTCAGATAGTTCTTGATTTTCAAATGACGAACTATTTCCTGGATCTATAATGATAGCTTCCTTTTTTGCGTTCCATAAAACGTAAGTATTTTCTTGAAATGCATTGAATGTAAAAACTTTTAAGTGCTTCATTTGGTATATTAGTCGACGGTTACATGTCAGAATTGAAAAAAAGATACAGCATATTTATCATTGTTTTTTGCCTCCAGTTTTTGGTGCAAGAAACCTATGCTCAATTTTACAATGGTTCTGAGCAGCAATTTGGGAAAAATAGAGTGCAATACCAAGAGTTTTATTGGCAATATTACCGTTACCCAAAATTCAATAGTTACTTCTATAAAGGCGGCGAAAATTTGGCGAAAACGGTTGCCGAAAGAGTTCAAAATTATTTGCCGCTTTACGAAAATCAGTTTGAGATCACGCTTGAAAACAAGTTGCAGGTTATAGTTTATAAATCATTTTCTGATTTTAAACAAAGCAACATTGGGTACGAAGCCAATACTGATTACAACATCGGAGGAACAACACAGCTTATCGGAAACAACTTATTTGTCTATTATCCTGGTACAATGAAGGCCTTGGATGAGCAAATTAAATTGGGGCTTACACAAGTTTTTGTTGATATGAGCTTGTATGGTAGTAGCCTTCAAGACAACGTTCGTTCGAGTGCATTGATGAGTTTGCCAACTTGGTTTACAAAAGGTATAGTAGCCTATTATTCTAAAGGGTTTAGTACCGAAGTTGATTTAAAAGTGAAAGATGCTTTCTTAAATGGCGAGCTTGAAAACTTCAATAGACTTGAAGGTGTAATGACCGAATATGCTGGCTTGAGCATGTGGAATTTTATAGCAGAAAAATATGGTGAAAAAGTTTTTGCCAATATACTTGCAATGACGAGTGTAACCCGAAATGTTGAAGAGGGTATCTTATATGTTTTGGGATTTTCTTTGGATGGATTATTTCTGGAATACAAAAATTTTTATACCGCCAAGTACAATTCAGATGCTTGGTCTACTGCGGTAAGTAAATATCAAAAACAAGATATTAAGGTAAAAGAAGCTAGGGTATACACACAAGCTAAGTTGAGTCCAAATGCCAAACATTTAGCCTATGTAAGCAATGAACTTGGGCAATACAGAGTATTTGTTTACAACATTGAAGACGATTCTAGAAATAAAATCATCAAAGCCGATCATAAGCTTTTAAGAAACACCGATAAAAGCTTTCCTGTTTTGGCATGGCACCCAAAGTCTAAAATATTAGCCTTTACTCAAGAGAAAAAGGGTCGCTTATTTTTGGTTACGTACAATCTTTCAAAAGACGAACTAGACGAAACTGAAATTTTTGCATTGGACAAAATAAGCTCAATGGCTTATGAACCTGACGGGAAAACGCTCATTTTAAGTGCGTCGCGAGATGGTAAGTCAGACTTGTATCGCTATTTCATTACGGGTAATCGTCAAACAAACTTAACCAACGATACATGGGATGACATGAATCCAAGCGTAAAAGAAAACGGTGAAATTCTATTTACTTCAAATGCCCCAAGCGCTTCTGCAACGTCAAGCGATGTGTTTCAAAACACTTACGATGTATTTAAGTTAGATGCCAAACGCAAAAGAGTTAGACTAACTGATACGCCAAAAGAGAATGAGATTTTAGCACAACCTTACGACGGAGAATCGTTTACGTATTTAAGCGACAAGTATGGTGCATACAATCGTTTTGTTGGTAGAAAAGATAGTAGCATATTGAGTGTTGATACCATTATTCGCTACAATTATTTTACCGATTCGTATCCTGTTTCGAATATCGATAGGCATGTTGAAGATTATAGCATTTCTCCAAAAACTGGAGAGTATTCTTTGCTTATTTATGCAAATGGTCGTTATGGTTTTTATATAGGGAATACTGCTGCAGATGAAGCTGTAGAGTTTTCTGAAACTTCTGTTGGGAATGTGAAAAGCATAAAAAGCTTCAATTTCAATACCCTAGATACTTCTACGGTTGTAAACGATAATTACAAGAGCGTTGCTAAAAAAGCCAATGGCAATGCGTTGAAATTTAAAAGTGAAAAGAAACGTGGAATCGACATAGAGAATTATGTTTTTACAGACGACGAAGCAAAGATTAAGCAAAGCGAGAATAATAAACCAGAAGAATTAGGAATAGAAAGACGGAATTATAACATCAATTTTACCGCAAAAGATTTTTCTGCTCAGATCGATAATAACTACATCAACGGATTTTACCAATTGTTGCTAGGACCGCAAACTGTAAGTCCTGGTTTAGGTGTGTTTTCAAAAGTTGGCGTTAGCGATTTGTTTGAAGATTACCGCATCACGGGAGGAATTCGATTTAGTGCCAATTTAGAAAACAACGATTATTTACTTCGCTATGATAATTTGCGCAAGCGTTTGGATAAATCGTTTGTATTAACGCGTGTAAACTCTCGATTTACAAATGGGTTGAATGTATTTGGGTCGCAGACGTACACCGCCAATTATGTCAATCATTATGCTATTTCTGAAGTCACTTCAGTGGAACTGGTGCCTTTGTTGAAATACGATAGAGTTGTGCCTTTGGCTACCGATGTATTTAGTTTGGAAGCTGAACCTTTTGAAGAGTATACATATGGATTAAGAGCCAATTATGTTTTCGATAACACCTTACCGATTTCTACCAATTTACGACAAGGATTAAGGGTTAAGTTTTTTGCGGAATACTACCGAGGTTCGGAGTTGAAAGGTGAATTGATAACGCTTGGTTTTGATGCGAGACATTACACCAAAATTCATAGAAGCATCATTTGGGCAAACCGATTGGCTTTTTCTGCAACTGGAGGGAGGTCTAAAGTGTTATTCTATGCAGGTGGTGTAGATAGATGGTTGTACTTGCCCGAAGCTGAAGATAATTCTAAGTCGCCCGACCTTACAGATTATCTGTATCAAGGAACCGTTACGCCACTTAGAGGGCATAATAGAAACATCCGAAATGGAAATCAATTTGTGTTGCTAAACTCTGAATTGCGTTTTCCTATTGTGAAATATTTCAGTAAAAAACCATTGAAATCCCGTTTTCTAGAAAGCCTTCAAGCAGTAGCTTTTACTGATATTGGTACAGCTTGGACGGGTATAAATCCTTACGATAGAGAAAATGCATTCAATGTGGATGTAATAGAAGGGAATCCCGTTACGGTGTCTTTACAAACTAGAGAAAATCCATTTGTTGGAGGGTATGGTTTTGGCCTGCGAGCGTATTTGTTGGGGTACTTTGTGAAAGCCGATTGGGCATATCCGATCAATCCAATTGGCGAAAGCCAGCGGCTGTTTTATTTATCTTTGGCTTTAGATTTTTAACCTATGCAATTCTCTACAATTTTAGCACTTGTTTTTATTGGCTTAGCGGCTGGAGTATTAAGTGGTTTTGTCGGTATCGGAGGTGGACTTTTGATAGTTCCTTGTTTGGTATATTTTTTAGGCTTATCTCAACACGAAGCTCAAGGTACATCGTTAGTTATGATGCTTCCTCCTATTGGAATTTTGGCTTGTTATAATTATTATCAAGCAGGCAATCTCAACTGGAAATATGGAATGATATTGGCCAGTGTATTTGTTATTGGAGCTTTTTTTGGAAGTAAATTTTCTTTGAAATTATCTCCTGTTACAGTTAAACGTGTTTTTGGTGTAATCTTATTTTTCGCCTCAATAAAAATGATTTTTTCGAAATGAGCAGTTCAAGAGAATTACTTCATCAAGCGTCTTTTTTGGAGGAAGATTTACGCAGAATAAGAAGACATATTCATCAAAATCCTGAGCTGTCTTTTCATGAAGAAAATACCGCCAAATTTGTTCAAAATGAACTTAAAAAAATAGGTGTTGATTCTAAAAGAATTGGTAAAACAGGTGTAGTTGCACTCATAGGAGATGCTTCCAAAGGGAAATGCATTGCCCTTAGAGCAGATTTAGATGCTTTGCCTATTGAAGAAGCTAATGAGCATGTGTTTGTGTCTAAAGTGAAGGGTGTGATGCATGCTTGTGGACATGACGTACATAGTACTTGTTTGCTTGGAGCTGCCAAACTGTTGAAGAAGCACGAGGCCGAATTGAATGGGGTCGTTAAATTGATTTTTCAACCAGGTGAAGAACGTTTGCCAGGTGGCGCGTCCATCCTCATTAAAGAAGGGGTGTTAGAACATCCGAAAGTGGATAGCATTTATGCCATGCATGTTTTTCCTGAGTTAGAAGTTGGGAAAATTGGTTTTCGCGAAGGGATGTACATGGCTAGTTGCGATGAATTGTATGTTGCAATAGAAGGTAAAGGTGCTCATGGAGCGATGCCGCATCAGGGTATCGATACCGTGTATGTTAGTTCGTTGTTTATCGTAGAAGCACAATCCATAATCAGTCGGTTCAAAAACCCAGTAGAACCTGCCGTTTTAACTTTTGGAAAAATAAACAGTGATGGTGGCGCAACCAATGTAATACCTCAGTTTGTGCATTTGGAAGGTACTTTCAGAGCAATGAATGAGGAATTTAGAGCTCAAGCTCATGAGAAATTAAAAGCTTTAGCAAAAGGAATGGAGCTGGCTCATGGTGTTAAAATTAATCTGAAAATAGCTTTAGGTTACCCGTATTTGCATAACAATGAAGAATTAACCCGTAAAGCTATGGTTACTTCTAAACGGTTGATGGGTGATGAGAATGTTGTCGATTTGCCAATACGAATGACAGCGGAAGATTTTTCTTTTTATTCTCAAAAAGTTCCAGCCTGTTTCTTTAGGTTGGGAGTAAGAAATGAAGCCAAAGACATTGTGTTTGGTGTTCATCATCCAAAGTTTGATGCCGATGAAGATGCATTGTCTATTGGCGCAGCCAACATGGCTAATTTAGCACTTGAAGCTTTGAAAGCTTAGCAATTATCAGTTTCTTAAATACGCAAATTGACGTATTGTTTCTACGACATTCATTGGCCATGTTTGTAAAAACATATGTACAATGAAATTTAAAATTGCAAGTTTTCTTTTAGCCGTGACACTTATCGGCTGCGATAAAATTAAGGATAAAGTAAATGGTCAATTGGATGATCAACAAACCTCATTTGTTGAAGCCGATATTGAATACGATGGTAAAGTAGAACATATAGCGCCAAACGTTTGCAACCCTATTCGTGCACTGAATTTTTATACTATTAATGCTACCACCATTGATAATGCACCGACATTAGGGGTGAATGGAACATTTAAAAATACGGGTGAAATTGAACGTAGCGAGGATACGGATATCTTTATGGTTTTCCGAAAAGGTACAGGCAACGACGACGAGAATTTATACAATTCGGTAATTACTGGTCCGAACTTTATTGAATCTAAAATTAAAATAAATGTCACACAACTAGAGGGTAAAATTATTACTGGAACTTTTGAAGGTATACTTTATAATAAAAATGGAGACTGTTGCATAGTACGCAACGGGACTTTTGATGCGACGGCAAAGCTGTAGTTGAGTTATTTTCTAAGCAACTAAAAGTATAAGGTGGTCTTCGGGTCGCCTTTTTTTTGTCAATTCTAATTTGAAGCTTAATTCGCCACCTCGCTCATGAATTTTATTTTCACTAACCGAAGTTCTTCTTCAGTGTAAGCGTCATCAAATTCTTCAAGCGCTGCAGTAATTTCGTCTGTTTCAGATTCCATGAAATAGTCAAATATTTCTTCGATATCGTCGCTATCTAATTCGTCTTCTAAATAATATGAAATGTTGAGTTTAGATCCGGAAGCAACAATTTTTTCCATCTCTGTAAGAATGGTTTCAAAATCTACCTGTTTGCCTTTTGCAATTTCATCAAGTGGTACTTTTCTATCCACACTTTGAATAATGTGTATGCGTAAACCGCCTTTGTTGGCAGGGTTTCTCATCACAAAATCATCGGGTCTTTCGATGTTGTTTTCTTCAACGTATTTGGCTATTAATTCGCTGAAGTCTTTACCGTACTTTCTTATTTTCCCTTCGCTAACACCGAAAATTTTTCTGAGTTCATCGTTGGTGATAGGGTACTGAGTAGACATGTCTTCCAAGGAAGGGTCTTGGAAAATAACGAATGGTGGTACATTGTTTTTCTTAGAAAGGCTTTTTCTTAAATCTTTCAGCATTTTGAATAATGTAGCATCGCTTGCTGCTCCTTTGGCTGAATTTCCGCCTTCATCATTGTCGTCTGTGCCACTGTAATCGTGCTCTTTTACAATTTTTACAGGAACTGGGTTTTTAAGGTATTCGCTTCCTTTTTCAGTGAATTTTATTACGCCAAAACTTTCTACATCTTTTCTTAATAAACCAGCTAAAACGCATTGGCGAATTGCTGCATTCCAAAATCGATCGTCCTTATGGTTTCCTTTGCTAAAAAACGGATTTTCACTGCCTTTGTATTGTTTTATTTCGTTGTTGGTTTTACCTGTTACAAGAGAGATTATATAGGGAGCTTTGCTTTGCTCTTTAAGCGAGTCCACGCAATTCATTAGCAATACTACCTCATCGGTACAATCTACTTTTTCTCTCGGGTTTTTGCAGTTGTCGCACATTTTGTTGCACGCTTCTTCATTGTACTCTTCTCCAAAGTAATGCAGTAAAAATTTACGTCTACACAGCGATGTTTCAGAAAACGAAGTGATTTCTTCGAGTAGCTGTCTCCCGACTTCTCTTTCCGAACCGCTTTTGTTGTTTAAGAATTTCTCTAGTTTTTCTAAGTCTTTGTAACTATAGAATGAAATGCAGACACCTTGACCACCGTCACGTCCTGCTCTACCAGTTTCTTGATAATAGCTTTCTATACTTTTAGGAATACTGTAGTGAATAACATACCGTACATCAGGCTTGTCTATACCCATTCCGAAGGCAATAGTAGCAACTATTACATCAACATCTTCCATCAAGAACTGGTCTTGTGTTTTTGCTCGTAATGAAGCGTCTAAACCAGCGTGGTAGGGTAAAGCTTTAATGCCATTTAACTGAAGAGTGGAGGCTAATTCTTCCACTTTTTTTCTTGAAAGACAATAAATAATTCCTGATTTGCCCTCGTTTTGCTTGATGTGTTTTACTATTTGTTTGAGAGCATCTTTCTTAGGTCGAACCTCGTAGAATAAATTGTCTCGATTGAAAGAGTCTTTGTAAACTACAGCATCTTTCATTCCCAATGATTTCTGAATGTCTTGAGCTACTTTTTCTGTTGCAGTAGCTGTTAGGGCTATGATAGGGCAGTTTGAAATTGCTCCAACAGTTTCTTTAATCTTTCTGTATTCAGGTCTGAAATCATGTCCCCATTCTGATATACAGTGCGCCTCATCTATGGCTACAAAAGAGATGGTGATTTCTTTGAAAATCTCTACATAACTTTCTTTACCCAACGACTCGGGCGCAACAAATAGCAATTTTGTTTTGCCGGCTCGTACATCATCAAATACTCTGTTGGTTTCAACTTTACTCAATGAAGAATTCAGTACGTGAGCAACACTGTCGTCGGTAGCAAAACTCCTTATACTGTCTACCTGATTTTTCATCAAGGCTATTAAAGGTGAAACAACCAAGGCCGTGCCTTCTTGCATTAAAGCCGGTAACTGATAGCAAAGCGATTTTCCACCACCCGTAGGCATGATGACAAATGTGTCGTTTCTATTGAGTATGCTGTTGATGATAGATTCTTGTTGGCCTTTAAATTGGTTGAAACCAAAAAACTTTTTTAAAGCGCCAATTGTATCGTGCTGTTTAACCATTGGGAAAGTTAAAGTAGGGTGAAATTCAGAAATTCTTTATTAAGTCTAAAGATAAGAATAAATTTACCCGCAAATAATCAATTACGCTATTTATGTTGCCCATTTCTATGAATGATATTTTGCCTTTTGCTAAAGAGAGTATTGCTTTACAGGCGAAACACCTTAATCGATTGGAAACTAACTTGGACTCGTCGTTTGTAGAGGCTTTGGATGTATTGTTTCATTGTAAAGGCAGAGTTATTTTTTGTGGAATAGGAAAATCAGCTATCATCGCTCAGAAAATTGCCGCTACCTTCAATAGTACGGGTACACCTAGTATGTTTTTGCATGCTGCAGAAGCTGTTCATGGCGATTTGGGTATGGTACAGCCAAACGATGTGGTGCTGATGATTAGCAACAGTGGAAATTCTCCTGAGATTAAGGTTTTGGTGCCCTTGTTGCTTGATTTTGATGTGAAAATAATTGGTGTAAGCTCCAATTCAGAATCTGTATTGGCGACACAATCTCATGTTTTTTTAAAAACAGAACTTGAACGCGAATCTGACCCTAATAACTTAGCGCCTACTTGTAGCACTACTATGCAATTGGTTATGGGGGATGCCTTAGCTGTAAGTTTAATACGACTTAGGAAATTTGGAGCAGAAGATTTCGCGAAATATCACCCAGGTGGTTCATTAGGTAAAAAACTATATCTCCGTTTAGAAGATGTTTTGGAAGAAGGCTCTAAACCAGAAATTTCGGCCAATACGGATGTGAAAAAAATTGTGGAATCTATAACGAATCACAAGCTAGGAGCAACGGTAGTGACCGAGAATGGTAAGATACAAGGCATTATAACCGATGGCGATATTCGCCGGTTTTTATTACAAGATGAAGCCTTGAATGCTTCCGATTTAGCCGCTGTAAATCCTTTGTGTTTGGAAGCAAATACAAGTGCCTACGATGCTTTTCAAGAGATGGAAAAAAGATCTGTGAGTCAAGTTATTGTTTTACGCGACGGCGCTTACATTGGTTTGGTACATTTGCACCAAATATTAAAAGCAGGTATATTTTAGAATATGGCCGATAAGCAAGAAGAAATGTCTTTCCTAGACCATCTAGAAGAACTTAGGTGGAGAGTTATATATGCGTTCATAGCCATCATTATTGGCGCAGTTGTGGCTTTCATAGCCAAAAGTTGGGTGTTTGATGTGGTCATATTTGGACCGAAAAGCGTCGATTTTGTCACATACAGATGGCTTTGTAGTTTTTCTCAAATGCTGCATTTGGGAGATTCGTTTTGTTTCGAATCATTTGATTTTGTGTTGCAAAACATCTCTATGTCTGGCCAGTTAAGTACCCATATTATGGTGTCGCTAATTGGTGGGGTAATAATTTCTTTTCCTTTTCTTATCACTCAAGTTTGGTTGTTTTTAAAACCTGGTCTAACTAAAGGCGAAATAAAATCTACACGCGGAGTTGTTTTCTTTTCATCTTTTTTGTTCGCCGCAGGTGTGTTGTTTGGGTATTATTTAATTGCTCCATTATCCGTTTTGTTTTTAGGTGGATATCAAGTCAGTGAGTTGGTGGCAAACCAAATAAACCTCAACAGTTTTATTACAACAGTAAGTTCGGTTACATTGGCAAGTGGATTGATTTTTCAATTGCCTATCCTTATTTATTTCTTAGCGAAATTGGGATTTGTAACACCTGAGTTGTTGAAAACGTATAGAAAACATGCATTGGTTATAGTACTTGTATTATCGGCTATTATTACACCTCCTGATGTAATGAGTCAAATATTGGTGACTATTCCGGTTATGTTTTTGTACGAAATCAGCATACTAATTGCGCGCAGAGTTATAAAAAATAAAGCGGTTTAATGAGGCAGTTTTTAGTCACATTGTTGCTGCTGTTTTTTGGTTTTACAGCCATCTCTCAAACGGTTGAGGGTACCGTGTTAGATTTCGAAACCAGGGAGCCAGTTCCCTTTGCGACTCTAGTATTTAAAGGCACATCAATTGGAGCAATTACCGATTTTGAGGGGAAATTTGTAATTAAAAATTCCATCAACCCAAAGGATACACTAATTATTAGCTGCATTGGATATAGTGCTTTTGCCATTGCTAAATCTGATATTCCTAAATCCAATTTTACGATTGAATTAAAAACCAATCAAGTCAATTTAAAAGCGGTTGAAATCAAAGCTCGACCAAAAAAAGAGAATCCAGCCATTCCGATTATTAAGGCTGTTATTTCTAATCGATCTAAAAATGCACCGGATAAATTAGGCGCTTACGAAGTTGAGATATACAATAAGTTGGAGTTCGATATGAACAACATAAGCGAGGATTTTCAGAACCGAAAGGTGATGCGTCCTTTCCAGTTTATGTTCGAGAATATGGATACTACTAACGGGAAAAATTATTTACCCATTTTCTTGTCAGAATCTCTGTCCGATTTTTATTACCGTCGCGATCCACGTTTGAAAAAAGAGATTGTTAAAGCCACTAAAGTAAGTGGTTTGGAAAACGAATCAGTTACGTCTGTCTTAGGTGAAATGTATCAGTCTATTGATATTTACGACAATAACGTTCGTTTGTTTGGTAGAAGTTTTATCTCTCCCATAGCTGCCGGTGGACTGATTTATTATCGATATTATTTATTGGATAGCATAGCGGTAGAAGGGCGTAAGACCTTTCAGTTGCGCTTTGTTCCAAAACGATTTGGAGAACCTTTGTTTTCTGGTGATTTGTATGTCGACGCCGAAACTTATGCAGTAGCTAGTATTTCTGCTGAGATGTCAGAAGATGCTAACGTCAACTTTATTCGTTCGTTTATGTTTGAGCAAGATTTCTTGTATCAGGATGAACATTGGTTGTTGAAACGCGATAAACTGTTGGTGGATTTTAGTCTTGGTGATAAAGCTATGGGGATGTTCGGAAAGAAAACATCTTCTTATCAGAACTACACCATCAACCAACCCAAAGACCCTGATTTTTTTGATGCTGCTAGGCCAACCGAGGTTTTGGATGATCATAAAATGAAAACCAAAGACTTTTGGGCAGAAGCACGTCACGAATCGCTATCAACTTCAGAATTGAAGGTTTATACGATGGTAGATTCACTAAAAACGGTGCCCAAATTCAATACATATCTAGAACTTATTCAGATAGTATTTACAGGGTATAAAGTTATCGGGAATGTTGAATTGGGACCTTATAGTAAACTGTATTCATACAACCCAGTTGAGGGAAATCGTTTTCGATTTGGAATGCGAACAAGTAATAAATTCTCAACGCGATTAGCTATAGAAGGTTTCGGCGCGTATGGTTTGTTGGATAAGAAATGGAAATATGGTTTAAGCACATTTTATTTTCTAGATAAGTCGCCAAGAACCATTTTAAAAGCCAAGTACTCAAAAGATATAGTTCAACTTGGACAAAGCAGTAATTCTATTGATCAAGACAATGTTTTCTCTTCCGCTTTTAGAAGAAATCCGGCTACAAAATTGAGTTTAGAAAGCACTTTTGGAATGTCATTGTCTAGAGAATGGCAGCCAGGGTTTTCTTCCGAAATAGGTGCAAGACATACCGATTTGAAGGCTTTAGGGTCGTTAAGTTTTGCGGGTGTAATTAGAGGCAATAGTCGTGATACCACTAGAGGTGAAAACGATTTGATTAGCTTGTCGGAAGTGACCATTGGTACACGATTTGCTTACCGAGAAAAATTCGTGGAAGGAGAATTTGATCGCATCAGTTTGGGGTCGGACTATCCTGTAATACAAGGGAGTTTAACCTTTGGTGTGAAAATGCCAACCTATGGCGATTTCGAATATCAAAAATTGCGATTGTCGGTTCAGCATACAACACCATTAGGAATTTTTGGTGACTTGAGTTGGAAAGTTGAGGGTGGTAAAACTTGGGGGAATGCACCTTATCCGTTGCAGGAAGTGCACGTAGGAAACGAAACATTTTTCTTACAACAAGACGCTTTCAATACCATGAACTTTTTTGAATTTGTAAGTACTGATTTTATAGCTTTATATGGCGAGCACCATTTTCAAGGCTTTTTCTTAAATAGAGTGCCATTGCTTAAAAAGCTGAAATGGAGAGAATTGGTGACAGCTAAAGCGGTTTATGGTCGATATAAATTGAATCCGGAAGTAGAAACAGGTTTGCCAGATTTTATCAATACACTTGAGAAGAAACCGTATTTAGAAGCTTCTATAGGAATAGAAAATATATTTAAATTTCTTCGTTTAGAAGGATTGTATCGTTTGTCGTATTTAGATAATCCTAATATTGTTCGTTACGGTATTAGAGCTAAATTCCAGTTCAAGTTTTAGTATGCGATTAGAAGCCAAAGCACTTATAAAGAAATACAAAAGCCGCACCGTAGTAAAGGGAGTGGACATTGTAGTTGAACAAGGTCAAATTGTTGGGCTTTTAGGACCAAATGGAGCCGGAAAAACAACCAGTTTTTATATGATTGTTGGCTTAGTAAAAGCCGATGGTGGTAAAATATATTTAGATGGTGAAGATATTTCGTCCATGCCGATGTATGCCCGAGCAAAAAAAGGCATTGGTTACTTACCACAAGAAGCATCTGTTTTTAGAAAGCTAACAGTTGAAAACAATATTTTGGCTGTTTTGGAGATGACCAATCTTAACAAAGCTCAACAGTTGGAAAAACTAGAAAGTTTGTTGAATGAGTTTAGTTTAACACATATTCGAAAAAACAAAGGAGATTCTCTATCAGGTGGCGAAAGACGTCGTACTGAAATTGCAAGAACATTGGCGACTAGTCCGAGTTTTATATTATTGGATGAGCCGTTTGCAGGAGTAGATCCAATAGCAGTTGAAGATATTCAGAGCATCATTTATTCGTTGAAAGAAAAGAACATCGGAATATTGATTACCGATCACAATGTTCAAGAAACGTTGTCCATTACCGATAAAGCGTATTTGCTTTTTGAAGGAAATATATTGAAGTCTGGAACAGCTGAGGATTTGGCTGCTGATGAGAATGTTCGAAAAGTGTATCTTGGAAAGAACTTTGAACTCAAACGAAACGTGTAATGAAAAAAATACTGCTTCTTTTAATTGTACTAATAAGTTATAGCCAAACACAGGCGCAGTGCATGGCAGTATTGGATAAACTATCTAAAGGTAATAGAACCAGAATTTATACTGGTGATTACATCAAGGTGCAATCCAAGCCGGATAGTTTGGGTAACAAATTTAGGTTAGAAGGTCAAGTAAATGTTGATTGTTCAGGCGTTCTTATTTTTCCGCAAGGCGATAGAATGAACGTCAATGATATAGGAAAAATATCAATTCCTAGACGAGGCTTATGGGCGTCGTTAGAACAAGCTACTTTTTATGGTGGTAAGCTGTATTTTGGAATAAGTGCGTTTAATGGCTTAATCAATAACGACTCACCTATAGTTCATAGTTCGGCATTGCCGGTTCTATTAACCTCAGAAGTATTGCATTTTGCCATCAAGGCACACCGAAACCACTGGGTGAAATTATCTCCAGGGAAAAAGGAAGTGAAAATTCTAGACTTGAGACCTTAGATTAGGCCTGAGTAATAGAAATTTTAGAGTATTCCATTATTTTATTGCACAACATTTCGTCGCAAGCTTTTTGAGCCATAGCCATAGCATCAGCTTCGTTAGCCGCTTCTACTTCTAAGCGTATGTGCTTACCAATTCTTGCATTGCTCAAACCAGACAGTCCTAGGTTAAGTAAACCGCTTGATACAGCTTTACCTTGTGGATCTAAAATGGCTTCTTGTGGCATGATGTCAATTTCCGCGATGTATTTCATAATTCAATTCGGTATGCTATAGCTGATATAATGTGGTACAAAAGTAAAATAATTACCAAGCTTATGAAGGTTGGATACACGAGTATTGCAACAAATGATAGAACAAAGGCAATTCGCGTACTTAAGGTTTTGGAATTGAACTGTTTTGGTTTGAAATTCAGGAATTTAATTTGGCTATTGAGTAGAAAAACTAAATAGAAACCTAATATGATTGGAAAGAAATGGCCTGAAAAATCATCAGCACCACTTAACTGAATTATAAAAAGTATAAATGCTAAGGCAGCAAATGCAGGCGTAGGCATTCCTGTGAAAAAACCCGGGACATGATCTGTTTTTAAATTGAACTTAGCCAAACGCAATACTGCAGCAGAAATAGTTACGCAAGACAGAATCAATGCTAGTGTTGGCCATTGCTCGATGAATAAATGGTAAAGCAATGCTGCCGGAAATAATCCGAAACTAATTACATCTGCCAAGGAATCGAGTTGTGTGCCTAATTCGGAGCTTACTTTAAGCAGTCTAGCAACAGCTCCATCCGCTACATCCATAAGCAAACCCAAACCAAAGAATAGGCAAAGTTTCGTAATCGATTGCTCTCCAAAAAGCTCAACTATAGCTAAAAAACCAAAGGCTGCATTTAGTAAAGTGAGCAGATTGGGAAGGTGCTTTAAAATTTTCATTGCGCTGAAAGTATAAATTTGCCAAAAACTAAGGCATGCAAACCAAACAAAAACTTATTCTTTCTTTATTATCTGGCGTGCTTTTATCCGCTTCATGGCCTTTTATTGGTTCGCTAACGCCGCTTGTTTTTGTTGCATTATTGCCTTTGTTGTGGATAGATTTTGAGAGTGAAAATCCTGCTAAAACAAGTTTTCTATATCCTTACCTCACATTTTTTGTTTGGCATTTATTCAGTATTTATTGGCTATTCAATGTAGAAGGTGGTTTTGGGGCTAAGTTTTTCTCTTACTTTATGCCTGCAGTGGTTAATTCTACTTCGATGGCTTTAGCGTGGCATTTGGCTCTGCGTTTTAGTCTGCGTGGAAAAATCAATATGCGATTGTTCACACTCTTTGCTTTTTGGATAGCCTACGAATATTTTCATCTCGATTGGGATTTATCTTTTCCGTGGTTTCAGTTGGGAAATGTATTCGCATCATCACCAAGCATCATTCAATTTTATGCCTATACGGGTGTTTTAGGAGGTTCGGTATGGGTGCTGTTGGCCAATTTCAGTTTGCTAAAACTGGTTTTGTTCATTAAAAAAGGCAAATACCCAAAATCGTGGATTGGGATAAAAGCGGTTTCAAAAATCCTAATTATTAGTGTGCCTTTGATATGGTCATCGTCTATTGATTATGTGCCTACACCAAATTCTAAATCTATTTCAATTGCATTGGTGCAGCCTAATGTCGATCCCTACACAGAAAAATTTTCGGGTAAAAGCACGCAAGTTCAATTAGAGGAGTTGTTGGAATTGGTGAATGAAAAAGCACCTTCCGCACAATTGTATGTTTTTCCAGAAACTACGTTGCAAGAGCGTACTCATTTGAATAAAATGGGAGACGAATATGTGCCTGTTGGTTTGTGGGAAAATACCATAAGCAGCAGTTATTCTGCTCGAGTACTACGAACAAGTTTGGTGCACGATAAAAATGCCGATGTGCTGATAGGTATGAGCTCAGATAGCTTGATGCCTAAGGGAACTGAAGCTAGCTTTATCAATAGGCCAATATCTGGTACAGGATTGTATTATCGATCGTACAATGCTGCATTGTATCAAACCAAGGTAAGCGATGCCATTTACCATAAAAGCAAGTTGGTTCCAGGGGTAGAAACAACACCTTTTTCATCGTTTTTTAAACATTTTAAGAATATAGCGTTAAATCTTGGAGGTACCACAGGCGGGTTGGGGACGCAATCAGAAAGATCGGTGTTTGAATCGGAGTATACAGGTGTCAAAATTGCTCCTATTATTTGTTTTGAAAGCATTTATGGTGCGTATGTGTCTGAATTTGTTCGCAATGGAGCAACTGTTTTGGGGGTGATAACCAACGATGCTTGGTGGGGCAATAGTGCAGGGCATAAACAACATTTAATGTTGTCTCAAATTCGGGCTATTGAAAATAGAAGGTGGGTTGTACGTTCTGCCAATACTGGGGTGTCGGCAATAATTAATCCTGAAGGAGAATTGGTGTCTCAAACCAAATACGACGAGAAAACCGTTTTAATAGGAAATATCCGAGAAGAAAACCAAATGACTTTTTATGCTCGTTTTGGAGATTATTTAGGTCGATTGGCTTCATTTGTTGCTGTAATGCTATTGCTGATAAATATCAGTCAAAGCATGCGTGAAAAAGTGGCGAGAGCAAAGTAATTTTTTAACTTCGCAGAAGTTCAAAAAGCGATATGACAAAGTACGATGTAACCGTAATAGGTTCAGGTCCCGGAGGCTATATAGCAGCTATCCGAAGTGCCCAATTAGGATTCAAAACTGCAATTATTGAAAAAAAATCTTTAGGTGGAACTTGCCTTAACGTAGGTTGTATACCTTCTAAAGCGCTTCTTGATTCTTCTGAGCATTATTACAATGCTACCAAGCATTTTGCTGAACACGGTATCAAAGTTGGAGCGCCAAAAATCGACTTCAAACAAATGATTGCCCGTAAAAATGGTGTTGTAGAGCAAACTGTTGGTGGTATTGAGTTTTTGATGAAGAAAAACAACATCGATGTACTTACAGGTTTTGGTTCGTTTAAAAGTGCCCATGTTGTTGAAGTTGATAACGACGGAAAAAAACAAGAAATTGAAAGCAAGCATATCATCATTG
Source organism: uncultured Flavobacteriales bacterium (assembly GCA_963977425.1). Lineage (GTDB taxonomy): Bacteria > Bacteroidota > Bacteroidia > Flavobacteriales_D > Luteibaculaceae > CAXBOO01. Next base: position 459,432 of record CAXBOO010000002.1, on the reverse strand, counting down.
CTACAGGCTCTGAAGCGGCTAGTTTGCCATTCATAAAATTAGATTACGAAAGAATAATTACCAGCACCGAAGCCTTGGAGTTGAAAGAAATTCCTAAGAAAATGGTTGTGATTGGTGGTGGTGTTATCGGTCTAGAATTAGGCTCTGTTTATTCTCGTTTGGGTACAGAAGTTACCGTTGTAGAATTCATGGATAGGTTAATCCCTACTATGGACGGAACATTGTCTAAAGAATTATTCAAGGTGCTTAAAAAACAAGGTATTGTTAGTAAGCTTAGCCACAAAGTAAAATCTGTGGAAAACGTTGGCGATAAAGTTGTAGTAAAAGCTGACGACAAAAAAGGTGTTGAGCAAGTTTTTGAAGCCGATATTTGTTTGGTTGCTGTAGGAAGAAAAGCCTATACCGATAAATTAGGTTTAGATAACATTGGTATCAATACCGACGATAGAGGTCGAGTAAACGTAAACGATACTTTCCAAACAGCTTTACCTCACGTATATGCCATTGGTGATGTAGTGAAGGGAGCCATGTTGGCGCACAAAGCCGAAGAAGAAGGTGTATTTGCGGCTGAGCATATTGCTGGCGAAAAACCACATATCAATCACTTATTGATTCCTGGTGTTGTATATACTTGGCCAGAAGTTGCTGCTGTAGGATATACAGAAGAGCAATTGAAAGAATCTGGTCGTGCTTACAAATCTGGTGCGTTCCCTTTCAAAGCCCTTGGAAGAGCTAGAGCAAGTATGGACTTAGACGGTACAGTAAAAGTACTTACCGATGCAGATACCGACGAAATACTAGGAGTTCATATGATTGGACCACGTGTCGCTGATATGATTGCAGAAGCAGTTGTAGCTATGGAATACCGTGCGAGTGCAGAAGATATTGCACGCATATGTCATGCTCACCCAACCTTTACTGAAGCATTTAAAGAAGCAGCTTTAGACGCTACAGGAAAGCGTGCTTTGCATATCTAAACAACCATTCTTTTGGATGGGCGAACAATTCCATCCACATTTAAATAATGAAAAACAACACACTTGTATTATTACTCAACCTCGGGACACCAAATTCTCCCGAGGTTAAGGATGTTAGAACGTATTTAACTCAGTTTCTAAATGATCCTAGAGTAATTGATATACCGTACTTGCTTAGAAAGATTTTAGTGAATGGAATCATTGTTCCGTTTCGCTCTTTCAGCAGTTCTAAGATTTACAAAAAAGTGTGGACAGATGAGGGTTCTCCTCTTAAAATATACACCGAATCGGTTACCGAGAAATTGGGTAAAGCACTAGAAGGAAAAGCTGATGTTGCTTATGCAATGCGCTATCAAAATCCATCTATTGAAAGTGTTTTAGAAGCTGCTAAAAAGAAAAATTATAAGCGCATTATTTTATTTCCGATGTTTCCGCAGTATGCATCCTCTTCAACGGGTTCTGCCTTTGAGGAAGTGTATCGTGTAATTTCTAAATGGTGGGTTATACCAGATATACAAAGCATTAGCCAGTATTTCGAAGAAGAAAGCTACATCAATGCGGTTGCCAATATTGGTAAGCAGTTTAATTTCTCTGATTACGATCATGTTATCATGTCGTACCATGGCTTGCCAGAGCGTCAAGTAGACAAAGTGTACAACGAAGGTTTGTGTTCTGATAGAGATTGCGAACATGAGTACAACGATGAAAACAGGTTCTGTTATAAAGCAGCGTGTTACCAAACATCAAAATTGTTGGCAGAGAAAATGGGCTTGCCCGAATCGGATTATACATTGTCGTTCCAATCTAGATTGGATAAAAAATGGTTGAAGCCATTTTCAGACGAATTGGTTGCCGATTTAGCCAAACAAGGCAAAAAGAAATTATTGGTCTTTAGTCCTGCCTTCACTGCTGATTGTTTAGAAACCATTTATGAAATCGGCGAAGAATATCAAGAGATATTTGTAGAACATGGTGGCGAAAAAATTCAGTTAGTTCCTGCACTTAACGATTCTGATGAGTGGGTAGAAAGCATCAAAACGATTTTGAATAACAACTTTGTTATCTAATGTCAAAGTAATATTCGAAGGGCATTCGTGGGCTGAAGCACCTACAGAATTATCTCAATGCACTTCCGTTTTAGAAATTCATTCGGGTGAAGATTGGAAAAGTGTTGATGCTTTTCTAAAAGCGAATAAAGGCAAACACATTGCTTTTTTGTTGAGTCATCAATTAAAAGGGTTGTTCTCGGATTATGCTTTGCAAAAGCATGTTCAAATCGATTTCCCTTTAGGTGTGTTTTTAGTTTTTAATTCAGCTACAACCTATGCAAACAAAACCGAATGTGTCTCTGTATCTTCCTCAGTAAAATTAAAACCGAGTCTTACTAAAAGTGAATATTTAGAACGAATTTCAGCCATCAAAAACCACATTCAAAAAGGAGAGTTTTACGAAACCAATTTTTGTTTTGAGCATAATTTTGATGGAGAAATATCACCTGATAAAGTGTTTCGACAAGTAAGTGAACTGAGTAGTGCTCCTTTTTCGGCTCATTTTCAGTACAAGCATCATCATGTTATAAGTGGTAGTCCTGAATTGTTTTTTGAAACAGAAAATGGTACCATTCGCTGTGCACCAATTAAAGGAACGCGGCCACGGGGTGGTGATGCTAAAAAAGATCTTGCATTAAAACTGGAACTTGAAAATAGTGTAAAAGAGCGTGCAGAAAATATCATGATAGTCGATTTGGTTCGCCATGATTTAAGTCAAATTGCTCAAAAAAATACAGTTGCAGTCCATGCATTGTGTAAGGTGCATACATTCGAAACTGTACATCAGCTTATAACGGATATTTCAGCTAAACTATCCGTTGACGTTGAGTTTTCTGATATAATAGAAAAGTTGTTTCCAATTGGTTCTATGACAGGAGCACCTAAAATAGCAGCTGTTGGTTATACCGATAGTTTAGAGCCAAGTCCACGCGTTACATATAGTGGCGCTTTAGGTTGGATAAAGCCAAATGGAGACATTACCAGCAGTGTTTTGATTCGTGGTGTTTATTACGATGCATTGAAGAAATATACTTCGGTTTCGGTTGGCGGAGCCATAACTACTTTATGCAACCCAGAAGAGGAGTATGAAGAATGCATGACCAAACTTAGTATGATGCAAGAGGCTTTGCGTCGCAGTCAATAAATAGTACTTTGCATAGTGATGAAACAAAGGTTTTCTGATAAGTTTATATCTGCTCTTTCCAACTTGTCTGCAGAAGAAAAACAATCTAAATTGTTAGTGGCAGTAAGTGGTGGAGGCGATAGCATGGCTATGTTGCACGCTTTGCATCATCATAACATGAATGTTGTAGTTGCCCATGTTAATTACAAGCAAAGGGGCGATGATAGCAATGCTGATGAACAATTGGTTAGAACGTTTTGCGATGAGCATAAACTAGACTTGCATATATGCGAATGGCCATATGGCAGAGATGTTTCATCGTTTCAAGAAAAAGCAAGAGATTTTCGGTACACCTTTTTTAATGAATTGATGCAATTAGAAACGTGTTCTTTACTTCTAACGGCTCATCATCAAAACGACCGAATTGAAGGCTTTGTGTACAACATGGCACGGGGCGCGGGCTTATCGGGAATGGATGCTTTGGTAGAGAAAAGCGGTGCTGTTTTTCGTCCACTTTTTAGAATGAGTAAGCAAGAGATTGATGATTATTTAACCGAGCACTCCGTTCCGTTTCGATTGGATAAAAGCAATTTAAAGAGTACTTACAAACGCAATTTTATCCGTTTGGAAGTGTTGCCAAAATTGAAAGAAATTCATCCAAATGCACTCGAAAACACGGTTCGACTTTTGGATAGAAATCAATCGGCTCTTTTAGAATTAAGTGCGCTGTACGATAGTGTAGCGTTAAAGTATATAATCAAAGCAAAGTTGTCCAATGGAAAAGTTGACGAATGGGATGTTGCTTTAATTAGGCAGTCCATTGTGGATGTTCAAGGTTTTTTGTTCCATATGTTGAAGAAGGTGGAGGTTAAATGCCACCATAAGGATGTGGAATTATTGGCTAGCCATTTTAATCAGTTCCATACAGAATCGAAAGTAGTGTTGCTTGGCGAATTTAGTTTCGAGTTTTATCGAGAGCATTTGTATGTGTATTCAGAATCCGATCTAGTAACTGAACCTCAAGTAGTTTCTCAACTAACGGATTTGCTGAAAATTGTTCCGTCTAGTAAAAACGTTGAAGTTGTTGAAGGCAGAGTTGGTCAGTTTCAAAAAGGCAAAATGTATTTGGATGAAAAAAAAATGTCATTTCCAATAAGCATACGTACTCCTCAAAGTGGGGATAGAATGAAACTATTTGGAATGGATGGGAACGCAAAAAAAGTTTCGGATATACAAACGCAAGAAAAATTTCCTCAATGGAGGAAAAGAACGACTGATTTATGCTTTGATGCTGATAATGAGTTGATTATTTTCGATTGGTCTAGGCACGCTCAAAAAATAGCGGTATCGGAGTTTACAGAAAAAGCAATAATTATATCTTGATGCTTGCCAAGATTAAAACAAAATATTACATTAACCATTAATTATGATACCCGAGAACATGGATATAACTTCTATAGAAAAAGAAGATGTGGCCAACTGCCATTTTCCGCATGAAGAAGTGCTAAGCGATGCCGATGATAGAAAGTTGCGTGCTGCCAATATTAAAAAAGCAGAAGCTTTAGGAAATATTGAACACCACAAAATTGCCATCGTTTTTGAAGACGATAAAAGGGTGTATAAAGTAACGACCACAATCTGGGCAGCTGGTGAGGATAATATAGTGTTGAAAAAAGGGGTGATTATTCCTGTTGCAAGAATTCACAAAATCAACTTGCTTTAAATACCGTGTCAAAGGCGGGTAAATACTACCTCATTTTAAGCGCCTTATTCATTGCAGCTTTGGTGAGTTGCAATCTTATTTTTCAAAAGTTTTTTGTTTGGCATCCATTTGGATTTACTGAAAACTGGAGCACCTCATGGTCTACACTTTCAGAATTTAAATTCGAATTGAGTGTAGGTATTTTGCCATACCCCATTACATTCTTAATTACAGACTGTATTTCCGAGATTTATGGGCGAAAGCGAGCTAATCAAACGGTGATAGCTGGTTTTTGGGCAGCGCTTTTTGTATTGCTAATTGTAACAGTAGCCAATGCTGCACAGGCAACTACGTGGTCTCCTGTAGATAACGGTACATTCGAAACTGTTTTTGGATTAACCGCTGCGTCTGTAGGAGCAAGTATGGCCGCCTATCTTATTGCACAATTAATCGATGTCCGTATTTATCATTTCTGGAAAAAAGTAACCAAAGGAAAAAAGCTCTGGTTGCGTAATAATTTTTCTACCATGGCATCTCAGTTGATCGATACAGCAACTGTGCTTTTTCTGTTGTGTGCATGTGGTGCGATTGAATGGAGTCGTTTTTCGGAATTGTTTGTCTATGGTTTTTTGTTCAAAATCATAGTTGCATTATTCGACACTCCTTTATTGTATTTATTTACATACATCATACGGAAAAAACTCCATCTCAAAATGGGTGAAGAAGTACAAGATGTTCTATTCTGATTATTTCTCAAATAGACTGTCCATTTTTCTAAATGCCTTAAACTCCAATGCATTGCCCGAAGGGTCTTTGAAAAACATGGTTGACTGTTCGCCTGCCTGGCCTTCAAATCTCGTATAAGGTTCAATTATAAATTCAATACCCTTTTGTATTAGACGTTCAGAAAATGTTTTGAATTGTTCCAATGTCAATACAACTCCGAAATGGGGGACGGGGACCGATTTGCTGTCGACATCGTTGCTTTGTGCCATTATTGCTTCAGGTGCAATGTGAATGACCAATTGATGTCCGAAAAAATTGAAGTCGACCCAATGATTACTGCTTCTACCTTCTTCAAGCTCTAGAATATCTCTATAAAATGCACGGGTTGTTGTTATTTCTTTAACAGGAATAGCGAGGTGAAAAGGTTGTAGTTTTTGCATGTAAGCTGACGGTTGTTGTTTAAAATCTAAGTTATGAGAAATCAATACACCTTAGCTTTTCAATTTTTGGCTTTTATAGTGGATTTCAATCTATAATTCTTTTAGCAAAGCATTACTTTTGGCCTACTGACTATGAGATATTTACTTTTTACACTCCTATCGTTTTTTGGACTTGCAATTCAAGCTCAAATCTTCGAACCAGTTGAAATAAAAACATCGCAAATTAATTTGCCCAACGGCGATATACGCTTGATGGTGTCAACTACCATTGAAGATGGATGGCATATTTATGGTGCTGATATAGAAATGCCTGATGTGCCTTTGGCTACAGAACTACAAGTAAAGACTAACAATAATGTTGAGTTGATAGGCGATGTAGTTGAAAGTGAGCCTATGTCGAAGTACGACGATATGTTTGGGATGGAACTTAGCTACCACGAAAACTCGGCGTCGTTTTACCAAGATATTCGATTTACGGGCGATAAAGAAATAGTTGAAGGCGTATTTATGTTCACTTCTTGCGACGATTCTAAGTGCTTACCTCCAGAGGAATTGAAAGTGAAATGGGCAGTGAAAAAAGGTCTTGATAATGCGAAATCGTTGGGGTCTTTAAATGCGGAAAGCACTGTTGCAGAGACGGAAAGTACGGAAGGCATTTTTGAGCCAATTAAATGGAGTTTCGACTTCAAGCAAAACGATAACGAAAGTGTTACACTCACGGCAAAAGCTAAGTTGGATAAAGGATGGCACTTGTATGCAACTAAATTAGAGTCAGAAGACGGCCCAATACCGACAACGTTTATGTTGGATAGTGGAGTTGTCGCTTTAAGTGCATTAAAGGAGTCAGAATCGAAAACAGCTTACGACCCGAATTTTCAACTAGACATAGCTTTTCACGAGCATAGCGCTGAATTTTCTTGGGAAATAAAACCAAATGATGAGGGTGTAGTAAGTGGTGCTATTGAATATATGGTGTGTGATGACGAAAGATGTTTGCCGCCAGAAGTTGTGAAATTTTCTAATGTAGCTAAAGCAAGTGGTGCTTCTACCGTCGGGAATATTGACCAAGCATTAATAATTGACGGATTAGATTTAAATAACCCGAAGAAAGATTGTGATATAAACACCGCAGTTACTCAAGAAAAAAAGAGCAATTGGGGCATTTTCTTATTGGGGTTTGTTGGTGGACTTATAGCATTGCTTACCCCTTGTGTATTCCCTATGATTCCGCTTACTGTATCGTTTTTCACAAAAGGAGGAACGGATAAAGGTGGCAAATGGCAAAGTATTCTTTATGGTGCATTTATTGTAGCCATTTACTTGTTATTGAGTACTCCGTTTTACTTTTTAGATAGTATCAATCCTGAAATACTCAATACCATCAGCACCAATGTTTATCTGAACGTATTCTTCTTTGTCATCTTCGTGATTTTCGCAATTTCCTTCTTTGGTTATTTCGAAATTACCATGCCAGCCAAACTGACCAATAAAATAGATTCGGCATCTAATGTTGGAGGTATCATAGGTATCTTCTTTATGGCGCTTACGCTTAGTTTGGTATCGTTTTCATGTACGGGGCCAATTTTAGGGTCCTTACTTGCGGGGTCGCTTAGTGCCGATGGTGGGGCTATACAATTGAGTGCCGGTATGGGGGGCTTTGGATTGGCTTTAGCATTTCCGTTTGCTTTATTTGCTGCATTCCCAAGTGTAATGAAGAAGATGCCTCAGTCAGGATCTTGGCTTACAAGTGTGAAAGTAGTTTTAGGGTTTATTGAGTTGGCTTTGGCTATCAAATTTTTATCGAATGCCGATTTGGTAGAACATTGGGGATTCCTAAAAAGAGAAATATTCTTCGGGGCTTGGATTGTAATTGGAATCGGTTTGATTTTGTACTTATTCGGAAAAATAAAATTCCCTCACGATTCGCCTATTGCTAAATTAAGCACAGGTCGTAAACTATTAGGTGCCGCTGCTATACTGTTTGTATTGTATTTGATACCAGGTTTAACCAACACAGAATACGCTAATCGTAGATTGTTGTCCGGATTCCCGCCTCCGTTGTTTTACTCATTGTATCAACAAGAAAGTGAATGCCCTTTGGGTTTAGAGTGTTATAAAGATTTTAACGAAGGGCTAGCTGCAGCTAAAGCGGCAAACAAACCTATTTTACTTGACTTTACAGGTTGGGCATGTGTTAACTGCCGTAAAATGGAAGAGAATGTTTGGGTAGAAGACGCTGTTTATAACACCTTGAAAGAAGATGTTATTCTAATTTCATTGTATGTTGACGATAGAAAAGAATTGCCTTTAGAGGAGCAATTTGAGTACACCAATCCAAAAGGACGTGTGAAGGATATTGTAACTGTAGGGAATAAATGGTCTACTTTTCAAACAGTCAATTTCATCAACAATTCACAACCATTTTATGTGTTGATTAGTCCTGAAGGTGAATTGCTAACACCACCAGTAGGAAATACGCCTGATGCTGAAGAATACTTGCGATTCTTGGAGTGTGGTATCAGTGCTTATAACGATAAGAATTAAAACAAACCGTTGAGCTCGGCATTGATTTTTTGAATAATGATGCCGAGGTCTTCATCGTTTGTTGAAAAACGATTGTGATCTACATCTATTACCAATAACTTGCCTTTGTTGTATTCGGCTATCCAGTTATTGTATCGTTCGTTCAAGCGCTTTAAGTAGTCCAAACGAATAGATTCCTCGTATTCTCTACCTCTGTTTTGAATATGATCTACCAAAGTAGGAACGCTTGCTTTTAGGTATATCAATAAATCAGGGGCTTTAATAAGGTTGTCTAATTGATTGAATAACGATATGTAATTATCAAAATCTCTACTGGTCATTAGGCCCATAGCTTGTAAGTTAGGAGCGAAAATGGATGCGTCTTCATAAATGGTACGGTCTTGAACTACAGTTCTTTCCGTTCCCTTTATTTTGTGCAATTGTTGTAGTCGTTGATTTAAGAAATACACCTGGAGGTTGAAGCTCCATCGTTGCATGTCGTTGTAAAAATCATTGAGGTAAGGATTGTTTTCAGTTTCTTCATACATCACATCCCAACCAAAATTTTTGGCTAGCAATTCAGCAAGAGTCGTTTTTCCAGATCCTATATTTCCAGCAATGGCTATATGCATATTGGTGTTGTTCAGGGGTTAAATATAAGATGCCTAAATCGATTACCTTTTATATTGAGTGAAAAAGCGATAAAAAATAGCTGTAGGACCTGTTAAGCGCATTCTTTTTCAGTGAATTGTAGGATTTCATCCATGAAAACTCTGTCATTAGACAAACGGGGGACTTTGTTCTGGCCGCCAGTTTTGCCTTTGCTCTTCAACCAATTTAGAAAACAGTCTCTTTCCGCAAAGTGTATGGTTGGCATATTCAGTGCCATGTTGCCTTTTCTTTTGGCAGCATAATCGCTGTTCAAATTGCATAATTCGGCATCTAAATCGGCTACAAATTGTACCTGGTTGATGTTTTGTTGGCTAAGTTCTATTATCCATTCGTGTCCGCCTTTGGTTGAACTTAAATAGATAGGAGCAGCAGTGTATTCAAGCACACTAGTCTGATGTTTTTCACAAGTTATTTCAAGTGCTTTATCTGTATTGCTAACCATCAGTTCTTCTCCAAAAGCATTGATGAAAGATTTGGTTCTTCCTGTAACTACAATTTTGTACGGTGAAAGATTGGTAAATGTAATGGTGTCGCCTGGAATGTAGCGCCAAAGCCCACCATTGGTTGTTATTACAGGTACGTAAGTAATGCCTTTTTCTACCTCGTTAAGTGATAAGCAGATAGGGTTGTTGCTTCCGTATTCGCTCAGAGGAATGAATTCGTAAAAAATACCGTAATCCAACATCAGTAAGAGATCGGGTTCATCTAAATTATCTTGAATTCCAAAAATTCCTTCCGATGCATTGTAGCTTTCCAGAAAAGAAACTTTGTTGGGATCCATGATTTTTTTAAACTCTGGCAAGTAGGGCGAAAAATTTACTCCGCCATGCATATACAATTCTAGATTCGGCCATATTTCATGAATGTTATCGGCTCCTGAAATTTCTAAAATACGCTGCAGTAAAATCAAAGTCCAAGAAGGTACACCCGATATGTTTGTAACATCATCCTTCATGGTTGTTTCAGCCATGGCCTGAATTTTTTCATCCCATTCGCTCATCAATGCTATTTCGCGACTTGGCGTTCGTTTGATGTCAGCCCAAAACGGCAGGTTTTTGATGATGATGGCTGAAAGATCACCGAAGTAAGCTTCTTTAGATGTTTTTATGACTTCGCTTGTACCACCAACCATTAGGCTTTTTCCTGTATACAGATCGGCATTAGGTTTAAGGTTATAGTAAATGGATAGCAAATCTTTTCCGCCTTTGTAATGGCAATCTTCCAAGGCTTCTTTGCTTACAGGGATGAATTTACTTCTACTTGAAGTAGTTCCTGATGATTTTGCAAACCATTTTATTTCTGTAGGCCACAGAATATTCTGTTCGCCATCCATGCATCTATCTACCAATGGTTTGATGTCATCGTAGGTTTGCAATGGGGTCGATTTTCTAAAGTCAGAAATAGATTTAACTTGGCTAAAGCCTTGTTGCTGACCAAATTGGGTTTGTCTACCCATACGAACGAGTTCCTCAAACCATTCTTTTTGTACCTCGTGTGGATACTTTCTAAAAAGATCAATTTGATGTATTCGTTTCTTAATAAACCAAGAAAGCACAGAATTCAGAGCCATAGCGCCAATGTAAAACTTAACTTTGGGTTAAATTAAATAATAAAACATGAAGCAGCACCTTCAACTTAAAAAGCTTCAAGCAAAATTATACGGCAACAAAGTTTGGTACCAAGCAAAAGCCAATAATGGAAACAAAATAATCTTGAATGATCTTATTGGTGAAACGATAAAATTGAGTTTTAATGGCGATATCAATTGCATGAAGTGCGATGCCGAAATCAACAAAACCTTTGGAGAAGGATACTGTTATTCTTGTTTTAGTACTCAGCCAGAAAGTTCTCCTTGCATCATTCGTCCGGAATTGTGTAGAGCGCATTTAGGCGAAGGACGCGATATGGAATGGGAAAAACAATACCATTTAGTAGAACATGTAGTTTACTTGGCAAAAAGCAGTCATATAAAGGTTGGTATTACGCGCGGAGGGAATGAAAAAACACGGTGGATTGACCAAGGTGCTAGCGAAGCGATAGTTGTTGCAAGAGTTCCAAATAGATATTTAAGTGGAGTAATAGAAGTTGCACTTAAAGATCATTATTCCGATAAAACGTCTTGGCAACGCATGCTTAAAAACGAAGTTACAGATGAAAGTTTAGAAGCTGAATTGCCGAAAATAGAGTGTTACTTAGGAGGCGAATTAGCGCAATATATGTGCAAAGAAAATCTAAGCCAAGTAATAGAATATCCAGTAGAAACTTATCCAACAAAAGTAAAGTCACTGAAGTTTGACAAAGAGCCAGTAATTGAGAAAAAATTAGTGGGTATAAAAGGTCAATACTTAATCTTCGACGACAATACAGTACTGAATGTTCGTAGCCATACAGGCTATTGGGTGAATGTGGAGTTCAACTAAAGCTTCATTAATGATAGTGGTAATTAAAGTTCGAGTATAGTAAAACTGAAATTAAACAACAAGCTTCTGGTTTCTGTAGTTGCTAAGTCGGCGCCGCTGTATGGTTGAATTGAACTTCGGGCATTGCTTGATGTAACAGAGAAATCCATCCTGCCGAAATTGGTGTAAATACCAAGTCCACCAGAAATATTCAATATTCTGTAGTCAATAAAATCATTGCCGTTTTTGTACGCAGAAGGAATTGTGTTGATGCCCGCTCTTAAGGCGAATCTTTTAAAAGGTTTTTCGTATCCTGCTTTTATGTTCCATACATCTCTAAATGAGGTGCTGATGGCTCGATTACTCGCGTCAAAATCTATGAACACTTCTCTTTTAGGTGATATTAATTTCCCTTTTGAATAATTTATTTTGCTGGCTTCTACACTGAAAAGTCCAAATTGTTTGTCGGTTACAGCAGCTGAAAAATTAAATACTGAAGGAGAATTGGCTCTGTAAATTCCTGCGCCTTCAAATTCTGAATCGATGGTGTACTCCGTGTTGGTGTATTCAGCATTCATGGTTGAGCTAAATGACTCTTCAATATACCAAGCTGTAGGTGTTTTGTAACTAACTCCGAAGTTGAAAACTTGTGAAGGTTTGAAGATGGCGCCAAAAGTTGCATTTACACCAGTAGAAGTCGAATTGAAGAAGTAATCGTAGGTATAGTTTTGCGCATACTCAGTTTCGGCATTGGTATTGTCTCCTCGATAGGAGTATTGGTTATCATAACTAGCGCTATGAATGCCTACAGATGCTCCTAGGTATAGTTTGTTGTTACTGTTGTAGCCAAAACTTACATAGTTTTCAAACCTTGTGCCGTTTTCGTCATTTTCAATGCGAGCATCTTCGTTTTGAATTTTGGCAGTGTAGGTGTTGTAATTTACAGTGTCAGGGTCTATCAAGTAAGTTTCAAAAGCCAACGATGCATCAAACGGGAAAACACTTGCTAAATCGGAGTCAAAGGTACCGTAAGCTTTGTCCGCCAAGTATTCGTTGAGAGTATAGTCAATGTTACGCCCTTTGTGAATGGTTCTGTTTTTGAAATCGTAAACGCGTTGGCCGGAAAGGCTAAACCATAATTGGCCTTCGGAATTGCGAGAACTAATATCTGCGGCTATACCATAACTCTGAATGCCCAATTTTCCGTTGAAGGTGTTGTTCTGTGTGCCGTTGTATAAGTTGTCGGTAGAATTGGTGAGAATCGATATGCCGAAATTCAGTTCATTGTTCACAAACTTAGCAAGGCCTGCAGGGTTGTTGCCTAAAGCCGAAAAGTTGGATCCAACTGCAGACATAGCGCCACCTAAACCAGTGAAACGAGCATCTCCGTTTAAGGAACCAATTTGAGTAGTTTGCAAGTAATTGTTCTCATATTGTGCTTGAGATACAAGTGATAGCGCGATGAAAGCACTCAGTAATAGTTGTTTCATATTTATCTAGGCCTAGATGATCTTGATGAACTGCTTCTACTTGATCCGCTTCTTGATGAGCTTGAACGTCTTGGGCTAGAGTAACCAGAGGATCTGTTTGAACTGCTTCTTGAAGGTGCTGAATACGATTTATTCTTACTAGGCTTAGAATAATTTGACGAACGATTCGTGTTGCTGTTGTTATTCCTTGACGGAGTTGAATATGTTCTACTGTTGCTCGTTTTAGGACTAGAGTATCTATTCGTGTTGCTAGAACTTTGTTTTGGAGTAGGACTATTGTATCCTCTGCCAGTGCTAGATGGTTTGTTCGGTTTCGGACTCGGACTGCTGACATTTCTATCAGGAGTAGGGTTGCTGTATCCTTTTGGAGTAGGGTTTCTTGATGGTCTAGTGCCTGAAGATGAACCAGAACTTTGGGGTTTTACATTGTCGTTGGAATATCTGCCAGCAGGTCTGTTTGGTCTGCTGTTGGTTGAAGGTGTGTTAGTACTAGTTCCACTGTTTCTATTAGGCGTTGTGCTATAGCCTCTTGTTCCAGATGTACCTGTTCCTCTTCCAGTGTTTGGTTTGTTGTATCCGTTCGTATTACCTCCGTTTGTCGATCCTCTACCATAGGTCGGTCTGCCGCTGCTTGTTCCATTGTATCGCTGTGGAGATGAATTTCCGTTTCTACTATAAGCTTGTCTAGATTTACGGTTGTACGTGTAATAGTCGTTGTAACGATTGCCATATCGGTATGGATTGTAGTAGCGTCTACCATAATATCCACCGTAGAAATAGGGATCGTATCCGTATCCATAATAAGGGCTGTATGCGAATGGAGAATAAAAAGGATCGTAGCACCATCTGTTGTACCAATTGTTGTATGGTCTAAAGTAGGGGTCGTAATAGCTTCCGTAGAAATTGCCAAAGCCCAAGGCAAAAGAATTACCGAAGGTTCCAAAACCTATGCTAACAGAAGTTTGTACTCTGCTTACGGGTGCCGGTCTTTGTAGGCCAGAGTAATCGTATGTGGTTTGGTAATCGCTTGAATAAGAATCGCTTTCTTCTTCGTAGGTGTCGTTTTGATTGCTGCGTGGTGTATAGGTGCTATAAACACCATCATACTGATAATAGTTTGTTGTGCAAGAAGGCGCTAAAAAGCTAAGAGCCAACAATAAAGTAGAATAAAATAGAGCTTTCATAGTATAAAGTGTTTATTAAACCAATGCAAGGCGTAACTTTGTAGGAAATTACAAATTTCGTACCAAAATGGCAAAACTTACGCCGAGAGACAAAGATTATTCGCAATGGTATAACGAATTAGTAGTGCAGGCCGACCTTGCAGAGCATTCAGATGTTCGTGGATGTATGGTTATTAAGCCGCACGGTTATAGCATTTGGGAGAACATGAAAGAAGCCTTGGATAAAAAATTCAAAGCAACTGGACATCAAAACGCATATTTCCCCCTTTTTATACCCAAATCATATTTAAGCAAAGAAGCTGCTCACGTAGAAGGTTTTGCTAAAGAGTGCGCCGTAGTAACGCATTATAGATTACGATCTACTGCAGACGGTAAAGGGGTAGAAGTAGATCCAGACGCAAAGTTGGAAGAAGAACTTATTGTAAGACCAACTTCTGAGACTATTATCTGGAACACTTATAGAAACTGGGTTAAGTCCTATAGAGATCTACCAATACTTGTGAATCAATGGGCCAATGTGGTTCGTTGGGAAATGAGGACTCGATTATTCCTTAGAACGGCGGAATTTTTGTGGCAAGAAGGTCATACGGCTCACGCTACAAAAGCCGAAGCCATTACTGAAGCTGAATTGATGCTGGATGTGTATGCTGATTTTGCTGAGGAGTTTATGGCTATGCCGGTAATCAAAGGCGTTAAGACTGAAACTGAACGTTTTGCGGGTGCTGTAGAAACATATTGTATAGAAGCTTTGATGCAAGATGGTAAAGCTTTACAAGCTGGTACTAGCCATTTTTTGGGGCAAAATTTCGCTAAAGCCTTTGATGTGAAGTTCACAGGGAAAGACGGAAAACAAGAACATGTTTGGGCTACATCATGGGGTGTTTCAACTCGATTGATGGGTGCCTTGATAATGACGCATAGCGACGATTTAGGGATGGTAATTCCTCCGAAATTAGCCACTATTCAAGTTGTGTTTGTTCCTATTTTTAAAGGAGAAGAACAACGTTTGATGCTGGAAGAGAGAATGAATGAATTGGCTGCTCAATTAAGAGCAAAAGGCGTAGGTGTAAAAGTCGATGCTGACGATTCTAAAAAGCCAGGTTGGAAGTTTGCCGAATACGAACTCAAAGGAATACCATTGCGTATTGCTATTGGACCAAGAGACTACGAAAACGGTACTTTGGAGATTGCTAGACGCGATACACAAGAGAAGCAAACCATCAATCAAGACGAATTGGCTGAAATAGTGCCGTCGTTGTTGGAAGAGATGCAAGCTAACTTGTACAATAAGGCAAAGGCTAAATTGGATGCCAGTATAGTGGAAGTGGATTCGTGGGATGAATTTAAAGTGAAAATCAAAGAGGGAGGATTCATTTCGGCTTACTGGGATGGAACTGCTGAAACTGAAAAACGCATTAAAGAAGAAACGAAAGCAACCATTAGATGCATTCCTTTAGAAAATTTTGAAAAAAAATCTGAACCTGGAAAGTGTGTGTTCACGGGCGATTCAGCGAAAGAGAGAGTGCTTTTTGCATTGGCTTATTAATTTTTTTTAGCCAAGCACTTGCGTAATTAAAAAGTGGGTGTATATTTGCACTCGCTTTTAGCAAGGCCCGTTCGTCTAGGGGTTAGGACGCATGGTTTTCATCCATGTAACAGGGGTTCGATTCCCCTACGGGCTACAAATAAAAAGAAGAAGGAACTGAGCAGATGGCAAATCATAAGTCGGCATTAAAAAGAATTAGATCTTCTGAGACAAAACGTCTTAGAAACAAGTATTTTCACAAGACAACGAGAAACGCTGTACGTGAACTTAAAGGAATGTCTGAAAAAGATGAGGCTATGAAGAAATTTGCAGAAGTATCTTCTATGTTAGACAAACTGGCTAAGCGTAACATCATACACGCTAACAAGTCAGCTAACTTAAAGTCTAAATTATCGAAGCACGTAGCGGCTCTTTAATTAGAAAAAATTATTTGTGTTAAGTTTTAAAGCTCCGATTTATCGGAGCTTTTTTTATTTTAGGCAAAAAGCATTTTGTCTGATCTCAATAAACAATCCATTAAAAACTGGTCTAAAGATGATAGACCGCGCGAGAAGTTTATTGCTCAAGGCCCAAGATCACTTTCCAATTCAGAGTTATTAGCCATCATTATTGGCAACGGATTTAGAGATTATTCTGCTCTAGATCTAGCAAAGAGTATTTTAAACAAAGCAGGGAACTCTCTAGATAAATTATCCAATTTCGATATTCATTTATTGCAAAAACAAAAGGGTATAGGACTAGCGAAAGCAGTTAGTATTGGTGCTGTATTCGAACTTTCTAGACGACGGTTATCTGAAGCGCCAAAGCAAGAAACTAAAATAACTTGTAGCGAAGATGCTTACAAATTGGTGTTGCCACGTTTAGAGGGCATAAAACACGAGGAATTTGGCGTAATCCTTTTGAATAGAGCGAATAGAGTTTTGGCTATTGAGCAAGTTAGTCGTGGGGGTGTTAGTTCTACGGTTATCGATTGTAAAATATTGTTCAATATGGCTTTGGCCCAGTTAGCATCAGGAATAATATTGTTTCATAATCACCCTTCAGGTCAGTTGTTTCCGAGCAAAGAAGATGTGTCCATCACCAATAAAATAAAAGAAGGAGCCAAAGTATTGGATATTGCCTTGTTGGATCATATAATTGTAACCGATCAGAGTTACTTTAGCTTTGCTGATAAAGGTCAACTGTAAATGCACAACATTCCTGTTTATTCTACCATTCAAAATGCTCGACTAGAGTATGTGTTGCATTTTGTGTTTACGGAAGTTTTAAAATGCGGTTGGCATTATGTAGAAAATAAGAGCCGTGCAGCCATCGTATTTGGAGAAAAAGAAGAAAGTAAATGTTCTTTTCAAGCTTCGATAATGATAGAAGAAGGCAGATTTCCCAAAACAGCCACATTTAAGGATGGGAAATTGTACTTCAATTCTGAAAGTTTCTTCGATCCCTTTTCTGCGATTTTTTATTGCCTGAGTAGGATGGAAGAATTGAATGCTCCTTTGGATGTACACGATAGATTTTCGGGCGATACAAGCGTGTTCTTTGGGCAATGGGAAACACCTTGGGTAGATGTTTGGATCGAAGATTTAAAACACCAGCTAGGAATAGATTATAAGCCCGGATATAATTTTTTGTTGACTGTTGACCTCGATTTTGGATATAGGTTTCTAGGGAAAGGCTTTGTTAGAGGATCTTTAGCTTTTGTACGAGATGCCATAACCCTTCGTTGGAAATTGGCGAAGCAAAGGTTGACATCGGTTGTGAGTAAAAACGATCCATTAGATGGCGTATATAGTTGGTTGACGAATAGATTTCAGTCTTCAAATCTTCAGTTTTTTGCACTTATGGCTCCATTTGGGCAATTCGATAAAGGGCTTAATCCCAATAGCAGTGCTTGGAAAAGATTGAAGAAACAATTGTCGGGATACCCTGTTGGCCTTCATCCGAGTTACGAGCATTGTGATAAAAAGAAGAGGCTTGCAGAAGGTTTGGTAAAATTACAGTCGCATGGTTTTGATGTTGTAGCCAATCGGTTTCATTTCTTGCGTTTTAGAGTCGAGAAAGACTATCGTAGATTGTTGGATCTAGGCATTACGAACGACTATTCGATGGGGTTTGCTAACCGAATTGGATTTAGAGCACAGACATCTCATGCCTTTTATTTTTACGATCTTAAAAAAGAAGAACATACTCGCTTGAAAATTCATCCTTTTGTGTGTATGGATGCTGTTTATTGCAACTACTTGTCGCTTACAAGCAAAGAAATGCAACAAAAGGTAGTTGAGATATCCGATAAGGTATCTGCATTGGGAGGAACTGTTTGCTTGCTTTGGCACGAACATACTTTAGTAGAAGGGACCGAAACCAGAATGCTGCTTGAGGAAATTCTGCGTGAAATTTAAGCATGATTTTAATAGCTAAAAAATACTGGCCACTTTTAGTATTGCTGCTGTGTTGTGTCGTTCTTGTTTGGGGAATCGATACCATTCCTATTATTTTGTGGGACGAATCTTTGTACAGTGTAAATGCCATTGAAATGTTGCATTCTGGAAATTGGAATGTGCATTATTACGATGGAGAAATTGATTATTACAACCTAAAACCTCCTTTTTTCACCCAATTACGGGCGCTTAGTTTTCATCTTTTTGGTTACAGTTATTGGGTACATCGTTTGCCAAGCGCTGTTTTTTCATGCCTTACAGTTTGTTTAACCTATGTTGCTGCAAGGCATTTTACTAAGAGTAATAAATGGGCTTTGTTGGCGGCGGTGTTTTTAACCATAGCGCCTGCTTATAATACGTTGCATGCTACTAAGGGTGGTGAGTACGATGCCATGATGACTTTTTTTATGTTAGGCTATGTGCTTAGTTTTTTAAGAGCGCTAGAAACCAATCTGTTTAAGTGGAGGTTTTTCACTATTCTATTGATGGGAGCTGCATTTTATGTGAAAAGCATCGCTGGGCTGTTCTTTATGCCTGGAATGATGGTCGCTATTGTTTGGTATAGACGGGAGTGGCTAATTGAAAGAAACAACTGGCTAATGATAGGTCTGTTTTTATTTTTCCCAATTATCTATTATGGTTATATATACTTTGCCGTTCCTGGCTATTTAGAAGCTATATACCACCATCATTTCACCCGATTTGGCAATACGTTAAACGACAATCCTTTACCGTGGTATCATTACCTTAAATCACCCTCTGTATTACCATATTATGTACCGAGTTTACTACTGACAGTATTCCTGATGGTTAAGCAAGTGTCTGTTCCAAAATGGATTATTCAAGCGCAGATTTTGGTGTTGTTTTTTTTGATTTTAATATCCAGTAGTGCTACGAAACATGGTTTTTATACAGTTGCTATTTTTCCTGTAGCTAGCATAGTGTTGTGTTATCTATTCTATAAAATACTGGCATTGCAAAAGGCAAAAATTATAAGTCGAGGTTTAAATATAGGTGTCGTGTTTTGTTCGATTGTCGCACTGCATTTTACGTTTGCTAAAGCCAATCATTATGTGCGTTATTACAATAGAAGTTATCCGATCGATTATACCAAACAATTGTTGTCGGGAAATGTGTTGATGAAACCTGAAGCAAATGAAGTTAACTATGGCGAAGATGCTCGGATTTATTACAATGAGGCACGTGATTGGTTTGAAGATGACAAGCCTTCGCGATTAGTGATTTTTGCGAAAGATTTGCATGTGCCTAATAGCGAAGGGTACAATCCGCTGTTGATGTTTTATGTGGATTATTGGCGATTAGAAAAAGGCATGACGGTGGATTTGGCTGTAGATATCCAACAAATAGATGTGGGCGATGTAGTGCTGTGTTCTGAGCTAGATAAGTTATTGGTGCTCAAAAACAAGTTTCAGTTGCAACGTTTGAAACAAAGCAACCATTGTTATTTATATGAGGTGAAAGCTTTTAGAGATTCAAACACGAGGTAATCTATTTATATTCGATTTCTAAAGGAGTTCAAAATTTTCATGCCACTCACTCACGATCTTATACAGCAAATTGTAGCCGATGGAAATCATTCCATTTATTTGGCTAGTGATATCAAGCGTTTTTCGTTGGAGTGCAAAAAAAACAATGAAGTGTTTGATGCCAAAACGTTTGTTGATGAGTTAAAAGCCAAGTTGTTGCCAGAGCATTCGCTCATCGTTCCGGCATTTACCGATACGCTTAAAAATGGCGAGCATTTTGACCTTGTGAAAAGTAAACCCACTATTGGGGCATTACCCAATAGAGTTTTTAGGCGTAAAGATTATTTCAGAACCAACGATCCGTTGCATTCGGCCTGTATATATGGCCCTTTTGCTGAGAATGATTTTGAAGCAAAAAGTACTTTTGGGAAAAACAGTTTGTTTCATAATCTATTGAAAAACAATGTGGTGCAAGTGTTTTTGGATGTCGACTTGCAAAACAGTTTTACATTCATCCATTATGTTGAGGAACTAAAAAAAGTCGCCTATCGGAAGCATTATAAACTCAAGTATCTTCAAAATGGAACATTAAAAATCCATTTGTTTCATACCCGAAAACCTGGTTTTATTACCGACTTAAGTAAACTTCAAAGTAAAATGCTACAGAATGGTGTTTTGGAAAAATCAGAGTTGAATGGCATTTCTATATTCCGATTGGAAACAACAAAGGCCTTCGACTTTTTGTGTTCTGAAATAGAACAACATGGAGGTACTGAGTGGCGTTACTTCTCTTGGAAAGCGTATTTTCGACGCTGGCTTAAACGAATTCTGAAAAACCAAGCATTTTGAACATACTGCTTACGCTAGACTACGAACTTTATTTTGGAGAATCAGGTACAGCAGAAAAATGCATACTTCAACCTACTGAGGCCCTTAGAGCAATAAGCAAAAAATACAATGCTCCAATGACCTATTTTGTAGATGCAGGTTATTTATGGCGCTTAGAGCAAGATGTTTCCAAGTTTCCTGAGCTATTAGTAGAACAAAAAAAAATACAAGTCCAGCTTAAAAGCTTGGTAGAAGAAGGCAATGAAATAGCCTTGCATATTCACCCTCATTGGGAAGATTCTTTTTATACCCCGTCGGGTTGGAAAATGGATGTTAGCCGATATAAATTGGTCGATTTTTCAGAACAAGATATTGACGATATTTTTCATCGTTACAAAACCTGTTTAGAAAGCGTAGTTGGAAAAAATATAACCGTGTATAGAGCAGGAGGTTGGTGTTTGCAGCCTTTTAGTAAAATTCAATCAGCCTTTTTAAAACACGGTATTACTATTGATAGCAGTGTATACCATGGAGGGTTCAATGACAATAATACCTACTACTATGATTTTAGAAATTCTCCTCAAAAAGATCGGTATACCTTCTCTGATGTTTTAACTGAAGAAGATGAAAATGGAAAGTTTATAGAGTATCCTATTGGCAGTGAAATAATTCACCCTTTTTTCTTTTGGTGTTTGTTTATTTGGGGGCGATTGTTGCCAAAACGACACAAAGGATATGGCGACGGTTTTCCCGTTTCAGTAAAAGGTTTTAGAAAAAAAGTACTGTCAAAGAACTCTCTTCATTGCATTTCTTTAGATGGCTATTTTGCTAAAAGAATAGGAGCAGCTGCAAAAAGATTTTCCAAACTAGGGAATAAGCATTTGGTGATTATTGGCCACCCGAAAGCTTGTACGGTTTATTCTTTGGAACAATTAGAAAAGTTTGTGGCTAAAAATCATACCACCTACAATTTTACAACGTATACACAACTGGGTGATTAGGATAAAAGCACATAAAGACATTGATAAACGGAAGTGGAATGAAGCTGTCAATCGAATTGAAGATCAGTTCAATTGGTTTATGCATTCCGATTACTTGGATGCTTTGTCGAATAGGTGGATAGCAATGGTGTATGGCGATTACGAGGCAGTGTTCCCTTTGTTCAGCCGCTTTGTGTTTTCTAAAACATTTTATCAACCTTTTTTTACGAGAGCATTTTCTATCGTAGGCAGTGTGGATGATGAGATTCAAGAAAGCATGGCATATGCACTAAGTAATTTAAAAGCTAAGGGGTGTATTTCGGTGGAAGGAAATTCATTTTTGAAAGCCAATGCCCTTTGTCAAAAATTGGAAGTGTCGCTTAGTTCGTATAGCAGCAATACGAAAAGAAATATTAAAAAAGCCGTTGCCAATGGGGTGGAGTTGTCGCCTATTTCAGTGAACCAATTTTTAGAATTTTATAAAGCAGAAACCAAGAAAAAATTAAAGACGTACAAACCGAAGCATTTCAAAATGTTATCTGAAATTCTAAAAGGAGAATTGGATAAAAAACGTTTGATATTGAATTCTGTTAACAAAAATGGGGAAGTTTTATCCGTCGCTGCAGTACTCCAAAATCAAGACAAAGCCTTATATTTATGTGCAGCAATCAATGAGGAAGGAAAAAAAATGGGCGCTAGCCACTTTTTGGTTCATATGTTGATTGAAAACAACCGTTCTGTATGGAATGAGTTGGATTTTGGCGGAAGCAATGTAGAAGGCGTTGCTCGTTTTTACAAAAGCTTCGGAGCCACAGATTTCTCATACACTCAACTCCATTTAGGAGAATAATTCTGAGCATAATATTGGTTGATGATTTTTAAAGCACTAGGTATAATATTATTGGCTTCGGTGAAATTTTTATTGTCTCCGTTTACTGCTCTTGCCAGTGGTTTTAATTATTTGGAGGCTGCTGTTCTCACAGCAATAGGTGGTTTAATTGGCGTTTCTGTGTTTTTTTGGTTGAGCGAACTCTTGGCAAATAAATTCAAGGGTAAGGCCGATAAGAAGAAATTTACTCGTGTCAATAAATTCATCATTAGAATGAAACATAAGATGGGGATTAAGGGATTGGCTTTTATTGGGCCTCCGTTATTATCGGTTCCCATAAGCAGTGCTGTGATGGCTAAGTTTTATCGACACCAACCATTTAAAGCGTATTTATACCTCTGTATGTCTATTTTGTTTTGGTCATTTTTACTTTCAACAGTTTCATTTTTATTATAGATGTTAATAGGCAATATCAGTACCGTAATTTTTGATTTGGATAGAACGCTATGGGATTTCGATAAGAACTCACGAGAGGTGTTGTCTGAACTGTTTTCTGATGCCGCAAATGAGTCAAATCAATCCATTGATACGATTGTACATACTTACGAACACTATAATTTTTTGTTGTGGGCAAAATATCAGAAAAACGAAATAGATAGAGATCAATTGCGCATCATGCGATTTGATTCAGTATTGAAACACTTTGGTGTTTGGTCAGAAGACATCAGCTCAGAAATGGCTGAAAATTATGTGGAAAGATGTCCGCAAAAAACAGCGTTGATAGACGGAACTATTGAGTTGTTAGAGTATCTGAAACCCAAGTATAATCTTCATGTATTGAGCAATGGATTTGCGCCAGTTCAACATATTAAGCTGGGTAATTCGGGGCTAAAAGATTACTTTGATTTGATAGTATGCCCAGATACAGTTGGATGTAAAAAACCGTGTAAAAAGATTTTTCATTACACCGTTGGACGAGCCAAAATCAAGGATTTATCAACAGCTGTTTATATTGGCGATGAATACAGTACCGATTTTGTAGGTGCTACAAAGGCCGGTTTGCAAGCCATTCATTTTGATGTACATGCTACCCATCAAACTTCAAAAAGAGTAGGGCATTTGAACGAATTGAAAGCGATATTATAACGTAGCTAAAACAGTTTCACCACCGACAACCTTTTGTTCAAGGTCGACCTTTATTTGTGCTGATTTCGGTAAAAAGATGTCCACACGAGATCCGAATTTTATGAATCCAAATTGCTCACCTTGTTTGGCTACATCACCTTCTTTAGTATACCAGCAAATACGACGTGCTACAGCACCTGCAATCTGGCGAAACAATACTTTGTGACCATCTTTGTTTTCGACAGCTACTGTATTGCGCTCATTCAATTCAGATGATTTTGGATTGAAAGCAACAAGGAATTTTCCTTTGTGGTATTGAGTGTAAATTACTTTCCCTGCAATAGGAAACCAGTTGATGTGTACATTCAAGGGTGACATGAAAATAGATACCATCTGGCAATCTTCTTTCAAGAACTCTTTTTCGTGTGTGTTTTCAATCACAACTACTTTTCCGTCCGATGGGCAAACAACGGTATTGTCTTCGGTTAAGAAGTTACGTACGGGAACTCTGAAAAATTGCCAAACCAAATAATTGAAAACAACTAATGCAGCTGCTATAATGGCTTGAAGCCATAAAAATGGAATGTATAAACAAGTTGGTATTGCAATAGCAATGGTAAGAATAGTGGCGAATATGATAGTGCCTTTCCCTTCTTTGTGTATTCCTTTTATAGCCATGGATAGATTGCTTTTATGTAAATTAATGTTGCTGGAGCAGCGAAAATAACACTATCAAACCGATCTAGGAAGCCTCCGTGACCAGGAAATAAATGTCCAGAGTCTTTTACTCCAACAATTCTCTTCAATGCTGATTCGAATAAATCACCAATATTTGAGAATATACCTACCACAACAGCAATTCCAATAGCATTGGCGATGCTTAATTCTGGTAAAAAATACGAAGTGATTAAAGCTGTTGCAATGCAGAAAATAATTCCACCAACAAGTCCTTCTATGGTTTTTTTAGGGCTGATTTTAGGTGCTAATTTGGTTTTACCTATAGCTCTGCCAACTAGATAAGCACCGGTGTCGTTGGCCCAAATCATGATGAAAAAAAATACAATAAGTCCAGATATCATGGAAACATGCAAATCGATAACCGATGCCAAAGGCAGGGCAATGTACAATACAGCACCGGCACAAGTGTATAGCATTTGCTGAGCATCTTTTAGTTTAATAACCGAATAAGCTGCATGCACAATGGGTAAAAGGAATAGCAAGTAACTAGAACTAGAAACGTAACCATGCAATACAAACATGGTATAAAACAAATACGTTGGTAATACCCAAAGCAAAATGCCTGAGTCACCTTTGGTCATGTTTTTGAATTCGTGGCTAGCTAAAAGCATCACCATCAAAAACAAAATAGACATAGCATAAGGCGACCATAAAGCACAACCTATAAGCGCAGCAACGTATACGGCTCCTGATAGAGCTCTGACAACTATATTACTCACTCTTCGTTATCTTTTTCTAACAACGATTTGGCTTTAATAACCATTTCATTGCGAACCAATAGTTTGATTTCACCAAAAGTTTGGTAGCTAGAATCTTGTTGGTTTAGTAAAATGGTTTCAATACCGTTTTCCTCAAGCACACTTTTAAGTAGCTCGGCCTTTGGGGCGAAATTGGACACGTATACTATTTTCCAGTTTTCATTTTCCATCCAAACAAGGTTTAGTTTTCTGTCGTTTCGTCTTCTTTAGTTTCTTCAGCTTCTGGCTCAACATCCCAAGGGCGTTTTCCGAAAATTTCTAATAAATCTTCTTTGAAGATAACTTCTTTTTCTAACAGTTTTTCAGCTAATTGATCCAGTTTATCTCTGTTTTCGCTTAACAATTCTAATGCTCTAGTATATTGACCTTCAATGGTACTAGATGCTTCTTGGTCCATTATAGTAGCTGTAGTGTCAGAATATGGTTTTTGGAAACTTTCTTGTCCTCTAGAATCGTAGAAAGAGATGTTACCAACTTTATCGTTTAGTCCATAAATCTGAACCATGGCATATGCTTGGCGAGTCACTTTTTCTAAATCACTTAAAGCACCAGTAGAAATTTTATCGAACACTACTTTCTCTGCAGCACGACCACCTAAGGCTGCGCACATTTCGTCAAGTAATTGTTCTTTCGTATTCAATTGTCTTTCTTCGGGCAGGTACCAAGCAGCACCTAGCGATTGACCTCTAGGAACGATAGTGACTTTTACCAACGGGCTAGCGTGTTCTAATAACCAAGAAATGGTCGCGTGTCCTGCTTCGTGATAAGCAATGGTTTTCTTTTCGGCAGGAGTGATGATTTTGTTTTTCTTTTCTAAACCACCAATAATTCTATCAACAGCGTCTAAGAAATCTTGTTTTTCAACCGTTTTCTTTTCTTTTCTAGCAGCTATTAAAGCGGCTTCATTACAGATGTTGGCAATATCGGCACCACTAAACCCTGGAGTTTGTTTTGCCAAAAAGTCTACATCTACACTGTTGTCTTTTTTGATGGTGCTTAAGTGTACTTTGAATATTTGCTTACGCTCAACAATGTCTGGCATATCAACAAAAATTTGTCTGTCAAAACGACCTGCACGCATCAAAGCTCTATCCAAAACATCGGCACGGTTTGTAGCAGCAAGAATAATAACACCACTGTTTGTTCCGAATCCGTCCATTTCTGTAAGGAGTTGGTTCAATGTGTTTTCTCTCTCGTCGTTTCCACCTAAACTTGCGCTTTTACCACGAGCTCTACCAATAGCATCAATTTCATCGATAAAGATGATACATGGTGCTTTTTCTTTGGCTTGTTTAAACAAATCTCTTACACGAGAAGCTCCAACACCAACAAACATTTCTACAAAGTCAGAACCTGATAATGAGAAAAATGGTACCTGTGCTTCACCGGCAACGGCTTTAGCTAAAAGTGTTTTTCCTGTTCCTGGAGGGCCTACAAGTAATGCTCCTTTTGGAATTTTAGCTCCTAAATCGGTATATTTTTTTGGTTGCTTTAAGAATTCTACAATCTCTTGTACTTCTTCTTTAGCACCTTGCAGTCCAGCAACATCTTTGAATGTAGTATTGGTTGATTTTTCTTTATCAAACAACTGCGCTTTGCTTTTCGAGAAGTTGAATAGTTGGCCTCCGCCACCTGCTCCACCGCCCATACGGCGCATGATAAGTGTCCAAAAAATGAAAATAAAACCAAGGAACAATAACCAACTAAGAATTTCACCACCCCAATTCTCTCTTTCTTCCCAGTTAAGGTCGAAGTTAGCGGTGTCGGCTAAAGCTTTGATGTCGGAAGTGTAAGCATCTTGTGCTGGCACCGAAAAAGTAAGGTGAGGACCAGTAGCTATGCCACCAATAACAGGGGCTTTTACTTTGTCTTTAAACTCTTCAGATTCAATGGCCTCCTGAGTAAGATACACTTCACCAACCTTGTTGTTGTACATGGTTAGCTTTTTGACCTTTCCTTCTTGTGCAATTTCTTTGAAACGATTGAAATCAACTTTGGCCAAACTGCTATTGTAGTTGTAAAGGTTGAATCCAATTAATACAGCACCAATAACGGCGTAAATCCAAAAAAAGTTACCTGGTTTTCCAGGCTTCTTACCTTTTTTTGCGCTGTTAAGCTTATCTGTAATTTTGTTTTTAGGTGATTTTAAGTTCTTGTTGTCACTCATTATTAGTAAATATCTTCTATTTCGTGAATATTAGCGTCGGCCCAAAGACCTTCAATGTCGTAGTGGCTTCTTGTCTCGCTTTGGAACACGTGTACAATAACACTTCCGTAATCCAACAATACCCATTCGGCGTTATTAACACCTTCTTTTTGTACGGGAGCTTCGTCAAGTTGCTCTCTCATTTCTTTTAAAACAGATTGCGCGATGGATGATACTTGTACACCACTATCGGCTTGGCAAATAACAAAAAAATCGGTGCAACGACTGTGCAAGTCAGTAAGATCAAGCACTGTGATTTTTTTTGCTTTAAGGTTTTGCATGCCATCTACTATGACATTTAAAAATGTGTGTTTGTCGGAATAAGCTGGTTGAGCCATTAAGTTTCAATAATATGCTGGCAAAAGTACTTAAATTCGGTGCGTCCTCGAGTTATGAATCTACCCAAAATTGCCGATCAATTAATTCAGTTGCCTAGTTGCGATAGTACAAGCAATTATATTGCCACTGTCATAAACGATGGAGTACAAGAATATGGTTTGACGGTTTTGACATTTTCACAGACAAATGGTCGTGGTCAGCGAGGAAATGGGTGGCATTGTGGCGAAGAAAAAAACATTGCTTTGTCTTTTTACCTCAATAGTCGACAGATTAAATTCCCTAATTTATTTTATCTCAATAAAATTTGTTCTTTGGCGGTTGTTGATTTTGTGAAAAATCATGTGCCAAAAGCAGATGTGAAAATTAAATGGCCCAATGATGTGTTGGTAAATGAAAAGAAGATTGCTGGTATATTGGTAGAAAGTACTTTTCAGGGGGGCAATGCGAATTACATCTGTGGTATTGGATTAAATGTAAATGAATCTCATTTTCCGGTAGAATTGAAATCTTTGGCAACATCAATTCAAGAACTTAGTGGTGTTGATATTTCTTTGCAGAATGCTGTGACGGAATTTTTAGGCGAGATGAATTATTATCATCGTTTGCTTCAAATGGGGAATGCATCTAAAATAGATAGTCTTTATCTGGATTCGCTTTTAGGTCTAGGTGTAGAGCGAGAATATGTAAGAGAAGGAGTGAAGTTTAAAGCCGTTATAAACGGAATAAGCCCGCAAGGCTTATTGCAATTGCGGGCTTATGATAATACTGAGATGGAATTGCTCCATCCTAAAGAAGTTAAGTGGGTGCTTAAGCCATTGCTTTAGGCAAACGGTCAGCTATAAAGTCAAATAATTTTCCTAGAGGTTTTTCAACCATCATTTTAAGGAAAGGGTTTAGTTCAGCATCGGCAACTTGAGAAACAGAACATGCATTGTCGCCAGTACTTGTGATGTTTACATTTAATGTGAACGGAAAAGTTGAGCCGTCGGTAGTTTTGTAAACTACTTTTTCTCCTTCTACAGTTTCGTGAAGCACCAAGTTAATGGTTGCAGCACCTGCTACTTTAAATGAAGCTGTAGTAGCCGAAGCACTATAGTCACTTAATCTATCCATTGGAAGCAGTTGCTCCAAGTGGTTCATGTCTTTCAAGTATTCAAAAACTTCGTTGTTGCTTTTGTTTACTTCAATTGTTTTGCTTTCAATTCTAGTCATTGGTCCAGTTTTTTGGGTCTTGTCTCCATGCGTTTAGCGATTCTATTTCATCTTTCGAAACGTAATCTAGGCTAGCAGCATGTTCTACAAGTGTATTGTAGTTTGTAAGGGTGTGGAAAGGTACTTTTTCGTCAGCAAAAGCTTTCACCGATTCTTCGAAACCGTAAGAGAATATGGCAACCAAACCTTTTACGTTGGCTCCAGCTTCTTTTAAAGCTTTGACTGCTAAAAGGCTACTTTTTCCTGTACTGATTAAATCTTCAATTACAATAACACTTTGTCCTTGCTCAATAGTACCACCTTCAATTAGGTTTTGCATACCATGTCCTTTGGCGCTGCTTCGTACATAAACAAATGGTAAGCCCATTTCTTGTGCAACCAAAGCACCTATAGCAATTCCGCCTGTTGCAACACCAGCCACAATTTCAGGTTTGGGAAATTGCTCGTTGATCTTTTCAGTAAGTACTTGACGAATGTAAGTTCTTATGCTCGGATGAGATAAAATGCTGCGGTTATCGCAATAAATTGGTGATTGTATTCCAGAAGCCCAAGTGAAAGGGTTTTTAGGTTGGAGTTTAACAGCCTTTATTTTTAAAAGAAATTCTGCTACTTTCAACTCCGAATCGTTACCTTCTTGCATGGCACAAATGTATAAAGTTTTTATTTACAACAAAGTCCTAATTCTTACTTCAAACTTAGATAGAGTGCGGTATTTAGGCTCTATATCAAGCGTTTACGATAACCAGAAAAATTTCGGGTTGTGGTTCGATAAATTTGTTAAAAGCCCCGAAAAACAAGCCTTAGTCTTTGCTTTCAATCCCGAAGATGTTCTAGAATTTTTGAAAAAAGACAAAGCAAAGTGCATAAAAGCAGCTGGCGGAATCATAAAAAACGCCTCTGGAGACATTTTGTTGATAAAAAGAAGAGGAAAGTGGGATATGCCGAAAGGCAAAATGGATCCGGGTGAAAATCATGCTCAAACTGCTATTAGAGAAGTTGAAGAAGAATGCGGTATTCGATGCGAAATTTTACCTGAATCAATTTATATAACCTACCATACGTATCAAGAAAAAGGGAAGTCGCTTTTAAAAGAAACGTTTTGGTACCCTATGATTTGTAATGATGAAACAGGTTTGATGCCTCAAGCGGAAGAAAATATAACCGAACTAGGTTTTTATACCGAAGCTGAAATAGAATTGAAGCTTGAGAATTCTTTTGGAAATATTTTAATGTTGTGGGAACAATTTAAAGCCGACCAATTCGATTCAGTATCGTCTTGATTTGACGTTCTGCACCATGACTTGGTGGTTCCAACCATTCGGTCAAAATATTTGCGTTTTTATCTACTAGAGTAAACTTCGGCAAACTGAATAATCGAAGTTTTTCGAATACCATTGGGTCTTTATCTAGAGCTAATTCTATGTCTGAATTTAAGTCGCTAGTAGTACAATCGGTACAGTATTTTACAATCTGAACAGGGAGTTTTTGAGTTGTTATTAGCGCTTCTAATTCGGTCATTTCACGGCGTGATATCTCAGACTCTAAACTGTAAAAACACAATGCAATTATTTTCTTGCTTTGGTCGATGTCTATTTTATCAACCATTGGTTTTATTATGTCTTTGAAATGCAAGCCCATTTCTGTTTCTATAGCGTCAAGAGCTTGAATAACCGATTTGTCACTCAAAAGAGGTTTTAAGTTTTTAAGCAAGACAATTAAGTCTTCTTTGGTGTAAAATTTATCGTGGTATGCATTGTAAGCATTCGATAAAGCGGCAAAATCTCTTAAGAATGGGGTTGGAGTGAAATCCCACTTTTTGAACATAGCAAAGTAAGCCGTAGCATCAGCATTTCTGATTTTTGCTTTGTTGTTTTCAGATTCAAAACGCAAGAGTTTTTCTATGGCATTTGCATAAAATTTGCTCAATAAAATGGTGTTTTCCGATACTCTTAAATTGAGTGGATTGTGCAAGATGTAGTTCTGGAAAAAAAGCTTTTTATCTCTTTCAAAATTCAATAGTTGTGAAGCAATGGCCGACTGTGCATAGTGTCGGAAATAGTCAGGGGCATTGTCAAACTTTTGATGAAAAACGGCCAATTGCAATGTGTAGCTTCTAGCATTAAAATTAGCTAACTCGGCATCCAATAAACTATCAAGTGTATTGTTAAAGTCTATTATTTTGTAGTTGATATCGGTTGTAGGCAATTCAAAAAACAACACTTCTTTTACCATAGTGTTGGCTATGCTTACGTATTCTTTTTCTGATGGATTTTGAAGTTCTATGGTGTATGTTGCTCCAGGTTGTATTCTAAATGGAAATGTTACAAAAGCACTAATTATTTCCACCGATTCTATATCGTTGCAATCTACAGTAATAGAAAATTGGCCTGTAAGGCTAATGTCAGTTTGGGCAATGGTGCTTTTGCTGGATAAAAAAGTTTCGTTTAGCTGAGTCAGATATAATTTCTGCCCATGAAAATAGGTGCCAGCTGTACCGTTTATAGTAACGGGTTGTGCCTGAGCCGTAGCAATCGCAAATAATGTAAGTATAAGACTGATGAAATTTCTCATAGGATTCGCTTAATAACGGGAACAGAGTAGAATTATTTGCTGTAAGGGCTCAGTGTAATGCTCTTAGGAATGAATGAGGAGATGTCTCCACCGTTGATGTAGATTTCTCTTACAATGCTTGAGTTTATTGCCGATAGCTCTGGAGAAGTCAGTAAAAACACCGTTTCTATATCAGGGGTTAATGCTTTGTTCATCTGAGCTATGCTTTTTTCGTAGTTGAAATCGACAGAGTTTCGTAAACCTCTTAAAATGTATTTAGCTCCAATGCTTTGACAGAAATTTACAGTAAGCGTTTGATAGTGGGTAACTTTTACGCTAGGATGTTGGGCAAACATTTCTTTAAGCCATTCGGTACGCTGTTCTAAACTGAACAAGTATTGCTTTTTAGAATTAACTCCAATAGCAACATGTATTTCGTCAAATAAGCCTATTGCTCGATGTACTATGGCTTCGTGTCCAGTAGTAATTGGGTCGAATGATCCAGGAAATATGGCTATTTTTTTATCCATTTTGTAATACCGAAGCATTAAAAATACTAAACATTATTTGACCGTATTTTTTGAACGTGCATCCTTCTACTTTTTCAAAAGGATGAATGGTACTCATGTGTTCTATAATAATGAGCGTATCAGGTCGGCACATTTTACTGTTGGCTATTTTGGTGCCACATTCAAGGTATTTTTTGAATGTAAAAGGGGCGTCAAGAAATATAACGTCAGCAGGTTCTGCTTTCCACACTTCAATTATTTTGTGTGCGTCAGCTTTGATTACTTTGCAGTTTTCAGCTTCAAGTTCTACCGCAATTTTTTTTATACCGGTACAATTTCTACTATCTATTTCTACCCAATAAACAAAATCAGCACCTCTGCTTAGAAATTCAAATCCTATTCCTCCACTGCCGGCAAAAAGATCAATAGCCGTTAGTCCATCAAAATCGATTTCTGTAGAGAGAAAATTGAATAAAGCTTCTTTAGCAAAGTCTGTAGTAGGACGTGTTTTACTTCCTTTGGGAAGCTGCATGCGCTTGCCTTTAAATTCCCCTCCGATTATACGCATTCCGATAGTAATTGTAACATAGTGGATTGTTTAGCTGTAGAGTGTAGTTCTACTTTAGGGAAATATTTTTTTACGAAAGAAATGTCAATTTTTTCTTCGTTGGCATGCAGGGCGATGGGCATGTGTTGCGCCTTATTGGGCCATACTGCATTGATGACGTAGCCCAAATAGTATATCAGTTCTTCTGTATTGGAAGCTTTAAAAGCGTTGACCAATTGCAAAGCGCCTTCTTTTTTAATGATAACTTTCAGTCTTCCTTCATCCAATAATACCAATATGTGGTCGGCATTGCTGTTGAGCATACAGTGGTTGATCAACCAATGTACATCGGAATAGATTTCTAATCCTGGAAAATTGTTGTGTAGAAACATCTCTAAATTATGGCTGCACGAATACAGTAAAGTAGAGTTGGTGTTGACTGGCTTGCAGGTTTTAATGTCACCTGAATATTCTAGGTGCGATTGTTGGAAGAGTTTTTCTTTTTGCTCCTCGCTATAAAAAATGTTGGGTATAAGTAAATGGTTTTCTGTTGGAATAAGGGCAAAAACTTTGTGCCATGATGCACTTACATTGTCCTTGAAAAACTGACTTATTGCATTGAAATATTCTGGTGAATCTGCTGCCGATGGAAGGGAAACAAACTTTTGATTATCTACTTGGCCACCAAAATTTTGTTGCTCTTGTATTTGCAATTCACTTCCAAAAAAAACGACCGATAAAATCGATCGTTCTTTTGAATGTATGTTCGTAGTTGCGTTATTCACCACTCCAGTTACCGCTTGTACTAGCGTCTGTTAATGATCCTACTTTTAGAGGTTCGGTTGGGTCGAATGGTTTTGCGTCTTCGATTAAGATTACAGGTGTTTTTACACCACCTTTATCGATGTTGCTTGTGCGCATAATAAATTCTGCACCGGTGTAAGGAGCATATCTTAAAGAATCCAAATTGAATCTGAATTTTCTGTCTTTTTGAGCGTTTGCATTTAAAAACACATTATCAATTACAGGAACCATAATAGTATCACGTGTAATGATGCCTAGCTCTAAAGCCGTTGCTTCGTCTAATGAATCTGGAACCTCTCCAAAAGCTTTTACCAATGGAAGTTTTCCTTCACCAATGTAAGTGATAAGAGAATCAAAAGTAGGAGCGAAGTCGCCATTGTATTTTTTGTGGGCTACTTGAGCTTCACGAATATCTTTCAAACGTTGTATTACTTCAGAATACACAACTTTCTTTTGCTCAACAAAATCGATGTCGTTTTTAACTGTACGGTAATCGTTGTAACCAAGTACAATTGCAATGATTGCAGATACTATGGTAACAATAATTTGAATTTTAAAAGTGATCTTTTTAAGTGCATACAATAGGGCAACTACACCCATAACAAGTACTGCGAAACCACTGATGATGAATAAAGATGGTTGATCTTTAACGGCTCCAAAAATTAATGTGAATAAGCCTGTGATTAACAAGAATACAGGGAATAAAAATTTACCGAAATTTTGCGCTATCTGTTGCATGTTGTAAAACGATGTTTCC
Organism: uncultured Flavobacteriales bacterium; assembly: GCA_963977425.1. Classification (GTDB taxonomy): domain Bacteria; phylum Bacteroidota; class Bacteroidia; order Flavobacteriales_D; family Luteibaculaceae; genus CAXBOO01. Next base: position 425,494 of record CAXBOO010000002.1, on the reverse strand, counting down.
GTACAAATCTACAATTATTTTAAAACGAGATTTATTTATTGATACCATAAATCTAAAGTAGCTTTGAAGTCTTTATGAGTGAGCTTCTCCAACATTTTGAAACCACCAATGCATTTCCAGCCACAAAGGGGCAGGCGCATTTTTTTTATGTCTTCGAACGGTTTTGGAATTCATCTAAACCAAATTGTTGTTTGTTGCTTAATGGTTATGCTGGAACGGGGAAAACTACCGTAATGGCAACTGTCGCAGCATATGTAAGATCGTTCCAAAATACCGAATTGGTGCAGTTAGCTCCTACGGGCAAAGCAGCTAAAGTATTGAGATCTTATACGGGAATCAATGCTTACACCATTCACCGCTATATTTATATGTTGAAGTCGGAAGGGGGTGAAAGACAATTCAAACGAAAGGAAAACAAACACAAAAACGCACTCTTTATAGTAGATGAGGCGTCTATGATTTCGGGAGATCGAACGTATTTTTCTCCTCATGGTCAATCCTTATTGCATGATTTGATAGATTATGTAAAGGAAGGGGATAATTGCAAAATATTATTTGTTGGCGATCAGGCGCAATTGCCTCCCGTGCATAGCAACGAAAGTCCAGCTTTGGATGCTAAGTTTTTGGAGAACGAATTCGATTTGCTGATAGCTAAATGCAGTTTTGATGAAGTACTTCGGCAAGACGTAGACTCTGGAGTGTTGTTTAATGCGACCAATATCCGCTACCGAATTACGGGAGTAAGCGAAGATGTAAAGCTGTTTGCTGACCAGAAGAATTTCTACTTTATTGATCCGTATTCTTTTTTAGATCATTACGAGGATGCGCTCAGTTCTTTTGGCGAAAATGAAGTGGTAGTATTGACTAAAAGCAATAAAAGTGCTGTTTTGTTCAATCAACAAATACGCTCACGAGTACTTGGTTTGGATGAAATTATCAATGGTGGTGATAAACTTATGGTGGTTAAAAACAACTATAAGTATGGAGTGAAGGAAGCTAATATTGATTTTATTGCCAATGGTGAAAGCATAATGGTAAATAGAATAGTGCGTACCGAAGAAAAATATGGGATGCTTTTTGCCGATGCCGACATCCATCTCGAAAACTTCGAAATTGATTTGCAAGTAAAGCTGAACTTGAGCGCATTGAATAGCAACATGCCAGCGGTTGATCCTGCAGAGATGGAGAAATTGTACGACGTGATAGATTTGGAATTACTCGATGAGTTTCCGTATAAAAAAGACCGTAAAGAGCAATTACGATCTAATGAATACCTCAATGCCCTACAAGTGAAATACGCTTATGCTATTACAGGGCATAAATCACAAGGAGGGCAGTGGCATTCGGTATTTATAGATCATGGATATGTAACCGAGGAAACAATCGATGATCAATGGTATAGATGGTTGTATACAGCTATTACTCGTTCTAAAACCAGTGTTTTTTTGCTGAATCCAGCATCAATTCTACTTTAGTTAATTACAATAGGGAAGGTAACTTCTATGTCTGTTGATCCTACATCGCATGTTCCTGTTTTTATGCCAGGTTGGTGTTTAAGTTGGAAGGTGATGTCGCCATTTACTGCAGAATCTAAACTTACTATTTGTTCTAAGCCTAGTGGAAGTCCATTGTTGTCTGTATCAATAGAAGAGATTACAATTCCGGTATTGCTGTACGTACACACAAGGTGGTCGTTGGCTTCTTCTTTTATTTCTTCAGTAATATCTTCTGTTTCATTTCCAGATTCGTCTAAGAAACTGATGTACATACTGTAATTGGCTGAACGGTTTAAGTACAAAGTATCTATTGTTGGTTCATTGCCTCCAATGCCATCAATGTCTGACCACTTAACTGTTACCGTGTCTGAAGAGCCTTCAGCTTTCACTGCAATTTGTACCGTAGTAATAAGTTCTTCTTCTTGACCTTCTAAGTCCTTAGTGTCTTCTTTTTCGCAACTGAATAAACTCATTGCAAAAATGGCCATTATTGCCGCAGCGCTTGTTTTTTTGTACATGTTTTTTGATTTAATGATCATGTTCTTTGTGTTTTGGGTGATATAAAATGCTTAGGAAAATGTTGCGACCGATTTCAGGGTAAAAAAATCTTGATGAATTGGTGTAACGATAGTATTCGGTGTTGAGGATATTTTGAACTCCAAGTTTTAATTTTAGCCCTTGATCTTCAAACTTGGTATAGCTTATTAAACTGTTGTGCAAAACGGTAGCTGTGCTGTTTTCTACAACTTGGTTGTCTAAAGTGTACCCGGCTCCGCCACCTGTGCCGTAGTTGTATTCTAGGCTATATTCTAATGAAAGGTGCGAAGATGCTTTGTAGGTCGCGAAAAAATTACTCCTACCAGGATCAACGCCGTAAATAGAAGTTGTACTGTTGGGTATGTAACTGAATATGCGGTTGGCCGTAAGCCTTAAATCTAAATTTTTGTGTGCTTTGTAAAGGAGGTTTACATTGAAGCCCAACATGTTCAAGTCCTGGTTTTCAACCTCCATTTTTGGGAAAGCTCCAGATATGGTTAGTACGCTTTCGCCCGTTGGTTGGTAGAGGATGTAGTTATTGTAAATTCTAAAATAAGGGTTGATTTCTAATTGCCACAACTTGCTTTGGTATTTTAATCGGTACGAAACCCCAGTTGCTGTTTCTGTTTGTAAAGCCGTATTTCCTTCAACATATTCAGCCGATCCGTGGTGAATACCAAAAGCATACAGTTCGAAAGCATTCGGGAATCTATAGTTGTGCGATATCTGAATTTGGTGTTGTAGTTTTTTTATTGTGAAGTTATAAGCGAGAATACCACTTAAAGCCAAATCAGAAAATTCAACGCTATCTATAGCAGCGTATTTCTCTAAACCAATGCTTGGAGTAGATTGATACCATTCTCCACGAAAACCAGCGGTTAAATATGAGTTTTTGAAATAGTGTTTTGCTCCTGCATACAAACCTGTATTGAGCATTTTGTAGTCAGGTATTACTCTGCTGTAGTTGTATATGTTGCTTTCTAATTGAACATTAGCACCTACACTATATAAGGTGTTTTTGGCGAACCATTTCCCATGTATAGCAACGTTTTTGTTCGCTAAACTTAGTTGAGTTGACGGAGTTGATTTTCCATGACTGTCGAACTCTTTTCTTAAATTTATTTGTTGCGAAGCATCCAAAGTTATTTCTCCTTTACTGATGGCTCTTTTTATTGATAGTTGAATCAATTCATGTGTTTCACTAATTTTTGGAGAAGCAATTTCGAAGCCGGTATTGCCTTTTATTCTGTTGTCTGAATTGGTAATGGCATTGCGTAAATCGGTAACATTAGAAATGTGCGAGCCTTGATAAATTCCTTGGTTGCTATTGCTGTGCATGTACGACAATTCTAGAGAATAGCTTTTTATTTTTTTTCCAATATGGGCAAAGTAATTGTTGCTGTTGCGCGCTGTATTGCTTACGTAGCCTGTAGCGGTATTGGCAGCTGCAAAAGCGCCTTGCTCAAAACCTATTTTGTAAAATAATTCGCCAAGTTGGTGCAAATGGCCAGAGCTTTTTATGTTTATTTTTCCTCCAACAGGATTGCTGTTCAGTTGGCTTAATACAGTAATGTTAAAGGGCGTTTTCTGATCGAAAATAGAGGCGTCTTTTATGATGACGGCACCACCAAATGCTTCGCTGCCATATTTCAATGCTCCAAGTTCATCAATTACTTCAATGTTGTCGCCTGCAAAAAATGAAACCGAACTCGCGTGTTCGCCGCCCCATTGTTGGTATTTTAATGCTGTTTGATTGTATATAACTCCAACTCTCGATCCTCCTAGACCATTGATTGTAGGTTTTTCAGTTCCTATACCTCCGCTACTGAAAGATAGGCTAGGTAGCTTTTTACTGATACCATTCAAACCATCGCCAAACGTATTGTTGAGTTGGTCGGCAGAAATCACATTGCTGTGCCCTGCAAAATTGTCGCCGTTATGCTTGTGGTTGATGTCTACCACATCCAAGTCTATGGATTTGTGGTCTAGATACAAGGTCGTGTCTAGATCACTGGAATTCAACTTGAGTGAAAATATGCGGCCTTCGCAGGCTAGATGGAAAATTTCGATATCTAAATTTTCCGAACATAGGTTTTCAAGTGAGAAATGCCCATGTCCATCGGTAGTACCTTTTAGTTTAGTGCCTTTCACCACTACAGAAGCAAATGGAAGTGCTTGGTTGGTGAATTTGTCTACTACGGTAATCTCTACATGTTTATTGCAATTATTCTGAGCATTCAGATTAGTGCCATAAAAGCTTAAAATGAACACTAAAACCAACGATTTGATGGCAATAATGTATGAAGCGTTTATATTCGTGGCAAAGTTCAACTCGTTTGTTTTTGCAATTGAGTTGCAAATATATGCAGTTTATGAAATTATCAGCAGGATTATTGCCTCTATTTTTTGCTGTGGCTTGTACCACTCCAGAAATTAAAAACGATTTAATCGTACAACTTAACGGCGAAGCGCCAGATCACTTGGTTGTGAAATCTTCAGTAGAAGTAGATACACTTGCATTGGGTGCTGAAGCTCAATACGAATTTTCGAATTCGGGTACCGAAAACTATTTGAGTATCAATAGCCCTGGTGTTCGTCGTATGATTTATTTAGAAAAAGGTAAAACAGCAACGGCAGTATTAACCGCTACCAATGTTACCGAGCCTTTAGCATTTACAGGCGAATTGAAAAATGAAAACGATGCGTTGGGTGCTTTGATTGAACTTGATAAAGCGTACAATAAGGGCTTAAGAGAGGCATTGCAACAAGATTGGGATGGTTTCTTAGCGGGGCATAAAGCTTATTTAGCTCAACGCGATAGTGTTGTAAAGGCAATGCCTGTTACAGAAAAGTTTGCTGATATGGAAGCGAAACGCAATGAAGTATTGATGCAAAGCGGAGCTTTTTTACATTACAATTATCATCCACAATTGGTAGCTGATGCACAACCTAGTCCACAAGCATGTATCGATATTATAGAAAGTGTAGGATTTGATGATGCGTCATTGATGAATGTTCCAGAATATATGGACGTTGCTCAAGATAAATTAGAATACAATTTGGGTGATGTTGACTTTGAAACATCTGCTGATGTTGTAAAAGCGAAACTGTCTATGACAGAGAAAATTGAAAACGAAACCATTAAGATTGCCTTGCAAAGAAGTACACTTGAAGATCACATTCGTTACTCAGGTGTAGACGAAATTGCGGATAATTTGAGTGTGTTCTATGCTAACGCTGATGCTAAAAGCAAAGAAAGTGTTCAGAAATTGGCAGAACCTTGGATGAAAATTGCAAGTGGAAACGATGCTCCGGAATTGGTGATGAAAGACGCTAAAGGAACAGAAGTAACGTTAAGCTCATTCAAAGGCAAGGCCGTTTACATCGATTTTTGGGCAACTTGGTGCAAGCCATGTTTGGCTGAAATTCCAGCTCTAGAAGAATTGCAAAAAGAATTGAAAGACGAAAACATTGCGTTTTTGAGTATTTCAGTTGATAAAAACTTAGAAGATTGGAATAATTTCCTAGCAAATAATGATGCTCACGGAGTGCAATTGCACCAAGGCGATAGCGATGGTTTAGTAAAAAGTGAATACTTAGTGTACTCTATTCCACGTTTTGTATTGCTTAACGAAGAAGGAAAGATTGTAAATGCGAATGCGCCTAGACCTTCTGGTGATGCATTGGCTTACATCAAAGAAAACGCTTTAGCGAAAAAATAAATCGCTTTCCTGACAAACCATTCAGTCATGAAAAAACACATATTATTACTTTCTGGGTTGCTTTTGCTAACAAGCTTAAGCGCCCAGTTTAAAGGCTTTAAATCTGGAGTTACTGCCGGAGTTGGGGTTTCTCAATTTTCAGATAACGTAAACGAACCGGGTGCAAAAGTAACCAACAGCATTGCTTTCGAAGCGGGGATGACGAGTGCGTTTCATTTTACCAAAAATCTCGGATTGGGATTGGATGTGAAATTTGTAAGCATGGGGTCGCGCATAGAGGGGAGAGCCAACGGTGGCGTATTAGGCACTAATAGAGAAGATTATCGGGACACGTATAAGTTGTCCTATATCGATGTGCCATTGTATGCTAAATTGAATATAGGCTTGGGTAATTTGTACTTAAGCTTATTTGCTGGACCATCGGCTCAGTTTTCACTCAAATCTGTTCGTGAGCGTGATTGGGATGGCGACAACGAAGATTTTGAAGAAGAAATTAAATCAGGTGAAGCTTTTGTTCCGGCTTTTAATTACGGTATTGGTCTGCATGCTAAAGCCGCGAACCATGTTTTTTACTTAAACCTTCGTGCCCAAGTTCAAGCCGACGAGTTGGGTCAGATTAACAACGTGGGCACAAAGATCAATTCTAGCTTTTTAAGCGTTGGTTATTTGTTTTAATTAGTAAGGTTGGCATAGTTGGCAGACCTTTTTAATCTCAAGTGGCATTCTAATTCTATTTCTTCGCCAACTGAAAATGCTTCAGCAGCGTCTGATGTAATGTTCCATTTTAGGTTGTAGTCGTATCGATTGATTTTACCTGTAATTTTAAAAGCTGCTTTTTCAAGATTGTCAGCAGGGTCGATAACCGAGCCATTGTATTTTACGTGAAAGGTTTCTAAATGCCTGACACCATTGATGGTGAAATAACCTTTCATTTTGAATTCTTGCTCGCCTGCCCATTTGAATGTAGTGCTTTCGAAAGAAATAATAGGATGTTCGGCAATGTCTAGGAAATCTCCAGAACGGAGGTGTTTGTCTCTTGTTTTGCTTCCGGTATTAATAGATGCAGCTTGAATATTGACTTTAAATTGACTGTCTTCAAAAGAAGGCTTGTTGATTTTAGATTCGATGGTGTAGTTCTCGAAAACACCTTCAACTTCGGAAATCATTAAATGGGTTGCTGAAAATTCTATTCTTGTGTGATCGTAATCCACTTCCCATTTATCTAGATGCTCGTCAAAATTAGGAGCGGTTGTGAAACTTAGGGCACCTATGGCCAACGTAGTAGTTAATGCTTTAATCATGGCTTGTGTTTTTTAAAAAGTGATGATTAAAACTACTTAGTATCAGGTCTTTGGGCAATTAAAAGATGTTGTTTGGTAGTGGTAAGCCTGTCTTAGAAGTGAAGTTGAATGAATGTTACATCACTGAAGTAAGAATATACTAGGCCTGACTTAAAAGAAAACAACATGTGTTGTGCCTGTTAAAAAATGCAAGTGGGAAAGCTGTGAAATTGTTTTTTTTGAAGAATGAGCCTATTTGATAGAATGTTATCTATTCTTCAATTTGTCATGAGCTCTTTTTTCTTCGTCTTCTAGTTCTCTAGCTTTGGATAAAGCCGTTGCGACTAAACCTGCTGGAATTGTTACTATACCAACACCGATGATAAGAACGAAAAAGGTGAATATTTTTCCACCAATAGTAATTGGGAAAGCGTCGCCATATCCGACAGTGGTTAAGGTAACTACTGCCCACCAAAAACTATGAAAAATGGATGAAAATATCTCTGGTTGAGCCTTATTTTCAAAATAATATATGCCTGTTGCACTCAGGAATATCAAAATGGCGGTTACAATTAAAAATAGTACAATTTCTTCCTTTACGATTTTAGCAGCTACTCTAAACCTCTTTAGTGCTTTGTTGTACCGCACTAATTTTAAGGCTCTAAAAATCCGAAATACTCTGAAGGCTCTTAACGATCTTAAGTCTATTGAGATTCTTAAATAAAATGGTACGATAGCTAAGAGGTCAATAATACCGTAAAAACTGAAAATGTATTTCCAGGGTTTCTTAGCAACATAGATTCTGAGGAAATACTCAATAGAGAAAACAGCAACACAGAAGAGTTCTATTTGACTTATAATCTGTTTAACTAAATCAGATTTGTGCGGTAAAGTATCTATTGAAAAAGTAATTAAGGAGATTAGTATTAACCCTTGAATGAAATAATCAAAAATCTTACCTTTTCGGTTGGTGTTTTCTTCAATTATTTTTCGGAGTTTTTCTTTCATTCACTACTTAGTTACTGCAATCTAGAATTCTGGCTCTAAACCAAATGTTTGCTGTAAAGTGAGCAAAGCTGGATTCTTTTTTGCCATAACTAAGAGTTTCTCTTTGTCGGTATACGGCATTGCACTTCCGTCTTCGTTTTTTTCTACTTCAATGTTTATTTTCAATTTACTTACACCCAAAAGGCCTTTTATGAAAATAAGTAGCGCTTCATTAAACTCTTCAAAGTTCTTTTTCTGGATAAGATTGATCACTTTGAGTTGAAGCAGACCGTCAACAATTTGTGGTTTAGAAGCTAGGATACTGCTCGCAAAACTGCTTTCGCCTTTGCTTAAAAAGTGTTCGTGTAATTTGCTCCAAGCGCTGTTTAGTTCGTCTTGACTTATGTTGGCCAAAGCCGCTTTTACTTCTTCATCGCTATCGTCTACATATTCATTCTTCTTGCTTTCGGCTTCCTCTTCGGCTTGAAGAAGGTTTTTCATAGAAACATAGGCAGGTTTTTTGCCTTTTACAACTTTTCGAGGTTCGCTCTTAGGGGTTGCAGGTTTCGTTTCGAAAGGTTTTGTAGGTTCTGGCTTTGGTGTTTCTACTGGTTTATTAACCGGAGAAGAAATTAGAGGTACGGTTTGTTGTGAATTGGATGAAACTAGAAGCGGTTTGTTTTGAATAAAATCATCTTCGCTTTCAATTCCGTCATTTACTTTTTTTTTTCAATGCAAGCGTTGCAAAGTCTAAGTAAAGTGAGCTCTAGATGCAGCCTTTGATTTTGACTAACCTTGTAAGCTGTGTCGGCAGACGATAGAATTTCTAAACAACGGAAAATGGTGAGGGCCGTTGTATTTTTTGCTTGCTCGTAGTATTTCGGGCGGAAACCTTCACTAACATCCAATAAATGTTGTGTTTGAGGGTCCATGGCAACCAATAGGTTTCTGAGGTGTTGAGCCAATCCACTTAAGTAAAGTTGACCATCGTGTCCTTTTTGCAGAACATCGTCGGTAAGCAAAAGCGAAGCCGCAGTGTCGCCTTTAAAAATATGGTCGCACAAATCGAAATAAGCACCTAGGTCGAGTATGTTTAGGTTTTCTAGAACCGATTGGTAAGTTACCTTACCTCCGCCAAAATTGGCCATTTGATCGAATATAGATAGAGCATCACGCAAACCACCATCTGCTTTTTGGGCAATTATATGGAGTGCATCTTCCTCAGTTTCTATATTTTCTTTAGCGGCAATGTCTTGTAGGTGTTTTACGATATCGTCGTTTTTGATGCGAGCAAAATCGAATACCTGACAGCGTGAAAGTATGGTTGGTAATATCTTATGTTTTTCTGTAGTCGCTAAAACAAATATGGCGTAAGAAGGTGGTTCTTCTAAAGTTTTTAGAAATGCATTGAAGGCAGAAGTCGACAACATGTGCACCTCATCTATAATATAAACTTTGTATTTTTTGCCAGCCGGAGGTGGTATGCGTACTTGGTCTATTAATGCACGGATGTTCTCAACCGAGTTGTTAGATGCCGCATCGAGTTCGAATACAGAAAGATCGCTATCGCTTAATTCTTCCAGTTTAGAAATATCATCTGCATTAACCGCTTTTGATAGTATTCTAGCACAAGTTGTTTTACCCACTCCTCTAGGTCCGCAGAATAAAAAAGCTTGAGCTAGCGTATTGTTTTTTATGGAATTGATTAAAGTATCGGTTACAGCCTGTTGGCCTACCACGTTAGAAAAAACGGCGGGACGGTATTTACGTGCGGATACAATGTACTTTTCAGCCATAAAACAAACTTGCTACAGCGCAAATATATTCAAGTAAATAGAACAGTAGACAAAGTGAGTAAGGTAATGTGTGTAGGTGTTAATAAAAAATGTACCTTTGTTGTCCTTTTTGAAAAAATAATAAACAAACAATAGATGGCAAATCGTTACGAAACTGTTTTCATTTTAAATCCCGTTTTATCTGGAGACCAGGTAAAGGAAGCAGTAGCCAAAGTTCGTGATCTTATCAAAGCGAACGGTGGTAAATTGATGCATGAAGAGAATTGGGACCTACGCAAATTAGCGTATCCAATTGAGAAAAAAAGCACTGGCTTTTACAACTTACTAGAATTCGAAGGCGAAGGCGACTTGATCGCTAACCTTGAGTTAGAGTTAAAGCGTGATGAGCGTATTATCCGTTTCCTTTCTGTGAGACTAGATAAATATGCAATCAAGTATGTAGAAAGTAGAAGAAACAAAGCAAAAGCTTAAAAAAGAGACTATCATGGCAGATAAAGACGTAAGATATTTAGCGCAAATCGACCTAGACGAAAACAGAAAGAAATATTGTCGCTTCAAAAAAGCGGGTATTAAGTACATCGATTACAAAGACCCAAATTTCTTGTTGAAGTTCTTAAACGAGCAAGGTAAAATTTTACCAAGACGTGTTACAGGTACATCACTTAAGTACCAAAGAAAAGTTTCTCAAGCAGTAAAGAGAGCTCGTCATATTGGTTTGTTGCCATACGTAGCAGACAATTTAAAATAATTGATAGGAGGAACAACAAATGGAAATCATATTAAAACAAGACGTAGAAAAATTAGGCTACAAAAATGATATCGTATCAGTAAAAGCTGGTTACGGTGTTAACTTCCTAATTCCTCAAGGTGTTGCAGTATTGGCTACTAAGTCAAACAAAAAAATACTTGCAGAAAACCTTAAGCAACAATCTCATAAAGCGGCTAAAGAAAAGCAAGAAGCTCAAGTTATTGCTGATAAATTGACTGCTTTGAAATTGACTATCGGTGCTAAAGCTGGTGAATCAGGTAAAATATTTGGAGCGGTTAATACCATCCAATTAGCTGATGCTATCAAAGCTAAAGGTGTAGAATTGGACAGAAAAGTGTTGAAAATGAAAGAAGACAGCATTAAAAATGTTGGTTCTTACACAGCTACTGCACGTTTGCACAGAGAAATCACTGTTGAAATTAACTTTGAAGTTATAGCTGAGTAATCAACTAATTCAAAATTTCATATTCTAAAGCCCTTTCATTGCGAGAGGGCTTTTTTTATGCCTTGTTTTTTTTAATCTAAAACCTCAATAGAAGGATTCAGCTTTTTCAATTCTTCAACAAAATGGCTGTTCGATTTGGGGCTAATGTATATTTCATCGTATTTGTTGTAGTAAATAACAATTCCATTGCGTGCTGTAGCTGGTTTTAGACCTACATATAGCGTTTTACCCACTTTTACTTGTCGTATGGAGTCTAGTGCAATTTTCCCTTTGATGGGGCCAGCTTTGTAGCGTAAATATTCTTTGTTCATTATGTACGATGTGCCCATCAACATCCATGTCAAAAGAATGCCAACTGCGGCGTTAATTACGACTGTTACAATTGTAGCTGTAACGTTGTTTCCTTCTAGAATGAAGTAGAAAGTTGAGAAAAACAAGAAAGCAATTATTGCTCCGACAATACTTGTGTATAAAGGGTCTTTGCGGCTTTTGAATAGCATGTTACAGTTTGGTTGGTTATCTAAAAATAAAATTTTCTGTGTAATGTTTTTAGGGAGGTGAAATGATATAGTTGCGTTGGATATTGATGTAGTGTGTTTAAAGATGATTTGATACAAAGTGAGTTATAACTTTAGTATAAATTTGATTGCATCGAAAACCAACGGATTCATTGACGTTTTTTAGAAATAAAACATTTTCTATTTCCATAATTACATTGTGCGTTTTCGCGTTGTGTATTTTTCTTTTTACTGATTCTACCTATGCGTTTATAGAGGCCGCTTCACTTTGGGTGAGGAATTATTTTGGGCGATATTATTTACTTCTTGGCTTGTTTTGTGTTGTATTTATTACGGTTATAGCACTTCTGCCAATTGGTAAGAAACGATTAGGGGAAGTAAACGATAAACCTGAGTATTCTCGATGGGCATGGATTGCAATGTTGTATAGCGCTGGTATGGGTGCTGGTATTTTATTGCGGGCAGTGCAAGAACCTGTGTATATGTTCATCAACCCACCAATTAACACAAGCGCTACGGCAGAAACTATTGCCTTAGAGTATACTTTTTACCAATGGGGTTTTACTGCTTGGGCCTTCTATGGTTTGTTCGGGCTCATTCTGGCCTATTATCTTTATAACAAACAACGTCCTGTTTTGCTGAGCTCAAGTATAAGCAGTTTTGTTGTTCGTACGTCCGTTTTGCGATCGCTAGATGTTTTGGTAATTCTTACAACTGTTTTTGGCTTGGTAGGGGCTATTGGGTTAGGGACTACTCAAATAAGTGGTGGATTGAATCATTTATTGCCGTATACCTTTTCTCTGAAATCTACTTTGTTGATAGTTGTATTGATTTCAATATTGGCTTTTATATCGGTTTGGAAAGGGGTGGATAAAGGCATTAAAATCATTTCTACAGGCAATATTTTAGCGACACTTGTTTTGCTTTTTATTGTAGTTGTTCATGGTGATGCATGGGCAATCTTAAGTCGTTTTGCAATAACAATTGGGCGTTATGTTTTCGATTTTATACCGCTGAGTTTGTCTTTAGGGGCATTCAATCCTGGTGAAGAATTTCTGAGCGATTGGACCTACTATTACTGGGCGTTTTGGTTGGCTTGGGCTCCATTTACAGGTGTTTTTATTGCTAGAATTTCTAAGGGACGAACGATAAGAGAACTGCTGTTTGGGGTTATGCTTATCCCTTCGTTAGGAACGTTTTTTTGGTTTTCGGCTTTTGGTGAGGGGGCTTTTTCTATGCTTACCGAATGGGGGACGTATCAAGGCGAATTTGGAAATGTATTCACATCCGTATTTGTCTATTTCAATGAGTTTCCATTGCAGAGTGTTATAAATACAATGGTCGTTCTATTGCTGATTAGCTTTCTGGTAACGTCGGTCGATTCAGCCGTTTTTGTGCTCAGTATGTTTACCGATTCAGGAAAACTCAATCCGTCCAAAAAAATGCGCCTGATTTGGTCAATAGTCATAGCAATATTTACATTGGCTATAGTGATATTGGGCAATGTAAGAACGGAAATTGATGTGTTGATTGCACTTCAGAAGTTACTTATTGTAACCTCATTACCGTTTGCACTGCTAATCCCAATCTTGTGCTATTTCTTTGTTCGCGATTTGCAGAAATCGTAATTATTCGTAGCGCAATGCTTCGATAGGATCTAGCTCTGCAGCTTTTTTAGCTGGATAATATCCTGAAATTACGCCTACAATTAGGCATACTCCAACAGATACAAACATCCAAACCCAAGGAACAATAAAACCGCCACCAACGATGGCTGATATTGCGTTTCCTACAGCGATACCGAGTATGATGCCTACAACACCGCCCATTTGACCGATAACTACCGACTCAATTAAAAATTGCTTTCGAATCAATTCTGAGCTCGCACCCAAGGCTTTTCTAGTACCAATTTCTTTTGTTCTTTCTGTAACCGATACCAACATGATATTCATCAAACCAATTGCGGCGCTCAATAAGGTTATGATTGCGATGATGGTAGCAATAAGTGAAATGGCGGATAGTTGTTCTATCACAATGTTGGAAAGACTATCTGCTTGAGTGATACTGAAAGTTGATGGTTGACCAGGTCTGTCTTTTCTTACGTTTCTTAAAGTTCCCGTTGCTTCACTAATGGCATTTTGAAGTGTACCAGCATTGTCAACCATTACATTGATGTTGTAGGAATAACTAGCTGGTAAATAATTGGCTTTGATGTTAGACAGCGGAGCTAAAACTTGGTTGTCGTTGCTAATTCCAAACGAACTTCCTTTGCTTTCTAAAACACCTACAACAATATATTTCGAAGAACCAGCTCGGATTTCTTTCCCAATCGGGTCTTCTTTTGTTCCGAAAAGTTTGTCTACAATGTCTTTTCCAATGATGAGTGCATTGCTGCTATTTTCAATATCGTTGTTGTTGAAGTTTCTTCCTTTTTCAATAATGAAACCCGTTGTTTTTAAATAGTTTTCATCGCAACCTATTACACGAACGTTGGGGTTTGTTTTTTCTGAATTGTATTTTAATGTAGCAGTTCCAGATGCTACTGCCGATACCGATACATAGGCAGGGAAGTCGTAGTATTCTTTAAAATCCATGGCTTGGCTGTAAAGAATAGGTTCTACTTTTTTTCTTTCACCATTGTCGAAACGAATCCTTTCGTATCGGGAAATTGAAAATGTATTGGCTCCTAATAAAGCAAAATCAGCTTTGAACTTTTCTTGAATGGCATCGATGGCTGTTAGTATGCCTACCAATGCAGTAATTCCTATGGCGATAATACCGACCGTTAGAACAGTACGCAAACCTTGACTTGAAATAGCTCTTAAGGCTACATTGATATTTTCTTTTACGGTTTGGTTAATCATGAATTGCGGAATAAAAACGGTTAAAATTCAGAATTTCACGCAATATACTTTCTACTTTTTTAGTAACAGCAATTTCCAAGGATAAGTGGTACTATTTGTCTTATTTGTAGTGGGTCTTATTTGAAATCGTTATAAACAATAAGCTAAGCCTTTAGTGCTTTGACAATACCCTAAGCTTTCGTTATTTTCGCGAAGCAACTGTCGTTCTAATTAGCCTTACGTCAAGTTATTGGCCAATAAGGAGTTTGATTTAAACGATGGTAATAAGCAGATGGTTCGCACGAAATTTCGGTAATGGAAATTCCCTTTGTGACGTGACGGTAAATCTGAATTTAAGGTACACAAACACACTATTATCGTCTTATGAACACCTATAAAGATTACATCAAAGAAATAGAAGAAAGAAAAGCACTGGGCTTACATCCTAAGCCAATTGAAGGTGGAGCATTAATCGCTGAAATTATTGAGCAGATTAAAGACACTGGAAATGCTGAAAGAGAAGCTTCGCTTAAGTTCTTCATTTACAACATCGTTCCTGGTACAACAGAAGCGGCTGGTGTTAAGGCTAAGTTTTTAAAAGAAATCATTTTAGGAAATGAAGTTGTTGCTGAAATTTCTCAAGCTTATGCTTTTGAGTTGTTAGCGCACATGAAAGGTGGAACATCTATTCAGGTTCTTTTGGATCTTGTAATCGAACAAAAAGACTTTGATATTGCTAAAAAGGCAGCTGAAGTTTTAAAAACGCAGGTGTATTTATACGAAGCCGATGTTGCTCGTTTAGAAGATGCTTTTAAGCAAGGATGCCCTATTTCGAAAGAGATTATAGAGAGCTACGCACAGGCAGAGTTCTTTACCAAACTTCCAGATGTTGAAGAAAAAATAGAGATTGTTACTTTCATCGCTGGTACAGGTGATATTTCTACCGATTTATTATCTCCAGGGGCCGATGCACACTCTCGTTCTGATAGAGAATTGCACGGTCAGTGTTTGTTTGAACACAATAAGGAGATGCAAAAAGAGCTTACGGCTCTTAAAGCACAACATCCTGACAAACGCGTGATGTTAATTGCTGAGAAAGGCACAATGGGTGTTGGTTCTTCTCGTATGTCGGGTGTAAACAACGTAGCACTTTGGACTGGTATTCAAGCTAGTCCTTACGTTCCGTTCATCAACATCGCTCCAATCATTGCAGGAACAAACGGTATTTCTCCAATTTTCTTAACTACGGTTGGTGTAACTGGTGGTATCGGTATCGACCTTAAAAACTGGGTTGCTAAAAAAGATGCAGTCGGAAACAATGTTAGAGACGAAAACGGTGATACTGTTTTAGAACAAAAATATTCTGTTGAAACGGGTACGGTGTTAACCATCAACACCAAAACCAAAAAATTATACAACGGAGACAAAGAATTAAAAGACATCTCTGCAGCACTGACTCCTCAAAAAATGGAGTTCATTAAAGCAGGAGGTTCTTATGCTGTTGTTTTCGGTAAAAAATTACAAACCATTGCTTGTAAAATATTAGGAATAGATATTCCTACTGTTTACGCTCCTTCTAAAGAAATATCTGTTGAAGGACAAGGACTTACGGCGGTTGAAAAAATCTTCAACAAAAACGCAGTAGGAACTACACCAGGTAAAACATTGCACGCAGGTTCTGATGTTCGTGTAGAAGTTAATATTGTAGGGTCTCAGGATACTACAGGATTGATGACTTCTCAGGAATTGGAAGCGATGGCTGCAACGGTTATATCTCCAATTGTAGATGGAGCTTACCAATCGGGTTGTCATACGGCATCTGTTTGGGACGATAAGTCAAAAGCCAACATCCCTAAGTTGATGAAGTTTATGAATGACTTCGGACTAATCACAGCTCGCGATCCTAAAGGTCAGTATCCAGCTATGACGGATGTTATTCATAAAGTATTGAACGATATTACAGTTAGCGATTGGGACATCATCATTGGTGGTGATTCACACACTCGTATGTCTAAAGGTGTTGCCTTCGGTGCCGATTCAGGAACCGTTGCCTTGGCTTTAGCTACTGGTGAGGCTACAATGCCAATTCCAGAATCTGTAAAAGTTACTTTCAAAGGCGAGATGAGAAGCTTCATGGATTTCCGTGATGTGGTTCACGCTACGCAACAACAAATGTTGAAGCAATTTGGTGGTGAAAACGTATTCCAAGGAAGAATCATCGAGGTTCACTTAGGTACACTTACTGCCGATCAAGCCTTCACGTTTACTGACTGGACGGCAGAGATGAAAGCAAAAGCTTCTATCTGTATTTCAGAAGATGAAACTTTAATCGAATCGTTAGAAATAGCAAAAGGACGTATCCAAATCATGATCGATAAGGGTATGGACAATCATATCAACGTACTTCAAGGTCTTATAAACAAAGCAAACGCTCGTATCCAAGAGATTAAAACAGGAATTAAAGCTGCTTTAAGACCAGATGCAAACGCTAAGTATCACGCTGATGTAATCATCGATTTGGATCAGATTGCTGAACCAATGATTGCTGACCCAGATGTAAACAACGATGATGTTTCTAAGCGTTACACGCACGATACCATCCGTCCGTTGTCATTCTATGGCGGTACTAAAAAAGTTGATTTAGGATTTGTTGGATCATGTATGGTTCACAAAGGCGATATGCAGATTTTAGCGCAAATGCTAAAGAACATTGAAGCACAAGAAGGTAAAGTTGAATTCAAAGCTCCTTTGGTTGTTGCTCCACCTACCTACAACATCGTTGACGAATTGAAAGCAGAAGGCGATTGGGAAGTGTTAGAGAAATACTCAGGTTTTGTGTTCGATGACAATGCACCAAAAGGCGCAGCGCGTACCAAATACGAAAACATGTTGTACTTAGAGCGCCCAGGTTGTAACCTATGCATGGGTAACCAAGAAAAAGCTGCTCCTGGAGATACTGTTATGGCAACTTCAACGCGTTTGTTCCAAGGTAGAGTTGTAAAAGATTCAGGCGAGAAAAAAGGTGAGTCTTTATTGTCTTCAACTCCAGTAGTGGTATTGTCTACTATTTTAGGACGCACACCAACTATGGCGGAATACGAAAAAGCGGTTGATGGAATTGTTTTGACTAAGTTCAAGCCGTCTGATAAAAAATTGGTATTGGCTTAAAACGACAATGGAAATGTATTAGTAGAAAAACCCGAGTTAATCACTCGGGTTTTTTGTGTTTTATAACGTTTCTACTTTGTGAATTATTCGATATAAGCCGTATCTTATCGCCACTCAAAAAAACTAATTATGGCAGTATTCGATTTAGATATGATTAAGGCAGTTTACAATCAACTGCCGGGAAAAATTGCAGCGGCTCGCTCTGCAGTTAATAAACCACTTACTCTTTCAGAGAAGATTTTGTACACGCATCTTTGGGATGGGAAAGCAACTCAAGCTTTTGAAAGAGGGAACTCTTACGTGGATTTTGATCCCGACAGAGTAGCCATGCAAGATGCTACCGCTCAAATGGCTTTACTGCAATTTATGCAGGCCGGAAAAGCAAAAGTAGCGGTGCCATCTACAGTGCATTGTGATCACTTAATTCAAGCAAAACTTGGGGCCGATTCAGATCTTCAAGAAGCATTCAATAGAAGTTCAGAAGTTTTTAATTTTTTAGAAAGTGTATCGAATAAATACGGTATTGGTTTTTGGAAACCAGGTGCCGGTATCATTCATCAAGTTGTATTAGAAAACTATGCATTTCCTGGTGGAATGATGATAGGAACGGATTCGCATACCGTTAATGCAGGTGGATTAGGGATGGTCGCCATTGGTGTAGGTGGAGCCGATGCTGTTGATGTAATGGCAGGAATGCCGTGGGAACTTAAAATGCCAAAATTAATTGGTGTCAAACTCACGGGTAAACTCAATGGGTGGACATCAGCTAAAGATGTTATTTTAAAAGTAGCAGGCATACTTACAGTTAAGGGTGGTACTGGTGCCATAGTTGAATATTTTGGCGATGGAGCAGAATCGCTTTCTTGTACAGGGAAAGGAACCATTTGTAATATGGGGGCCGAAATAGGGGCTACAACCTCTACTTTCGGATACGATGATTCTATGCGTCGTTATCTTAATTCCACAGGTCGAGCAGAAGTGGTAGCTGCTGCCGATAAAGTTGCAGAACACCTTACTGGAGATGCTGAAGTTTATGCTAATCCAGAGCAGTATTTTGATCAAGTAATTGAAATAGATTTATCAACCTTGTCGCCACACCTTAACGGTCCGTTTACTCCTGATTTGGCTACGCCTGTGGCTGAGATGAAGGAAAAAGCTAAAGAGAATGGGTGGCCTTTAGAAGTTGAATGGGGGTTGATTGGTTCATGTACCAATTCGTCTTATGAAGACTTGTCGCGAGCAGCTTCCATTGCTCAACAAGCGGTGGATAAAGGTTTAGAAACTAAATCTGAATTTGGTATTAATCCAGGTTCTGAACAAGTGCGTTTTACTTCTGAAAGAGATGGATTGCTTAAACCTTTTGAAGATTTGAAAGCCACCATTTTCACCAATGCTTGCGGACCTTGTATAGGGCAATGGGCAAGATACAGTGACCCGAAAAATGGACCAAAAAATACCATAGTTCATTCTTTCAATAGAAACTTCTCTAAAAGAGCCGATGGCAATCCGAAAACCCACGCTTTTGTTACCTCTCCAGAAATGGTGGCTGCCATTGCCATTTCAGGTCGATTGGATTTCAATCCAATAACCGATACTTTGACCAATAAAAATGGCGAGCAAGTAAAATTGGACCCACCTGTAGGGGTTGAATTACCAAGCAAAGGTTTTGATGTAAAAGACAACGGTTACCAAGAACCTTCTAAAGATGGTTCTGGAGTTGTTATCAAAGTGAACGAAGACTCTGAACGCCTGCAACTGTTGTCGCCCTTCTCACCTTGGAATGGAGAGAATATCATGGGTGCAAAATTGTTGATTAAAGCATTGGGCAAATGCACTACCGATCACATTTCTATGGCTGGGCCTTGGTTGCGATATCGAGGGCATTTAGACAATATATCCAACAACTGTTTGATAGGAGCTGTAAATGCCTTTGGAGAAGCTACCAACGAGGTTGTTAATCAATTGGATGGCAGCAAAGGGGAAGTTCCAGCAGTAGCAAGAGCTTACAAAGCGGCCAATATTCCAACTGTAGTAGTGGGTGACCATAACTATGGTGAAGGGTCTTCTAGAGAGCATGCCGCAATGGAACCTCGTCACTTGGGTGTTATAGCAGTTATTGTAAAGTCGTTTGCACGTATACATGAAACCAACTTGAAAAAGCAAGGTATGTTGGGGCTTACGTTTGCTAACGAAGCTGATTACGACAAAATAAAAGAAGATGATACGTTCAATTTTGTGGATTTAGCTAAGTTCTCAGCAGGAAAACCATTGACTTTAGAGCTAGTTCATTCAGATGGCTCGAAAGAAAACATCATGTTGAATCATACGTACAATGAACCACAAATTGATTGGTTTAGAGCAGGTTCGGCATTGAATTTAATTAAACAACAAACCAGTTAAGTAATTGGTTTTATTGGTACTTAAAGGCTCTGCATTGCGGAGCCTTTTTTTGTAAATGTTAAAATCGATATTGAGTTAATTAAATAGCTCTGTTAAGGGAATTTGCCAACAAAGAGATTTTATATTTACCTATTGAAATATCAGTTTGAATCTCAACTTCTTATCCTTAATGTAAAATGAAAAATGTCATTCGGTTTTTGAATATAATATTTGTTGGACTTGCATTTTTTTTTCTGGTTTTATACATTCCGGAATATACATTGGTCATTATTCTAGGGTTGTTGGCATTGCTTGCTTTGTATGATTATTTGCAGCCCAAACACACTATTTTAAGAAACTTCCCCGTGATAGGTCATATGCGGTACATATTGGAAAGCATAGGGCCAGAAATTAGACAGTATTTTGTGGAAAGTGATTTGGACGGGAAGCCCCTGAATCGTACCCAGCGAACCTATATTTATTCTCGGGCAAAGAAGCAAAATGATAATCATCCTTTTGGTACAGAGCTTGATTTGCAAAAGGACAATATCGAGTGGATTCGCCATTCAATGTTCCCGAAAATGGTGCACGATAAAGCCCCTAGAGTGAAAATTGGAGGACCGCAATGTACGCAGCCTTACGAAGCAAGTTTGCTAAATGTGTCTGCAATGAGTTATGGATCGCTAAGTAAAAACGCAATTTCTGCCTTGAACTTAGGAGCTAAAGCGGGTGGCTTTTATCATAACACTGGCGAGGGTAGTATATCAGATTATCACAAGCTAGGAGGCGATATATGTTATCAAATAGGTACAGGCTATTTTGGTTGTCGCGATGAGCACGGGGCGTTTAGTGAAGAGATGTATGCTAAAAGTGCTACAATACCTGAAGTGAAATTGATAGAACTTAAGTTATCGCAAGGAGCAAAACCTGGTCATGGTGGTATTTTGCCTGCCTCTAAAAACAACGAAGAAATTGCTCGTATTCGAGGGGTAAAACCGCATACTACCATCATATCACCTCCGGGGCATACTGCTTTCGATTCGTACGATGGTTTGTTGCGATTTATTGATCGCTTGCGCAAGTTGTCAGGAGGAAAGCCTGTTGGTTTTAAATTGTGTGTGGGTAATCCTGCTGAATTCGAAAGAGTTTGTTTGGCGATTGTGAAAACGGGAATTAAACCAGATTTTATTACAGTGGACGGAGCCGAGGGAGGAACAGGTGCGGCACCAATTTCTTTTTCTGATCACGTTGGTATGCCTTGGGAAAATGCTTTGATGTTTGTAGTAGAAACATTGAAAAAGCACGACTTAAAAAAGGATATTAAAATCATTACATCAGGAAAAATAATCGATGGTTTTGATTTGATTAAAGCCATAAGCTTGGGGGCAGATGTTTGTAATTCGGCTCGCGCAATGATGCTTGCTTTAGGGTGTATTCAAGCTTTGGAATGCCATAAAAATACCTGCCCTACGGGTATTGCAACCAACAACACTCGTTTGATGCGAGGTTTGGTTGTTAAGGAGAAATGGGAAAGAGTGAAAAACTATCAACAAGCTGTATTGGAGGATTTTATGGATTTGTTGGCCGCAACTGGTTGCAGTACTATTGATGAACTGGATCCATCGTATATTTTCAAACAAATTGATGGGAAATCCATGTCGTATGAAGATTTGAATGAAATCAGGAAAAGCAATTATTACCTGCATTTACTTACGCCTGTTGATGAATGATTTGTTTCGTGTAATCGATTTAGAAAAATCAGTATAAACGGTTGAACAAAAACTCTGATTTACAATAGAGTATCACAATCGAGCATAAATGATGGAGTTATCCGTTATGCATTATGTTTTGCTATGAGAAGTGATTATATTCACACTTTATAGACACAATTTTGTTTGTATAGCAAGCATTATAAACTATCGATAGAATGATGAAAATTAAGTATCTAGGCTTTTTAGCTTTAGGGGCAGCAATGTTTAGCTGTTCGCAAAACGCTTCAAAACAAGACGGTTACACGCTTGTGGAAGAAGTTGCGAAGAAGGGAGACGAAATAGTTATTCCTTATAAAAAATTCCAGTTGGATAATGGATTAACCGTTGTTGTTCACGAAGATAAATCGGATCCGGTAGTTTATACCGACGTAACATACCACGTTGGATCTGCTCGCGAAGAAATTGGTCGCTCAGGATTTGCTCACTTTTTTGAGCACATGATGTTTCAAGGATCAGATCATGTAGCCGATGAAGAGCATTTCAAAACAGTTAGCGAAGCTGGTGGAACACTGAATGGTACAACCAACAGCGATAGAACCAATTATTTTGAAACAGTTCCTAGCAACCAATTAGAGATTGCTCTATGGTTAGAGGCTGATAGAATGGGGTGGTTGTTGGATGCTGTTACGCAAGAGAAATTTGAAATTCAAAGATCTACCGTTAAAAACGAAAGAGGGCAGAACTACGATAACCGTCCTTACGGTATGATTGGTGAAGTTACCAACCAAGCTTTATTTCCTCACGGACACCCTTATAGCTGGCCTACTATTGGTTATTTAAACGAATTAGATGCCGCTACTTTGGATGATTTGAAAGATTTCTTTTTACGTTGGTACGGACCAAACAATGCAACGTTAACAGTAGCAGGTGATGTTACTACAGATGAAGTAATGGCTTTGGCAGTTAAGTATTTCGGCCCTATTGAAAGAGGTCCTGAAGTAGAAAATATGGAACCGCAAGTTCCTGTTTTAACGGAAGATAGATACGTGTCTCACGAAGATAAAATTCGTTTCCCACTATTGCAATTGAGTTTCCCAACGGTTCCAAACCGTCATAAAGACGAAGCGCCTTTGGATGTTTTAAGTGACATTTTGGGCGGTGGTAAAAGCTCTGTTTTTTATCAAACGTTTGATAAACCACAAAAAGCATTGCAGTCAAGTGTTGGTCACCCATGTTCTGAATTGGCAGGTCAAATGACTTTCATGGTTGTTAGCTTTCCAGGTGCTAATCTTAAAGATGTTGAAGCAGAAGTAAGAGCAGCAATTGCTACGTTCGAAGAAAGAGGTGTTACTCAAGAAGATATTGATAAATTCAAATCGAGCTACGAGTCTAGCACAATTCAAAGTTTAACTTCAGTACAAGGCAAAGGGTCTTCATTGGCATCGTACCAAACTTTCGAAAACAACCCTAATTACATCGCTAAAGATTTAGAACGTTACAGAAACGTAACCGTTGACGATGTGAAACGTGTGTACGAACAATACATAAAAGGAAAAAACTGTGTGGTATTGAGCTATGTTCCAGAAGGAGCTACTGATTTAATTGCGGCTGCTGATAATTTTGAGCCAACCATTGGTTTAACTGCTGAAAGTATCATGAACAACTACGATACTTTACAATACAACAAACCAGTTGATACTTTATTGGATAGATCTATTAAACCAACACCTGGTCCAGCTCCATTTGTACAAGTTCCTGAATATTGGACAACAAATTTGGACAATGGCATTAAAGCTATTGGAACTAAAAACGATGAATTGCCATTGATCGCAATCCAGATTTCTGTACCAGCAGGGCATAGAAACGAAACACTTGATAATGCAGGTATTTCGGGAATGTTGGCACAAATGATGAACGAGTCTACTGAGAATTTTACTGCCGAAGAAATAGGGGAAGCTCTTGAAAATTTAGGTAGTAGTGTAAGAGTTAGCAGAAGCGATGAAAACATTACGGTTAACATTTCTTCATTGACTAAGAATTTGGATAAAACACTTGAGATAGCTCAAGAAATGATGTTCAAACCAGCTTTCAATGAAGAAGATTTCTTGCGTGCTCAAAAGCAAACATTGGAAGGTATTGCCAATGCGGTTAACCAACCATCTCAATTATCGAGCAATGCTTTTGCAAAATTATTGTACGGCGAAAAAAGCATCAAATCGGTGCCAATTAGTGGTACAGCAGAAACTGTTGGAAATATGACGGTTGCTGATGTTAAAGCTTACTATGAACAGTTCTTTAGCCCTGCAGTTGCTAAAATGGTAGTGGTAGGTAATTTAGATCAAGATGCTATGTTGACTAAATTGTCATTCTTAAACGACTGGAAAGGTGAAGCATACGCATGGAAAGAACTTCCTGAAGTTGAATCAGCAAAACCAGCCACTATCTATTTTGTAGATAAAGTAGGTGCTGCGCAATCGGTTGTAGCTATCGGTTACAAGTCCGATATGGTAAACGACCCAGTAGGCGATTTTTATCGTGCACAAATCATGAATTTCCAGTTGGGAGGTAACTTCAACAGTAGAATCAATATCAACTTAAGAGAAGATAAAGGATATACTTACGGAGCACGTTGTTATTTCAGTGCGACAACTGAACCGGGTGAATTTATGGCTTATGCTGGCGTTAAGAAAGAAGCTACAGCAGCATCTATCAAAGAATTCATGTCTGAAATGAGCAACTATGCTGAAAACGGAATTACCGATGAAGAATTGGCATTTACCAAAAGCAGTATGACTTTGAAGGAAGCAAGACAGTACGAAACGCCTCGTCAAAAAGCTGGTTTCTTAAGAAGAATTTTGGATTACAACTTGGATAATGACTACGTGAAAAAGCAAAGTGAAATCCTGAAAAACACAACTAAGGAAGACATTTTAGCACAAGCTAAAAAACACTTAGACGCAGACAAAATGATCATTACTGTAGTAGGTGATAAAGCAACTGTGTGGGAAGATCTAAAGGCTTTGGGTTACCCAGTTGTGGAAATGAAAAGTGATAAAATTGTAAGCTTGGATGGTAAAACATCTCAAGTTAACAACTAAGAATTTCTCTAGATAAAAATCTAAAGACTAATGATTAAAAAGGTCGACGCTTAATGAGTGTCGGCCTTTTTTGTTTGAGAGCACTTTATTGTTGATTCTTTGTGACTGCGTGGTGGTCAATCCGTCGGAATACCAGAAGTTCTATCATCGGAATCAAAAATTTACCCAACCCTAATCGAAACCGATTTTAGCATAAGCCCAGAACTTCGCCCCAACGAATGCCTTAAACTGTACATCGAAGATGGTAAACTGGCGAAAGAATATTGCGATACTCAGTCTCGGTATTCGCTTCAAGATCTCCATGCGGGTAGATATGTTGCCGTAATAGAAGAAAGGAATTATAGAACGAGAATAGTTAAGAAGTGAGGGGTTGTTTTGTGAAACAATCCACAAAATGAATTTTTGATTAGCACATCTTGAAAGCTTGTTTTTTTTGCCGTATCTTTAGGGTGAATTGTCGATATGAAAACGATTTATAAAGAAATTGGTAGGCATTGTACAGTGGTCATTTTGCTATTGATGGCACCTGTAATTACTTTTAGTAACCCGCACATCTGGAACGTTCAGAGTTATTTGTCGCCCAATCCTAGGTTTGATATTGAAATACGAACGAATCTAGATCGTAATATTACTAGGGTGGAACGAAGGGAATTGAATGATGCTTTGCAAACGATGGAGATTTCAATTTACATGTTGGAATGTAATCCAGTAAACGTTCATGCTTTTGTCGATACAACGATTTATTTTGAGTCAGAGTTTCCTGAGGAGGTGCTGATATTGTTGTTTTTGGATAGTACCAGTTGCGGATTCAGGGGTGAAATCACATTAGCAGACTCACTTCGTTTGCGTGGAGGTCAACCCGTCGGAGTGTCAGAAGTTCAATCGTTGGAGTCAAAAATTCACCCAACCTTAATTGAAACAGGTTTTAGCATAAGTCCAGAATTAGGCCCCAACGAATGCCTTAAACTGTACACCGAAGAGGGCAAACTGGTGAAGGAGTATTGCGAAACACAATCACGATATTCTCTGCAAGACTTCAATCCGGGAAGATATGTAGCAGTAATAGAAGAGAGGAATTTTAAAACGAGAATAATTAAGAAATGATGTTGCTTCTATTATTTAATAGGCGATTGTAAAATGTTTTCATTTCCTGTAGCGTGATTTAATATGTGCCAAACTAATGTTTGGTTTTCTTTTCTCAATCCAATGATATTTTAATGACGTTAATGCCTCATTAAGCTGTTGGTCACACAAAAACTTATCTATTTTTACCGCGCTATGAAAAACGACTTAATCTTAAGAGCACTTAGAGGAGAAAAAACAGAACGCGTACCCGTTTGGATGATGCGTCAAGCTGGTAGAACTTTGCCTGAGTACAAAAAGGTTCGTTCTTCAATTAGCGGTTTCAAAGGATTGGTTCAACACCCCGAAAAAGCAGCCGAAGTAACCATTCAGCCAGTAGATAGATATGGTGTGGATGCGGCTATTTTGTTTTCAGATATTTTAGTGATTCCAGAAGCTTTAGGTTTCGATTATGAAGTTAAAGAAGGCATAGGTCCCATATTTGAGGATACACTTTTTACTAAAAAACTACAAGATTGGAATGGCGACATCAGCGATGTATTGTCGTATGTAGGCGAAGGAATAAAGATGACCAACAAAGGTTTGGACGGTCGTTGTCCCTTACTTGGTTTTGCAGGAGCCCCCTTTACTATTTTCTGTTATTTGGCAGAAGGTGGAGGAAGTAAAACTTTTAGCAAAGCTAAGCGCATGATGCAAGAAAGCCCCGAAGTTGTACACCATGCATTGGAGCAAATTGCTATTTGTACTGCGCAGTATTTAGACTTTAAAGTAAAAAGTGGTGTGCATGCCGTTCAATTGTTCGATTCTTGGGCCGGAATTTTAAATCAAAGTTCGTATGCTGAATTTAGCTTGCCTTACATGAAAATGGTTCTCGACCTAATGGAAAGCGACGTGCCAAAAATTGTTTTCGCAAAAGGTGCGTGGTTCTCGTTAGAAGATCTTTCTAAGCTAGACTGTTCTGCATTGGGTATCGACTGGCACATGTCACCAGAATTTGCAAGAGCGCATTCTAATGGCAAAGTTTTGCAAGGAAATTTAGATCCTACCATTCTTTATGCAAGCGATTCAAAAATTGAGTCTGAGACCAAAAATATGCTGAAGGCATTTGGAACTCAAGGGTATATAGCCAATTTGGGTCATGGTATTTATCCAGATGTAGATTTTAATAAAGCACAAGTGTTTGTTGATGTTGTAAAGAATTTCGATATTTAGGCATGTTTATCCGAAAAGCTCCATTAATTGCCAGTTTGGCTCTAATATCATTTTGTGTTAATGCTCAAGAATATGTTCAAAATGGAAGCTTTGAAGAACTCCGTACCGATATCAAAGGGAAGGGCAGTATAAAGGCAACTAAATATTGGATCCCAACAACCAAAGTTCAAGCCGATTTATTTTCGAAAGGACCAAATTCTCAAATTGAACCTTTGTATGAAGGTTTAAAAACCACTGAAGAGCCGTCTGTTGGAGAACATTTTTCTGGCATTGTAGCGTATTCTTATTTGGCTCAAGAACCACGAAGTTATTTGTCTGTTCTTTTAAAAAAGGAGCTTAAAGTGGGCGATAAATACTGTTTCACCATGGATGTAATGTTGCATGAACGTGCAAAATACCATACCACCAATTTGGGTATGGTAGTTACTGCAGGCGATATAGGTATCGACGATAAAATTAATTTGTTGGATGATTTTGCTCAAAATGTGAAATACGACCAAGAACCAGTGCCTGGTGTTTGGACGAAAGCCTTTTCTGGTTTTGAAGCGGATAACAGTGGTAATATTCTTAACCTCGGTAATTTTACAAGCAATACCAAAACCACGTTTAAAGTCATTGAGAAAACAGCTAAACAAGCATTGACGGGTCAACTACCTCTAGCGTATTATTTTATCGACAATGTGTCTATTGTTCAAGTGAAATCAATAGATCAATGTGGTAGCGCAGTTACTGTAGCGCCTGTAGCGCAAAACACAGATAAAAAAGAATACGGAAAAGATCAAAAACGCAATGTTGTTAAGGAACAAACATTTTCTCGAGCTGCTTTGCCAAAAGTAAAGCGACCTGTTGTAGTGGATAATTCTCCTCCAGAAATAGTGGGCGATGAAGCGTTAGATCAAGCTATGCGCGATGAAAAAACGATCGTCTTTTTAGAATACAGTGCAGGACTTGAAAACAATTTGTACGACAAAATCGATGAGCTTTTATCGGAATTCAAAAAAGGAAAATTCAGTACCATCACACTCATTGCCCGTACCTCATTTGACGAAGCTCAAGCGGCACAGCAAAATAGAATGATGCGTTCGTTAAGCGATAAAAGATTGCTATCTGTTACCGACTACTTAACGAGAAAAGGTGTGAGTAAGGATAGAATAGAAACAGTTAGTGAACCATTCAATGCATCTAAATTGCAAGGCGGAAGTCCTACGGTTTCTTTCATATTCAACCCTTAATGGTATTTTCAAAAGAACAAAAGTCCTGGGCGTTTTACGACTGGGCAAATTCGGTATATCCGCTTGTTATTACGTCAGCTATATTCCCCATCTTTTACGAGGCAGTAAGTACTACAAAAGATGCTGCAGGCAATGTAATTTCAGATACGGTTCTGTTTTTTGGAATGGAGTTTACCAACACAGTTCTAA
The DNA here is from genome assembly GCA_963977425.1 of uncultured Flavobacteriales bacterium. Taxonomy (GTDB): domain Bacteria; phylum Bacteroidota; class Bacteroidia; order Flavobacteriales_D; family Luteibaculaceae; genus CAXBOO01. Next base: position 397,028 of record CAXBOO010000002.1, on the reverse strand, counting down.
TCTCTTATATCAGTTCTTTTATTTTTCTGTTAGTGAGTTTGTGTATGCCCATTTTAAGTGGTGTAGCCGATTTTTACGGAAAAAAAAGAAGCTTCCTAATTGTATCTTTTCTAATAGGAGCTACGGGTTGTGCTGGCCTGTTTTTTTTCGATATCAATAATTCCGAAATGTCCATGCTCTACTATATATTGGCAGGCGTTGGTTTTTGGATGTCTCTCGTGTTTTATAATGCCTACCTACCACAAATAGCACCCATACAATTGCAAGATAGATTGAGTGCTAGAGGTTATAGTTTGGGGTATTTAGGCAGTTCTCTATTATTAATAGCTTGTTTGGTGGGCATCATGGTGTTGGATGTGCCGGCTAAGTATGCTTTTTTATTGACGGCTATTTGGTGGTTAGGCTTTGGGTTTTACTCTGTATTGCGATTGCCTAAATCAGTAAAAAACACGAATGTAGGTCGGCCTCTAAAGCATGGTTGGGATCAATTGAAATCGGTTTGGCATCAATTGAGAAACTTACCGGTGTTGAAAAAATATCTTCGTGCATTTTTTGTCTACAGCATGGGCGTCCAAACGGTCATGATTATGGCTGTTTACTTTGGCGCGAAAGAGATCAATTGGCCAGATAGTAAAGCGCAAACCACAGGGCTAATAGTTAGTGTTTTATTGATTCAGTTCATTGCCATTGGCGGCTCTGTTTTGTTGTCTAAATTATCAGCGAAAAAAGGAAACGTTTTTGCGTTGCAAGTAGTTTTGTTTGCTTGGATAGGGCTTTGTGTATCGGCACTTTGGGTAACCGAACCTTTGCATTTTTACATCATCGCTGCTTTTGTTGGTTTGGTAATGGGAGGGGTGCAATCATTATCCCGTTCGACCTATTCTAAATTGTTGCCACAAGAATGTGAAGATCATACAGCTTTTTTCTCATTTTACGATTTAGCTGAAAAAATCGGCATCATCATCGGAACATTTTCTTACGGATATATAGAAAGCTTTACAGGAAGCATGCGAAATAGTATTTTTGCTCTCATTGTGTTTTTTATAGCAGGATATTTCTTGCTGCGCAGTGTGCAAAAAGAAAACTCTAAAAAATTGAATCCTTACAATGGATAAAAAAGTAGATGTACTGATTGTCGGTGGCGGAATAGTTGGAGCGGCTACGTATTTCAAAACAGCCTCAAACCATCCTGACCTCAGTGTCGGAATCATTGAAAAAGAGTCTAGCTGGGCAGCTCATCAAACAGGAAACAACAGTGGTGTAATCCACAGTGGTTTGTATTATAAGCCTGGTTCATCAAAAGCCTACCATTGTGTAAAAGGACGTCATGAATTGGTGGATTTTTGCAAGAAGTATGGCGTCGATCACGATGTCTGCGGTAAAGTAGTTGTGGCTACTCACAAGAACGAGCTCCCTTTTTTGGATAAGATATTTGAGAATGGAATTGCCAACAATACTGAGGGCATCGAAAAAATAGACGTTAAACGCTTAAAAGAAATTGAGCCCCATGTTGAAGGCATAGCGGCTATATGGGTGCCTTGTACAGGAATTGTAGATTACAAAGGGGCAACCGAAAAAATGGTGGCGCTTGGTACGGCTTCTAATTCAGGCAATATGGCCATGCTCAACAATGCTTTTCTTTCTATTGAAAACAAAGGCAGCGAAAGCATCGTACAAACCGAACAAGGAAGGTTTACAGCAAAACAGGTTATTTTTTGTGGTGGACTTCAAGCCGATAGATTGGCTAAGGCCGACCATGTTAATCTTGAAGAAAAAGTAGTTGGATTTAGAGGCGATTACTATGAATTAACGGATCAGGCTAAACACAAAGTCAAAAACCTTATTTATCCCGTACCCAATCCCGATTTCCCGTTTTTAGGAGTGCATTTTACGCGCATGACCAACGGAGAAATAGAGTGTGGTCCCAATGCCGTGTTTACCTTCAAACGAGAAGGGTACAGTAAAACATCGTTTAATTTGAGAGACACTTTAGATGCATTGAGTTATCAAGGCACTTGGAAATTGTTTTTCAAAAACATGTCATTTGGTATAAACGAATACCGCAGAGCCTTTTCTATAAAACGATTTCTTAAGACTTTACAAGTTCTAATACCATCGTTAACTATGGACGATATAAAACCTGCTCGATCTGGAGTTAGGGCTTTATTGTTATCGAAAGATGGCGATACCAGAGACGATTTTAGAATTGAAAATAAAGGCAACAATATTCACGTATTAAATGCACCTTCGCCGGCTGCAACATCTGCTTTGGCTATTGCCGACAGCATAATAAAACAACTTTCAGTATGATACCTAAAGCACAAGAAAACATCAGCGAATACATTCTTTTCCTTTGGCAACTAGAAGATTTACTACGTGCCTTTCAATACGACTTGGAATCTGTTGAAGAAAAGTACATCCGTCATGCCTTCAAAAAACCGGAAGAACAACAAGAAGTAATGTCTATGTTGTACATCCTTTTGGAAGAAATGAAAAAGGAAGAAGAGGCTGTTACTCATGCTAAATCGACCAAGGGAAGCATGTTGTTGTTAGAGAAAGTACACGCGTATTTAAGAGATGAAGAGGAAGACAAAATGTACCTCGCATTGGTGTCTGCTTGCGACGAAGTTGTTGCCGATTTCTTGAAAAATAAAGCCGATGAAAAATCAATGCCATTCACAGAGATTTGCATAAACATTATGTACGGCATATTGACTTTGAGATTGCGTAAAATGCCAATTACACCGCAAACACAAGAGGCTAGCGATAAAGTGAAAGAGTGTTTGAAGTATTTGAGCAAAACCTTTGCTAAAATGAATAAAGAGGGTTAAAATACCGTATTTCGGGTATTTCTTATCCAGCATTGTAAATGTAGCTTTGACAAAAAGTTAACCATTTAGTATGAAAGAGTTTATAATTGTTTTTAGAGAAAGCCTAGAAGCTGCTATTATAGTGGGAATAGTATTGACTTTACTCACAAAATTGAATCAAAAGAAGCTTCAAAAATTCGCGTATTACGGTATTGCTTCAGCTTTGGTCTTAAGTGCTTTTTGCGGATTGTTGCTTCAAAAAATTGAAACTAGTATAGGCAACGAAGCGTATTCGAAATTGTTCGAAGCGAGCATGATGTTTTTGGCATCTGGGTTTTTACTTTACATGGTATTGTGGTTGTCTAAAAAACAAAATTTCACGTCCGATATTAAAAACAAAACACAAGAATTAGGGAAATCTGAAAGTGGATGGGGCATCTATTTCTTAGTATTATTTGCTATTCTTAGAGAAGGTTTCGAAACAGCCTTATTCCTTTACGGAGGAAGCAATACCGGTGATTTTTCATACATCGGATTTGTATCAGGAATTTTGTTGGCTGTTGGTATAGCCTACCTTATGTTCTTTACGGGCAAAAAATTGAACCTGAAAGTGTTTTTTAAATACTCCACCATTTTGCTGATCATTTTTGCCGCCGGTATGATGACGTATGGAGCACACGAATTTGAAGAGTTTTTAGAAAAAGGACATTACATTCAAGAAGAGTTTCCAAGGGCCTATGATATTCTTAAGCCAACTGCGGAATTGACCAGCGATCAGAACGCCTCAATGTACAATCTTACTGATGGGAAATACATCCATATCTTCCACGATAAAGGAACGATAGGACAGTACTTAAAAGGATTTTTAGGATACAACTCCAACCCCAATTGGGCCGAAGTAATCATTTGGTTTCTAACGCTTGGGTTCGGATTTTTTATCTACCGAAAACACAAATAATACCAAGCACACTTACGCATGAAAGACATCAAAGTACTATTATTAGGATCAGGAGAATTAGGCAAAGAACTTACCATAGCCTTACAGCGAATGGGAGTTTATGTTATCGCCTGCGATAGTTATGAAGGTGCTCCGGCCATGCAAGTTGCTCACGAGTACGAGGTGTTTTCTATGTTGGACGGCGAAGCCTTAACCGCTGCGGTTAAAAAACACAATCCTACCCACATAGTGCCAGAAATTGAAGCCATAAAAACTGATTTGTTCTATGGTTTCGAAGAGCAAGGTATACAAGTAGTACCGAGCGCAAAAGCGGCCAATTTTACCATGAATCGTAAGTTGATTCGCGATTTGGCGGCTAAAGATTTAGGCGTGCGAACAGCTCCTTATGCGTATGCTGATAATTTAGAAGATTTCCGAAAAGCGGTTGAGCATATCGGCTTGCCATGTGTGGTTAAACCCTTGATGTCATCATCCGGTAAAGGACAATCGGTTATAAAAACAGCCGATAAAATAGATGCCGCTTTTGAATATGCCATGGAAGGTTCTCGTGGCGATTTGATGGAAGTTATTGTGGAAGGTTTTGTCGATTTTCATACAGAAATAACTCTGTTAACAGTAACGCAAAAAAACGGTGAAACCTTGTTTTGTAATCCTATTGGACACCGACAAGAAAGAGGCGATTTTCAGGAAAGCTGGCAGCCTTGCGCTATTAGCGATGCCGATTTGGATACAGCCAAACACATGGCGGAAAAGGTTACCAATGCATTGGAAGGTGCTGGTATTTGGGGGGTAGAATTTTTCATAGCTGATGATGGGGTATATTTTTCAGAATTGTCGCCACGTCCACACGATACAGGGATGGTTACCTTGGCTGGCACGCAAAATTTCACTCAATTCGAATTGCATGCACGCACTATACTGGGATTACCCATTCCTACCATAGAAATGTACAAGTCGGGTGTTTGTGCGGCTCTATTAGCCAAAGAAGAAAGCAATGAAATGCCCAATTTTGTTGGTCTCAATACGGTTTTAGAAACAAAGGACACCGATTTTAGAATTTTCAGAAAACCAAGCACTCGCCCTTACAGAAGAATGGGTGTTGTATTGAAATCGTCTGCGTTGAATGCCAACATGGACAACTTGATTTCTGAAACCAAAGCGTTGCGCGATAGCATAGAGGTTAAGGGGTAAAGCACCACCCCGGTCTTCGACCACCCCTCCACCGGAGGGGAATTTAAATTGGGTGTAAGAGGTAGAATGTGAATCATTTTTATACATGCAAACACCAATTTTTAGGAGAGTTTTAAAAAACACCTAATTCCGTGGGGTTTTTCCTCTCTACTTGAGGGGGCTATAAAATGTTAGTTTTTTATATTTAATTCAGAAACAATTCTCGTTTCCCCTCTTTGAGGGGTGCCTGATAGGCGGGGTGGTTAATTGTAATTAATGTGAAAGCTGATGTAACTACTGAAATAAAAGGTGTACCTATTCGCAGTAATTTTATTAAAAACCTTCCGTACAACATCAATCTTAAACAAAATGCTATCAACAATCGAAAAGCTGGTGTTCTATCCGAAGTTTTGTTTTGGCAACAGGTTCATAAACGAAAGTTTTATGCAATTGACTTTGATAGACAAAGAATAATTGGCAACTATATTGTAGACTTCTATGTGAAACGATTGGGCCTAGTAGTTGAAATTGATGGTGGTAGTCATGATTTTTCTCAGGAATATGATTTCAATCGTCAAGAGTATTTGGAGAGCCTTGGCCTTAAAGTATTTAGAATTACTGATAGTGCTGTCAAGAAACACATTGGAAAAGTTTTAACTGCTCTTGAATTATTCATCATTCAACATTATGGAGTAACAATGGAATGATTTGGATTTAGCGTGGAGCAATGTTGAATATTATATCCAACCTCTTAGTTGATACACCAAACATCCCAGCCATTCTTTCATAATGAAAGACCACTTCCGCATGGCAGATGGGTTGGGTAAGAGCAAATGATCTAAGGCATATTTTCTGTCGCCTCCCATCATATCTACAGTGTAAATATCGGTTTTAAGACCAATTTTATTGAAACAAGCTAATGCTCTTCTTGCGTGAAAGCCAGAGGTGATGACCAATATTTTTTTATCTCTTATTTGTGGGTATTTGGTTAACGTGAACTGAGCATTCTCGGCTGTGTTTTTCGATTCCCATTCGTATAAAATACTGTCGTTTGCTGTTACAACTTCATTTAAATACTGTTGGAGTAATAGCGCTTCTTTTTCTTCTGGATTATCCCATTTGCCCGATCCACCCGTAATGATGAGGGTATCTATTTTTCCGCGCGATTGAAGCAATAAACTTTGCCACAATCTATCCGAAGCTCCAGAGAACTGTGAACGTTTGTTTCTGGCCTGGTAATCGCTCATTCCGCCCAAAACAATGCCATAATCATAGTTGGTGGTTAGTTGCTCTTCGTTGATTTGTATTTCCCATGCACGGCATACTTCATCGGCGATGAAACAGTTTCCGAAAAAGAAGGTGGAAAGGATGGCTGCCAATAAAAAACGTCGAGATTTTTTCAACCACGCTAAGAGTAGAAAAGTGAAAATCCAAATTTGAGGACTTAAAAAGATGATGACTATTTTTCCGAGAATAAAAAACATCTATTTTTTGCTTAAAGCAGGCGTAAAACTGTTGAACAATACGGCTAATAAAATAATACCAATACCAGCAATGTTGGAAGGTGTAAGGCTTTCATCGAACATGAAATAGCCTATGGCAACCGCGAAAATAGCACCCAAATATTTAACGGGTGTAACCACGGAAGCTTCGTTGTTTTGCAGCGCTTTGGTCATGTTTATTTGCGCAAATTGAGTAAATATCCCCATCAAGGCGATGTACAAATACTCGATGCCATGCGGTACTACAAATTCAGTCAAACACCATATACCCATAATGGGTGTTGCTATCAAAGGGAAGTACATTACCACACGTATAGGGTCGTCGCTGGTTTTGCATTTGCGTACCGCGTTGTAGGCTATCCCACTAAAAAATGCTGAAGCCAAGCCTATCAATAAATATTTCCATTCTAAATCGGTATTGAATCCTTTTATTACAAATACTCCTATAATGGCCATTGCAAAATAGAGCCAACGTACTTTTTTCACTTTTTCTTTCAGAAGAAAAATCCCGATAACTACCGTGAAAAGAGGCGATAAATACTGAATGCTAACCGCATTGGCTAAGGAGATGTTTTGTATGGTAACAAAAAAGAGGGTGAGGGCAGTAACACCTGCAAAACCTCTAATGAGCAACCATTTTTTATTGTTTCCAAAAAAAGGATTGGTGTTGTTTCTTAAAGCAAACAAACACAGACTTAAAGATATGATGGAGCGGAAAAAAATAAGTTCGTGCGCAGGAAAATTCGATAAGAGCTTTACAAAAGTGTTGACAAAAGCAAAAGCCAAAACAGACAAGAACATATACCAAATGCCCTTGTGTTTGGCTTGAATGAAAGAAGAATTTTGCACACGCAAACTTAGTAAGTCATAGCCATAATCTCTCGTACTTGCGAAGGATTTAAATCTTTGTGTTCACCCAGTCCTAACCATTTTCTTTCTACAAAGCGTTTTTCAATTTCTTCGGCTGTGCCTTCAAAGTCCTGCGTGTATTCCGATAGTTTGGTTTTTATGCCCAATTGATGAAAAAAGCTTTCCGTTTTTTGAATGGCTTCTTTGGCTACATCTGTATCTGATCCGTTCAATGCCCAGACTCTTCGACCGTATTGTGCTAGTTTTTCTTTTTTTCTTTCGAAGTTGAACGTGTAATGGCTTGGTAATACTATGGCCAATGTCCGGGCGTGGTCTATGCCGAATAGTGCCGTTAACTCGTGTCCCATGCCATGAATAGCCCAATCGGTAGGAACGCCTTTTTGTATCAAACCATTCAGAGCCATAGTACAGCACCACATAAAATTGCTGCAGGCTGCGTAATCTTTTGGGTTGGCAATGACTTTCGGAGCTACTTCTAACAATGTTTGCAATATCGATTCCGCAAAACGGTCTTGTAGCTGTCCGTCAGCAGGGTAGGTCATGTATTGTTCTAGTACGTGGGTAAAGGCATCGGTAATTCCGTTGGCCAATTGTCTTTCTGGTATGGATTCTATAACGCTAGGATCTAGAATAGAAAATTGCGGGAATACTGCCAATCCTCCCATGCCTCGTTTCTCCTTCAAAGCATTGTTAGTAATAACTGCGCCGCTGTTCATTTCACTGCCCGTAGCCGGTAATGTTAATACGGTTCCAAATGGTAAGGCTTGTTCACTTCTAATTCCTTTGGCAAGAATGTCCCAAGGATTGTCGCCGTCATACAACGCTGCAGAAGCTAAAAATTTTGTGCCATCTATAACCGATCCGCCACCAACGGCCAATAGGAAATCAATCTTTTTTTCTTTAATAAGCTCTAGGGCTTTAATCAATACAGAATATTCTGGGTTGGCAGGTATGCCTCCAAATTCTTCAACAGAATAATCTTTTAAGGCATTTTTAACCCCATCGTATATCCCGTTTTTTTTGATGCTCCCACCACCATATAGCATAAGTACTTTTGCCTTTGCCGGTATATTGCTTTGCAGTTTATCCATTTGGCCTTTGCCAAAAATGATTTTTGTGGGATTTTGAAATTCGAAATTGATCATGATAAGTGCATTTACGGAGTAACACTCCTTGCCGTTTGAAATTAAGTAAATAGAACGGTGTGGAGGTATCTTCCGGGCATTAAAGTAAATGCTCCAGCCAATAAAATAGCCCCAATGTATAAGCCAACCAATTTGTTTCGGTGTTTTTTTACGTTCCCTTTTTTAATGGCAATGTAGGCTGTAGGTATACTGTAAATGGTTAGAAAACTAAATAAATGGATGTATCCAAAATGGCCCATGAATTTAGGTCCTACATGTGCTGGCATAAACAATGTGATTGCAGCAGTAAATAGCATCAAGATCATAAAAGTAATGCCCACGTATTTGTGATAAGGTGATCCTTTGCGAAGCATGAAGTTGACGGCGCCCAACACAATACAAGGGAGTATGGTGTAAAGGTGTATGAACATAAGGGTTTTGTAAGTCATGGGCTAAAGGTCTTTATTTTTTTGGATGTTTTTGAGTTCGTAATAGTTTAGATTAAAGTCGATGTTCTTTAGCCAAATGTTTTTTAACCTCGGCTTGAAGCAAGGGCACAACACCTGTTTCGAACCATGGATTTTTTTTGAGCCAATGTTGGTTTCTCGGCGAAGGATGGGGTAGAGGCAAAAATTCTGGAAGAAATTCTTCCGCTCTTAGCACGGTTTCGGTTAGGTTTTGCTTGGTGTTTAAATAGTATTTTTGAGCATAAGTGCCAATGAGCACAACCAAGGGGTTTTCTTCAAATTGCTCCAGAATATCAGGATGCCAAGTGGGTGCACATATCTTTTTTGGAGGCAAATCGCCACTTTTTCCTGTGCCAGGATAACAGAATCCCATGGGTACCAAGGCAAATTTATCGGGGTTGTAAAAATCGTCATCGCTTACGTCCAACCACTGTCTTAACTTTTTTCCACTTTGGTCATCCCACGGCTTGCCCGAGGTATGTACTTTAGATCCAGGCGCTTGCCCTATGATAACAATTTTAGAATGTGGTGAGAATTGCAAAACGGGTCTTGGTCCATGCGGCAAGGTGTCGGCGCAAAGCGTGCATTGTTGTATGGTCGAAAGTAATGACATGGAACTAGAAAAATATGCAATTTTTGGGCAAAGGGTATAACTTGCGTTTGTGTTATCCATTTCAGCCATACAAAGCTCCTTAGAGTCCGACAGAAGCAAGCAAAACATTGTGCATTTGGTTGAAGCCATGTCGGGGCAAGGTTTCGATTGGTCAACTTTTTGCTTAGCCATGAGCCGCAGCTCAGAAAAGAAAATCACATGGAAAATGGGTTGGCTTTTAACCCATTATATAGAGCGCCATCCGGCAGATGGTAGTAAGCACCAATACCAGGTATGGGAGGTATTAAAAAATACCAACAGCCACAGTTTGCAGCGCGATTTATGGCGTGCCTTTACCTTTATTCGTGTTGATGCTAATTTGGAGGGAGAATTGTACGACTTGGCTGTGAAAACCACCAGCAATGCTGCTTTGCCCATAGCGCCTAGAGCTCATGCCATGTTGTGCGCCGTGAATGTAGCCTTGCATTACCCAGAATTATCGGAAGAAATGTTATTGGTACTCAGCAGTTTTCCACAAGAAGAAAGCCCAGGTTTACGGAATAGGGCAAAAAATTTAAGTGTAAAACTCCGGAAAAAATTGAGAGAACCTCGTAATTAAAAACTTCAATTTAACAGTTCAAATTCGAGAAATAGTCCCGATAGCAATCGGGATTTGACTCTTTTGTTCCACACGAAAGAAATGAAAAATAGTAGAAGAGTAAGAGGGACCTAACTAAGCCTCAATACCTTGTAAGGAGCATAGGTTGTAGTACTTGCCTTTGGTAGCCAAAAGTTCTTTGTGGGCTCCTTCTTCAATGATTTCACCGTCTTGCATAACCACAATTTTATCAGTATTGCTTACAGTAGATAGTCTATGGGCAATCACAACCGAAGTACGGCCTTTCATCAAGTTTTCTAATGCTGCTTGCACTATCTTTTCGCTTTCGGTATCCAGCGCAGATGTGGCTTCATCTAAAAGCAATATTGGCGCATTGGCCAGTACGGCTCTAGCAATAGACAATCGTTGTTTTTGCCCGCCAGATAGTTTGTTGCCGTTTTCACCAATATTTTGGTTGATTCCGTTTTCGAGTTTTTCTACAAATTCCCAAGCATTGGCAATTTTAAGCGCGTCTATAACTTCAGCTTCTGTAGCATCTGATTTGCCCAACTTAACGTTGTATGCAATCGAATCGTTGAACAATATTGCTTCTTGACTTACGATGCCAAATAGGTTTCGTAGGCTTTTTAATTCTATATCCAATATGTCGATGCCATCGATAAAGATTTCTCCTTTGTTCGGCGTTATGAAAAGCGGAAGAATACTTACCAAGGTACTTTTGCCCGAACCAGATTGACCGACTAAAGCGGTACTGCTCCCTTTATTTATGGTCAGCGAAACATTGTTCAGAGCATTTGCTCCGTTTTTGTATGTAAAGTGTGTGTTCTTCAGTTCTATGCTACCATCGAAAGTAGTTTTAACCAAGTTCTTCCCCTTATGTAAGGGCTCGGAAGGTTCTTTGTACAGTTCGTTGATTCTTTCTGTAGAAGCCAATCCTTTTTTGAGTTTGAAAAATCCTTCAGAGAAAGATTTAGCTGGGGGAATAAGCTGAGAAAAAATGATCAAAAAGGTAACAAAGAAGGCACCATCAAAAGATGAATTGCCATCCAAAATCAACGCTCCACCAAAATACAATACAACGGCAATGGAAATACTTCCCATGATTTCGCTCAAAGGCGAAGCCAGATATTGACGGCGGAAAAGTTTTACCATCAATTCGAAAAAGTTGTTGCTTTCGGTTTCGAATTTGTGGTGGATATTGTCTTCAGCATTGAAAGACTTAATGACCCGTAATCCACCAAGTGTTTCATCGAATAAGGACATTACTTCGCCCAATTTGTTTTGTCCACGTCCTGCTGCATTCTTCAATTTTTTACCCATTCTAGAAATAATGAATCCTGAGATAGGCAGTAATACCAAAACAAAAATGGTCAGCTCCCAACTCATTATCAGTAATGTAATGAGGTAGATGAAGAAGGTGATTGGATCGCGAAAAAACATTTGTAGACTCCCCATAATAGAGAATTCTATTTCGGTAACATCGCTGGTAGCCTTTGTGAGAACATTTCCTTTTCGCTCATCGTTGAAGTAGAGAAGTGGGAGTTGTAGGATACGGCTGTGTATTTTCTGTCTTAAATCGCGCACAACGGCATTGCGCAAATAGGCCATTTGATATTGGCCTAAATACGAACAGATGTTTTTAAGAAAAAACACAATGATGATGAAAGCGCAAATGCCCAAGAGCGCTTGCTGCTTTCCTTCATGCACAATAAAAAATTCAATTTTATGATTGACAAGGCTCAGAAAATAATCTGAACTCAAGTCAAACTTCCCCGGGTGAGGAGTAATGGTTTGCACTTCCTTAAACAGAATGTTGAGGAAAGGTACAATGGATCCAAAAGTGAAAACACTGAGTAATGAGCTCAAAAAGTTGAACATGATATTCAATCCAACCTTTTTACGGTAGGGCTTTAATAGCTCATATACAAAGTGGTAGTTTTTCATTTAGAATAAGTCAGTACCTGTGTAATTACTAGGCGTTATGTTTTTCATTTCCGCTTTTACTTCGTCAGACACCTTAAGTGTATCAATAAAGCGAGCCATGGTGTTGGCGTTAACGGCTTCGTTGGTACGAGTAAGTTCTTTCAAAGCTTCGTACGGGTTAGGGTACTTTTCTCTTCGCAGAATGGTTTGAATAGCCTCGGCTACAACCGCCCAGTTGTTTTCTAAATCCAAAGCAATTTTATCAGCGTTTAGCAACAATTTACTTAAACCTTTAAGCGTAGCTTGGAAAGCGATAACAGTATGCGCGATAGGCACACCAACGTTACGCAAAACAGTAGAGTCGGTTAAATCTCTTTGCAAACGAGAAACAGGCAATTTTTCTGATAAGTGCGTGTACAAAGCATTGGCTAAGCCTAAGTTGCCTTCTGAATTTTCAAAGTCGATAGGATTTACTTTGTGTGGCATGGCCGATGATCCAACTTCTCCAGCTTTTATTTTTTGCTTGAAATAATCCATCGAAATGTAGGTCCAGAAATCACGGTCCATATCAATGATGATGGTGTTGATACGTTTCATGTTATCAAACAAAGCAGCTAGGTAATCGTAGTGCTCTATTTGAGTCGTAATCTGCGAACGCGATAATCCCAAGCCATTGTTTACGAATTCGTTGGCAAATTCTGGCCAGTTGTGTTCAGGAAAAGCTACCGTATGCGCATTGAAGTTACCTGTAGCGCCACCAAATTTAGATGCGAAAGGAATGTGACGCATATCGTCTACTTGCTTGCTAAGGCGCTCTACAAACACCATTACTTCTTTACCCAACATGGTAGGCGAAGCTGGTTGACCGTGCGTTCGAGCCAAAAGTGGGATTTCTCTCCAATCGTTGGCTAAGCCGGTTAATGTTTCTATAATTTGTTCAATTACAGGGTAGAATTCATTTTCAATTCCTTCCTTCAAACTCAAAGGTACAGACGTGTTGTTGATGTCCTGAGACGTCAATCCGAAGTGAACCCACTCTTTGATGCTGCTTAGATTTAGGCCATCTAATTTGTCTTTGATGAAATATTCTACGGCTTTTACATCGTGGTTGGTTGTACTTTCTATCTTCTTTACAGCTAAAGCATCGGCTTCGGTAAAATCTTTGTAGATGGCACGAAGTGGAGCAATGCTACTTTCTGAAAAACCTTCTAAATCCAGAAACTGGCTTAGGTGAATAAGGTATTCGATTTCTACTTGAACTCTGTATTTTATTAAGGCAAATTCAGAAAAGTAAAGACTTAATCCTTCTACCTTGTTTTTGTATCTTCCGTCAATTGGTGATACGGCCATTAAGCTGGCATTCATCGGCTTTAATTTTGTGCAAAAATACACTTATATAATACTTAGAGGCAAATGAACTTGGTAAAGCAAATAGGATACATCGCTACAGCTGTGAAATGTTACCCTAAAGCATGGAAATTTCTAGGGTCCAATAAACTAAAACACTTTTTTCTTTATCCCATTTTGGTGGCACTGGGCTTGTTTTTTGTAACCAGTACATTGTTTACAACTGCAAGCGAAGAACTGCTGAATTGGTGCATAAATATCTTCGGATTGCAGGAATACAAAGATTCTTGGCTTTACACATTAGCCATGTGGATGATGCGTTTGAGTTTTTGGATGTTGTTTCAATCGGTAAACCGGTATTTGGTTTTTATTTTCATGTCACCCATTTTGGCTTTTATTTCAGAGAAAAGCAACGAAATTTTATCGAATGAAAAAATTCCATTCAACATACATCAATTGATGAGTGATATTATTCGAGGGGTAGTTCTAGCGCTTAGAAACTTAAGCTTGGAACTTCTGATTACTGCCGGATTATGGGCAATATCGTTAATTTTTCCGGTCGTAATACCTATTACTGTGGTATTGATATTTATGTTCCAGTGCTATTTCTACGGATTTGGGTTTATAGATTATAATCTAGAACGTAAGAAATTTAAAAGAAGAGCTTCGGTACGCTGGATGCGTCAGCACTTTGGTTTGGCCTTTGGGATAGGAGCTGGTTTTTACCTCCTGTTTGCCATTCCTTATATAGGTTGGATATTGGCACCAGTGCTATCGTGTGTAGCGGCAACACTGGCGTTCAATAAAATGTTTGATTCTAGTGATCCAAAGCTTCCAACTTCAAACCCTCTATTAAAAGTCTGAATTTTACAATGATGGCTTTCAGCTCTTCAGGGTATTCACTTTTGGCATCTATTTTTATGGCCTTACCATCTTTTTGCATGAAAATAGTGTAAGGTGGAAAATCAGCAATGTTGCCAGTGTAATCTTCTGTGAAAGAGAAAATGTTCATGTCGATCAACTCTTGTTGCAATTGCTCAAATTCTGCTTTGCCAAAGTTTGAAGCAGTGTAACGGCCTTCGTTTTTTACGTTGCGTTTTCCGCGGTATTGCAATTCGCCACCTAAACTGATGAATAACTGATCTTCAGGACACTGACCAAAACAAGCTCCTCTAGAAAAATAAATGGCTGTATTTTCTGGTACTTTATCGTACTCTGTAAAATATTCAGAAACGCTTACTGACTTCGTGCTATTGCAAGCCATCAAAACAATGGTTAATGATAAAGCGGCACTAATTTTTTTAAGAAATGATAAAGTCATAAAAATGGTGTTTGTGTGAATATAAAGCTTTACAGAAAACGTGCCAATTATCCTTTAGGCGTACTGATTCCACGTTTTTTAGCCATGTCTTCCATACGTTTTTGGAAATTGCTTTTGCCTTTTTTCTGCTTTTTACGTTCTTGAATTTTCGCTAAAATTTTAACCTCGTCCACGAAATATTTCTTGATTAGGAACATTTGCGCGATTGAGATTACGTTTGATAGGAAGTAGTAATAACTCAATCCTGAAGAGTAATTGTTGAAGAAAAACAACATCATGAAAGGGAAGATGTAAGTCATCATTTTCATGTTGATCTGCGGCATTCCAGATTGTTGTTGCGGCATAGCTTGGTTGCCCATATTCAACTTAGAATAGAAGAATGTAGAAACAGCCAACATCAAAGTAAACAATGAAATATGATCGCCATAAAAAGGAATATCAAATGGCAAACTCATAATGGAGTCGTAAGAAGATAAATCATCAGCCCATAAAAACGATTCTTGACGCAATTCTATGCTCGCAGGGAAGAAGCGGAACATGGCATATAGAATAGGCATTTGCAATAACATAGGCAAGCAACCAGCCATTGGATTTACACCAGTTTCGCGGTATAAAGCCATAGTGTCTTGTTGTTTTTTTACAGCATCAGCGTTTTTGTTTTTTTCGTTCAGCGCTTCAATCTCAGGTTTTAGAACACGCATTTTTGCTGAACTCAAGAAGTTCTTGTATGTCAGTGGACTTAAGGCCAATTTGATGAGCAATGTCAATACCAAAATGATGATACCGTAAGACATTCCTGTTGCATCTAGGAATTGGAATACGTTTAAGATTAGGTATTTGTTTACCCAACCGAAAATAGCCCATCCAAAGTCGATGATTCTGTCAAATTCTGCAACATCCTTCTCGCGTAAGTTGTCGTATTGGTTTGGTCCGTAGTAAAGAAAGAAATTGCTTTCCTTGTTTTGCAATGCCAATGAAGCTGCGTAAGCTTTAGTGTGAATGGTATCGGTTTCAAGACCAGGAGTAATCGTTAACTTACTGTTGGCTTTTAACTGACCTTGACGAGAAATAATGGCTGTAGAGAAAAAATCTTGTTTAAAAGCTACCCAATGAAGTTCTGTTTCTGTGATTTCTTCATCGTCAGATCTTTCAGAAAGGTAATCGCGTTTTTCTTCATATTCTCTGTAGTAGACTGAAGATTTTGTGCGCTCTGTTTCTAAGTGTTTTTCGTTATTAAATCCTTCTTGAAAAAGATTTAAAGAAGCTTCGCTAGCATTGTGTCGAACAGAAAAGTCTAGGTAGTAAGAATCAGCATTGAAAACATAAGTGTAAGTCACTTTGTCATTGCCTTCACCTGCTGTGAATACCACTGTTTTTTCTTCACCTTCTGCTATAGATAGGTTGTCTTCACCTTGATAATTGAAGTATAAAGCATTGGTGTTGATGGTATTGCCATCTTGATTCAATACCAAATTGAAATCAACAGAATTAGGGTCGAAAAGACTCAATTCTTTGTCGTTGAATGTTTTGTATTCAGAAAGGATAACTTGTTGTAACGCCCCGCCTTTTGTGTTGAAAGTATAAGTAGCTTTTGGACTAGTAACGGTAATGGTTTTAGCGGTACCTGTAGAGTTTTTGTAGAAAGAGCCAAAAGTTTTTTTAGCCAACAATTCTTCCAACTGAAGTTGAAGTGTATCTACTGTATTTGTGTCGAATGACTCAGCTATATAGGCTGTTTCGTCAATCTTCGCAGTATCTGTATTTTCTACTTGTTGAGCTTGTTCTGTTTGCTCTGCTTGTTTTGCTAATTCTTCTGGTGATGGACCAAAAAAGTAACTGTATCCTAATAATATACCGGTAATTAATACTAAACCGATGACTGAATTTCTATCCATTTTGTGCTGATATCAACAACCTTTTGAGTTGTTTTTCTTTATACTAATTGACCTTCTTTTTTGTAAGCTAAAGCGGCTTTGCCAAGCGCCACAAATAATGGATGTGGATTGGCTACGGTTGACTTATATTCTGGGTGGAATTGTACCCCAATAAAGAATGGGTGACTAGGCAATTCTACAATTTCCACTAGGTTGTTTTCGCTGTTTATGCCCGAGCATACCATACCATTGTCAATGAATTGCTGTTTGTATTCGTTGTTGAATTCAAAACGGTGACGGTGTCGTTCGCTTATAGTAGTGTTTTGGTAAATGTCGTAGGCTAAAGTCCCTTTTTCGATGTTGCAATCGTATGCGCCTAAACGCATCGTACCGCCGTAATTGGTTACCTCTTTTTGAGATTCCATTAAGTTGATAACAGGGTGCTTAGTCTCTTTGTTCATTTCTAAACTATGAGCATCTTCCAGACCCATTACATTTCTTGCAAATTCGATTACGGCACATTGCATACCTAAGCAAATACCTAAGAATGGGATGTTGTTTTCGCGAACGTATTTGATGGTTGCAATTTTACCTTCAATCCCTCTATCGCCAAAACCAGGAGCAACCAATACTCCAGAAACACCATTTAAATTGCGTTCAACATTGGCTTCGGTTAAGTCGTCAGACTGTACCCATTTTACTTTTAGCTTGGCTTCAATTTCTGCTCCAGCGTGGTTAAATCCTTCTACAATAGATTTGTATGCATCGGCCAATTCAGTGTACTTACCAACTATGGCAATGCGCACTTCGTGACTTGGATTTTTATAGCGTTTTAAGAACTTATTCCAGTTGGTTAAATCTGGTTTAGTGTTCAAATAATCGCAATTCAATTTTTTGAGAACAACATCATCCAAACGTTCTTTTTGCATCAACAAAGGAACATCGTAAATGGTTTCAGCATCCATAGATTCGATAACGGCTTCTTCAGCTACGTTACAAAATAGGGCTACTTTTTTCTTGATGCTATCGTTTAATGGGTGTTCTGTACGGCAAACCAAAATATCTGGTTGTACACCAAGTTTTAATAACTCTTTTACAGAGTGCTGAGTAGGCTTGGTTTTAAGTTCGCCAGCTGCAGATAAATATGGAATAAGGGTAAGGTGAATGACTAAGCAGTCGATTTTGCTTTCCCAACACATTTGACGAACAGCCTCTATGTATGGCAATGATTCAATATCACCTACGGTACCACCTATTTCGGTGATGACAAAGTCGTAAGTTCCTTTTTCGCCTAATATTTTAATAGAGCGAATAATTTCATCAGTAACGTGAGGAATAACTTGAACCGTTTTTCCTAGATACTCGCCTTTGCGTTCTTTGTTGATAACCGATTGGTATATTCTACCTGTGGTTATGTTGTTGGCTTGGCTAGTCGGAACATTCAAAAAACGTTCGTAGTGACCTAGATCCAAATCGGTTTCAGCACCATCATCCGTAACGTAGCATTCGCCATGTTCGTATGGGTTTAGAGTACCGGGATCAATGTTGATGTAAGGATCGAGTTTTTGAATAGTAACCGAGTGACCTCTTCCTTGTAAAAGTTTTGCTAGCGAAGCAGCAATTATTCCTTTTCCTAGTGAAGATGTTACCCCGCCCGTAACAAAGATATATTTCGTTTGGTGAGCCATATGCCAAAAGTTGTTTACGGGGCTCAAAGTTACTCTAAATAACCGAAGAAGACTTATTCTATCCTATACAATCACTAAAAAATGAAGGTAGCTCCGAAGGATGGAAGGATAGGGAGTTGGTTAACTTTCTGGAATGTAACACGGTCAACGTAGAAAATATTTTCTCTGTTGTATGTGTTGGTAATACCTAAGTTCATTTCCAGACTGCTTTTTTCGAATTTCAACGTTTTTTTAACGTTTACATCCAATCTATGGTAAGGTGTTAAACGACCTCCATTAAGTTCTGCTAGGCGGTAAGAAAATGTTCCGTTCTCTTCTGTAACATCTGTATTGGCTCCTTCGCTAAATGGTTGTTCTTCATAAAAACCTTCCGTTTGAGTAAATGGTAATGGAGTACCAAAGTTCCAACGTGCTGATAATTCCCAAGAGCGATCTTTGCCTAATTTATAAGTTGAAAGTAGGTTAACATTGTGGCGTCTATCGAAGATAGGAGCGTAGCTCATTAAGCCGTCCCAACGATCAACTTTTCCTAATGAGTAAACGGCCCATAAATAGAATCTTGGAGCTGTATACTTCATCACAACATCGATACCTCTTGATGTGCCACTTTCTACGATGTAATCTTTTTTGAATGCATCAGGAATATCTTGGTTGTTGGAATTGTCTTCGTAAATTTTGTTTCTGTTGATGTTGGCCAATTGGTTGAATTGCTTCACATATCCTTCTACGTTAATGTTCAAACGATCCGATAAATCGTATTCTGCACCAATTACAGCATGTCTTGCTTTTTGTAGTGGACCTATATCTTGGCGAACACTTCCGCTTTCTTCAATAAAGGTTTGTGGTAAGTTTTCTGGACTAGATATGTAACCATAGAAAAGGTTTACAACATCTCTATCAGAGTTTCCTGCAATTAAATTTTGGCTGTAAAAACCACCCGCAGCTTTCAGTCTAAATGTTTCGGTAAGGTTGTATTTTAATCCTAACCTTGGTTCTAAACTCATTTCACTCAATGAAGCGTAATAATGCGCTCTAAAACCAGGGTTAATAACCAAGAGACCATTTGCGAATTTGTAATCAACGTATCCACTAATTTCAGTAGTGTTGTCGGTTAAGTCGAAGTTGGCATCAAAAGAATTGAAAAATTGGAATTCGGTTTTGAAAGCGTTGACTTCAATACCATATTTAATTTCGCTATTTCCTTGAAAGTTTTTGAAATCGAATCCGAAGTCAAATCCAGTAACGCCAGAAGTTCGAGTTCTGTTTACATCAGCCTCGTCGAGAGAGATAGCATATTTAGAGTACGATAGGTGACCTTCTATTAGTACAGGGCTTTCTGAAGGTACCAACACAAAGTTTGCTCCTAATCCTAAGTTTTCCCAACCTAATTTAGAAACGCCTAAATAATCTACCTCATCGGTAAAATTGAAACCAAATACATTGAATTTACTACCATTACCACCGTTGAAAGATAATTTACCATATAAATCGGTGTACTTGAAAGGAAGTCCGTCATCGCTTACATAACCGTACAATGACTTTGACGTTTGATCTAAATAGGACGTTTTAGCAGAGATAATGAAAGATGAAGAACCTAAACTTCCTTCTTTTAATTTTTTCATTGGACCGTGTACAAACACTTTAGCTCCAAATGGGTTGGCTCCAACTTTTCCAGTGAATTTCTTTTGGTTACCATCAATAGAAGTAATGTCCATTATAGATGAAACTCTACCACCGTACATACTAGGGAAACCAGCCGTGTATACATCGGCGTTACGAATAAGATCGGTATCAAAAACAGAGAATAGACCGATAGAGTGGAATGGGCTATAAACAATCATTCCGTCAAGCAATACTTTGTTTTGGATAGGAGAACCACCACGAATGTAAAGTTGTCCACCTTGGTCACCTGTAAATACAACCCCAGGCAATACCTGAATGTATTGAGCTAAATCTGGCTCACCACCAACAGAAGGTAAATTTTTAATGTCTTTAGTTGTGATTTTTGTAACTGACATTTTTACCGAAGTTTTGGCTTCTTTAGCCTCGGCAGAAACCTCGAATGTTTTTAGATCAACACTGCCTTTAGCGATGTAGATTTTTTTGTTGATGATTTCAGATTTCGAAATGGTAACGCTTTCTTGAAACTTTTCAAATCCGATAGCCGACACCGTTAATTTGTAAGTTCCTGCTTCAATTTTTGCGATAGAGTAGTAGCCGTTTACATCTGTTGCACCACCATAATTTGTGCCTTCTAGATAAACGTTGGTAAATATCATTGGTTCACCAGTTTCTTTGTTGTACACAAAACCACGAATAGCGTTTGATTGTGCGTAAGCTTGTATGCTGGTGATGGCGGTAATTAGTAGTAATAATAGATACTTTTTCATTCTATAATCGATGTCGGAATTGCGGGTAAAAGTACACATTAGCTTTTAACATTGATTTACATGTGTAAAATCAGGAATCCAAGCTCTTTGTATAAATCTTCATCATCGATGTTTCCAGCGTTTTTGCCCTTAGATTTTAAATCGTATTCGCGCAGTTTGCTGGTGATTTTTAAAACACTTGTCGCGGAAAAATTTTTAGCTGCAGCATGGTAATCTTTCACGAAGAAGGGTTTGATTTTTAACTTAGATGCGATATTGTAATCGCTTTTGTCGCCTTGATAATGGTAAGTCATTAATTTACTGAAAAAAGAAAATAATTGGCCGATTACAAATACAGGTGGTTGGTTTTTACCGTGTCTACCTAAATAAGAAAAGATGTTGATGACTTTCTCGTTTTGTTTGTAACTAATGGCTTTGATCAATTCAAAAACATTGTAGTCTCTGTTGATGCCTATTTGTGCTTCAATGGTTTCTTTTGTAACGGTACCATTTTCACCCAAGTAGGCTTTTAGTTTTCCTATGGCATTGGTGTGCAAACTCAAATCGTTTCCTAAATGATTAGCCAAAAGCTGAACGCACTCTCTGTCAATTTCAAGTTTTTCTTTTTTGAATTGACGCGTTAAAAAATCGGGAATTTCATTTTCGTAGAGTTTTGACGATTCGAAAAAATAGCCTTTGGATTTTAATGTTTTGACGAAGGCTTTTCTGCCATCAGCTTTTTTGCCGCGGTAAGCAATAACCAAACATGTGCTTTCAAGTGGTTTGTTGAAATAATCGTGCATTTTATCAAACTCATTGGCGTTCAATGATGCTGCTTCTCGAACCACAACCACGCTACGCTCGCTCATTACGGGGTATTGCTTTGCAGCACCAAGTATTTTATCGGCATTGCTGTCTTTACCATAAAGTATTGTGTAGTTGAATTCTTTTTCCATTTCATTCAACAGGCTTTCGGACAAAACTTTGGTAAGTGCATCGATGTAAAAAGTTTCTTCCCCACTTAGGAAATAAATAGGTTTTACAATGCCTTTGCGAATTTGCATTACCGCATCGCTAAAATCTTGGTTGTTTTGTTTTGCCATAACGCTAAATTAGCACGCCTTGAGGTATGAAATCGGACGCATTGCAAATATTAAATTTTCCTGAAGCACCGGAGCATCTTGTTCATAAAAAAGATGGGCAGATTTTGATTCGTTGTATGGTTCGGAATCGCGATTTGGTGTTTACACCCGAAGAATGGGTGCGTCAAAGCATGATCTATTTTTTAGTAGAAAAACTAGGGTATCCGTTAGGTCTTATCTCAGTTGAGAAAAGCTTGAAAGTAAATGGTCTGTCAAAACGGTGGGACATAGTCGTATACTCTAAAGCCGCAAGCATCTATTTTCTAATAGAAGTGAAAGCGCCTCATATTTCTCTTCAGCAACCTCAACTAGAGCAATTGCTTCGCTACCAAAGTGTGTTGAAAGCTCCGTTTTTGTGTCTGAGTAACGGATTGCAACACGCTGTTTTGGGTAGTGATGCTGAAGGAAGAATGGTCAATATGAAAGAGTTTCCACTTTTTCATGATTAAAAAAAGTGGAGTTTTCAGTTATATGTAGCCCAATAACTTTAGTGCGTGACGTGAATTTTGCTCTTCTCCAAACACTTGGTATTTCAATGATTCATCGTAATTTTTATTGATGATAACGTGCTTGGGTGTTGGTAGCAAACAATGGTGTATGCCTCCGTATCCACTCAGCGATTCTTGATAAGCGCCGGTATTGAAAAAGCCTAGATATTGTGCTTTTCGGGTATTGGGCATGAATATGTTGTTTACGTGCGCTTCTTGGTTGTAATAGTCCATTCCGTCGCAAGTAATTCCGCCTAAGTTTACGCGTTCGTATTCGTGCTGCCAGTTGTTGATAGGCAATAAAATGTAGCGTTGGTTAAGTGCCCAAACATCGGGTAAGTTGGTGATGAAACTCCCGTCCAACATCATCCATTTTTCTCTATCGTTTTGGATTTTTCGCCCTACAACTTTATACAGTATACCAGAACTTTCAGCAACTGTGTATTTACCAAATTCGGTAACAATATCGGGTTGATCAACTTGATGTTCAGCGCATATTTCTTTGATACGTTTAACGATTTCATCAATCATGTATACGTAGTCAAAATCAAAGGTTAATGAGTTTTTGAATGGCAAGCCACCACCGATGTCAAGTAGTTTTAAATCGGGATTGACTTTTTTGAATTTGCAATAAAGTGTTACATGTCTTTCTAATTCATTCCAGTAATACGGCGAATCGGTTATACCTGAATTGATGAAAAAATGCAGCATGGTTACCTTAAAATTAGGCGCCTTGGCAATTTTAGATTTATAAAAATCAATGATGTCTTCGGAACGAATTCCAAGTCGACTTGTATAAAATTGGCTTCCAGGTTCTTCCTCTGCAGCAATGCGAAGACCTAACTGTACGGGTTGATCTAAATTGTCTTCATAATAATTGAACTCTTCTTTGGTGTCCAATACAGGTATGATATTGGTGAAGCCATCATGAATCATATCAACGATGTACTGTTTGTACAATTCGCGTTTGAATCCATTGCAAATAACCATTTTACTTTTAGGGAATTTTCCTTCCTTATTCAAGTGGTCAATGATAGGCATATCAAAAGCAGACGATGTCTCAAGAAAAATATCGTTTGTAAGTGCTTCTTCAACTACATGTTTGAAATGCGAACTTTTGGTGCAGTAGCCGTAATGGTATTTTCCCTTGTATTCGTTGTTTACAAACGCTTGTTGAAACCAAATTTTGGCTTGTTGTATGTTTCTAGAAATATTGGGTAAGTATGTGAATTTTAGAGGAGTACCATAAGTTTCTATAAGCTCCATTAAATTCAATTCATGGAAGAATAACTCATCTTTTCTCAACTCGAATCCTTCCTGTGGAAAACCAACACTTAGGTCGAGGAATTCTGCATAACTTTGCATAATAGCCTATATTTCTAGCGCAAATATAATCTAGGAATTAGAGAAATAGCATTAAATGGGGAAAGTTAGAATTATAGAAGTTCCATGCGACTTAGGAGCAGGTAAGCGGGGTGCTAGTTTGGGTATTGAAGCCTTAAAATTGCAAGCTGTACAAGAAGGAAAGCAACTTTTCTGGCAAAAAGACATTAAAAGCGCAAAAAATATAAACAGTATACTTCATGCTCATGAACCAATCGCTAAAACGGGGAAGTTTGTGAATGAAATAGCATCTATATGCGAAGAAGCAACTTCGCTAGTAGAGGAAGGAGCATTGCTTAAAAAGAGCATGTTGGTTTTGGCGGGCGACCACAGTACTGCCGTTTCAACTATTTCTGGTTTGGTCAAAGCATTCCCTGAAAAAAGTTTGGGCGTTATTTGGATAGATGCTCATGCAGATATGCACAGTCCATATACTTCTCCAAGTGGGAATGTACACGGTATGCCTTTAGGAGCTGCTATGGGGCGCGATTTTCAAAGAGCCATTGATGATGGCAACGATGGATGGAAAAGAATGTGTTCTTTGTCAGGAATTACGCCAGCGATATATCCGGAAAGTGTACTAACTATTGCTGTAAGAGATACAGAAAAACCGGAAGACGATTTTATCTTGAGTCAAGGTATTAAACAAATAAGTGTTGATCAATTTCAAGAAAAGGGATTAAAAGGCGTTCAGCATATTCTTGACGAGCACATTGAGAAAGTAGATATGCTGTATGTAACATTTGATGTTGATAGCATGGATCCTAGTGTAAGTAAAGGTACGGGTACGCCAGTTCCTAATGGTTTGAAACAAAATGAAGCCGAAGCTTTGTTATTGTACTTAGCCAACAATGCTAAATGTAAAGCGGTTGAAATGGTGGAAATCAACCCGTTACTAGATAATGAAAATAGAATGGCAAAAAGTGCGTTGACATTGTTCGAAAAGTTGTACAAAACTTTGGAAGAGCGTGACACCAAAAGTGCGAAAGAATAATACTTTTACAACCCAATTTGAACAAGCGAATGGATTTACAAGGAATAATATCAGTTAGTGGAAAACCAGGATTATATAAAATAGTAAGTAGAAGCCGTGGTGGAATCATCGTAGAATCGTTGATCGATGGAAAAAAAATGCCCGTTCACTCTGCCAATAAGGTAAGTGCATTAGAGGATATTTCTATGTACACTTATGAAGAAGATGTTCCTCTAAAAGTTATACTTCAAAAGATTTTTGCTCATACGGATGGTAAGGAAGCCTTGGATCCTAAAAGCGATAATGCAGAACTGTTTGATTTTTTTAGAGCGGTTGAGCCAGAATTTGATGAAGAAAGAGTGTATGCTTCAGATTTGAAAAAATTATTTGCATGGTACAACTTGCTTTTATCAAAAGGACTAGTTGATGGTGCTACAGAAGAAGCTTCTGCAATAGAAGACGTTGAAGCTGAAGAAGTGAAAGATGCTGAGTAAGATTATTGCTCTTTAGATATTTTAAAGTCCGCCAAGTGCGGATTTTTTTTTGCCCAATATTTTCAAAATAGCCTCAGCTTAAAACAAAAAAACCGAACACTATTTCTAGGTCCGGTTTTTGATTTATTGGTTTTGAGTATGTATCAAATATCGATGTTAGCGTATTTGGCGTTGCGCTCAATAAAGTCTCTACGAGGAGGTACTTCATCGCCCATAAGCATAGAGAATACTCTGTCTGCTTCAACCATATCTGCTGCCGATACCTGACGAAGGGTTCTGCCTTGTGGATCCATAGTAGTTGTCCAAAGTTGTTCGGCGTTCATTTCACCAAGACCCTTGTAACGTTGTATGCCTACGCTGCTTTCTTTTCCAGATCCTTTGAGTTCGTCAACAACTTTGTTGAGTTCTTCTTCACTCCAGCAATATTGGCTTTTAGCGCCTTTTTTAACTAAGTAAAGTGGTGGCGTTGCGATGTAGATGTATCCGTTTTCAATCAACTCGCGCATAAAGCGGAAGAAGAATGTAAGAATCAAAGTCTGAATGTGGCTACCATCTACATCGGCATCACACATGATGATGATTTTGTGGTAACGTAGTTTTTCAATATTCAGAGCTTTACTATCTTCTTCAGTACCTACACGTACACCAAGTGCTGTGTAAATGTTTTTGATCTCTTCGTTTTCAAAGATCTTGTGCGGCATAGCTTTTTCAACATTCAAAATTTTACCACGCAATGGCAAAATGGCTTGAAAGTTTCTGTCTCTACCTTGCTTAGCAGTACCACCCGCCGAGTCTCCCTCGACTAAGTAGATTTCACATTTGCTAGCGTCTTTTTCTGAACAATCGGCCAATTTTCCTGGTAAACCAGTACTGCTCATTACCGATTTTCTTTGCACCATTTCACGTGCTTTTTTAGCAGCGTTACGGGCTTGTGCAGCCAAGATTACTTTGTCAACAATGGTTTTGGCATCTTTTGGATTTTCTTCCAAATAATGCGACATCATTTCAGTAACGGCTTGACTTACAGCTGAATTTACATCCTTGTTTCCAAGTTTGGTTTTTGTTTGTCCTTCGAACAAAGGTTCTTGAACTTTAACCGAAATAACAGCTGTTAAACCTTCTCTAAAGTCATCGGCATTGATGTCGAATTTTAGCTTCGAAAGCATTCCATTGTCGTCAGCGTATTTTTTCAATACATGTGACAAACCTCTTCTAAAACCTTGTACATGTGTACCACCTTCAATGGTGTTGATGTTGTTTACGTAAGAGTATAAATGCTCTGTGTAGGTAGTGTTGTAAGTCATAGCTACTTCAACCGGTACGCCGTTTTTCTCGCCATCGATGTGAATTACATCGTTGATGATTTTTTCGCGTGTTCCATCTAAGTAGGTTACGAATTCTTGTAGACCACCTTCGCTATAATATGATTCTTGGTTTGGCTTGCCATCTTCATCCAAATCTCTAAGATCTGTAATGGTTAAGCGTATGCCTTTGTTTAAGAAAGCAAGCTCTCTCATACGATTGCATAAAATATCGAAATGATATTCAGTGTAATCGAAGATTGAAGCGTCTGGCTTAAACGTAACTTTTGTACCGTGGCTATCGGTTGTTCCGATTTCTCTGACAGGGTATTTAGGTTTACCAATGTTGTATTCTTGCTCGTATACTTTGCCGTTTTTACGAACTTCAACGTGCAATTCAGTAGATAGTGCGTTTACACAAGAAACACCTACACCGTGCAATCCACCAGAAACTTTGTAAGAATCTTTATCGAATTTTCCACCAGCGTGCAATACCGTCATTACAACTTCAAGAGCTGAACGGCCTTCTTTTTTATGGATGTCAACAGGAATACCACGCCCGTTGTCTTCTACTGAAATAGAATTGTCTTCATTTATAAATACAATGATGTCATCGCAGTGACCTGCTAATGCTTCATCGATAGAGTTGTCTACTACCTCGTAAACCAAGTGGTGAAGTCCTTTGATTCCTATGTCGCCAATATACATGGCAGGTCTCTTACGAACCGCTTCTAATCCTTCAAGAACCTGAATACTCTGTGCAGAGTAATCTTTTGGTTGTTCTGACATATAGTTTGTTTTTGAGTGTCTGTCAAATATACATCAAAGCGGTGGCTATTTGTTGCTTTTGAATTAGAGTTTTTAACAGGTAATTAACGAAAGGACAATGCTATTTAATTGTTAGGGCAATTATCTGTGTTTTTGAAGTGAATAACATTTTGAAGTAGTTTGTTTTCTGTATTTAGTTTAGAATTTACTTCGTTGATATTTGATTTTATGTTGGGTGGGTTGTGTTTTTAAGTGTAAGTAATTTCAAAATCAATAGGAATGTAATAATACGTTGTAAAACGATGAGTTGGTGTTATTTTCCGATAAAGTGTTGTTTTGGTGAATTTGTTGTGGTGCTCTTGGTTCTGAAACGTGTATTTCAATTTTAGAAAGTTTGTGTGGTTAAGGAGTAGTTAGCAATTTAATTTTGGCTCTTCAAGGTTTTTGTATTTAAGGAGGTGTGAATATGAGTTGGACAGAAACTATTCGTTAGTTTAATAGCTGCAAATCCCTCTTATGCAACCTAAATATTTATACCTCATTGTTGTATCTATGCTCATTGGTAGAGTTGGTTATACTCAGTCTACCTGTGCAAATGCGACTCAAATAAACAATCTCCCCTATACAACTCCAGGTCTATTTGGAAGCGAAACTACTTGTGGTGCAGGAAATAATTACACCAAGGCAGAAAAGTGTGGAAATAGATTTATGGGCGGCGAAGAATTCATGTACGTTTATACACCTGCTAACGATCAGTGTATCAACTTAACGGTAACGCCTAGTGGGCTTGGAAACGATACTCCAACTGCCCTTTTTGTAACAGAAGGTTGTCCAGATGATCCGGCTGGTAAATGTTTGGCTCAGGTTATTAATACTACAACCGATGCCTTGCCAAAACCTTCTGTAATTACCAATCTGCAATTGCTAGCAGGAAAAACGTATTATTTCCAAGTTACTTCAGAAGCGGAGTGTTTTGCTTTTACTTTTCGTGCCGATGCCGGTACAGGGTGCGCTCCAGATCCTACGGGATACGATTGCGATGATGCTGATGATATGTCGGCCCTGCCTTATAGTTACAACGGAACAACGTGCAATAAAACATCAATATTAAATGTTGGAAACGAATGTTATTCAACTTTTTACTCGGGTACGGCATACATTTTCAAATACAAACCTGCCGATGACGAGTGTATTGAGATAAGTGGGCGATCAGTCGATCAAACAATTCGTTTTTCTATGCACGATGAGTGCCCAACTATTACCGATACAACGTGTTTGAAGTCTCTGTATTTTTATACTTACACCGATAGAGTGTATTACGAAACACTTGATTCTGGTAAGACGTATTATTTTGTTGCAAATTCTACCAGTACAGCCCCTTCTTGCAGTGCTTATAATTTTGATATTAGAAAAATTTCAGATAAAGGGACTACGTGTGCTTTAGCCTATGACTTAGCAGCACCTGCGACTGCTTTTGCTCAACATACAACTCAGTGTAAAGGTGATTTTTACAATGAAGATGAAAATTGTACTACATCTCAATTTTACTTTGGCGGAAATGAGGTTTTGTATAAGTACGAATCTATGGGTAACGAATGTGTAGTAGCATCTGCGATAAATATGACAGGATATGGTAACATTCAATTATTTGAAGGTTGTCCAAAACCTGATGCCTCCAACTTAGTCGTTCGTGATGACCGCTGTGGATTTCAAGACCCTAAAAGTGTAAGCTTAGAATATACATTCACCAATCCTGGCACGTATTATTTTGTGGTTTCGGGTAGACATTATAAATCAACTTGGTCCGATACATATTATGATTTTAATTACGACTTCCAATTTTCTACAAGTGCATTAGACGATTTGGGTAAGGATTGTGCCAATGCAGATACTTTGGCTAGTACTGTGCCGAGTCGGAAGAATGGATTGAGTGTACAATGTAAAGGGGATGATTATCATGAAGATGATGCATGTAATTCACTTATTGAAGGAGCTGATTATGTAATAGTGTATACAGCACCTGAGACTTTTTGTGGAAGTGTAGTCGCTAGAAATACTATTGGAAAAGGTGGTGTTACACTCATGAGTGATTGTCCAGGAACTGCCGGAAATCAATGTCTAGGATCAGTAAGCAGTCCATCGCAGAAGAGTGATAGTATTTTTATGGATTATGTTTTTCAAAAAGGAGAGACTTATTATATCATAGCCTCTGGAAATGGAGGGAATTTTTTCACGTTCGATATTGAAGTGCAAAAAGCATTCAATACCATCGATGGCTGCCCTTCTTGTGTGGGCGATGCTTGTGTAGAATGTGAAAATGCCAATTTTGAAAAGTCGACTTTAGTTAATTGGACAGGTCGTTATGGTACCTATGCGAACCCAGGACAAAATGCCGGGTTTAATGCCGGGTATATCAACGATTTGGAAAGCGGACATACCATAGTAAATGGAGGTTTGGATGACCCTATGGTTGGGCCATTGGTTAAAACTTCTGGGCCATTGGGGGGACGTTATTCGTTGCGATTGGGAAATTATATTGCAGGAGGAAAAGGGGAGCAGATTTCATTTGATATAAACGTAACGCCTGACACAAAAAACTTCTTCTATTATTATGCTGTTGTGTTCGAAGATCCTCCTGGACATGATGAAACAGATCAACCTTTTTTTGGCGTAAAAATGGTTGATGAATCGGGCAGTTCAATTGAATGCGCGGGCTACGAAGTGAGATCTTCAATAGCCGAAGGATTTAATGAAGTAGGAACAATTCCAAACGATAGAAACATAGCTTCAGTAAAGTATAAAGATTGGAGCTTGGTTGCAGTACCCTTAGATAACTATATGGGGCAAACCGTTACCATAACCTTTACAGCTACCGATTGCGGATTATCAGGGCATATGGGATACGCATACGTTGATGCATTTTGTGGCGATTTGAATATTGAAGCAACTGGTGGAGCGAGTGCTTTATGCCCGGGAGAATCAGTAACCTTAAAAGCACCCGATGGGTTTGCCGATTACTTATGGAGTACTGGTGAAAATACTCAGGAAATTACTGTAAATGCTGCTGGAAACTATACCGTATTGTTAACTCCGTTTTCTGAAAATCCGCTTTTAGACTGTGGTATTACGCTTGAATATGAAGTAATCGTGTCGCCAAATCCAATAGCCAGTATTATTGAAGATAATGGTTGCAACGATGCTTTTATCGACTTGGCAAGTACTTCTACTGGTGGTGGTCAAGGAATTGAAATAGATAGTTATGAATGGGATTTTGGTGATGGAACTTCATCTACCGATAGTGCTATGACGCATGAATTTCCTGGCCCAGGAACGTATACAGTAACTTTACGAGTAGTGAACGAAAATGGGTGTGAAAACACCACTTCTAAAGATGTAACCATCGATCCTTATACTACTCTACCTCCGTTGAATGCAAAAGATACAATAGCAACTTGTATCAATAGCGAAGTAGAATTTACAGCGGATGCATTGAACAATGTATCGTATTCTTGGACAGGTCCAAATGGGTTTGTAGAATTCAGTAATAATTACCTTTTCACCCCAGACGAATTATCTGATAGTGGTTGGTATCTGTTAGAAGTTGTGTCTACTCTAGATGCTTGTGTGAAAGCTTACGATTCTACTTTCTTGTACTTAGAAGCTATTCCTGATTTGTCCATTATGCCTGATACAACTATTTGCTTTTCGGATTCTGTATTTGAAGTGTATGCAAGTGGTGGTTATAATTTTGAGTGGTTGCCGTCGAATAGATATGCAGATCCATTTCAGGCAAATACTTTAGCGACCATTCCTTATAGCGATTCAATCCATGTTAAACTAAGCTTCAATCTATGTCCTGATTCTATTTTGAGTTCATTTGTTACAGTCGATAGACCTGAGGAATATCTCGATGCTCTAGATGATGTATCCATTTGCTTGGGGCGAGATGTTTTGCTTGAAAGCGAAGCGGATCCAAACGATTATTTAATGTGGATTAATCCCGTAAAGGACTCGGCATTTGTTAATCCGTATGAAATTGATGTAGCAACAAAAACAGATAGTGGGAAATATAAACTGATAGCCTATTTAGCTGATAATTTCTATTGTCCTTTCGATTCGCTTGAAGTGAATGTTAATGTAATGTCTCCTCCTAATATTGTTACCTCGGCACTGCCTACAGTGGCATGTCCGGGTTCTGAAGTAATGATAGAGGCAGTGGGCGCTCATAATTATATCTGGACAAATGCCAGTGGCGATGTTGTTTCTACTCAAGCTAATTTCGATTCTGTTTTCTATCAGAGTGAATGGTTGTATGTACAAGGTATAGATGCTGAACTGTGTGAAAATTGGGATTCAGTTTTGGTTGAAATATTGGATGATTTTACTGTTGATTTAGGAGCGGATTTAAAACGCTGCAAAGGCGATGATGCAACTATTTCTATCAATTCGAATGATTATTACAGTGATCCAACTTCTGTGTTATGGAGTACGGGAGAAACATCAGAAAATATTACGGTAGAAACGGAAGGTATCTATTGGGTAGACGTGAATATAAATGGGTGTGTAAAACGCGATAGTGTTTATTTATCCATACAAGATCCAGCGTCGTTTTCTATAGGCGAGGATATTGTAGAATGTGAAGGAACAATCGTTGAACTCGATTTGTCTTCGTACACAGGTAATATTGAATGGAACGATGGTGATGACTCTGCAATAAAAGACGTGTCGTATCCTGGAGGGATTTATTCTGTAGAAATAATTTCTGGTTTGTGTGTGCTAAAAGATACCATCGAAGTGAGTTTTCAAGATCAACACCAAATCATCATAAGACCCGATACGGTGGTTTGTGAAGGAGAAGTTATTGTCTTTTCAACTTCCGAATCAGGTGTGAATACTTGGATTATTAATGGTTCTCAGACAGTTGGTAATAGTGTATCGTTGAGTAATCCTAGCACTTACGAGGTTGTCCTTCAAAACGAACAAGGGAAATGTGTGGCACGAGACACCAATAATTCTGTAATTGAAACTATACCAGTAGGCGTACTCGCTGATACCATGCTTATCTGTGAATTTGATTCGGTGTTGGTTGATGCTAGTATACCCAATGCCACCTCATATACTTGGGACGATGGCGTAACTGGAGCGGTAAGATATTTAAAAATAGAGGGCTTGCATACCGTAGAAATTGTTTCAGGAGCTTGTTTCATTGTGGATCAAACTTTTGTGAAAATCACCACTTTGCCTACACCTCAATTGGGTGTCGATACTACTATATGCAGTACTGAAAATGTTGAATTGACCAATAATACGCAAGGAACTCAGCAAGTGAATTGGTATTACAATGGAAGTTTGATTTCAAATGATCCTACGTCGGTTATAGTAAACCAAGCTGGACAGTATGTTTTAGAAGTTGGACAAGGTACATGTTATGCATCCGATACATTGTTGCTTACGGTTGATGCTAATCCGGAATTCGATTTAGGAGTCGATACGACTCTTTGTCCTCAGCAATCGGTAGTGCTCAATACTGGATATCCGATGTACAATAATACTTGGCAAGATGGATATAATGACTATTTGTATACCGTTACAACATCAGGTATTTATACTGTAGAAGTGGTTAATGGGTCTTGCCGAATGCACGATACAATTGAGGTGAGTTACATTAATGTTCAAATTCCAGATTTGGGAAGAGATACCGCATTGTGTTACGGGCAACAGTTATCTGTAACTTCACAAACCATCAACTACGATAGTATTATCTGGAACGATAATTCTCGATTGGACTATCTATTTGTAACAAGTGCAGGGTCGTACTTTGTTGATGTGTTTTTTGCTCAATGTAAGGTTTCAGACACCATTGATGTTGATGTATTAGCGATACCTGTATTCGATCTAGGTCCCGATATAAAAGTTTGTGATGGTGAGAGGGTGGCTATTGGTTCGGACCTCAATTATACTCACACTTGGAGTACCGGAGCTTCAACGGATTCTATTTACCCTATCGTAGATGGTCATTACGAATTGACATTGAGCAATCAACATTGTCTATACTCAGATGATATTGAAGTACAATTTGTTGCTCCACCAGTGGTCGATTTAGGGCCAGATTTATTGCGTTGTACCGGCGAAAGCGACGTGCTTAATGGCCCAAGTGGAAACTATGTGTACACTTGGAATGGGGTTGTAGAAAATCAGAGTAAAACCATTTCAGAAACGGATACTTATATTTTAAAAGTGAGCGATGCATATTGCACTAGGTCGGATACTGTGTATGCTGAATATACTGTGCCAACCGATCCGAATCTCCCTCCAATGTTTAAGTTTTGTTCAACCGATCAAGTTGAATGCGACGCGGATGTTGGAGTGGCTGCTTATGCTTGGAATACGGGTGAAAATACCGCTAATATTATTTTGGATTCGACGGGTCAGTATTATGTAGACATTCAGCAAGGTGGATGTCTGAATAGGTACAATACAGCTGCATTGGTAACCCAGAAACCTAATTTGGATTTAGGGCCAGATCAACTTGTATGTGCCGATGAAGTTTTGGAGTTCAATACTCAGCTTAGTGGATATCCTACATTATGGAATACAGGAGCTACAAGCGAATCAATAGTGATTACTACTCCAGGTATATATTCTGTTACGGTTACAAGTGGTCCGTGCTCTGTAAGCGATGCAGTTGAAGTAAAACACAATCCCCTTCCGGTATTGCCAAAACAGTTTGTGAAGGTATGTCCCAATGATAGTTTGTTGTTGAATTTCGCCAATTATGCTGATGAGATTCTATGGTCGGATGGTTTGGTAGGACTTTCACGCTATGTAAAAGCAGGTGATGCTTATGAATTGACTTTGATAAATGTATTTGGATGTAAGGATGAGTTTTCAGTTGATGTGAAACTAGATTACGATTGTGCAGATCCTATCTATGTGCCAAACGCATTTACACCTGATGGTGATGGCATCAATGATGTATTTAAACCAATAATGCCAGACGTGAAATTGAAAACATTTACTGTCTACAATAGATGGGGTGAATTGATTTTTGAAACAACGGATGTTAATGAAGGGTGGGATGGAACATACCTTAGAGTAAACGCTAAAAGCGATATGTACATATGGCGAATGGAATATGTAGACAAGTACAATAGAGAACTTGTAGAGGAAGGTAAAGTGAATCTGTTGCGTTAAATAGGTTACATAATAAATGAAAAAAGGGGTAGGACCAAATTGGCACTACCCCTTAATTTATATAAGATTATTCTTTTAAAATGTATAAGACAATCCGCCAAGTACTCCGAAACGTTGTGCTTGGTATGGATTAAACTGTTGGTATTTTGCACTCAACACATTGTTGAAATTCACAAAAGCAGAAAGTCTACGGTTGTATCGGTATTCAAATCCAAGACCTAAATCGGCATATGCCTTTAGTGTACTTTGAATAGGAGCTCTTAAACTGATTAAAGGCTCACTATCGCCTCCAGTAGCTACTAATGATTCGCCTGCAGTTCTTTCGCCTATGAAGCTAAGTCCTAGATTTACAATGAGCTTTTTCTGTATGGTGTATTTAGCCACTAGTTTGCTTTCTAAATTGGGTAAATAATATGCTTCAGAAAGAACTTTTGTTGTGTAAGAGTGGTATTGGAAACTGGTTATGAACTCTAACTTTCTGCTAGCAATGGCCGACAATTCTAAAGATACTGTACTGGCTTTCAAGTTGTCGTAAATCAAAGTATATACGCCGTTGTCTTCTCCTGTGCTAAGCAATGCTTGGGCGTAAAACAAATGATCATCTGTGTTTTGGAATCTGTAATTGAAATCAAATGATGCGTTTTTGCCCAATTTGGTTCTTGCTCCAATCAATAAATTTATTTTTTCTCTTGAATTTTTTAAAGATTGTGTGTCGTATAAATAAGGGTTTACTGTAAGTATTTCACTTAGGTTGTTGCGTAAGTAATTTCCGGTGAAACTTGCGTAAGGAGTGAATTTGTTATCGGCCAATATGGCTCTAAACTCGATGTTAGGAAAGAAAGAGAAATTGCTTTTGCTGTCTTGCAAATTACCTTGTATGCTCAAACCCGCTTTTACATAAAACTGCTCAGTATTGGTTTCTACTTGAGGACTGATTTTAATGATGGTTGAAGCATTGGTTGGTTCGTTGCCGTATTTGTTGTAGTCAGCGCTAACTTTCGCTCCGAAAATTTCGTTGCCCATTTTTTTCGAGCCCCCAGCACCAATTAAAAATCCTAGTTCACTATCGTCGTAAAAACGAGTGTAGTTTAATTTGGTGTTCAGTTCTAAGCCCAAATCTTTGCGTTTGCGTTGCAGTTTTATAACGTTTGCATTGGCTCGTACGATTTCATGGCTCACCTTGCTGTCTCTTTGTCGGCTGCTTAAATTGGCATCGTTGTACAATGGTTGAATCACATTCCTACCAATACTTTGAAATTCAAGTCCACCATCCAATTTGGCCTTTTTGCCCATTACTCTACCGTTCAAGGCAATTTTGTTGTCGGAAAAAGCGCCTTTATTAGGGAGTTCATCAATACCGCCTTTCGATGCTCTGTGGTTGAAGGCAATGGCAAGTCCTGTTTTTCTGTTGCGCAGACTGTTGTAGTAAATGTCTGCCATGCTGGTAGTGTATAACCCTAGGCCAGCTTTTGCATAAAATCTATTGAGACTAGAAAGCGGTTCAAGAATTCTTAAGTTGGCAGGAACAATGGTATCGGGTACGTATTTTGTTTTGTATAAAACAGGATCTATTTGATAGCTACTTTCTTTTTTTCGAACTACTGTATCCTCTTCAGTAGGAAAAAAGGCTTGTTTGTAAACTTCTTTAACTTGTAATTCGCGTTCACCTACAGCTATAACTTCTTGATTCAGATTGCTTTGAGCCATCAAGACAGGGCTAAGCAAGGCGCTAAACGAAACGATGTATAATGCTTTTTTTATCATTGCTTTGGTGTAGATGTTGAATCGATTGTAGTTGCCGGTACTGTGTTGATTAAACTATCAACAGCTTCTATAGTAGGCTCTTCAAAAAGATTTTCGTTTTTGGTGTCGACTTCAAAATTGATTTCTAATGTATCTACAACACCTTCATTTTCTGTGTTTTCTAGAGCTAGTATGGCGTCGTATTTGGCTTGTGCTTGCTGCTTCAATTCATCACCATCGTGATTGTCTATCACCGATTTTAATGTCGCTTTAGCTTGGAATAGATTGTCTGTTTTTACATACACATCTCCAAGTAGAATAAACGAACGAGCCAACCAATCATCGTATATAGGCGTAGAGTTTACCATTTCAAAAACCAAATCTTCGGCCTTTGTGTAATTGCTCTTGCTATACTGTATCATGGCCATGTTGTATAAGGCTTCTGCGCCTTCAATGCTTTTGTAACCTTCGTGCAATTCTTTGAAAGTGAGGTAAGCTTGTGCTGTATCACGCAAACTCATAAAACTGTTGGCTTTTGTTTGCAGTGCTTCTACCAAAATTTCGGTTGGTACAGTAGAGTAAAAAGCCAATCTATTGCTGTAATCGATAGCGAAACGATGATTGCCCAATTCTCTGTAACAACGCATTTGTCCAAGTTGACTTTCAATTTTGTTCAATTTGAAAGTGGCTACACCATTTAGTTTGATGTACTGGTCCAAAGCCAATGTGTAGTTAGAATCTTGGTAGTTTAAGTAGGCTGCTGTAACCAAAGCGGTTTCTGAGAATTTATTGACAGGAGCATTGGCAATAGCATTGTAGTGAACCAAAGCCGAATCGGTGTTGCCCATTTTGAAATAACATTCTGCTGTATAAGAGTGTGCATTTAATTCAAAAATTGGGCTTTCGAATTTGCTCAAATAACTAGTGAAAAGCTTAACCGATTTTTCGCAATCTTCTTTTGAGAATGCATTTTCTGCAGCTCGGAAGTTGATGGAATCTAATGCGCCTTGTGTTAAGTCGTAAAAGTCTAGTCCGCTAATCCAAGTGTTGTAATCGTCTACTCGACCTAGTTCTACATAAATATCTTCGGCACGCGCAATGGCTTCCTTGCTATCTTCGAAGTTGGGGTAACGGTTTACAATCTCTTTGAAACTAGCTAGTGCATCTTGGTATTGTTGGTTTCTGTACAATATCAAGCCAGTTTGAAGAAGTGCTTTTTTAGCTAATGGGCTTTCGCTATACGCATTGCTTACTGCTTCAAATCTTTGAAGAGCCGCTTCGTTGTTACCGGTTTTAAAGTAGGCGTCGCCTAACTCGTACAATGCCGAAGGGTATAAATCATCGGTTGAGTATTCGTCAACGAAACGATTTAGAATAGTAATCTTTTGTTCGTCGTTGTTGTTGTAACCGTTTGAAATACCGTTTTGATACAGTGCATATGGACCTTCTTGGTCTTTTTTCAAATACGCTTGTTGGTAAAAATCAATGGCTTTGTCATAGTCCTTCTTCACGAAATAACCATCGGCAATTCTTACCAAAGCATCGCTTACATGTGCAGCGTCGTTACCAGGTGTAGCTACATATTTTCTGAAAGCCGAAATAGAAGGCTCGTACATTTCTAGCTTGAAATAAGCATATCCTAAGTTGTACTGTGCTAGGTAAAACTGAGAAGTGGAATAAGAGCTTGGGCTGTTTAAGTATTGAGTGAAAGCTGCAATAGATCTTTTGTAAGACGATAGATTGTATAGA
The DNA here is from genome assembly GCA_963977425.1 of uncultured Flavobacteriales bacterium. Taxonomy (GTDB): domain Bacteria; phylum Bacteroidota; class Bacteroidia; order Flavobacteriales_D; family Luteibaculaceae; genus CAXBOO01. The sequence goes on along the minus strand of CAXBOO010000002.1, from coordinate 359,159 downwards.
ATTTCACCTTGCCAGAAATAACTCAAGGCTATTAGTTTTTTCTCGATAGGGAAGGTGCTCACTTTTTTGAATGTTTGAAGAGCGCCTTGGTAATCTTTAGAAAGCATCAATTCTACACCACGGTTATAAGCAACATACTGATAAGCCGATTGCAGTTGAAAATCTTTGTTCTTAATTTTTGATAAGCTGATTAATGCCGCGTTGTAGTTTTTTGTTGTGAGGTAAACAAAAGTCAAAAACTCGTTGGCCTCAGCCGTTCGGATGCTGTTTGGATACTTGTTTAAATACGTTTCAAATGCTTCAATTGCTTCATTGTAAGGGTTGTACGATAATTCGTAGGCTAGTTTGGCGTAATTGAACAAGGCATCTTCGGTAATTTTTGGGTCGAGATCTATTTTGTAGGCTTTATTGAAGGCGTCTCGAGCGGCAGTAAGTTTTTCTAGATTGATGTAACAATCTGCCATTTGGTATAATGCTGTTTGCGAACGAATAGAACGGTCGTTACTAGCGTAGTTTAAGTATTTAATAGCGTTTTCGTATTCGCCATTTTGGTAGTAACAGTTACCTAATTGGTAATTGTCGTCTACAGTTCTTGGCAAACCTTCTTTTGCAAATTGCGCTAAGTAGGGCAGTGCTTTTGAGTATTCTTTTTTGTTGTAATACGCTTCACCAATCAATCTGGAAATTTCACCTGTTTTCTCTGGTGCAGCCGTTTTCATCATTGGAATGGCGTAAGCTAAAAGCTCATCCGGCTTGCCTTGAAGGTGATAGATTTGAACTACATAATATGGAATTACATTGCGGAAGTTTTTATCGCTTTGTACTCGTTTAAACGATTCTAATGCCTCAGTATAGTTGCCTTTTTCGTAATTAAGGTGGGCGTAGTAATAATTGCTTGGGTTGAAATAGTCGCCTACTCGGTCTTTGATTTTTGTGAATTCTAAAAGCGCACGTCTCTTGTCGTCGATTTGTAAGTAAGAATATCCTTTTTTAAAGTGGAATGCTGTCTTGTCGCTTTCTTTAAGTGTTGAACTGCTTACTTTTTCAAATTCAAGAATTGTTTTTTGGTATTTCTTTTTTCTGTAGTACAGATTACCAAGTTGATAGTGAATTTCATTGCTCCACTTACTGTCTGGATAATCTCTCAAGAAATTATTCAAACGTTCTTCGCTATCGTTATGAAAAAGTGTCAACGCACAAATGGCTTGGTAATACTCAGAAAAGATGTAAAACTCGTCCTGTTTGTTGGTAATACCTTCCTGAGCTTCGGCAAATAACTCTTGCGCAGCAGCGTATTTTTCTTTTTCAAACAAATCGAGCGCTCGTTTGAAAGAAGGATGGTTGTTGTAAACTTCTTCGTTAGGCTGAGCTAAAGCGATAGAACACAGCAATATAAATGTAAAACCTAAAAGGCGACCAAGCATTTTTGTAGTATTTCGGCAGTTAAAAGTAATGGCTTTAGTTGGGCTGACGTCAGCGTATGAATTAAACTTTCAACGCTTCGGTGTTTATTTTATTTTTAAGATTGCAAAGCACTGATACTTAAGTGCGAAAAACGCAAGTCAACATTATGGAATCTGTCAAAAAAGAATTGATCAATTTAAGTGATGCTCAAATCATTCAAAACGATTTTGTAGTGTTGGATACCGTTAATATTCAGGTGAATGCGGGCGATTTCATTTATCTGATTGGGAAAACGGGAAGCGGAAAATCGAGCTTGTTGAAAACGCTTTACGGCGATTTGCCATTAAAAATTGGGACAGGAAAAGTTGCAGACTTTAATTTAAGAGAATTAAAAACCAAACAAGTACCATTCTTGAGACGTCAAATTGGTATTGTCTTTCAAGATTTTCAACTATTAAGCGATCGTACTGTTAACGAAAATCTACGTTTTGTACTAAAAGCAACTGGTTGGAAAGACAAGCAAAAAATAATTTTCCAAATCAAAAAAGTATTAAGCTATGTTGGTTTAGAAAACAAAGGCGATAAATTTCCTCATCAACTATCGGGGGGGGAGCAACAACGTATAGCTGTCGCAAGAGCTTTGTTAAACGATCCGGATATTATTCTAGCCGATGAGCCTACCGGAAATTTAGACCCTGAAACAACATTGGAAATTTTGACTTTGTTGAAAGAAATTACCCAGAGAGGGAAAGCCCTAATAATGGCTACTCATGATTACCGTAGCATAGGTACTTTTTCGTCAAAAGTTATGCGTTGCGAAAATGGTAAAGTGCAAATGGGTGTTTTAGCCGAGACAGGTACTGACGTTTAATTTTCAGTTGCGTTTAGACCAACAATTTCATTGCGGATATCGATGCTGTAATAGGCAGTAACTTTTTTGCCGTTTACCTTTTGTACCGCGTCATCAATAAATAACTCAAACTGTAGTGTTTCTCCATTTTCATTAGTAAGAGTAATGGTACTTGGTAAATCGCCAGGTGTAACTGTTTTTGCATCGCTCAAGATGCCTGAAAAAGTATTCCATGAAGCATCTAATTCCGGAGCATACTCACCGAATAACGATTGATTGTTTAGCTGTAAATCCATCAAATTACTCTCCATTTCACTGATGTAGTATATACGAGCGTATTTATCCTTGCATGCATTCAGTTCGTTCAGATCCATATCAACGGCCTCGATATTAAGGTCAAAATCGACAGAAAATTCACGTTTTTCGAAGTTGACACTTACAATGAAAAAAGGGTAAGGGCCATCAACAATGGCTGTTATTTTTCCAAAATCTTCTAAAATGTCATCCGATAAAGTGCTGTTTAGTTCTTCATCTTCAAACGTTACCCATTTCTTTTCGAAATAAAGTTCGGTTGTATTGTTGTTGCTGTCGGTAGCAGCAATTTGGAAATACCCATCTTTCATACCAACGTATTTTAACGCTAGATTTTCTAATCCATAACTATCGTAGTAAGCGCCTAGTGGATATTCAAAGGGATTGTTTTCTACATCATTTGTGAATATTGAAAATAAGATGAGTTCATTAGACAGTGTATCGGGTTTTTCATAACCAATTAAGCGATGATCAGCACGAATATTTGCCATCAAAAAAAATGAACTGTCAGCAGGACTTATATATGCTTTGGTAACATCGTCTCCCGCAATTAAAAGACTGGTTTTGTTGGCTAGTTCTATGCTGTCCAATTCCGCCATATGAGTCAACATATTTTTATTGCCAGTTGTTTGGCAAGCTGTAAAAATGAAGACGACTAAGAGGGAAAATAGGTAGGTGGTTTTCATCTGGGATTATTTGAAGTTGGAGTAAATTTCTTTGAAAACATTGAATTCATTTTCCCAAGAATAAGCTTTGGCAGCTGTCTCGACTTTGATTTTAGTTTTCCAGTAATTCTCAATGTTGTTGGCGTAATATAAAATGGCTTCGGCTATGTTTTTTGGTTCAACTTCGGTTAACACTGTACCGCATTTGTGCGTGTTTACAATGTTGGCTACTTCTACAACTGAACTGCTTATGATGGGCAAACCTGCTCGCATGTAATCGAATATTTTGTTGGGCAAACTAAGTGCGTAGTTCGGGTTGGTTGCCTTGTCTAAAGTTGCGCCTAAGTGCGATTCTGCAGTGTGTTTCATCAGTTCTGCATATGGCAAAGAGTCGATGATATCTACTTGATTTTCCAACTTCAATTCTACGCGCATTTTTTTGAGAGTTGCAAATACATCTCCCTTGCCAATAATTTTTAGTCGGATATAATCGGGTAATAAAGTAAATGCTTCCAGCAATTCTTCAGCACCTCTATCAATGTTAATACCCGCACCTTGCATAATCACTATAAACGGACGATCGGGTTTGTCTACCGGTAAGGCTTCTCTTCCAACAGGTGCGTTGGCAATATTGCGTACAACTTTAGGCCTTATACCGTAACGTAATTCGTATTCGTTAGCAATGCTTTGATTCACCGTAGTGACGTGCTTTAATAAAGGGAAAATTCTTTGCTCAATACTCAACCATAAATTTCTGGCAAATGGGTTGCTCAATAATTCCGGAACTTCAGTGAAAAATTCGTGGCTATCGTAGATTAAGTGCTTTCTTTTAAACCAACTAGCTAAATAGCAGGCTAGTAGAGTGTCTAAATCATTGGAGTGTATAGCGTCTAATCGCGTAAAAATGAGTTTGAAGAACAATCTAAAATTCAATTCGGCATAAAACAATGGTCCTGATTTGAATAGCAAATTCAATCTTGCAACTCGGAATTTTTTTTTAGGATAATTTTTTTTTGGTTGCAGTTTTCTTCCAATGACAAGAGGCTCCCAACCCATTTCTATGAGGGAGTTTGCTGTTTTTTCAACTCGTCTATCCGCTGAAAAATCGTTGCTAATGCATAATGCTACGCGCTTTGCCAAAATGTAAACCAATATATTTGACGCAAAATACGCATATGTTTTCTCCTCAGGCTCAATCGCTGATGCAATACAACACTTTTGGTATAGATGCTACGGCAAATTATTTTGCACAAATGGATTCTATGCCGTCTTTAATGGAGGCAATTGAATATGCTAAAATCAACCATAAAACCATTCGTGTATTAGGAGGGGGAAGCAATATCCTTTTGACTACAAATCCTGACGATTTTATTCTACACAATGCTTTTATGGGCAAAGAAGTTGTGGATGAAACAGACGATAGTATTGTATTGAAAATTGGGGCTGGTGAAAATTGGCATCAAACAGTACTGTATTGTGTTGAGAATGGATATGGTGGAATAGAAAATTTATCACTAATTCCAGGTAATGTGGGTGCTTCGCCGATTCAAAATATAGGAGCTTACGGTGTAGAAGTAAAAGACCGTATTGTAAGTGTTGAAGCAGTGGATTTACAAACAGGCGAAGTGAAAGTATTTGCCAATGCAGAGTGCAAATTTGCGTACCGAGATTCCATTTTTAAAAGCCAATTTCCAGGGAAATACTTTATAAAATCAGTTTCCTTTCGATTGGATAAAACCAATCATACACTGCTTACACATTATGGTGCTATTGCTCAAGAATTAGAGAAAATGGGGGTGAAGAGTCCTAGCATTAAAGATTTGAGCAATGCCGTTATTGCCATACGTCAAAGCAAGTTGCCCGATCCAAATAAGTTAGGCAATTCAGGCTCTTTTTTCAAAAACCCTATTGTGACTAAATTGGAAGCGGATACTTTATTGGCAAACCATCCTGAAGCACCAAACTATCCCGCAGGAGATAAAGTGAAGCTAGCCGCTGGTTGGCTGATAGAGCAATGTGGTTGGAAAGGCAAGATAGTAGGCAGCTGTGGCGTGCATGCCAAACAAGCTTTGGTTTTAGTGAATTACGGAGGAGCTACAGGAAAAGAAATTTATGACCTCTCAACAGAGGTTTTGGCATCGGTAAAGGCCAAATTTGGCATCGACTTAGAACGAGAAGTAAACGTTTGGTAACGCATTTAATTTCCTGAATACTGAGGCTCGGCACCACCCAGTAAATCCATCATCATTTTGGTGCGGGCAAAAATTTCGCGCAAATACACTTTGGGGCCGTAGCTATTGGGTACATCTTCGGCATTGTACGCCACAGCATTGATGCCTTTCCATCGGGCAATAAACACGGCTCTTTCGTTGTGGAATTTTTGTGAAACAACGGTAATGGCTCCTTCGCCAAACAGTTCACGTGCTCTCAATACTGAATCGTAAGTTCTAACCCCAAAATTGTCGCTAAGAATGTCTTGTGCAGGAATGCCCATGGCCATCAAATCTGCGCGCATAGTTTTAGGTTCGTTGTAGTACTTGGTACTGTTGTCTCCACTAACGATTATTTTTTTGACTTTGTTTTTTTTGTATAGCTCAGATGCTGCAGTTAATCGGTGGCTATAAAACAAGTTTTTTTGTGTTTTGCCTTTAACTTTTACATACTTCGAAGTACCTAGTACCAATGCTGCTTCATTGGTAGGGACGTTATTGATATCAGAATAAATTCTGGTTGAACTATACAGCCCTACAAACTGATGTAAGAGCAGCACCAGAATAGGTGGTGATATAAAAAGGATGAAAAATATTTTGAAAAAACTGCGCATCAAGCGTTTTGAGCTTGAGTTAGTTTGCTCATTTCTTTTTCTACAAACTTCGATAGTTTTTTGATGTTGGCTGATGAAAAATCAAAAGGTACTTTGGCTCTATCGTAAGTTTGTGGCAATGTAAATGTATTTCCTCCGGCTAAGGCCTTTTTGAAGTGATACATGGCCTTGGTTTTGTCGCGGGTGTAATTTCTCCAAACACCAATGGCACCCAGTTGGGCTATACCGTATTCGATATAGTAAAATGGTACTTCGTAAATGTGCAATTGTTTTTGCCATGTTACTTTACCATAGTCTTCATAACCAGTGTAATCGATATTAGAAGGAGAGAATTCTTTGTGGAATTCAACCCAAGCAGCTTCTCTTTCGGCGTGTGTGTGATCAGGATTACGGTACAACCAAAGTTGGAATTTGTCTACCAAAGCTACCCATGGAAGAACATCCAAAACGCGCTCTAATTGCTCCATTTTGGCTCGGTTTAAATCCTTAGCATCGGGGTAAAATTCTTCCCAATAATCCATGGAAATAAGCTCTGTACTCATGCTCGCTAGTTCGGCAATTTCACTCGGGAAACCTTTGAAATGCGTCATACTGAGACTTTGTGTAAGCACAGAATGTACAGCATGTCCACCTTCGTGCATCATGGTTATCATATCGGAATGCGTTCCTACTGCATTCATGAAAATGAAAGGTATTCCGCTTTCGTACAAAGGGTAGTTGTATCCACCAGGCGCTTTCCCTTTTTTCGATTCTAAATCAAGATGTTTGTTCTCAACCAAGGCATCGATGGTCATTCCAAAATCGGGATCTATTTTATCAAATACTTTTTTGCTTTTCGCAATTAAATCTTGTTCATCAGTGAAAGGCTCTAGTGCAGTTTCATTTTTTGGTCGGCCCGATAAATCATAAGGTCGTAATGTGTCTACTCCCAGCTGTTCTTTCTTTCTGGCAGTGAACTGTTCCACAATAGGGAGAATTTGCTCTTTAACAGCTTGGTGAAAATCTTCACACTCTTTCACGCCGTAATCAAAGCGTCCTAAACTTTTGAATCGGTAATCGATGTAGTTTTCGAAACCAGCGTTTTTAGCTATTTGTTGACGCAGTTCAATCAATTCATCCAATAGTTTGTGCAAGTTTTCGCGCTCAGCAAAGCGCACTTTTTGAATGGCTTCATAAACGGTTTTACGCGTTTCTCTATCGTCCGATTGAAGCTTTTTTCCTGCTTGTTGAAGCGTCAGTTTTTCGCCATCAATCTCAACTTGCATAGCGCCTACAGTAGCTCCATATTTTTTGCTGAGTTCTGCCATTTGGCTTTGAAGAGGTATGTTTTCCTCTCTAAAAAGTTCTATAGCACTCGCTATATCGCGAAACATGATATCGTAACCATCGTTTTTTAGCAAACGATTTTTGTACGGCGAGGCATGAATCTTTTTATTGTACTTGTTGTAGAATTCTGAAAGTTTAGGCTGTATGGTTTGCACAAAATCGGAGTAACTTTTTTGGCGCTCTTCATCCGTTGTGTCAATCGTCATTTTTATATAACGCCACGCCATGTTTTCAGAGCAATAAGCTTGTACTTCGCTATAATCCAACAAGAAATTATCCAAGTCAGCGGCATCTTCTATAATGCGTTCATCCAATTGAATGAGGTAAGTCTCTAAATCGGAATAAGAATTTAACTGAAAATTGTAGGGTAAAAATCGTTTGGTAGCCATGGGGCGTGAAATTAGAAAAGGTGATGGAATAGTGGGTTACTGAACAAACAAATTAGTGGAGAGAAAGCACTTTTTCTGTTTCAATTCTAGAAAGTTCTTCCAATCTGTTTTGTTCGTACATCAAAGCCAATGAATCGAGTGGTGTACCTACTGGTGCTTTGAAATTGATGTAATCTTGGAAATAAACACCTTCAATTATTCTTGGATTGTAGGCACTTCTAAAACGAACCCCACCACCATTAACTTTGTAATTGTAGGCTAAATAATCTACTGTGTGATTGTTTTTACTGATCCAATATTGGTAAGCGTCTTCGAAATCGGCACCACCATTTTCAGCAGAAAAAGTTACTCGAATCATATCGTAGTTTTTGCCTTTTATGGTTTGTTCGCCAGCATAAGTGCTTTGTACTGCTGGGTCGTTTAATTTGTAAGGAAGTGTAGCAAAGTAAATAACCGAATTGATGCTTTCCGAATATTTCGTTTTCTCGCTATCGCTTACAGTTACTTCGATGTGATTTATGGATCTTTTAAAATCTGTATTGCTCAATACATCTACAATGGTATCCGTGTCAGTCAATGTAGTTTTGGTGTAAGTGTAGTTATTTCCTTGGTTGTGAAAAGTATATGTTTTACCACGGAATTCGAATTGATAAAACGCACTGTCGTATCGTGCTCCACCGTGTTTAGCAATGGCAAGGTCTAATATTTCTTTGCCCGAATTCTTTTGCTCAACGATGTCAGTTGTAGTTTTAGGAGATGGTGTACAAGCCGAAAGAATCAAACAGGTAAATAAGGAAATTGAAAATACTAAGCGCATAATGTTATTTTTCACGAAGGTATTGTTCCGAGGGTATTTTGATGCCGACAAATCGTGAAATATTGTAAACTTTTGGTAATAGAAATGTAAGGTGATGGAATTTATAAAAGAGAATTTTTTGTGGATAGTAATTACAGCGAGCTTGATTGTTCTAGTGTTGAATTACAAATGGACTCAGTTCAAGAAAACACGACTACGAAAAAAACGATTTGCTCGTGGAGCTAAAATGGAAGAGAAGGCTGCATTGGTTTTGAAACGAAAAGGATTTGATGTAGACGCATCACAAGCTGTTTTTTATCACGATTATAAAGCGAATGGGATTGATAAACGAGCCAAATTGGAAGTAGATTATGTTGTTTCAAAAAACGGGAAAACATATTTGATAGAAGTCAAATCAGGTGCTGTAGCTACACAGATAGAAAACAAAGCTACACGTCGACAAATTTTAGAATACTCCGTAGCAATTGAAAACGATGGCGTTTATTTATTGGATATGGAAACTGAAAGTCTGCAAAAAATCGAATTTAAAATCAAGATGGATAAAGCCAATATGTCGGTTTACTTCAAAGTAGCAATACTTATGTTGGTATGTGGTTCTGCTGCTGCTCCCGATTGGAATGCGAAATCTATATTTATTGGAATAGCAGTAGTTTTCTTGACCTTCTCAAATACAGTGAATCGTTTGTTCTTGAAATTAAAGTAATACTGAAATTATCGAACGAGGTACACTCTACCAGTATATTGCTCAAAAGCAGAAAGTGTACTGTTGTAAATTCTCAATTTTACGGGATACATACCTATTGGTAATGGTATATTATTGAAAGTACCGTCCCAACAAACATTGAGGTCGTTGCTAGAAAAAACAGGCTTGCCCCAGCGGTCGAAAATTTCTAAACTAAATCCTTCAGTAGATGCACCGTCGCTCTTTACTTCGAAACAGTCGTTTATGCCATCGTTGTCAGGAGTAAATGCCGAAGGGAAATAAACGGAAAGATTGGGTTCAAGCATCAATATGTAGGTAGCCGTATCGCTGCATCCATTGGCATTTTCTACCAAGAGTGTTATTTCAAATGGAACATCTATTTGAGCAGGAAAGTCTATGCCAGGACTGTCTTCATTGCTGTTGAATACGTTATTAACCGTCCAAGTTGAATAGGTATAATCGGTACTCAAATTTCGTGTTTGTATTCTCGGATTGGTAATGGTTGGATTTGTAGGACTAAAGTCGAAATCGGCAATAGGACTCACTAAAATATCTACTGTGTTGGTAACAACTGAATTTTTGCAACCATTGGCATCGGTATATGAAAAGGTGTACGAAATACCGGTCGCAGCATTTACAGTATCGAAAGCCGTAAAGCAATCAGCACTTTTAAAATCATCCAAATTTGAAGACCACTCACAATTTGTTAAGCCATTGCTTGCATTGGATAATTCTAGAATAGCTGGTTCGCAATTGTTTATTGCTGCAAGGTTTACATTGGCAATGGTAGCCGTTGTAGGAACAATGGTGTAGGAATCGGTTAACGATATCGAACAGAAATTATCAGACAATAAGGTAACATCGTATTGGATGGTATTCGATCCAACAACGACAAAGTCTTGGAAAGTATTGGTTGCTGATAAAAGGTTTTTAGCAACTCCATCTACAACTACTGTAGTTGTTAGCAATGGCTGTCCGATAACATCAAATTGGAAATAGGCGGTGTCGTTTTCGCAAATAGGGTTTGTAAATAATGGTGTTATATTGATGCTTGGTAATGCTTTTGCGTCGATGTACAATGTAGTATCTATCGGATATGAACAAAAGCCAAAACTTTGATCGGATTGATTTTGGCTTATGATGTCTTTAAAAAGTATGCTATCGCGTAAACTGCTTACAGTATAATCAAACTGTGCTTGGTTACCAGAAGCTGTAATGGTTTGATTGCTTTGTGTAAAGTAGTCGAGATCGTAATTAATCTTATCGCTATAAAACTCTACAGAAACAACATCTCCAACACAAGGTGGATTAGGCGTATAACTCACATCGAACGTTGGGGAAGAGAAGAGGTTGATTTTAGCAGAATTGGTGATGGTTCCAAAGCATTTTTTACTGCCAACTATCGTAAATAAATTGCTTGCATCGAACGTTCCATTGTTGGACGGTGTTAGTACATATTGGTAATTTCCAGCAGAGTTTATGATGCTTTCTAGATATTGGCCATCTAGTAATACATCGTATTGAGCAGATGCGTCTGTGGTAAGCGAGTAGTTTAATGTAAAGGTTTCTCCTGGGCAAATGCTATCATTCACATTCAAAAATGTCAGTTCTGGGCTTTGAATAACAGTTGCTTTTAAAGTATCTCCAAGCCATGTTCCAATGCATTGGGCAGCACTATTGTCTTTGAAATTTGGAACTACATAATAGCTGTTGTAACCAATGCCACTAACGGCAATGTTTTGGCTCGAATTTCCAGGTGGTACTGTTATGTTGAAACTTTCAGTTGAAGTGCTGTTTTGAACAACAAAGTCTACAGTATACAATGAACTATTGTTTACGCCAAATTGGAGCGACTCGCCCAAACAAAGGGAATCAATTCCCGATGTATAGATAGTACCATTATCAACAACGCTAAAGCTATACGGTGCTGAATATTGAACACACCCATCGGAGTAATCAACTAAGTCATTGCCATCGTTATCGCCAACTAATAAGAAGACATAATAAATATTGCCAGGAATGAAATCGGAAGCCGGGAAAGAAAAATTTGAACTGTGTTTTACGAATGGAATTGGTCGTAGAGCCGTGTCGCTAATATTATTTACAATCAATAAGGAAAGCGTATCGTTGCCATCTAATACAGCACCGTCAGGGTAGCCGTTGTTATTGTTGTCTATAGCGGAAAATACAATGTTATCGCTTGTACAATATGTTCCAGAATTAGGTAATGGAGATAGTTGGGGTGCAGTACTAATACATGGACAAGTGTATGCAGTATCTAATGTTGTTGTTTGGCAATTGTTTTTATCATCAGCGGTAATATTGAATGTTGTACCTGAAGCGACAGAAATACTCTGATAATTTCTAGCTGTGTTGCTCAATGCAATGTTGCTGTTTACATTCAATGTAGGTTCATCACCATTTATAATATCAAATTGTAAGGTGAAATTTTCGGCTGTATTGTCGCAATTGAAGCTGATGTTATTAAAATCAGGATAGTCAACAACATTTACTCTCGAGGAATCTTTTTTGAAGTCGTATCCAATACAACCATTAGAACTTACAATGCTATCTACAAAAAACACAGTGTCGTTTGCAAATGTGTAATTAAAAGATCCATTGAATACAGAGCTTTGATTGATGATTTCTCCGTTTCTATAGAATGAAAAATCGGGAATACCCTTTGTTAATTGAAAATTAATGGGAACAGGCTGATCTTTACAAACAGAATTCAATCCAAGAAAAACACTTCCTTTGGGGCTTTCTGTAAACGTAAATTTAACCGATTGTGTGAACGATAGACAGGCATCTTGTAAATCAACACGTTGGTTAATATCTTTAGATCCGGTAACTACCGTAATGTAATAAGATTGCCCTAATTGATAGGGAGGTTTAAGCCATATTTTGTACGTAGGTTGGTATAAAACACGATCAATAATACTACCAAAGCTTGGGAATGGTGAAGATGTAATGATGACTTCTGAAATATCATTAGGATCTTCAATTTGATCTTGATTGTGTTCAAAAAATAGGGTGTCGTTATCGCAGATGTAATTGTCAATTTGATTTTTTACTGTGCCAGCTAAGGATTTACAATCGCATCTAATATTTACGGTAAGTGAATCGATGTTGCAAAAATTAGCGTCAGAACATTCGAACAAAAAATTGGTGCCTGTAGCTATGGGCGCACTTACAACTTGTCTACTCGAAGCGTTTTGACCGTTGACTTCTAAACTACTGGTTTCGCCGCCTACAACACTTACATAGGCAATGTAACTTGTGCTAGTTTCGTTGCAAGTTGTGCTATCCAAAACAAGTTTTGGTTGGTCAACCAATTGAGGTTGTATAACTCTACCCGAAGCCAATGTGCATTTATTGTTGTCGAATCGGATGGAGTCAACAGTAAATGGAAGTTGAGTACTGCTTACAGTAAAATTGTTTGGAAAGCCATTCAAGATAATACTAGAGTCTCGACTTGGATAACTTGCGAATAGTTGTGTAAACCCTTTCAGATTACTGTTGGCATCCACAGTAAAACTTTTGCCTTCGCATAATGTAGCAGGGTAGTTGTATTGAATACTAGAGTCTGGTCTGATAGTCAATACAAATCGAGCAGAATCTTCACCACAAGTGGCAGAAGGTCCTACAATTTTATACCATCGAATGACCGATTGACCGAGAAATATACTAGGGTCAAAAAACTTAGTTACTAGGTTTTGATTGTTATCAAACCACTGTCCATCTTGAGTAGCTTCAGGACTAAGAATGTCGAATAAATTTATTTGCGATAAGTCTTTACAGAAGTACAAACTACTATCCGAACCAGCATAAGAAGAAACAATGATGTCGGCTTTGGTGACAGATGCATCGGTACAGGTTGTATTGTCGGTAACGATGATATCATAAAAAATACTTTCATCTTGAACCAATGAATTCGGTGCGGTAATGGTTGGATTTAGAATACTATCATTATCCAAATAGGTTGATGGCGACCAAGCAATAGTGGTTTTATTTTCCGTAAAAAATGTAAGCGACCATTTTTCAAAAAAACCGTAACTGTTGTTGTCAATTTTATCGATTACCTCTATAGACCAAAACCCTTCTTTGTTGTCCCCTAAAAAAGCATCGAAAGAGTTTTTAGGCTTTACTTGACCTTTGTATGGAGCTGAAACAGTGTTAAGAGGAACAGCAGAGTTTTTATGGAAGCATAGATTATCAACAGTCTGTCCGAATAAATCATTTTGGGCAATAAGATTCAAACGCGTTCCGGTAGGGGATAATAAATTCACCTCCAGTTCTTTCAGATCCCGATGTCTTAAAGATAAACAGACCTCTTCCAAATCGCCAGAAACATATTGTTGAGGGAAGACATTCTGTACCAAACCGGTATTATTGATTGGATTTTGTGCATTGAATGTACTGTTTCCATTGAATTCGTAGCGAACTGGACTACTAAGTAGTAAAGTATCCAATTGATTATTGAAAGTATGTGTTTGCCCCAAGCATAAGCTTAGTTGTGGGTCAGAGTTAACTAATTTCAATGGGTTAACTATGAACCTAGAAGAAAAACTAGAGGTACAGTTGTTTTGAGAATTTGAAGCTGTTAAGTTAACTGACTGTTGTCCCGGAGCTGTAAAGTTAAAACTAGGATTAGTTTGTGTACTTGTTGATCCATCAGGAAAGGTCCAGACATAAGACAAAGCACCTAAACTTTGATTCTGAAAATTAGCTGTAAACGGTTCGCAATCGAATATTTTGTCGGCTATAAAATCGGCTTTTGTAGAGATATCAAACGTTCCACCCCAAAACAATTCGTATCCAGTAGATTGACCATTGTAATCGTCAATCAAGAGTGCATAAGTTCTTCCAGCAACAATCGGTATAGGATTATTGAATGCCGGCGGATCTGGAAAAACAGAAGGGTCGGCCCACATTCCTGAAGGGCCAGTTATTCCAATACCGCGGGAGTATTGATAATTGCAAGCCAATTCACTTCCAGGACAACCATTGGTTATATCGTAAAATGCCCAGTCTATTTCCTGATTGTTACTTTTTGGGAATATGGCGAATTCTAAATTTCCAGATTGAACAACGGTGAATTTAAACCAGCTATCTCTAACTACAGAGGTTGGGGTGTTTCCTTGTTTGAAACAACTTGGAAAAGTACCGCTACTCGTAATTCCTTCAGTATTGATGATATCTAATGGATCTTTTGAACAAACATTGATAGCTTCTGAACAGGTGTTGGCAGGGGAGTCTATAACTTCTGAACCTTCAGCACAAACAGTGAAATTTCCTGTGGATTCATTTACAAAACTTACCGAAACATAAATCAATTCGTTGACTGCAGTACCAATGGTAATATCCAAACTACCTGAAGAAGTTTCCGAACATTTTTCTAATGAAAGTGCCGCACAGTTTCCTCTAAACACATTCACATGTGCCAACTTCATTTCTTGGGTAGTAAATGAAATGATGGAGTTTACATTATTGGCATTAAAATAGTACCAAACTTCGTTACCTGAATTTGGGCTCGGACACTGGGGACTACTTGGTAAATTTGTAAGGTCGTCGTTGGCACCATTAACATTCCCCGAACTGCAAGCAGTAGATCCGTTAAATACAAGCTTAGTAGCTGTTTGACAAATATCGTTCGCAGGCTGAGCCTTAAGTATAATAGCACATAGCAAAAAAACAATGGCTAATATGTACGAACGAGTTTTCATAATGTTACAAATGTACTAACGTAAAATAAGAAAGGGAGTTGACTGTTCGATCAACTCCCTTTTTTTAAGATTATTAATTCGTTATCGAATTATGTTGATGTGTCCTCTTAGTTTTTGAACATCAACCGAGTATTTGTCTTTGTAGTAAACAATGAATGGATAAACACCTTCTTGTACGGTCTCTCCTTTAAATTCTCCATTCCAGTAATTGGTAGGGTCTTCCGTTTGGAAAATCACTTTACCCCAACGGTTGAAGATTTCAATTTTGAAGTAGGAAACACCTTGTGCTGAAAGGAATAATAGGTCGTTGATATTGTCGCCATTCGGTGTAAATGTGTTTGGCACATAAACCAATACATCACCACTTATTTTGATGTTATCACATACGGTATCTCTACATCCATTTATAGAGTATACATCCAAACAAACTTCAATATTGTATTGATCATCGTTTGGAGCTATAAACAATGGGTTTTCTTCCACGCTTGTACCAAATTCAGAATCAGCACCAAATGTCCAGAAGTAAGTATCGCCATCTACCGAAGCATTCGTGAAATGAATGTTGTTGTTCGTAACCGTAGGTTGCGTTGGTAGGTAGGTGAAATCAGCTACTGGGTCTTCATGTACAGTAATGTAAGCTGTTTTTGAAATAGAATTACTACATCCCGCTAGTGAAGTGTAGGCTAAATCAACATCGTACGATCCTGAATTAAGGAATGTAAATGTTGGTGCTTCTGTTGATGTAGTGTCTCCATTGCTTGTAGACCATGTGTAAACTCCACCAGATTCACCGTTTCCTAAATTAGGTTGTATAACCGTAGTAAATGGTTTACACCCATTGTCAATAGGAGTAGAGAAATCTACTACAGGAATAGGGTTAACGATGACGTCAATTGGAGCATCATTTACTATTGGGCAATTTAAGCCACTCGCATCTGAAATACTAACAACTACAAACTGTGTAGAGTTAGCTCCTGAAACGGTTACAATTTCAGAACCAGAAGAACCTAGTATGGTTTCGTTTCCATTTCCAACATCGTAAGTAATATCGAAAGGAGCTTCACCAACTACATTGATGGTGTATTCCATCGGTTCTCCGTAACAAACTTCATCCACATCGATAGATGTAGTTACAACTGGAAGAGGAACTACATGTACATTAACAGCCTGATCAAGTACAGTACTACAAGTAGTCGTACTTCCATCAAAAATGTTACCTATTACATAAGTTTCATCTTTTGTTGGGTAAAGAGTGTGGCTGTAATTGCTATTCACATTTTCTACAAGTGATGTTGTACCGTTGTTGGTTATCTCAAAATCAAATTGAGAAACACCTGTAAATACAAAGTCAATAACAAAAGCAGTCCCTTCACAGATATCTGCTGGTGAAGTAATAGTTACTTGTGGTTTTGGATTTACCGTGAAGTTCAATCCAACATTGAAAGTTTGACTACATCTTGGCATGTTATCATCGGTAATGGTAACTAAACCAATAGTATTGTTTCCAACCACACCAACAATAGGAATGATGTCGCCACTTGATTTATTAGAAATGAATGTAGTATCAGGCTGAGCATTCAAGACATAACCAACATCAAATACTGGTTGACCTTGAGTAGCGTTGAACACTAAGTTGACTGGATCACCTTCACACACTTGAGATGGACCGCTGATAGTGAAATTACCATCAGGTAAATCATTCACAGTAACATCAAACTGTCCAATTCCGTTACCAACACAATACTTATCTGATATAGCTGTAATCGTTACGATCTCGTCAGCAAAGTAATCTTTACCATAAGTAGTGTCTAAACTAGTGTAAGTACGCAAGTCAGTTGTGCTATAAGTAACATCAAACGGAGCAATACCACTTAAAAATACTTGAGCGAATGCACTATCACCATAACAGATTACTTCGTTACCTGAAATAGTAGCCGTTGGTAAATCGATTACTTCTACATACTCAGATACAGAAGCTAGCAATGGGCAACTTGCGGCACTACCATCCGATACTCTTGTTACAGTAACTGGGCCTGTATTTTGAGCATTTAAGAATGTATAAGTGTCACCAGAATTCAATCCTGTTAGAGTTTGATATTGTCCATCAAAATTGATGTCCACTTCAAATGGAGACACACCAGTAAAGGTGAATTCTACAATGAAATCACTGCCATTACAAACCGTATCAGGTGCAACTATACTCACTATAGGCTTATCAATGAATGTTACCATTCTTGAATCACTTGCAGGAACACAAGGTGCTTTGTTAGTAGATGTGTAAACTATTTCATAAGTACCAAACGCACTAGCATAAGCTATAACGGTATCAGCTGTTGCATCTGGACCAAAAGTTATTTCTGGATTTGGTGAACTCCAAACTCCTGTTCCTGCAATTGGTGCAATACCTAAAATAGCTGAATCACCACATACTGTAGTATCCAATCTAAGATCTACTATAGGTTGTTCGTTGAATTCAACAGCAACAGTATCGTAAGCAATAGCACAAGAATCGCTATTGAATTCTGACCAAACGAAGTGGTAGATTCCATAGTTAGAAACTGTAACATCCGTTAACGGATCTGTAACATCAACAAAGTTGAATGACCCAGGATTTATATTAGATGTAATCCAACTTCCGCCTGTACCAGTACTCATAACCGCACCCAATTCTTGAGTTAATCCACATGTGAATACATCAGGACCTGCATATGCAGTTGGTTGTTCTATGAAGGTAATGTCAACAAAGTCTTCATCAGTACATAACGCTTCGTTGTTGCTTCGTAATTTGAAAGTATATGTACCGTAAGCATCAACTTCAACAGCAGAATTTAATCCTTGAGTGTTGTATAGTATCGCGTTTCCAGGTCCACTTTCTAAAGTCCAAGATAAACCACCTGCATTTGCGTAACCATTGAAGAATCCTGAAAGACCACAGAATTCTGCATCTAGACCTGCATCAACAATTGGTTGCTCAACATATTTTACTTCTATAGTATCGCTTGAAATAGGACAAGCTCCACCGTTGTCTTCAATCCAAGCTAAACGGTAAGTACCATAGGCGAAGTCTTTAACCCATGATTTAGTTTCTCCTTCGCTGCTATCAGTATACATTACTTGTCCAGGTCCTGAAATTTGTTTCCAGAATGAGTTACCAACACTTCTTTTACCATTTAAGATAATAGTGTCTGAACAAGCCGCTAAATCACCATCGGTTACTGCATTAGGCTCTTGTACAAGTTTTACAACTAATGTATCTGTACTTATAGCACACTTTGTTTTGTTTTGTTCAGTCCATACCATGGTATAAATACCATATTCATTTCCAGCGAAAAGGGCATTTGGATCTGTTGTGTTGCTATAGTTCGCATTAACAATATCTGGACCTGACAGCAATGACCATTCGCCACCAAAACGCGTAGGAGTAGCACCCAAGAAAACTTGGATATCACAAATGGTAATGTCACTACCTGCATTGGCAATAGGTTGTTCTTCAAAGAATACTTTCATTGTATCCGTAAACGGACCACATATTCCATTGGTTTCACTCCACATGAATTCGTATTCACCTTCGGCGCTTACATCAACACTTGAGTTCGGGTCAGAGGCATCTGCGAAGTTTACAACTCCAGGGCCTGAAATTTTAGACCATGTACCAATTCCTCTTGAAGCTACTGCTTGCAATTCATAATTGAATCCACAAATACTATCATCTAATCCAGCATATGGAGTTGGGTTTTCATAGAATGATAAGGTTACAATAGAACTGTCTTCAGGACAAGTACCACCATTGTTTTGAATTACTCTGAATCTATGTTGTCCATAGTTCTTAACCGAAACAGCTGTTGTGTCGTTGAACGGATCGCTAAAACCATTGAAGTTTAACGAGTTTCCTAAATATTGCCATCTAATAGCACCAGTACCAATTGTTGCAGTAATGGTGTCTTGCAAACCACAGATTGAATTATCTGGTTGTGCAACTACTTCTGGCTGCTCTACAAACGTAACAAGTACAGTGTCAGAAGAAGAACATTTACCCAAATTGTCTTCAGTCCATGAGAATTTGTAAGTATGGTAAGATGCTGGGTTTGGAGCAATAAGACTAACTGTTGTACTTGCATTGTTCACATTACCGAAGCTTACAACATCAGGGTCGTGATTTCTCCAAGTTCCTGTACCTACAGAAGGTGTTGCATTTAAATTGGCAACATCACCACAAACAGAAAAGTCTGTTGGAGCATCAGCATCTGGTATTTGAACAAAGTTTACAATAAGTGTATCTCTAGCTATTGAACATGGCGTTTTGTTTTCAACTTGCCATACAAAACTGTGAGCACCAAATTGCGAAACGGTAACATTACTTACTGTGCTATTTGGTGATGTGATATTTACAGTACCTGTACCAATAAATATCCATTTTCCAGAACCAATATGGGCATCTGCTCGAAGTATTCCTTTGAATCCACAGGTGTCGTAATCGGCAATGGTGTTGGCTGTAGGCTGTTCAACAAATTCAACATTTACATCATCTGTTGATACACATTTTCCATTGTTTTCTGTCACAGTAAATGTATGCACACCATAATCTGTTCCGACACTTGCAAAACCTGGATTAGAAGGAGTTACAGCAACAAGACCAGAACCTCCATTATAAGACCATACTCTTGTTGATCCTGGCACAGAACTAGGTGCATTCAGAGTAGCTTCGTTGCTACAAACAGAGAAGTCAGCTGGAGCTATCACGTTTGGTTGTTGTAAGAACTCTACAACTAATGTGTCTTCATTTTCGCAGTTTAAGTTGTATTTACCAAAGTTGGTTTCTTTCCAAATGAATGTGTATACACCATATGCATTGGCAGTAACTTTTGAATTAGGGTTAGATGGTTGAGAGAACGAACCTGTACCAGCACTTCTTGCTGCGTCAATTCTCCAAGAACCAACACCTACACTTGGTGTAGCGTATAATGTAATGGTTTTTCCACAAATTACACTATCAATACCTGCAGCTGCAACAGGTTCTTCAATGTAATTGATTTTAGCTGTTTCAAAATCTTCAGGACAAACAGCACCATTTCGTTCTGTGTACAAAACACTGTATTCACCATAAACCGTATTAAGATTTGCACCAGTTGTATCGTTGTTGATATCGCTAAGTATAACATTTGGAGACGATGACCATGTTCCGTTATAGTTAGGAGATATAATACTTGGTTGAGTCATTAGAACACCTAAAGGCCCACACACATCTGTTGGAGCAATAGCGAGTGCACTTGGAGCTTCATTGAATTGTACAGTCAAAGTATCTTGATTAGCAGGACAAGGACTGCTTTCTTCTCTCCAAATAACTTTGTAGTTACCGTAATTACTAACTGTTAAAACTGTTTGAGGAGAAAATGGATTTTCGAAACTGTGTGGAGCTAAATCCTCTAACACCCATTCACCTTGACCAAAACTTGGAACAGCTTTAATAACGGCAGATAAAGAACATGAATCAACATCCAATCCGGCTTGTGGTTTAGATGGTGGTACAAATATAAAGTCTACAGTATCGGTTGCATCTGGACAAATACCGTTGCTTTCATGCCATACAAAGTTGTAAGTACCAAACTTATCCATTGTAACAGTAGGCTTAGCTACTTGATTGCTAGGGTTGTAAGTAGGTGTTGCTCCATTTGATGGCAAATATTCCCAATAAGAAGAGTAATCATCAAGATAATCTAATGCAATACTTGTATCGGCAAGCAATACTCCAGTAGTACCACAAACTGGCTTTATAGAAAGACCATTTGGCATAGGAGCTTGGTAAAGAAGTACTTCAACGGTATCTCTTAAGGTGTCAGCACATATGCCTTCTGTTCCGTTGAATTCATTCCAAACAAATTGTTGTATTCCATAAGCTCCAGGACCAGAAACTGATGCTGAAGTAGATGGACTAAAGATGTCATTAATAGATGCCGTAGAACCACTACCGTCGTCAACATAACTCCAGAAACCTTGAATTCTTTCCAATGGAGTTGTTGCACTTATGTTGAAGTCTAATCCACATATAGTATCATCCTCACCAGCGTATGGTGTAGGTGATAATCTAAAGTCAATGGTTACAAGATCAATGGCAGGAGTTGGACAACCACTATTGGTTACACTCCATTTGAACGTGTATTTACCATAAGTGTCTACAGTAACGTCTGATGTATTAGAAGCTACATTAGAGAAGATAGGTGCTCCAGCTCCGGCAGGGCCATTATCTAATGACCATGTGCCATTTTCACCAACGTTAAGTGCTGTTGCTTGGAATGCATAATCAAATGAGCCACAAATAGTGCTATCTGGTCCAGCATCAATAACGAATGAAGATGGATTGAAATCAACTCTCACTTCATCAAACACTGGAGAACAAGATGATCCTGACTGAACAGTATATCTTAGAATAACATACTCACCAGGAGCTACTGGCGCAGGAGAAATTGTTACCAATGAATTTGGATCGTTGATATCGCTGAAAGAGATAGTAGATCCTACTGGGTCTTGTGTTATGATAGACCAAGTACCTGTACCTTGACCTACTGTAATAGAAGCATCTAATTGGTAAGATGCACCACATGCTGAAGCGTCTGTACCTGCATCAACTTCCGGCTGTTCTAATACTTGTACAGTCAACGAATCTTTAACGACTCCACAAACAGGGTGGTTAATTTCGTTGAAAATGAAAGTGTAAGTTCCGAAGGCAGATACAGTTGCATCAACTTCAGGTGTGTTCTCGTCAGGATTGAAAGTTACACCTGCAGGACCATTCCAAGTCCATAAAGTACCTGAACTTGAAACTCCAGTTAAGTGAAAAGTTTGATTTGGATCTGTAGAACAAACATCAGCAGGTCCTGTAGCAGTTGGAGTAGGCTTTTCATAGAAAGTAAATTCTATTGAATCATTAGGGGGTGCACATGTACCATTTTCTACATCCCAGTAAAGATTGTAAGTTCCATAATCACTAGCAGATATAGGTGGGTTTGATATGCTATCGTTTCCGTTTGCAAAAGTTATTGTTCCCACAGTAGGAGCAACAGGTTGCCATGTCCATTTACCAGTACCTACCGTTGTAAGTGCATTAAGTTGAGCGTCTAATCCACAGATTTGATCTGGAGATAAACCAGCATCTACAACTGGTGGTTCGAAATATTCAACAAATAAAGTATCTCTGTTATTTGGTGTACATGGAGAGAAGTTTTCTACCCAAATAAAACGGTATTTACCGTAAACAAAATTAGCAGGGTCTAAGCTCGCAATTGTACTAGGTTGAGTATTGTCAGTCATTATAATTGAACCAGGTCCAATGACATTCCAAGTACCACTTTCGTAAACGTTAGATGCTGCTATGAATGCTGTATCACCACAAACATCTAAATCTAGTCCAACATCAGGTGATCGGTTTGGAATGAAGTATACAATAACACTATCGGCGTCAGGCGCACATGAAGTACCAACGCTTTCAGTCCAATAAAACTTGTACTTACCAAATCCAGCTTCACCTATTCCTGTAGTATCGATGCTGATAGCTGTGTTTGGATCTGTTGGGTCTACGATTGTTACTGGAGCATTTGCTGGAGCTATTGGTACATATGTCCAAAGTCCGTTGCCAGAACTAGCGATTGCATCTAATAATGTTGTCGTGCCACAAATTTCTTGATCGTTACCTGCGTTTGCATCAGGTTGCTCTAGAAAGTTTACTACAATGTCTTTAGCATCAGCAGGGCAAATAGAACTACCGTTCTCTGTCCAAGTAAATGTATAAGTACCGTAATTGGATACTGTTGCTTTAGGATTGTTTACGTTAGAAGAAGGAGTGAATACACCAGAACCTGTCCAGAAACCGTCATTTCCTGGTAGAGTATATGTTGCTGATAAATCTATCTCTTTACCACATACAGAAGTATCTGGAATAGCCGTTGCAACCGGAGCTTGTTCGAAAGTAATCTCGATTGAATCGTTTACAGCAGGGCATGAACCATTAACAACTGAGAAATAAAACTTATTCAATCCATAAGCATCATTTGTCGCGTTTGTATTCACTGCACTTGGATCATCAATCGTTGCAGGTAACTCCGAACTCCAAGTACTGGTTCCTACGGTTGAAATACCATTTAAAGGGGCATCTAAACCACATACCTCAAATTCATCAGGGTTGAAATTAACAATAGGTTTTTCATCAATAGTTACATTTACATTGTCAGTAAATACTGGGCAAACACCATTGCTTACACTTAAAGTATAAGTGAATGTTCCGACACTTCCAGGGTTGATATTGGATGTCAAACTAGAAGGGTCATTGATACCAACACCAGTTGACCAAAATCCTGTGCCGACATAAACTTCACCGTTTAATTTGTGTCCAATGATATCACATACACTTGTGTCGTTTCCTGCAAATCCACTTGGACTTTCGAAGAAGGTTAGCGTTACGGTATCGTTAGTAGTTGTACATGCACCAGATTCGCTGATGATGAAATCGTAAGTTCCATAAAGTGTAACGTTAACCGATGTGTTGGCTGAACCAGAATTACCAAACGTAACACCTGCAGATGGAATACTTCTCCAATTAACAATGTTGCCAGGAGTAATCGTTGTAGTAAGATTTGTACTCAATCCACAAACATCTGGAGTAGGGTTAATTTGTGGATTAGGAATGTCTTGGAATGTAATGGTCTTAGTTGTAGCATCTGTACAAGGTGCGTTGTTAAGATTAAGGGTTAACGAATAACTTGTAAATGCGTTGGCATTGAATTGGTATTCGTTTGGATTTCCAGTAGGGTTGATTGTAGAACCATCATTAGGAGAGATTGTCCATGAGATGGTACCAACAGGGTCGATAACATCAATAATTGCAGAAACGTCTCCACAAGCAGGAGTCGTGAAACTGAAATCAGCATCAGGTTCTTCTGTAAAAGTTACATCTTTCGCTACAGTAGCCGAACAAGAACCATTAGTAACTGTATAAGTAATTGTAAATGTTCCGAATGAACCATTTGAATTTACGCCATGAGTTTCTCCAGGTACAGATCCTGATATAGGTGTTCCACCATCGAAAGTAATCAAACCAACACCTGAACCAGATAAATCACCAGTACCAACAGTAGGAGTTGTGGTCAGTTGTGTTGTGTAAGAATCACAAGCTGGATCGTCAATTGTGAAATTGGCATTTGGAGTTTCGCCAATAACTAAATTTTTTGTTTGTATACATCCACTGTTATCCTTTAGAGTAACGGTATAGTTCCCAGGAGCTAGCCCTGTGAAGTTTCCTGAAGATTGGAAGGTAGTACCATCAATGCTGAATAGGTACGGGGTGGTTCCACCATTACCAGATGCGTTAATTTCACCTGTATTACCAAATACACAGTTCGATGCAACGGTTGCATTTAGAACAAGTTGAGAAGGTTCTGATATAACCTGTGAGAAAGTTTTAATACAGCCAGCAGCATCTCTTACAGTAATTGTATATGAGCCAGGACTTAATCCAGAGAACACACTTGATGGTTGATAATTTGTGCCGCCATCTTTACTGTATTCATATGGAGCAATACCACCGGTTGCAGTAATGTTGATTGAACCATTGTTTGCTCCTTTACAAGAAACATTGGTAGGAGCACCTGTCAATAACATGTCTGAAACTTCTACAGTAACATCTTGAATTAAGCTACATCCCGCTTCACAGTCTAACACTTTTACAGTGTAAGTAGTTGTTGTTGGCGGATTTGCTATTACGGTGTTCCCTGTAGTAGTATTAAGATTTGTTGCAGGGCTCCATTGGTAGTTGTTGGATGAAAAGGTTAATGAGAAATAAGTAATAGATCCTTCATCGCCGCCAAAACTATCGCCAGCCCTAACTTCCCATGTGCCGTTAGGGTTTGAGCAATTCAAAAGTGTTATCCAAGCAGCAGAAGTTCCAGGTGTAAAACATCCATTTACTAAATTGTTATCCCCTGTGATTTGTACAATATTTCCACAAGGATTAACAAGGTAGAATCCTTCAAGATCATTATCCCATGAATGGGAAGAGTTTATGCAATACTCATCAAGTGTCCAATCTTCAGGATTTAGACAATCTATTTCTAATGGAGATGAACCATAGTTTCCAGTGGTTCCATTAAAATTTGTAGCTACTCCATCATCCGGAATGGTATATGAATTTGTGTTTTCGCGTTTTCCATTTGATGTCGTTGGAATTGCTGGTGTAGCAGTGGCTACAAGTGTAACGCTATTGCCTTTACAGATTTTCGGGTCGTTTGGTGTTATTTCTAATTCAACATCTTTGAAAACGATGGTCATTGTATCGCTTTTGATATCCAAACATGAAGTCGCAGCTGGGTTGTATAAAACTACCTGAGTGCTACCGTTTGCGATATCATTAGGGCCAGGATTGTATCGAGTATTAAGATCGTTTACATTGTCAAAATTACCATCACCTACGGGGATCCAATAGTACCCTGTGGAAGTTGGAGGGTTTACTGTACCGCTCATTTGAACTACAGATGGTCCACATACAACTTGGTCTGGTCCTGCGTTAGCTGGTAGTTGAACACCAGAAATGGCTTTGATTGTGTAGTTGCAATTGTCCCCTGCAAAACCATCAATCATAATATAATACTCATCACCATAGGTCAAACCTGTGGCTGTAAAATATCCTCCTTGTTCAACTCCTGGACTAAAACAAGATCCAGCTGTTGTAAATGTGTTACAGTCTGATGATGAGTAAACTTGAAATTGAACCCCTTGTCTACTTCCATTACTTGAACCTGTACACCCCCATACAGCTACTTCAAATACTGCATTTGGACCAGCGGCAGTAAATTTTAAAAAAGAGTTATTTTCAATAGAACCACAAAAACTACTTTCTAGATTCCCTGGGGAATCATCGGTATAATTTGCATTGGTAGAACCACAATATTCTTCGTTGCTACAGATTGGAGTCGCTTCAGCACAGGTATTTCCAGCAGGTGTTGTAATGTCGCAGTTAGGGGTGAAACATGTAGCGAAAATTTCAAATCCTCTTTCTGGATCTGAATTTGTGAAATCGGCGTCTAATCGAATGGTAATACAAGAACCTGAAGAAACGATGATTTGCGGATTGTAATCTTGCCCAAAATCACTTGAGTTGAACATTTCATCAGCAGCAGTACTATTACCGTCGTAAATGATGAAATCATCAAACGCTCTTTCAATGTCCAACATCGCAATGTCCAAACGTATTTGTTCACCATTTGGAGAGCAAATAGTTATTGTTCTGTCTAAATCATCAGAATAGCCGCCATTTGGCCCGCCATCATCATACAATACAAAGTCGCAACCAGTTACGGTTTGACTGTTTGTATTCATGGTTACAACTGTTTGAGCCGTTGCGAAATTGCTTGAAGTGAGGAACGCAAATACTGCGAGTAGGGGTAGTAAGAAATTCGTTGTTCGCATAAGGGGGTTTTGTGAACGTATTATTTAAGTGAATTAACAAAAAAATAATAGGGGTTTGATATGTTAAACGATGTTATTGTGCAAGGGTTGGGTCTTGTTATAATTAAAATTGGTCTTTCATTAATCCGATAAAGATGTCTGTATAACTTATGTGTATGTTCATCTATGGTTAATGTTGTTTTTTCGATAAAAATTGCAGTTTTGCGTAGGTTTCATAAGTTTTGAAAAAAAAAGGCCTCATTAGAGGCCTTTTTTAAAGTTAAACTATTTGATTTTTAGTCAACGATAGATATTTTGCCTTTGAATGTTTTGTTGCCTTTGGTGCCATAAATTATGGCTGTCCATACATAGGTGCCGGATTTCATTTTTTGACCTGTTTCTGGATTGACCCCGTCCCAAGTCCTCGAAGCTGTATTTGTTTCGAATAAGATTTTTCCGGTACTAGGGTTTAGTACCCTGAACAAAAATTTACCGTCATCAAGCTTGTTTAAAGCCTTTGGTAAAAAATCATCGTTTACTTCATCACCATTTGGTGTAAATGCTGTAGGCGCGAGTAAATTGTTGTCTGTTTCCACATCGAAATTTGTATTGAGAACAGTTTTGCAACCATTGTTGTCAAATATTTCTGCGGTGTATTGATAATTGCCTCTTTCGTTTAATTCAACTTTCAATATATCGGATGTTTTTTCGGATCCAATCCAGTTTACCGAAACTACGTTATCGCCTTCAACATTTAAGTGGTATTTTCTTTCGAAATTATCGGCATGAATTTCTTCTACATTGATGCTGTAATTATTCTTTGGGAAAACTTCAAACCCATCTTTTAGGTAGATTGTTTTTTCCTTTCCTGTAACCATAGAAGTTAATCGAACTGAAGCTGCATATTTACCAGCTTTTTTCGCTATAAAACTTGGGTTAGGTTCTTCCGATGTAATTCCATTACTGAAAGTCCATTCTACCATTACTGGCTCTTTGGTGTTTAGGTGAAATTGAATTTTTTCACCAGGGCAAACTTTAGGATTGTTTACGCTCAGTTCAGCAAAGAAATTGACTTTGTCTGTATGTTCTTTTATTGGAGCAGATTCAGTTACCGTTGGTTTGTTTTTTGCTGAAGTGTCTTCAACGAATGTTTGCTCATTTGAAACGGGTTCGTTGTATTGAATGCTTTCAGTGTCGTTTGAAGGTACCTTTTTAATCGGTTTTTCAATTACTGCAGTCTTCGATTCAGGAGCAATAGTTTCAGTCTCAATTGTAGATGTAGTGTCTGGTTGAACTACAAATTCTGAAGGTTTAGCTACTTCATTAGTAGGCCATAATGCCAATGTTGTTGCAGCTACAAAAGTAGATGCTGCAATAGCGTAAAAATACTTTGCTCGCCGTTTGGCTTTTAAAGCTTTTTGAATGTTATTCCAACTCTTTTCTTTTCCAGATACATCTGGTTGGAAGTCAAGAAGGGAATCTTTTAATTTTTTTTCAAAACCTGTCATTGGATAAGGGGTCCTTAGTTTTAAACTTTGTTTCTAATATTTTTCGAATTCTGACTTTGGCTTTCAATAAATTGGATTTACTAGTGCCAATGTTGATGTCAAGCATTTCGGCAATTTCTTTGTGTTGGTATTCTTCTATTACATATAGATTGAATACCGCTTTGTAAGCTGGTGTTAGCATTTGTACTGCTTCCATAACTTGCTGAGGACTATATTGGTAACCAAAATTGTCGTCTTCTTCAAGATCATCGGAGAGCTCTACATTTTCAATATCAAACTCATCAGGCAACAGCACTAAGGCGTTTTTTTTGCTTCTGATAAAGTCGATAGCAGTATTTACAGTTATTCTTTTTAACCAGCCTTCAAATGACCCTTTGAATTCGTATTTCTTCAGGTTTTTGAAAATTTTTATGAAAGCCAGTTGTAAAACTTCTTCTGCTATGTCATAGTTTTTGGTGTATCTCAAACAGATGGATAACAATAGTCCATAGTAGTGGCCATGTAGCATTTGCTGGTATTTTTGCTTACCTTTTACACAGCCTATTACTAGCTCTTCTATTTTATCGTCCGGTAGACTCATCCAAACACTACTTGTTTAACGTTTAACAATTACGAGGGTTGCCCTTTGTGCGAGCAAATTATTCTAATTCCCGAAATAAACAGGCTAAAATTTTCATTTCGATGGTATGTTTTACATTTGCCTGAGATTTATCCCAAATAAAACATAAAAGATGAAAGTAACAGTTGTAGGTGCAGGTGCCGTAGGAGCAAGTTGTGCAGAGTACATTGCCATGAAAGATTTTGCTGCTGAGGTAGTATTAGTTGATATTAAAGAAGGTTTTGCTGAAGGTAAAGCCATGGATTTGATGCAAACTGCATCATTGAATGGTTTTGATACTCAGATTACTGGTGTTACTGGAGATTATTCAGCAACTGCAGGTAGTGAAGTAGCTGTAATCACTTCAGGTATTCCGCGTAAACCAGGTATGACTCGCGAAGAGTTAATTGGTATCAATGCTGGTATTGTAAAGACTGTAGCTTCTGAATTGATCGCTCATTCTCCTAACATCATCATCATTGTAGTATCTAATCCAATGGATACAATGACTTACCTAGCTCACCAAGCTACAGGTTTGCCTAAAAACAGAATTTTAGGAATGGGTGGAGCTTTAGATTCTGCACGTTTCAAGTACCGTTTGGCAGAAGCTTTAGATTGTCCACAATCTAATATCGATGGAATGGTAATTGGTGGTCATAGCGATACAGGTATGATTCCTTTGACTCGTTTGGCTACTCGTAACTCTGTTCCAGTTTCAGAATTTATTTCTGAAGCAAGATTAGAAGAAGTTAAAGAAGCGACAAAAGTTGGTGGAGCTACACTAACTAAATTATTGGGTACTTCTGCTTGGTATGCACCAGGTGCTGCTGTAGCATCTATGGTTCACGCTATTGCAACTGACAGTAAGAAAATGTTCCCTTGTTCTTGTATGTTGGACGGTGAGTATGGCTTGAAAGACATCTGTATTGGTGTTCCAGCTATTATCGGTAAAAACGGACTTGAGCGTATTGTTGAAGTTGAATTGAACGATGCTGAAAAAGCAAAAATGCAAGAAAGTGCAGATGCTGTTAGAAAAACCAATGGTTTGTTGAACGCATAAGACATTATTATACTTTAATCAAAAGGGATGTTCGCTTACGATCATCCCTTTTTTTTATGTCTTAATTTTTGGTGACAATTGTATTTGACTGCTCTTGTTTAAAGGGAAAAAGGCGCTCGGTAATAAACACACATCATTGCCTAGGAATTTGGAGAATGATAGCCGTCTTTTAGAAAAAAAGCGATACAATGCATTGCCAATGAAAGTTGGTAAAATGTAACTTAAGTAATATAAAATACGGTATCCAAAGCGTGGTTTCACTTTTAAGCAAAGTCTAACAGCGGACCATTCGGAGTGCCATTTGTTGCGGTATAAAATACCGACGCTCTTCAAAGATTTTACTTCTTCGGGTAAAAAAATATTTGCTCCTTGTATATGGTGTACAGTGATAAAATATTTTTTCTTGATGCCTTTGTTTAAAAAGCGAACACTTGCTGCGCAAAGAGCGCAATCACCATCTACATAAAGGTCTATTGCTTCCAAAAGGTGTGGGTTTCTGAAAGTGAAGTGTTCTGTAAAAGTAAATGGTAAATCCCTGGAGATAGTATTTGTACATCTATTTGTTGTTTTGATTCTCCCGTTATTAACATCCGTCCAGTTGAATCGAAAATAGTATAATTAAGTGAGTTGTTATTGCCCTGAATATGCAATAAAGAGGATGCTGGGTTAGGATAGATGGTTAGTTGTTTTTTACTTATTTCAAAAACTGAAGAAATTACCGATTTGCTAAACGTTAGTAATCCACCATCGTCTGTTCCAATTAAAATTTCTGGTGAATTGTCTCCATTAATGTCAGTCAATGTTCCCGTACTTCTAATGCCAACCAAAAGTTTGTAATCAAATTTTAATGTTCCTTCTGGTGACGTTTCGTTTAGTGAGTATGCAAAAACTTGTGAGTTTTGAGTGAAAACCCAAAGGGAATCTTGTGAAAAACTTAAACTTAATTCTTGTGTTAAATTACTGCCTTTTAGATCTATGTTTTTGAAAAATGAGGTGATAAGCGTAAAGCCATTTCCAGATTTCGAAAACTGTTTTATTCTTCCTGAATTGTTTCCAATCAATAGAGTTTCTATTCCTTGATGAATGATCTTTATAGGTGCAGAATTGCCTGAACCAGAGATTGGATTACCGTTTTCATCCGTTAGTACGGTTCTTTGACTACTAAAACCATTGTTGTATATGTCGGTAAAATCGGTTTCCCATATAACTCCCTCACTGTTGCCAAACAATATTGTTTTAGAGCCTTGAATTTGGTGTGTGCTGATGTTGAGAGGTGGAGATAAAGAGAAATTTCCCAAGAACGATTTGTTGAATCGAAATTGTGGGTTTGAAATAGTGCCTGTGTTTTCCCAAAAACTAATTTGTGGTTGTAAGAAATCATTTCTTAAGGCGCTAGAAATTATTAAATCTTGGTCGCCATCGTCATCCCAATCTATGGTTGCTGAAGAAGCGTGTTCTCCAACGTCTATGGTTTGATCTTGTAAAAAATCAGATTTCTTTAGAATGTTGTTTTCATCGTAAAGCCAGACTGAATTTGCAGTAGAGCTACCTCTAATATTGCTTGCAAGCAGTAGGTCGGTTTCATCATCCAAATCGAATTTCCCGGAATATGCAGCCAGAAATAACAAATTGTCAGGCGCTTGTGCCGGAAAAGATTTGTTTTGGGAAATAGCACTATCGCCACCAAATTGACTGGTGCCAATAACGAGTTCAACTATTTTTGAAGAATTCAATTCGCCGACCAATAAACTTTTCGGCGTTCCAGGGTTTAAATTAAAGGTGAATCCAGAATGTTTGGCTCTTTTTTGTGGATTGGCAACGTTGTCTAAGCATTCGGCAATACCAAGTTCAAAAGCGGAGCCCGAAAAATCGTCTGTAACGTAAGCGTAGCAAGAATTTACTAACTGATAATCGATGTCTGCCGATCCTGTTTTTTCTATACTTAGATTTTTGTGATGTTCAATGGTGTTGCCTCCAAGCGAAAAAGTGAGAATATCGAGGTCGCCATCGCCATCCAAATCATCAATAAAAGGAATGTCGGAGAAGGTGACAAAAATATTAGCGGTAAAACTTTGGTTTTCATAAACCCGTAATGAATGCACAAGATCAGTTACTAATTCGAATTGGAGACTTGTGGTAGATGTATTTTTGTATAGACTTATGCCACCCGGTACAGATGTGAAAATGTCCATTTTTCCATCATTATTATAGTCTTTGCAAATTATCCAATCGGAAAGTGGGGGTAAAGATTCTAAAATTGTGAAGTCAATTTCGTGCTTATTTGTCTTCCTTAAAACGGGTACAATTTTGCCTGAATTTTTTTCTAGTATAAGAATATCCAATTTTCCATCAAGATTCAAATCGATGTTGGCAAACTGAGGTGAATTTAAGCCGCCTAAGCTCGGAAGTTCGAGTTTTTGACCATCTTTTTCGAAATACGGACGCTGTAATAGAAAGTTTTGTGCTAAAACTTCGTGCCCCAAAGCCACAGATAGCGTGTAAATTAGAAGATTCTTAAAAAGTTTAGTCACAGGTTTTAGTAAAGCTCAACGGCAAATTATGAATAATTATATCTTTGCCGCCTGTTATTTTTGACCTTAGTACAAACACAAACAATCGATGCAAAATAAAAACGCGATTTGGTTATTCACCATTTTACTGGGATTAGCATGTCTTTACCAGATATCATTTAGCTGGGCTACAGCGGCATTTGAAAGCAAAGCCGAAACCGAAGCCAACTATGTTGTAGACTCTGTTTTGACAGCGGAACCAAATCTATCTTTGGCAGCTCAAGATTCTGTTAGACAAGCTAGTATTGAACGCTACCTTACCACTAACGGAAACAACGAAGTTTATCCTGTAATTGGATACACTTATAATGAGTGTAAAGAGAAAGAAATCAACCTTGGTCTTGACCTTAAAGGTGGTATGTCTGTTACCTTAGAAGTTTCTATACCAGAAATGGTAGAAAACTTAGCAGCAAATGTTAACGATGCAGACTTTCAGAAAGCATTAGCATTAGCAAAGGAAAAGCAAAAAAGCAGTCAGTCTGATTATCTTACATTGTTCAATGAATCATACAACGAAGTTGCTCCAACAGGAAAACTTGCAGGTATCTTTCATTCTAGAGACAATAAAGATTTGTTTCCAGCAGAATCTACAAACGAGCAAATCATTACAATTTTACGTGAAGAAGCTATTGCAGCAATCGACAATACAGAGCGTATTTTAAGAACTCGTATCGATAAATTTGGAGTAACTCAACCGACTATCCAAAAGCAACAATACTCAGGTAGAATTCAAATTGAATTGCCAGGGGTTAAAGATAAGTCTAGAGTACGTAAAGTGTTGCAGTCTACTGCTAACCTTGAATTTTGGGAAACTTTCGAAAACAAAGACGTATACCCATTGTTGAATCAAATCAACGATCGTATAGCAGATAGAGATTATCCAGGTTTACGCGCTGAAGTTGAAGCTCGTTTAAGCGCATCGGATTCTTTATTGAACAACGATGTTGATACAGCCTCAGCTGGAGACGATCTTGAGGACCTATTGAATAATAGCGATTCTGTTGATCAAACTGCACCTGCTGCTGCTAATTCAATTTCTGAAGTTGAACAACGTAAGTTAAATCCTTTATTTTCTGCATTATCACCGGCAATCTTTCAAGGTGCAAATGGACAATTTCAAATTGCAGAAGGTTCTGTAGTTGGTTATGCTAGAACAGTTGATACCTCAGCCGTTAACAAAGTATTAGCGGATAAATTATTGAGCACTATTGTTCCTCGCGACATGTTGTTTATGTGGGATGCTAAAAGCAACAATGAAGTTGTGGCATTGCATGCTATCAAAGTAAGTACTAGAGATGGTAAAGCTGTATTAGACGGAAGTGTAATTGTTGACGCTTCTCAAGATTTTAATTACCGTGGTGATGTTGAAGTTACTATGCAAATGAACAGTGAAGGTGCTAAAGCATGGGCAAAAATGACTCGTGAAAATGTTGGTAACCGTATTGCTATTGTATTGGATAAATACATTCAATCAGCTCCAGTTGTAAATGGTGAAATTCCAAACGGAAGATCTAGCATTTCAATGGGTACAGGTACTCGTGCAGAACAAATTCGCGAAGCAGAAGATTTGTCTAACATCTTAAAAGCTGGTGCTCTTCCTGCTCCTGCAACTATTGTTGACGAAGCTGTAGTTGGACCATCATTAGGTGCTGCTAACATTAGCTCTGGTTTAATGTCATTTGCCATCGCATTTGTAATGATATTGTTGTACATGGTATTCTATTACCGTGGTGCAGGTGTTGTTTCAGACATCGCTTTGATCGCTAACTTATTTTTCCTTGTAGGTGTTCTTGCATCTGTAGGAGCTAGTTTAACTTTACCTGGTATTGCTGGTATTGTATTAACTATTGGTATGTCGGTTGATGCCAACGTACTTATCTACGAACGTATTCGTGAAGAATTAAGAAATGGTTCTGATTTGAAAGGTGCTATTAGCCGTGGATATAGCAAAGCATATGCTGCTATTATCGATGCTAACTTGACGACTTTATTAACCGCTATTGTATTGGCTGTATTTGGTTCAGGTCCGATTAAAGGTTTCGCAACGACTTTGATCATCGGTATCTTTACTTCATTGTTCTCTGCGATTTTCATAACTCGTTTGATCATCACTTACCGTGCAGACCGTAACTTAGGTTTGTCATTCTCTTCTAAGGCTACTTCAGGTTGGTTCTTAAAAGCAGCTTACAAATTTGTTGACAACAGAAAGAAATTTTACATCATATCTGGTTTGTTGATCACAATGGGTGTTGTGTCAATGGGAGTTAGAGGTTTCAACTTCGGTGTTGACTTTACAGGTGGACGTACTTACACTGTTAAGTTTGACGAGATTGTGCCACTTGAAGATGTTAGAAACAACCTATCTGATGCATTTGGAAAAGCAACTGCAGAAGTGAAAACTTTAGGTTCGGCTAACCAAGTGAAAGTAACTACCAACTATTTAGTAGACCAAAATTCTACTACAGCTGATGCTCAGGCGGAAGATAAATTGAATAGTGGATTAGAAAAACTAGGTACGGGTTACGAAGTTATGGAGTCAAGAAAAGTAGATCCTACTATTTCTGATGACATTGCACAAAGCGCTTACTTAGCTATCGGATTCTCTTTGTTAATCATATTTGGTTACATCGTATTGCGTTTCCGTAAATGGCAATATGGTTTGGGTGCATTGATCGCGATGTTCCACGATGTATTGTTGGTACTTTCAGCTTACAGTTTATTGCATGGTTTTGTTCCTTTCTCTTTAGAGATCGATCAAGCCTTTATAGCAGCTATACTTACAGTTGTTGGTTACTCAATCAACGATACGGTTGTTGTATTCGATAGAATTCGTGAATTCTTAGGAATGAAGAAAAAAGGTACTAACAAAGAAATCATCAACGAAGCGTTGAACAGTACTTTGTCTAGAACCATCAATACATCTCTTACTACTTTAGTAGTATTGATTATGATATTTGTTTTCGGTGGTGAATCGATTCGAGGATTTGTATTCGCATTGATGATAGGTGTATTCTTTGGTACTTATTCTTCAATCTGTATTGCATCTCCATCGGTTATCGATTTAGACAAGAAAAACGCTGAATAAGCGAAAGCATATTATCTAAACAAAAAAGGAGGCAGCATTGCTTCCTTTTTTTTTACTTTGTAGCCATGTCACCATTACTGTTTTTAAATATCTCCGGAGGTGAAATCTTCATAATCTTCGCCTTTGTATTGGTGTTTTTTGGATCAAAAAAAATACCAGGCTTTGCTCGATCTATGGGTAAAGTAATGCGCCAAGTAAAAAATGCTAGCGATGAGGTAAAACGAAATATCGAGGATAGTGCCAACGATATTAAAGAAACAGTGATGAGTGAACGTAAAAATCACACTGATAAGGAAGAAAAGTAGTTTTTTTTGAGGTGACCCCCTACTTTGAAGGGGGTGTGCTAGGAAATTAATGATTTTTTAATCTATCACGTTGTCATTTTTGTATTTTTGCTCAAAAAAAAGCACAAATGGCAACTTTTCGTTTTCAAGCAATTGATCAATTGCTAAACCGTAATCCAGAATTAATTACTCTTTCTGAGGAAAAAATCTCAACTTACTTTGGTAAGGATGTTTTTGGTTTTACAGCTATGTCCGAATTCTTAACTAAAGGCGCTTACAAAGCCGTTAAGGAATCTATGGATACAGGGAAGTCAATAGACAGAAATGTAGCTGACGAAATAGCTTCAGGCATGAAAGCTTGGGCAATGTCTAAAGGTTGTACACACTACACTCACTGGTTTCAACCATTAACAGGTACGACTGCAGAAAAGCACGATTCATTTTTTGAACCTCAACACGACGGTAGCAATATCGAAACGTTTAGTGGTTCACTTTTGGTTCAACAAGAACCAGACGCTTCTTCGTTTCCAAATGGAGGTATAAGAAATACTTTTGAAGCTAGAGGTTATACCGCTTGGGATCCTTCTTCTCCTGCATTTATTATGGATAACACATTGTGTATCCCAACGATATTCATCAGTTATACAGGTGAGTCTTTGGATAATAAAATGCCTTTGTTGAAAGCGCTTCATGCTGTTGATCAATCGGCTACTGCTGTGGCTCAATACTTTGATAAATCTGTAACAAAAACAACCGCAACACTTGGTTGGGAACAAGAATACTTTTTAGTAGATACCGCATTGTTTAATGCTCGTCCTGATTTGTCAATTGCAGGTCGTGCTTTGGTTGGTCATTTACCAGCAAAAGGTCAGCAATTAGACGATCACTATTTTGGAATCATACCTGAACGTGTAACAGCTTTCATGAAAGATTTCGAAATGCAATCGTTGCGCTTAGGAATTCCAGTGCGTACACGACACAATGAAGTAGCTCCAAATCAGTTTGAGTGTGCTCCGATGTTTGAGGAATGCAACTTGGCTAATGATCACAACTTATTGTTGATGACATTGTTGGAGAAAATAGGTCGTAAGCATCATTTCCGTGTTATGATGCACGAAAAGCCATTTGCTGGTTTGAATGGATCTGGAAAGCACAATAACTGGTCATTGTCTACCGATAAAGGAGTTAATTTATTAGCACCGGGCAATACACCAAAAAGCAACTTACAATTCTTAACCTTTTTGGTAAATACCATAAAGGCAATTCACGATAACTCAGACATGTTGCGTGCATCAATTGCATCAGCAAGTAACGATCATAGATTAGGAGCAAACGAAGCTCCTCCTGCTATAATATCTGTATTCATTGGTTCTAAGTTAACTGAGGTTCTTAATGAAATTGAGAACAATGCTAACATTGGTCAATTAAGCCCAGAAGATAAAACTGAGCTGAAATTGAACATTGGAAAAATCCCGCAATTGTTGTTGGATAACACCGATAGAAACCGTACTTCACCATTTGCTTTTACAGGAAATAAATTCGAATTCCGTGCTGTAGGTTCTTCTGCAAACTGTGCGGAATCAATGATTGCATTGAATACTATCATCGCAAATCAATTGATTAATTTCAAAAAGAATGTTGATGCTCGTATTGTAGATGGTGTTAAAAAAGACGATGCTATTTTCCAAGAATTAAAAGAATTGATCATCGATTCTAAAAAAATTCGCTTCGAAGGCAATGGATACGGTGAAGAATGGGCTATTGAAGCTGAAAAAAGAGGGTTGTCTAACTTAAAAGATACGCCACGTGCTTTACAGGTTTATGCAGCAAAAAGCACGGAAAAAATATACTCTGATTTAAATATCTTCAATCCTATAGAGTTAGCTGCTCGTCACGAGATCGAATTGGAGAAATACCATATGAAAATTCAAATCGAAGGTCGTATTTTGAATGAAATGGTAAAAAGCATGATCATACCAACTGCGGTTAAGTATCAAAACTCTTTGATTCAGAATATTACAGGTATGCAAGCTGTATTTGGCGCTGATAGTAAAGCCTTGAATGGGCAGAAAGAATTGCTTAACACAGTAAACGAGCACTTGAGCCAGTTGTATATATTATCTGAAGAAATGGTGAATGCTCGCCGAAAAGCAAATAAGTTGGAAAGTGGAGAAGAAAAAGCATTTGCTTATTGCGATAATGTGAAGCCTTACTTTGAGAAAATCAAATACCACTCAGATAAGCTAGAAATACTTGTTGATGATGAGTTGTGGCCGCTTCCAAAGCTTCGAGAGATACTTTATACAAAATAATTTCGATAAATAACTTCAAAAGCCCTTTTTTAAGGGCTTTTTTTAATCAGTAGATACTACATTTGTACTATGCCAAATTTCCGCTCAATACTACTTGTTTTACTGTGCTTTATTTCAGTAAGCAGTTTTTCTCAGTCAAAAAACACAGAAAAAGCAGATGATTTATTTCGTTCTGAAGCATACATTACAGCGTTAGAATCGTATCGTGATGCTTACCAGAAAGAATCGTCTAATAAAGTTAAAGCGTATGTCGTTTTTCAAATTGCTGAATGTTTTAGACATGTAAACGATATTGAGAATTCAAAGAAATGGTACTTGCGAAGTATCCAATTGAAGCACACAAATCCAAAGCAGTACTTGTATTTGGGTATGGCATTTATGCAACAGGCTGATTATGCAACGGCTCAAAAACATATTAAAGATTATTTGAGCCAAACTACAGGCGATAAAGTAGCTAAGAATTTATTGCAGTCATGTAAAATTGCTGATTCATGGATGGCTAATCCAACTAAGTGGAAAGTTAAAAATCAAAAAGCTATCAATTCACCTGAACACGATTTTGCCCCAGCTTTTGCGGATAAAAGAAATAGTATAGTGATGTATACTTCTGGTCGTAAAGGAAGTTCTGGCGATAATCTTGATGATAGAATTGGTGAAAATTTCCAAGACTTATGGGCTGCTGAAAAAGATAGAAAAGGTGTTTGGTCTGAACCTTATTTGTTCAATCCTACCATCAATACGGAAGATGCGCATGAAGGTAGTGCTACATTGAATTATAAAAGAAATACTATTTACTATACTCAGTGTAAAGTAGATAAGAAAGAAAAGTTAGGTTGTAACATCGTTACTGCCGACTTTATTGGGTCTGACCTAAGAAATGTTAGAGACATGGTTGAGCTTAAGATGGGTAAAGGCGATTCAATTTCGGTTGGGCATCCAGCCATTTCAAAACGTGGTGATTTCATGGTTTTTTCTGCCGACTTACCTGGTGGATTGGGCGGTCGTGATTTATGGGTAACCAATTACGATAAAAAAGCTAAATCATGGAGTACTCCAAAAAACTTAGGGCCAAAAATCAATACTTCGGCTAATGAAGTGTATCCTTTCATACATCCAAATGGTGACCTGTATTTTTCATCAAACGGTCTTGTGGGACTTGGTGGACTTGATTTATACAAAGCATCTAGTATTAGCGATGGACGTTGGGAAAACCCAGAAAATATGAAAGCACCTTTGAATAGTCCTAAAGACGATTTTGGTATGGTGTTCAATAAAGACAATCCTGAAGGTTTTTTCACTTCAAACCGTAATGGTGGCTTAGGAAAAGATGATATCTACAGTTTTGTTTATCCTCCAGCTAAAATTATTCTTGAAGGAAAAGTTTTGGATAGAGAATCAGGTAGACCAGTAAGTGATGTTGGTATTACAGTAAAAAATGCATATGGTATTTCGTTCACATTGAATACCGATTCTGAAGGGAATTATAAATTTGATGCAAATGGTAGTGCACGTTATTTGCAATCAGGCCAAGAATACATAATTGAAGTAATGAAACAAGATTACCTTGTTGCGCGCGATCAATTTAGTACTGCTGGTATCAACGACGATAAAACATTCCGAAAAGATTTTGTAATTAAATATGCTCCAATCAATAAGCCTGTTTCTATGCCAGAGGTTCGTTATAACTTCAATAGTTATACACTAACAAAGCAGGCGCAAGATTCATTAGGATTTTTGTTTGATATCTTAGATGAGAACCCAAACATTACAATAGAATTGCAAGCGCATACAGATAGTCGTGGCGATGATGAAGAGAATCTTATATTATCTCAAAGACGTGCAGAATCTTGTGTGACGTATTTAATTGAACGTGGTATTGATCCTGCTCGTATGAAAGCAAAAGGATATGGCGAAAAAGAACTTAAAGTAAGCGACGAACAAATTGAAAACATGGCCAATGATGAGCAAAGAGAAATTGGACATCAGGTAAATAGAAGAACGGTTTTCATGATTACCAGCTTCGATTTCGGTAAGTAGATATAAAATCAATATTTTTACGCCTTCTTTCTTGATAACAGGGAAGAAGGCTTTTTTATTTTATGAGTGATAGGTATTTAAAACGTGGCGTTTCTGCTGATAAGCAAGATGTTCACAACGCGATAAAGAATTTAGATAAAGGTTTGTTCCCACAAGCTTTTTGTAAAATCATTCCTGATGTTTTGGGTAATTCCGACGAGCATTGCTTAGTAATGCATGCCGATGGTGCTGGAACAAAGTCTTCTTTGGCTTATATGTACTGGAAAGAAACAGGCGATTTGTCTGTTTGGAAAGGCATAGCACAAGATGCACTTATCATGAATATTGACGACTTATTGTGCGTAGGTGCAACCAACAATATATTGGTGAGTTCTACTATAGGGCGTAATAAGAACAACATCCCTGGGGAAGTTATAGCGAGCATTATTGAAGGCACCGAAGCCGTACTAGCCGATTTGCGCAAACACGGTGTAGAAGCACATTTAACAGGCGGCGAAACAGCCGATGTTGGTGATTTGGTTCGAACCATAATTGTGGATAGTACCGTTACATGCCGCATGCGAAAAGATGAGGTTATTGATAATGCGAACATCAAGCCCGGTATGGTTATAGTTGGTTTGTCTTCTTCAGGCCAAGCTACTTACGAAACGGAATACAATGGCGGTATGGGGTCTAATGGACTAACATCAGCACGTCATGATGTTTTTTCAAGCGAGTACAAAGACAAATACAAAGAAGCGTATGATCCTCAAGTGCCAAGCGATTTGGTGTTTACGGGCAGCAAAAAACTAACCGATAAAGTAGATGGTAGCCCTATCAATGCTGGTAAATTGGTTTTGTCGCCAACTAGAACTTATGCCCCAGTAATCTCTAAGATTTTAGAAAGTTATAGAGATAAAATTGGAGGAATGGTTCATTGCTCAGGAGGAGCCCAAACGAAGGTGCTTCACTTTATTGAAAATTTGAAAGTGGTTAAAAACAATATGTTTGATGTACCTCCATTATTCAAATTAATTCAAGAAGAATCAGGAACACCTTGGCAAGAAATGTACAAGGTCTTCAATATGGGACATCGTATGGAAATCTATACAGATGAAACTACTGCAAACGAAATAATTAAGATTTCAAAATCTTTCGATATCGATGCCAAAGTGGTAGGGCATGTCGAAGCAGCCGATAAAAAAGAAGTTGTAATCACGACCGAAACAGGCGAATATACTTACCACTAATATGGCATTACTCGATAAGCTTTTAGGCTTAAAAGATAAGTGGATTGAATTAGGGAAGATGATTGTCGACCCTAGTATTATTGCTGACAACGATCGCTACGCTAAACTTACAAAGGAATACAAAGACCTTGAGGAGATAGTAGACAAATACGATCAATACAAAAGTGTATTAGATAATATTGCCAGTTCAGAAGAAGTAATCGCTACCGAAACAGATCCTGAATTTAAGGAAATGGCAAAGGAAGAACTTCAGGAATTGAAGGAAACCAAAGCACAATTGGATGAAGACATAAAATTCATGCTAATTCCAAAGGATCCAGATGACGGGAAAAACGTTATGATGGAAATACGTGCCGGAACAGGTGGTGATGAAGCGTCTATTTTTGCTGGAGATCTATACCGTATGTACATTCGTTTTTTCGAAAAAATGAAGTGGCGCCACGAAGTAGTAACGGTTAATGAAGGTACCAACGGAGGTTACAAAGAAGTATCCATGAATGTTATGGGGGCTGATGTGTATGCTAATCTTCGTTTTGAATCGGGCGTACACCGTGTACAACGTGTTCCCGAAACAGAAAGCCAAGGTAGAGTTCACACTTCAGCTGCAACAGTGGCTGTATTGCCAGAGGCCGATGAAATAGATTTTGTATTGAATATGGCTGATGTAAAGAAGGATACTTATCGTTCTTCTGGAGCAGGTGGACAGCACGTAAACAAAACCGAATCTGCCGTTCGATTGACTCACTTACCAACCAATACAGTAGTGGAATGTCAAGAAGAGCGTTCGCAAATTAAAAACAACGAAAAAGCATTAAAAACCTTGCGTACTAAACTGTACGAAGCAGAGGTTTTAAAGAGAGAGCAAGCGACAGCAGCAGAAAGAAAATCTCAAATTTCAAGTGGAGATCGATCTGCTAAAATCCGTACATACAATTTTCCGCAAGGGCGTTGTACCGACCATAGAATCAATCTTACATTGTACAGTTTGGGTTCTATCATGAATGGAGATATTGAAGAAATTATTAGTGCTTTGAAAATGCAAAACAACCTTGAAAAATTACAAGGTATTGAAGAACAACATTAATGACTAGAGAAGAATTAGTAGCAGAAATACAGCATAAGAAATCATTTTTATGCGTAGGATTAGACCCAGATTTTGATAAAATTCCTGAAGAGTACAAAACTTTTGAGGACCCTTTATTTGAATTCAATAAAGCAGTAATTGATGCTACTAAAGATTTCGCCGTTGCCTATAAACCAAATTTGGCGTTTTACGAATGTCATGGAGCAAAAGGAATTGCGTCTTTGCAAAAAACTCTAGAATACATACCAAAAAACATTTTCACAATAGCCGATGCTAAACGTGGAGATATTGGCAATACGTCTAAAATGTATGCCGAAGCTTATTTCAAAACAATGGGCTTTTCGTCCATTACTTTATCTCCTTATATGGGGTCGGATAGTATTTTGCCTTACCTAGATTATCCGAATAAATGGGTAATTATTTTGGCTGCTACATCCAATGCTGGTGCTCAAGACTTTCAATTCATTAAAACGGAGAATAACTGCCATGTTTTTGAGGATGTTCTTAAAATCTCTTCTCAATATGGTAACGACAGCAATACCATGTATGTTTTAGGGGCTACACGTCCTGAAATATTAAAACAAGCAAGAGCTGTAGTGCCTAATCATTTCTTTTTAGTGCCTGGTGTTGGTGCTCAAGGTGGTTCATTAGAAGATGTTTACAATGCTGGAGCCAATAGCGAGGTTGGATTGTTGGTTAACTCATCTCGAGGAATTATTTTTCCTAAAAGCGATTTGCCTCACAAAGAAGCATGTAGACAAGCCGCAAATAAAATGCAACTAGAAATGGCTGCATTGTTGGGGTAATATTGTTAACTCAGTATTAGCAAATACTAGGTGAAAGAATATTCAATCATTTTAAATGATTTGCTAGTCCTAAATCATAACGATGTATTTGTAAAATACTCCCTCTAATTTTCTATTTTCATAGGCGCTTAAGCTAATATGAAAGAAGAATTTCTACATTTTATTTGGCAAAACCAATATGTACAACCAAGTTTGTTTACTGCAGAGGGCTTGCCTATTGTTGTGAAAAATAAAGGTGTATTAAACAGTTTCAACGGACCTGATTTTAGCAATGCTCAAATCGAAATTGGAGGTCAACTTTGGGCTGGTAATGTAGAAATTCACACCAAAAGCAGCGATTGGGATTTACACAAACATCAATTAGATGAAAACTATAACAATGTAATTCTTCACGTAGTTTGGGTCTTTGATAAAGAAATTTCGACTCTATCGGGCCATAAGCCTAATACGTTGGTGCTAGGTCAATATGCACAACCAGCGATAATCAGCCGATTACAAGATTTTAGTCTTTCAAGTGCATATCCTTGTGAGAATAAAATATCAGAAGTCGATAGTTTTATCATCAATTCCTATATCGATCGATTAATTGTTGAACGATTTGAAGTTCGAAATAAACGCATTCAAGGCGATTACATTGAAGAAGGATACGATTTAAATGAAAGTTTCTATCGATTGATGGCATTGGCATTTGGCCAAAAAATAAATCAAATGGGTTTCGATATGCTTAGCAAATCACTTTCAATAAAAGTATTGTCTAAACATGTAGGCGATATTATAGCCATTGAAAGTATGGTTTTTGGTGTTGCAGGTTTTCTAGAAAAGGATCTAGAAGTTGATCACTACATAAGATTGAAACAAAGTTTCGAACACTTAAAGAATAAATACAATTTAAAACCGATTCCATTTTCAATCTGGCATAGGGGAGGATTACGTCCTGCAAATTTTCCAGCTGTACGTCTGGCACAATTTTCAGCCTTGATCAATAAATCCACACGGTTTTTTAATTTATTAGAATTTACGCCCAATTATACTGAACTCAAAGATTTACTGTTGTGTTCACCATCTCCTTTTTGGTTGACGCATTATGGTTTCGAAAAAGAAAGCCCACAAAGAGAAAAGAAATTAAGTGCACAATTTGTTAATCATCTAATCATCAATGCGTTTTTGCCTTTTTATTTTTATTTCAAGCGCCGTTCTGGTGGAGCTAGCATCGATATGGTTCAAAGTATTTTGCAGCAATTGCCTCCAGAAAAAAATAGTGCGTTATCGGATATAGAACGCATGGGACTACCAAACAAGAATGCATTACACTCACAAGCATTTTACCATCTCTTCAGAAACTATTGCTCGGAGAAAAAATGTTTAAATTGCCGCATTGGGCATAAAGTGCTCAGTAACTAAATAGAAATGATAACGAAAGTGAAACATATTGTTGAAAAACAAGCTT
The DNA here is from genome assembly GCA_963977425.1 of uncultured Flavobacteriales bacterium. Lineage (GTDB taxonomy): Bacteria > Bacteroidota > Bacteroidia > Flavobacteriales_D > Luteibaculaceae > CAXBOO01. The sequence goes on along the minus strand of CAXBOO010000002.1, from coordinate 314,693 downwards.
ATGGTGTTTGCTCTTGGTGGGGTGCCAAATTGGGTATCAAATCAAGCACAATACGTATATGGTTTATTTATGCTTCTTGCCTTACTTTGGGTTCCCCAGTTATTATTTACCTAATAATGGCATTTGTGCTAGAGCATAAAAACTATTTCAAATTAGGGTATAAAAAACCGTCCGTTTGGGACATTGATTAATGAAAATTATTTTAACGGGATCCAATGGTTTGTTGGGTCAAAAAGTAGCCGATTTAGCGCTGAAGCACTCGGATGTAGAATTGTATTGTTTTTCGAAAGGAGACGATCGATATGTTTCCAATGCAGAAAACTACAATTACTATGATATTGATTTGGGTAATCTGAATGAAGTTGAAAGACTTCTAACAGAGATAAATCCAGATGCTGTAATTCATAGTGCAGCAGTGACCAATGTTGATTTTTGTGAAAACAATCAAGCGATTTGTCAGAGTATTAATGTCGACTCACCTTTGGCCATAGCTAACTATTGCGCGGCCAACAATTGTCATCTTACGTTTTTATCAACCGATTTTATTTTCGATGGAACTAAAAACGATTTGTATACTGAAGAAGATGCGGCTAATCCTTTGAGCGTATATGGTCAAAGTAAATTGGATGCAGAAACAGGATTAAAAACAATTAAAGGACTAAGCTGTTCTATACTAAGAACGTGTTTGGTGTTTGGGCAAGCCAAGGCATTAACACGGAGCAATATTGCACTTTGGGCTGTTGGCGCTTTGAAAAAGGGTGAACCATTAAAAATTGTAAACGATCAATTTCGTACGCCAACATTGGCAGAAGATTTAGCAGATGCTGTTTTTGCATTTACGCTAAATAAAATTTCTGGAACGTACAATGTATCTGGACCAGACTATGTTTCAATCATTGATTTGATTTCTATGGTTGCCAAAGTTTTTGACTTGTCTATGGATAATGTAGCGTCATTAAGTTCACTTGAACTGAATCAACCAGCCAACCGCCCACCAAAAACAGGATTTGATTTATCGAAGACAAAATCAGCCATAAATTACAATCCACGTAGCTTAGAAGAAGCTTTAAAGGTTCTTAGAAATCAATTAGAAGCCTAAAATTAAGGCTGCGTCTTTCCTCTAAAAACAATATATTTCCGTTTTTAACTTAAATTATGCATAAAACCTTACTAAAATTACTCATTGTAACTTTCTGTTTTGCGAGCCAAGCGCTTTCTGCTCAAATGCAGGTTGAGGTAGATTCCCATAACCCTGATGGTAGTATCAATAACGGAGAAGCTGAAGTTATTGTAACCGGAGATTTTCAAGAACCACTTACTTATTTCTGGTCAAACAAATCTACTCCATTAACAAGTTCTAAAAGTAGCGGTCTTGCAGAAGGACCACGCTATACAGTTGTTGTAACCGACGCTAATGGACAAGAAGTAAAAACAAAATTCAGTGTAGGTAAAATTAGTGCTCAAGAGAATATCAATAGTACTTTCATTCCTATTGTAAATGTATTGTCTGCGGCTTTTTTCTGGGATCCATTCATGGCAATGGGTTTACGTGATGGTATTATCTATAAAGACGTTGAAAAACTGAAATTACCTGCAACTAACGATGATAGTTATGTTGTGAACAAGTGGTTAGCTGCTGATGGTGAGACGGTTAGCGTTGGTCAAGCAATTGCTGAAGTTCAATCAAAAAACGGGATGCCAATAACCTTGACAGCCGTTGAAGAAGGAAGATTGATTCACTATGCTAAAGAAGGAGAAACTGTTGAAAAGAAAAGAACATTGGCAACCGTTCAGTTTGGTGAAATCAAATTGTCTCAAGAAAAACAAGTCTTAAATCCTAATGGAACACCTGTGACAAAGGGAATTCCACTGATCGTTATATGGTTGGTGTTTGGTGCAATATTTTTTACCATCAAAATGCGCTTCATCAACTTACGAGGTATCAAGCACTCGTTTGATTTGGTACGAGGGAAGTTTGATAATCCAAACGATAAAGGTGAAGTATCTCACTTTCAGGCTTTAACTACTGCATTGTCAGCTACAGTTGGTTTAGGTAATATAGCTGGTGTAGCTGTAGCAATCACTTTAGGTGGTGCAGGGGCTACATTCTGGATGATATTAGCTGGTTTACTTGGAATGGCAAGTAAATTTGTTGAATGTACTTTGGGTGTTAAGTATCGTAAGATCAATGCCGATGGCGAAGTGTCTGGTGGACCGATGTACTATTTAAGTGAAGCACTTAAACTTCGTGGAAAGAAAACGTTAGGTAAAGTTTTGGCTGCCATATTTGCAGTATTGTGTATCGGTGGATCATTTGGTGGTGGAAACATGTTTCAAGCCAATCAAGCATTTGCACAAGTAGCAGGTCAATTTCCAAGCATAGCTCCTTACGGAACATGGTTTGGTTTTGTTTTAGCAGCCTTAGTTGCTGTCGTTATTATTGGTGGTATTAAGAGTATTGCTAAGGTTACCGATAAAATAGTTCCATTTATGGTTGGTATCTATGTTTTATTTGCATTGATCATTATTGGTATCAACATCACCAATATTGGTGAAGCTTTTTCTAGTATTTTCTCAGGAGCATTTTCTGCAGAAGCTCTTAAAGGTGGTGTAATAGGTGTATTGATAGTAGGTTTCCAAAGAGCGGCATTTTCTAACGAAGCAGGTGTTGGTTCGGCTTCTATTGCTCACTCTGCATCAAAAACAAACGAGCCTGTTTCTGAAGGTACTGTAGCTTTGTTGGAACCATTTATCGATACAGTAGTGGTTTGTACAATGACTGCTTTGGTTTTGATATTCACAGGATTTGCAGACGGAACATCAGGCTTAGATGGTGCTGAATTAACATCAGCAGCTTATTCATCTGTTTTCCCTTGGTTCTCTTGGGTACTAATGATTGCTATCCTACTGTTTGCCTTCTCAACTATGGTTTCTTGGTCTTATTATGGCCAAAAAGCTTGGTCGTATTTATTTGGTGAAAGTAAAACTGTAGGCATCATTTATAAAATCATTTTCTTAGGATTTATTGTTGTAGGATCATCAGTAGGGCTAGGAGCTGTGCTTGATTTCTCAGACCTTATGGTATTGGGTATGGCTTTCCCTAACATATTCGGTTTATTGCTACTTAGTGGCGAAGTTCGTGCCGACATGTTGGATTATTACAAACGTGTAAAATCTGGGGTGATTCAAAAATTTAAGTAATTGAAAAATTGGTTTAAAAAATCATTCAAATTCAGTAATTCAGAAGAGAAGGGCCGTATTGCCCTTCTTTTTTTGTTTTGGGTGTTTTTTGCAGCAGTGCTTACCAAAGTCTATTGGTATCCATCTTCTACATTAGAAAACAGTACGGAGTTAGAACTTATTTACATCGATACCCTTATTGCCGATGTTGAAGAAAATCAAACGCTACTGAAAGAAATAAATATCATCAACCTAGAAACCTTTAATCCCAATACAGTGGATGAAGAATTTTTAGTGAAAATCAATATGCCCAACAACCTTGTTAGAAATTGGGTGAAATATCTCAAATCAGGGGGCGTTTTCTACAAAGTTGAAGACATTAAAAGATTGTATGGAATGAATGATGTTTTGTACAATAAGCTTAAGCCATTTGTTCAGATACCTGAAAAACCAAACTCAAAAAAGACTTCGTTTACAAAAATTGAACAGAAAAACCATTCATTTACTACACTCAAATTAAGCCTGAATACATCCGATTCGGCATCATTTACACGTGTAAAAGGAATCGGCCCAACGTATGCTTCAAGAATAGTGAAGTATCGAGATGCATTAGGCGGTTTTGTTAGTGCTCATCAATTGTTTGAAGTGTATGGAATCGATAGTTTGATGTTGATCAATAATTTGGATGTATTTGAAATAGATTCGAATGCAGTGCAACGAATTAACATTAATACAGTGCAGTTTAAAACATTGTTGAAGCATCCTTATTTTGATTATAAACATGTTAAATCGATAGTAAACTACAGAAAGCAACACGGTAATTATCAGTCCACTTCCGACTTGCTTAAAATTGTAGTTTTGGACAGTATTTGGTTGCGTAAAGTAGAACCATACATTACTGTAGAATGATAGAAGATAGATTATTAGCCTGTATTGAAACCATACCAGATTTTCCAATACCGGGCATTTTATTTAAAGATATAACACCCATTTTTAGAGATCCGCAACTTTCGGCAGAATTAGCTAAAACACTTGCAGATACTTGGCGAGCTAAAAAACCAACTGTACTAGTAGGCATAGAAAGCCGAGGATTTATTTTAGGTTTAAGTTTGGCTATGGAGTTGGGAATACCATTTGTTTTGGCTCGAAAAAAAGGAAAGTTACCAGGTGAAGTACTATCCTTTACGTACGATTTAGAATATGGTACCGATACTTTAGAAATAAAAAAAGGAGCCATTAGCGAGTTTGATAAAGTTCTTATTCACGACGATATTTTAGCTACTGGAGGTACGGCAAAAGCTGTCCATAGTTTAGTTGGGCTTACTAAAGCTAACGTTATAGGGTTCTCTTTTATAGGTGCTGTTGAAGTCCTAAATGGAAAGGCTATTTTGCCAACTGAGTCTCATTATCTTCTTAATTTATAAATTCGCCACGATATGGATTTAAGACTTACCGAAAACCAACAGATGATTGCGCAAATGGTGCGTGATTTTGCTGAAAAAGAAATTCGCCCAAACTTCATGGATTGGGACGAAAACCAAATATTCCCTGTAGAGACATTCAAAAAACTAGGAGAACTAGGCTTATTAGGCGTAGTTGTTCCTGAAGAGTACGGCGGATCAGGATTTTCTTATTTTGATTATGTAGTGGCTATTAAAGAGTTAGCTAAAGTTTGTGGTTCTATAGGATTGTCTATGGCTGCCCATAACTCTTTATGTACAGGTCATATTTTAGCTTTCGGAAACGAAGAGCAAAAGAAAAAATGGCTTCCAAAATTAGCGTCAGGCGAATGGATTGGCGCTTGGGGACTTACCGAAACGGGTACTGGATCTGATGCTGGTGGAATGAATACAACCGCAGTTCAAGACGGCGATTATTTTGTTTTGAATGGATCGAAAAACTTCATTACACATGCTATTTCGGGTAATGTAGCAACGGTTATTGTTCGAACAGGCGAAAAAGGCGATTCTCATGGAATGACTGCTTTCGTTATAGAAAAAGGAACACCTGGATTTAGTTCTGGTAAAAAAGAGAATAAATTAGGAATGAGAGCTTCTGAAACTGCAGAACTTATCTTTGATAACTGTAGAGTGCACAAAGACAATGTACTAGGTGAAGTTGGTCAAGGATTTATTCAAGCCATGAAAGTATTAGATGGAGGCCGTATTTCTATCGCAGCACTATCATTAGGTATTGCAGAAGGTGCGTTGGATGCAGCAGTGAAATATGCAAAAGAAAGAGAGCAGTTTGGTCAACCAATTGCAAACTTCCAAGGTATTGCATTCAAATTGGCTGATATGAAAACAGAGCTTGAAGCAGCTGAATTGTTGACTTTCCAAGCGTGCGATTTGAAAGAAAAAGGTGAGAAAATGACCAAAGAAGGTGCTATGGCTAAATACTATGCGTCTGAAGTTGCAGTTAGAAACTCAACAGAATGCGTTCAAATCTTCGGAGGATATGGCTATACAAAAGACTTTCCTGCAGAGAAATTCTACAGAGATTCTAAGCTATGTACTATAGGTGAAGGGACTTCTGAGATCCAAAAAATAGTAATTGCAAGAAATATTTTAAAAGATTAAAGAAAGCAAAAGATAAATTGTTACTTTTGTGGCCTTAAGGAGGTATTATACTATGTTGTTGATAAATGTGAAAGAAGGAGAAAGCATCGATAAGGCGCTTAAACGTTTCAAGAAAAAATTCGAAAGAATTGGAGCTAAAAGAGAATTACGTGCACGTAAAAACTTTATGAAACCTTCTATTAAAAATAGAGAAGAATTGAAAAAAGCAATCTACGTGGCTAAACTTCGTCAAGAAGCTTAATCATTTAAGATTTTGAATACATTTAAAGGACCTTTCGGGGTCCTTTTTTTATGTCCAATATTTTTGATCCTTTCATCCAGCATTTACAGCACATTAAAAACTATAGCAAGCATAGTTTGGTTGCCTATGCTAAAGATTTAGAGCAATTCCAGGTTTTTATAGAACAGAACGGAAGAGTTTTTGATTATGAAACGGTTGATAAAACCGATGTTCGAAATTGGATGGTTTCCTTGCATAGAGATAAAATGGCGCATTCTTCCATTAACAGGAAAATGTCGGCTGTGAAAAGCTATTTTAAATTCTTGCAATCGAGAGGAGCTGTAAAGTTAAATCCAGCACAAAAAATTAAAAACTTAAAACAGCCTAAGCGATTACCTGTTTTTGTGCCAACTAGCGATCTTATTATTGAAAAGAACGGCGTGTTAGAATTGCAAAATGCTGATGATTTAGATGAAAGAAGCAAGCTCATCATATTAATCTTTTACACGACAGGATTAAGGCGCTCAGAATTGATTGAATTGAATCAATATTCTATCGATAGAGAGCAAAACAAAATCAAAGTTTTAGGAAAAGGGGCAAAGGAGCGAGAGGTGCCATTGTTGTCGCAAATATTACCGTATATGGATGCGTATATGGCATCAGATTTATACATATCAGATAGTCGGTATTTTTTTCACAATAAAAAGGGTCAAATACTCGACCCAAAGTTTGTTTACAATATCGTAAATACCTATATTCATAGCTGTTCTAAGATAAGTAAAGCAAGCCCGCACGTGCTTAGGCATAGTTTTGCAACACACTTATTGAATAATGGAGCGGATATTAACAGTATTAAGGAACTTCTCGGGCATAGTTCTTTAGCAGCGACACAACTCTATACTAGCAATAGTATAGATGTTTTAAAAGCAGAAATAAAGAAGGCTCATCCAAGAGGTGAGTAAACATTAACCATAAAACCAAATAACACATATGGACATTAAAATACATTCAATTCATTTCGATGCTGACGAGAAATTGTTGGACTTCATTAACCAAAAATTAGGTAAGCTTTCAACTTTTTTTGATAAGATTATAGACGCAGAAGTGTTTCTTAGACTAGATAAGTCGGATACCAAAGAGAATAAGCTGGTAGAAATAAAGCTGAATTTGCCAGGAAAGGAATTATTTGCAAAAAAACAAAGCAAGAGCTTTGAAGAGTCAACCGATGATGTTGTCGAGGCTTTGCGTCGTCAAATCAAGAAGCACAAAGAAAAATTAGTGGAATTGTAAATTTTTTTTCTTGAAGACTTGATATAATTAAAAAACTTATTACATTTGCGCACCCTTTCAGCAATGAGGGGGTGTTTTTTTGCTTAAAGCGTTCTTTTAAATACATAATAATTGCCTCTATAGCTCAGTTGGCTAGAGCAGCTGATTTGTAATCAGCAGGTCGTTGGTTCGAATCCGACTAGAGGCTCTTTGGGGGTGTCGCATAGTGGCTATTGCAGCAGACTGTAAATCTGTCACCTTAGGTATCGTTGGTTCGAGTCCATCCACCCCCACAATTATTACTTAAGATATCAAAGCGATTTGATATCTAAAAGCGGGAGTAGCTCAGTTGGTAGAGCATCAGCCTTCCAAGCTGAATGTCGCGAGTTCGAACCTCGTCTCCCGCTCAAATAAGAAATTCGCAAAGCCGATGTAGCTCAGGGGTAGAGCACTTCCTTGGTAAGGAAGAGGCCACGGGTTCAATTCCCGTCATTGGCTCAAAGCGTAGTTAGAAATAAAACAAAACACAAAACACAAACCCAGCTATGGCTAAAGCATCATTTGATCGGTCTAAACCGCACTTAAACATCGGTACCATTGGTCACGTTGACCACGGTAAAACTACATTAACTGCAGCTATCTCAAAAGTACTTTCAGATAAAGGTCTTGCAGAAACTAAAGATTTTTCACAAATTGATAATGCTCCTGAAGAGAAAGAAAGAGGTATCACTATCAACACTTCTCACATCGAGTACGCGACTGAAAAAAGACACTACGCTCACGTAGATTGTCCAGGTCACGCCGATTACGTGAAGAACATGGTAACTGGTGCTGCTCAAATGGACGGTGCTATTTTAGTTGTTGCTGCTACTGATGGTCCTATGCCACAAACTCGTGAACACATCCTATTAGGTCGCCAAGTTGGTGTTCCACGTATGGTTGTTTTCTTGAACAAGTGTGACATGGTTGATGATGAAGAATTGTTAGAGTTAGTAGACATGGAAGTAAGAGATTTGCTTTCTTTCTATGACTATGATGGTGATAACGTACCTGTAATTCAAGGTTCTGCTTTAGGTGGTTTGAACGGAGATGCTCAGTGGGTTGATAAAATCATGGAGCTTATGGATGCAGTTGATAGCTACATCGAAGAGCCATTGAGAGAGGTTGATAAGGATTTCCTTATGCCTGTTGAAGATGTATTCTCAATTACAGGTCGTGGTACTGTTGCTACTGGTCGTATTGAAACAGGTGTTATCAACACTGGAGATCCAGTTGATATCATCGGTATGGGAGCTGAGAAATTAGTTTCTACTATTACAGGTGTTGAAATGTTCCGTAAGATCCTTGATAGAGGTGAAGCTGGAGATAACGTAGGTCTACTTTTAAGAGGTGTTGAGAAGTCTCAAATCACTAGAGGTATGGTTATCGCTAAGTCTGGTTCAGTAACTCCTCACACTAAATTCAAAGCGGAAGTTTACGTATTGAAGAAAGAAGAAGGTGGTCGTCACACAGGATTTAAATCTAAGTACCGTCCACAATTCTACTTCAGAACTACTGACGTTACAGGAGAAATCACATTGTCTGACCGTGAAATGGTATTGCCAGGTGATAACTTAACTATCGATGTTGAGTTGATCGCACCAATCGCTATGAACAAAGGTCTTCGTTTCGCTATCCGTGAAGGTGGTAGAACTGTAGGAGCTGGTCAAGTAACTGAAATCGTTGACTAATTATTAGTCTAAAATATTGAAATAACTAAAGAAGGGCTTGTCCCTTCTTTGGTATTTCTTATAAAATAATAATACACAGGCGTGGCTCAATTGGTAGAGCATCGGTCTCCAAAACCGAGGGTTGTAGGTTCGAGTCCTACCGCCTGTGCAAACTAACCCCGAAACGGTTAAAAGATAATGAAAGAGCAGTTAGTAGAAACATACAACGAATTGATGCATAACGTAACTTGGCCTACGTGGAAAGAGTTGCAGTCAAGCTCAATTTTGGTTCTGGTAGCATCAGCTATCATTGCCTTTCTTGTGTTTTTAATGGATTATGTGTTCGGTATCAATTCTGATGATTCTATCTGGAAAGGTGTTCTAGGATTTGTATATCAATTGTTGGGAGACCTTTAATATCATGGAGAACAACGATTTGAAATGGTACGTAGTTCGTGCTATCGGTGGTAAAGAAAAGAAGGTTAAAGAATACCTAGAATTAGAGATCAGCCGTCAAGGTATTGAGCATTTAATTGAAGAGGTTCTTATTCCGATTGAGAAAGTACTGCAAATTAAAAATGGTAAAAAAGTTACCAAAGAAAAAACATTCTATCCTGGTTATGTTTTTATCAAAGCACAACTAGTAGGGGAAATTCCATTTATAATTAAAAATGTTCAACACGTAATTGGCTTCCTTAGTGAAACCAAAGGTGGCGAGCCACAACCGATGAGACAATCGGAAGTGAATAGAATGTTGGGTGAAACTGACAAACAAGCAGAAAGTACTGTAGAATTAGAAAATCCTTACAACGTTGGAGACAACGTAAAGGTAGTAGATGGACCATTCAATTCTTTCGAGGGTGTTATTGATAGCATCAATGAAGAAAAGAAAAAATTAGTGGTAAGTGTGAAAATATTCGAGCGTAAAACACCGCTTGAATTAAGTTTCATGCAAGTAGAGAAAATATAATAGCAATGAACGCTTGGGCGTAACCACTAAAGCTTCCATTTAGTATACAACCAAGCACCTTATATAAAAACAAACAATGGCAAAAGAAGTAGCAGCGTTAATTAAACTTCAGGTAAAAGGAGGAGCTGCGAACCCAGCACCACCAGTAGGACCAGCATTAGGTTCTAAAGGTGTAAACATAATGGAGTTTTGCAAGCAATTCAATGCCCGTACCCAAGATAAAGGGGGAAAGGTCTTGCCTGTTGTTATAACTGTATACTCGGATAAGTCTTTTGATTTCGTTATCAAAACACCACCCGCAGCAATACAGCTTTTAGAGATAGCTAAATTGAAATCAGGATCACCAGAATCAAACCGTAAGAAAGTTGCCTCTGTATCTTGGGATCAAATTAAAACTATCGCCGAAGACAAAATGCCCGATCTAAACTGTTTTACCGTTCAGTCAGCTATGAAAATGGTTGCAGGTACAGCAAGAAGTATGGGTATCACTGTAAAAGGTTCTTTTCCTACTAACAATTAATTGAGATGGCCAGATTAACGAAAAATAGAAAAGAGGTATCAACTCTTTACGATCAAAACAAGGCTTACTCTTTAAAGGAGGCTTCAGATTTAGTTAAGAAAATAACGAAAACTAAATTTGATGCGAGCATCGACATGTCCTTTCAATTGGGTGTTGATCCACGTAAAGCCAACCAAATGGTTAGAGGAACTGTAAGCCTTCCCCACGGAACTGGTAAAGACGTTAAAGTATTAGTATTGTGTAATCCTGAGAAAGAGCAAGAAGCAAAAGATGCTGGTGCTGATTTCGTAGGATTGGATGAATACATCGAGAAAATCAAAAGTGGTTGGACAGATGTAGACGTTATCATTACTACACCTAACGTAATGGCTAAAGTTGGAGCTTTAGGTAGAGTATTAGGACCACGTGGTCTTATGCCAAACCCTAAAACAGGTACTGTTACAATGGAAGTTGGAAAAGCAGTAACTGAAGTAAAAGCTGGTAAAATCGACTTTAAAGTTGATAAGTACGGTAACGTACACGCAGCTGTTGGTAAAGCATCTTTTGATGAAGCCAAAATCTTCGACAACGCTAATGAGCTAGTTCAAACTATCATCAAGCTGAAACCAGCGGCCTCTAAAGGTATTTACATCAAGAAAATCACGATGTCATCTACTATGAGCCCTAGTATTCAGATCGATTCAAAATCAATAGCCTAATCGGCATAAATCATTTTATACGCAATGAATAAAGCGGAAAAAAATCAACAAATAGAGTACTTAGTAGATAAGCTAAATGCATCTGCGGTACTTTATGTAACCGATACCGCCACTTTAGATGCAGAGCGTACCAGTGAATTAAGAAGAGCATGTTTCAAGGAAAATATAGAGTTAATGGTTGTGAAAAACACCATGCTCCAAAAAGCCATTGAACGTGTAGAAGGAAAAGACTTTTCTGGATTATCTCCAGTATTAAAAGGCCCTTCAGCACTAATGATCTCAGAAACTGGTAATGCGCCGGCTAAAATGATCAAAGCACTCCGTAAAAAATGGGATAGACCTGTTGTTAAAGGTGCTTGGATCGAAGAAGCTGTATTTATTGGCGACGATCAACTTGAAGCTCTTGTAAACATCAAATCAAGAGAAGAACTTCTTGGCGAGATTGTTACATTACTTCAATCACCAGCTAAGAATGTTATTTCTGCTCTTAAGAGCGGTGGTGGCACTATTGCGGGTCTGGTTAAAACCCTTAGCGAAAGAGAAGCATAAGCTCTTTCACATTAACCAAAAACAATCAATTTTAATTTAATTTTTTTAGTACAAAACAATGGCAGATTTAAAGCAATTAGCAGAAGAGTTAGTAAACTTAACAGTAAAAGACGTTAACGAATTAGCAACTATCCTTAAGGATGAGTACGGTATTGAGCCAGCTGCAGCAGCAGTAGCAGTAGCAGGTGGTGCAGGCGGAGACGCAGGTGCAGCAGCAGAAGAAAAATCTGAGTTCGATGTAATCCTTAAAGCAGCAGGTGGTCAAAAACTAAAAGTTGTAAAAGTGGTTAAAGAACAAACAGGTTTAGGTCTTAAAGAAGCTAAAGATATCGTTGACGGTGCACCAACTGCAGTAAAAGAAGGTGTTTCTAAAGACGAAGCTGAGTCTTTGAAAGCAGCTCTTGAAGAAGTAGGTGCTGAAGTAGAACTTAAGTAATTACTCGCGGTTCTAACCGCAAATTATTTTATGGTTTGGCCGCGTATCCATTGGGTACGCGGCTCAAACCTTTTTGTGTAAAAATTTATTAGGTTTAAAAAGCATATATCTTGACAACTTCGGTGAACGTACAAAATAGACACTCCTTTGCTACCTTTAATTCAGCGGTTGATCACCCTGATTTTTTGGAAATACAGCTCAAGTCCTTTAAAGAGTTCTTTCAATTAGAAACGAACCCAGAGGATAGACAAACAGAGGGCCTTTTTAAGGTTTTTAGTGAAAACTTTCCAATTAGTGATCAAAGAGGACAATTCGTTTTAGAATTCCTGGATTACTTCGTAGATCCACCCAAATACTCTATAGAAGAGTGTATGGAACGTGGACTTTCTTACCAAGTACCCCTTAAAGCAAAGCTACGTCTGTACTGTACTGACGAAGAGCACGAAGATTTCGAAACAACTGAGCAATCAGTATTTTTAGGGAATATCCCATACATGACGCCGAAAGGTTCATTTGTTATAAATGGAGCTGAACGTGTTATCGTTTCTCAATTACACCGTTCACCTGGTGTATTCTTTTCTCAATCTTTCCATAGCAACGGTACTAAATTGTACTCTGCTCGTATCATCCCTTTCAAAGGATCTTGGATTGAGTTTACTACCGATATCAACCACGTACTTTACGCTTATATCGATAGAAAGAAAAAGTTACCTGTAACAACACTATTACGTGCTGTTGGGTATGAAACCGACCGTCAAATTCTTGACTTGTTCGGATTGGCTGATGAGGTAAAAGTTACCAAAACAGGCATCAAAAAATTATTAGGTAGAAGATTAGCAGCACGTGTTCTTAAAACATGGGTTGAAGATATAGTTGACGAAGAAACTGGTGAGTTACTTTCAATTGAAAGAAACGAGATCTTAATTGATCGTGATACTGTTGTAGAAGATGAGCATTTAGAGCTTATCCTTGAAAGCGGTAACAAAACCATTATCTGTCACAAAGAAGATGCTTCTTCTAACGAGTACTCAATGATCTTTAACACCTTGAATAAGGATCAGTCGAACTCTGAAAAAGAAGCCGTAGAGTATATCTACAGACAAATGAGAAGCAGCGAACCGCCAGATTTAGATACGGCTCGTAGCGCAATCGATAAATTATTTTTCTCTGAAACTCGTTACGATTTAGGAGAAGTTGGTCGTTATAGAATCAACAAAAGATTAGGCCTTGATCAGTCTAATTCAGCTCGTACATTAACGAAGGAAGATATTGTACTTATCCTTAAGTACCTTATTGAGTTGCAAAACTCTAAAACCGATGTTGATGATATTGACCACTTATCTAACCGTCGTGTACGTACAGTAGGTGAGCAATTGTATGCTGAGTTTGCAAAAGGTTTAACACGTATGGCTCGTACCATTCGTGATAAGATGAATGTTCGTGATAACGAAGTATTTACACCTTCAGATTTGATCAATGCTAAAACATTATCATCTGTTGTAAATGCATTCTTTACGCAAAATCAATTATCTCAATTCATGGATCAAACCAATCCATTGTCTGAGGTAACTCACAAACGTAGAATGTCTGCCCTAGGGCCAGGTGGTTTAACACGTGAAAGAGCTGGTTTCGAGGTACGTGATGTTCACTACACTCACTACGGACGTTTATGTACAATTGAAACTCCTGAAGGACCAAACATTGGTTTGATTTCATCACTTTGTGTTTTTGCAAAAGTGAATGATATGGGTTTCATCGAAACTCCTTATAGAGAAGTTAAAGAAGGTGTTGTTAATACCTCTGAAGTAAGATACTTAACTGCTGAAGAAGAAGACGAAAAAACCATTGCTCAGGCTAATGCGCCAACTGATGATAAGGGTAATTTCTTAAACGAAACAGTTAAAGCACGTATGGAAGGAGACTTCCCGATTGTACCGCCAACTAAGTTGGAGTTCATGGACGTTGCTCCTAACCAAATTGCTTCTATTGCAGCTTCATTGATTCCTTTCTTGGAGCATGATGATGCCAACCGTGCTTTGATGGGATCTAACATGATGCGTCAGTCGGTTCCATTGTTGCAACCACAGTCACCAATCGTTGGTACAGGACTTGAAAAATCAGTAGCGAGAGATTCTCGTGTATTGATCAATGCTGAAGGACCAGGTGAAGTGATTTATGTTGATGCTAACAAGATTACTATTGAGTACACCCGTACTGAGCAAGAAGAATTAGTAAGCTTCCGTAGCAATGTAAAAAGTTACGATTTAACTAAATTCAAAAGAACCAACCAAGGTACATGTATCAACCTTCGTCCTATCGTAAAAAAAGGCGATAAGGTATTGAAAGACATGGTGCTTTGTGAAGGATATGCTACACAATTAGGTGAATTGGCTATTGGCCGAAACCTTAAAGTAGCCTTCATGCCTTGGAAAGGTTACAACTTTGAGGATGCGATTGTAATTTCTGAGAAAGTAGTACGTGATGATATTTTTACATCGATACACATTTCAGAACACGCACTTGAAGTAAAAGATATTTCACGTGGTAAAGAAGAGTTTACTCGTGAGTTACCAAACGTTTCTGAGGAAGCTACTGCCGATCTAGATGACTACGGTCTAATTAGAATTGGAGCTAAAGTTGAACCAGGTGATGTTATTATTGGTAAAATCACACCAAAAGGTGAGAGCGATCCAACACCAGAAGAAAAATTATTACGTGCCATCTTTGGAGACAAAGCGGGTGATGCAAAAGATGCTTCTTTACGTGCTAAAGGGTCTAACCGTGGTGTTGTTATCAAAAAACAATTGTTTAAGAAGGCTAACCGTGGAGATAAAGATGCCAAGAAATTGGTTCAACCACAGTTGGATAAACTTAAAAAGCAATACGAAACTGATGTAGCTGAATTGAAGCAAACATTAGTAGCTAAGCTTAAAACCATTCTAACAGGAAACAATTCTGCCGGTGTATTCAATAAGTACGGTGTAGAAATGATCAAGAAAGGTGTTAAGTTCAGCGATAAAGCACTTTCAGGTATAGTTTATGCAGAAGTAAATCCTAAAGATTGGACGAAAAACGAAGAGTCTAATGCAATGGTTAGAACAGCCATTCATAACTACAACATTCGTAACGCGGACATGTTAGGTACATACAACCGCTCTAAATTCCAGTTGGAAGTTGGAGATGATTTACCACAAAACACCAATCAACTTGCAAAAGTATACGTTGCTCAAAAACGTAAACTAAAAGTAGGTGATAAGATGGCGGGGCGTCACGGTAACAAAGGTATTGTAGCTAAAATCGTAAGAGAAGAAGACATGCCATTCCTAGAAGACGGAACGCCTGTTGATATCGTATTGAACCCATTGGGTGTACCTTCTCGTATGAACTTAGGTCAGATTTACGAAACAGTACTAG
This sequence comes from uncultured Flavobacteriales bacterium, assembly GCA_963977425.1. GTDB lineage: Bacteria > Bacteroidota > Bacteroidia > Flavobacteriales_D > Luteibaculaceae > CAXBOO01. The sequence goes on along the minus strand of CAXBOO010000002.1, from coordinate 299,149 downwards.
GTTGGGCTGGAGAAAAATTAGGGTTGAAGTTTGCAACACCTATTTTCGATGGAGCTACCCTTGACCAAATAAATGAATTTAGTGACAAAGCTGGTATTCCACGTTATGGTAGAACTTACCTATACGATGGTGGTACAGGCGAGCGTTTTGATCAACCAGCAACAGTAGGTATCATATACATGATCAAGCTATCGCACATGGTAGATGATAAGATGCACGCACGTTCTATAGGACCTTACTCATTGATTACACAGCAACCTCTTGGTGGTAAAGCACAAGAAGGTGGACAGCGTTTTGGTGAGATGGAAGTATGGGCATTGGAAGCATTTGGTGCAGCCAATATCCTACGTGAGATCCTAACCATTAAATCGGATGATGTAATGGGTAGAGCAAAAGCTTATGAAGCTATAGTAAAAGGAGACGTGATACCAGAACCAGGACTACCAGAATCGTTCAATGTATTGTTGCACGAATTGCGTGGCCTAGGTCTTAGCATCACACTTGACTAACCCTTTTTATTGAATTTAAATGTCGTACACAAGAGATAAAAAAGAACCAAAAAGGTTTAATACAATAACCATTAGTTTAGCTTCTCCAGAACAGATCAAAAATCTGTCTTCTGGTGAGGTTACTAAGCCAGAAACAATCAACTATCGTACGCTTAAACCAGAGCGCGACGGATTGTTCTGCGAAAAAATCTTTGGACCAGTAAAGTCATACGAATGTGCTTGTGGTAAGTACAAACGTGTACGTTACCGTGGCATTATATGTGACCGTTGTGGGGTAGAAGTTACCGACAAAAAAGTGCGTCGCGAACGCATGGGACACATTTCATTGGTAGTACCTGTTGCTCACATATGGTTCTTTAAATCATTGCCAAGTAAAATAGGTCACCTTTTAGGTTTGCCTACTAAAACTTTGCAATCTATTGTTTACTACGAAAAGTATGTAGTAATCAATCCAGGAAATGCAACCAATACCGATGGTGCTCCATTGAACCGTTTGGATTTCCTTTCTGAAGAAGAGTATTTAGATATTCTAGATGTTTTGCCACAAGAAAACAGAATGTTGGATGAATTAGATCCAAACAAGTTTGTGGCTAAAATGGGTGCAGAGGCTCTAGAATCATTATTGTCTAGAATCAACCTTGAAGACCTTGCTTTTGAATTAAGAGACAAAGCAGCTAATGAAACTTCACAACAAAGAAAATCTGAGGCTCTTAAACGTCTTCAGGTAGTTGAAGCTTTCAAAGGCGCTAACAAGCATATTGAGAACCGTCCAGAATGGATGATTATCAAAGAAGTACCGGTTATTCCACCAGAACTTCGTCCGTTATTGCCATTGGATGGTGGTCGTTTCGCAACTTCCGATTTGAACGAACTTTACAGAAGGGTTATTATTCGTAACAACCGTCTTAAAAAGTTAGTTGAAATCCGCGCTCCCGAAGTTATCTTACGTAACGAGAAGCGTATGTTGCAAGAGGCTGTCGATTCATTGTTCGATAACTCTAAAAAGGCATCAGCTGTAAAATCTAAGGATCAACGTCCGCTTAAATCTCTTTCAGATTCATTGAAAGGTAAGCAAGGTCGTTTCCGTATGAACCTTTTGGGTAAACGTGTGGATTATTCTGCTCGTTCTGTAATTGTTGTAGGACCAAGTTTGAAACTACACGAATGCGGTATTCCAAAGGACATGGCTGCTGAGCTATACAAACCGTTTATTATCCGTAAGCTTATTCAACGTGGTGTAACATCTACAGTTAAGTTAGCTAAAAAGATAGTTGAGGATAAAGAGCCAATCGTTTGGGAAATATTGGAAAACGTTCTTAAAGGACATCCAGTACTACTAAACCGTGCTCCAACGCTTCACCGTTTGGGTATTCAAGCTTTCCAACCGAGAATGATCGAAGGAAAAGCTATCCAATTGCATCCACTAGCTTGTACTGCCTTCAACGCCGATTTCGATGGTGACCAGATGGCTGTGCATTTACCACTTGGTAATGCGGCAATTTTGGAAGCCCAAATGTTAATGTTGGCATCTCACAACATCCTTAACCCTGCCAACGGTGCACCGATTGCGGTACCATCTCAGGATATGGTTTTGGGTCTTTACTACATCTCTAAGGGTAAAAAATCTACTCCAGAAGAAATAGTAAAAGGTGAAGGCAAAACGTTCTATTCTGCTGAAGAAGTAAATATAGCTTACAACGAAAAAGCTTTGGATCTTCACGCATTCATTAAACTTCGTAGAGAGTTTAAAGATGCAGACGGAGAATTGAAATCTGAAATCATTGAAACTACTACAGGTCGTGTTCTCTTTAATGAGAGAGTACCTGAAGGCGCTGGTTATATCAACGAAAACCTTACTAAAAAGGCATTGCGTAACATCATTGGTCACGTATTGAAAAGTGTTGGTATCGCAAAAACAGCTCAATTCTTGGATGATATCAAAGAACTTGGATTTATGTCAGCCTTTAAAGGTGGACTTTCTTTCAACTTATCTGATGTAATCATTCCTAAGGAGAAAGATATTTTAGTGGATGCTGCTACTAAACAAGTAGCTGAGGTTATGACCAACTATTCAATGGGTCTTATTACCAACAACGAGCGTTACAACCAAATTATTGATATCTGGACACACACCAACTCGAAATTGACGAATACGTTGATGGAGAATTTGAAAAACGACAGACAAGGGTTCAACTCAATCTATATGATGTTTGACTCTGGAGCTCGTGGATCGAAAGAGCAAATTCGTCAGCTTTCTGGAATGCGTGGATTGATGGCGAAACCGCAAAAATCTGGTGCTTCAGGACAAGAGATTATCGAAAACCCAATTTTGGCCAACTTTAAAGAAGGTCTATCAGTATTGGAGTACTTTATCTCAACTCACGGTGCGCGTAAAGGTTTGGCCGATACAGCATTGAAAACTGCCGATGCGGGTTATTTGACTCGTCGTTTGGTAGATGTAGCTCAAGATGTTGTCGTTTCTACAGAAGATTGCGGAACACTACGTGGTATTGTTGCTTCTCCATTGGTTAAAAACGATGAAATTGTTGAAGGACTTGCAGAAAGAATAGTGGGTAGAACACCTGTTGTTGATGTTGTTAATTCTGAAACAGATGAAGTTATTGTTGCTGCTGGTGATGAAATTACCTTAGAAATAGCTGCCGAAATCGAAAAAGCAGGCATCGACGAAGTTGAAATTCGTTCGGTTCTTACTTGTGAAAACGAAAAAGGTATTTGTGCTAAATGTTATGGTACCAACCTAGCGAACAACTTTATGGTTCAAATGGGTGAAGCTGTAGGTGTAATTGCCGCACAGTCTATTGGTGAACCAGGTACACAGCTTACACTTCGTACATTCCACGTAGGGGGTACTGCATCTAACGTAACAGATGAGTCTTCTTTAAAGACTAAGAATAAAGGTTTACTAGAAATAGAAGATCTTAGAACAGTTACACGTGTTGAAGATAATGGCGATAAAGTTGAGGTTGTAATTAACCGTAACTCTGAAGCTAAAATCATCGATCCTAAAACGGGTGTTGTATTAAGTAACAACAACATTCCTTATGGTTCTATCTTATTGAAAAAATCTGGTGATATTCTTGAAAAAGATGACGCTATCTGTAAGTGGGATCCATACAACGCAGTAATGCTTTCTGAAGTAGAAGGTAAAATCCAATTCGTAAACATCGAAGAAGGTCTTACAGTTCGCGAAGAAGTTGATGAGCAAACTGGATTTAAGGAAAAAGTTGTTACAGAAACAAGAGATAAGAAAAAACTTCCTTACATCAATATCGTAAGAGGTAAAGAGAAAGAAATTATTAAAACTTACTCTATTCCTGTTGGAGCTCACCTTAACATCAACACTGGTGATACAGTGAAAATGGGTGAAATCATCGCTAAAATTCCTAGAGTATCAGGAAAAACGGGTGATATTACCGGTGGTCTACCTCGTGTTCAAGAATTATTTGAAGCACGTAACCCAACTAACCCAGCGGTTGTTTCAGAAATTGATGGATACGTTTCTTACGGACCAAAAATTAAACGTGGTAACCGTGAAATCATAGTAGAATCTAAAACTGGTGAGATTAAGAAATACTTAGTATCTCTTTCTAAACACATTTTGGTTCAAGAAAATGACTTCATCAAAGCGGGTAGCCCACTATCTGATGGTGCAATTACACCGTCTGATATCTTGAAAATTAAAGGTAGTAAGGCCGTTCAAGAATACTTAGTAAACGAAGTACAAGAAGTATATCGTTTGCAGGGTGTGAAGATTAACGATAAGCACTTTGAAGTAATTGTACGTCAAATGATGCGTAAAGTTGATGTTCTAGATTCTGGTGATACTCGTTTGTTGCAAAACGAATCTGTTAACCGTTTGGACTTCTTCTCTGAAAATGCAGAAATATTTGGTAAGAAAATTGTTACCGATCCGGGTGCATCTGAAACTTTAAAAAGTGGACAGATTATATCTGCACGTCGTTTACGTGACGAAAACACTCAACTTAAACGTAAAGATTTAGCTCCTGTTGAAGCTCGTGATACTGTACCTGCAACGGCTAGCCCGAAACTATTAGGTATTACAAGAGCATCACTTCAAACAGATAGTTTCATCTCTGCGGCATCTTTCCAAGAGACCACCAAAATATTGAACTCAGCTGCTATTAGAGGTAAGCAAGATCATTTATTGGGTCTTAAAGAAAACGTTATTGTTGGTCACTTGATTCCGGCTGGTTCTGGAGCAAGAGTATTCAACGGTATGCAAGTTGCTAACAAGACAGATCTTCAAGCTAAACTTGACGGTGGAGAGTCTATTGAAGACGCTCTGATTGTTAAACAACCAATGGAAGATCGTAACTAATATTAGTTTATAACTCACTTAAAAACCCGCCTTGTGCGGGTTTTTTTTTAATGTAATTTTACTGCTATGGCAAATAAAGAAAACAACGAAAACAGATTAAACATAGAATTAACCGAAGAACTTGCTGAAGGAAAATACTCCAACCTGGCAATCATTACGCACTCATTTTCTGAGTTTGTATTGGACTTTGTTCGTGTGGTACCTGGTGTACCTAAAGCCAAAGTTCAATCGCGAGTAATTCTAAGCCCTTTCCATGCAAAACGTTTGATGGCAGCTTTGAACGATAATATTGCTAAATACGAAAAAGCCAATGGCCCTATACCTACCAATGCAGGGCAAGAGCAAGAAAACGTTCACTTTCCAATGAATTTTGGAGGTCCAGCTACTGAAGCTTAATTGAAGAAACGTTTATTGAAGATAATATCTCCAAAATTGAACATTACTGAGAATGGTTTCGATAAGCCTGAAAAATAATTTAGGCTTATTGAGGCTCTTCCAAAGGGTGTTTTATAAAAACAAGTAAAGGAATTTACAGGTTGTCCTTTTGGAAAAGTAGGTCCAATCAAGCTAGTTTGAGCTATTCCTTGTTCAATGGGGTTGATGTTTTGGAAATAGTAAAAATCGTTTCTTACTTGCCATTTATCATTGGGGGTAATCCCAAAACTTAAAATAGGCGAAACAAATTTTGTTGCTTGGAAATCATCAGCATAAAAACTCAACATCTCTTGTACAGGTTGAAATTTGCTTGAAAATAGTTGTGTAGCTCTAAAATTTTGAAACTCAAAATCGGTGTTGATGCTCATCATGGCACCAAACCCTATAAATCCATCATTGACAGTAAAAAATTGTCTTGCTTCAAGGTCGTATTTTTTCCAATTAAGAATATGCTCAGCTTCATCTGAAGCGATGGAAGTATTACCAGGGATGTAACTTTCCTTTCCATTTAAAATAGTAAACGAAGCTTTTATATGACTTCCTTTGCTTGGATAAATTTGTGAATTGAGTGTGTTGTGCTCGAGTGTAAGTTTTGGACTAACTCCTGTCCAAGTACTGATGTCACTGGTGTCGGAGCCTGAAAAATTATCATCTAAATAATAATATGCTCGTTGTTTACCAACTTTCATATCAATAGAAATTTTCCCGCTTTTTCCAAAACTTCTTGATAAAGAGGTTGAGAAAAAATCATCTGAAAAGATAACAAAGGGTGGAACTGTTTTTTGTGAAAAAGTTGCCTTACTGTTGAAGTAATCCCAACGATTAAGAGTGTAATTCGTACTTAAAATATACGGTCGTTTAGGACCATAGAAGTAAAATTTCAAACCCGCATGAGCTGAACTATAGAATTTTCCAAAATGTACATTGGCAATGGCTAACAATGGTATTTGTGAAATATTTCGGTATTTCAATTGGGCGAATCCTGAGCTTACTGGTTTGCTCGAAATATTTCCACCTAACTTCAATTCAAACGGTTCTTTAAATCGCTTTTCAAAGATTACAGTGCTATCAATAATATAGGCGTAGTAACGATCGATAAACGGGTCTGAATGAAATTCAGATAATGCTTCTTGAATTGCACTGACTTTTATTTTAGCTTTTTTATCGGTTCTTAAAAACTGCCCTTTCGACGGAAGTGTTTTTTCTCTATAAATAGTGCAAATCTCTCTAAAGGCTTGGCGTCGTTCATTTTGTATTTTAAACTTTACGCTATCGCCTATAATTCCTTTTAATTGTTTTATTGCAGCAGAATACCCAGAATCTATTTGTTCTTGAGGTGTGCTGAAATCAAATGTGCCACTGTTGGTTTCGGGTTCTATTAATATACCCTTTTGGTTAAGAAGTGAATATTCCGTTTTGGCCACTAACATGTTTTTGAGTTGCTCAATTACATCGTCTTCACTTGGGCTATCGTAGTTGTACGATACATTTGATCCTATATAAAAATCGTTTTCGAAAAGATCTATGCTGGGTTGTATAGGGAAGTTGTTATAAAGCCCTCCATCAAAGTAAACCGTATCGTTGACCGAGAATGCTGGGAAATAAAATGGGTAGCTTAAACTAGCTCTTACGGCTTGTATTAAAGATCCTGATTGGAAGACTTTGGATTGCTTGTCTTGAATAAGCGAAGCTGTGCAAATAAAGGGGATGGGTAGTTGGTTGAAATCACCTTGAATTATCAGTTCTGGGGCAAACAAAAACGAACTCAGTTCCTTTTCAAGATTGTTGCTGTTGACAACATACTTGGGTATGTTTTGTTCTAGCGTATGTTTTGGGTTGAAAGACCAACGAATGAACTCAGATTTTTCGTCATCTGACTTCCAAAAATGACTTTTGTGCAAGGATATTTTGCCGTTTGCAATTTCTTGGAAATCTGGATGCAAAACGTTTTTTGTGATTTCATCTATTGAATAACCACTAGCGTACATGGAGCCAATGAGAGCTCCCATACTTGTGCCTGAAATATTATCGATTGGTATTTGTTTTTCTTCCAATGCCTTCAATACCCCGATGTGGGCTAAGCCGGCTGCACCACCACCACTAAGAACCAAACCTATTTTTTGCTGAGCACTAAGTAATGTACTTGACAGCAATAAAATGAGAAGGCTTAATTTTTTTAGCATTTAGTAATTGTGTAGTGCTTTTAGATGGCTTTCGATATGAAATATACGGTTGCTATACCAAGAAAACAACTCTCCGTCTACTAATTTTACATCAGTAACGGTTTCGTTTTTCATTTCTTGTATGTCTTGTTTATTAAAGGGGTAGGGTTCTGATGATAAAAGAATGCATTCGGGGTGGCGTTCCTTTATTTCTTCAATACTTAATTCTGGATAACGCTCTTGAGTAATGAGGTTATTTAATCCACATGCTTCTAAAACACTGTCAATGTAAGTGCCTTTACCGGCAGCCATATAAGGCTTTTTCCAAATTAGGTATATAACGTTTTTTGTTGGTAGATTTTTAATGCTCTGCAATAGAGTATCTAATTGAGCATTGAATGCTGAAGCGGTATTATCAATGGCTAAAATCTGTCCAATTTCAGTTACAAAATCAGAAAAATCGGATACAGAATTGATGTCGCTTACATGCACATCCAAAGCTGTACTCAAAGCCAAAACATCTTCTTTACGGTTTTCTTCCTTATTCGCAAAAACGATATCAGGTTCTAACGCTAAAATATCGTCTGTTCTCGGGTTTTTGGTTCCCCCAATTTGCTTGATATTGGATTTTAAGCTTTCAGGGTGCTCGCAAAATTTTGTACAAGCAACTATGTTTTTAGAAAAACCTAAATGACAAAGTAGTTCTGTAATACTTGGCACCAGCGAAACAATTTTAATCTCGCTGATGTCGGTATTTACAATATGGTTTGCTCCAATAATGGGCATGGGTTTTATCTGCTATACGATGAATGTGGTGAATTTAAATGTTTTCGCCTTCTTCCATGTATCCTTTTTCTATCATCCATTCGTCGTTGAACATTTTGCCAACATATCGACTACCATGATCGTGAAAAAGAACAACCACTACATCGTCTTTAGTTAGTTCACCTTTTTTCTGAAGAATACCTTTTACAGCAGCCCCTGCAGAGTTGCCTACAAAGATTCCTTCTTGGCGTGCTAAGTGACGAGTATAACGACAGCTGTCTCTATCGGTAACTTTTTCAAAAGCATCTATGATATCAAAATCAACGTTTTTTGGAATGATATCTTCTCCAATACCTTCGGTTACATATGGGTAGATTTCGTTCTCATCAAATTCACCCGTTTCGTGATATTTTTTGAAAACAGAACCATATGTATCGATTCCCCAAATTTTGATGTTAGGATTTTTTTCTTTTAGGAATTTTCCAACTCCTGAAATAGTACCACCTGTACCAACACCAACTACAAAGTGAGTGATTTTACCTTCTGTTTGTTCCCAAATTTCTGGTCCTGTAGAAAGATAATGCGCTTTTCTGTTGCTCAAGTTATCGTATTGATTAACGTACAAAGAGTTAGGTATTTCTGTAGCCAATCGGCGCGCTACTGAGTAATAACTACGTGGATCTTCAGGTGCTACACTGGTTGGTGTAACGATGCATTCAGCACCCATAGCACGCAAAATATCTACTTTTTCTTTCGATTGTTTATCGGCCATGGTACAAATAAGTTTGTATCCACGTGATATGGCAGCCAAAGCCAACCCCATACCGGTGTTGCCAGAAGTCCCTTCGATAAGAGTTCCTCCTGGTTTGATTTTACCTTCTGCTTCAGCATCCAAAAGCATTTGCAAAGCCATACGATCTTTTACCGAGTTACCTGGGTTCGTCGTTTCTACTTTTGCTAAAACCAAAGCATCAACCTCGGCTGTAACTTTGTTTAATTTTACTAAAGGTGTGTTGCCAATAGTTTCTAAAATGTTATCGTAATACTTCATAATAATTAATTGAGTCGCAGCAATTCTGCGGCATTCATTTTTCTTAATATTTTAAGCGGTAAATAGCTTATCAACACGGGTAAAATAAGCGACGCTAAACTTATGCCTGCAAAGAAACTAATATCAAAGCTAAAAGGCACCTCTTCTACAAAATAGTCTTTGGGGTTTAATCGCAACCAGTGCCATTGCCATTGTGAAAAAGCGATAAGAAGCGAAATTATATTTCCTATTATTAAAGCTTTTACGTTGAGTTTGAAACCGGTGTATGCGAACACTTTTTTAATGTCTTTTTCTTGTGTCCCTAAGGCTTTGAGTATGGCGATCAAGTTAGTTTTCTCTATAATCAATACAAGCAGTACTGAGCTGTTGTTGATAAGGGCAATACACAGCACCAAAGCAATGATGACAGTTACATTGGTGTACAACAATTTTAGCCAGTTGAACAATTGTGGGTACAATTCTTGGCTAGTGGTGTAAAGTAAATTGTATGGTAAAAGGTATTCAATTTCGGAAGGAGATAATACATTGTTTTCAATGCGAATGGCATCAACATAGCCGAAGTGGGTATTCAATGTTGGTGTATTTGAATGGATGTTTGCTGAAGATTTTATTCCATTTTCATCGATTATTTCAACTACAACTGAATCATTATAAGGAATAGAAAAACCTTTTATTACCTGTATTTCTCCATTAAGGGTAAGTTGAGCGATATTTTTTGTGTTTCCTACAATTGTTGAATCCGTCCAAACGAAGTTAACTTTGCCGCCGAGTTGAAGAACGTCTTGCAATTTTGGCAAATAACAAAATGCTATTTTTTCGTCTATTTCCTCTAAATAACTATTGAATACAGGAATGAATTTTAGTTTTCTAATCTTGTATTTTTCACTGCCTGCAGCTAGAATGATTGATGCTGTAGAATCAGCATTGATAGCCATGGATTGAAACAAGGTTTGACTTACATAAACGGCGTTACTATCAGCAGCATTCCATTCAAAAGGTAAATTTTCGAAGCCACTAATCGCGACAGATTTTATCCCGGTTTTGGTTTGAAATGTAAGGGCAGCTGTTAGGTAAGCATTGGCTAGAACGTTGTTGTCCGATAAGATCGTTTTGATGCTGTCGCTAGCTATAAGAAAAGGGGAAGATGAAATACCACTTTCTATTTGTCCATAGCCATTGAAAACGGCTATTTTATTGGTGATTTCGCTCTTAAAACCTTGGATAATAAAGCCCGTGCATTGCATTATTACAATGGAAATAATAATACCGGCCAATCCAAGTTTAAATATGGGTGTACTTTTGTTACCCATATTCTTTTCGATGACGTTTTTGGCTAAATACCGATGCAGTGGCACGAAGGCTAGTTTTTTGTGCAAAATAACAATACTTGTTGGCCTTTGCTTTGTTTCTACACTTGCTTTTTCTCAAATAAAAGTGGGCGCAGAGCAATACGAGTTATATGCTTCACAACTAGAGGGTAAAAAAGTGGCTTTGATTGCCAACCAAAGCTCCTTAGTTAAGGACGAACATTTGGTGGATTTTCTGTTGTCCAAAGAAGTCGACATCGTTAAAATTTTCTCGCCAGAGCATGGTTTTAGAGGCACTGCCGACGCAGGGCAAAAGGTGCATTCTTCTAGAGATAAAAAGACAGGGCTTGCTTGCGTATCTCTCTACGGTAAGAATAAAAAACCAAGTGATTTTCAATTGAAAGGTGTAGATGTTTTGGTGTTTGATTTGCAAGATGTTGGTGTTCGATTTTACACCTACTTAAGCACATTGCATTATATCATGGAAGCAGCCGCTGAAAATCAAATTGAGGTGGTGGTACTGGATAGACCCAACCCGAATATTGATAGAATAGATGGCCCAATATTGGAAGAGAATTGCTCGTCTTTTATTGGCATACATCCAATTCCGGTATTGCATGGAATGACATTAGGCGAGTTGGCTAAGATGATCAACAACGAAGCTTGGTTAGCTAATGGTGTAAAATGTAAGCTATCGGTTGTGCCAGTTAAAAATTACACCCGAGTTTCTGAATACACTTTGAAGGTAAGGCCATCGCCAAATTTGCCGAATCATCAATCCATTCGTTTGTACCCTTCTTTATGTTTTTTTGAAGGGACCATTGTTTCTATAGGTCGAGGTACCGATTATCCTTTTCAAGTGTATGGGCATCCATTTCTAAATCAAGTACAAAAATTTGCTTTTACCCCTCATCCAATTGAGGGAGCATCCAATCCTAAGTTGAATGGTAAAGTGTGTTATGGGTATGATTTGCGCGATCAAAAAGTACAACTTGGAGCAGGTCTCAATTTGTCCTACCTGATAGATACTTACCATCGATATGCTATCAAAGAACAGTTTTTTAATAAAAGTTTTTTCAGATTGTTGGCAGGTACGGATGAATTGTTGAGACAAATACAATCTGGAATGTCGGAAGCTGAAATCAAACGCACTTGGCAAACTGGGTTGACAAAATTCAAATCGGACAGAAAACCTTACTTGCTTTATAATTAATACATTAAGGGCATGAAAGCGGTATTTATTTTCATGTTTTTCGCCTTGTCTAGTCTATTGTTTGGACAAGATAATGTGTGCCATGGCGCAGTCATTCCAACCAACTACAGTGCTTCAGATTATTTTGAAGTTGTTGATGTAAATCATCGTTTAGATTTCAGTGTTTCTAGAAAGAAAAGAACCCATTTTATTCAGACGTCCAACAACTTGTTTCGCCTTGAAAAAGGGGAGGTATTGTACTTCAACGATAGCGTAATTGCAGAGTTTGAAAAAGGTAAATGGAAGCTAAATATGGGGCAAATAATTAGTGAACAACAAACCGAAGATGGTTGGGTTTACCGTTTGAATGAAGAAGTCATTCTAACAGCCTATTTTTCTTTGGATAGGGTAGAAGACTGTTATTATCTATGCTTTGATGCAGAAGAATGGAACGATGCTTCTAAAGTATCGGCTTATGTCGTTGCTGCACGTTTTACCAAATCGGTACCCATGAGCCGTTTCACAATTGCAGCAGATGTTTTGCTCGACATCTTTGTTGATGTTTTGTATTTACTATCCATTTAGGCATAAAAAAAGCAGTCCATTACTGAACTGCTTTTGAAATAGAATTTGAAATCTAAAATTAGATATGAATCACCTCATCGTAAGCTGCAGCAGCTGCTTCCATAACCGCTTCAGAAAGCGTTGGGTGAGGGTGAATGGTTTTGATCAATTCATGACCCGTAGTTTCTAATTTTCTAACGGCAACAATTTCAGCAATCATTTCAGTTACGTTAGCACCTACCATGTGGCCACCTAATAACTCACCATATTTTGCGTCGAAAATAAGTTTTACAAAACCGTCTTTAGCTCCAGAAGCACTAGCTTTTCCTGATGCTGAGAATGGGAATTTTCCAATCTTAATATCGTATCCAGCTTCTTTGGCAGCGGCTTCGGTATAACCAACTGAAGCAATTTCCGGGCTACAGTAAGTACAGCCTGGTATGTTGTTGTAGTCGATTTTTTCTACGTTGTGTCCTTTAATTTTTTCAACACATGTAATGCCTTCAGCCGATGCTACGTGAGCCAATGCTGGTCCAGGTACACAATCGCCAATGGCATAGTAACCAGGCATGTTGGTTTGGTAAAAATCGTTGACCATTATTTTGCCTTTATCGGTAGCAATTCCAACATCTTCTAAACCAATGTTTTCGATGTTAGCAGCAATACCAACTGCAGAAAGAACGATATCACAATCGATAATTTCTTCGCCTTTTTTGGTTTTTACAGTAACCTTACATCCCGTTCCAGAAGTATCTACTTTTTCAACCGATGAATTGGTCATTACTTTGATACCTGCTTTTTTAAATGAGCGTTCCAATTGCTTAGAAACTTCGGTATCTTCAACAGGTACAATGTTTGGTAAATATTCTACTACTGTTACTTCTGTACCAATAGCATTGTAGAAATAAGCAAACTCAACACCTATAGCTCCAGAACCAACAACCACCATTTTCTTAGGTTGTTTTTCCAAACTCATAGCTTGTCTGTAGCCTATTACTTTTTTTCCGTCTTGTGGAAGATTTGGTAATTCGCGACTACGAGCTCCTGTAGCAACAATGATGTGGTCGGCAGAATATTCTGTGTTTTTTCCGTCAGCATCTACTACATCTATTTTTTTTCCTGGCTTCAATTTACCAGTACCCATGATAACATCAATCTTGTTCTTTTTCATCAAGAACTTGATACCGTTACTCATACCTTCAGCTACTCCACGGCTACGTTTTACCATGGCGCCAAAATCGGCTTTCCCGCCTTCAACAGTTATACCGTAATCTTCGGCATGTTGTAGGTATTCAAAAACGTTTGCACTTTTAAGCAAAGCTTTGGTTGGAATACATCCCCAGTTAAGGCAAATACCGCCTAAAGCTTCTTTTTCTACAACCGCAGTTTTAAAACCCAATTGCGAAGCGCGAATAGCTGTTACATACCCTCCTGGGCCGCTACCAAGTACAATAATATCGTATTTCATGCTCTGTATTTTAACGTAAGTTTGTGCGAATGTACTAAAAGAGCAATCATTCTTATGCCCATTTGCAATTATGTATTGGCTTACAATAAGCTACAGCTTCCTTGGTTAGAAGTTGAATTTAAAGTTTCAGAAATATCAACGGATTTAGATTTGTTTTTCCCACTATGGCGTCCAGGTCGTTATGAGGAAGGCAATTTCATGAAGAATGTGCGTGGAATGCGTTTCATTGTTGATGGTACTAAGTTCACTCCAGAACGAGTTAGTCTAAATCATTGGAGAATAACCGGATGCGAAGGAAAAACACTTCAAGTGAAATATCAATTTTTCGCTAAAGATTTGAATGCCGGTAGCACCCATTGTGGTGAAGATTTATTTTATGTAAATCCTGTGAATGCTTGCATATATGCCGAGCAATTAAAACTCGATCCACAACATGTTCATTTGGATTATCCTCAGCGTTGGGATATTGCTGGTGGTTTGCCAAAGTCGGAGAATGCGTTTGATTTTGTATTCGATTCGGTAGATCATTTTTTCGACACCCCATTTTACGCGAGCAGCTCATTAAAAAGCTATCAGTTTGATTTAAAAGGTGTAGATGTTAACATCCATATGGTCGGTAATGTTGAACCCGATTTCTTAAAAATGCGTAAGGATTTTGTGGGCTTTATGGCTGCGCAAATGAACGATATGGGTGGTTTTCCGGCTAAGGAATATCATTACGTATACATTATTACTGACCATAAAGCATACCATGGTGTTGAACATTTGAACAGTACCGTAATCATGTTAGGGCCAAGTGCCGAATTGTTTGGCGAAGGATACGAATCACTTTTAGGTGTAAGCTCGCATGAATTTTATCATTCTTGGTGTGTGAAAACGATCCGACCTACTGAATGGATGCCCTATGAATTCAATAAAGTATGTCCAAGTAAATTGGGATATATAGCCGAGGGAATTACAACCTTAATGGGCGATTTGTATTTGCTAAAAGGCAATGTGTACGATCGTACTTGGTTTGGTAACGAAATGGGCAAACACTTCACACGTTACATTCAAAACTTTGGTCGTTTTAGAATGTCGGTAGCCGATAGTTCTTACGAAACGTGGATAGACGGATATGAAAAAGGCATACCAGACAGAAAAGTGTCAATCTACAATGAAGGAGCTATTTTGGCCTTTATCGTAGACTATTTAATGCGTTTGAATTCCAAAAATCAGATGGGCTTAGTCGATTTGATGAGAGAGATGTACGAAGACGAACGGATCTTGAAACATGGTATAAGCGAAGACGATTGGAAAAATTATCTAATCAAATACATTCCAAAAGAAGGTGAAACTTTATTCAATGATTTTTATAACGGTACTGCCGATTATAGATACTATGCTTACGAAGCTATGTTCTACAATGGTTATGCTGTAGAAGAAGTGCCTGTTGAAGACTTTTGCGAAGCTTATTTAGGTTTTCGAGTAAAAAAAGTGGGCGCCAATTATCAAGTGCTTTCTGTTTACGAAACCAGTTATGCTTCAGAATTTGGAATATGCGAAGGCGATATTTTGCTCAGTATTGATGGCGAAGAAGTTAATGATGAAATTTTAGCCAAAATGCATGAAAAACATAGAGATGAGATACATTTTCATTTCAAACATGAGTTGGGTGAACGTAAATTGATGATGAGAGCAAACGATAGAGTCTTTTTTAAAGAAGCTAAAGTGGAATTGTTGACAATGGACATCAAACAGCGTCAAGCATTCAATAAATTAATCGGTAGAAATTAGGGTATGGAAACTTTTCAAAAACCGCGCAGTGGATTCTTTGTCTTTCTAGGGGTTCTTTCGTTTATAGGCAATGGTTTGGCCTTGTTTTTTAATGGTATTACACTACTGTTTATAGAAACCATTCAAGAATTTATGCGTGAAGGCGATGTAAAGGAAATGATGGAAGATATTTTTGGAGAAGTAGTTTTTCAGCCAGAAGAATGGGAGTTGATTGGAAACACTATGGCAGCAGCACCTATTCTAAGCACTATAAAGTTGGTTGCTGCAGTGGGTTCAATAATTGGTGTTTACATGCTTTTTAAAGGCAAATCACAAGGGTTTCTTTGGTATTTAACGGCTCAATTGATAGAGCTTGTTTTGCCTATATTGATTGTCGATAAAATGGGGTTACCTATTTTAGGATTTGCTATTACGTGCTTGTTTTTGGCGGTATATTATGTCGAAAGCAAACGCCTCTCGGTTATCGAACAGCAATAACGGTTATTTCTACTAAGGCATTAGCCGGTAATTGTTTTACAGCCACACATTCTCTAGCCGGTTTGTGATCGCCAAAAGCCTTTGCGTAAATCTCATTTACAACACTAAAATTGGCCATGTCGGTAAGAAATACTGAGGCTTTAATGATGTTGTTTAAGTTGAGATTGTCTATTGCTAATACGGCTTTAATATTCTTGAAAACTTGTTTGCATTGTTCTTCAACACTGGCCCCTGCAAATTGCATTGTGGTTGGGTCAAATCCAATTTGTCCTGATAAATAATACGTGCCATTGGCTTCAGTGCATTGACTATAAGGTCCTATGGCTTTAGGTGCTTTGTCGGTATTAAGAAATCGCATAATGTTTTAGAATAATAGTCCGTTGTTATCAGAAAGATTCTTACGTCGTTGAATTTTTACGTCTTTCAATATCGCTGATTTCATGTTGAGTGAAACCTGTATGCTTTTTAAGAAACCTGTTGGGATGTAATTTACCCTGAATTCCCAGCAATTCAAATCTACATATAGATTCAACGTTGTTGGAGTCATTTGTTTAGCTACAAAATCGTATCCGGTAAAGTAACCCACACTAAAACGGGTTAAGAATTTTAAGTCGCCACTAAAGGTTACACTTTTAGTAAATGATTCGTTGTACTGCTTTTCAGAAGTGCTATAAAACGAACTGTACGTGTAATTGATATTGGCATTTGTACTCAAATTCATGGATTTATCACTGAATTTATCCCAAAAATCACTCAGTCTAAAATTGTAGCCTAAGGCCAAATTAGCATTGCTCATTCTAGCAAGTTGTCCTGTGCTTTTGTACAAACTGGTATTGATGTTTTGCCCCGTAGCGGTATCTATCTGATAAGGATTGAATACGGCATTGGCAGTGATGTTTACTTTTTGAAATAAACTGGTTCTGAAGCTTGTGTTTACGTTGCTCCACCGTACCGAGTCTTTGAAAACGTTGTAAAAACTACTTAAAGATAATGCGTCAATAAGCTTAACTTTTTTGCTTGAGCTATTGCCATCTTTATCTTTAGTATTCACCTTCATCTCTACATTGTTTTGCAGATTTAAAGCCAAACCACCAACTTCTTGAGCTGAAGTAGTACCATATATACCTATGCTGTACGGATCGTAAGTAACAAGCGAAGCAGAATCACCGAAATTGCCGGTAATACTTTGATCAAAACCAGGTGAGTAATTTAAAGTAGCACTAGGTATCATGACATGCCTAATGGCTTTTACTTTCCCTTTTTTGAAACGGTACATTCCGTATAACTTGGTGGTTACACGGGTGTTGAAAGAGTAATCGTAAACATTAGAAAAACGAGCAATAGTATCAATTACAGCTTGGTCTCGGGCAATATCATAGCTTCTATCCAATTTGTCGAAATACATTCGATCGGTAAAATTGATGCTCGGGTTTACTATGAAGTGCCAAGCATTGATGTTGGTGCTAACCGAAGCACTGTGTCGTATACCGTTTCTACTGCTGTTAATAAGTTGGTTAAGACTGTCCATTCGAAGCGCACTTTCGTTGGCTGTAATTCGGTTGCTGGCTGTTGCTGTGTAGTTAAAACCAATGTTTTCATACCAAGTATTTTTGCTGTTGGTTTTGCTCTTCAAAAATGAAAGAGGCAGGTTGACACGGCTTAGGTTGAAGGTAACATTTGGAAGCGAAAGATTGAAGATTTTTGTTTGAGTGTTTTGGCTATGACTACCCGATATGGCAAGGTTGTAGGGTTTGCCAGCCCATCTTTTGCTATAAGATATATTACTCTGAAATGTATTGGTTAAAAAATCTTGAATATCGGTGTTGATAGAACTTCTGAAAGTTGAGTTACTACCGATGTTTACGCTTGCATTGAAATTGGTGTTGGGCCTTGCTTTTGGATCTTGAATATGGCTCCAACGTATGAACGTGTTTTTCGTTTCCGAAGAACTTGGAAGGCCTGCAATTCCCGATTTTATAACGTTGTATTTTAAATCCAAATTTCCATTAAAACGATAACGACTTTTGTACCTGAAAATACTTTTCATGCCGTACGATCCTTTGGTGTAAATATCACCTGTAACTTGCAAATCGGCATTTTTTCCAAGGGGTTGATACCAACCTCCATCGAGTAAGAAAAAACCCAATTGTGCCGATTCGCCATAACGAGGAATCAGTATTCCCGCCGATTCGCCTGTTTGGTTAGGGAAATACCCTAAGAAGAAGCCAAGTGGAGTAGGGATCTTTCCAATTTTCAAAAACCAAGGGCCCGAAATCACTTTTTTCTCTGGAATCACTTTCAGTTTGTTGACTCTAATTCGGGTAATGGCATTTTTATCTTCACAAGGGCAGTATTCTCCGTTTTCGATGTACATCACATCGTCTTCTGTTTTTTTAACGGTTTTCCCATAAACGTGCCCATCGGCAATTCCTGTACCTACTTGTTTGATGATGCCTTTCTTGCTTTTGAAATTGTATTTAATAGAATCTGCGTCAAAACTCTGACCATTATCAGTGAAAACCGGTTTGCCAATTACCTTGCCTGTACTATCCGTTCTACCAGCTGCAATTACATTGTTGGTTCCGTAGTTGAACGCAACGTAATCTGCCTTCAGTTCTAGGTCTTCGTAATTTATTACGGCATTACCGTACATGTAAACTGTGGAGTTGGGGTAATCAAAAATCAACGAATCGTCGGCATCATAATCCACCAAACTCACGAAAGTAGAATCTATGGTGTAGTCCTTAATTTCAGGTACGAAAGTACTGTCCACAGCTGTAGTATCGGTAATTTGACCATAAGAAGTGGCAAATCCCAAGACGATAACCATGGTTATCAACAACACATTCGTAATAGATTGCTTCATTAAAAAATAGAATAGATGCTTTTAGGCTCTATTTTTGATGTTAAATTGCATAAACCGCGCCAAAGCTAAACAAACTTTGACCAACGTTATTGTCTATGATGATCAATAAATCACTTGTTTTCTGCTTAGCAGCAATATTATTATCTGTATTTTCTTTTGGACAAGGTATCCATACTGTTGTTCTAGATGCCGGACATGGAGGAACAGATCCAGGAAACCTAGGTACGGGAAGGTATAAAGAACGTGAAAAAGATATTGCTTTAGATGTTACACTTAAGGTAGGGGCTTACATTGAAGAAAATTTTCCGGATGTAAAAGTTATTTATACACGCAAAACCGATGTGTTTTTGCCTTTGCATGAACGCACCGAAATAGCCAATAATGCTCAAGCAGATTTGTTTGTGTCTATCCATTGTAATGCGGTTAAGAATACCAGTGTATATGGTACAGAAACATATGTAATGGGTTTCAAATACAGTAAAAACAATTTAGAACTAACTAAAAAAGAGAATGCTGTAATTTTTATGGAGGACGATTATGAGCAAAATTACGATGGTTTGGATCTGAATAATCCAGAATCGAACATCATTGCTGCTTTGTATCAGAATGCTTTTTTAGATCAAAGCATCAACTTTGCCAATTTCGTTGAAAGACAATTCAAAGAACGGGTTGGTAGGAAGTCTAGAGGTGTTAAGCAATCGGTATTGTTTGTAATGAACAGAACAACTATGCCATCGGCACTAATAGAAATGGGCTTCTTAAGCAATAAAGAAGAAGAAGACTATTTGAATTCCGAGAAAGGACGTACATATATCGCTTCAGCTATTTACAGAGCTTTTAGAGATTATAAACACACAGTTGAAGGTTTGCAAGACATAGTAGATCGCTCGGAAGAATCGAGACCAGCCATTAAGGAATTAGTTGAAGATGAAAAACCAAAAGATTTGCAAAAGAAATACGAACTGGTTTATAAAGTGCAAGTCATGTCGTCGGCAAAACAACTCACTCGAGAAGAACGGAAATTCGATGGTGGAGAATTAGAAGAACTGCAACTCGATGGACGGTATAAGTACTTTTACAAAACGCAGTTAGAGTACAAAGATGCTAAGCAAGATGTGGCTGCAGCTAAAAAAATGGGATTCAAATCGGCATTTGTTGTAGCTTTGAAAAACGGAAAACCAATCGCCCTTTCAGAGGCCTTAAATAAATAAAGTTTTGAGCAGAGAATTTAAAATAGGACTGATATTAGTCTGTAGCATTGGCTTATTGGTTTTTGGAATCAACTTCCTAAAAGGCAAAAACATCTTCAAAGAGAACCACACCTTTGTAGCTGTCTACGATCATGTTGATGGTTTGGTGAATTCCAGCCCTGTTACTTACAAAGGTTTGAAAGTAGGATCTGTAAAAAGCGTGCTTTTAAATCCTGAAACAGGAAACATTGATGTAAAACTCAATATTCAGAATAGAAGATTGAGTTTACCAAAAGGTAGTATTGCAAGAATTACAAGTTCCGATTTATTAGGTAGTAAAGCTGTGGTTTTGTTTTTAGGGAATTCAACAGAAATACTGCATGCTGGCGATACCTTAGAAACTGAAATCGAAGAAGGCTTGAAAGATGCTGTTAATCAGCAAATAGCACCCATAAAGAACAAGGCTGAAAATTTAATTTCTTCAATTGATTCAGTTTTTACTGTGGTAAATTCTATTTTAAACGATGGCTCGGTAGGCGATATACAGCGCGGTGTAAAGAGTTTGTCTAAAACTTTGCAAGCGTTTGCTAGCACGGCCAAACGCATCGATACATTAGTGCGCAGTCAAAAATCTACCATCGAAAAAACATTGGAGCATTTAGAAAGTGCAACCAGTATTATGGAGGATAAAAAACCTCAAATCAGCAATACGATAGATAACATTTCAGAGATTTCAGACAGTTTAGCGAGTAGTAATTTACCTGCAGCACTTAAAGCTTTTGAAAAAAGTTTAATGGATGCTAGTGTTATGTTGGAAAGCATTAACCAAGGTGATGGATCTTTAGGTAAGTTGTTGAAAACAGATAGTTTACATAATGCGGTTATGCGCAATATGAATGATATGGAGGCTTTGTTGGAAGACATGAAAGCCAATCCTAATCGATATGTTCATTTCTCCATATTTGGAAAAAAAGATAAAGGGGTTAACTTAACGCCTCGACAAGAGAAGAAATTGAACAAAATCCTAGAAGAAAATTAGTATGCACATCGGAATTGGAAACATTGTATTTATAGTAATTCTAGCGGCTGCCGTTTTTATTTTCGCTAAGCGAATAGGTCAAATACGGGGCAACATCAATTTAGGGAAAGACAAAGATTTGTCTGGAAATAGAGCCGAACGTTGGAAAACGATGATGTTGGTAGCACTTGGGCAAAGTAAAATGGTTACGCGACCAGTAGCCGGTATCATGCACATTCTTATCTATGTTGGGTTTGTAATCATCAACATAGAAGTCATAGAAATCATCATAGACGGAATCTTTGGTACCCATCGTGTGTTATCCTTTATGGGTGGATTCTATGATTTTCTTATTGGTTCATTCGAGATATTAGCCATGATGGTGGTATTGGCTTGTGTAGTGTTTCTTATCAGACGAAACATCATGCACATTCGCCGTTTCCGATTGCCAGAAATGAAGGGATGGCCAAAAAACGATGCCAACCTTATTTTGGTGGTTGAATTGTTACTGATGTGGGCATTCTTGAGTATGAATGCAGCCGATTACCTTCTTCAAGAACGTGGAGTAGAACATTATGCACAAGCTGGTTCATTTCCTGTTTCTTCATTATTAGCTCCTTTATTCGAAGGTTTTAGCGATTCTGGTTTAGTTGCTTACGAGCGTTCAGCTTGGTGGTTTCACATTGTAGGAATATTGGCGTTCTTAAACTATGTGCCATTTTCTAAGCACTTCCATATTTTCTTAGCATTTCCAAATACCTATTATTCTAATCTTGAGCCAAAAGGAAAATTTTCTAACGACGAAAATGTTACCAAAGAGGTGAAAATGATGATGGATCCAAGTGCTGATCCTTATGCCGGTGGCGAACCTGATGGCGAATTGCCAAGTTTTGGTGCCAAAGATGTAACCGATCTAACGTGGAAAAACATCATGGATGCCTATTCGTGTACCGAATGCGGTAGATGTTCGAGTGTTTGTCCTGCGAATATTACGGGGAAAAAGTTATCGCCTCGTAAAGTGATGATGGATACGCGCGATAGAGCAGAAGAGTTGGGGGCTTTGGTTCGTAAAAACGGAGCCGATTATACCGACGATAACAGCCTTTTAGGAGACAATTACATTTCTGAAGAAGAATTATGGGCTTGTACAACTTGCAATGCTTGTACCGATGCTTGTCCTGTTAACATCGATCCATTGAACATCATCATTGAGTTGAGAAGAAACTTGGTGATGGAACAAAGTAAGATGCCGAGTGAATTGACTACCATGACCAACAATGTGCAAAACAATGCTGCACCTTGGGCGTTTTCACAAAGCGATCGTTTGAATTGGAAAGACGAAGCTTAACCTCATAAAGGAATCATGGAATTAAAAGGGATAAAAGACAAAGACGGGAAAAACGCAAGCCCCATATTGCCATCAGAAGTAAAAAACTATCTGATAGATATTGACGGAACTATTTGCGACGATATACCAAACGAAGAGCCTGAGAGAATGGCTACTGCTGAGCTTTATCCTGAAGCTTTGAAAGTTTTGAATGCTTGGTACGATCAAGGTCATATCATTACATTCTTTACGTCTCGACTGGAATCGCACCGAGAGGTAACAACCAAATGGTTGAAAGATAATGGTTTCAAATACCATGGCATGGTGATGGGCAAACCACGTGGAGGAAATTATCATTGGATAGATAATCACATGGTAAGAGCTACTCGCTACGAGGGGAAGTTTTCACACTTAGTGAGAATGGAAAAAACAATAGAAGTTTTCGAAGAATAAAAATTACACCAAATTCATTTTTGGTTAAATCAATAGAATTATGTTACATGTACCTACTATGGCCGAATGCATGGCCAACGGAACAACACCAGAAGTACTTTTTTGGGTAGGATGCTCAGGAAGTTTTGATGACCGTGCAAAAAAAATCACCAAGGCCATTGTTAAAATATTGAACAAAGCTGAAGTTTCATTTGCTGTATTGGGCACAGAAGAATCTTGTACAGGCGATCCAGCCAAAAGAGCAGGCGACGAGTTTACTTTCCAAATGATGGCTATACAAAACATCGAGGTGATGAATATGTATGGCGTTAAAAAAATCATTACAGGTTGTCCTCATTGCTTCAATACCTTGAAAAATGAATATCCAAACCTTGGTGGCGATTACGAAGTGATGCACCATAGTCAATTCATCAATTCGTTAATAGAAGACGGTAGATTGACCATCAAAGAAGGCGGAGCTTTTAAAGGAAAGAAAATCACATTCCACGATCCATGTTATTTAGGTCGTGCCAACAATGTCTTTGAAGCACCGCGAGCATTGATTGAAAAATTGGATGCCGAACTAGTAGAAATGAAACGATGCAAAGCCAAAGGTTTGTGTTGTGGAGCTGGAGGAGCGCAAATGTTTAAAGAAGCAGAAAAAGGCGACAAGGAAGTGAACATTGAACGTACTGAAGACGCTATTGAAACCAAAGCTGAAGTCATTGCAGCTGGTTGCCCTTTCTGTAATACTATGTTGACAGACGGAGTGAAAAACTTCAATAAAGAAGAAGAAATTCAAGTTTTGGATATCGCAGAATTGATAGCTCACGCCGATGACCTTTAATATACCCAATGGTTTTTCAGATGATTTGCACATATGGAATTACATTCCAGAACGAGCATTAACTGCATCTGAAGTTGATTTTATTTTGAAAGTTGGAAAAGAATTCGCTTCGCAGTGGCAAGTTCATGGTTCTCCATTAAAAGCCGAAGTAATTGTTCAAGACAAGGTGTTGTTGAGTGTTATTGTCGACAACGATATGGCTACTGCTAGTGGATGCAGCATAGATCGTTCTGTAGCATTTGTACAGCAGCTTGAAAAAGAATTAGGTGTCGTGTTTTTAAACCGTATGAAGTTGTTGTATTCTTCTAACGAAGAAATTCATATTGGCGATCATAGAGAGTTGGAAAACTTACCTCAGAATGCTGTAGTATTCAATCATCTTAGTACCGATAAAGCGTCTTATATCGCCGAATGGTTGCCCGCTAAATCATCTTGGTTGGCTCCGCAATTGGGATAGATAACACCAAAATATAAGCATTAAAAAAGAGCCCCTTGAGGCTCTTTTTTAATGAATAAAATGAACACTTTTTAGTGTTTTGCAAATCGTGTTGAAATGGCGTGTCCATTGGCATCTGTAAGCTGAAGCAAGTAAGTGCCTATTTCTAAACTCGAAGCATCTACTGTTACATTTTTGGTTTTGCCAATGTGTTTCAATTCTAAAAGCTTTCTGCCGCTCAAATCGTAAACAGTAGCTGAATTGAGATTTTGCATTTTTGGAAAACTGATGTTGATCATTCCTTTTGTAGGGTTAGGTGCGAGTTTAACATCTGTAATATCCAACTGATCAATGCCCACTGCCGAAGCTATAGTTACTGAATCGGTTATTTCTTGATTGCAACCATCGATGATTGAGTATCGGTATGTGCCAGGGAGTACATTCGATAGAGTTTCTCCGCTAACACTAGGTGTAACATCCCATGATATGGTGTACGGCGATTTGATAGCATTAAATGATATAGTTGCACTACCATCAGCACAGGTTGGACAAGAAGCATCTGTAATGTTTTCTTCATAGTCAGGTTCTATGCTTCTACCAGCAGGAACATAAAAGTCGTAAACAATAGAGTCTTGATTGTTGTCTATCACTATAATGTCGTGAATACCAGTACAAAGATCAGAAACTGAGTTGCCAACAATTTCGTTTCCATCGATGAAAATAGAAACCGATCCACTGTTTTTTAAAGTATTTACTATGGCTACTCCATCACAAGTTTCTGGGCATGATGTAGGAACAGTGTAAACCCAAGTTTTGAATTCGGTTGACGTCTTCCCGCCATTTACAGCACCATCAAAAAGGACATCTCTTTCGGTGTTCAAAAATCCATTCATTCTATCGGTTTGACCTCTAGAAAACATGTTGTAACAAAGGTCTCCGCTATAATCCATGTAGTTTTCAATGTTATTTGGAGGGTCTATAGTTCCCCAAAAAGCATCTTCGCTAGCGCATTCATTCAAATTGAAATCGCAATTAAAGTTGGCGTTTTCTATGGCAAAAGGAGTATCGTGTACATAATCCGAAGCTCCACATAATCCGTCTTGACCATCGCCCCAGATATGACGCAATCCGAAGAAATGTCCTACTTCATGGGTTAGGGTTCTACCAGCGTTTAGCGTATCTCCATTTGCGTCAACAACATTGCCCAATACATTGTACATTACCGACACACCTTGTAATTCATCGGGCGTTGGTTCTGTACCACCTGCTTCATCGCTGTCCATGGTTTGTGGGAAAGTGGCAATACCATACAATCCTTCTGTTCCAAAAAATGTAAGTCGAGCTACCCAAATATTTAGGTAGTTGCCTGTCCAAGCATCGTGGCCACCACCTGTAGTAGTTTTCAAACTGTCTAAGTCAACATAACCGGGTAAAAACGGCAGCAAATCAAATCCTAATACATCTGTTTCGGTGTAAGTAATACCATCAAAATCGTTGCCTTCAGGGTCTTTATTGGCAAGTGTGAAAACAATGTTTGCCGATTCTGCAATGGTGTCAAATATTGGACGAGTTCTTCCTTTGTCGGTGTTGTCGCGGTTGAAATCTCTATTCAAGGTTTCAATTTGTTCAAGCATAGTTTCTCTCGGCAACATTTGAGTTTCCGCCGAGTCAACATTATACACAACATGAAATACTACGGGTACAACTATTTTGTTGTCAGCCATTTTTAGAGAATTTCTGTTTTCTGAAATCCATTTTTGCACTTTAATTTCCGAAAGTTCTATGCTTTTAGCGTAAGCCTTATCGGATTCCATTTTTTGTTTGTGGTAGATGTCTGTACCACAAGGCTCTACATTGTTGTTGTTTTGAGCAATGGTAGATTGGCTAAATCCGAGTAATAAAACAAACGGAACCATCCATTTACCAAGAGAGTTGGTAGAAAATCTTTTCATATAAGTAGGTTTGATACTGATGTTTAGTGAAACCTAAAATACTGAAATATGGATGAACTAAATAAGTGCTTGTTGTCTAGCTAATTAGTTGTACTGTAGCTATACAGTGTAGAGTTATCGAAGAAGTAGGCGGGGCAGTGAAAAGAATAAAAGCAACTAGTTTTTATCCTGCTCTAGGTCTTTTAGAGGAATGTTTTTTGTTGCAATTTTTGGATAAAACAACCATTCAAAGTTGGACTGATCGTTTAGTAAACTCGGTTTTTTGTCCGCCAACCAACTGAACTCTTTTAAGAAAAATGAATCGCTTGCTTTGATAATTGCAGCAGGAGTAAGGCTGTTTTCTGGTTTTGTAAGGAATTTAATGGATGCTACACCACCTTCATCAATTCGCATGACAATTTCCATATCAGAGCATTCAGATTGATTTACTCCGATGTATTTTCTTTGAATTTTACCTGAAGCATCTTTCCCTTCATCAAAAGCGTGGTATATACTTTGACCGTTGCCTTTGATAATGATGTTGTTCATTTTTCCATCAACAAAATAAGCCGTGAGTTCACGTCCTTTTATTTGATTGTACAAACCGGTTCCAACTTTTTCGGTGATGAAGGATTCTCTAGGAATGTACATGTTTTTTACACCGTCTTCGCCCAGTGTTAAAATGATTTTTTCTCCTACTATTTGGCTTGAATCTTGCCAAAGAACAGGGGCCGATAGCATGGTTATTGTACTGTCTATTTGTTGGTAAATTAACGTTTCACAAACGCCTTTAAACTGTTTCCCATTCAAAGTAACATTCCCTTTAGCAAGAATTGTTTTTGCGTTATTGCTTCCGTAAATGCTCAAACTGTCAGAAAATAGGTGAATGCTATCGTTGCCATTCAGCATTATCATTTCGCTTCTATAAGGAATGCTCACACTATCGTTGTCACGGTAATTTTCCGCATAAGGAGCTAGTAGTATCCACTCGTTTATGCTGTCTTGCATTTCGATGTGGTTGTACGCCAAAGCAATATTGGTACTGTCGTTGTAATAAACAGAGTCGGCCTCGAATTCTAATCCATCGTTAAACGCTACAACATTGCCATAGAAATAGGCTTCGTGTGTTTGTTGATAGTATTGTGCTTTTAAACTATAGAATATTGAGCTGTCGCTTTTTCTGATCGTAGTAGCTCCAGTGGTGTAGCTAATTAATTCGTTGGTGGTGTTGTAACTGAGGTCGTTTCCACTCATGGTGAAATCTTCCGCTTCGTAGATCACGCTATCGGTAAACATCAGTAAGTGACGCAAACTGTAGTAATGGCCAAAGTTACTTTCTATAAAATCGTTGTTTTTCTTGATTCTGATTCTAGAACGATCGATATAATAGGCTTCAGATAAAGCTCTATTGTAATTAAGTTGTGGACCATTGAGAAACAAATCTTTGTCCTCAAGTTCTACATTGTTTCTAACTACGGCAACTTTGGTTGCAGAAGTATAGGTGGCTTTGTCGCCTTTAAGAAATAGGCTATCGCCTTGATTTATGTTGACATTTTTAGTGGCTTCAAAACCTGCATTTTGGTCTTTAACCAATACCTCGTCGGAGGTTAATATACTGCCACCATATTCAATTTTTACATCGCCTCTTAAAAGGGTGCTTTTACCATAAAGAGCTTGGTCGTATATGGACTCGTTGGTGCGCAGAATGTTTATTACTTCTTGCCCTTTCAGTCCCCAATTGAGACCGAAGAGCAAAAGCAATAAAATTGTTTTATCGAACGATAGTTTGGTCGCGATCTGGGCCAAGTGATATGAATTTGATAGGTACTTCAAGATAGTTTTCTAAGAACGTTATATAAGTCTTAAAATTTTCTTCTAGAGCATCATACGTACGGCAACTGTTGATGCCATCAGTCCAAGCTTTGAATGTTTTGTAAACAGGCTTTAGTTTGTCTGTTTGGATATCGAATGGGAAATCGTGAATTTCTTCGCCTTCGTAATCGTAGTGTGTACACACTTTTATTTCGTCCAAATCGCACAATACGTCAGACTTAGTCATGCATAATTGTGTAACACCGTTAAGCTCTACAGCATATTTTAGTGCAGGTAAATCGTTCCAACCACAACGACGAGGACGTCCTGTTGTTGCGCCAAATTCATTACCAGCTTTACGCAAATCTTCGCCTTCTTGTCCGAATAATTCGGTTGGGAAAGGTCCACTTCCTACACGGGTGCAGTAAGCTTTGAAAATTCCAATAACGTCACCAATTTTGTTTGGAGCAACACCCAATCCTGTACAAGCACCAGCACAAACAGTGTTGGATGAAGTAACGAAAGGATAAGTTCCAAAATCGATGTCCAATAAAGAACCTTGAGCGCCTTCTGCCAATATTTTTTTACCGGCTTTTTGAGCTTTATGGATATAGTGTTCCGAATCCATTGCGGTTAAACTCTCCAAAAGAGCGATGCCTTCAAACCATGCTGGTTCTAAAGATTCGATGTCGTATTCAAAGTCGTGGAAACTAAGTAAGTGCTCGTGTTTCGCACGCAAAGTTTCGTACTTTTCTTTGAAATTATCGGTGAAGATATCTCCTACACGCAATCCATTTCTACCCGTTTTGTCCATGTACGTTGGCCCTATACCTTTTAAGGTAGAACCAATTTTGGTGTTGCCTTTTTCTTTTTCAGAAGCGGCATCCAACAAACGGTGAGTAGGTAAAATAAGATGTGCTTTTTTGCTTAGTAGCAATCGGCTTTTTACATCCACACCCATTTCAACCAATTGATCAATTTCTTTCTTGAAAATGACAGGGTCTATAACCACTCCGTTACCAATAATGTTCATGGCATTTTCTCGGAAAATACCCGATGGAATGGTGTGTAAAACGTGTTTAATATTATTAAATTCTAAAGTATGTCCCGCGTTCGGGCCACCTTGAAAACGTGCTATGATATCGTAGTCGGGAGTAAGAACATCTACAATCTTTCCCTTCCCTTCGTCGCCCCATTGCAGGCCTAGTAAAACATCAACTTTTTGCATGTTGGTTTTGGCTATTAACTGTTTCAAATTGAAAGCCGCAAATGTAGGTTTTTTTAAGGCATCAATGGATTTCTTGTCGCTCTACACTGTGAATTCCTTCCATAGCCTTCAATTTACTTGTCAATTCATCCAAATGTGTGGTGTCTGAAATGAACAATTGAATTTTTCCAGTGAATATTCCATCGTGACTTTCAAAGGAAATTGACTTCATATTGATGTTCAATTGTTGTGAAATGGTGTTGGTGATTTTGTTTACCAATCCCATATCATCAATACCTGTAAACTTTATGCTGGCTAAATACTCGTGAGCATAGTCATCTTCCCATCTTGCTTTAATGATTCTATACGCATAATTGGCCATGAGCTGTACGGCATTCGGGCAATTTTGACGGTGTATTTTAACGCCGTCGCTTATGGTAACAAACCCAAAAACTTTGTCGCCTGGTATGGGCTGACAGCATTTAGCTAATTGGATATCAAAAATTTCAGCGTTTTCTTCGCTAAGAATAACTTTGCCTTTTTGCCCTTTTGATGTCAATACAACACCATGCTTTTTGTTCTTTGGAGCAGGTTTTTCTGCTTTAACAAAGTGGTGGTTTTCTACCGTAAGTTTTTTCAGTAGACCAACATTGAATTTGTTTTTGGCAATGCGGTAATACAATTCAGTGGCATCCATGCCAAAATATTGTTCTAAAAACGTAACATTTTCTGAATTGAAATCGACTTTGATGTGATTCAACTTTCGGGTTAAAATCTCTTTACCATCTTCTGCTACACGTTTTTTCTCATCCTTTAAATAAGCTTTTATGGCCGATTTGGCTTTTGCCGTTACCACCATTTTAAGCCATTCTTCCTTTGGCTTCTGTCTTGTGCTTCTTAAAATTTGTACTTGTTCGCCACTTTTTAACTTGTAGCTGAGTGGCTGTAGACGATGATTTATCTTGGCACCAAGACACTCGTTACCCAATTTAGAGTGGATGTCATAAGCGAAATCTAAGGCAGTTGCGCCGAAGGGTAGGCTAATCAATTCTCCATTAGGAGTAAAAAGAAAAATTTCTTTTGAATATAGATTAAGCTTGAAATCATCCACAAAATCTATGGCAGCCATATTCTTGTTTTCAAGACTGTCACGTATGCGTTCAAACCAAGAATCTAAATGGTTTTCACCGCTTTTATCTTCTTTGTATTTCCAGTGAGCTGCAAACCCTTTTTCGGCAATATTGTCCATCCGTTTGCTGCGGATTTGAACTTCTACCCATTTTCCACTTCTACTCATTACGGTAGTGTGCAAGCTTTCGTATCCGTTGGATTTAGGACTCGAAATCCAATCTCTCAATCGATCGGGATTGGGTTTGTAATGATCGGTAACAATAGAATACGCTCTCCAGCAATCTGATTTTTCTGACTCTGGCTCAGAATCGATAATGATTCGACAAGCAAGCAAATCAAATATCTGATCGAAGGGAACATTTTTATTCTTAATCTTATTGTAGATAGAATAAATGGTCTTAGGCCGAGCTTTTATCTCGTATTTGATGCCTTGTGCATCTAAATCACGCTTAAGCGGCAGCATGAATTGTCTTAAAAAACGATTTAATACCGGTTTTTTCTTTTCTAATTTGAGCGCAATGTCATTGTAAAACTCACTATCGGTGTAACTAAGAGCAAGATCTTCTAGTTCGCTTTTTATGGCATACAATCCCAAACGATGGGCTAGGGGAGCATACAGATAGAGTGTTTCGTTGGCTATTTTTAATTGCTTGTCAGGACGCATGCTTTCGAGTGTACGCATGTTGTGCAAACGGTCGGCCAATTTTATGAGTATAACTCTAACATCGTTGGAAAGAGTAACCAACATTTTCCTGAAGTTTTCGGCTTGTATGGAAACATGATCGCCATAATAGTCAGGAATTTTGGTTAACCCATCAATGATGTTGGCAATGGTTTTGTCGAAATCTTTTTCAATATCTTTTAGACTGATGTCGGTATCCTCTACCGTGTCATGCAGTAAGGCACAAACTATACTGGGTGTGCTTAGCCCAATTTCTTCGGCTACAATTCTAGCCACTGCAATGGGGTGAAAAATATAAGGTTCACCACTTTTACGACGCATGCTTTTATGCGCATCAACAGCAATATTGAACCCCTTGCGTATAAGGCTATTGTCTTTGTTGTTTCTCGTAAATTTTACTGAGCGAAGTAAGCTACGGTAGGCGTTGCTAATTTCTTTCTTTTCGCTTTCGCTGTAAAAGTTTTCCATAGGTATCTAAAATAAAAAAGCCCTGATATAATCAGGGCTTAAAGGAAAAAAATATTCAAATAAATATTAAATCGTGTCGGCAGGAAGAACTTTGCTTCTTACTTCTCCAAATCCAATTTTTATTCCGTTGCGTTCGCCGTAAGCTTTCATTACAACTTCATCGTGATCTTGAATGAATTTGCGTTCGCTGCCGTCGTTTAGTTTAATGGGTTTAGTTCCTCTCCAACTAAGCTCGAGCATAGAACCATACGCTTTCTCGTTTTCACCAGAAATAGTGCCAGAGGCCATCATATCACCACAATTGATGTTGCAACCATTTACTGTATGGTGTGCCAGCTGTTGAGTCATGTTCCAATACATGTACTTGAAGTTAGAATCGCAAATTTTACTGTCTTCACCATTTTCAGGCTTGATGTAAACTTCTAAATTGATGTCGTAATTTTTATCGCCTTCGTATTGTAAGTATGGAAATACTTCTGGGTCTTGTTTTTCTCCAGCTACTTTGAAAGGTTCTAAAGCATCTAATGTTACAATCCAAGGACTAACAGAAGAGGCGAAGTTTTTAGCTAAGAAGGGTCCTAGTGGTACGTATTCCCATTTTTGAATGTCGCGTGCAGACCAATCATTGAAGACGCACAAACCAAAGATGTAATCTTCAGCTTCGGCAGTAGTAATGCGTTCGCCTAATTTTTTGCCATTGAAGGTTACAAAAGCCATTTCTAATTCAAAGTCAAGCAATTTGCTTGGCCCAAATACAGGTGTGTCTGCTCCATTTGGTAACATTTGCCCTAAGGGACGTTTAACTGGAGTGCCAGAAATAACAATTGAAGAAGCTCTACCGTGATAGCCTACAGGAATGTGCAACCAGTTTGGTAAAAGAGCATTATCAGGATCGCGGAACATCGTACCTACATTGGTAGCATGTTGTCTTGAAGAATAAAAATCGGTGTAATCGCCCACTTTTACTGGCATCAACATGGTTACATCAGCCTGGTCGAAAAATACTTGATTGATGTGCACTTCGTTTAAGCACAACTCTTCATTTCCTTCCATTAAGATGTCGGAAATGCGGTTTCTTAACTCACGCATAGCTTCTTTACCATAGGCCATGAGTTGGTTCAAACTACTTTGAAAAAAGTCGTTGGGTGTAAACGGTTGATGGTGTAAATAGCCCAAGATGGACAATGAATATAAGTCTAAGACTTTGTCTCCAATAGCAACACCAACACGAGGTTCAAAAAAATCGGTTCTAAAAATACCGAAGGGTAAATTTTGAATTGGAAATTGGCTGTCACTGTCTATTTCTAACCAGGTTTTTCTAGCTGGATCGTTGGCTCTTATCATATCTAAATTTTTTATTTGTTGCTACTGAATAGTGGGAATTTACCCATAAATGCGTTGACTTCATTTCTGATTTTGCGCAGTTTAGAATCGTCATCTCTGTGAATCAAGGCATCGTCTATCCACTGTGCTATTTGATTCATGTCATCGGTTTTTAAACCACGCGTGGTAACAGCTGCTGTACCTATTCTAATACCTGAAGTCACGAAAGGCGATTGATTGTCGAAAGGAACCATGTTTTTATTCACGGTTATTTCAGCTTTTCCTAATGCTTTTTCGGCTTCCTTACCGGTAATGTTTTTATTGCGAAGATCGATGAGTAAGCAGTGGTTGGATGTTCCTCCAGAAATAAGGTTGTAACCTTTGTTGGTTAATGCTTCACCCAAAGTTTTTGCATTGATGATGACACGTTCACCGTATTCTTTAAATTCAGGACGTAAAGCTTCAGCAAATGCAATGGCTTTAGCGCCAATTACATGCTCTAACGGTCCACCTTGAGTTCCTGGGAAAACAGCAGAATCGAGCAAAGCGCTCATTTTTCTGATGTTGCCTTTCATGTCTTTTTTACCCATTGGGTTGTCAAAGTCATGACGCATCATGATGATACCACCACGAGGTCCACGCAATGTTTTGTGGGTAGTAGAAGTAACTATATGGCAATGATCTAAAGGATCGTTCAATAAACCTTTGGCGATTAAACCAGCAGGGTGAGAAATGTCTGCAAGCAAAAGTGCGCCAACACTGTCAGCCGCTTCGCGCATGGCTACGTAATCTACATCACGTACATAAGCAGAAGCTCCGCAGATTATCATTTTTGGTTTTACTTCTAATGCTTGTTGCTTTAGTTTATCGTAATCAATTTCACCTGTTTCTTTTTCTACACCGTAAAAGTGAGGCTCATACAATTTACCTGAAAAGTTAACAGATGAACCATGTGTTAGGTGACCACCATGACTCAAATCGAAACCTAAAATTTTATCGCCTGGCTCTAAACAAGCTAACATTACTGCTGCATTGGCCTGAGAACCAGAGTGAGGTTGTACGTTGGCCCAAGTGGCGTTGAATAATTGTTTTAAACGGTCTATAGCTAAGTTCTCGATTTGATCGACTACTTCACAACCACCATAATAGCGTTTGCCAGGTAGGCCTTCAGCGTATTTATTCGTTAGCACTGATCCCATGGCTTTAAGCACACCTTGGCTTACAAAGTTTTCGGAAGCAATTAGTTCTACACCATTAATTTGACGGTTGCGTTCTTCGTTGATTAAATCAAAAATTTTATCGGTCATAATTCTGTGTTATCAAAGCTTAGATAATTGGTAAAATAAATCAAAACAAAAATATAAGGCGCTTGTAAAAATACAATAAGGTCTCGGCTATTTGTTTCGAGCAGTTCAAATTGAAATTGACGGGCTATTAAAAATGAAAACATGCCCAATATACTTAATCCAAAATGGGTCAGTAGAAAGTATTTTTTTGATTTGTTTAAGCGCCTTTTTTTGAAAAAGATGTAGCCTAGAACACCAAATAGGAATAAGAAAAAGGTGTTTACAACCATTTTTATACTCCCTGTATATGGAACATTTACCGATTTGAAAAACGCCCTAAGCCAGGCTATGTTTTCAGAAGAATAGGTAGCATTATCGGAATTGTATGCACCCCAATTAGAAATGATGATATGGCGAAAATATCCGACAGCAAATAGAAAAAGAACGAAAACAATCGTTTTGATCGTTTGTTTCTTTTGAGATATTATGTGCTGACCTACCACAACACAAATATAGACGAGTATACTAAGTTGTGACGGAAATAAATGCACTTAAAACGATAAGGTGCTTAATTGTTGTGATTGGATAAAAAGACTTAGTTCGATACGCCTATTTGTTGCGACGTGCTATGGTTGCCATTCGTGATTCTCAGTATGTAAACGCCTGCTTTTTGAGTTGTAAAAGCTGCTTTTGCATTGGTTTCTGTACTGGATTGAATCAATTTTCCTTCTGTTGTAAATAAATCAACAGCTGAGTTTTGTGGAAGGTTATTCACCTCTATGATGTTGTTCTTAGTAGCAATGGAAACGGCCTGGAAAAATTCATTGTTTATGCCTACACTGGTTTCTAATTGCTCAACATCAAAGTATCTTATTTTGTCTTCTTTGCAATTCTCGTAGTTGCCTATAGCTGTAAGTTTTACCCAATATCTCCCTGGGGCATCATAAGTTAAAGCAATGCTCTTACCGTAAAGGGTTTCATTCTCTGAACTCAACCACTCATTTACAGTATTGTTTTCTGAAGTAGAAGTGAAAACAATTTCGGTGTTGGTAAAAAGAGAATCGCTGATGTCAAAATTGGCAATGATTTTAGCGCTTTCATTTATGCTGTTTCTAAATGTATACGTACACAATTCAGATATGCCAGACACCACTACTTCGTATTCACCTGCACCAACAGTTTTTGAATAAACTGATTTTGTAGAATTGAAAGCTTCCAGTTCAATCTTGTTTTTCAGAATAGTAATGCTGCTGTTTTGAGGTAAATTACTCATGTCGAAACGTAGGTTGCCATCTTCAGCCCCAAAACATGTAGCATCTAAGGTTTCAATTTGTAAAATATCATCCGCTTTTGATGCTTTGATAGCAAAGGTTTCGTAGATATTTGTTCCTACAGATATTGAAATAAAATCTCCACTGGTTTTGAAAATTTCGCCTGTACGAGTATTCTCTATGTAGACACAGTTGTAATTATCAAATAGCGATGATACGTTGGTGAGTTCAATAGTGATTTCATTGCTCGCTGGGTTTTCTACAACAAATTGTAAGTCTAAGTCTTCAGCACCAGAAATAGCATTGGCTAATAGATTCAATTTTTTCTTTCCATCGTAGAAATCGAGTTTTGCTCCAATCAGCTCTGTCAGTTTCGCTTCCAACTTTTTAACATCCAAAACAGGGTCAACGCCAGTTGTCCCACCTGGATATAAGTAGTAGTGAATCTGATCTTTAATGGCCTCGTTTTCGTAAACTTTGATGCTGAACAAGTTTGGTTTTTCTTCTTCGTTAGATGATTTGTATGTAGAGTAGTCGATGCTAGACTTCATATCTTCTTTTATCTTGAAGTCATAATCTTTGTTGTTGTCACCCTCTACTTGCAAGAAAAAACCTTGATAAGCCGGTATGTCTTTTGAAACGGTTCCCGTTTTGGTAGCTGCATTGTAAAATCCAGTGTTGTTGGCCCCCAATAAATCAGGTGCAATGACATAGAAAATAGGGGCAATGCCTTTTCCTGAAGTACTGAAGTGTTTGTTGTCTTCTACAATAGCATCAAAATTGATGGCGCATGGATAAGGGTTTCCGAAAAAGTTGTAATCTTTCCCAGATGACGATTTTTTAGCATTGAATTCGATATCGCCTACGTTTATTTGGCCTTTAGCTAGAACAGTTAAACCTTCACTGTCGGCCCATCCAAATCGCACAGCGTTGCTGGTTATTTTACCATCATTCATTTGAACGATGCTTGCGTTGTAAGACGATGGTGTTTCAAACAAACCGGTAGTACTATTGAAAGCACTTACGTTCGATTTAGGCACGTTCGGATATTTGCTATCGGGTACACCAAAAATCGGAAATTCTACAAGGTCTGTAAACTGACCGTTCGCAAAAGAATATTTTTCAGGGTTGTCGTCATCAAATTGACTCAAAGTAGCCTCGCCAGCGATTAGAGGCAAAGAATAATCTCTGTAATTTTCTGATGCGTTGATGTTGTCGATAGGTGAAGAAATGAAATAGTGTTCGCAAATGAATTGGCCTTGACCATAGTTAATTTTTATGTCTTTTGGCATCTCACTAATAAAAGCCGTACCAGAAGCATCGCTTTTAAGTGTAATGTCATTTTCTAAGTTCAATGTCTTCACATCCGAGTCGAATGATAATTCTTTGACAATGGTAATGGGGTCGTTGAAGATTTTTTTGCCTTTTCCTGATAGCGCCAACTTGTTGTAGGTCATGTTACCAAGAATGGTTTGATCTTTACCACCAGAATACAACAAAGAAGACCCTTCTTCCAGTATGATTTTGGTAGCATCCGGCATTTTTACATCGCCTTGTATTTCAAGTGTAGCTCCCGATTTGATGATCAATTGAGAAGCAATAGCAGAAATGTCTTTAACAGATGCGTTAATTTCAAGTGTGCCTTCTTCTATGGAGATGCTGTTAACGATAGGGTCTGATTCACCACCACCGATATCGTGTTTCAGTTTCTTTTTACCTGCGCCAGAAAGTATTACGTTTCTGTAATTGAAAGCTTCTTTTAAAACTTCCGAATCTTCCCCTTCCGTAATTCTGAATTCAGAGAAACTACCCTCCATCATATTGGTAACAAAACCACCATCTTTCTTTAAAGAATGGTCAGGGAAATGAATGTCGTCTACTGCTATGATTTTGCTGCCCGAATGAACCACTATTTGATGTTCAAACTCTTTTATTTTATCTAGGCTGATCAAATCAAGCAATATGCTACCGTTTTTTACTAGAATGCTGTCGTTTATAGAAGGAGCATCATCCTTACCGTAAAAATTAAGCGTGGACTGATTTTCTACTATGATTTTTGAATAATCCACATCATCATCGGTAGCAATTATTTGTTGCGTAATTCCGCCAGCAAGAATCAATTCAAAAGCACCTTTTTTCTCTCCAACAATATTGATGTGCATTTTGTTGGATTGGTTGGTATTTAAGTCACCATAAATAGTGATGGTCTTAGACAATCCTTCGTATTCATCGTCATTGATTATGGATATGCCTCCTTTATCAATAGAGTTGGGGTTGTTGTATTTTACATCACCTCTAATGGTAACGTTTCCAGAATACAATTCTAAGGTCGAAACTTTGTTTTTTTCTGATGCAGTAACAAGGGACAAATTGCCATTTATATCTAGGTTACCTTCAAGAATTTGCAAAGCATGGCTGGCCGTATTTGAAATCAACGAGAAGTTTTTGACCGCTTCGTTTGAGTTTATTTGTATGGTGAAATCAACAGAAGAGGCATTGTCATTGGCATCAGGAATTCCATCTTCATCAAATCCAAACATAAGATTCCAAGTATTCGGGTTATTCCATTCTCCAGAATTTGCCGCTGTAAAAGTAGCTTGCCCGAAAAGAGCGCAAGAAGACGTGAAAAACACGACGAAAACGATAAAACGATGCATTAACATAATCAAAATTGAATTCGAGTGCAAAAATACTAAAAATAGTATGCGTGAATACAATTTCTACAATTATTATTTATGTTAAGTATAATTGTGGCTGCAAATAGTGTCGGAGTGTGATTCTAGTGAATAAGAATCAGGCAATTTATCAGCTTTTGTATGGTTTATTTTTTGAAATACTTGGCGTAGACATACCACAAAGCAAAAATGAAAGAATAGATGATGATGTTGAAGGTGTATTTGTGGTTGAAATCTAAGGCAGAAGGGTAGTTCACTTGCAATAAGGTCAAAACCCATACACGCAATAGGTTCAATAGATGTACTGAAAGTCCACCTGCAACGGCATACCAAAGTTTGTTTTTGCCAGGAAAGGCAAGAATGAATAATATGAAAGTGGAGATTACACCAATGCCATCGCATTCCAACCCAACTTTAATGCCTCCAGCATCTTGGGCAAAAATTGCGTCAAGGTATCCATGCGCTTCTGTCGAAACTAGGTATACTGTGTAGTGGTTGATGTTGGTAAGCAACCAAGCATTGGAGTTTACAATGTTTTCAATAAACCAAGCATCCAAATGGGTGTAAGGGGTAAGAATAAATGCCCGTAGAATGTACCAACCGCCATAGAGAAGAAGAGCTCTTAAAAAGAACTGACGGAAAGTTGAATTGGGTTGTGATGATGTGGCTTCCATTGTAGTCAAAAAAAAACACAACCCGAAGATTGTGTTTTAAAAGTACTGAGTAATTGCTGTTTAGGCAAATATTTTCTTTCTGTT
Source organism: uncultured Flavobacteriales bacterium (assembly GCA_963977425.1). Classification (GTDB taxonomy): domain Bacteria; phylum Bacteroidota; class Bacteroidia; order Flavobacteriales_D; family Luteibaculaceae; genus CAXBOO01. The sequence goes on along the minus strand of CAXBOO010000002.1, from coordinate 260,423 downwards.
TTTAGCAACTAGCAACATTCCCGCTAAAGCCAATATATACATGTAATCGTCTACGGGTACACATTCTTCTGGTTGAAACTCCGGAGGAAGGTACTCACAAGGAGATCCAGGTCCATCGTCTCCAGGTACTGGCTGAGCTGAAACCATAAAGCTTGTCAAAGCCAAAGTGATAACAAGGGATACAATGCGTATTTTTTTCATTACAGACCTATGTGGTAGCTTTGTACTTCATCATTATTGGTCAAACGAATAATGTAAGAAGCATTGTTTAATGGCGCAAATATAACAATTCCGTTGTTCTCATCGTTTGATTGAAGTATTTGACCAACATTATTTATCAATTCAACTTTAGTGTTGTTTGGCAAGTTAGATATAGTCAGCTGTTCTTCTTGAGTAGAAATTATTACCTCAGAGAAAAAAGTATCGTTTTCAGTAATGCCTACACTTGTTTCTGAAGCCAGTACTTCAAAAAACTTCAATTCCTCATCCTTACAATTTTCGTAATTTCCAATGGCTGTAAGCTTTACCCAATATTTTCCAGGTGTTGCGTACGTCATTTTTAGATCATCGCCATAGAAAGTTTCATTTGTAGAAGTAAACCATTCGTTAACGGTTGCATTATTAGCTGTTGAAGTGAATACAATTTCTTTGTCAGTATAAAGCGAATCGCTGATCTCAAAGTTTGAAATAACTTCTGGAGCCTCTTTTATTTCTTCTCGATATACGTAAGTGCACAATTCAGAAATTCCAGAGATTCTAAATTCATAATTACCAGCACCTACATTGCGTTTGTATACACTCGTTTCATTAGAAACAAAAGCATCAATTTCTAAGTTGTTTTTGAAAACGGTTACAGGTGTGTTTTCTGGAAGATTACTCATGTCTACACGGATAAGTCCGTCTTCGAAACCATGACATGTTGCATCAACTGTATTGATACTAAACAACTCAGGTGCGCTTACGGATTTAATGATGAAGGTTTCTTCTATTACGGTACCAACATTAATGGTTAAGAAATCACCATTGACAGAATGTGTTTCTCCTGTGCGAACATTTTCAACATAAATACAATTGTAAATGTTGAGAAGATTAGAAAGATTTGTTAATTCTAATGCAATGTTGTTTGCATCTGGATTTTCAACAACAAACTGAAGATTCAAATCTTTTTTATCCGTCGTTGCATTGGCTATTAGTTTCAATTTTTTCTTACCGTCATAGAAGTCAAGTTTTGCTCCTTGGAGAGCTGTAACTTTTGGCTCAACTTTTTTAACGTCAAGCACTTCTTCGTAACTGTTTGTTCCACCTTCAAAAAAGTAAAAGTGAATTTTATCTTTCACACTGTTATTTTCAAAAACTTTGATTGACATCAGTTCTGGTGCAGGTTCATTGTTACTTGATTTGTATGTTTCCGCATCCTGAGCAACTTTATGGCTTTCACTTATAGTAAAATCATAACTGAATGGTGCTGTTCCGGTAACCTCAAGCATGAAACCTTGATATGAAGGAATAACGCTTGATGCGTCTCCTGTATTAGTGAAAGCATTGTAAAAGCCCATTACATTGTCGCCAAATTCATCAGGCCCAATAACATAAAATGTTTGGCTAATGCCGTTGCCGCTACTAACGAAGTTGGCGTTGTCGGCTACTATTTCTTCAAAATCTATAGCACATGGATAAGGGTTTCCAAACAAATTGTATCGATAAGTTTGACCAAAGAAAATATTTGCCTGAGCATTGAATCCGACATCGTGTGTGTTGAGTTCACCTCTTACTACTAATGTTTGCCCAGCTGAAGACCCCCATCCGAAACGAACGGCATTGGTCGTAATTTTCCCACTACCATTTACACTTGCTATTGAGTTATTGTAAGATACTGGAACGTCAAATGCACCGCGATCACTTAGAAATGCACTTACATTTGAACTTCCAGTCCCAGGGTATTTTGAGTCAGGAACTCCAAAAATTGGGAATTCAGACAATGTGCTGAAATAATTTGGACCTGCAATTCCATTGTCATCATCAAATTGACTCAATGTTGCATCTGTAGATATCAAAGGCAATGAAAAATCGCGGTAGTTCTCAGAGGCATTGAAATAATTCATTGCCGGTGTTTTGAAAAAGCGCTCACAAATAAATTGTCCACCACCAGTGTAGTCAAATGTATACCCAGAAGGTACTTCGGAAATGAATCCTGTATTGTTGATGTCGCTTTGAATGGTGATGTTGTGGTCTATTTCTATAGTGCTCACATCGCTGCTGAAAGACATCTCTCCTTGAAATGAAAAAGCAGAGCTTGTCGTTTTGGTTCCCGTACCATCAAAACCTATATGCCAATAATCCAAAGCACCCAAAACATTTTGTGGGCTATTAGAAGCGTATTCTACTTTAGAACCTTCTTCTAAATTGAATTTATTTACAGCGGGCATGTTGGGGTTGCCCATGATTCTAAGGGTCGCTCCATCTTTTACCGTTAAAGTACCAGTGATCCCTGAAATATCAGTCACACTAGCATCAACAATCAATATACCTGCTTCTAAGATTAGATCGTTAACCGATGCTGCCCCTGTTTTTATGTCGTTGGTGATGGTTTTTGTTCCTACACCTTTGAAAACCACATCGCGGTAGTTGAAATCTTCACCCAACACGTTTACATCGTATCCATCACCAATGATGAATTCAGTCGTGCTACCCGCTTGCATATCGGTTACAAAACCAGTAGCGCCGGCATCTTGGTGGTCCGGAAAAGGAATGTCGTCTACTACAGTAATTTTAGAGCCCGAGGCAACGGTTATTTGGTGTTCAAATTCATCCACTTCAATTAATGAAACCTTATCCAAGTAAATAGAACCATCTTCTACCAGTAGCGAATCAGAAATAAGTGGAGCTTTTGAATTGGCCCAAAATTGGAGCTGCGTGCCATTCGTAATGCGCAAAATGGCATATTCTCTTTGGCCAATCAGTCTTTCACCATTGATGTATTGTGTGCTACCACCGTTTAAATTAAGTGTTACTGAATTTGTTACTGTACCTAATATCTGGTAATTGAATTGATGTGAATAAGCATTGGTTAAATTGCCTCCAATTGTAACGTTTTTCTCTAAGCCTTCAAAGGGTGCTCTATTGTCAAATTGAAATCCCCCATATTGACCACCCAACGGGTTTGTATGATAGACGTTGTTTGTTATAGTTAAATTCCCAGAACGCATGGTAATCCAAGAAGATTTAGTTATGGTAGAACTGTTAGCTATGGTTGCGTTATTGAGAATGGTAAGGTCGCCACCATCTATCCATACACGAGAATTGATGGTCTCACCAGCCAAATATAGATTGTTCGCTGATTGAGCATCGTATACGTAAACGGAAAAATCGACTACGGAAACAGAGTCATCCGCATCGGGAATCCCATCGGCGTCTGAACCCGAATCCAAATTCCATGTTGATGCATTATCCCAATCGCCTGATGCTTTGGCGGAGAAATTACCTTGTGAAAAAAGAGTGGGGGATATGGCGATCAACCCTAGGCATAACAATAGTCGATATAGAAACATAATAAGGTTATATTTACCGCGAAGTTAGCGAAAATGAACGTATCCAATCGATTTTTTACGATAAAATCACCGCGTAGCGTGATGAGAGCATTGCTTTCGTCTTGGTATTATTTTGTACTGCTTATTGGAGCTTCTTTGCTCATAGGGGTATATACGGCCTACCAAAAACAAGATGTGTACCAAAGTGTAACCGAAATATTGATTTCGGGTCCATCGGATGTGAATGCTTCATTGTCTTCTTATCAAGGTTTGGCGGGCTATGAGGCTTATGCTACGCTGAGCAATCAAAAACGGGTTTTGTTGTCCTACGATTTGTTGGCCGAGGTGGTGAATAAACTCAATTGGAATTACAGCATTTATCAAGAAGGACGGTTGCGCCGGGTAGAGTTGTATCCTAATGGACCTTTTTATGTGCTTGATTTCCAAACAAAAAACAGCACGATTAGAAATGAATTCAAAATTCAATATTCTGAGGAAAAGACGGTATTGACTCTTTTTATAGGGAAGGATGAGAAAGTGTTTGAGTTTCCTGCTAACGCCTTGTATTTTAATAACGATTTGGTGCATTTGAAATTAGCGAAACGCGCTTCCAGCATCCGGGGCGATTACCATGTATTGGCGCGTACAGAATCTGGTAATGTGGCGACGTTGAGAAACTCTATGGCTTTGAGCGACTTCGAGTATACCTCTTTTATCAAAATATCTTATACCGATTTCAATGCCCGGAGAGCAAAAGCTGTATTGGACACCTTGGTGGCGTCTTACATCGAATACAACGTGCGGGCGAAATATTTGCTCAACGACAAAACCTTGGATTTTATTGGCAAACAAATCAATGAAGTAACGCGCTACATCAGTCAAGGTGAACTGGATTTGGAATCGTACAAAGCCAAAGAGAGCATCATCGACTTGAATTCGGAGGAAGAGCGCTATTTGGATAAGATGGTGGAAGCTGACGAGAAAATTCATCAATGGGATTTGCAACTCAATACCGTAAGCGAATTGCTGTTGTTCTTAGAAAGCGGTAAAAGCACATCTTTAATGCCGCCTTTGTTGTACATGCCCGAAAACGAAGGGTTTATTGTTAAGATGTTGGACCAGATGTACGAGTTGGAATTTGGAGATAACAGATTGGACGAAGACAGAGCACAAGGCAATCCGCAATTCGATTATACCAACAAAAATATTCAGAGCATTCGCACAGAGTTGATTTCGTATTTGAAGGAAACTAGTCGTGCTATAGAGAAAGAGAAAATCTATTTGATGACGGAGGTTAAGAATTTCGAAAGCATTTTGCGCTCCATTCCAAAAGATCAGCGCGAAATCATCAATTACCAGCGAAAGATTTTAGTCAACGAAAAGCTGTATAATTTTTTACTAGAAAAACGTGCTGGGGTCATCATCGAACGGTCCACCATCAGTTCGGCGGCGGAAGTGGTAGAGAAGCCGCGTTTGATTGGACGTATCGGACCAGATAGAGGGGCCATTCGAACCTCATTTTTGATGTACGGATTGGTGTTGGCGCTTTTGGCAACGGCCATTCGATTTTTCTTTTTCCAGCGTTTCAAAAACATTGAAGATTTCAAAGATTGGTCCAATCTCCCGGTGTTGGCAGGCGTGTCGAATTTTAAAAACGAATTGGTCCCGAACAACAAAGATTACCCCAAATCGGAATTGGCGGAGCAGTACCGAAGAATCCGAACCAATTTGCAGTACGTGGATTCCAACCACCAAAGCATTTTGTTGACTTCCATGTTTCCAAGCGAAGGAAAGACGTATAACGCCATTCATATTGCAGCGCTTAAGGCTCTGGGCGATAAAAAAACAGTGTTGCTCGATTTGGATTTGCACAAACCTTCGGTGCATAAAAAACTCAAATTAGACAATGTTGCAGGCATGAGTTCATTGCTGGGAGGGGCAGAAGTTGATTTTAGAAAAGTTAAGCAAACTATTTTTCCAAATTTTGATGTCATTACCTCAGGCCAACGGCCGCCTAATCCATCGGAGTTGGTTTTGTCGGATCGAACAGAATTATTGATGCAACAATTGCGAGAAGTATACGATATCATAATCATCGACACCCCGCCATTGCATTTGATTACCGATGCTAAGGAATTGCAAAAGTATTCCGATGTTAATCTTTTGGTATTGAACACCAAAAACGCCACCCGTCAAACGGTCATCGATATTGAGGACTATGTAGAAGCCTATGCGCCAAAAAACTTCTCGCTGATTTTAAACGGGGTTAAGAACAACCATTTGTTGTACAAATACGGAGGTAAGCGCTATAAGTATGCGTACAAATACGGTTACGGAAACTACGGTTACGGTTATGGGTCGTATGGAGATAAAGAAAATTAGATATTGCTTTGTTGGGACAACTTATAATTGTTTCAATTGACAATTTAACATCAAAGACAGAGGTATGTAGCCTGTATTAAATTGAAGTTAAGACTATGATTAACGATGAATTTGTGGAATTGGCTAAAAAAGCGGCCTTAGAAGCTGGTAGTGAAATTTTAAAAATTTATGCTGCAGGAGGTTTTTCTGTAGAAGCTAAATCGGACGATTCGCCTTTAACGATTGCTGATAAAACGGCGCATAACATCATAGAAAAACATTTACAGTCTTTAGGCTTGCCTATTTTGAGCGAAGAGGGAAGATTAATACCTTTTTCAGAACGATCGCTATGGACAGAGTTTTGGATGGTAGATCCGTTGGATGGGACTAAAGAATTCATTAAGAAAAACGGTGAATTTACGGTCAACATTGCGTACATCCAAAATGGGAAACCATTATTTGGTGTTGTTTATGCACCTGTATTGGATAAATTGTATTACAGCAACAGTCAAGGTGCTTTTTGTCATCACGCGGGCAATACCATTCAATTAGAAACTAAAAAAGCAGGAGAAGTCAAAACTATTCTAGCATCTCGTTCGCATAGATCGCCGGAAACAGAAGCTTTTATAAAGGACTTCCCCAAAGCTAGTGCAGTATCTATGGGCAGTTCCTTAAAATTTCTATTGCTGGCAGAAAATAAAGCTCAAATATACCCGCGCTTTGCTCCAACCATGGAGTGGGACACAGCTGCAGCACATGGTATTATACATGTACTAGGTTATAGGATAAAAACAATTGAAGGAGAAGAATTGATATACAACAAAGAAAATTTGTTGAATCCATTTTTCATTGCTCAGTAACCGACATTTTATGACAATAGCGTTTGTGAATTGTTAGATGTTGATTATATACAGTTATTAAGAGCGGAGTGTTTTATCAATTTGTTAACGAATGATAATTGAGCCAAATAATTACTCATATTTGCCCTGCTTTAATTTTTCAGCCAAAATTCCATGGGACTGAGTGAGCGAAGCTGTGTCAATTTAGCCCCTTGATAGAGTCTTTAATATCTTCTAAAACACGACTAAAGCTATTGCTTAAGTTTTTCTTGAACCCGGATAATAAGGCGTATTTGCGCAGTTTGGAACAGGATTTCGGAGGCAGTACCAACGGAATACGATTGGAATTGAATAAACTGGAGCAAGCCAACATGCTCACGCATGCATTCGAAGGGAAAAAGAAGGTATTTCAGGTCAATACTCAGCACCCTTTGTACCAGGACATCAACAGCATTGTTCGCAAGTATTTTGGTTTGGATTTGTTGTTAGATAAAGTCTTGAATCGATTGGAAAACCTAGAAGCGGTTTATCTCTTGGGCGATTTAGCGAATGGTTTACAGAGTGGAGTGATGGAATTGCTGATTGTTGGAGATCCCAACCGTCAATATTTAATGACCTTATTGGAAAAATTAGAGAAAAATATTGATAAAAAAATAGCTTTCAGTATTTTTTACAAAGAGGATAACTATTATACGGTTCTCCAAAAGGAAAAACATTTATTATTATGGAATTCTGCACATGATGAGTAATCTGGATGAAAAGCAAAAATGGAATATTGTTATCGAGCCAAAATCGAGCCTATTCAAACTCAATTTAAAAGAAGTTTGGCGGTATAGAGATTTGCTTAAAATGTTTGTGCGTAGGGATGTCGTTACGATATACAAACAAACCATTTTAGGACCAATTTGGTTTTTGGTTCAGCCCATCATGACCACTTTAATTTATATGTTGGTTTTTGGACGTATCGCCAATATTTCAACCGATGGGACGCCGCAAGTATTGTTTTATTTGGCAGGCATTACCATTTGGAATTATTTTGCAGAAACCTTCAACAGTACCTCTAAAACGTTCAAGGAAAATGAAAACATTTTTGGGAAAGTGTATTTTCCAAGACTGATTATGCCTCTGTCAAAGGTGGTTGGCGGTTTGATTAAATTTGGAATTCAATTTGCATTGTTCCTTTGTTTCTTTTTCATTATGTGGGCGAATGGTGCTGATGTCAACCCAAATTGGACCATCGTGTTTTTACCATTACTACTAGTGCTCATGGCAGGATATGGTATGGGAACGGGTATTATTTTTACGTCACTAACGGCCAAGTACCGCGACTTGACTTTCCTTTTGGCATTCATTGTGCAATTGATGATGTATGCCTCTGCCGTTATTTTTCCCGTTTCTTCTGTTCCGCCACAATATCAAACACTAATATTATTCAATCCCTTTGTACACATCATAGAAGCGTTTAAATACATGTTTTTAGGTGCTGGACAGTTTACATTTTTCGGCTTAGCGTATAGCTCCGGGGTGATGTTGGTGTTACTAATAGTTGGAGTCGTCATATTCTCTAAAACAGAGAAAACATTTATGGATACGGTCTAATGAAGATATTGGTAACAGGAGCAGCCGGTTTTATTGGGTTTCATTTGTGCAAATTGTTACTGACGAATACGTCATGGCAAGTTTTAGGAATAGATTCATTGAATGATTATTATTCTGTTGATTTAAAATTGGATCGGCTTAAAATATTAAGGCTGCATAAAAATTTTCAATTTCACGCTATCAATATCACCGATAAGTCATCGTTGGATGAATTGTTCCGAGCAAATCAGTTTGAAATTGTATACAATTTGGCCGCTCAAGCAGGAGTTCGTTACAGTATAGAGCAGCCCTACAAATACATAGATGCAAATTTTATTGGTTTTATAAACTTATTAGAAGCTTGTCGAGAACATCCCGTGAAACATTTGATTTTTGCGTCTTCGAGTTCTGTTTATGGAAACAGTAATGCAGATTCATTCAGTGAATCCGATGTGACCGATTCGCCTGTTTCATTGTATGCCGCTTCAAAAAAATCTAATGAAGTAATGGCGCATAGTTATAGTGCACTGTATGGAATACCTTGTACGGGATTGAGATTTTTCACTGTTTATGGCCCATTTGGTCGACCCGATATGGCCTATTTTAAATTCTCCAAGAAAATTGTTGAGAATGAAGCTATAGAACTCTTTAATGAAGGTAATTTAAAAAGAGATTTTACTTATATAGATGACATAGTAGAAGGCATGTTCCGATTGATGGATTGCCCGCCTGAAAATCCAGTACCATTTGATTTATTCAATATTGGCAATAATAAACCAGTAGAACTATTGCATTTTGTTGAAGTATTGGAAAAAGAATTGGGAAAAAAAACACAAAAAATATTAAGTCCAATGCAACCCGGTGATGTTTATAAAACCTATGCCAACATAGATAAACTTCATGATAAAATTGGGTATGTTCCAACCACCTCCATTGAAACTGGGTTGCGGAAATTTGTTCTTTGGTTCCAAGATTATTACCGTATTTGAGTATGAAAGAAATTGCGCTAAAGGTTGAAAATTTAACTAAAGTTTATCGACTAGGTCAAATAGGTACGGGTACGATATCCCATGATTTGAACCGTTGGTTGGATAAAATTAGAGGCAAAGAAGATCGGTACTTAAAAGTTGGCGAAAGCAATGATAGGTCTTCAAAGTCTAAAACCAACTCCTATGTCAATGTTTTGGATGACATTAATTTTGAAATACCAAAAGGTGAAGTAGTAGGAATTATTGGTAAAAACGGAGCAGGGAAAAGTACTTTGTTGAAAGTGATTTCTCAAATTACATCTCCTACCTCTGGTAGTATAAAAGCAAAGGGTAGAATAGCATCGTTGTTGGAAGTAGGTACTGGTATGCACCCCGAAATGAGTGGTAAAGAGAATGTGTACCTCAATGGCACTATTTTGGGAATGACCAAAAAAGAAATTGACGTCAAGTACGATGAAATAATGGACTTTGCCGGTTGTGCTAAATATGCCGATACACCTGTTAAGCGCTATAGCTCAGGTATGAAGGTGCGTTTGGGCTTTGCAGTTGCAGCCTTTTTAGAGCCGGAAATTTTGATAGTGGACGAAGTATTGGCTGTTGGCGATGCTGAGTTTCAAAAAAAGGCCATTGGTAAAATGCAAGAAATATCATCTGGTGGAGGCCGTACGGTGTTGTTCGTGAGTCACAACATGGCGAGTATTCAGAACCTGTGTACTCAATGCATTTTTTTGGAAAAGGGGCGTGTATTGAAAATGGGTAAAACAGAGGATATTATTGCTTTGTACATCAATCAAAACCAAAATTTTACGGGGAGTTTTGTAAACGAGAACAAAAATAATGTTATCCAAATAGTGTCCTTATTGGACGATGAAGGCCTATCTGTAAGTGATGTTTTATGTGGTAGTAACTTAAATTTTGAAGTGATATTAAATGATTTGAAGAGTCATATTGATGCACATATTGGATTAATTATTAAAGATTCAAAAGGGCGTTGGGTTACTTCATTTACTACAACTATGAAAGCCGAGTATCTTGAAAGTGAAAGGTTGGACAAAGAAATTGCAAGGCTTACTCTTCCAAAAGTGAATTTTGCCGTGGGTAGCTATTTTGTTGATTTGAGTATTTCGTCAAAAGCAGAGGGGCGCATTGAATTTTACGAAAACATATTAAGTTTCAATATGCTGTCTTCCAATGCATTTGGAAATGGTTTTGAATTTGTGGAATACTTTGGGAGTGTTTATTATCAAGGTAAATGGGTAATAGAAAATGCTGAAAAATAAAATCCTAAGGCCATTTATTTATTGGTTGTATAAAAAAGTGAAATTTCCTGGTATCCAAATTGAAGGGGACCCAAGACGTGTTACAATTGGAGTCAATTCGGTAATATCTAACACCGCACTATTAAGTGTAAAGTATGGTGGTTGCATTAACATTGGAAATGATTGCGAGATACATCATGGAGTAGTATTGGCATCGTATGGAGGTGATATTGAAGTAGGAAATGATTGTAGCTTCAACCCGTATTGTGTGGTATATGGGCATGGAGGTTTGCATATTGGCAATGATGTAAGAGTGGCAACACAAACGGTTATAGTTCCAGCGAATCATAATTTTATAGATAAATCAAAATGTATAAAGGAGCAAGGTTTAACACGGCAAGGTATTGTTATTGGTAACGATGTTTGGATTGGTGCAGGAGTTAAAATATTAGACGGAACAAAAATCTCTAACGGCGCTGTAGTAGCAGCAGGAGCTGTTGTAAATAAAAATATAGGTGCCTATGAAGTTCATGGGGGAGTACCAAATAAAATGATTACAAAACGAGTTTGATGAAAGATAAATTGAAGTTTTTTTTACTAAAGTTGAAGTATGCCTTAACTTCTCAGAGCAGTGGTAACTTAAATACTCTGTTTGGGCATTTAGATGCTAAAAGGCCGTTTGTATTTGAAGATAAATACACAGACTTTAAAGTCTGGATGCGTTCGATGCACAAATCAAGTGAAATCATACACACACTTAACAGTACAAATATTAGCACTAACGACATTAGAATTTTAGAGTTTGGTTGCGGAGATGGAATGGTTGGCTATCAATTTTATACTGGTGGTTTGGATATAGAATTTCTAGATATTGAAGATTGGAGAAAAGAGCGAGCTAAAGTCATTCCGCTTCGTATTCATGATATCACACAAGATATAGAGGTCGATAAAAAATTTGATTTGATTTACAGTTTCGATACGTTTGAACATATATTAGATCCTTTTCAAGCATTAGTGAATTTTAAGAAAGTACTGAATGATGACGGGCACATTTACCTTTCGTTTGTACCGCTATATTACTCAGCCTATGGTATGCACTTGCACAACATGTTCAATATACCGTTTCCACAATTAATATTTTCAGATGATTTTTTGATGAATAAAATCAAAGAAAGAGGGATTAAAGATTTGGGTAGGGACAGAGTTGAAATTCAGCCATTGAACAAATTTAGATTTCAAGATTATCTGGATGCTATTTCCAAAGCAGGATTTGAAGTAATATCGCTAAAAGTTGGTAGAGATTTAAGTCAGACTAAATTTATTTTCAAAAACACTAAGTATTTAAAGAGAAATCATTTAAAACTTGACGACTTGGTGTTGAATTCAGTGAAGGTATTACTGAAAAAAAAGAGTGCCTGAAAAATCACAAACATAAAAAAAAGATTTAAATGAAAAAAATTAGCGTCTTAATGGCTGTACACAATGGTGAACTGTATCTGAAAGAAGCCATTGAGAGTATTTTAAATCAATCGTTTTCTGATTTTGAATTCATCATAATTAATGATTGTTCTACCGATTCTAGCGAGTACATTGTTCGTTCTTATGATGACAAAAGGATAAAGCTTTATTCTAATGAAATCAATTTGGGATTAACTAAATCTCTTAATATTGGTTTAGGACATTGTAAAGGTCAGTACATAGCTCGTATGGATGCTGATGATATAGCGCACCCAGATCGATTTTTAAAGCAAACGAGATTTTTGGATGAAAATTTAGATTATGGCGTATGTGGTTCGTGGTATACTCTTTTTGATGATAGTGGTATTATTCATGTGGCAAAACTTATTGAAAATCATGATCTTTTGCAAGCATCATTGCTTATAAAAAACCAAATGGGGCATCCAACCATAATGATGCGTAAATCCGTATTGGACATTAATAATATATGGTATGATGAGGAATTGAAAACCTCTCAAGATTATAACATGTGGTTAAGGTTATCAGTCGTTAGTAAGTTGTATAATATTCAAGAATCATTATTGGACTATCGAATCCATCCAAAACAAGTAGTCTCTTCAAAAAGGAATGTAGCTAAGCAGTATACTCATAGCGGGCGAATAAAATTTTTACAAAAATTAATGAAAACAACCTTATCAACACAAGAAGATGTAGTGTTGTATAAATCGTATTTTAATGAGAGTTTAAGTCTAGCTGAATTAAAGAACTTAAAAGAAGTATATTCTAAAGTGAGTTTAAACTCAACTGTAAGAGAATTGTATGATACGAAATCTATCAAGAGAGTATTTGATCAGAGATTTAAGCATGCATTGAGAAATCAGATGAAAAATACAGGGATTGTTCATTGGAGGTATTTAATATATTATATTAAAAATGATATTAATGGCCTGGTAAAATCTGTTTTTTAATAGTTGTTGTTAGGAATTCGATTTCAAATTTTTATAAATGATTCCAAATACCCATACAGAAAAATTAAAAGGGAATAATCTAAATCCTGTAATAAGTATAGCATGCTTGACTTTTAATCATGAAGCATACATTGAAAAAACAATAGATTCATTTTTAAGCCAAAAAACATCTTACTCATTCGAAATTGTTATTGGCGATGGAGGAAGTACAGATGGTAATAAAGAGATTTTAAGAAAGTATCAAAGCATTCATGGTGAAGAAAAAATAAAACTACTTTTTCCTGAAAAAGACCCTGGAATTGGTGGAATGCTCAATCAAATATTTTTAGAATGTAGAGGTGAATTTGTTTGTTTTTGTGAAGGTGACGATTATTGGGTTAATTATGATAAAATTGAAAGACAGGTTTCTTTTTTGCGTGATAACTCAGATTATGTTTTGCTGCATTCAGATTTAATTTATATAAATAGTTTTGGTCAACAAATTGAACCTTTTGAGTCTCATTTTTTGTTTGATGAAAGACGACAAGATGGTATTGTATTCGAAACATTACTTCAGAAGGGAATTTTCATTTATGCCCCTACTGTTTGTTTTAGAAGTTCCGCCTTGTCAAAAATGAAATTAAAAACAACCGATTCTTGGTTTGTCTTTGATTATTGGTATTGGTTACTTATTAGTCTTGAAGGAAAATTTTTATATCAAAAAGTAGTTGATTCTGTTTACCGAAGACATGAAAATGGTGTGACACAAAATTTTGATTTTTTTAAAGGGAAATATTTGCCTTTGAAGAGCGATATTATCTTGCATGCCGTGAAAAATAATAACTTCAAATTGTATAAGGATATATTATTGATTGAGATATATAAATTATGGAGGAACGAATTGTCTTGGAAAAACACTAAAAGAATAATTCAAATTTTTAAAGCTGATTATGAAATATTTCCATCGTTTGCGGTTTATTTTTTGAGTTATTGGAAGAGGAAAATAATTAAAAGAATATTATGATCGTATTTACTATTATAACAAAAGACTATTTAGCTTATGCAAAAGCCGTTAAAAACTCATTTGCCCGAAATTATGATGGTGAATTTAGATTTATAGCATTTGTAACGTCATTGGAATTAGATGATGATTACAATGATTCGGAGATTGAGATAATGAGTTTCAAATCGGGGCTAGAAATTGAAAAGGTAAAGTTGGCGTTTCAAAAATATGGTGAAGTGGACATTGATAGTTTGCGCTACACGTTAAAACCTATTTTGATTGAACATTTTTTAAAATCTCAGAACAAAGTAATTTATTGTGATTCTGATTTGTATTTTACGGGTAATGTTGCGGAAATGGTTCATTCATTGGACCATAACAATGTTTTAATCACACCCCATTGGTTTCCTATTACACCAGATGTATCGAATGGGTATTTAAAAAAGGCGTTTTTTGATGGGATTTATAACGCTGGTTTTGTTGCCTTTAACAAACAAGGAATTGATGCTGCTATTTGGTGGGGTAATGCCTGTTTATTCAATTGTTCAAGAGATCAAGATGTATTGAATACCTTTGTTGATCAAACTTATCTGAATTTATTTCCAATTTATTTTGACAAAGTCAAAATACTTGATGAAGGGTATAATGCTGCTGGTTGGAATGAAAAAATATTAAATTGGACCGTCTCGGGTTTTTGCACATCAGTGTTAGAAGATGTTAGAAAAACAAAAGAAGTTAAATTTATTCATTTTTCACCCTACACATTTTCAGTACTAAAAGATAACAATGGAGAGTATTGGACTAAAATTAGAGGCCAATATATTGAAGAGCTGAAAAATTATGGACTAGAGATTAACCCAATCATAAAGCACAACAAAAATTTATTTTGGTATGTAGGAAAGCTCCTTCCTAAACAATGGCTTAGTAAAGTAGTTCTCAGTAGACGAGCAAAAAAAAGTAAATAACAATATCATAAATTAACTGAGTATTAAAATCCTTCATCTCACGTCTTCATTTTACCCCGATAGCACTGGCGGTTCTGAATCGTATGTATTGCATTTGGCTAAAAATCAGCAAACGGAAGGGCATGTTATTGAGATTGTTCGCTTGGGGTCTATGCCTCAATACGTTCATCAGGGGCTTACTGTGAGTGTGGTTAAACAGTCTATTCTCTCCAAACAAGCCTATTATTCAGGCTTAAAGAATTATGCCGATCTTGAGAACTTAGTCCTTAAGGTACAACCCGATGTTGTGTATGTACACGATCGAAATCCGCATTTTTCCGGAAACATATTAATCAATATTAAAAGCAGTTTACCAAAGTGCAAGATCATCGGTGTTTACCATTCTCCAGGTCAAAGTTGTCCCAATCGAAGCCTGATACATTCCGAAGGAAATATTTGCAATGGAAAACTCGAAATACATTCGTGCACTCAATGTAGAATAGGCAAATCGAAAGGTGTTTTAGTGGGACGAATGACCCGTTCTTTTTCATTGAATACAGAAAAATTAAGCGGAAACCCACTGTCAGAATTAAGCCATGCTAATTTCTATACAAGTGCCTACATCGATGCTTTTAATTTGTGGGTAGATGCATTGGATATGGTGCAATTCCATGCCCAATGGGTGAAAGATCTTTTGCTATTGAATGGCGTGCAAGAAGAAAAATTAATATACCATCCTCTTGAAGCGGTCTACAACTTCAAACTTCCTGAAGCCAAAAGTAAGCCCCATTTGGGTAAAATACAATTGGTGTGTTCTGGCAGATGTACCAACATCAAGGGACAATTGATACTACTGGAAGCTCTTGAAAATTTAGATTCAAGCACCAAACAAGAAATAGAGGTGCATTTTATAGGTCCAGGTTTCGATGCAGACGACCAGTATGCTTTACAGGTAGGGCAAAAAATAGCGATGTTAGATTTTGTCTATCCGCCAAAATTATTGAACCCCGAAGATGTACAAATTTTTTTGTGTGATAAACACATAGGCATTGTGCCTTCTTTATGGCCAGAAACAGGTCCTTTGGTTGTTCTCGATTTTTTGAATGCCGGTATGAAGGTGATTTCTAGTCCTTATATAGGTATAGAGCATAAGGTCATAAAACACTTCAATTATAATGATGTTAATGACCTGAAACAAACATTAGAACGACAGATTAACGAATTGTTGGCGAAATGAAAATTCTACACATTTCTCCATATGCCGAATTGGGCGGTTGCGAATTCAATGCATTAACCATTGTTGAAGAAATTAAGGCAGAACATCATGTTTTACTCTTGAACGATGGCAAGGGACCATTTGTTGAAAAATGGAAAAATGCTAAGGCTATTGTAGAACAATGCCAATTGTTGGACCTGCCTTTTTATAAGTGGAAAAGGGAACTGCAAAATCAATTGGCAGGAAGACAATACGAAATAATCATTTTTTGGAGTCACATGCACCTACCTGTAGTTTTGTCGGCATTGGAGCCATTTTCCAATAGAATTTTGGTTCACATCGGTAATCCAGTTTTGTTTGGAAAAAAGCAACGCATATTACGCATGCTGCAAAACACGTGGTATAAGTACAATTCCAATAAAGTGGAACTTAGGCCGGTGTCGCGTTATGTGCTACAATCGAGTACCACAACGCCAGCGTATAAAAGTTTAAAAAGTAAAGTATCGTTCAAACCCATAGTGGTGGAAGATTTTATAAAAAACAAAGACATCGATTCCGATAATAATATCATTGGCATGATGGCTAGAATGGATGCCATTAAAGATTTCACGACTTTAATTCGAGCATTTGCCGAACTTGTTAAAACGGATGATAATTGCCTATTGCAATTGGCGGGAGACGGCGACGCAAGAGCTAATTTAGAATTATTGGTCGGTCAACTTGGAATACAAAACAAGGTTCAATTTCTAGGACGAGTAAACGATAAAAAAACGTTCTACCAAGGCATAGATATTTTTGTGTACTCCACAAGTGCAAAAGAAGGTTTGGCGGGTGTTGTTGGAGAGGCTTTGGTGAGTGGAATACCAACTATATGTTCTGATTTGCCCATGTTAAAAGAATGGGACCCTGAAAATAAAGTAGTGCAATGGTTTGAGGCTAAAAATCACCATCACCTTACTGAAGTTATGAAACATAGTTTGGCCAATTACCCAGAAATGGAGCAATTGGCTTTAGAGTACAAATGCTTTTTTAGAAATAAATTTGCACCCAAAACATTCGCTGAAAATTATTTACGTGTCGAATAAGTTTTCTCTTTGCATACAGGGCAATGCAGCCAACGAATCGGAGTGGAGTGGTACGGCTTATTACTGTGGAAAAGCCTTGGAAAACTATGGCGATGTTCAGTATTTTGATATAAAACCCAATGCATCCAAATTGGTTAAGGCTTTGTGGCGTTTGAAGCAAACACTTCAAGGCAAAAGCATTTTTGGGTATCAATATTCCAAAAAAGAATTGGAGCAACTCAATAATCAAATATCTGATCAATACACTTCGGGTACTTTAATCAGCTTCAATCAATTGCTACCGTATTCTGGGCATTTTGAAAAATTGGTGTACTACATCGATTGTACTTTGGAAGAATTGTTCAATTCACCCACCTATAGCATCAAACTTTCAGAAGCTAGAAAAAAAGAGCTTATAGAGATTGAAAAAAAAAATTACCAAAAGGCAGATGCTGTCATGATCATGGGGTCGTGGTTGCGTGATTCTTTAGAGACGAGTTATGGAATTGAGCCAAAAAAAATACATCATGTATTGCCTGGCGCCAATATGGCGCAGAATAGCGTATTACCAAAACCACTTTCAAAAACATTAACCATAGGTTTTGTAGCCAAAGACTATAAACGTAAAGGCTTGTTGTATTTGGTGGAATTGGCCAAGCAACTTCAAGTTTTGTCTATAGATGTGAAATTAGTGTTGGTTGGAGAATGTCCTGAGGAAATTAGTCAATTGCCTTTTGTAAACTATTTGGGCTACATCCATAAAAAGAAGCAACCTGAAAAATGGATAGAGTTTTTACAACAATGCCATTTTGGCGCTTTGTTTTCTAGCGACGAAGCCTTGGGCATATCGGTATTGGAGTTTTTAGCGGCTGGTATTCCCGTTATGGGATATTACCATCAAGGCTTAAAAGATACCTTAATAGAAGGAGCCAGTGTAAGGGCAAAGTTAGAAACCCCAGCTTTAGTTATGGCATTATCTATAGCTACTGTTTGGAATGACGAAGATAATTACGATTCCATGCGAAAAGAAACCACAAAAGCTTCAGATTATTGCACATGGAATCGTGCTTCTTATACTATTTACAATACTTTAAAAAGTGAAGTTTACAACCAAAAAGAAAGAGCTAATGTCAAAGAAGATTAGGGTTGGACATATTGGCGCTAGAATGTATTATGGTGTGCCTCGAGCCATATATCATGCCTCATTACTAGAAAAACTTTATACCGATATTACGATCAATAAAGGACTACCCAAATTCATTTCGAAATTGGGCTTTACAAAAGGGTTGGCCTTGCGTGAAGTAAAAGAAATCCCTTCAAACAAAATAATGCACTTACCATTATGGGGCTTTCGTAATTTTTGGCGTTTGAGTCAGGCTAAAAACGAAAACCAAAGCAACACTGCGAATTTCAATAATGGAATGGCATTAGAGCGGTTTATGATGCGGGATAATTTAGCCAATGTAGATGCTGTGATGATGGTAGGCTCGTCGAGCCAGCATATTTTTGAATTTGCTAAAACGAAAGGAATAGCGACTGTAAAAGAGCAAATAATAGCACCTGCGGGGATTTATAATGCCATAATTGCTAAATATTTGGGTGCATATTCAACTTGGGAAAACGTACCCTATTCAGAAACTTCGGCAGCTTTCTGGCAAGATGTTGCAACTAAAGAGTGGCAATTTACCGACCATGTAATTTGCGGGTCGCAGTTTGTTAAAGACTCTATTGTTGAATTGGGGTACTCTGCTGAAAAAGTTGAGGTAATACCTTATGGTGTTCCACTTTTGATGCAAAAAAATCCATGTAAAGAATACGATGGCAAAAGGAAATTAAGAATTCTTTTTGTCGGTACCGTTTGCTTAAGAAAAGGCATACAATATCTGTTAGAAATAGCGGAGTCGTTACAAGCTACATGTGAAATTAAAATTTGTGGTAAAAGTTCTTTGAATCGAGAGATACACGAGCGTTATGGTGCGTTTGTTGATTTTGTAGGACATATTCCACGAACAGAAATATCTTCATACTATGAATGGGCGGATGTATTTGTTTTGCCAACTTTATTTGAAGGATCAGCTACGGTATGCTATGAAGCTATTCAGTACAAAATTCCTATCATTACTACTGTCAATTCAGGGGTATTTCTAAACGACGGTGAGGGTGTTCAATTGATCGAAATGGGATCAAGTTCTAGTTTAAAGAAAGCCATTGAAAACTACGTTGAGCATCCTGAATTAGTGAAAGAACATAGTCAAATATTGGAGAAACATATGTTTTATGCGTCTACCGAAGCTTACATGCAACGGATAGAAGCCTTTTTCAAGGATAAAGTATTCGCATGAAAATTTTACATGTACTCACAAGCGCTCGTGCTGAAGGAACACCCAAGTTGGTGTTGGATTGGTTGAATTTGGAAGAGCATGAACAAGAGGTACTATTTTTGTCCGATTCAGGCGAATTGTTACCGGACTTTAAAGCTAATACTAGGGTTTATACCAATTCTTCATTTGTGCCATCGCTAAAATCGGGTTTTAAGATATCAGCTTTGGTTAAAGAAGTATGTACTGAAGTTGAACCAGACTTGGTTATTGCTTGGCCTACAGGACATTCTCAATGGATACACCTTGGGGCATCGAGGGCTGGTGTAAAAAAGAAAATTACACATATTGGTAATCCTCCTGGTTCAAGTTTTTTTGGGAGATATATCACAACAGCATTGACTTTTTGGATGTCTTATTTTTTAAACGTGAAATTTATCGCATGCTCGGGATATGTGAAGAATGAGATGAAAGCTATAGGTATTTTGCCGCAAAATTTATCAGTGGTTTACAACTCTTTGGCATTGAATGAATTTACATTTCACACATCCAAGCAGAAAAAAGCATGTATGATAGGATATATGGAAGTTGCGCGTGATCATTTAACTCTATTGAAAGCGTGGAAAATCTTGAATGTTAACAGAAACTATCAACTCAATCTAATTGGTGAAGGAAAGTTGCGCCAAAAACTAGAGCAATTTGTTAAAGATAATGCCATAAATGGTGTGCGTTTTTTAGGACGAAAACAGAAAGTAGTTTCTGTTTTAGCTGAATCTGATGTTTATGTGTTGTCTACGTTAAGAGAAGGTTTTGGTATTACCTTATTGGAGGCGATAGCTTCCGGATGTAAAATAGTATGTACAGATTTACCAGCAACTCGAGAAGTGCTTCAGAATGGCAGATGGGGCGCTTTAGTTACTCGAGAATCGGCGGATTTGCTAAGTGAAGCTATCTTAACGGCTTTTGAAAGCCCAAACTTTACGGAAAGTGAAATAAGTGCAAGAAAAACATACTTAAATCAATTTAGGGTTTCGGAAATGTGTTCAAAATATATCGAGATTGCAAATGCGTGAAATTGTTTTTGCTATCCAACAAATAGGACCTTACCATCATGCTCGTTTTCAGGCTTTAGCCAAAGAAATGCAGGTTTTGATTATTGAGACTAGGCCAAACGACACTACTTACTCTTGGGAAACTGAATTTCCGAATGCTATATATAAACGCGTTACCTATTCTAAAAACATAGGAACTCTCAAACAATATCTCCTTTCTAAAACAGTTTTTATTTGCGGTTGGTACGACAAGGAAATGTTGAATATTTTGTTGGCCGCAACTTTAGTAAAAGCAAAACGAATATTGATTTCCGATAGTCGAGCAGCTGATGCTGAACGGATATGGTGGAAAGAAATAGTAAAGAGTTTGGTCCTGAAATTTTACCATGGAGCATTGGTGGCGGGTAAAGAAAGCGAAGTCTATTTGAGACAATTGAATTTTTTGAAGCCCGTTGGGAAACCGTGGGATGTTGTCGATGAAAAACTATGGAAACCTGCAATAGGTATTACCAAAGAAAATTATTGGGTATTTCCAGCCCGTTTGGTGGAGAAAAAAAACCATGCATTTTTTCTTTCGGCTTTTGCCCAAGCGATTGAAAAAGTAGAAAACCCACCAAAGCTTTTTTTATGTGGGGATGGACCTTTGCAGTTAGAATTAGAAATATTGGTTGATGAACTAGATATTGGTCATTTGGTGGAGTTCAAAGGTTTTGTACATACAAGTGAAATGATACCACTTATGCAGCTTGCCCAATGGATGGTACTGCCAAGCATTTACGATCAATGGGGTTTGGTTGTAAATGAGGCTCTTGCGGCGGAAACCCCCGTTTTAATTTCAGATAATTGTGGTGCAAAAGAATTGATTGTGAAAGGCGAAAATGGTTATGTATTCAACGACCACAATCTCCTTGAAATTTTAACTAAGCTAATGGATCGCAAACATACTTTTATGGGCCAACCGATCAAAGTGCCATCAGGATTTCGTTTAGAAGATTTTGTTGGGGCATGTAAAAACTTAACCTTAAGTTAAGCCTGTTGATGAAAATTTATGAGCTGTGTAGTAAGGACCTTAAAAAACTACTTTTGTCATTTGATTTTACAGGTGTTGGAAAAGGGGGGGGATTATGTTTGATTTTGAGCATTTAAAAACGCATCCGGGTCAAGTCAATGACATGGAATGGTATTTCATCGTGGTATTGGGGATGTTGTGTTTTGCACCTTTAATAGCGAATGCTTTCTCCAAAAAGAAGTTAGCATTTTGGGCGCCCATTACCATGTTTTCTGTGGTCATGATTTACTATGCTATAGTTGGCCCCATCAAATCCATTTGGGATAACGACACCAATTTGAGAAATATTGATCATCGACCATATTTTATATATGCTTGGGCTGGCGCTTTGTTGTTTGCTTTGTGTTTCATTGTTGCTTATTATGCAACTCCTGCGAAAATTTGTCGGCCCATTGAGCTGAACATGAATAAGTTTAAAAAACAAATATGGATTTGTTTTGGTATAGGTTTGGGTAGTTTCGTAGTACTAAAAGGTTTTTGGGGCTTGGCGAGCGTGCAATTCTGGGAAGCTCAAACAGAAGGGAGTGAAGCGTTGTTCAATGCTGGAAGTTTCAATGCCTATTTAGGTAATGCCTTTAATTTTTTGATCGTGTCTGCTCCTGGGTTTGTATATTTATATAGAAAAAAGAAGTTAGGAATTATTGTATTTGGCGTTGTTATGTTCCTAATTGTTGGTTTGACCATATCGATGGGCTTTCGATGGCGATTGGTCATCATGGGATTTGCCTGCTTGTCGGCGTGGTATTTTTCGAGGAATAGAAAAGTGAAAATTATTCCATTGGGTCTTCTTTGTATTGGTTTTTTGGTTTTGATGGGTATTATGGAACAATCCAGATCGTACGGAAGTGGTTTGGATATTACTCGTTTAGAAGGGCAAAGTCTGGAAGGTAATTTAGAATATTCCTTGAGTGAAAGTGCTACTTTCCAAGCTTCAGGACTGGTGATGTTCCATACAGGAACATTATTTCCAACGGTGGGCATGTCTCCCGTTATTCAATCTTTGGTTTCACCTATCCCAAGAAAATTATGGCCTAAAAAAACTACGGGAGAACATTTAAAGTACATTGAAAAAGTTTACATGCGCCCAAACAGTGGAAATGCAGGTAACGGGCAAGCCATTTTAGGTTACGGGGAATATTACATGATGTACAAGTGGTGGGGAATTGTTATGATGGCTCTTTTTATGGGGTGGTTTTTTGCTAAAACGGGTAAATTTTCTAAAGACCAAACATTAACAGAAGTGCATCCCTGGTTGTTTATTTTTAAGGTACTAACTACGGCATATCTATATGTTGTTATATCTAGAGGCTATACCCCGCAGCAATTCATGTTCTATTTTTTTACCGTTTTCCCGGCATGGTATTTTTACAAAAGAAGTTTGAAACACGATGCCAGTCATTAATATACATTCAGCTCTTAGCCATAAAATAAAAAATGTCATGTTTTTTTGCATGTTGTTGGTGGTGGTATTACACGCCTCTGCACCTAAGTTGAATATGGCAGGTTTTGTACACAATGGCACGATTTTGAAGTTTATCCAAGCACTTTTTGGAGAAGGCATCACCCGAATTGCGGTGCCTGCTTTTTTTATGATGTCGGGCTTTTTGTTTTTTGCCAGTTTTGATGGTACGTGGTTTAATTGGAAGGCGAAATTAATGTCTAGAACGAAGGGTTTGTTGGTGCCTTACCTTATTTGGTCAGCTCTAGGAATCGGGTTGATGTTGATTCTAAATTCCAACAGTTTAACGCATTCTTTGGTGAACGGAGAAATGCCTACAAGCAATTTTTCAAACATCTTGTATGTTTGGTTGGTAGACCCCGTGAATTACCAATTTTGGTTTGTACGGGATTTGATGGTGATGGTGGTATGTTGCACCCTTCCGCTGTATTTTTTGAATCGATGGCATATCGTATTGTCCTTAATAGTAGTGCTCGGTGTTGTAATGTATGTGCCGATTTTGCCCTTTCAAGGAATGAGCCTTTTGTTTTATGCAATTGGTGCTTCCATTGCATTTTCGTATGAGCGCATTGCACGGTATAAGTTGTCGAAGGCTTGGGTGAATGGCATCACCCTTGTGTGGTTAATATTTTGTTTGGTGAAAGCCTATTTCAGAGTATATTCCTTTCAACTCTTTCCGTGGTGGGGAAATGAACTATTCAATTTTATTGGGTGCCTGTCAGTATGGTTGATATGGGACAAACTGAAATTTCTTCATTCGAATCCATTGTGGAGATATTCCGGATTTTCGTTTTTTGTATTTGCCTTTCACGAGCCCTTATTAACAGGCATCAAAAAGGGAGTTTTTTTAATCAGTCATGAATTGCCATTTCACTCGTGGTTGGTTTTTATTATAAGCCCTGCATTGTGTGTTGTGATATGCATAATATGTGCAAAAATCCTATTAAGATTATCACCTAGACTATATTCAATACTGTCCGGGAACCGTTAGAAACCCTTATTCTCGAAAAATAGAAGTTCGCGAATTTATTTGCTAAATGGTGTGAGACATTATACAATACAAAGACATTTGTTGAGCATTAAATTATTGCCAATATCACGAAATTCAAATAGCCAAAATGAAATTGGATAAGGAAGACTTATTAAGTACTGTATCGATAATTGTATCAATACTGATATTAATTTTTATAATGCCAAGAGGTATTGATTTTACAGATGAGAGCTATAATTTGCTTTTTACGGATTCATCCTTCAGTAATGAAAAGGGATTTATATTATATGGAGATTTATTAATTAAACTTGGATTAGGCGATAATGGCGCATTGTTTTATAGAATATTAAGAGGAGGTCAATATATACTGGTAATTATAGTAGCAGTTTTTTATGTGAAAAAATTATTGCCCGATAAAAAAATGTTATGGATGAGTGGAGTGTTGATGCCATCCGTAATTATGGCCTATTTTTTACTAAGTCCTGGTATTTCATATAACTCATGGACCGCAGTGAATTTATCTGTTAGCTGTTTATTAGCATTGTTGATTAATGAAGTTGCTAGCAATAAA
Source organism: uncultured Flavobacteriales bacterium (assembly GCA_963977425.1). GTDB lineage: Bacteria > Bacteroidota > Bacteroidia > Flavobacteriales_D > Luteibaculaceae > CAXBOO01. Next base: position 235,778 of record CAXBOO010000002.1, on the reverse strand, counting down.
TGGAAAAAAATCTTAGTCATTTTAAGTGTGTTTTTCGCATTGTTGGCTACAATGGGGAAAGTAAGTGCTATTATTTATTTACCTGTGTTGTTATTGTTTTTTATGAAATTATCAAAGAAACTCATGTATTGGGCAATTGTAAGTCTCATAGCGATTGTATTTTTATTTGATTTTTTAGGAATTTCTATACTAGGAGCAATAGAAAATCTGATGGATTATACTAGATCTGAAACAGGTGTGGATAATAGTCATACTGTCACGGATCAAGTTGGTAATTTTGTGACGTTTATAGCTTGCCTTTTATTTTTTGCGCTTTCCGGTTTTGGAGTGAGAAGATTATATGAAATTATGTTTCTCCGAAAAGATAAAGTATTTTCAAAATCAAATATTTTGCTTTTGTTAGGGTATTGTATTTTGGTTTATTCACTTCATAAATTCGCTTATTACTCACCTAAGAATATATTAAATTCAGGAATTAGCACTTGTTTATTTTTGATATTCCTTTCTGGAATAAATAACTTTTTCCAATCCAAAAATTGGATGCTGTTGCTAATTCCTCTATCGATTATCTCTGGCGTTTTTGGAACCAATACCTACTGGATAGTAAATTATAGTTTTTATGCTCCATTATTGATGGTCTTTATCATTTCTCATATAAAAACTAAGCAGTGGCAAATAACACTTATTAGTTTAGTGTCTTCTTTAGGAATCTTTTATGTCATTTCATATACACCATACCGAAGTGAGAATTATTTAAGGCAAACACATGAGTATTTAGGAAACACTAAGTTTAACGGTTTGTATGTTGAACCATCTGGTAGTATAATGGAAAAAATTTCAATAATTGAAGATTTTGAATATCAATGTGACTCTATTATTGGTGTGAATAGAGTGGCTGGATATTTATATGGAATTCCGGCAGGTAAGAAGATTATGCATTGGACAAATCCATCTTCAGTCCATTCAATACCAAATTATGAAAATTACTTTGGTTGCAATACAGGTATTCTGTATTCAGAAAAAATATTTTCTTTTGAAAATGACTCCCCATTATGGACAGATAGTTTATACAAGAATTTTAAATGCATTAATTCTATAGAAATAGATTCATTACAAAACACAAACTTGTTATTTATTCATCCTACTGTAAAATAATATTACTAGCGTAAATAGTTTGTTTATTGGTTAAAAAAAAATGATAATCCAGGTCTTTGGGAATATGATTTTCTGAATAAAATGATAGAACGTCCTTGGATAGAAGCTGGTGAAATGGGGTGGGAAAATGGCGAATTTTATTCAAGGGTGAAAAAAATAGAAGCTATTTAATGACTCGTGTTTTTATTACTGGTGCAAGTGGATTATTGGGTGGTGCGCTTTTAAGGCAATTTGTGCAGACGGATACCGAAATTTGGGTATTAGAAAACAATAAACCATTCCTAGAATTAAATAGTGTAAACGTAAAAGCCGTTGGTCGCGCACAATTATCTAATTTACCTGAGTTTGACGTTATTTTTCATTTGGCAGCACGTGTGGGATTTGGACGTGAAATTGAAAAAGATATCTTCGAATCCAATGTTTTATTAACCAAAGAACTGTGCGCATTGCCCTGTAAGCGTTTTGTATATGCTTCAAGTGTTTCGGTTTATGATTCTACACCGGAAATTATTTTTGAGAATAGTGCAATATGCCCTACTAATCCATATGCCCAGAGCAAATATTGGGGAGAGTATTATGTTCGCCAATTGTCATCGTATGCAATATTAAGGTTTTCATCACTTTTTGGCGAAGGCATGTCACTATCTACATTTTTACCTCGAATGATTCTTCAAGCCATAGAAAATAAAAAAATTATACTTTATGGTGATGGCTCAAGACGACAAAATTATCTTCATGTAGATGAAGCTGTTCAATATCTAATTACTGCGTCACAAACTTCCCTTAATATAATTGGATTAGGTGTAGAATCAGTTTCTATTAATAATCGAGAAGCGGCTGACATTATTGAGGAATTGTGCGAAGTTAGTATACAGTATGAGGGGATCGATGAAGATCCTTCGTTTGAGTATAATAATGAATTTACGAAGCAAAGCATTGGTTTTGTTTCGGGCTCTAGAAATTTTAAGAAAGATTTATTAGCATTGTATCAATGGATAAAAGGTTTGTAATTTTAGTTACTGGAATTGGAGGGAATGTAGGTCAGGGCATTATAAGAAATATCAGGCAAACCGGTATTGATGCTTTTGTCATTGGTACTAATGTTGTAGGCTTTAGTCCAGGAAATCATTTGGCGGATGAGGTTATAGTTACACCATTTGCTTTTGATGACAACTATATTCCAATGATGTTGAATATTGTGGACGAAAAAAAGGTGCAACTAATTTTGACCGCCACAGATTATGAAACGTATTACTTAGCAGCCAATAAAGAGCGGTTTACTTGTCCCATCGCAGTATCTGGAAAGGAGATAAGTGAAATATACTTAGATAAGTATTTGACTTATTTACATCATAATAAACATCAATTACCTTTTGCTGACACGGTTTTGCCAGGTGAGGTTGTTCCAAATCATTGGAAACGTGTTATAGGTAAACCTCGTAAAGGGAGAGGATCTCGAGGGATTTTGATGGATCCTGAAAATCCTGAGAAATTATCTCCTGAAGAATATATGTTGCAGGAGTATATTGAAGGGCCAGAAATTACAACCGCATTTTATGTTACAAAGGAAGGGCTACTTCATGGGCATATTACATTGTATCGTGAATTGGAAAATGGAGCTACCATTAGTTGCGAGGTTACTAAGGAATATGACATAGCATTAGAAAATATAATGACGAGGATGATTTCTAAAGGAGAACTGAGAGGGTCTGTAAACCTTCAGTCTAGAGTAAGGTCAAATGGTGATATAGTTCCATTTGAAGTTAACTGTAGAATTTCAGGAACGAATAGTATTCGATCCCAATTTGGTTTTTGTGATGTGCAATATTTAATTGAAGAGTATCTTTTGAAACAAAAACCTTCCGCACCCAAGATAATTGAAGGTAAGGCCGTAAGAATACTCATGGATGTTGTATATCCAAAATGTAAAAAGGACGATGAAAGTATTAATGCATCTACTCCTCATTTGATATTCTAATGATACGTTATTTAATTTTTGATGCAGCCAACACACTTATTCATAAGCCTACAATTTGGACGATTTGGATAGATGTACTGCAAAAGCACGACTACAATGTTACAATTAAGGACCTTAAAAAAGTCCACAAATTAACTTCCGAAACAGTCAGATTTCCAGATCGAACTTCCCGTGAATTCTATATTGAATTCAATAGCAAAGTGTTGTTTAATCTTGGCGTTTTGCCTACGGAAGGATTGAAGGAAGATTTATTTCAAGCGTTAACATATCAACCTTGGCGTGCGTTTGAGGATGTGAAATCATTAAAGAATATCAACCTTCCAAAGGTTGTAGCGTCAAATTTTAAATCAGATTTAAGAGAGTGGCTTCCAAACATGGTGCAAACAAATTTCGAAATGATGTTTGTATCTGAAGAATTGCAGTGTAGAAAACCAGATTTATCTTTTTATCAAAGGGTAATAGATGGTATTGGAATTCCTCCAAATGAAATGCTTTATATTGGTGATTCTTTAGAGTTAGATGTATTACCTGCAAGAACATTAGGTATTCAGGCTTATTTAATTGATAGAGAAAACGATTATTCAAATTGTAAGTACAAAATCACTTCCTTTTTTGAATTGGAACAATTAATAGAATCATTAGGATGACCAATAAAACTCTTTCGCTTTGTGTACCTGTATTTTTTGAGCAAGAAGTAATACAAGCGTTTATTGATACCACCGAAAAGGAACTCGAAAAAATTGGTGTTACCTATGAAATTGTATTTGTTGATGATGGTAGTACAGATAATACAGTAGAAATAATCAAGAAAAACATTGAAAGAAATTCTAATATTCGTTTGCTGGAGTTTTCATATAACCATGGTAAACAAGCAGCCATAACGGCGGCCATTACTTATGCTGCAGGAGATTATTTGTTGTACATGGATCCTGATTTGCAAGATCCCCCTGACGAAATTCACCGATTTATAACGGAAATGGAAAAGGGTTATGATTTGGTTTTTGGGGTTAGAAAAGAAAAAAGAGATTCGTGGTTAAATAAAATGTACTCAAAAATATTTTGGTCTACACTAAACAAATATACGGGGCTTAAATTACCTAAAGGACTTGCTGTCATGCGAATGTTTAATAGAGAATTTGCGGAACGATTTGTAGCCTACAAAGAGCAGAATAGGTTTATTGAAGGTATTTTTATGCATATTTCTATGCATCATACAAGCATAGAGGTTGAACAACGCGAACGTTTTGCGGGGACCAGTAAGTTTAATTTTAAACGTAAAATGCAGCTTGCATTTGATGCTATTTTTGATTTTTCAGAACTACCATTAAAATTGGCTGTTCGTTTAGGTGCGCTTTTGAGTTTGGTTGGAATAATTTCGGTGATAGGAATATTCTTTTTGAAAATGAGTGTGGTTGATTTTCAAGCTGGATGGCCTTCTTTGATTTCAACCATTATTTTGGGGACTGGTGTACAATTATTTTTTATTGGTGTAGCAGCTATATATATAGGGCGCATATATAAAGAGTCAAAGCAACGACCATTATTCTCTATAAAAAGACGCCACAACTTTGATGAAAAATAGATTAGCCATTATAGGGTCTGGTCATTTAGGTCAGCTTATTGCTGGGCATGCAGAGTCTTGTGGATATCATGTTGTAGGCTTTTTTGACGACTGGACTAAAAAGGGGAAACTTGTAAATGGACTACCAGTATATGGTGTTACGGCAGAAATAGAACAGTGTTTTAAGGAGGGTGTTTTTGATTGTTTAATGGTGGGTGTCGGGTATCAACATTTTGGCATGCGGAAACAGTTCTTTGAAACGTTTGAAGCTTTGAGAATTCCTTTTGCTACCATGGTGCATAAAAGCTGTTATGTAGATAAGGGAAGTGAAGTAGGGGAAGGAAGTATCCTCTTACCCGGATGCACAATAGATATTGGAGTAACTATCGGGAAAAATGTATTGCTCAATACCAGTTGCACTATTGCACACGATACCACAATTGGGTCTCATAGCTTTTTATCCCCACGGGTAGCTCTAGCTGGTTTTATTAAGATTGGCGAATGCTCCATGCTTGGGATTAATTCTACGGTAATAGATAACATTACAATTTGTGCTAAAACCAAAGTAGGTGGAGGTGCTGTTGTTGTGAAAAATATTGTAACTCCAGGCCTGTATGTTGGTGTGCCTGCCAAACTTAAAATAAAATGATACCATTCAATAAACCCCACTTAACGGGGAAAGAAACTCACTACATATACGAAGCTGTAAATTCTTTGAAATTATCTGGAAATGGTGATTTCACTAAGAAATGTCAACGTTTTTTTGAAGAAAAATATGGTTTTAGGAAATGTTTGTTAACAAGTAGTTGCACGGATGCGCTTGAAATGGCTGCTATTTTAGCCGATATTGAACCAGGGGATGAGGTAATTGTTCCAAGCTATACTTTTGTAAGTACCGCCAATGCGTTTGTATTACGTGGTGCTAAAATTGTGTTTTCTGATAGCCATAAACAACAGCCTAATTTAGATGAAACTTCTCTTGAGAGTTTAATCACTCCAAAAACCAAAGTAATTGTAGTGGTGCATTATGCGGGAGCCGCTTGCAATATGGAGGTTATTATGCGCATCGCTAACAAGTACAATATCCTAGTTGTTGAAGATGCAGCACAGGCGATTGATAGTTATTTTAATTTTTCTAACGGCGAAATAAAAGCCTTAGGCTCAATTGGGCATTTGGCTGCCTTTTCTTTTCACGAAACCAAAAACATTATATCTGGAGAAGGTGGGATGTTGGTTATAAATGATGAAAAATATGTAAGTCGAGCTGAAATTATTTGGGAAAAAGGAACAAATCGAAGTGCATTTTGGAGAGGCGAAGTTGATAAATATGGATGGATGGATGTTGGCTCTTCATTTTTACCATCAGAAATTACCGCAGCGTTCTTATGGGCACAATTAGAGGAGTTACAAAATATTCAAAATAGACGCAAAGCTATTTGGCAGCAGTATTTTAATGCATTTGGAGAATTACAGGCAAATAATAAATTGAAATTGCCTACTATTCCAGAGTATGGATGCAATAATGCACACATGTTTTATTTGGTAACACATAATATTACAGAGCGTGATGAATTAATAGCTCATTTGAAAGCAGATGGAATACATGCTGTATTTCACTATATTTCTTTGCACAAAAGCCCTTTTATTATTGAAAGTGGTTATGAAATGGTTGAGTTGCCAATGGCAGAAGTCTATACAGAAACGCTATTGCGGTTACCACTTTATTACGATTTAAGCAACAATGATGTAGATGCTATCTGCAAAAGTGTATTGAATTTTTATAATTAAATATTTTTGCAGATCCTCCGACTAATCGATAATTTTTCTCTTAAAAACGCAGGTGTTTGGAAAGTGGCTACGGCAACCTGTGGACAGTGGGGTGAGGATAGCATCTCATTTACCTCCAAAGGCGAATTGCCTGAAGCGTTAAAAGACAAAGTCGAATTTTTTGTTCCAGAATGGGAGAAGCAATCATGGGATGTGATAGAATCACATGGTGTGTGGCAATGGAATACCAAAGCGGCACATCAATATACTAAACAGCACAACATTCCTTGGGTAGCCGTTCCGCACGGTATGTTAGAGCCTTGGAGTTTGAAACAAAAACGATTCAAAAAATGGTTGTATTTGAATCTTGTTGAAGCACCACTTCTGAAAAAAGCATCCATCATTAAGGCGGTATCGCTTCCGGAAGCCGAAAACTTAAAGAAACGCTTTGGAGCCAGAGTTCATCATTTATACAACCCTGTTGATTTGCCCAATAGCCATGACAAAGTGGATGATGCCAATGCGCTTGTTCAGTTTGTTTTCTTGGGGCGTTTGCACCACAAAAAAAACCCATTGTTGTTGTTAGAAGCATGGGAGAAATCTGGTTTAGCTTTCAATGCACAGGTCGCTTTGCGTTATGCCGGACCCGACGACGGTGCTGCGGAGGAATTGAATGAAATGATTCAAGCGCGAGGTGTAGAAAACGTGCAATGGTTGGGACCTGTATATGGCGATGCCAAAGATGCTTTGATGCGACAAAGTGCCATTTTTGTTTTGCCTAGTTCTTCCGAGGGGTTGCCGTCTACAGCCGTAGAGGCAATGGCTTATGACATGCAATGTGTGCTGAGTACTGAATGCAATTTTGAAGAGGCTTTTGCCTTCGATAGTGTAGTAAAATGTGCGTTGAATGTTGATTCCATTTCGAAAGCCTTATTGCAAGCAATGCAACACAATAGGGAAGGTGTAGAAACCAAAAATGCCCATACCTTTGTCCATCAAAACTTTTCCATTAGCTCCGTTCTTGAAAAAGAAATAGAACTCTATCATAGGCTTGAAAACAGATCATAGTACTTTCAATAATTCCGATTTTTCCACGGGCGCATCTTTACTAAAACGAGCCCTATGGTTTGTCTGTGGAGCTATTTTTGTGAATAGCTACGCACCAATGCCCATGAACTTAAAGTTGATGCTGTTGCGTTTGTTTGGTGCTAAAATTGGTGCGCAGGTGGTGATCAAGCCCAAAGTGAATATCAAATATCCGTGGTTGTTGGAAATTGGCGACCATGCTTGGATAGGTGAAAAAGTATGGATAGATAATTTGGTGCAAGTCAGCATTGGTTCTCATGCATGTATTTCACAAGGTGCTTTGTTGCTAACGGGCAATCACAATTATAAGAAAAGCAGTTTCGATCTCATCACAGGACAAATCTTTATCGATGACGGTGCATGGGTAGGAGCGAAGGCGGTAATCTGTCCAGGTGTAAGAGTAAGTTCGCACAGCATTGTTACGGTAGGATCTGTTTTGACCAAATCTTCCTCAGCGTATGGAATTTATCAAGGCAATCCGGCTATAAAAATTAAAGAAAGACAAATTAGTGCATAAGATTTCTATCATCACGGCGACTTACAACAATGCCACAACCATAGCCGATACCATAAAAAGTTTGGAAGAGCAAACTGCTGGATTCGAGTGGGTAATTCAAGATGCGCAGAGTAAGGATGGTACGCTGGAGATGATACAAAATTCATCCCTTTCATCCAATATACTGTCGGAAAAAGACAATGGATTGTACGATGCACTGAATAGAGCGATAGAACGGTGTACAGCGGATATAATAGGCTTATGTCATGCCGACGATATGTTGGCGTCGGAAGATGTTTTACAGACGATACAAGCTTATTTTGAAGCAAACCCAACCTGTCAAGCAGTGTATCTTGATTTGGAGTATTGGAACGAAACGTTTACAAAACGAATAAGACAATGGGTTTCGGGCAAAGCTGAAAACATGGTCTTTGGTTGGATGCCACCACACCCGACTGTGTTTGTTCGTAAATCGGTATTTGAAACAGTAGGAAATTATCGTACAGACATTGGTTCTGCAGCCGACTTTGAATGGATGTTGCGAGCCATAAAAACGAACAAAATACCATTTCATTATATCCCTAAACTCGCGGTTAAAATGCGCGTAGGTGGAATGAGTTCTTCGGGTTTGAAATCTAGAATAGAAGCGTTTAAGGGCGATTACAAAGCCTGGACATTGAATGGATACCGATTGCCTATTTTTCAAGTAGGCATAAAAAAACTGAGGAAAATTTCTCAGTTTTTTTAATCATTAATATGTCTGTTTGTATACTAGAAGTTGAATCGTCTGATAGACTTTCTAGTTCCTTTTGATCTCTGATATCCTGAGTGGAACTTACGGTTGTACTTGCCGCCTTTTCCTTTGATAACGTATGCAAAGGTTAAATTCATAAAGAAATAATCGTCGTCTCGATCCATATTTCCTCTTACGTTAGAACCTTCTTGAAACTCTTGGCCTTCGTGCCAAGTTTGAGCTTTTCCAATTTCATCGCCTCTATAGGCTAATTCTCTAGCCAATTCTCCTTCTGCGGTATTAGAGAAAGTAGAAGGGTCTTTGTAATCGGTAGAAATGTCATCCAAATAATCTGTGTTGGTAGAACGCAACATGGTTCTAAATCCAACTCTGAAATTTCTATCAATGGTAAAATCAAAACCAGCTCCAAGCAAAATTGAAACTCCTGTTGTAGAATAACTGATGCCTTCAGTAGCTAGTGGTTGTAGATCAACCCATTCGCCTTGAGAGTATTCTATGCTTCCATCTGAAGATGTGAAACCGCCTTTGCCAATTTGTGCTTGTGGATTGTGTGAGAAAAATCCTACACCAAGCGTTACATAAGTAGCAAAATCGACTCTGTATCGTCGGCTTCTACCAACGTTGTACTGCTCGTATACTTCGTAATCTACAAAAGTAGCTACATCCAATAATCTGTTTCTAAAGCTAAGGTTACGCTGTCTTCTTCCTGGGTTCGTAGACAGACTATCGCGTCCATTCAAACTAGCGTACATTATGGATAAACCAGCATGCATTCTAGGACTTAAAGCATAGCGACCATATATACCACCAGAAAGTGCTGTAGCCTGTACTTTTAAGTCAGCAACAAAGTCTCTACGGGGTAAAGATTTTCCTCCGATATCGCCCAAAATGTTAGATGCTCCCAACAATACTCCAGCTTCCAACCTATAGTTTTGAGCGTGAGCGAAAGGCATTGCCATCAAGACAACTAAGAAAGTGAGTAAAATTCGTTTCATTAGCACCAATTTGATTACAAAATAACGAAAATTAATGGTTGTATTAATTCTTATCGACGTTTAAATAATTATGAAATCTTTTTTTGTTGACCTAGGCGTTGAAAAGCCTATTATTCAGGCGGGTATGGTTTGGTGCTCAGGAAGCAAATTAGCCATTGCTGTTTGCCAATCTGGCGCTTTGGGATGTATTGGAGCCGGTTCAATGCCTCCAGAAGTTTTGGAGCAGCACTTGTTGAAGATGCAAGAAGCTAAGGTAAAAGTGTACGCTGTGAATTTGCCCCTGTTTTATCATAGAATTCAAGAACAGTTGGCCTTGATAGAACGCTACAATGTACCAGTGGTCATAACTTCAGCTGGTTCGCCCAGTTTGTTTACACAAAGATTGAAGAAGAATGGTGCCCGTGTATTGCATGTTGTTTCGAGTTTGAAATTTGCATTGAAAGCTCAAGATGCAGGGGTAGATGCTGTTGTTGCCGAAGGATTTGAAGCTGGAGGGCATAACGGAAGAGAAGAAAATACATCATGGGTGTTGGCCGAATTGTTGCGCAATAAACTCTCTGTACCCTTTTTTTTGGCTGGAGGCATGTACAGTGGAGCTTCGTTGGCAGCCGCTAAATGTTTTGGTGCGATAGGCATACAGGTAGGATCGCGTTTTGCAGCGTGCAAAGAATCGTCGGCACATGCCATTTTCAAACAAAAAGTGATCGATGCACAAGAAGGCGATACGGTTCTAACGTTAAAAGAATTGATGCCCGTGCGTTTATTGAAAACGGATTTCTATTCCGATATTCAAGCAGCATATGCTGATAAAGCCGATTTGGAAACCTTAAAATCACTGCTAGGAAAAGGCCGCAGTAAGAAAGGTATTTTTGAAGGGGATTTGGAACAAGGCGAAATGGAAATTGGTCAAATAGCGGCTAGAATAGATGCCGAAGAATCAGCCGCAGAAATCGTTCAATCCATTCATACAGAGTATCTGAATATTGTGAACAAATGCGCAGACTAAATTTTTAAATTTAAAGATGTGTTAAATCATGGTTTTTACTGATTTATTAAGTATGTATGAGTACATTTGCACGAATTTACCTAAAAACGTATGTCTGTAAATTCTAGCAAGATTATTTTTGAAGGACTAACCTACGACGATGTATTGTTGGTTCCGGCCTATTCTGAAATTTTACCGAGAGAGGTTGATACTTCTGGTCGTTTTTCTAAAAACATAACGCTCAACATGCCAGTAGTTTCTGCTGCTATGGATACGGTTACCGAATCTGAAATGGCTATTGCCATGGCTCAAAGTGGTGGTATTGGTGTGGTTCACAAGAACATGAGCATCGAAAAGCAGGCGCTTGAAGTAAGAAAGGTTAAAAGAAGTGAGTCAGGAATGATCATCGATCCTATTACTTTGCATGACACGGCAGTTGTAGGCGATGCACAAAACATCATGCGCGAAAACAGAATAGGTGGTATACCTGTTGTGAACAGCGACAATGTTTTGGTTGGTATCATTACCAATCGCGATTTGCGTTTCGAATCGGATTTGACTCGTCCTATCGTTGATGTTATGACGTCTAAAAATTTAGTAACAACGGTTGTTGGTACAGATTTGAAGCACGCAGAAAAGATATTATCGGATTATAAAATTGAAAAATTGCCTGTAATTGATGAAGCTGGAAAGTTAGTAGGCCTTATCACTTACAAAGACATACTTAAGGTAAGAAAACATCCAAATTCTTGTAAAGATGCCTTTGGCCGTTTGCGCGTTGCAGCAGCTGTTGGAGTTACAGGCGATGTTGAAGAAAGAGTTGCGGCATTGGTAAATGCAGGCGTTGATGCTGTTATCATTGATACAGCTCATGGTCACTCAAAAGGTGTAATCGATTGTTTGAAATTGATTAAATCTAAATTCACTGAAATTGATGTTGTAGTTGGTAACGTAGCTACTGCAGATGCTGCTGAATTATTGGTAAAAAATGGAGCCGATGCAGTAAAAGTAGGTATTGGACCAGGGTCTATTTGTACTACACGTGTTATTGCAGGTGTGGGTGTACCACAATTAACTGCAGTAATGGATGTGTTCGAACGCATACAACCAATGGGTATTCCTGTGATAGCCGACGGTGGAATTCGATATACTGGTGATATTGTTAAAGCCTTAGCAGCCGGTGGTGGTTGTGTAATGGTTGGTTCAATGTTGGCTGGTACGGAAGAATCGCCAGGGGAGACCATTATTTTTGAAGGAAGAAAATTTAAGAGTTATAGAGGAATGGGATCGGTTGAAGCCATGAAAATGGGATCAAAAGATCGTTATTTCCAAGATGCAGAGGACGATTTGAAAAAATTGGTTCCTGAAGGCATCGCTGGACGAGTTCCTTACAAAGGAAATTTAAGCGAAGTTTTGCATCAGATAGGTGGCGGTTTAAGAGCCGGTATGGGATACACAGGTTCAGCTACCATTGATGATTTGCAAAAATCAAGCTTTGTTAGAATAACCAATGCAGGGGTTAAAGAAAGTCACCCTCATGATGTTACCATCACTAGAGAAGCACCAAACTATAGCGTTAAATAATACATGAAAAAACTACTATCCTCAATTCTTACAGTATTCACTGTATGCACTATCTCAGCTCAAACAGTTCTTACTGTAGAAGGCGAACAAGTTGATCAGAAAGAATTCTTAAGTATTTATGCCAAAAACAACGACAATCCTGATTTGTCGGCTGCAGCTTTGGATGAGTACATGGAACTTTTTGTGAATTACAAACTGAAAGTTTTAGAAGCAAAGAATAGAGGGATGGACACGTTGCCAACCTTTCTTAGAGAATTAAAAGGGTATAGAAAACAATTATCTAAACCTTACCTTACCGATACAACCTTTGAATCGGAAATGATTGAAAATGCGTACAAACGCATGCAACAAGAAGTAAGGGCTAGTCATATATTACTAAAAGTAGAAAGCGATGCTTCGCCTGCTGATACTCTAAAAGTTTACAACAAATTAATGGGGTATAAGCGTAGAGTTGAAAAAGGGGAAAGTTTCGAAAAATTAGCCCGTGCTTTTTCTCAAGATCCTTCTGCTAAAAACAATGCTGGCGATTTGGGATTCTTTTCGGGAATGAAAATGGTATTTCCGTTTGAGGAAGCAGCTTTTACTACTGAAATAGGCAAACTGTCTATGCCAGTACGTACGCGTTTTGGATATCACCTGATAAAAGTGGTTGATAAGCGTGAAAATCCGGGTAAAGTTGATGCATCGCACATATTGATTGGTTTAAGTCCTAAGCCAACCGAAGAAGCAAAAAAAGAAGCCTTCAACAAAATCCAAGCCATCTATGACAGATTGGTTTCAGGAGAAAATTTTGAGGAATTGGCTACCAAATTTTCAGAAGACAAAAGCTCAGCTAAAAAAGGTGGAAACCTTGGTGTTTTTGGCTCAGGAAAAATGGTTGAAGTGTTTGAAGAAGAAACTTTCAAGTTGAATGAAGGTGAATTTTGCAAACCATTCCTTACCGATTATGGTTACCATATCGTAAAACTGAATAAAAAAATACCACTAGAATCGTTGGAAGAAGTAAAAGCAGATATCGTTAAACGATTGACTTCTGATGGAAGAACTAAAATGGCCAAAGTAAGCTTGGTTAATAAGTTGAAAAAGTTCTACAACTACAAACAAGACGACAAAGCATTGGCTGCAGTTGTTAAAGCTGTGAACAACGATATTTTTAAAGGAACGTGGAAATTGCCAAAGGGAAAATGGGATAAAACCATTGCCGAATGGAATGAAAACACCATCACTCAAAAAGATTTCGCGAATTACCTTGAAGATGTTCAGCGCGAGACGATGGTGCAAGAAAGAGACGCTTACATATACCGCATATTCGATGTAATGGTGAACAAACGTATTTACGATTACGAGAAAGATAGATTGGAGATTAAGTACCCGAACTTTGCCAATTTGATGAAAGAGTATCACGATGGTATCTTGCTTTTTGACCTTACCAACGCAGAAGTTTGGAAAAAAGCGGTAAACGATACAACGGGCTTAGAAAATTTCTACGCTGCCAATGCCAACAACTATAAGTGGGATACTCGAGCTGATGTTATTATAGCAAAAAGCGAAACAGAAGCTGAATTGAAGTTGGTACAAAAAATGATTAAAAAAGGCATTTCTGTAACCGAAATTGACTCTACTTTAAATGCACAAAACAAGTTGAATCTTCGTATTGAAGAAAAGAAACTTGAAAAAGGCGAAAATAAATCGATCGATGCCCTTAAGTGGAAATCCGGTAAGTTTGGAAAATTCACTACCGATAAAGATCATACCTTAGTTTTATTCAAGTCAATTGAGCCAGCAAGAAATAAGCGTTTGGATGAGATAAAAGGCATTGTTATTTCCGATTACCAAACAGAATTAGAGAAAAATTGGATAACATCGTTAAGAGCGAAATACAATTACGAAATCCACAAAGACGTATTGCACAATATTAAATGAGATTATTAGCCTGCATACTGATTTTATGCTCTTTAGCAGCCTGCAAACAAAGCGATGATGTAGATCAAGGTCGTAGCTTAGCCCGTGTTGGCGATGTAAAACTTTTTGAGCACGATTTAGAAGACGCTATTCCTGTGGGGATATCGAAACGCGATAGTGCTATAATGGCTCGTGCTTATGCCAATAACTGGCTCGAAAAACAAGTGCTATTGCAAGCTGCAAAACTCAATTTGAGCGATGTAGAGCAAGATGTAGAAAGCTTGGTAGAGAAGTATAGAAACTCGCTATTGATTTTCAAATACGAATCTAAATTCATCCGTAGTCGATTGGACACTTTGATTGACGAAGAAGAATTGATGGCACATTATAAAGAAAATCAAGATAATTTCATTTTAAACGAACCAGCTTTTCGCATCCGCTTTTTGGATGCCGATAGCATGGATATTTTGAATTACAAGTACTGGCGTTGGATAAAAAGTGATTTGTCAAAAGATCTAAATGATTTGGAGATGAACGTAGAAGACAAAGATTATACCTACATCAAAAGCAGTGATACTTGGTATAAGAAGTCCGACATGCTGGAATTTTTCCCAGACGCAAACAATTCGTTGAGCAATATACTTGGGAAAATGTCTGAAGGTGTTTACACCAAATACTATAATGGTAGAAAACTGTATTTGTACATAGAAGACGTTAAAAAAAGAGGCGATAGAAGCCCTTTGCAATTTTCTAAAGACGAAATCCGATTACAAATCGTTAACAAGCGTCGTACCGATCTTACGCGAAAGCTTAGACAAGATGCGGTTAACAATGCTTTAAATAAAAAGAATGCAGAATTTTATATTGACGATAGGCCTTAGCCTAATTACTCTTATTGGCTGGGCACAAGGTACTGTCATCGATCAGGTTGAAGCGGTTGTTGGAGGTGAAATTTTGTTGCTGTCCGAATTGGAAGAGCAGAAAGGACAATTTCGCCAACAGCGAATTCCTTACGATAAATGCGTAGCCGCTGAACAAACATTGATTTCTAAGCTGTTTTTGCACCGTGCAAAAGTGGATAGTTTGGTTGTAAGCCCTGATCAAGTAGAAGGGGAGATGGATAGACGTTTGCGTTACTTTATGCAACAATTTGGTAGTGTAGAACGTCTTGAAGAATTCTACGACAAAAAACTGGTTGAAATAAAAGCGGAGTTTAGAAAATCACTGAAAGACCAATTGCTTATTCAGCAAATGCAAGGGCAGGTGTCTCAATCAGTAATCATTACACCTGAAGACATTGCAGCCTATTTTGAAACCATACCGAAAGATAGTTTGCCATTGATCAATGCAGAAGTGAAAGTATCGCACATTGTGATGTATCCACCTTTGGATCCGATTCAAATTCAATCGGTAAAAGACAGACTAAAACAATACAAAAAACAAGCAGAAACAGGCGAGAGAGAATTTTCTACACTGGCCATATTGTATTCCGAAGATCCGGGGTCTGCAACCAAAGGAGGCGAGCTGGGAATGGTGAGCAAAGGAAGCATGGTAGCAGAATTTGATGCCGTTGCTTTATCGCTTAAAAATGGAGAAGTTTCGGATGTGTTTAAAACCCAATTCGGGTACCACATCATTCAAATGATTGAAAGAAGAGGTGAAAGCTATAATGCACGTCACATCTTATTGAAACCGGGAGTTACTGCAGATGCTATGCGCGATGTTCAAAACAAATTGGATAGTATTTCTACTTTGATTGCTGAAGAAAAAATGACTTTTGAAGAAGCTGCTGAAAAATTCTCTGACGACGAAGATTCTAAAAGCAGTGGAGGACAAATCATCAATCCAGCAACAGGTTCTGCAAGTTTTTCTATGAATGAAATAGAACCTCAAATGTTTTTGTCTATAGACAACTTAGAGGTTAACGATATTTCAAATCCTGTGATTTACACAAATTCTAGTCAAAAGAAAGGCTATAGATTGGTGAAATTAATGGACAGAACGGAGCCCCATACAGCGAACTTAATCGACGATTATCAGATCATTCAAAATGTTGCTTTTGAAAACTTGAAGCAAAAAGAAATTGATAAGTGGATTAAAACCAATCTTAAAAAAACGTACATCAACTTGAACGAGAATTTAAAAGATTGCACGTTTAGATTCAACTGGAATAAAAAATAGTATATGTCAGACGTAGTCAGTAAAGCCAATGCCTTTGTTCAAGATTGTCAATTGCTAAAGAAAGAGATTTCGAAAGTAATTGTTGGTCAAGAAAGCAGCATCGATGAGATTGTAATTTCTATTTTTTGTCAGGGGCACGCACTACTTGTAGGTGTACCTGGTTTGGCAAAAACATTGATGGTTCAAAGCATAGCAAAATCTTTAGGACTTACGTTTAACCGCATTCAGTTTACTCCCGATTTGATGCCTTCAGACATTACGGGTGCGGAAATACTGAATGAGAAAAAAGAATTTCAATTTATACCAGGTCCAGTATTTGCTAACATATTATTGGCCGATGAGATAAACCGTACTCCACCAAAAACACAAGCAGCGCTCTTAGAAGCCATGCAAGAGAAAAGTGTTACTGTGGGCGGTAAAACAATAGAATTGGACAAGCCTTTCTTTGTATTGGCTACTCAAAACCCGATTGAGCAGGAAGGAACATATCCATTGCCTGAAGCACAACTCGATCGCTTTATGTTCAACATCAAGGTAGGTTACCCTTCTCAAGATGAAGAATACGAAATTGTAAAGCGAACTACGGGTACGCAAACAGCTCAAGTGAATCAGGTTTTAGATAAAGCCAAAATCATGGGATATCAAGCTTTGGTTCGCCAAGTACCTGTTGCCGACAATGTATTGAAGTATGCAGTCGATTTGGTAAGAAAAACCCGTCCGGTTAAAGAAAACGAATGGGCTAGCACCTATTTATCTTGGGGAGCAGGTCCTCGTGCAGCACAGTTTTTGGTATTGGCCGCAAAATGCCATGCTTTGATGAATGGTAAATATTCACCAGATATTGAGAACATTCAAGCTGTCGCTACCTCTGTTTTGCGTCACCGAATTTTAACCAATTACAAAGCCGAAGCAGAAGGTTACACCATTGAAAGCATAGTGAAGAAAATGCTTTAAAACATGGCATTTAATGTCGTGAATAGATTCAAGTCACTCGATTTTTGGCAATTGTTCTTGCTGAAATTGGTTGTGATTTACCTTGTTCTGCATCTAATACAACTTTATTTTAACGAGAGTGCTCTTGGAGCTGAAGTGAATGCTTTTATAAGCAATTTCATTGCTAAAGGCACTGTGAATCTAATGGAGGTGTTTTCCATTGCATCACATTACCTACAAACTGGGCATGGAGCGCAACTGTATGTAGATGGAAGTCAATCGGTGTACATCGACCATTCTTGTAATGCATTCAATATTCAAAAGGCATTTTTGGCATTAGTGTTGGCTACGTCATTTAATAACAAACACCTGTTATGGTATATTCCAGTAGGGGTGTTATCTATATTTCTAGTCAATATTGTTCGAGTTTGGGCTTTAGCCTTGGTTTATAAGTATGCTCCAAATATGCTCGACATCAATCACAAGTACATCTTTACGATAGTTGTATATGCTTGGATATTTGTGTTGTTTTTAATTTGGGTTAATAAATTTGTTGAAGCAAAGAGGATGAGCGCATGAAATACCGTGTTTTATTAGCTCTAGGCGCCTTATTGCCCTATTTTATATACGTACACTACTTCGGGCAGATTAATGGCTTCTTTCAGCAGTTGTTTGGCTTGGGAACAGGTTTGGATGTTGGACTTTCGATGGCGTTATTGAGAGCGATCGATATTCTTCGGATGATGGTTTTCAATGAAGGGTTGATAGCTTTAGCCGTTTTGGGTATTTACGGACTACAAAAAGCCGTATTGTACTTGAAGTTTAGTGCCGTATTTATAGTAGTATCATTGACTTTTAAGGCACTTACATACTTTACGCATTGGGATCTTATTCAGAAAATAGCTTATGCCATGAGCTTGTTAGGGTCTAATATAGAATGGCTGCTGTTGGTTTTAGCATCATTTTATGTCATAAAAAAAGCTCCTAGATTAGAAGCTTTTAAGTAGTTATTTGTTTTTCTTTTTGTCTTTAAAGTGTTTGTAACCACCATAAGCAATTCCAGCTCCTACGATCGATAACAATCCCCCATCAATAGGAACAGATGGCGATGGTGGTGGCGGAAATTGAGAAAATGCTGCTATAGAAACAAGGCAAGCAATAAGCAGAAATGTATTTTTTTGAAGTATAGATTTTTTCATCGGTAATATATTATTGAACAAAGGCTTTGATGATGTTTGCTTCTGCTTGCGATTTCAATATGTACGTTCCTGTAGCTAGTGAGATGGTTTTTATTTCGAGGGCTTCCAAAGTCAGTACTTTCACCAATTTGCCCGAGGCATCCAATATGTGTATTGCTGTAGTTTTATCGTTTAAGGATTGAATTTTTAATCTTCCTTGGGATGATGTCCACTGTATCCATCTATTTTCATCATCTGTATGATCGATGCCAACGGTAGAATTATGGAAATACAATTCAAATCGATTTTGCCAAAAACTAGCCTCAGCTGCTTCAAATTCTATGGTTTTTGTTTCCTTTAAATCGTAGGTTGAGTTAGTTTCTTTATCCAACAAATACACGTTTCTAGATTCGTTAAGGTTTTTCTCTTTTGCAAAAGAAATACTGAATTTTCCAGCTTCTGGCACAGTAACGGAAAGCGGAATTCTTGTTTCCTCTTGATTCAAAGGGAGGGCGTCTATCAAGAACAATTCATCCTTAATCATAGCCGCTAGTTGAAGGTTGTTTTCAGTTTTAAAAGAATGGGCATCGTAATAGAAGTCGGAACCTGTCGTTGCTTGTTCTCCAAAAGCAATAAGAATGGGTTGTTCAACTTTGTTTTGCTCTATTGCAAACCAAGCATATTCAGCCGATCGCAATGTTTTATCTGATTTAAAATCGCTGTTGTTTCCGTTACGCTGATCGTTGTTAAAACTGATGTTGGTAGAAGATGCTGCGGCAACACCAAAACCTTGTCCCGACGCAATGTTGGTTGCAGCTAAAGTGGCATCTTGATCGTAAGCAGAAATACCAGCTGCATTTACGGCTATAAAATTGGCAATAGAGTTTTCTGAATCGGTTCTATCGTTGGCGTCCAATTGACTCCATAAATAAACGGTAGCATCCAATAAAGCCGCAACATTATCGCTTACAAAAGTAGAAGCCGATATAGCCGAAGGGTAGGGATTTCCTGTAAGATTGAAAACACCTGCGCCACCACCAGAATTGTCTTCAATGGCGTAATTGATATTCCCATTGTTCACGGTACCTGTAAAAGTTGCGGTGGTAACATTGGTTGCGGCATACCCACGACCATTGGTCATAAGGCCTGAAAAGGCTGAATAGTATGACGATTCAGAACCAGCACCTTTGGCAAGTGAATATACATTTTGTGCCCCTGCCATCATATTGGTATTACCGGCGGTTACAGGTGATGACCAGAAATTATAATAAGCGGCATTTTGGCCAGAAGGTTTGTTTCTTTTTACTGTAAAATTACCTGATACGGTACCCGATTGTCCTGCATTAGGTACCAAAGAAGCGCCTTCTTCTAAAGTGATGTTACCATTGCCTGAAATAGTGGAATACCCAAACGTAACACCAGCTTCAATCACTAGGTTGATATCGGCATCATCGAAAGTTAGATTGCCAATGGCCGCATCAGCGGTAACCGTTACCGTATAGCCTGGAGCTACAATTATATGATCTAAAGTAATGTCATCGCTAGCGATAGGTTCTCTACCTAAATCCCAATTAGCGGCATTGTTCCAATCACCATCGTTGGTTGCCGAAATCCAATCTGAAGTAGTATTGAAAACGTTGGCGGTAAATACACCTCTTCCATGAGTGGCTACAACTGCTGTATTATCACTTGCTCTGTAGCGAATCATATCGCAGCGAACGTTAGCCAATCCTGTACTTGTTATTGCCCAAGCAGGTGTGCCGGTTAGTGAAGTTGTAGACCATACTCCATATTCAGTCGCTATAAGAACTTCATCGCTGTTGTTCGGATTGATCAAAGCCCAATATACAGGCATGTCTGTAAGATTATCAGATTTATCTGTCCACGATGTGCCACCATTGCTAGTGTAGAGAACATGATCTTCTCCATATGAGCTTATGGTAACCACCAATTCATCATCGTCAGAACCTACTGCAATGCAACTTATGTAGGCACTAGGAACTCCAGTTACAGGTATAACGGTTTTGGCAGGAGCTGTATTGGCATTAGATATTTTATAAATCTTACCTGCACTGGTACCAATGAAAATGGTGTTGGCTGTATGCGGAGAAACGGTAATTGCACTTGCTGTACCACCGTCTAATCCGGGGGTGTAAACCGTAGTATTGGCATCGTAATCGGTAGCTCTGTATTTATTGGCATTATCCGCAGAATAGAGGATGTCGTTATCGGAATCTAAATCGGAAGGATTGATAAAACGGCCCGTGTTTTGGGAGAGTTGAGCATTGTATCCACCGTTTACAAAGAAATATAGATTGTTGTAAACGTAGGCCGTTACGGCATCGCTATCATCATCGTCATCAAAAAAGCAAAAGGCTCCATCACCACCTGTTAATTCGGAGGTACTGTTTATCCCCGCTGCGGTAAAATATTGTGTACCGTTGTCTTGTGCACCGGCTAAAATTTCATTCGAGGCACTAGTTTGCGCTAAATCGGCTGCGTAGAATTGTGTTACGTTGTAGTCTTTAACTCGCGCATCAAAATCAACAGGAAATGTTGTTATGTCTGCAGCATGGAAAACACCACCATCATTACCAACGATAAATTCTACATTAGAACCAGGTCGGAACTGAATTTGGTGCTGGTCGGCATGGGCGTATTTTTCAGTGCTACAACCGCGATCCGCCCAATCGGAAATTCTAGTCCACGTTGTACCGCTATCGGTTGAGCGAAATAAATCGACACCGCCTACAATAAGAGTTGTTGCATCATCAGGTTTTACTGCTGCGATTAAATCGTACCAAGCTTGGCCACGAGTAAAATCGGAAGAGCCACTGACTGAACAATCCTGATTGATATAACTCGGTATCGTGATTGAAGACCAGTTAGTTCCTCCATCCGTAGATACAACCATGTCTTCAATGCTATTGCTTGAACTGCTCGATAATGCATAGATAACGGTTGTACCTGTTGTTGCACTTGCCGAAGGAGCAATGGCTAGTTCTATTCTTTCATTATCAGCACCAAAAATGGCTGGCGTAATATTGGCCCAAGTAGCACCATTGTCATCGCTTCTGTAAATATAACCTTGATTGAAAATGCCGAATGTAACGTATAAGTCGCCGTTAGCAGCAAACTCAATGTCTGATCCTCTTTGACTTGTTATTGCAGCAGGTGTGATGTCCGACCAGGTTGAACCACCATCGGTGCTTTTTAATAAACCTCCACGGTTATTGTAGTAACCTCTAGTAGCAGCAAAGACATCGCCATTGCTTGCCACAGCGATATCTTGTACATATCTAAATCCTTTTTGCGCATCTGTTCCCGTGCTGCTAGGTATTGTAGATGCTAATTGGTTCCAAGTAACTCCGCCATCGGTAGATTTCCAAACACCTAAACCTTGTTGAGCATCAGAGTTGAAATATCCTTCGCCGGTTCCAGCGTAAAAGGTAGAGGTACTGCTTGGATCATAAGCAAGGCATGAAACGGCTAAGGA
Source organism: uncultured Flavobacteriales bacterium (assembly GCA_963977425.1). Classification (GTDB taxonomy): domain Bacteria; phylum Bacteroidota; class Bacteroidia; order Flavobacteriales_D; family Luteibaculaceae; genus CAXBOO01. Next base: position 213,727 of record CAXBOO010000002.1, on the reverse strand, counting down.
TCCCATGAAATCGTCAACGGCATTCCATGATGATGACGCATCGGTGATATCATTGTTGTACCAAATACCACCTCCAACAGCTCCTGCCCAAACTTTTTTATTTGTTCCATCGTTTGGGTCAAACATCAAAGCGCGGGTTCTACCACCAACATTGTCGGGTCCTCTTTCTTCCCAGGTAACGCCAAGTAATCCGGCTTTATTAGAATTTTTGGCAATCTTTCTGACATGTTGATAAGCCCTCAGTGGAGCACCATCAGGTATTTTACCTAAAGTTGGATTTTTTTGTCTTTCCAACTCGAAAGCCATCATTTCTCCAGGTTTATCTTGCTTATTGATTTTTATATCAGGCTCTAGAGTAGCCATTTGATTTAAAGACACTTCTTTCGCTGGCTGAGAAATATAAATGACGAATGAACAAGCAATAATACTTGCTAATAGCAACGAACGGGCAATGTTTTTCATGCGGTTAAAATATGCTTGAAGCTTAAAAATGAAAGCGTGGTAATTAAATTGCTAATTGAATAACTACAATTATAGACACCGTAAATACTCAGTGGTGGCGTAATATATGGAAGAATTGCTCAAAAAAAAACCCGCACTAGGCGGGTTTTAATAATGTATGGATAAAGTGTGAAATGTTATCGTTTAACAAATTTCTGAGTTAATGTTTTTTGATTGGTTTCAATTTTCACTAAGTAAATTCCTGGTTTTAAATTAGCGATATCGAAACTTTGATCTTTTTGATTAACTGTTTCAGAGAACACCAATTTACCTGCGATGTCTCTAAGTTCTATTGAGTTCGCTAATGTGTTGAATGAACGTAAGTTCAAAACATCAGAAGCAGGGTTAGGGTAGATGTTAAAATCGTTAACTGAAACTGTTTTTTCAGTAATAGAAGTGTACGTTCTCAACCATTTTTCAATTCTGAATGCGTTGAATACTACAACTGAATCCATGTACTCTGTATAAGCTTCTTGGTACTCAGGAGAGTAAGTATCTTCTCCGTTTACTGACCACATGTAACTTTGATCAGCGAAGGTCAACAAACCTTGTTTGTATTGATTGTCTTCAGGAGTGTCTCCATCAACTCTAGGTTGTGTGTAACCATCTCTAGCTTCGTCCAACCAAAATTGATTCTCACCTAAGTCTCTTAATTTTTCATGAATAGAGTAAGAACCTGCAACTTCGATGATTGGGAAAACGCCTGCAGCAAATACGATATCTGTTTTGTAAGGAGTTGCTTGGTCATTTTCAGCATGAGTAGAAATTACCAAAGGGTTGATACCTTGGTCCATTAATTTGATTGTTGGTATAGCACCTGAATTGTTTACAACCAATCCTAAACGGTGAGAATAACCTGCATGTCCACCATCTGTATTGTAAATACCTAAAAGCGAAGCATCTGTACTATCGATGTAAGGAGTTCCGTTAGGCGAACAACTTCCTAAGAAACAGTTTTTTTGTTGTAATTCAGGAATAGTCAATTCTTCAGATAAATCGATTATTTGAGAATTGATAGGAAGGTAAGCACCAGCTCCAAAACCACTACCGATTATTCTTTCAGCCGATATACCGTAAATGTTTCCACCTTCAGCAATTGATTTTTTGAAAAAACGAACAGCTGTTTTAAAATCTTGAATGGCTCTCCAAGCTGCAGGAAGTATTTCTCTTGCGTTTTGTTCAGCAGTATTCAAGGGGCTAAATCCCCAACCTTCACGGTAGTTCATAGTAGCTACTACAAATCCACGCTTGGCCATAGCGGTAGCATAATCAACTAAATATTGATCGTTTTTATCACCGTACTCAGGAATGAAACTTCCTTGGTGTGCTGTAATAATAAGTGGTCTATCGGTTCTATTATCACCATTTGGCATGTAGATATCCAATTCAAGGTTGGCTGTGCCACCACTTGCAAGAACGCCTGTACCATAGACAATTCCTTCAGTTTCTGTTACTTCAGTGAAGACCTCGGTAGTATAATACTCCTGAGCCATCAGCGCTGCTGAAGCAAGTAAACTTAAACCTAATGTGTAAATTTTTTTCATAATTGTTGTTTTAGAATTTATTGTTTTTAAGTGCTGCTTTTACGTTGTTAAAGTCGTAATTCAAACTTAAATATACTAATCTTCCAATCAAAGGCGCTCCGTAGGCTTCGTAATGTTGATTGTCTAAAATATTTGACGATCCTGCTTTTAAACGGGTATTGTACTCCTTGAAGGTGTAATTTACTTGTAAATCAAGCAAACCATAAGAATCTACTGGACCTGAGAATTGTGGGCTACCAAAATATTCAAATGAGTCAACCCATTTATAATTGATGTTGAAACCAAAATTTCTATAATCTTTCAACCCAAAACCTAAGTTGTATTTGTGCTTTGGCGTGTTGAAGAAAGGAATCAATGGATCGTTAGGGTCAGATTTTACCAATTCAGAGTAAGTGTAGTTACCTGAAACATTCCATTTGTCTTTTATATAGTAGTTAAGTCCTAAACTGAAACCTTGAGTGAATACTTTAGATTCAGCATTTGCAGCAACCCTTGTTGGTCTTCCTTCTACTTTGTATTTTGTGTTGCCATTGTTATCAACTCCTAATGAGTCTACAACAAAACCAATGATGTATCCCAAAAAGTCGGTGTATTCAGAGTAGTAGTAAGAAGCATCAACAAACACATCTTTTAAGATAACTCCTTTGTATCCTATCTCAGCCGTTCTTACTTTTTCAGGCTTTACTGGCTGAATTTTCAAATCATTGCCTTCAACTTGTAGGGTTCCTAAATAACCATCAACACCAAAATAGTTGTCAGGTAAAATTAGGCGTGTACCATCAATGTTACCCTTTAGTTTAGCAATCCCTATATCGTACAATAAATATTGATCTTGTAAGGTTGGGAATCTGCTTGCTTGTGTATAGGTTAAACGTACTCTATCGGTTTCAGATGTGCTCCAAAGCAATGAACCTGAAGGAGTGAAGAATGGATCGAAGTTTTGGTGATCGTCGTAACGTAAACTACCAATGAATTTTAAGTATTCAGACTTTATATCTTTTTCGAAGTTAACGTACCCACCGTATTCGTAGGTTTTAATTTCAGCAAATCCTTTTGAAATATCGCCCGCTACATTCAGTGTGTCGCTAAATATGGTACCGTTAGAGTTTGGATCAAATCGTCTGTAGTTGGCTCCAATTTTCGCTTTTTCTGGCAACCAAGACTTTAACTTGTTTGGTGTAAATCGGTATTGAGCTTCTATATGTCTCAAGCTTGATTCATCTTGGAAACGTGTTCCGCCATTTTCGAAACTGGCACCACTGGTTATTTCTTTTAAAGCTTCTTCAAATTCAGGTGTGCCAGGTTGTAGATATGCTCCGTAAATGTTGCTTTGTGTTCCTGGACTATCGGCAAACTGACGAGCGTATTTTAAACTCTGCTCAGGTGTAAAACCACTGTCTCTATAGGCTGTTCTGTAACCACGAACAAAATCACTATACCAGTTACCATCAGGTTTTTGACGTTCGAGAAGTTTCGTAGCAGTAAATACTAAATCGTACGAATCTCCAGCATCTTCTGTGGTTTCGTAAGCTCTAATGAAGTAGTTTTTACCTGACAGTTCGGCCTTCATTTGGTTGAATTCAATGTTCTTAATTGAATAACGGTTGTCGCCTTGATAAACTGTAGTACCTGTTCCGTAATTGTTGGTGAAACTAAGCGTACCCAGTTTTGGTATTTTGTAGTACAAACCACCTTGAAGTTTCAAAGAATTGGTGTTGTAGTTGGTTAAATCTTCTTCCTTGTATCCTGTACGGTACACATATGTTACGCCTTCTGTACCAGTAAGTATTGTTGGATCAAAAGCAGCTGTGTTGCTACCATATCTAGATTCTCCATAGATGTTTACGGCATCGTAACCAGCAGCATCGTTGGGCGTTTGGTTTTCAGATTCTAGAGTAGCAGCGTAATTACGAGCTTCCCAATCGTCTGCATTTAAATAGTAAGCATTCAATTTATAAGCGAACCGTCCTGCTAAATAACGGTTGTTGAATTTGGCGAAGTTCTTGTAAAAACCGTCTTTGTAACGATCGATGTCTAAAGAATCAGCAACATTGGCAAAACGCAATCCGGTTTCAACTAAGTTTCTTGAAGCTCCTTTGGCAAGAATACTAAGACCTTGATATTTGAAAGGATCTTTTGTAGTCATAGAAATAACACCATTGAAGGCATTTGGACCATAGGTTGCTGAATTTGCACCAACAACGATATCTACTTTTTCAATATCCAATTCTGAAGCTCCAACAAAGTTACCAAGAGAAAAATTCAAACCTGGAGCTTGATTGTCCATACCATCAATCAATTGAAGTGTTCTTACAGGAGAAGTAGAATTGAAACCCCTTGTATTGATGACTTTAAAACCAAGAGAAGCCGAAGTCATATCGACACCTTTTAAGTTACCTAGGCCTTCGTAAAAGCCTATTGCTGGGGTTTGCTTTATTTCTTGTATTCCTAAACGCTCAATTGTAACGGGGCTTTCTTTAATTTTGTCCGATACACGGCTACCCACAATTTTGACTTCTTTCATCAAAACTTCATCGGCACCTAAACGGATGTTCAATTCTTGATTTGCAGATGTAATAGTAAATTCCTGTGAACTATAGCCTAAAAATGAAGCTACCACTATGGCAGGTGGTGTTCCAGGTATGGTAAAACTAAATTTTCCGTCGATATCGGTTGTAGCTCCGGTAGTTTTGCCTTTTACAACAACGGCCGCACCAATAAGGGGTTCTCTTGTTGTTTTGTCTTTAACTACGCCAGATACTTTGAACTGTGCCATAGCATAAGAGCCCATTAGTACACAGATAGTTAGTGAAAAATATTTTTTAAATAAACTCATTCTCTAAGTGAATATTTTGTGTTGAAACGTATACAGAATCTCTCAAAACTACTATTTTATAAATACTGAGAAAGCTGAATATAGTTTACTCTATTTGTTATGCATGCCTAATGTTATGCATTATTGGTTTTGTATTCCTTCATATTCCCGTCGAATATTTCTAGTCCGAAATAGAATGCTTTTAAAGCTCCGTTGGTGGTTTGAAGTTTTTCTTGTGCACGAAGGCCAATGCATTTGTATACGTCTTCAAATGTTGTGATGATGTAGGTTTTCGTTCCTCCGTATCCTTGCTTTAATCGGCTACCCATGTCTTCATAGAACTCTTCAGGTTCATCTATTTCCATTCTTTCATCGTATGGAGGGTTAATGAAAATGAATTTGGCTTTGTTTTTAACTTTCTCATTGAAAAAGTCTGCCTTTTTAGCTCTAAAACTCGATAAAACACCAGCGTTGGAAGCGTTCAATTGTGTAGCGTAAATCATTTCAGAATCGATGTCGTGGCAAAAAACTACGAAGTCTTCATTTTCAATTTCTTCTGAAAGAATCTTATTTTTTACAGCTTCAATCTGTTCTGGCTTTATTTCAAGGAAATCAAGGTTTTCGTATCCAAACGATCTACGGTTGATATTTGGCGCTTTGTTTAGAGCAATCAATGCCGCTTCAATGCCTATGGTACCACTTCCGCACATAGGATTGCTTATGCTCGATTTTTGATCCCATGAGCTGGTCATTAATAATGAAGCTGCTAAAGTTTCATTGATAGGTGCTTCAGAGCTTTTTTGACGGTAGCCTCTTTTGAATAATGGGTCTCCGCTGGTGTTGAAACCAATGATGACTCTATTTTCTTGAATGGTAAGATGGATGAAAACATCTGGTTTCAGTAAATTTACATTGGGTCTAAAACCTTTTGTTTTTTTGAATCTATCAACAACGGCATCTTTCAGTTTCAAAGAAGCAAAACCGCTATTGTTGAAAAATGTAGAGAAAACTGTATTGTCTATCTTGAAGCTCTTGTTTTCGTGGAAGTATTCTTCCCAAGGAATGTTGAACGCCTTGGTGTAAAAATCTTCGGTGCTAGAAATAGAAAATTCTTTGATGAGTACTTGTACGGATAAAGCTGTTCGCAATTGGTAGTTGATAGCGATAAGTTGCTCGGCACTGCAATGGCCTTTTACTGCACGGCGCAGTATTTCGCATTTCCTTACGCCAAGTTTTTCCATTTCTGCTTTTAGAGTTTCTTCAAACCCCATAAAACATTTACACAGTATATTAAATTGCTTCATTTATGCTCCCGCTTTTTTTGCTTTGTAACCATCAGAAAGTAGCTTTTTTAATACTTTTTCTCTTTGGTCGCCTTGAATAATTATTTCGTTGTCTTTAACAGATCCTCCTACGGCACACACATTTTTAAGTGCTGTAGCAAGTGTTTTTAAATCTGAGGCTGTACCGATAAAACCTCTAACAATTGTAGCTGTTTTGCCTCCTCTTTGCTTGCTGTCAATCCAAACTTTTAGGTTTTGCTGATTGGGTTCTAGCGTTTCTACATCGTCTAGATTACCGTCTTGAAATTGATAATCTGGATTGGTACTGTATACTATATTTTTTCGTTTGCTTTTGGCCATGGCTTATTGCATTCGGTTTATTATTTGTTTTCTGTGATGTTCCCAGTGCAAACGTAAGAACTGAACGGTCATTGATGCATCCATTAAACCTGTAAATGGATGACGAAATACAGCTTTTTTTATGTGTTCTTTACTTAATTCGCCAATTGCAATTTCAAATTCTTTGTGCTGTTCAGCCAGCATTTCCTTAAGTACTTCAAGACTAGTTTCTTCAGTTGGTTCGGGAAGTACGTTGGGTGCTTTGGTTTTTAGATTGAATCGAAAAAACAAACGCAACATGAAGAAATTGAATTTGTGCGATAGTGGGATGTCTTTATAGTCGCCTTTATCTTTTTTCCAAGCCATAACCTTTAATGTGCCGGCCTGAGAATTGGCAATATGTTGCAGTATTTGGTGTGGGGTCCAGGAAGTGTTCGTTTGTTCAATGGGTTTGTTCTGAATAAGCAAATCGGCTGTACTAATCTGCGATTTGGCTAGTGTATGTAATTTCCTGAAAATTGCTGTTGCTGCCATTATAATTTGCTTAAAATACTGTCGATTCTTGTTTGATTTCTGGGGTCAGAAATGCCTTCGTAAATAAACTTCTTTTCTACGGATGATAAATGAAAAGACAAAGAGACTTTATTTTCTTCGGATTGGAACAATTCTAATTGATAAAAATCAAGTGGGAAATCTACCGCTTCACTCAGAATTTTGAACAATTGGTCTTCCGAGTAATTGTGAACATTGAATAAGTTGCCATACAAACTGTTGATAGGGCTACTCATTTTTGCTAAAAAGCTTTTGTCGAGATCTTTCAATTGAGTGGCTCTTTTTTCTAAATCACGCAATTGTACAATTACAACACCATCTGTATTGCGTTTTAACCAATCTCTGAAAGCCCAGATATAATCGGTAGTTAATGTGAATCCATAATTATCTCTTAAACCTGCATCCATTGCAAAAGTGGCGTTTTCTGTAGGCAGTACAGTGTTGGGGAGTATGTACGGGAAAGTGGCGTTCATTCTTAATGCAGACGAAATACGCAGACTATCGGGTTGGTTGTGCTTGAATACATCTTTGAAATCGTAGTTTTCAAAAATAGGGTAGCCTTTGCCTTTTACTTTAATAGACATGTAAGTTACACCCGTAGCACTGATCAATAATTTACGCCCATCGTTTACCAATACAGGCGATAAAATGGTCATGGGCAAATGGGCATTAGCTTCTGGTGCTGCGAAATCGCCGAGTCTTAAGTTGAAATGATTGTTGGTGTTAAGCCTTAGATACTTCTCCCAATAAAATCCTCTATCTTTTGTGTATCTGAAACCGTTGTCCTCAAATTTCTTGTAGCGTACAAATAGATCGTTGGTTACTAAACTAACCGATAGAGGGTTAAGTAAATCTTTTCCAAGTCCTTGGTAGTTTATAGACGAAGAAAACGGAACACTATCTAAGAGTAGTTCTTTGTATAAATTAACGCCAAGCATCCCGCCAGACGCGCCTGTTATTAGTTGCGTGTGTTTGAAAAAATCACCATTACTTACGCTGTCTAAATAACTCAAACATCGAAACGTCCAAAGGGCACTTCTTATACCGCCACCACTACTGTTAATGAAAAATAGCTTTGGTTTTTTACCTGTTTTTTCTGTAATGGCTTGCACTCGCTTTTGGAGGATATGGAGCGTATTCTCTCTGTCTTCTGCAATCTGAGATGGTTTTGGTAAACGGTTTTCGTGATAAGCTTCTAAATCTACTTTGGTGCTGTAATCTAATCCGTAAGCTCTAGTTTCGGCGCTGAGGAAGTTTTTTTGGTATACGAATAAGTTGAAAACAACCAATGATGCTAGTATGATGGTGAAGGTCCAACCTTTGAACCAAGAAAATAATGCTGATAGCATCATTAGAAACATCGTGGCTAAGAGCAATATGTTAGCGCCTGCAGGAAGTACAAAAACTTCGAATTCGGTTAGCGTGCCAAGAGTTATAAAGCTTAAAATGGTCAGCATTTCAAACACCGAAGCGTTGATGTGGTTTTGTTGCAATATTCTCAACGAAACGTCCTCACTGTAGTGGTAGTTTTTTCTTGCTAATGCAATTTTGAACGGATGTACCATGTACGTTTCAACACGCCATAAACGGCGATTGTGCATTAAGTTATCTCGTCTTTTTTGAGTTTGTTTGGCTAACTCTTCGACATTGGTGTTGCGTTTGAAAAATTTAAAAATATCGAGATTGGTTTTGAAAAAGTAGAAAAAGGCGAATGCAATAAACGTGACAGCACCACCTATAAATGACCCTAAATTCAACCAAGCATCAAGTGGTTCTAGAAGTTCTGAGTGGACTTGGTAATGATAAGAATGAAAGAAATAATATAAAATGAAAATGAGCGGAACTATAACATTATTCAAGGAAAATTTCAAAAATGGCCGGGAAACAGAGGTAATGAAAGTAAACCTAAACCCATGCATGATATAGCTATACAGGTTGAATGCCATTATGAATCCGCCAAAAGCAAATCCAAGAATAGCAAAAGAACTAGGGCCAGAAGCACCTAAGTATTCCGGATACCACAGAAGATAGGGTACACCGTATTTCTTGAAGCTGATGCCGCTAACTATTCCGAATAAAACAGCCCAAGTGAAAAGTACTAAATGGTTTTTTTTGACATGCAACAGCAAAAGTTGAAATGGAAAGAAGAAAAAGATCCTATTGAACCGTTCTCTAAAACTGATGCGTTTGTTTTTCACTAATGCTGATTGAGACTGTTATCAAATATGCTCATTTTTCTTGATGAAAAAGAGTGTTCGGGCGGTTTTTTTGAAGTTTTAGACCACTTGTAAATCTCTTAGATACATTGGTATATTTGCTTGGATTAAAAATTTCTACATGCCTAAAAAAGGAATGCCTTTGCATACAAAAATCATTATAGGTTTGGTAGCAGGAGTACTGTTTGCCCTGTTGTCTAGCTATTTTGGTTTTTCAAAATTCACTATTGATTTTATCAATCCATTTGGAACAATTTTTATCAATGCCTTAAAATTGATTGCAGTGCCGTTGGTGTTGTTTTCTATAATCAAGGGTATAATTGGTTTAAAAGATGCTTCATCTTTAGGTAGGATTGGAGCAAAAACACTGGGTATTTATTTAGTTACTACTATGGTGGCTGTAAGTGTTGGGCTGTTGGTCGTCAATGTGTTTCAACCAGGAAAACAAATTGATGAAAAACAAAGGGTAGAATACAGAAAAGATTATGAACGTTGGGCTTATGCTGAAGGCAAAACCATTAAAGACGACATTCGATTGTTGCCTGTTGGTGGTGATGTACAGTTAGCTGATGAGTCTAATTCTAAATCGAAAAGCGAAGTAGATAAACAAGTTGAGAGCAAGTTGCAAACTGCTAAAAAGACGAAGGAAGCTGGTCCATTGCAAATGTTGGTAGATATGGTGCCAAGCAATTTATTCAATGCATTAAGCAACAATGGCCTGATGTTGCAAATCATCGTTTTTGCTCTCTTTTTTGGAATTGTACTTCTCAAAATTGAAGATGAAAAAAAGGTGCATGTTGTTGGTTTTGTTGACGGCATGAATGAAGTGTTTTTGAAAATGGTGGATGTGATGATGAAAGGCGCACCGTTTTTTGTTTTTGCACTATTAGCAGGTAAAATATCTGAAATGGCAGGCGATAACCCGGCCGCTGTAATCGAAATTTTCAAAGGCTTAGGTTGGTATTCGTTGGTTGTTGTGTTGGGACTAGCCTTTATGGTTTTTGTTTTTTATCCTTTGTTGTTAATCACGACGGTAAAGAAAGTAGGGTATATCCAGTTTTTTAAAGCCATGGGACCTGCGCAAATGTTGGCATTCAGTACCAGTTCATCTGCAGCTACATTGCCGGTAACTATGGAATGTGTTCAAGACAATTTGGGCGTAAGTAAAAAGATAACCAGTTTTGTTTTGCCTATTGGTGCCACTGTAAATATGGATGGTACAAGCTTGTATCAAGCCGTTGCAGTTGTGTTTCTAGCGCAAATGCACATGGTAGAACTGAATATAGAGCAACAAACCTTAATAGTACTTACAGCAACATTAGCATCGATAGGTTCTGCAGCAGTACCAAGTGCTGGGTTAATTATGCTTATTATAGTATTAGAATCGGTTGGTTTAAATCCTGCTTGGATTGCCATTATTTTTCCTGTTGATAGAATATTGGATATGTGTCGTACAGTAGTAAATGTTACAGGAGATGCAGCTGTATCTTCAATAATTGCCGCAAGTGAAAAAACAGAACCGACCAATTAATTAAAAAGTTATGAAAAAAGCCCTCATTATATTTTTAGTCATCATCGGAGTGGTGTTTGGCGCATTGGCAGCTTTGCCTTATTTCTTCAAAGCCGAAATATTGGCTGCAGTTAAAAAGGAAATCAACAACAACATCAATGCAAAATTTGAATTGGAAAATGTTGGTGTAAGTGTGTTTACTCACTTCCCAAACATTACACTCGATATGCAAAATGTGAGCGTGAGTAATATTGCTCCATTTGAAGGCGATACATTGGCGAAGTTCGACAGCTTTGAAATTACAGTTTCACTATCGGAATTGATTTCGAGTAAAAAAATAGTGCTAACCGATATTGAGTTGATGCGACCAGTTTTTAACGTAATTGTGGATGCTGATGGTAATGCCAATTATGATATCGCTAAAGCTTCAGATGAAATTGTTGTAGAAGATACCGTTGCACAATCAAGTGGAGACGACTCAGGGCTTAGCTTTGCTTTAAACCATTATGGTATATATGGTGCAAATATTCGTTATACCGATATTGAAGGAAACATGCAGGCCATTGTTACCAATTTAATACACGAAGGTTCAGCCGATTTTACTTTAACCCAATTTGATGTAGATAGTCAAACTGAAATTGAAGCCGTTACAGTTGCAATGGATGGTGTCGCATTCTTGAATAAAAGCAGAATTTCTTTGAAAGCAGTTTTGGGTATTGACTTAGATAAAATGGTTTTTGCCTTTAAGCAAAACGAATTAAAAGTCAATGATTTGGCTTTGGCCTTTGATGGTAATATGAGTATGCCGACCGATGATATTGGTTTTGACATGACTTTTAGTGCCAAAAACAACGATTTCAAATCTTTAATTTCACTTATCCCTGGGGTTTATCTTGAAGGTTTCGAAAGCTTGAAGGCAACAGGTAAATTCGATTTAACCGGAGCTTTAACAGGTGCGTATTCGGAAACTACAATGCCAGCCATTAAGGCCGCTGTGAAAATTGACAACGCTCAAGTTCAGTATCCGGATCTTCCATCTTCTTTGGATAAAATATCTGCCGATATCAGTTTTTCTACTCAAGGCGCAGCCGATTTTGATGATGCTGTAGTAAACGTAAGAGACTTTCATTTAGAATTGGCAAACAATCCAATCAACGCAAACTTGTTGTTGAAAACACCAATTTCTGACCCCAACATTGCAACCGAAATATTCGCGAAAATAGATTTCAAAGAATTAAAGAATGCCTTGCCTTTGGATGGAATGGAAATGGCTGGATTGCTTGATTTGAATTTGAAAATCAATACGGCGATGTCAACGATTGAGAAGGAAGAGTTTGAAAATGTAAAAGCCGATGGTGAAGTTAGTTTTAAAAACTTCAGTCTTACAGGCGATTCGGTTCCTTATCCAGTTTCGTTTGAGTTGTTAACAGCTAAGTTGTCTCCTCAGTTTCTAGGTTTTACAGTCTCAAGTTTTAAAACCACAGGAATTGAAGCAAATGCCGATGGTTACTTCAGTAATTTATTGTCGTTTGCGATGCACGATGGAACGCTTAAAGGCGAATTCAATGCCATTGCTGAACAAATAAATGTGGATCCATTTATGGAGGAAGATGAAACCGCTTCTTCAGAACCTTCTGTTGCTCCAGTAGATCAAAACGTTATTTTAGATCTTAACAATGATCCTTTGGATTTCATGCGATTGCCTAAAAACATTCAGTTAGACTATACGGCCGAGTGCAATAGCTTTTTGTACGATGGTGCAGAATTTAAAGACATTACAGCCAATGGGTACATAGCCAATGGTGTATTTTATTTAAGTGAGGCCAAAACCAAATTGTTCGATGTTGCTCCAGTAGCAGCTGCGGGGCAATTCGATACGCAAGCCAAACAACCCTTGTTTGGAATGAAGGTTGGTATTCAGAAAATGGACATCCAGAAAAGTGTCGAAGTTTTTGAAACCATTTCTAAGTTGTTTCCTATTGCCAAAGCGGCTATGGGTGAAATCAATACCAATTTTGATATCTCAGGTAGTATAGGCGATGATTTGTTTCCTATTATGAATTCTTTGAATGGTGCGGGTAAAATTTTTACCAAAGGCGTTACCATCAATAATTTTGAAGCATTCAATAAAGCTGCTGATAAATTGAATTTCAGAGCTCTAAAAAAACAAACTCTAGACGATGCCAAGATTGGATTTGAGTTGTCGGATGGTAACCTATTCATCAAGCCATTTTCAACAAAAATTGGTGCGATAGACGCTAAGTTTGTTGGACGTACAGGTGTAGATGCTACAATAGACTATACCGTGAATTTGGATATTCCTACTAAAATGTTTCCAAGCGAAGCATTGAAAGCGGTAAATGGTTTGGCTAGCAAAGCTTCAGCATTGTTAGGGAAAGAAGTGAAAATGGGAGATAAGGTAAATATAGACTTGTTGTTTACCAATACCATTACCGATGTAAAAGTGGAAACGAAATTCAATGGCAGTAATGGCAAAAGTGCAGTTGAAGACAGCAAAGAAAAGCTGAAAGAAGAACTGGATAAAAAGAAAGCCGAAGCCGAAGCAAAAGCAAGAGAAGCTGTAGATAAAGCAAAACAAGATGCTCAAGCAGCTGCCGATGAAGCCAAACAAAAACTGGAAGCAGAAAAGAAACGACTTGAAGAAGAAGCTCGTAAAAAGATAGAAGAAGAGAAAGCTAAAGCGCGCGAAGCAGCCAAAAATAAACTGAAAGGTGCATTTGGACAACCTAAGTAAAATTTTTACTGCAACATTATTGTTGTTTGCATTCGGGTTACAGGCTCAAGATTGTACGGAATGGCCCGACGAGAAAAAGCTTCAAAAACTTCAAGATAAAATTGAAGAGACGGACGATTCTAGGGAGCGTGCTACTTTGTACAGCGAAGCTTTGCATGCCTCTGAAAATGCATTAGCCGTGCAGATGGATTTTAATGTGTTTCTCATCAAGGAACTCAATGCCGGTAATCAAACTTACTTGCCAAAATCCGCAGGAATAGCGCAAAAAACATTGGCACTGGATAAACAATGCGAATTAGTGCCTACTCAATTGATATTTCTAATGGAAGTGTTGTTTGGGCAAAGTCGTTTCGATGAATTTTTGAATCGTTTTGACGGCAATAGTTTTGAAGAAGATAGTTTGCAACTCTTTGAAAAACAAATGATTCAAGAAGCTAAGGTTTGGCAAAAACTGTTGAGCGAAAAACCTGTTTCAAAAGAGAAGGTTGCTACAGTTTCAACCATTGCTAGTGAGTATTTGCCTTTTTTGAGTGCCGATGGACGGTATATGTATTTCACCCGAAAACAAACGGTTAGGGGTAAAGGCAGTGTGGTGAGTAAAGAGCAAGAGCTTTTTATGCGGGCTAGTTTTGTGAATAATGCAGTTGATAATGTTGTCAAAATGCCAAAACCATTCAATTATGGCAATGGGAATTATGGTGGAATGACTTGTAGTTTGAGTGGTGATGAGCTTTTTCTTACTGTATGCAATGCTACTGAAACGGGCTATCGTAATTGCGATATTTTTCAGATTATAGAACATATCGATAGTGCAGGAAATGCGGCTTATTCTAAGTTCGAACTTTTGCCAGAAACCATCAATACAGATACTACTTGGGAATCGCAACCCGCTTTAAGCAGCGATGGCAAGACCTTGTATTTCGCTAAATATCCGGGGTCTGTTGGGGGAATAGATATTTATGTTTCAACAAGAAACGACGATGGTGAATGGGAAAAAGCGAAAGCAATTGATGGAATAAATACGGCTTACAATGAAAAAGCTCCTTTCATTCATGCCGATAACAAACACCTTTATTTCTCTTCCGATCAAAATCCAACCATTGGTTCGTACGATCTTTTTTATGCCGAAAATATTTCAGGTAAATGGGGGAATATTAAGAATTTGAGCTCAGCTGTAAATACTACAGGGGATGAGCACGGAATACAAATAGCAGCGGATGGTAAAACGGCTTACATAAGCAGTAATATAGGAAATAGAACAGGCGTGTTTGACATCTTTAAATTTACATTGCCTGAGGCCTATCAGTCTGAATATCGAAAAGTAGTTACCGGATCAGTTAAGTATCTACCAGAAGAAGACTTAGAAATTACTTTGAGTAATCAACAAGGTGAAGATATAGCCAAACTGAAGCCAAAAAAAAGCAACCATCGTTTTGCAACACTATTAACCGAAGAACAAGCTCGTCAAAAACTAATGGTAACGACAGAAGCCAAAGGCAATAATCCATTTTTTAATGCCGCTAAGCTTTCTGAAGATGGTGATGCCAGAGTAGATATCAATACAGAGTCTATGACGTTAGAGGAAGGTGGATTTACATTAGAAAATGTGTTGTTCGGAACCGACGATGCTATAGTGAATCCTAAGAGTATGGTTATTCTAAAAGCCTTTGCTCAATACTTACAAGAAATAGAATTCGGTGAAGTGAAATTAATTGGTCATACCGACAATGTTGGAAATTCAGAATACAATTTAGAATTGTCAGATAAAAGGGCTAAAGCTGTTGGCGATTTGTTGGTTCAATTTGGTGTTGAATCCAGTAAAATTGTTTGCTTAGGTAAAGGCGATGCTGAACCTATTTTGCCCAATACATCTACCGCTAATAAAGCTGTAAATAGAAGGACTGAAGTTCAGATTACGCCATAAAAAAAGGAGGCCTAAACCTCCTTCTTTATATAGTGTTTATACAAAATTACTCTTGTTCTGCTAAGTAACGTTCAGCGTCTAGAGCTGCCATACATCCTGTGCCAGCAGCAGTAATTGCTTGCTTGTAAACTTTATCGGCGGCATCACCAGAAACAAATACGCCTGGCAAATTTGTTTTTGATGTTCCTGGAACAACTTTTAAATAACCTTGGTCATCTCTATCTAAGAAATCTTTGAAGATATCAGTGTTTGGTTTGTGACCGATAGCAACAAAGAATCCAGTAATCTCTTTTGTGAATTCTTCTTTTGTTTCGTTGTTGATGAATTTAGCGCCAGTTACACCTTCATCCCCTAAAATATCTAGTGTTTCGGTATTGTAAAGTATTTCAATGTTTTCCATGTTCTTAACACGGTGTTGCATCGCTTTAGAAGCACGCATTTCGTCTTTACGTACAATCATGTAAACTTTTTTACAAAGCTTAGCTAAGTAAGAAGCTTCTTCGCATGCTGAATCACCAGCACCTACTATGGCTACGTCTTGGCCACGGTAAAAGAAGCCATCACATACGGCACAAGCACTTACTCCACCGCCATTTTCACGGAATTTAGTTTCAGATTCTAAGCCCAACCATTTTGCGGATGCACCTGTAGAAATAATGATGGTGTCAGCTGTGTATTCATCCTTACCATCTACCCATACTTTATGAACACCACCTGAAAAATCAACTTTCGTTACATAACCGTTTTTGATAACGGTATCGAATCTTTCTGCTTGAGCTCTAAGGTCCATCATCATTTGTAGACCATTGATTCCTTGTGGATAACCTGGGAAGTTGTCTACATCCGTTGTTTCTGTTAACTGACCGCCTGGTTGTAAACCTTCTATCATAATAGGCTTTAAATCTGCTCTAGCAGCGTAAATAGCAGCTGTATATCCAGCAGGTCCAGAACCTATAATTAGGCATTTTGTATGGGTGTTACTCATGTTTTCTCGTTTTGGGTAGCAAAGATATCATAGCCAGTATAAATAATGCTTATGTCTAACATCTTATAGCATAAAAAAAGGCAATCGATTGGACTGCCTTTTCTGTTAGATTTAGATTGTTTGTTTAATTAAGGTTTGGTAAACATTAATCTAGAATATTGATCTTTTTGTTTTGCTTCAAGCAGGTATTGTCCGCTTGGTAAATCACTGATATTTATTCCTTGTGTTGTATATTCTGTAGTAGCACGTATTGTTTGACCATTGACAGATAATATTTGGTAGGATACATCCGGAGTATGGCCTGCAAATTGAATGAAATTAGCACTTGGATTAGGGTAAATGTTCAGTTTGGATTTCGATAATTTTTTGACACCTACAAATTGTGGGCACACTTGATCGAACATGAAATCGCGAGTGAACCAAACGGTAGTATCCATATAGTCTAGGTTCGTCACAAATGGTACGTGGTCTTGACCAGGGAAGGGGTACAGTGCGTTTCTAATTCCCAATTGATCAGCTTTAATGTGTATGCTGCGCGAACCATCTACGGCATAGTTTATATCGAGTACCGTAATTGAATCTGAACCATAAGGAACGGTTCCGTCGGCTGTTCCATGTACCGATACAATTGGAGCATCACCCATTTCCATCCAAGCAGTATCTCCAATAGCGCCAGAAAGGTTCAATACAGCATCAATTTTTGAAGAATATCCAGGGTTTCCACTTTCACCTTCAATGCCACCGTTTTCTAAGGCAAATTCTCGAATTACTTCAGGTAGTTCCGAATTTTTATCTAGATATGCTGCATGTACGGCATTGAAACCACCAGCACTAACACCACCACCATAAATTCGATTGGTATCGATATTGAAAATGTTGCCTAATTCACTAACACTTTTACGCATATAACGAACAGCGGCTTTAAAATCTTGCGTTCCTTTTAGTACGGCTCTAGTTGCATTTTCTGGAGATGGATTGATAAGCAATTCATCGGACAGTCTATAGTCGATAGAAACCATAACGTAACCCATTTTGGCGAAACGATTGCATATTTGAACAATATCGGGAGAGACTCTAGCGCCAAATACATAAGCACCACCAAATGCCATTACTATCACTGGTCGGGGTTCAGCACCAAATTCAATGGGTTGATATACATCCATGAATAAAGGCAGTTTCGCAGGAATAGCAATGCTGTCGAAAACAATGTCGCTAGCTCCGAAAAGTATGCCAGGAGTGATAAGAGTTTGGAACGAGGCTTCGTCAGAATATCGCGTGCCATCGCAGTCTGTTTGAGCACTTAAGGTTTGCATTCCGAAAAATGAAAGCAAAACAATAGAGAGTAATTTTTTTATCATAGGGTAAATTTTGGTCAAGATAGCCAAAAGTGCAAATTCCTACAATAGTAAGAGGTTGGGTGGGAATGTTATTCCCAAAAGCCCCATTTGTCTAGATCTCGTCTGTCTTTTTTTGTCGGACGTCCAGTTCCTTTGTCGCGATGCAAGGTGTGTATTTCTTTTTTCTCCTCGATTTTTTCCCATTCAGATGCAGGGGTTTTGTCGAGGCTATATTTAGGGACTTCTTTTGCCGGTAAGCGTTGTTTTGGGAAGTCCAACACAATGGCTTGGTGTTTTATCAAGCCACGTGTGAACATAATATGTTGATGGGGTTTTAGTATTCTACTCGGCTTGCAAGCTTCGCCATCGAGTTTTACCAAACCACCTTTTACGGCTTCAGTTGCTAGACTACGTGTTTTGTATGCACGCACGCACCAAAGCCATTTGTCTAATCGCAAATTGCTTATTTCTTTGGGTGAATGTCTTCTTTCACAGGCATAACCGATTTTTTCATCGGAGCTGGGCTAGCATTATCACGCTCATCATTTTTCATCGGGTATAGCGCCATTAGTTTTCTTGCTTGAATAGGACTCATGCTTTTTTTGATGCAGGCGTAATAAGTGTCTTTCGTGAATTCAAAACCATCTTGCGTTAAACAAGCGTTTACTGCCTTTTTTTCATCTTTAGTAAGCATGGCTTCAGAATCAAATTTCTCGCCAATTTGTTTGATGTCAAGGTCCTTTACTTTGTCGTATTGGAAACTTTGGCTAAATGCACATGTAGATATGCCTAATGCTATAAGGGATAGTATATTTTTCATCGAAATGGAATTGATAGTCTAAAGATAGCTTAATTAAAAGATTAATGATTCAAATTTTCGGTGGCTAAGAAAATACTTACGATAAGGAACTATAAACATATTTTAATGGATATGTGTAAAAGCTATTTGCAGTTAAGCTCCTTTCACAATACTTTTACACTATAAATATTATTTAAGATGGCATTAGAATTTACAGAAAGTAACTTTGAGGAATTGGTATTGAAATCTGATAAACCAGTTTTGGTTGATTTTTGGGCTGAGTGGTGTGGACCTTGTAGAATGGTTGGACCAGTTGTTGACGAAATTCACAATGAGTATGGCGATAAAGCTGTAATCGGAAAAGTAAACGTTGATCAAAACCCAGGTATTTCAGCTAAATATGGTATCAGAAGTATCCCAACTATCTTGTTTATCAAAAATGGAGAAGTAGTAGATAAGTCTGTTGGAGCTGTACCAAAAGCTAGTTTGACAGAAAAACTAGACGCACACATGGCTTAATTGCCTTAATTGAATTAATTTGAAGCCCTTGTTAAAGCAGGGGCTTTTTTTATGCGCGAACATTTAGAAGAATTAGGACGAATAGATTTATTGGCTAAGAAAATTGTTGCTGGATATATGGCAGGCTTGCATCGAAGTCCATACAATGGTTTTTCGGTAGAGTTTAGCGAACATAGACAATACAATACAGGCGAATCGGTTAAGAATATCGATTGGAAACTATACGCCAAAACAGACAAACTTTACACTAAGTTATACGAAGAAGAAACCAATCTCAAAGCCCGTATTTTTTTAGATGTTTCAGGGTCGATGAATTATCCTGAACGCATTCCAGGTAAAGCTTACTCTAAAGTTGAATTTGCGGCATTTGCTACAGCGGCGTTGACAGAAGTGTTGCGGACACAAGGCGACGCATTTGAAGTTTTATCGTTTTCGGATGCTATTCAATTCAAATCGCAATTAGGGAGTACCCAAAGACATCAAGGCTTTATTTTTCAGTATCTCGATTCATTGGTTAGAGATATTGCATTTAATAAAGTATCGGACGGAACCAATATTTTGCATGCCTTGCAAAAAATGGCTGAGGAGAAACATAAACGCAATCTGATCATCATATTCTCCGATTTCTTGATTCCAGAAAGTGCATTGCCAGAATGGGAGCAAACCTTAGAAATGCTGAGTTACTATGGACACGAACTGTTGTGTTTTAATTGCCGACACGAGAGCGAAGATAAATTGCAATTGGAGTCTAAATTTTACAAGCTAGTAGATTTAGAAAGTGGTGATGAGGTTAGAATACATGGAGACGATTGGTCGGAAGCCGAACAGGAAATGCTCAATAAAAATACAACGCGTTTAAAAAGTGCAGTTTTAGGAAAAAAATTCGATTGGGTAGATTGCCCAGTACAACTTGGTTTTGGTCAAGTTTTACGTCCTTATTTTGCTGCGAGGAAAAAAAAATAATGCTGTGAGCTTGCGCGTAATAAAAATAAGTGTATGTTTGCACCACGATTTCAGAATCGTACCGATGGTTTGGTAGTTCAGTTGGTTAGAATACCTGCCTGTCACGCAGGGGGTCGCGGGTTCGAGTCCCGTCCAGACCGCAAAAAGCTCTTCAGAAATGAAGAGCTTTTTTCGTTTATAACGATATGGTTTTTTAAAGTGGTCAGATCCGTGGTCAGATTAAAATTCCAAAATCTTTAATTCCCCTTATGCTTTTAGAAATTGAAGCAGGAGCAATATTTAATCTTGGTTTATATAAACCGACGTTGGGATGTAACAAATAAATTCATAGCAGAAAAGAATATTTCTACATACAATGAAACATTCCATTAATTTCCATGCAGAAGGTTGTTGTGTCAAAAAGATAGTGATTCTGGTTTAGAATCATATTTTTTCGCTAACCTGAAATGGCAAACATAAGGGTAGTGCATAATATAGCACCAAAAGTACCCGCAGCATAACCCAAAACGGCTAACAAAACTCCTACTGGGGCCAAGGCAGGAGAAAATGCCGAAGCAACTATAGGAGCGCTTGCTGCACCGCCTACATTGGCTTGACTGCCTACTGCAACATAAAAGAATGGTGCTTTGATGAGTTTCGCAACACCAAGCAATACCAGTATGTGAATAATCATCCATACCAAACCTATGCTAATGAGGTATTTGAAAACTTTCCAATTGCTGATGAGTTCGCCAATATCCATTTTCATACCAATGGTAGCTACCAGAATGTAAATAAATACGGAGCCAAATTTGCTAGCTCCATACCCTTCCATTTTTCTAGCATTAGTCATAGAAAGCAGTATACCGCCAAGGGTAGAGAACACCACCAACCAAAAAAATCCACTACCCAATGAAGTAATGTACTTGATTGCAGAATCAGGATTAGCAGTTAAAATTGATTCAATGTAAGTCGATATCCCTGGCGAAATAACATCGGCTAAAGCATGGGCAATTGCAACGACAAAGAATACAACACCCATTAGTATCATTATTTGTGTGAGATTAGGGTTGGTGCTGATGCTGGCCGAATAAGCTTCTACCTTTTCTTTAAGTGATACTATGGCACTATTATCGGCTTTTAATTTCTGATCGAGCTTATCGCTTTTGCCTGCGCCATAAAGTAAAAAGGCCATCCATAAATTGGCAACAAAAACATCCACTATAATCATGGCCGAAAACAAAGCTTCACTAGCCCCGTATATTTCTTTCATAGCCGTTTGATTAGCGCCTCCACCTATCCAACTGCCTGCTATAGTGGATAGTCCACGCCATATGCTATCGCTACCATTATCCATTAATATATCTGGAGAAAACAAACCAATGATATACAATGCCACAGGACCGCCTATGATGATGCCCAATGTGCCTGCAAAAAACATAATGATGGCTTTTGGGCCTAATCGTTTAATTGCAGGAATATCAATACTCAAACACAGCAATACTAAAGCTGAAGGAAGTAAATAACGGCTAGCTACAAAGTATAGTTTCGAATCCGAGCCTGAAATAATGCCTAAAGAATTGAAAATGGCAGGCAGAAAATAACACAGTAATAGAGCGGGGACTATACCGTAAAACTTTTTCCAAAAACCGGTTTTAATAGAGGAGGTATAAAAAACCAAAGCCAAAAGGGCTGCAAGGATTCCGAAGGTTACTGCGTCGTTGTTGAAAATGGCCATTGTGGAATTTTATTTTGCGAATATAAGCCTAGTGGTTTAAAAGCAAATAACAACCATTCTACACCCAACTCAAATTCATATTTATTAAAAATTATGCTGTTGATTATAATTTGGTCTAGTACACCTGCTGAAGGATTTCCTGAAATGTTGAGTTAAAAGTCCTAATTGGAGTGGCCTCCGCTAATTCCCACTTTTAGGTGTGTTTATTTTGCGCAAATTTGTGTTCTATGCGCATATTAATTATTGGTTCTGTTTGGGTTGAGCCCAAATCTTCTGCTGCTGGTTCTAGAATGTTGCAGCTCATCAATGCGTTTAAGGGCAAAGATTGGGATGTGCATTTTGCTTGTGGAGCTAGTTTTTCTGAAAATGCAATAGACCTTACTAGTGTAGGTGTGAAAACGCATGCCATAACATTGAATAGCTCCACGTTCAACGCATTTGTAGGCGATTTACAACCCGATGTTGTGGTGTTTGATAGATTTATGACCGAGGAGCAATATGCTTGGCGTGTCGCGGAATGTTGCCCCAATGCATTACGTGTTTTGAATACCGAAGATTTACACTGTTTGCGTAATGCACGTGAAGAGGCTGTGAAAAATGAATCTGATTGGCAAGAAATAATTAAGGACAGCGATATGGCTAAGCGAGAAGTTGCAGCAATTTTTCGCTCCGACTTAACACTCATGATTTCTACTTTTGAAATGCAATTGCTCCAAGATATGTTTCATGTACCAAACAGTCAATTGCATTATTGTCCTTTTATACTAGAAAATTTGCCAAGCAATAGTGCGGAGTTTGATTCCCGAACTGACTTTGTTTTTATTGGAAACTTCAAGCACAAACCGAATGCTGATGCTGTGTTGGTTTTAAAAAAACAAATTTGGCCAACGTTACGAAAATTGCAACCGAGCGCCAAACTTCATATTTACGGAGCTTATGCCGAGCAGAAACATCTACAGTTGACCAACAAAAACGAAAGTTTTTTGGTACACGGAAAAGCTGAAAGTGTAAAAGAGGTATTTGAAAATGCTAGAGTGTTGCTGGCGCCTTTACGATTTGGAGCAGGTCTGAAAGGCAAATTGGTAGAAGCTATGCAATATGCTTGCCCGAGTGTTACTACATCAATAGGAGCGGAGGGTATTGGAAACGAGGTGGATTGGCCTGGATATGTATCTAACAGCTTTAGTGATTTTACCGAAAAAGCAAATGAGTTGTATGCCAACAAAATGCGCTGGACAGAATGTTCTGAAAAAAGCGAATGCCTTTTGAAAGCGAATTTCATGACAGAAAATTATACAGCAACCCTAGTGAAAATTATAGTCAATGCTAAGAAAGACATGCTAGAACAACGAAAACAAAACTTTGTGGGTTCTATGTTATTGCACCACAGCATGCAAAGCACCAAATATCTTTCGCGTTTTATAGAAGAGAAAAATAAGAAGTAAAGTTGTGTTTACTTAGGTTCTACGATTAAAAATACGGCTGTACAGTCGCCAATATTCAATACTTCGTGCCATTCAATTTTATCATTGTAAAATGAATATCCTGTAGGTACATCCACTTCTCTTGTGCCGGTAGAATCTGTCATTCTAAATTTGCTGCCCGCAATTGTATATCCGTAATGTGCTGCGTGGTAATGTCTTTCGTGCCCAACACCTGGAGCAAAAGTACATTTCAGCGTTCTTACTTTGTCGTTGTCAACCACTACTTCGCATACAGAAGAACCATTCCATCCAGCTTTTAAAGGATCGGGCAAAGTGTTGTCTGATTTGCATGAAACTAAAAGCAAAGCCGTGAAAGAAAAAATAGCAATTGCAATACTGAAAGTTGATTGGGATTTACTTTTATTAGTTATCATGTGTTTTCAATTAACAGTGCGAAACTACTTAAGATTTTGATCAAAGATTGAGGCGAGAATAGGTAAGAAAGATGGCTTTACCGATTTGTTCGTCATTCACCTACTCCCTTCGTTGGTTAACCTACTTTCTTTTCTAGAGTAGATCGAAGTGCCTTTAATTCGCTTTGTAACATTATAAAACGATACCATCATGGAAACTAAAAACACAAACGAAGAAATAGTAAACGAACATTATAGAAAGCAAAATTCTAACAAGAAGTTGTTTGGGATTTTACTCATCACATTGGGTTCAATTTGGGCATTGAAAGAAGGCGGAGTTCCGATTCCAAGCTGGATTTTTAGCTGGGGATTGTTGCTAATTGGTGTTGGACTTATAAATGGATACAAGCACAATTTTAAATTAGGTGGTTGGTTGATTCCTATCTTAATAGGTGGAGTGTTCTTTGTGGATGAGTTTTATCCATTGACCAACATGCATGCTTTTTTGTGGCCAACTGTGCTTGTTGCTTTGGGTGTAATAATGATATTCAAACCCAAGCATAAACTTGGTTCCAATATTAGTTCTGCCAACGATGCTCAAGATGCAACTGAAGTTGAATTTTTAGACGTTACGACTGTAATGGGTGGTTCTGAGAAGAATGTTGTAAGTCAAGATTTTAAAGGCGGAAGCATTGTTAGTTTTTTAGGCGGAAGTCAAATCAATTTCCTTAATGCTGATGTAAAAGGAGCTGCCGTACTGAGCGTTACCTGTGTAATGGGTGGAAGTAAATTGATTATTCCAGCAAACTGGTTGGTGAAATCTGAAGTGACGGCTGTAATGGGTGGCGTTGAAGATAAGCGTCTGATAAATACAACAGCAGATCCAGATAAAATCTTGATTTTGAAAGGAACAACTTTAATGGGCGGAATTGAAATAGTTTCACATTAATATTGTCCTTCTCAACTTGATGAAACAACGCATCTACATAATTATAGGTTTTCTAATATGGGTGAGCATCCAAAGTGTGGTGCTTCACTCATTTGGGTTGGACTTTAATTTGGCAATAGCCGATTCTGTTTTGAGCAATGTATTGCTGCTCATTTTCACTTTGATTGTAGCATATCCCCTTAAATATTATCTGCCCAATCAAAAAAATACGCCACAACTATTCGGTTTTGCCATAGTGTTGTCATTGGTTTGGGTATACATCTGCCAAGGGCTACTAAGTGCATTGGATATAGAGCAAGAAGCACCCACTTTTTACAGTCAAGCCAGTTGGATACTTAGATGGGCAATTGCCGTTTTAATCATTTGTTTTTCTGTGCTTTTGCGCTGGATGAGTGTGGTTCTTAAAAATCAAGCAAGTGTTCAGTTGCACGAAAAACAGGTGTTAGAATTGTCGAAACAAACTGAACTCAAAACGTTAAGAGAGCAATTGCACCCTCATTTTTTGTTCAATACACTCAATTCGGTAAGTGCGTTGATAGGAGTGAAACCTGAGAAGGCAAGAGAGATGGTTTTGCAATTGTCTGAATTTTTGCGAGGATCGATAGTAACTAAAGAAAACAGAAGCCATAGTTTGGAAGAAGAACTGCATCAGATATCGCTTTATTTGGAAATTGAAAAAGTGCGATTTGGGCACCGTTTGCAAACTGAAATTGTCTGTGACGAAGCGCTTAAATCGCATCCTGTTCCAGCGCTTATTCTTCAGCCTTTGGTAGAGAATGCTGTAAAATATGGATTGTACGATACTACCGAAGATGTTCTAATTCAAGTTGAATGCAGTCTTTCCGAAGGGTTTGTTTGTATCAATGTGCGAAATCCATTCGATTTCAATACAGCACAAGGCTTAAGCGGAACTGGTTTTGGGCATAAATCAATAAAGAGGAATTTGTATTTACTTTATGGCAGAACCGATTTGTTTCATCAAAGTGGGACAGAGCAAGAGTACGTGGTAGAAATAAAAATACCTAAATCATGAAAGTAATTATTGTTGATGACGAACCTTTGGCTATATCTGTAGTTGAGGAATATTTAAAAGATTACGATGTTGAGGTTTTGGCTACTTGTTTGAATGGATTTGAAGCCATTAAAGCCATTCAAGAACATCAGCCTGACTTAGTGTTTTTGGATATTCAAATGCCTAAAGTAAATGGTTTCGAGCTGCTTGAAATTTTAGAAAACAAACCAAAAGTAATTTTCGCAACAGCTTTTGATCAATTTGCTATTAAAGCGTTTGAGCATCAAGCGGTAGATTATTTGCTTAAGCCATTTTCTAAAGAACGTTTTGCTAAAGCTATGGCGAATGTGCCTCAGCAAGATGGAACTAAAATTGAGCAAAGTGTAGCGCATTATCAGAAAGAAGAGAGAAGCAATAGAATAGTTGTAAAAGACGGACAGGACATTAAAATTATTCCCATTCAAGATGTTGTTTACCTCGAAGCTTACGACGATTATGTGAAAATTCACACGGTAAAAGATTGTTTCCTAAAGAAGCACACTCTTTCAAAATTCGAAGATAGTTTGCCCATCAATAAATTTGTTCGAGTGCACCGATCGTTTATGATCAATGTGTCTTTTTTATTAAAAATAGAACAGCTTACAAAAGATAGTTATCGAGCGGTTTTGAAAAACGATGAGGCCGTACAAATTAGTAGGAGCGGGCACTTAAAATTGAAGCAAGCACTCGGTATTTAAATTCAAGTATACCTGACTTTATTTAGTTGTAAGCATCAGAGAGTTTCTTTATCTCATCAGATTCTATGCGTGTTGTAACAAAAGGGTGTTTGGATAAATACACCATGGCACGTGCAATTTGAATGGCTTGAATGGGTTGGTATTTTTTTAGTGCCCCTAGCATGAATAACTTCCCAAACGACATTACAACAGACGCTATTTTTTCACCCAAACGAAACTCATTTCTGTTACCAACTATGAGTGAAGGTTGAAGTAAATTGAGTTTTTCTAATGCTTGAGATAGTACGGCTTCTTCCATTTCACCTTTTGTTCGATTGTAAAAAACGGAGCTTTCTTTATTCGCTCCTAAAGCCGATATTATCAGAAGCTGTGGTATGTTGTTTTTCTTGCACAGTTGAGCTGTTGTAACAGGAATTCCAAAATCTATTTGACGGTATAAATCTTTGTCTGGAGTTTTCTTAGCTGTAGTACCTATGCAGCAAAAGGCAACATCGCCCGTAAAGTCATTTTCGAATGAAAGCGGGTTGAATAAATCGACAATGTATTCTGTAATTTTGGGGTGGATGAGGTTAGTACTTTTTCTGCCGAAAATTTTTACACTTTCAAAGTCAGTATCTGCTATTAGAAGTTCAACCAATGCAGTGCCTGTTAACCCTGTTGCCCCAATTACCAAAGCTGTTTTGCCCATAGGTGAAATTTAGGCATAAAAAAAGCCTCGGTGTTGTCCGAAGCTTTTTTTGATGTTATCTCAATAGATTCACTCTACCCGTAAGTTCAACCTTTTTAGGTATTCCATCGTTGTATCGTATTTTCCATACATATTGCCCAGTATGTGACAAAATGTTTCGGTATGTACCATCCCATTTAAAATCAAGTTGATCCGATTCGAAAATCATTTCACCCCAACGGTCAAAAATCTGAATTTCAAATTCGCTTATTGGAACATTGAAGGTGCTTATTTGGAAAAACTCGTTTACTCCATCACCGTTAGGCGTGAAGGCTGTAGGGACATATATTTTCTGTTCAGTAAATACTTCTGTCATATAAGAAATATCAGCAGTACACCCTTTGTCTGTAATAAGGTGGGCGTCGATGGTATAAATACCAGGAAGCTCAGGGTACTCAACTTCTAAACGCAAAATAGTGTCTCTAAATATTACGGAATCACCAAATGAAACTGTCCATTCTATATTAGCTATGGTTCCATTGCCTTGCACATTGTAGTTTCCAATGTTGTTGATTACAGTAATACGCGATGGATTTTGGCTAATTTCTCCATAAGGCAAAGGATTTACTTTGATAGTATCAACCCATGTATCGCTTAAGTTACAGCCTTCAGCAGTTACAGCGTCTATGCTCACCGTATAATTGCCAGGTATGGTGTAGGTGTGGTCGAAGCCATAAGTGTTGCTCATAGTGTTGCCATCTCCTAAATACCAAAGAATAGAACTGTAGTTGTCTTGGTTAAGTCCAAAAGAAACTGTCAATGGTTCGCATCCTTCATTCGGATTAAACGTTGGTTGTAACAATGGTATGTTATTGAAAGTAATAGTGTATGTAGTTGAAGTAGGAGTACTACAGCCGTCATCCATAGTTACGGTAATTGTTTCTGCAGCCCCATCGGTTCTAGTTGTATATGAGATTGATTGGCCACTAAACGCACCAGAGTTCCAATCGAATGTATAGTTGCCATTTCCACCACTTCCTACAGCTGTTAAAGTAACAACGTCGCCAGGACAAGCTGGATTGATAGGATTTACACTAACACTTAAAGGAGCAAGATAACTAACATCAAAACTGGTGTTTTGTGAAATACATCCTTTGTAATCGGTAGCGAAAACAGTATACGTACCAGGAGTGCCGATGCTAAAATCATCGCCTGAAATAGTCCCCGCATCTGCAGTAAATGTATAAGGGAACCCGTTCCCGTTAGCTGCGCTTAAAGTTGTTATAAAAGTTTGTCCGTCGCACATTATAGAGTCGCGAACAGGAGCAATGGTTACCTCTGTTGGTTGGGTTACTGTTACGTTACCTGTAACTGAACAGTTGTTATTATCTGTAACGGTTACAGTATATGTTCCGATAGATGCATTGAAAGCTGTATCAGTAACGCTTCCTGTGTTCCAATTGTAAGTATACGATGTTCCAGAACCACCTGTAATGCTTGATACAAATGCTTTTCCGTCAGAACCTCCAAAGCAAGTTGTAGGTATGTGATCTAAATTTAAAGTTGGTCCACCTCCATTGAGTAGCGTAATGGTTGTGTCTTTTGTACAGCTATTGTCATCGGTAATGGTCAACGTGTAGCTGCCATTTGCCAAGTTGCTTAAATCTTTAGTCGTTGGTCCGTGTGCCCATGAATAAGTGTAGTTTCCACTTGCTGAAACTCCGCCGCTAACACTAGAAACGGTGATTGATCCATCGCTTAATCCGCAATACTCATCCACATGCGAAGCTGTTAAATATATTGGCGTTGGTTGATCTACTATAAACGATTCTGTAACAGGGCAACCTTTTGAATCTGTAATGGTTACTGTATAATTACCCGCAGGAAGATTGTCAAACCCATCAGATCCATTGAATGTACCTGCATTAGGAAACAAACTATGTCCATAGTAACTCATTTGAGTTCCTCCTTTAGGATCGAAAACTACAGATCCATCTGAATACCCACCACAAGAAGCATCAACTACCACTGCAGGTGAATTGATTACCAGTTGAGTAGGTTCGGTAACAGTGCTATTTACTGTAACCGAACAACCTAAATCGTCTGTTATGGTTGTTGTGTAAGCGCCTACAATAAGATTGGTAGCTTCATCAGTAATGGATGCTGAACCGCCTGTCCAGGTGTATGTGTATGGCAATTTCCCGCCATTTGCAGTAACTTTTAAATAACCATCGCTATCGCCATAACAATCAAGATGATCCGTATCGCCGGTAGCCGTAATTTGACTTACAACCGTAACATTTTTGGTGTCTGTAACACGGCAAGCCGATGCGGGAGTATAGGTAACAGGAAAAGTACCTGAACCGGAAATATTTGGGTCGAAGTTTCCAGCTGCATCTATGCCTGTCCCACTCCATGTACCCCCTGCTGGAGTAGCTGTAAGTGTAGCGATATTGCCAGTAGGGCAAAATTCAGGGATGGCATCAATTTGTGCTCGTTCGGCTTGAATTACAGTAATTTCAGTACTGTCTAGCTCTCCACAATCACCATCAATGAAATGGTATATTTTGTGCGTTCCAGGTCCAGCCATAGCGGGGTCAAAATCCGATTTTAGACTATCGGTAACATCCACAATTCCTGGTCCATACCAAAGTCCTCCAGGTGTAACACCGGTCAATTTAAATGGAGCATCAAGTTCACAAACATCGCCAACGGGATCGATGGCAGCATCAAAACTATTGTTTACACCAATGTTGATGCTGTGTGTTCGAGGACAGAAGCCTCCAAAACTGTAAGTTATAGTATGGGTTCCTTGCCCTGCGGCTCCGGGAGAAAATAATCCATTTGCATCAACTCCTGTTCCGCTCCAAGTTCCGTTTGGATCTTCAGCTTCTAATTGGAAATCAGCGGCAATAGTACAGAAAGGCCCAGCAGAAGTAATGGTTGGGTCGTAAACAGGTTCTACTGTAAGGTTTACTTTGTCTTCTAATTCGCATCCACCTTCGTTTTGAACGGTAACGGTATATGTTCTTGTACCAACAAAATCAGGCGTAAAATTTACACCGTTTTCTATACCGCCATCCCACGAAAGTGTGGAGTATTCACCTGTAGCCGTGAAAGAAACATCGCTGCCTTCACAGATAGTAGTGTCGTTAGGGCCTTGTAAAGAAATGATGCCCTGTGGAACAAAAACATCAAAAGCATATTCACAGTCTTTGTCGTCTTTTACTCTTAACTGATAAGTATTGGATGCTAGGTTGTTGAAAATTGGGGAGCCTGAATAGGTCGTGCCATCATCTATACTGTATTGATATGGAGGATTTCCACCGGTTGGTAAAAATTCAATTACACCGTCTTGTTCTGCTGGACAGGTTAGTGGTGTAATGTTGGTATCGAACAATAAAACTTCAGGTTCGGTAATTAGAACTGAATCGACATGCACACAAAGACTATCGTCGGTAATGGTTGCATAATACATCCCAGCACCATCTATCATTAAAGTGCCAACGTCGGTATTGGACCAATTTACAGAGTAGGGAGGTGTACCACCAGTGATATCTACTTCACCGGTTCCGTCTTTTAAACCATTACAAGATACAACGGTCATATCCGAAGTGGATTTTAATTCGGAAGGCTCGTCAACGCTAAAGTTGAAAGTTTCTTCGCAACCGTATATGTCTTGTACTTTTATGTTGTAATTGCCTTTGCACAAGGTGTCTACAAAATTGGTGTTGTTTACTACGCCATTGGGCCAAGTGTAAGTAAATGGTCCGTCACCCGTCAACACGTTTATTTTGGCGCTTCCGTCGCATTCTTCGAAACATCTAGAACTCTTGGTTTCGAAATCAGCCGTTAATTCTTCTCGAGCGACTAAATTGATGTAATCTTCTACCAATATTTTTGAGCCATCACAAATGGTGTATTCTACCTCTACTTTGTACTTTGAAGAAACCGTTGGGTCGGGAACACAAACTTGAACATTCGCATTGGTACTAATTACATTGTCGTGTTCATCGTACCATTTTAACGTATAATTTGGCGCTCCATCAGGAGTGAATCTCCAGCCTTCATTGTTAGCAGTCCATGCTCCAGTATTTCTACCTGGAGGTGTCGTTGCTTTAGTACCATTGGCGTTTTGAATTCCAATAACTGCTTTACCGTCATTCCATCCAGTGCATACTTCCCTTTTGTTGATGTAGATCTCAATTACACTGGTTGTTTCATACAAAACTATCTGTTGTGTAGATCTTAAATTATTGCAACTAAATTGTGCTACATCAGTGAAGTTCAATACAAATGTTCGGCAAGGAGCAGAGCCTAGAATGGTATAATTGATATTAGGCTTAGGATTGTTTACAGATGGATCTAAATCCAAAAAAGGTCCATATATAGAGTTCCATAGCATATTGCCATTCCCAGCAGCAGTTAATCCTACACAATTGTTAGCATTTGTAGCATTGGGAATAGGGTTGTCGATTACATAACAATTCGATGCCGCATCTTTTGATAAATCGAATGTTATCATACCATTTGCGCCTACAACCAATTGATTGTATGAGGTTCCATAAAAACAAAAATCAAAAGGTATATCCAAGATGTCGCCAAATCGGTCATCAAGTCCAATCAATAAAGGTGTTCCACCTGTTGAAGGGAAAGGTGGTGCGTATGGAATAGACTCTACTTTGTAAGTGTCTGTTAGACCTGTAGATAGGAAAGTGGCTTCAAGATCAGCACACGTTTGATTGCAATGTAAGTATAGTGTGTCGTTGCTTAAAGCCAACGTAGGGTCGTCGGGAGTTTGGCTAACGTTTGGACAACCTGGATAAGGTGTTTGTCCAAAAAGACCTATGCTCACAAACATAAGGCCAGTCACAATGGTAAATGGCCTTTTAATAATAGATTTTAAAGAAGATTCAATATGTGTATATGAAATAGTCATAAGGTTAGACGCATGTAAGGGTAAAGCAAATGTAATAATTACTTAACCTTTAAATAAACGCACATTTTGGCCAATAGTGGCTTGTTTAACCCTATTTTTTTTTCTTATCGAACCAAGGTGATAGTGCCCGATTCTCTCCCTTTTCTTATTTTATTGTTAGAACGGTAAGTAAGTTGCCATGTATATGTGTCAGGTTTAGCTTCTTCGTTTCTGTATGTTCCGTCCCAAAATTCTTTAGGATTGTCAGTCTCAAAAACCATTTGTCCCCAACGGTTGAAAACAGTGAAGTGAAAATCGTCTAAAATGATACCTGTTAGTACTGGACCGAACATATCGTTGATGCCGTCATTGTTTGGTGTAAATGCAGACGGAACGTATACAGTTGTTACATCTTCTATTATGAAAACACTTTCTGAACTGTCAGTGCAACCATGAATGGTCTCAACAAATAATTTGACTGGAATTTCGGTTTGTATTGGCAAGTTTTTTGTGCTTTGCAATACATTTTTTCCAGTTGTTATAATAGTATCGGCTATAGTCCAAGTTGCATTCGATGGTATGTCTGTACGTAAGCTCAATTGTACTTCCGAAAAGAAAGCGTTTGGATTGATTGGTGTAACATCGAATAGTGCGATAGGGTTTTCTCGTGCATAGAAATATCCTAGATCGGTAGTTGCGTTGCAATTCTCGTTGCTCGTTACCGATACCGTTACATTATAGGTTCCGCTATAGTTATAAGTGTGAAATTGGTTGCCGCAATCTGAACTTATTGTACCGTCACCGAAATCCCAAAGACATGTTCCTAAAAATTCCTGAGGTGTGTTGTTTTGGAAATCTACATGCAATGCTACGCAGGTATCTCTTTGTGAAGGGATGATATCGATTACAGGAAGACTTTTAATTTCTATATCTGCCGAGCCTGAAATGTTTTTGGCAACGCATCCATTTCCATCGGTAATTGAAGTAATGGTAAAGCTGCTATTTTGGCTTGGTGTTACACTTTCTGTATAGATGAATGACGATGTGTTTATAACAGCATTATTGCCATTACCATCTATTACATTGACAGTGAAATCGGGAGTTCCTGTAAGAGTTAATTCGTAGCTAGAACTTTCTCCTACGCACAATACATCATCTCCACTTAAACTAATTACACCCGTAGGAAGTGCATTGACTACTTGAGTCACAGACTCGTTCGGATAGTAGGCGCAAGCTTTATTTGTTGCGTCAGAAATGGTGTTATCGAAAATCGAATCCAAAACAAAGGTTTCAGATAGTTGCATGTTGTTGAATGTAGTTGAGAAAGTACTGCCAGAGCTGTTGGTAGTTCCATAAC
This sequence comes from uncultured Flavobacteriales bacterium, assembly GCA_963977425.1. Taxonomy (GTDB): domain Bacteria; phylum Bacteroidota; class Bacteroidia; order Flavobacteriales_D; family Luteibaculaceae; genus CAXBOO01. The sequence goes on along the minus strand of CAXBOO010000002.1, from coordinate 180,491 downwards.
CATTACTTGAGCTGGTGAAATGGATTTCAAATTCAGGATTGTCGCCATAAACATTGAGTGATAATATCGAACTGTTGTCTGCACAAATAGGTCCGTTACCAAAAGCTAGGTCATGGGCATCAATAGCATTTACATTGACTACAAAAGGAGTAGGGTCAATTGTTCCTACGCAAACCATGCCGGCAGAAGAAGTAGTTTGTACCGATGTTAAAGTGTACGATGTACTATCGGTTGGAGCAAAAGTATAGGCATCGGCAAATGTTGAATTACTTCCTGTAAAACTGAAGTTAGCACCTGTGTTGTTTACTACATCAAAAGTTCCGTTACCGGATAGGAGTACATCAGCACTGATGCTTTCACCCAAACAAATGGTGTTGTTAAGATTTGCCGTGAATGCTGCTGTAGGTAGATCGATAACATTGATGTTCTGTGGAGCACTTAATAGAATGGCATTGCAAGCTGTTGGCGTTGTTGAATCTTCGAAAGGATCTGATGTGTTTATGTCAACAGTTATGGTGCCGTTTGTTGAATTTGGAATGTCTATTTGGTGACTTCCAGGAGCAAGAGTGTGTGCTTGGTTGTAGCCATTGCTTGCTGTTAAAGTAAAAGTTAATTGTGAAGTTGAAGTAACGATTGCTGTAACCGTAATGTTGTCGCCTAAACAAACTTCTGCAGGTACTGAAATGGATATTTCTGCAGGTTTATTGAAAATGATTGGTGTACCGTCAGCATAATCTCTACAGCCGTTGTTAAAATCTACCAAACCACTTCCATCATCATCACCAGCTACAGGAACAATGTAGTAAATGGTGTTGGTGCTCATTTTGCTTGCATCGAATGCAAACGATGGAGAAGAATTTAGTGCAATGAAATTAGGGTAGGGAACGACTGCCGTATCAGCAAGATTTTGCAATAAAATGTACGATTGAATGTCGTTTCCGTCTGGTTGGTAGCCATCAATTGTTCCGTCGTTGTTGTTATCTCTGAAGTTTACTGTAGCCACGTTCTCAATACAGAATTCTAAAGGCGTATTGTTTGACGGGTAGTCCATTTCACCTGATACAGTTGAGCATGGGCAAAGTCCTGTTTCTACTAATGTTGGTGTGTTACAAGCATTACCATCTTCGGCAGAAAGATTGATGACAAAACCATTGGTTAATTCATCAGAAACATAATGACCAGAACCATCGAGTGTGCCTGTAATATTTGAATTGATGATGTTGTACGAAGCCGCGTCGCCACCTACGATGTCAAATTCTGCTACGTAACCAGTGTTGGTGGCGTTGCAAGTGAATGTGTAGTTGGTGATGAATATGGAGTCTAATACGTGACCGGTTAAAACGTTTTGCGGAGCGAAAGTAGTTGAGCATCCATAGGCATCTACCACAGTAGTTAAATTGATGCTGGTATCTTGATAGATGGTTTGCGAAATAGTTTCTGGTGATGTAGTGATGTCATAATTAGTTCCAGCATCATCGGTTAGTTGAATAGGAAGTCGACCTGATGTAGTTGTTATTTCCCAAATTGAATTTTCGCTCGGGCAAACATTTGTGTTGATATCGGTAAACGTAATGTCTGGGTTTTTTCTGAAAATAATAGGTTGTCCAGGGCTTACTACCATACATCCATTCGGATTGGTAAGGTCGGCTAAGGTACCATTGGCATCACCTGCTACTGCAGATATGTAATACACTTCATCAAAATTCAAAACAGAAGCGTCGTAGAAAAATTCGCCATTGGCATTGTGTCCGTAAACATTGCCTAGTGAAGATCCTTTGCTATCATGCAAAACATAGCTCAAAGCATCATTAGGGTCTAAGAATTCATCGCCATTGTGAGCAATAGTAGCGCTTGATGTTTCGCAAACAGTAATGGTGTCGCCAGTATAAGCTATAGTACCAACGATGGTTGCACAACCACAGCTAAAAACGCCCGAAATGGTACTTTCGGGTAAACATCCGTTATCGTCTTTGATGGTGAAGCTATAAGTACTTCCAGAATTTATAGGGTCTGAAACATATTTGTTTTTGTTGTTAACATTGATGTCGCCATTCAATTCGTAAGAAACAGGATCTCCATTTGCAAGTGACATCGCTACTTGATAAGTTACATTGGTTGCGTCGCAAAAAGCAGAATCTAGAGAGACTTCAGGAGCAGTGAAAAATGAGAAATTGAGTGTTATGTTGGTGTCTAATCGACAAGCATTGGTTGATGAAGAAACAACTGTTGTAAGAACGTAGTTGGAGCCTTTTTTAGGTGTGAGGAATATGCTGCCGTCCTTTGCTTGGCTATTGAAAGTTAAATCGCTACCATCTTCTTTGATTAGAATGGTGAAAGGTGCTTTTCCAGCAGAAGTAGTGTAGATTATTTCAGCTTGATTGCCTTCGCAAACAGGCTCAATTGTTTCAACATCTATAGTGGGTACTTCTTCTACTTCCACTTCTACTTCTGCAGAAACTTCTGGGCATGCGCCGTCAGCAGCGAAAGTGTATTCAAACACGTATTTACCGCCTTTGTAATTGTTTGGATTGAAAATTTCTGTGCTAGCATTAAAACCATTGAACGGGTCAGGGGTCCAATCACCACCAGTGTCAGGAGTTCCTCCTAATAAATCAAATACATTGATAGACTGATTGGTGTTGCAAACAATTGTTCCTCCATCTTCGCCTGCATCTTTTAGATTGGTAATGGTAACATCTATAATTGCACTTTCTGAAGGGCAAGTGGCATGAGAAACTGTGTAGGTGTAGTCGCCAGAAACATCTGAGGCAAAATCCACAGTACCATTAAAGGTAGAACCGTCTGGTTTGGTCCAAGTTCCTCCAGCATCAGGTGTGCCTCCAAGTTCATTTTCTAAGTTTAGAGTTCCGTCATCATTACAAGCATCAACCGTGTTGGGTAAACCGGCGTTTATTTCAATGTAATTGATGGTTGTGTCTAATACCAATTCGCAACTAGGGTCGCTAGGGTCGGTAACAGTTAATGTGTAGGTTGTATTTTGTGTTGGAGCTGCAGAGGTTGAGGCGGCATTAGGGGTACCTAAACCGGTTGCTGGTGTCCATTTGTAATTCAAAGGTCTTGCAGCGCCGGTATTGTTGAAGCCGAGTTGTGCTGTTTCACCTTCACACAAGGTGTTTTTGTCTAATGTGATGTTACCTGTAATGGGTAGAGTTCCTGTAATTACTGTTGTAAAATACGAAGGTACTGGGCAGCTTTCAGAATTGTCAATTACTTCTAAAGTATATGTGCCAGGGGTTAAATTGGTTAATTCGTCTCCTGTTTCAGGAAGAGTAGTAGCGCCTTGTGTCCATTTAAAAGTGAAAGGACCTGTTGCACCAGCTGCGGGATTGAATTTAATGCTGCCGCCAGCGGCACATGTTGCGTTAACCGAGCTTACAGTACCGTCAATTTTCGTAATGGTAGATAAGTTGTCGATTGATATTTGTTCTCCGCCGCCTCTGTTTATAGCGTAAAACCCAACCCAAGAATAGGCTTTGTCTGCTGTGAAAGTAATGGTATATCTGTTCCAGGTTCTGCCAACTGCAGGAACAACGTATGCAGCGTCGCTTCTCCAGAATAATTTAGAAGGAGTGCATTGTGCAAATCCAGCTATAAATGCAATGGCCCCGGGGTCGTAAACACTTCCTAGCAATGGTTTTATGTTTGGGTCGGCAATTACATCAACTTGAAAAGTGTATGTTTTACCAACAACCAAAGGGCAGTCTTGTCCAAATTGAACCAACTTCTGCATGGTGCCTTCGCCTAAAGCAGGTGTTATCCCTGTGTAGGTTGAGGCGCCGCCGTCCCAAAATCCTAGATATCTGGTTCCGTTAGAAGGGGCAGTATTTGTGAAAACTCCAGGTTCTACGTCAGTACTACCATTGCAAAACGGCCAGCCAGTGGGAGGACTTCCGCCGGCTTCGAAAGATGGGTTTTGGAATTGAATTTGAGCGGTTAAATTATTTGCTATCAGACTGATAAGCAAGACAATAAATAAGGGTTTTAAGGTTGTAATAAGGGACTGCATGTTGTGAAAATAATCAATGATTGACTATTTATTGGGCTGTGAGATCCTATAAAAGTTGTGATTTCTTCGGTTAGTTGTTGGTTATGTAGGATTTTACGGAATATAGTTTTGAGTTTTTGTAGTGTTTGATGATTTTTTTTGTGTTTAAAAGGTTTTTGTAGTATTTGTTAGGGTGCGATGAATGTAATTCGTTGAGTTGGGTTCCTTCGTGACAACTTTTTCGTTTGCTTCTGTAATAGAGATTGTATTTAGTTAAGATTTTTATGATTTCATGAGTGATTTGGTTTGTGTTTGTCAATATGGATAGTTTGTTTGGTGTTGGTTAGTTTATGTGTTACTGATTCTATAAGTCGGTTTTTTGGTATCGTAATCAACTATTTAACCCTTAGCGTTCGGATGTGTAGAGGTGTTAAATTTATGTTTGGTAATTGGCGGTATAGGTAAAATATAATATTGTAGATATTAAGTTTAATGCTGGGTGGGTGTTTGTTGAAATGATTATAGTATTCCTAAGTCTTTGTAATTGGTGTTAACTTACTGTTGCTGAGTAGTTTGTGTGTTTAGTGTTTATGAGTTTGGTTTGGTTGACTACATTCTTTCTTGTCTGACAAAGCAACCTTTTAGTGTTGATTGCATCTTAGTTAGTAGTATTTTAGGGAGGCAAATTGTATGCGCGTCTTAAACCTAATGAATTAGTGGGTTTATTTCTATTTATTGTTTATAAAAGTTGATTTTTTAAGCGGTAAAAACCTAAAAATCGGATGAGTTGTTAATCAATTCAGATGAATAGAAAGTATTGTTGAAACAAATAAAATATTATATAAAGTTGTTTATGAGAAATAATGTATTTGTGTCGTTGTGTGTGGTTTTAGCGGCACTGCTATTTCAATCAAATGTTTTGTACGCTCAATGTACAGTATCGGGAAATGCTAGTTCCATAGATATAGTTTGCGGAGAAACGGTTTCGTTATCTGCTGTTGGTGATCAAGAGGCAGTTGTTTATTCAAACCCTTTTTCCGATTGTCCCGGGGCAGGTTGGCAGGCAACGTCTGCTGCAACTTGTAGCAATCCTTGTGGACCTGGTCCAGATGGCACTGCTGGTGATACCTATTTGTGGATGGGAAATGGTTCGGTTGCGCCAAGAACTCTTACATCGATAGATTTTGATTTGAGTCAAGGTGGAACCATATGTTTTGATATGAAATATGCGCCGGAAGACAACTGCGGTAGTGGTTGCCCAACGATAGGAGCATGCGAATGTGAGGGGCCAGATGGTCCAACGGAAGGTGTTCACTTAGAGTTCTCAAAAAATGGTGGTGCAACATGGTTGCCATTGGGGTATTGGGATCCTTTAGGAGGTTGTAATGCAACAATGACAACTTGGACAAATTATTGTAGAACTTTAAACCCTGCTGATTTTGGTCCAAACATTCGATTCCGTTGGATTCAAAAAACGTCTTCTAGTGCCAATGAAGATCACTGGGGAATTGATAATGTTACCATAACAAAACCATCTCCTTCATATACTTATGATTGGGGGCATGACGCACAGGGGCCAAGTGGTGATTCTTATACGCCTGATGTAACTCCAACTTCAACAACAACATATAATGTAACCTATGCTAAAAACGATGGGTCAGATGTATGTACAAATAGTGTAACTGTTAATGTTAGAAAGCCTGCCGTTACAGCTTATCAAAATACAACCATTTGCCCAGGTGAAAAGGTAAAATTAGATGGTGATGTTGATGGTATTGAAAATCCTCCAACATCTTGTGGTGTTACGTCTAATTTGTCTTGTAAAACAGGTATTAATACAGTAACAATGGATATTGGTGGGCCTGTAGATGACGATGATGTTTCTATTTGTCAACTTTTTGATGGCCAATCAGGATCGAATCAGATATTATACACAAAAGCAGAATTAATCAATAGAGGATTAAAACCAGGGAAAATTACCAGTCTTGGATTTTTTATAGAATCAATTTCATTAAGTTCTAGTTGGGATGTTAGTTATGCTAAAAATTTTAGCATCAAAATAAGTTGTACAAATAGAGCGAATTTTGAGTGTTGTGATAATGATGAATGGATCAACATACCTGCTGCTAATACAGTTTATTCTGCCAATAGGGTAGATTTTCAAACTGGTTGGTTTATGTTCAATTTAGATAAGGCATTTGAATGGGATGGCAATAATAATATCGTTGTTGAATTTTGCTTTAAAAATCCCGACGATTCAAACGATAATGAAACAACAATAGTTCTAAGAGCTAATGATACATGGAATAATGTGGATATGGTGTTAGGCTACAATACCATTTCTCCAAGTATTTCGGCGTGTAGATATAATGTATCCTATGAATCTGAATATCGTCCACAATTACGATTTGAATTTTGCGAACCCTACAACCCTACTATGACATGGCTTTGGGAATCTAGTCCTGTTGACAATTCATTCAATCCAAATTCTTCAGCAAGAGACCCCGAGGTTTCTCCAACTCAAACCACAACGTATACACTAAAAGCCAAAACTGATGGCGCGCCTGATGCGTGTTATGCAAGCGACAATGTTATTGTAACAGTTCAAGATGCTCCTGAAACACCTATTCCTTCTTATAATGTTGGACTTTGTGAAGGCGATGCTTTGAATTTATTATTTGGAACAACGGCATTGCCTGCCGGAGCAAGTTATGCTTGGACGGGACCTGGTGGATATACGGCAACGGTTAAAAACCCAACTAGAGGTGGAGCAACACCTGCGATGAATGGAACTTATTCTGTGGTTGTATCTTCTTCAGCAGGTTGTCCTAGTTTGGCTGGTACTGTTGATGTTGTTGTTAATCCTGCACCTCCGACACCCACATTAGGTAGCAATTCTCCATTATGCGATGGGGAAGATTTGTTGCTTACATCTTCATTGCCAGGCTATATTTATTCTTGGACAGGGCCTACAGGTTTTACTAGTAATGCACAAAATCCGACAAGAAACGATCCAGCCCCTGGCATGAATGGTCAGTATTCTCTTGAACTTGAAGATCCAACAACCGGTTGTAAAAGTTTAAATCCAACGAATATTACGGTGGTGCAAAACACATTGCCAGCAGCGCCTAATTTTTCAGCCAATAAACTAACCCTTTGCCCTGGTGAAGATTTAATCTTTACAAGCGATGTGCCTGGAGGTTTTTTGGATCCTGACTTTGAGTTTACGTTTATGCATTTAGAAAGTGCTTGGACCAATACACAAACAGGAAATGGTACTATTACGGCAACAAGAACTGCGGTAACGGCTGCCGAAGCAGGAACGTATGGATTGATAATAAAAGAAGTTGGAGCTGATTGCGCTAGCGATACCGCTTTTATCGAGATTACTATTTTCGATCCAGGTGCATTTACTGCATCTAATACTGGCCCATATTGTGTAGGGGAAGATATTGAGTTGACTGTAACCGATGCGGGAACGGGATCTACATATTCATGGACAGGACCAGGTGGATATACAGCCAATACGAAAGATGCTACTAGAGCAGGTGCAACTGTAGCTTTCTCTGGTGTTTACGATGTTGCCGTTGATAATGGGGTTTGCTCAAATCCGTTTACGGTAAGTACCACGGTAACTGTTGTAGAACCACAAGATGCTGGTGCGGATGGCAACGACGCTGTGTGCATCAATTCTGGATCCATTGATTTGTTTACTCTATTAGGTGGAACGCCCGATGCTGGTGGAACTTGGTCTGACGATGATGGTTCGGGCAATTTAGCTGGTTCGAATTTCAATCCACTATCGGATGGAACATTTCATTTCACATACACTTTGGCCGCAATAGGTACTTGCCCTGAGTCAAAATCAATAGTTACAATAGTTGTAGAACCTATGCCATATGCTGGCGAAGATGGAGCTCTTACAGTATGTAACATTAGTCAAAATGTAGATTTAAATTCCATTTTAGGCGGCACACCAGATGCTGGTGGAGTTTGGACCAACTTAGATGGCGCTCCTGCTTTTAATGCAACAGGGTCATTCAATCCTAATGGTGCTACGGCAGGTGATTATAATTTTGAATACACTGTGTCGAGTACTTCGGGTTTATGTCCAGCTGATGTTGCGAAAGTTACAGTTACCATAGAAGAGTCTCCAAATGCGGGAACTCCAAGCAATGCAACTATATGCGAAGATGGCAGTGTTGATTTGACGACGCTACTTGCTGGAAATACTCCTGGTGGTACATGGTCTGATGACAATGCATCGGGTCAATTAACCGGAACCGTATTTAGTCCAAATCAAAGTGGTGTTTACCGTTTTACTTATACAACACCTGCAGGTAGTACTTGTGCATCTGTATCATCTACAGTGACTATAGTAGTCGATAAATTACCAAACGCTGGTACCGATAAAGAAACCAGTATTTGCGAAGACGGTGGATTGATGGATCTGTTTTCTCAGTTAGGAGGTAATCCTGAATCTACTGGTACTTGGACTAATCTAGATGGCTCATCTGGATATGTAGCTCCAGATCAATTTGATCCATCAGGTTTAGGTGGAAATACATACCGATTCGAATACGAAGTACCTGCTTCCGGAACTTGTGCTGCACAGACAGCAATTGTTACAGTTTCTGTATTGAACGAACCAAATAGTGGAACAGCTGTTCCTGCTACTATATGTTATGAAACCGTTTTTGATTTATACGATGCGCTTTCTGGATACGATGCAGGTGGTGTATGGTCAGACGACGATAACTCTAGAGCTCTTGAATCAAGCAAATATTTTAATACAGCGCGTTTGAATGAAAGTACTTTGCCTCGAACATATCACTTTACTTATACGTTGAATGCTCAAGGCTGTATTCAAAAGCAAACTACGGTTGAAATATTAGTGAACAAACCAGCAAATCCGGGTGAAGATACACAGTTGACTTATTGCCAGGTGTTTGGCGATGTTGTTCTGATCGATGTATTAGAAGGGAATCCAGAAACGACTGGAGTTTGGACAGAATTAAATGGTACGTCAACCTTAAATATAGATAGAGTAAATACTACTACAATGGCTCCGGGTGTTTATGTCTATCAATACAACATCAACTCTCCAACACCATGTGATCCACAATCAAGTCAATTAGAAATAACCATTTTAGAACAACCAAGTGCCGGTAATGGTGGAACTGCGACCATTTGTAGCAATGATGTTGTTAACTTAAATGCTTTCTTAGAAGAACCATTTACGACAGGTGGTGTTTGGTCAGAGAATTCGGATAGCGGTGGAGATTTAAATTCGGCTACAGGTAGATTTGATGCTGTAGGAATTGCACAAGGAACGTATACTTTTAATTATACTATTCCAGCAAATAACGGATGCGATGAAAGTACATCGCAATTAACTTTAGATGTTTTAGAAGCTCCAAGTATTATCAATCTTACCACACTTTGTAGTCCCGATCGATCTACGTTTACGGTTAGTTTCGATATCGTTAATGGCGATGCAGGCAATTACAGTGTTAATCAACCTGGTACGGTTACAGGAAGTAGTTTTACATCCGATCCTATTCCAAGTGGTTCTGTAATAACGTTTACCGTTAGCGATGGAGGAACATGTGGAGGCAATTCTGTTGAAGTAGATAAATCTTGCGACTGTACTACACAAGGTCAATCGACCAATACTACTCCATTGAAAATATGCGATGCAACTACAGCAACAGCACCATTGTATGGGACTTTTGTGAACGATAGCAATGATGTTCAAATGTTTTATTTACACCGAGGAGCATCAAATGTATTGGTAGATCCTATTGATTCTGGTGCAACACCTACTTTCGAATTCGATCCTCTGACAATGCACTTTGATACGGTTTATTACATCAGTGCAGTTGTTGGAAACGACTTGAATGGCTATCCTGATGTCTTGGACGATTGTTTCCAAGTTTCATTGGGTACTCCAGTTCAGTTTTTTGAGGGGACTAGTTTAAATGCTTCGTTAGATAAAACAGTGTTGTGTCCAGGCGATGTAGCTAATCTTACGTTGAATTTCACAGGAGGAAAAAGCCCTTATACCATAAAATATAGAGAAAATGGATATCCAAAAACATGGGTTGTATATACTACAGATACCACGATAGTATTGAATCCTTCTGCTGATGTATCCTATCGTTTCAATACATTATTGAATGCCAATGGTTGTAGTTATGCGTTAACAGATGTATTCAGCATTGACGTCAATACAGCGCCAACAGCAAGTATTACCAATATTGGCGATCAATGTGCTGGCGATGATCCAAAATTCTTTATTTCGGTAGATGGTGACGGAACTTTATTTGATGTTGTAATGTCAATTTCAGGTCATGGTACAGAAACCATTTCAGGAATTAGTAAACCGGGGATAGAATATGTACCTACATTTTTAACGGACGAAACGGCTATTGATTATAGTTTACAATCGGTTACCGACAATAGCAATAGCATCTGCCCTGGGCAAGTAAGTGGTTTGTATACATTGTACCCTAACCCTACAGCCAATATAACTACGGGTACTGTTACTATTTGTGAAGGAACGAGTTTGGATATTCCTATTTCTACTTTTGGTATTGGTCCATTTGATATTGTTTTGGACGATGGAAATGGAAACATTACCAATCATTCTGTTGCTAAAGGTGTTTCGCAAATTTCTATGGGAGCAAGTTTGGCTCCTGGTACTTACTCGTTCAATATGATTGCGGTAACAGATCAAGCGTTTGGTTGCCAAAACAATGGGGGTAGTGGTACATATAATGTTACGATCAATCCAGGACCAAGAGCTACTGTAGAAGCGTTAGATCAATCAGGAAACCCTGTAGTAGGACCTTATCAAATGTGTGAAGGTGATGGTGCAGTGAGTTTGGTGTTTAGACATACCCAAGGATCAGGATCTAGTTTTGTTATTACGTATATGGAAAACGGAACACAAAAAACAACTAGCGTTGGAAATGGCGGTAGCAATACAGTGTTGTTTAATCCGAATTTGGGAACCAATACCATTACCATTACAAAGGTTGAAGACGATTCTCCAGCATCTTGTGCAGGAACGGGAAATACAATAACCATTCAAATGAACCCAAAACCAGTAGCTACACTTTCTTTGGTTGATCCAGAGTATTGTGACGGTGAGGATGTGTTTGTACACTACAGTGGTAATGGTGTATATCCGATCAATGCAGAAGTTTTAGATGCAAGTAATACGGTTGTTCAAACAGTAACCATCAATAGTGTTTCTGGTGGTAATTTGAATCTAGGCCCTTTGCCAGTAGGTAGCCATACTTATAGTATTGGTAATATTACTGATGGCTCAGGAACAACTTGTTCTAACACGGGTAACTCTACAGTTTCAGTTACTGTATTGTCATTACCTACAGCTTCTTTTGTCAAAAATCAATACACTATTTGCGATGGAGAAAGTGTTGATATTGGTCAATTGGTAACAGGAATAGGAACGGTAAGTACAAGCATAAACGATGGAGTAAATAGCTATTTAGGAGCTAGTTCTTCGGGCAATATTCTAACCAATGTTACATTGCCTGCAGGTTCGTATACGTTTAGTATTGATAGTGTTTACGACAATAGTAGTGCAGGGTGTGTTGCATACCCATCAGACCAAACTACATTGTTGGTTCAGGCGTTGCCAACTGTAAATATGGCTTGGAGTCAATCTCCAATTTGTGAAAATATGCCCGTTGATTTGATTGTAACCGCCAATGGTAATGGGCCTTTCGTATTGAACTATAGCGATACAGAAGGCAATAATTATACTGAAAACATCGGAGTTGGTTCAACTTTATTTCCGTTTTTAGCAGATAAGGATAAATCGGCAGTTGGAGTAAGTATCTCGGATAACACGATAAATGAGAATGGAAATGCTTGTACAGCTGATATTACAAATGTTCAATCAGCTTTGGATGTATTAGATAGACCTGAGGCGCTAATTTACGGTACTGAAAAGATGTGTTTTGGTCAGTCGGCTAACATCTATTTTGATATTGCAGGTACAGGTCCATTTACGGTTGAGTTTATTGACAATGAATCAGGAAATTCATTCACCGAAATATTCAATGAAGGAGTGAATGCCTATAACATAAGTCCACTAGATACTGGTATTTATAGCATTGTACGTATATCTGACTCAAGCAATCCTTCTTGTGATAGTACAGGAAGCGGTATTGCTCAAATTAATGTAATCACCAATCCGAATGTTGACTTCACAACAGCCTTGAATGATTCTTGTTCGCCATTTATAGTGGCAATAGAGCCTCAAATTCAAAGCGATTATGCTCTTGCTTCTTGTTTGTGGGATTTAGGAAATGGAGTTACATACAACACATGTGCTACCGTAGAAAATGTGTATACAGACTTAGGTTCGTATGATGTTTCGTTGCAGGTAACCAGTGTAGAAGGTTGTTCAGATACCGAAACTAAAAACAGATTCATCAACATACATCCAGATCCAATAGCTGATTTTGATATCTCACCTTCACAACCGACTACCATCAATTCATTGGTGCAGACATACAATAAGTCTTCAGGGGCATCTATTTTTAATTGGACTCTAGACAATTCCGTGTTGGGAACAGATTATCAACCGTTCATTCAACTACCAATTGAAGAAAATGCAATGCATACCATTTGTTTAGAAGCCATTACCAATTACAATTGTAGAGATATGATTTGTAAAGATGTGAAGGTGAAATCGGTTGATGCAGTCTTTATTCCGAACACTTTTACACCCGATGGGGATAATATCAATGAAGTGTTTTTACCAAGTACCATCGGCATTGTACCAGAAAGTTTTCATATGGAAATATTCAACCGTTGGGGCGAATTGGTTTTCGAAACATTTGATTTAGCCATTGGCTGGGATGGAACATATAAGGGGGAAAATGCAAAAAGTGACATGTATACAGTATTAATACATGTGTCGCCTAAAAGCAATCCATCTCAAGTGCTAGTGTATAACGGTTTGGTAACCTTATTAAAATAAAAACAGTGGAAGATATCTTAATGGATAATGCTGGTTTACTTGCACTATTGACGTTCATATCAATGGTTATAGTAGCGAACTTGTTTTATTCAAATGGAAGATATCTAACCAATACCTATACGATACATTTGCCTATCAATTCTGGCGAGCATTGGCCTTCACCAAGAATAGACGCAGCATTAGAAAAAGCCAATTTTTTTAATGTTCGGTACGATGTGAATAAACGTGTTTATACGGCAAAGAGTTCTGTAAAGTTTATTGCTTCTGGTGAACAAATTGAGGTGAAGGTTATCGAGTGTCAAGGTAAAAGGCAACTTCGATTTACTTCAAGATGTTCAGCTCCTCATAAAGTGTTGAATTGGACAAAAAACAGAAAAAATGTACATCGTTTTGAACGAGTTTATTATAGCGATATCCATTAATTAAGTCGCTTTAGAGTATGAAAGGCTGTAAGAAATTACAGCCTTTTTTTTGCCATATAATTATCAAAATTGTATTTTGCTGTATGAAAATTGAAGCTCAATCAGTAGAAGAGTATATCCATGCTCTCGAAAGTGATAGGCAGGATGTTTACAAGAAGTTGTACAACACTGTGGCTTCAAATTTACCCAAAGGTTTTACTGCATGCATGCAATATGGTTTTCCGTCCTTTGTAGTGTCATTAGACGATTATCCAGCAGGGTATCATTGTACTCCAAATACTCCTTTACCTTTTGTAAGTGTTGGTGCACAAAAAAACTTTTTGGCTTTGTATCATATGGGTATTTATGCCAATCCAGATTTAATGGATTGGTTTGTAACGGAGTATCCAAAACATGCTAAATCCAAACTGGATATGGGAAAAAGTTGTATTCGTTTCAAAAGAATAACCGATATTCCCTTCGATTTGATTGCCGATTTAATGAAACGAATGACGGTAAAAGAATGGATACATATTTACGAATTAAACTTTAAAAAATAAACGATGAGAAAGTTGAAATGCGCCGTAGCAGCGATATTATTTACTGCTACAAGTTTGATGGCTCAAGATATAAAACCAGCCAAATTTTTTAAACAAGATCTGGATGCCAATCCTAAAATTCAGTTGTTGGATGTTAGAACAGATGCAGAGTTTGCTGAAAATAGATTAGAGAACGCTTTTTTGATAGATTTCTACTTGGAAGATTTCGTGAAACGTTGCGAAGAATCTTTGAATAAAAAGAAAACAGTTTACTTGTATTGCCGTTCTGGAGGAAGGTCGAATATGGCAGCTCAAAAGCTACAAAAAGCAGGATTTACTACTGTTGATATGAAAGGTGGTATTAAAGCTTGGATGGCCGAGGATTACCCTGTAATTACAGGTAAAATGGATTAAAAGAAATACTATAGTTTTTCAAAATAAAAGCCTTTTGAGTATATACTTAAAAGGCTTTTTTTAATTGAATATAATGGGTTTAATATCTGTGCTATTACTTTATCCTATGTGGAAAGGCTAATCTAAATTTCTCCAATTTTGGACGAACAATCATTTGGCAGTAGGGGTTGTCTCCATTGTTGTCCAAATAATTTTGATGATATTCTTCAGCTACGTAGAATGACCCTAACTCGGTTACTTCAGTTACAATTTTATTAGGGAATGCTTCATCGGCATTCAAACGCTCAATAATTTGTTCGGAAATGTATTTGTGTTCTATGTTAGAGTAAAATATGGCGCTTCTGTATTGAGTTCCAATATCGTTTCCTTGTCTATTTAATGTTGTAGGATCGTGAATTGTAAAAAACACTTCAAGTATCTCTTCTACTCCAATCAATTTTGGATCGTAGATAATTTGAGCCACCTCTGCATGTCCTGTTTGGCCATTGCATACCTCTTTGTATGTAGGGTTTGGTATAATCCCTCCAGTGTAGCCACTTTGAACAGAAAGAACTCCTTTTAGTTCAATTAGTATGGCTTCAATACACCAAAAGCATCCAGCACCTAGTGTAATCACCTCCGTGTTTTTCATGAAACGAAATTAATACAGGTTTACGAAAAAAAGTTGCGGAAAGTTTTATTTTTTTTCTAGCGAATCAAGAAAAAGTAAGAATGCGAAAGCATACTTTTTACAACACCTTTGAAAATGGTGTCGTATTCTAACTTGTAAACGTATTTACCAGCTTTACAGGGAGCTCCTAAGTAAGTCCCATCCCAACCTTTTGAAAGGTCTCTAGTTTCAAAAACAATTTCACCAATGCTGTTGAAAATGGTAAAATGGGCAATTTCTAAATTGTGATTTACTAAGTAAAATATATCGTTTGTTCCATCTCCATTTGGAGTGAATGCATTAGGGGCATAGAAGCGCGGAAAGCATTTTGTGGGTATATCTTTACCTTTTTTAGTGATGCAGCCGAATTGATTTGTAACCGTTACGGCATAGAAGTTGTTTTTAGCTACCGTAATTTCTTTAGTGATTTCACCAGTATTCCATTGGTAAGAGTCATAATCTGTGTCAACACCAAACGTAGCCAAGGTTAAATCATCCTCGCAAACCGAACTATCTCCAACAATATTAAACGTTGGCACGGGGTTTACAACCACTTGTATGGACGCTGAAACTGTATCGCACATGTTTTCATAGCGAACTGTGTATTTGCCTTTTTGTTCCAGTTGAGCTTCCCAAAAACCTAATTGCAGAGCAGTGTCTTTAAATCCTTTTGGTCCTTCCCAGTAATATGTCGTGCTATCGTGCATCATAGCTAATAATGAGAGAGGTGAATTTTCGCAGACTGGGCTATTAGTAATAATACTTGCGGTTCTTATTTTTTCTATAATGGGTGTAATGAAAGTGTCGATCCTAGATTTACAGCCATTGTCATTGGTTACAGCTACGTAATAATCGCGATAATGAGGTATAATAGGAATCGTTAAGCTGTCTCCAACATGGTTCAAACCATATTCATTGCTTAGTGTCGTTGTACCTCCGAATTTCCATTTTGTATAAAATACGAATGAATCTTGTTCACACAATGGAGCGTTGGTATACGAATCGATGAGAATTGGAGATTGTTTGGTTTCTAAATGAATTTTTACAGTAGCTGAACTGCATATTCCATTCACTAATTTAAGTGAGTAGAATCCAGAATCACTGCTTTGTACATTGTTTCTAAGGATAGTGTCAATGCTCGAGATAGACCCATTAGGGAATGTCCAAGAACGGCCAAAGGCTTCATTTCCTGGACTGTATATTTTTAAAGTATCGCCAGTACAAATACTTGTTTGGTTACTAATGATAGTGGGAGTAGGAGGTACTTCATTGACAATGATATTGACCGCTGTACTTGGTCCTGGACAACCGTTGCTGTAATATGTAATACTGTGCATGCCGTTTAAAGGCAAAGTGGCATTGGTGTTGAGTTTTTTTATGTTCTGCGTACTATTGTCAGGAAACTTCCAATCAACAAAAAAGGATCCCGCATTGGTTAATGTTAAGTTAATTAAATCGCCTTCACAGTAAGGGTTTTTAAGACCTGATAAAATAGGCTTTGTTGTAGGGTTTTCGTTTACAGTAAGTGTAATACTGGCACTGGCACTTTCGCAACTGTTTTTAGATGCTACAACAGTTACTGTAGTTCCGAATGATTTTCTTGCTGGAATGTTCAAAGGATTCTGAAAATAGGTTGAACCATCATTGAATGACCATTCAAAAACGTCAGGATTGTTTGATGCCGATGCTGATAATTCTAAAGCTTCTCCCTCACAGTAATCGGTTTTACCTGTAATGATGGGTTGACTAGGTACTTGAGTTACCATAACTTCTACATCAACGTTTACGGTATCGTTGGCGTTAGAAATGATGGAAACAATATATTTTCCACTTTCAGCAGCAGAACCACTGATGGTTATAGGTGAACTAAAATACGATGAAGTTGTACCTGTTGGTGTTTTGACCAAATACTCTTTGCCGCTAGAACTGATAGTAAATGTTAAAATTTCACTACTGCAAATGGGGCTGTTACTCGTGACTTGAGCCAAAGCGCTGAAAACCACGGTTGTGATAGCAAGTAGAATGAGGGTAAATTTCTTCATGAATCGATTCAAATTTAATAAAACGAAATGAATTTCAATATGTTTTTAACTTGCGACTCAATTAGAAGAACAATGAAAAAAATTATTTTATCGGCATTTATGGCTTTAGCCGCCATTACTACTAATGCTCAGGTTGATACTCCACAACCAAGTCCACTTGGAAAAATTAGCCAAGAAGTAGGATTAACTAATGTGCAAGTTGAATACTCACGACCAAGTGCGAAAGGGCGAACTATTTTTGGTGATTTAGTTCCTTTTGGTAAAATGTGGCGTTTAGGAGCTAATGCAAGTACAAAAATTGAATTTTCTGAACCAGTTACATTAAACGGTGCTGAAGTACCTGCAGGTAAATATGCGTTGTATGCTATTCCTAATGAAAATGCTTGGGAAATAGTAATTCACAAAAACTTAGAGCATTGGGGAGTAGGTGCTTACAAACAAGAAGAAGATCAGGTGCGTTTTACTGCAACTCCTGAAAAAACAGGTGCTTTTGTTGAAACTTTCACTATTGGATTCGATAAATTAGGTTTGAATAATGGAGAGCTTCATTTGACTTGGGAAAACACAAGTGTGAAAATCTTAATTGAAACAAACACTCAAGAAAAAGTAGCTGCTCAAGTAGATGCTTTTGAAAACCCAAAACCAAACTACCGTCCTTATTACAACGCTGCGTCTTACTATTATAACAGCAACTTGGATAATAAGAAAGCACTTGCATGGATCAATAAAGCTGTTGAAATTAAAAACGATGCTTTTTGGGTGTTGCACTTAAAAGCTAAAATTCAACTAGCTAATGGTTTAACTAAAGAGGCTATTGAAACGGCTGAAAAATCAAAAGCAATGGCTGATAAAGCTGGAAATGCAGATTACGTTGCATTGAACAATAAATTGATTGCTAAAGCAAAAAAAGGATAAAATAAATCCGAAATACACTAATAAAAAAAGGAGCTCATGGCTCCTTTTTTTATGCTCTATAATCTAATAAGATTACGTTTGAAGAACACCAACTTTAAACTCATCTAGCTGTCCTTGATGACTAGCTGCAGATATACCATGCGATATCCACTTACGGGTATCCAACGGATTGATGATAGCATCTACCCACAATCTACTTGCTGCATAATATGGGGTTGTTTGATCGTCGTATCGTTGTTTGATTTTATCAAATTCTGCTTTTTCTGCTTCAGGGGTAATTTCTTCACCTTTTGCCTTAAGAGATGACATACGCATTTGCATCAAAACCTTAGCAGCTTGTTCGCCGCCCATTACGGCCATTTTTGCTGTTGGCCATGCCGCTATTAGCCTTGGGTCATAGGCTTTCCCGCACATTGCGTAATTACCAGCTCCATATGAATTACCAATTACAATAGTAAATTTAGGTACTACACTATTGGCCATAGCATTTACCATTTTGGCTCCATCTTTAATGATACCACCGTGTTCAGAACGGCTACCAACCATAAAACCTGTAACATCTTGTAAAAAGACCAATGGTATTTTCTTTTGGTTGCAATTCATTATAAAACGCGCGGCTTTATCGGCTGAGTCTGAATAGATAACTCCTCCAAATTGCATCTCACCTTTTCCAGATTTTACAATTTCTCTTTGATTAGCAACAATGCCTACAGACCATCCGTCGACTCTTGCAAATCCACAAAATATGGTTTGGCCGTAATCTTCTTTGTATTCTGTGAATTCGGATTTATCAACCAAACGTTTAACTATTTCTCTAACGTCGAATGGTTTTACAACCTGACTAGGGTAAAGACCAAATAATTCTTTAGGGTCTTCTTTAGGTTCAACTGGTTTTGCTCTATCGAATGGTATTTTGTCTTGTCCACCCACTTTATCTAAAAGCGACTTTATTTTATCAAGACAGTCTTTATCATCTTTTGCTTTGTAGTCACAAACACCACTAACGTTGGTGTGAGTTGTTGCTCCACCAAGCGTCTCGTTGTCAATTACTTCACCAATAGCAGCTTTTACTAAGTGAGATCCTGCAAGAAATATACTTCCTGTTTTGTCGACAATTAAGGACTCATCTGACATTATTGGAAGGTACGCTCCACCTGCAACGCAGCTACCCATTACGGCGCTTATTTGCAGTATGCCCATAGCAGACATTTTAGCGTTGTTTCTGAAAATGCGTCCGAAATGTTCTTTATCTGGGAAGATTTCATCTTGAAGCGGTAAAAATACCCCTGCACTATCTACCAAATAAATGATTGGAAGCTTGTTCTCCATGGCAATTTCTTGCGCACGTAAATTTTTCTTTCCAGAAATAGGGAACCAGGCACCAGCTTTTACTGTAGCATCGTTTGCGACAACAACACATTGACGGCCTTGTACATAGCCTATAACTATAACACAACCAGCACCTGGGCATCCACCATATTCGGCGTACATGTCGTTGCCAGCAAATGCTCCAATTTCTAAATGATCGGTATTTGGATCAAGTAGATATTCAATTCTTTCTCGTGCAGTTAACTTGCCCTGAGCGTGTTGTTTATCAATTCTTTTTTGTCCTCCACCAAGGTGAATTTTGGCGAGTTTACTTTCCATTTCTGATACCAAAAGACGCATGGTATCCTCATTTTTATTGAAATTTATGTCCACTAATATTGTTGTTTGAGGTAAGTTATTGTTTCGTTTCCACTATTCAAAACGAGGTCTAAAATACATAAGTTAGGTTCAAATGAAAATCTGTCAGAAAATGTTTGGTAATAAGGCGTGTAGTCGAGCCTCTTTTTGCCACTTTTAAATTGACTGATTAAATCACTCTTGTCAGGTAGTGTAAAGGATTCTGAAAGATGAAAATCTTGTTTGATTTCAAGGATGTTTTTGATGAGTTGTAAGCTTTTGGTGTTCATCTCAGATAAAGTGTTTAATTCCTTTATTTGACTATAAAAAGCTTCGATATCATCTATATAATATTCGAAATAGGGAGAATGTCCATAAGCACTTTTAATACTGTGCAAATGTTTTTGTGGCCAATTTTCTCTGAAATCGAGTACAACGTCTTTGGTTTTCGTGCCTTTTGATCGTCCTACAACATTGGCTGTTAATGTAATAATACCATTGGCACCTAAAATTTCGCATTTGTTTCTAAAACTCTGTTTCACAAAACTCTCGTGAACCTCAATTTCAAAACAATCGTTTTTAAGTGCAGTTGTCCAAAACTCAATGTTACCAAAGTAAGCAGTAGGTAGCTTCATTGAAAAATTCAATTTGAGTGCAAATTAGTTTTATTGTGTAAATGAAAAAGTAATGAGTGAAAATGTTTAAAAATAACGCTGGTAAGTAGTTGGTAATTAGTATATTATGAATTTGGCACGGTGATTGTAATTATCTAGGAAAATCAAAGTCATGAAACAGTTCTTATTTTACTTATTAGCAATGTTTGCAATCACTAGTTGTGTAACAGTTGTAGAAGGACCAGGACCTCGTGGATACGATGGCCAGGCATTTTTTGGTGTAGATTACGATTACACTAGACCTTATGGATATTGGGACAATAACCGTTCTATACCTGAAGATCCAATCATAGGTGAGTACTATAATACTCGTGATGGTTTGTTCGATTTTGAATTTTACGAAACTGAAAAAGATTACTGGTTTGGTACTTATGAAATATACATTAACTATGGAGGTCCAGGACGACCATACGGTGAGCCTGGGAGAGATGGTTATGATACTTACTTATTGCTTGTATTAGGAAACAGAGGGCCTTATGAGTACCGTAAAGCAGCCATGGCAGACACTAATATCAAAGCTATGGAAATCGTGAAAGACGATAAGCTAGAACGTGAATATATAATAGAGTATGAAGGTGGTAAGTTGCATGTTAAAATGCAAAAAGGTGAGCCAGGTCAAGGTGAACACAAAGACGCACTGAAAATTAAATTCTAATTCAAATAAAAAAGGAGCTCGAGAGCTCCTTTTTTAATGCATGTATTTTTGCTGAAATCTTATTTAGGTAATGAGAACACTCTGTTCCAACGAATGCCCGTAACGTCGTCTTTACTAAACCAGATAAAGGCAGGTTTTCCAACTACGTGATCGTCTGGTACAAATCCCCAAAATCTACTATCGGCCGAGCGGTGTCTATTATCGCCCATCATAAAATAATAATCTTGTTTAAAAGTGTACGATGAAGTTGCTTCGCCATTAATCAAATATTTACCATTGATTGTTTCAAGCGTATTGCCCTCGTATTTTCTAATGATTTGTTCGTAAAGAGGCAAAGTCATTTCTGTAAGTTCTACTGTAGCTCCTTTAGAAGGTATATACAAAGGGCCAAAGTTATCTTCCGACCAATTATATTTAGTTGAATTAGGGAAGATGCGAAGATTCATCGTTAAAGGACTAGCTTTTTTAGCGATAACTTTATTTACGCTCAATACAAAAGGAAGAGCTTTAATTTTAGCAACCAACTCAAAGGTTAGCGGCATTTGATATAAATATCTATCGCCATTAGGTACTCCATAAATTTCAGATTCACTGATGTCGTAATTGTTTTTCCAATTCTCGTAGTTAATAGGTGTTTTGCATTCTACGTAATAATCGAAGTTTGATTTTTCAGGGTTTTCGATTGGTTTAGAGTCAATGTATACAATTGTGTTTTCTATGCTGATGGTATCACCAGGCATTCCGATACAACGTTTTACATAAAATTCTTTTTTATCGCGCGGTCTGGCAACCCATTCTTCACGGTCTAACATACGTTGTCTTACTCTTTGAAAATCGCCAACGGTATATTTCCCTTGGGTTTGTCTAAACGTACGGTCTCTAGCGTTTTGATCGAAATCTTGCGCTTGATTGGCCAGTAACACTGTATCGCCTTTTGGGAAATTGAAAACCACCGGATCGAAACGTTCAACTTTACCAAAACCAGGTAATCTGAAGTGAGGCATTGTATACCAGGTACTAAATGCGGGTGTATTGATTACCGGGACAGTATGGTGCGTAAACGGAACATTGAGTAAAGTTTCTGGTAAACGAGGTCCGTAAGCTAATTTTGAAACGAATAAGAAATCACCTACGCGTAAAGATCGTTCCATAGAACCGGTAGGTATCATAAAAGCTTCGAATAATAAAGCTCTGATAAATGATGCCGCTACAACAGCATAAATTATAGAATGACCCCACTCTTGTGCTTTGGTTTTTTTAGTGCTTTTCCAATCGATTGGACCAACATAATTGTCCTTTTCTTTAAAGGCTAGAAGTGGTAAATAAACGAAAGGAAAAATAACTGCTAAAAGGTGATCTTTAAATTTTCTTTTTCCAAAAGTGTTGCACGTTTCCACCATGTATACAGCGAACATGTAAAAGTTTACACCTGGAAGCAGCATCATTACTCCCCACCAATAGCTTCGCTTTAGCATTTTTGCCCATGCAAAGAAATTGTAGATAGGGATTAGGGCTTTCCATGCTGGCACTCCTGCTCGTTGAAACAAGATATAAAGTGAAGGGAAAAGTAGAACTACTGTTAGTAGGAATAATATTACTGGTATGCTCATAAAATTAAATATTTAAGACGTCGTTCATGGTTAATATTCCTTGATTTTTAGCGGCGTATTCTGCAGCAATTATGGCACCAAGGGCAAATCCATTTCTGTTGAATGCTTCGTGTTTTATGCTAATTTGATCGATTGCAGAAGTGTAATTGATTATGTGAGTACCCGGAACATCTCCTGTTCTTTGGGCGTCAATATGAATGTGATTGGGTTCTTTATCATCCAAAGACCAATTGTCTAATTCAGGTATTTCAGATATTATCTGTTCGGCAAGAGTTATGGCTGTACCCGATGGTGCATCTAGCTTTTGAGTATGATGTATTTCTTGCATATCAACACCATATTCAGCTAGTTTTGCCATGCTACGCGCTAAAGTTTTGTTGAGGTTGAAGAAGATATTCACTCCAATACTAAAATTAGAAGCGTATAAAAAACTGCATTTATTATTCAAGCACAATGCATGAATGTTTTCTAATTTATCCAACCAACCAGTAGTTCCACATACAGTAGGTATATTGCTATTCATGAGTTGCTCTAAATTTGAGAAAGCAACTTCGGGTAATGAAAATTCTATAGCAACATCAGTATTGTCGTTGTTTATTTGCTTCAAATTGTCATTTCTACCAATTTTATGAGAGATGGTATGACCTCGTTCTAAAGCTATTTTTTCGATGGTTTTTCCCATCTTTCCGTAGCCAACTAAAGCTATTCTTAATGAGTTTTTTTGCATTAGAAATGGTATGTAAGCGAAAGCCCTGGGCTTAATGTCATTTTGTTGGCTGTTGAAGTAAAGCCGAGATGCAAATCGTCTTTCACGTCGAAACCTTTTAAGTGAGCATCGACACTAGCATCTACAATGTTGAGTATATAAGAAGCGGCTAAAGCGAAGTACGAAATATCACGCAACCTACGGTAATAATCCATGTTGGCTTCAACTAATTCATCACTTAAATCAGGATAGGTGTAATCTACCGTACCAGGATCGTCGTCGTTTCTTGCTATTAAAGCATTTTTATACGATTTAAATTCAACAGTATTGTAGTTAATGTAATAAGCAGAAGTACCTATTGCACCCCAAACCAAAGGGATTTTCCAATATTTTTTGTTGTAAAACTGACCGGCACCAGGAACTACAGCAGAATAAATGCTGGCTCGCTTAGGAGAATATTCTTTTTCTGTTTTTTGAGCTGATACGGAATAGGTAAACAGCAGCAAAAAACTAAAGTTTATTAAGTGTTTCCAGTAGAGCATTGAGCTCGGTTTCGTTTTTAAAAGAAATTTCAATTTTACCTGAACCTTTTGCAGTGGTTTTACAAGCTACAGGTTTTCCTAAACTAGAACTGATGCTTTTTATTGCCTTCAATGCACTTGCACTAGGTTGCGAAGGGGTAGAGGTAGGATTTTTTTCCGGCTTACTGCCATCAAATCCTTTGCGTACTAACTCTTCGGTTTGACGTACGGATAAATCTTCTGTCAGTATTTTTTTTAGAATTTCTATTTGAACGCGTTTGTTGTCCGTGCTTACCAAAGCTCGAGCATGGCCCATGCTTATTTGCTTGCGTATGATGGAAGCTTGAATTTCTTCTGGTAATCGAAGTAGGCGTAGGTAATTGGTAACTGTTGTACGTTTTTTTCCTACTCTCTCAGCCAGTTGCTCTTGAGTAAGTTCGCACTCTTCAATAAGTCGCTGGTACGAAAGGGCAATTTCAATAGCATCTAAATTTTCACGCTGAACGTTTTCAACGATAGCCATTTCTAGCATCGCTTGATCGTTGGCTAATCTTATATAAGCCGGTATTTCGTTCATGCCCGCTAGTTGCGATGCTCTGAAACGACGTTCACCAGAAATTAATTGAAACTTATTTCCTTGTTTTCTAACCGTAATGGGTTGAATAACACCTAATAGCTTTATGCTATCAGCCAATTCTTCTAATGCATTGTGGTCGAAATGTGTACGAGGTTGAAACGGGTTGGTTTCAATAGAATCTATGCTAACCAAGGCTACAGATCCTACTTCTGGTTGTGCAGAGGTAGGTTGGTATCTGTTATTGAGCGTACGGTTGTCGTTGTCGCCATTAATTAAAGCGCTTAACCCACGCCCTAATGCCGCTTTTTTGTTCTTATTGCTCACTTGTGCTAACTATTTTAGATTTGTTCTTCGTCAAAATTTCTCTTGCTAAGTTCAAGTAATTTATACTTCCCTTACCGCTAGCATCGTGCATAATGATGGTCTCACCATGGCTAGGAGCTTCACCAAGTTTTGTATTACGATGTATGATGGTGTCAAATACCAATTGCTGGAAATGCATTTTTACTTCTTCTACTACTTGGTTTGCCAAACGTAAACGGGTATCGTACATAGTAAGAAGTATGCCTTCTATGCTCAAGTTTTCGTTGAGATGGTCTTGTACGATATTGATTGTGTTCAGTAATTTACCTAAACCTTCTAAGGCGAAATATTCACACTGTACAGGTACTATTACAGAGTCAGAAGCGGTTAAAGCATTCAGCGTAACCAATCCTAATGATGGCGAACAGTCGATGAAAATATAGTCGTATTCTTTTTTTAGCTCAGCCAAAGTTTCACGCATGATATATTCGCGATTGGGCTGATTGATCAATTCTATTTCGGCACCTACTAAATCTACATGGGCAGGTAGAATGAATAAGTTGGGTGATTCTGTTTCGAGAATTATTTCTCTTGGGTCCAAATCACTAATCAAGCATTCGTAAATGCTTTTTGTAATGCCTTTTGGATCAAAACCTACACCTGATGTAGCGTTTGCTTGTGGATCGGCATCAATAATGAGCGTTTTCTGATCGAGAACCCCCATACTTGCCGCAAGGTTAATGGCAGTAGTGGTTTTGCCCACTCCACCTTTTTGATTGGCTATCGTTATTATTTTTCCCATGGTATAATCCAGCATTAAAACAATTCAATATTAACAAAGAATGCTTTTTTTTGTGCTCCAAGCAAAGTTATAATATGCCTTGGAAAATGTGTTGCAAGTGCGTGGAACATATTAACAATTTTACTTTTTACCTACATTATGATAACCATTATAAGTGGCACAAATCGTTTGGAGAACAAATCCTTACGCGTTGCAAATGCCTACTCTAAAATTTGTGAAGAACTAAAGGTTGATGCTCAAATTTTGGATTTACAATCCATTCCGAAAGACTTTATTTTTTCAGCTAGTTATGGGAGTCAAAATGTTGAATTTGATGCCATTGTGGAAAACTATATAACTTCATGCGACAAGTTTATTTTTGTTGTGCCCGAGTATAATGGAAGTTTTCCGGGCATGTTGAAGGGCTTTATAGATTGTGTAAAACCTGAATTATGGCACAACAAAAAAGCAGCTATGATTGGATTATCTGCGGGAAAGGCGGGTAACCTTAGAGGATTGGATCATTTAACAGGAGTGATGCATTATTTGCAGGTAGAAGTGTTGTCTAAAAAGCCAAAATTGAGTGCTTTTCATACTCTGATTGATGAAAAAGGGCAGTTGTCTGATGGTCCAAGTATTGAATTAATGCGTGCTCAAGTCCAAAAATTTTTAGACTTTTAGACCATGGAATATATTATAGAATCTTTTGACTGGATTGTAATCGCTTTTTGCGGTTTGCAGGCTATTGTGTTTTTACAATCGGGCTTGGATAAAGTGTTTAATTATTCAGGTAACTTAGAGTGGCTGAAAGGTCATTTTGCAGAATCGCCATTAAAAAACATGGTGCCGTTACTGCTTGTACTTTTGACAATACTTGAACTATTTGCAGGCGTGTTTTCTGTAGGAGGAATATTATTTGCTGTTGGCTTTTTGCCTTTAATTGTTTTGAAATTAGCGGTAATAGGTAGTATTAAAGCTTACTTAGCGTTGTTTTTTGGTCAACGTATGGCGAAAGAATACGATGGAGCAGCATCGCTAGTTCCATACTTTATAGTAGCACTTATAGGTGCTGTTTATACGTTTTATTTATTGGGGTAATTACTTAATTTCAGAAATAAGAAAGGAGATATTGTTGAATTCGGCAGTATCTCCTATTTTTTTGCCATTCAGTGCCCTTGCAATAGGTGCTTCTGAAGAAATTACGAAGACATCGCCGAAATTGGGAGTGGTGAATTTGCCATAAGCAACAGCTATAAAGTACCAGTTGTTGTTGGCTTTGAATAGACTTCCCAATCCTATTTTAGTGGATTCAATATCCAGTTTTATGTTTGCCAATTGCGTAATCTGGCGTTTTACTCTATCTAGGCTTTGACTGATTTTCTCTGCTTCGATGTCGGCCATTGCCTTCGATGTTTCGTGCTTATCTCCTGCACTGCTTTTTGGTGCATCTCCATGACTGCCTTTGAAACTGTCAAGTTCCGTTTTTAAGCCATTGTAGGTGTCGAGTAAAGTGTTATTGAGCAGAGTTACTATTTCGGTTTTAGGCATCTTTAAATTTAACTTCGTTCAATAACAAACCATGTGCAGGAGCCACAAAGCACAATTTTCTAACGGTCTCGTCAGCCTTCAATGCTTGTTTCAATTCTTCAATACTTCTTTCTCCTCTACCAATTTCTACCAAAAAACCCATCATCATTCGGATTTGGTATCGGATAAATCCTTTCGATTGGATGGTGAATTGATAAATTTCTTGTTCACAAGTTGCGGGAAGAGAAAAATTTTCTTTTTTTTCAAGTGAACAATAATCCACTGTCTTTTCAAATTCGCCACCATTTACTTTTCCCGTTTGAAATAGAAAAAAATTGTGCCTACCCGTATAGAGTTTGGTGGCTTGCATCATCTTGTCGATGTCTAAATCTTCTCGGAAGTGCATTATATAAGGCGCATTGAAAGCATTATAAACTTTGCCCGTTGCAAAAGTGTAAGTGTACGTTTTGTAGTCAACATCGTTGATGACATTGAATTTAGAATCTACTTTTTTGAAGGAAATGAAATGGATGTCCTGTGGTAGATTTTTTTTGAAGTCTTCAACAAATTGTGCTTCATCTTCAAGAACAGAATCTAGAAAAAGCTCTGTGAAAAATTGTTTGGCCGAAACTCGAGCATCTGTTCTGCTACATCCCAATGTTTTAAATGGTCTTTCTTTTCCGAGAATGTAGCGGATGGTTTTTTCAAGTTGTCCTTGAATGGTTTTATGTTGCGGTTGAATGGCATACCCATGGTATTTGTATCCCAAGTAGGCCAGTTCTATAAGATAAAAATAGTTGGAGCGCACAATTATAGTTTATAAGCTATGCTAACGAAAAAGTTGCGTGGCTGTGCTGTTATAATTCCAGGCCCAGGATAACCTGTAGCTCTTCGGGTAAAGTAAGCGCTGTTCAAAGCATTGTTTATACCAGTACCCATTTCTAAATTATTTCTTCGGTATTTGAAATTGAAATCCAAAACAAAATATCTTGGAATTACTCCGCTAATACCTTCAACGGTAGAAAAAGCATTGGTAGCATCCGAGAAATGATCATCAACCATGGTGAACAATACACCTGCATTGAAGGTTTTGTAACGATAGTCTGTACCAAATTTAATACTCACATCAGGAATCAATTCAACTTTGTTACCAATAATGGATTGATCTTTAGACTGTACATATTTGCCTCGTTGTACAGAGCTATTCAGTGACAACTTTAATTCGTGATTTTTACTGCTTATTGGGAAATATTCAATGAGGCTTTCTAGCCCTATGGTGTTGCTTACACCAATGTTAGTACGGTATTGGTACACTCTAAATGTGTTGCTGTCTGTAAGCGTGCTAAAACCAATTCTATTTGCATAACGCAAGAAAAATAAACTAGCATCAAAGCGGATTTTTTTGCCAATTAAACCTCTTAATCCAGCATCAAAATTATAGCCTCTTTCGTCTTTTAAATTCTCATCAACTTTATAAGAAGGATTGTCAATCTTAAAATCGTTGAAAGTTACACTTCTGTAGTTTTGGGATAGGTTGGAATAAAACTCCATACCATTGATTTTGTGACTAATACCCATTCCAGCAATAACAAACGATCGCGGTCTTTTGTCTTTTTCTGATGTGCTAGTACTTTGTATGGTGTTGCCTGCTTGGTCTTTTACAGTTTGATTGTAATATCCATCAAGCTGAGTTTCAATGAACTCTACACGCAAGCCAGGAGCCAATTTCCAGTTGCCAACAGAGAACGTATTTTCAGCATAAACGGCGGCATTGTAGTTGTTGAAATTGTAATATAAACGAATAGGGTCTTCGCTATCTAGACTGTAATCAGCTTCGAAGTTTGCAGCAGTACCCGGAGCAGCATTGCTTTGTTGTTTTTCTGAAGTTCCATTGAATAATCTTACTCCAAAAGCCAATGCAGCTGGTTTTTCGTTGAACGTATATCGCAGCAAATTTCTAATTTCTATACCATGGTTTAAAAACTTGTCTTGTAGCAAGTCTCTTTGACTTTCACTATAACTGCTATTGTTGAGTAGGATAGGGTCAATACGATTTGGAGCTCTTAAATAGCCCAGTGCATTACGTTCAGCAAATAATGCAAAATATATAAGCTCACTGCTCAACCGATCGTTTACCTTGTACGATAAACTTACACTAGGTAAATTCCAATCGACTTGAAACCAATTGCCAAAACGCGTATTTTGATAAGGATTGTTTTCAAATTGTTGGTCGGTTAACCCACCAGGCTGTTGAGCCAATGAGTACATTTTTGTGAATTCTATTTTGGCGATTAATTTTTTTGAAAGATTGAAAGATGTACTGATGTAGGCATGAATGGATTCGAAATCAGATCGATCGATGAAGCCGTCACCTGTTTTGTATTGCAAGTAAGCTTTAGTTGAGAAATACTTTTGCTTGCTAGCGAGTTGAATGTATGTATTGCACAAATTGAAAGATCCGAATGATTGATGAACTTTTCCTTCTAATTTTTTGGTAGGGTCTTTAAGTAATTCAAAATTGATGAGTCCACCAAATTGAGATCCATATTGTAGGGCACTGGCACCTCGTAAGATTTCTATTTTATCAACGGCTAAAGGCGATGGTGTGTAGTAACTTTCAGGATATCCTAATGCATCAGCAGAAATGTCGTATCCATTTTGACGAACATTGAAATTGGCTGAACGGGAAGGATTCAACCCTCTACCTCCAATTTCTAATTGGTTGCCATTGGCGTCGCTTTCCCAAATGTTAAGTCCAGAAATTCGAGCATAAATCTGACGGGCACTCGCCGTAGCTAGATTGGCATTGATCCGATTCATTTTTATCAGATCGTTCTTTTTGGCTGTGTAAATTTTTAAGCCTTCAACATCGCGTAAGTGAGTATTGTAAAAATTAGAATTAGACGTTACTTCAACACCTTTAAGGTCGATATGCAAAGATTGCAATTGAATGTTTATCGGTAAGCTTTTAATGGTGTCTGGAAGCACCTCAAATGGCTTGTATCCAAACTTATAGAATATGATTTTTTCACTTTTGTCAGCACTGAAATTCAATTCGAAAAATCCATTTTCTTCACTGAATGTACTGATGTGAGCTAGAGGTAAAGCTATTTGAACTTCACCAAGCCCTTTCCCGTTATCATCGGTTACGGTACCTCGAATATTGATGATTTCGCTGCTAGGATCTCCTGCATTAGCTATAGAAAAACATAGACAAAGCAAGGCGCAGTATATGTACCTAAAGTGCTTGATCATGCCAATCTGTAATCCATGTTTTTGTTGCAAAGCCACTCTTTTGGGTTCGCAAATCTACGTTATTTTGAATCATTCTAAATGGTTTTCTTCCATTTAAAGACACCCAACTATCTGCTTCGATTTTAAATTTCTCAAAACCTCTTTTTTCAAAATCTTGAGCTACAATTTGGCTGTATTCCAAAATCATATCAGGCTGAGTGCTCATCATTTTTACTTGAAGTGGTGTGAGATATTTACTATTGTCTACTAAGTAGATTTTATTGGATGGAGTTATGACGTTCAATTCGGTATAACCGTTTTTTTCCATGAGCATAACGCGCCAAGAAAAACGGAAACCTTGCTCGTGCCACATCACATTGCCTGGATATAATAAGTAGCGCCACGGTAAAATAAAATGGCACATTAACAACGCTAAGAGTGCCACTTTTCTAAAGTTTTGACCTTTTAATGTGCTTGTTAGGAATGCCTTTTTAGTGATTACGTTTAATTGTATCAATCGCTTTTCCCATACCGGAGCAGGAAAAAACACCAAAGCACACAAACTCATTATCAATGGAAATACTCCAATTGGAAACATTAGAGAAGTAAGGCAATGAAATATGAGTGCAGCTATATAGGCTAGTGTTCTAGTTTTTTTGAAGCAGAGTAAAAAGGGAAGGCTGATATCGAATATCATGGCCAAATAAGCGCTAAATACTGCAGTGTTGGAATGCCCAATTGTGTCTCCTACAATTGGTAAATACTGAAATGCATTGAACCAAGTATTCAAGGGTTCGCCTGCAAGCCAATCGGCATTGATCTTAGCTATACCAGCGTAAAAGTATACTCCTCCAACTAAAAACCTCAATAGTACGATGTAAATAAAAGGAACAAATTCGGGCTTGTTTTTTCCTAAAACCAATGCTTTGTTCATTGGCAAAAATATGAAAGCAAAAGCCATTAAACTGATGAAATAGTAATGGTTGAGATAATATGTTTTATCTATTAACTCGAAATAGGTAAACAGTAAAAAATAGGCTAATGAAAACACTTTGTAAAACCTACCTGTAGCAAGTCCCACTGCCGACAGTATGAGCAGTCCAAACAAGACATATACCCACAACGGATTGCTTGGTAATTGTACCCAATGAAAACCGTAAAAATGAAAATGGTGCTGTGGTAATATATACAGTTCATTCACCCAACCTTTGAGTAAAAATCGAAGGGCCGAGTAAATAGCGGCACAGGCAAATAAAACCCTAAAAGCCCCTAATAAATAGGGGCTAGTTGGTGCATTTAATTTTGAATGATATGTCTTGATTAAAGCCTTAATCACCGTCGGAATCCGTGTAATTTATTCTTACCCCTAAAGCACTTAGCATAGGGCCTTTTATAAGAGCAACTAGTTTTTGATGTTCGTCAATAAGGATAGATACATTGGCATTGTCGTTTTCTATGGCCGCTTTTAATGATTCTCCATTGGCAGCTATCAAAGTTTCATAGGCTGTGGCAGTAGTTGTAAACTGGGCTTCTATACTTTGCGATAAATCATTTTCTCCTAGACAAGATAAATAGGACGCTAAACTCAAACTGTCATTGTTTGTACCATACAAGTTTTTTAATTTATTGAAATGCTGAGCAGCAAACTCCAAACCATAATTACTGTAACGTCCTTCAACTTTGTCGAGTAAAGGCGTACCACCATTAAATTTTCCAATAGGAATACGCAGTTTGTTGTTC
This sequence comes from uncultured Flavobacteriales bacterium, assembly GCA_963977425.1. Classification (GTDB taxonomy): domain Bacteria; phylum Bacteroidota; class Bacteroidia; order Flavobacteriales_D; family Luteibaculaceae; genus CAXBOO01. Next base: position 148,513 of record CAXBOO010000002.1, on the reverse strand, counting down.
CTCAATCTAGTTTCAAGGTCTTGAACGAATTGATTTGTGAAAAGCGCAAGAGATGAACCGTCATCGGAACCCGTATTGCTTTTGAACTCGGCAATATATCCTCCAGTTGAGTAGGCTGAATGTAAATCATTTATTCTACTTGTTATGGCCGAAATTTGAGCTTGTAAATGTTGAATTACTGCATTTTTTTCGGTTTCATTATGAGCAATAGAATCAATATTGTAAACGAGATATTCTATCGCTTCTAAACCTACCTGACTTTTGAAAAGTGCCTCTATATCTTGTTCACCATTTAGGGCATTCGACACTATTGCGGTTTCATTGGCAGGAAAAATGTTGAACCTATCGTTGAGTTCAACGCCATTGGAAATTGCAGGGCCAAAATTATAGGAGGAAATGGTGTTGTAAGCAATTCTAGCGGCTTTTAAAGTTTGCTTATTTGTTTCTAATTCTGAATCCGAAATAGAAGCCCAATTGGCGGTTTGTAAATTTGAAAATGCCGAAGAACAATTTTCTAAATCCAAATTGAATTGTGTTGCATATGCTAACAATACCTCTTCTTGACTGGTAGAACAACTAACTTTTTGTGAGTTATCTTTTTCAGTGCAGGCAGTTGTAAGTAGCAGTGAGAAAGCAAAACTTAAATGCAATAAGAATTTAGTGAATTTCATAATTAAGCTTGTGGTTCTGCTGAAGTAATAAGAGCTATTACTTGATTAAGTTCTGTTTCTGTAACGTTGTATAAATTGGTGTTGAGTCCAATAATGGTTAAAGCTTCTTCAATCTTTGCACTATTGAAATATCTAGGAGCTACTGAAGTACCATTATCAAAATGGTATTGAGATGCCAAAAGAAATCCTATGCCTTCAGAAAGGTAGTGGTGCTTTTTATAAACATTGGTTTCTGTAATAGATCGTTTGAAATAATTTCCAGCAGTGTATATAATTGCTTTCTCCCATAATTCAGCAATGTTAGTAATGGCAGCATTTCTTGCCGTATAGTTTTGATCTACAATTGCTGTTCGACCTTCAATAAAAGCTGATATTAAAGCTTCATTTAAGCCAGGTATACCAAAGGTACCGTTGTCATTACTTCTTTCTACTATGTATTCACCCCATATGCCTAAGGCAGAGTTGTTTTTGTCTGTGTAATCGGCACTCAAATCGGTTGGGATTCCTGCGTAACCAAAGGCTTCATCAAAATGATGTTCCATTGGGGTGTAATTTTTACCTGCTTCAACGGTTTGGTTGTCGCTTCCGTGGTTGTTCATATAATCTTCACCAAAGTAAACTTCCATAGCTTGATGGAAAAATACAGCGCCCATCAATCTTTTGATGATGAGTTGACGGTATTCTAAACCATTTTCATTGACTAGATATCCAGCACTTTCAGCAGTACCAGCTTGAGGATACTCTTCATTTAATACACCTGCTTTGCCTGGAGTCGCATTGCTTACTTCTTTAGAAGCTTCAGCCATAGCAATCATTTGATCAAGAAAAAATTGTTGATCGTTGGCAAAGGTTTTAGAGAATAAGTTTTTGGTGTAGGTGCCAGAAAAACCATATTCGTTTTTGTACATCGCTTGCAATGTATCGGCTGAAATTTCACGCCCAAGCGAATGAGCTAATAGCATATAATCACCCATTTCGGATAACATATCTTGGCGCTCTATTTGACCAGTATAAGAAACTGAACTTTCATTGTTGCGTAAGAAAGTATACGTTTCAAGTGATTGATCGTTTTTATTTGTTTCTTTTTTGCAGCTAATAATCAATAGAATTGTAGCTAAGGGTAGAAGTATCTTTTTCATGGTGTAAATTCTTTGACGAAATTAGAATGAGTCTAAATAGATTGCAATACCCTAAATGTGGTATTTTCGAAAAATGCGTTGGATAGTAGATAGCGGTGGCACAAAAAGTAGTTGGATCAACGAAAATGGTTTGTTGATTGATTTTGAAGGGATAAACCCTAACATTCATTCGTCTGAATTTATTGACCAAATTTTAAATAAAGCAAAAGACCATTTAAAACTTTCTTTATCTGATAATATCGTTTGGTATGGAGCTGGTTGCAGTTCAAAAAACAGCATCGAAAAATTAAAAAAATGCTTTTTTAAACAAGGCATCGAAAATATAGAAATACATCATGATTTACTAGCGGCTTGTAGGGCCGTATTAGGCTCTAGTGCTGGTATTGTGGGAATTCTTGGGACAGGTAGTAATGCCTGTTTTTATGATGGTGTAAACATTACTAAAGAAAAGGTTTCTTTAGGCTATGTAATGGGTGATGAAGGCGGTGGAGCATATTTTGGTAAACGATTGCTACAAGATTATGTAAATCAGACCATGCCAAAATCTGAATCGGAAATTTTCAAACTGTATTTCCCTGAGCAACCTACAGATTTGATTACCGCATTTTATTCGAGCTCTAAAGCAAGTGCACACTTAGGTCAATTCGCAAAAATTTTAAATCATTTCCCTGTAGATAGTACCTATAAATTCGATTTGATACATTCAGGTTTTGAAGCTTACAAAGAATTGTTTATCAAACCTTTAAAAAGTGATGTGTCCAATGCTATTGGCTTTGTTGGAACTGTAGCAACGATTTATTCAAATGAATTGAAGGAGATGTGTAATAGCATTGATATGAAATGGATTGGAGTGTGTCAAAACCCTATTGAAGCTTTGTTGGAATGGCACAATTCAAAGCAAATTAAGCAGGGGTAAAGCCAAGTTTTTCTCCCATTTTCAACATAAAATCCCAAGCAGCCTCTTTGCTGTTTTCTATTTCACCATCGAGCATGGCTTCTTTAATGGCGTTTTTAATATCACCAACTTCTCGGCAAGGTTTTAAATTGAAAGTTTGCATGATTTCTTCACCTGAAATAGGTGGTTGCCAAGTTCGAATCTTGTCTTTTTCTTCAACTTCAATAATGCGTTTGGCTACAGCATCATAATTGGATAAAAAACGCTTTACTTTTTTCTCGTTTTTACTTGTTATATCGGCTCTACAAAGAGTCAATAAGTCTTCTAAATCTTCACCAGCATCAAACAACAATCTTCTTATTGCCGAATCGGTTGCGTTTTCATTAGTAAGTGCAATAGGTCGTAGGTGAAGCGCAACAAGCTTTTGTACATACTTCATCTTTTTATCGAGAGGAAGTTTTAAACGACCAAAAATTTTAGGGACCATTCGGGCTCCTTTATCTTCGTGTCCATGAAAAGTCCAACCATGTATTTTCGAAAACCGTTTTGTTGGGGCTTTTGCTATATCATGTAATATAGCCGACCATCTAAGCCACAAATCATTGGTATTGGGAGCAATGTTATCCAATACTTGTAATGTGTGATAGAAGTTGTCTTTGTGTCCTAATCCGTTGCGTATTTCAACTCCATGCAAGGCGGTTAGTTCTGGAAAAAATGTATGTAAAAGCCCTGTGTCAAAAAGTAATTTGAATCCAATACTGGGTTTTTCGCAAAGAATAATTTTATTCAATTCGGTACTTACTCTTTCCATCGAAAGAATATCCATTCTTACTTTGTTTTTAGCAATAGAAGTAAGGCAAGCAGGTGTTATTTCAAAATTTAGTTGACAAGCAAAACGAATTGCTCGAAGCATGCGTAATGGGTCGTCAGAAAAAGTTATGTCAGGATCAAGCGGGGTTTGTATGCATTTCTTTTCAAGATCTTCAACACCATTGAATGGATCAATTAAATCTCCATAATTGTTTTCATTCAATGAAATGGCCATAGCATTGATAGAAAAATCTCTTCGATTTTGGTCGTCAATCAATGTCCCATCTTCAACAATGGGTTTTCGGCTGTTTCTTTGATAACTCTCCTTTCTAGCACCAACAAACTCCAATTCGTAATCTTGGTATTTGAACATAGCTGTGCCGAAGTTTTTGAAAGTACTAACCGTTTTTATGTTCAATATTTTAGCCGCCTTTTTGGCTAATTCTATACCTGGTCCAAGGGTTACAAAATCGATGTCTTTATTTGGACGCTGAAGTAAAAGGTCTCGTACAAAGCCACCAATTACAAAAACAGGTTGATTGAGTTCTGCCCCAGCTTTAGCCACGGCTTTGAATAATTCGTGTTGAATATAAGATTCGTAATTATTTTCTGATAAAAGTGAACTCACCGTTGGCTTTTAGTTTCATGATGGTTGATGCAGACCCTGTTCCAGTAGTTTTTGATTCCCAAACTAAGTCTACATTTTTTATAATGTCTTGGCTTACGTCTTTCAATGTTTTGGGACTTTCTTGTCCAGATATATTGGCCGATGTGCTAACCATTGGACATTGTATTTTATCCAATAATAGTTTTAACTCTCCATCTTTTATATACCGAATGGCAAGTGTACTGTCTTCCCCCATGCATTCTTTAGCAACGTTTTTTGCTCCTTCAAAAATCAAAGTAAGTGGAGTGTCAGAACAATCGATTAAATCCCAGCCAATTTCCGAAACTTCATCTATGCATTGATTCAAAACTCTATCACTGCTTACCAATACAACAAAATTCAACTTGTCTTTAGATCGTTGTTTGATCTCAATGATTTTTTTAACAGCATTACTGTTACGGGCATCACAACTTAATCCCGGAATGGTATCGGTGTTGGTAAGCAGAACTTTACCTTGTTTGATGCAATCTATAGCCGAAGTAAGAGACATGGCGCAAAATTAGCCTTATTACTCAGACATAAAAAGGATTGCGAATAATTGAGGGAATATTTTTGAAACAAAATATTTAGCTTGTTCGTATTTACCCGTTTAGCATCAAGAAAAGTTTTAATATTGATCGATAATCGAGGTGTATTTTGGAGGAGATAATTATAGTATTTACTAAATACCCTGAAGAAGGAAAAGTAAAGACACGTCTGGCTAAAACTGTTGGAAATGCAGTTGCAGTAGAGATATATTCGCGATTGTTGCATCATACGGAACAACAGCTAATAGCAAGCAATAAAAAGTATGTCGTGTATTGGGGAAATTATATTCCTACAAACAATGTATTTTTTAATTCTGCTTCAGCACATTATTTACAATGCGAAGGTGATTTGGGTAAAAAAATGAAAACGGCTTTTGAAGACCAATTCTCTATTGGTTACTCTGCAGTATATGGTATAGGTTGTGATTGCTATCAATTGTCATCGAAACATATTGAAGAAGCAAGTAATGTGCTAATAACCAATGATGTTGTATATGGACCAGCGTTGGATGGAGGATATTACTTAATGGGTATGAAAAAATTAGAACCCATATTATTTGACGATTTGCCCTGGAGTACAGAACAACTATTAGAAATTTGCAAACAAAGATTAAAAAAGAAATCGGTAAGCTTTGATGTAATTACAACTGTTTCGGATGTAGATTACTATAAAGATTTGCCACAAATATGGAAAGATGAGTTTAGGGTATAAAGAGATTAAAGCGTGTGCTGATTTTTTAGCAGAAAAGGGATTTGTAAATCCTGAAATAGGAGTGATCCTTGGAACTGGTTTAGGAGCATTTGTAAATGAAGTACAAATTGAAGCAAGTTTAGAGTATTGTGATATTCCAAATTTTCCAGTTTCAACAGTTGAGTTTCATTCAGGGAAATTGCATTATGGTTCTGTAAATGGCAAGAAAGTAATTGTAATGCAAGGCCGTTTTCATTATTATGAAGGGTATACAATGGATCAAATTGTATTTCCAGTCCGAGTAATGAAAGTTTTAGGGATTAAACAATTGTTGGTGAGCAATGCAGCAGGAGCCGTAAATCCTGGCTTCAAGAAAGGAGAATTGATGCTATTGGATGATCACATAAATCTTTTGCCAGAAAATCCATTAAGAGGTGCTAATATCGATGAATTGGGGCCACGATTCCCTGATATGTCAGAGCCATATTCTGTATCAATGAATTCAGCTTTAGAAAAAGCCGCCAATGATTTAGATATTCCTTTGCATACAGGAGTATATGTATCTGTAACAGGTCCTAATCTAGAAACAAGAGCAGAATACCGTTACTTAAGAATTATAGGGGCAGATGCAGTAGGGATGAGTACAGTTCCCGAAATTATTGCTGCAGTACATATGGGACTTCCAACTGCTGCCATTTCAGTCTTAACTGATGAATGTGATCCGGATAATTTAAAAGCAGTTGATATCAATGAAATTATTGCCATAGCAGGTGCTACAGAAAAAGTATTGATTCAATTGGTATTGAAAGCTTTATTTTAAATAGTACTAGAAAAGATTAAGCAATAAAAAAGGGAGCATTTGCTCCCTTTTTTAATATCATATATTGAAATGAATCTTAGTTAGATCCAAGTATTTCAATTTCAACACGTCTGTTTTGAACATGCTCAGCTTCAGTTTTAGCGTTTTCGATTTTTAAATCTGTTTCACCTAAAGCTTGAGTAATGATTCTTTTCTTATCAATTCCACGTTTCACTAAGTAATCTTTACCAGCTTCAACACGTCTTTTAGATAATTTGTAGTTGTATTCCTCTCTACCACGTTCGTCAGTGTGACCACTTAAAACGATTTTTAGTTTTGGGAATTTAACCAACACAGCCATTACAGCATCAAGAATAATAGCATCTTCAACTTTAACATCAGATTTGTTGTAATCGAAGTAAATCAATTGCAAATCAAATTCGTTGTTAAGTTTTTCAATTGCTTTTTCTTCTTCAGACTTAACAGGCTCAACAGGTTTTGGCTCAATCTTCTCTAACTTCATTGTAGTAGAGTATAGATCAGCATAACCTTTACCACCATTGTTGCTAGCAAAAATGATGTTGTTGTTTTTGTCGATGTTAGAATAAGCTTCAAAACCAGCCGTATTGATACCTTCTAAAGGTTCTGGCTTAGTCCATTCGTCCCAACCGTTACCAACTCTTTCTGAAACAAAAATATCAGAAGAACCAACACTGTTGTGACCGAAAGAAGAGAAGAATAAAAGTTTTCCATCTGGAGAAAGGTAAGGAGCAAAGTCAGCTCTATTGCTGTTCACCATGTTACCTAAACTTTGAATTTCTGACCAGTTACCGTCCTCATTAATTTGAGTAAAGTATAAATCTTCTTTTCCAGTACTACCTTCTAACTCTGCAGTGAAAATGATTGTTTTTTCATCAGCAGTTATGAAACCACCGTAGTGATTTCCTTTGAAGTTAACTTTTGGCATTTGCATAGCCATAGCTTCACCCCATGTTCCTTCGGCAGATTTTTTAGCCATAGAAACACCTTTATTAGAAAAACGACGACCAGCAGCGTATTGGTTTAAAAGATAGATAGCGTTTCCGTCTTTAGATAAACCAATAACAGCATTGTTGTGCTTATCATTGATGGTTGGTAAATCTTTACTAGCTAAAGAAAACTTACCGTTTTCTTTTACAGATACATAAACATCTTGGTCACCAATTGTAAGGTCACCTTCAGTTTCTGTGTACGTTCTAACAAAGTATAATGATTCTCCATCAGCAGAAAGGATAGGTAAACTTTCCTCGTGCTTATCAGAGTTGATAGCTTTTCCTAAATGAACAGGATTGCTATAAACTCTTTTGAATCCTTGTGCGCTTAGAATAGAACTTGAAGCTAAAGCAAGTCCAACTAATGCTAGGGTTGATTTGTTAAATTTCATTTTGCTTTTGGTTTCAATTATTTAGAAAGTGCAATACCTAATACTATCTCATGTGTTCCACTGCTTACTGAATTTACATCAGAAGTAGTTAAGTCATAAGAGTAACCGAATTTGATGTTGTCTGTAACTTTCAAACCAGCTTGTATAATGATTGCATCACCTGGACGTACACCAACTCCAACAAAGAAATTGTTTTTGTAGTCAACTTTTGCATTGATATCAAATGAAACTGGAGCACCAGCAGTCATTCTAACCAAAGTACTAGGTGTAACACCAATGTTTTCATTCAATTGAAGTCTAAGACCTGCATTGATTAAGTGGTGAGATACCAATTGAGCTTCAGCATCTTCAGAAAAGTCTAAAGTGTTACCAAAGATTTGATCGATTGCATATCCTAAGTAAAATTTAGGAGTGTAGTACATCAAACCAATAGAACCATCCAATTTGTTAACGCTGCTGTTACCATTAGCGAAATCATTGAATACTTGATCGTTTTGATCTCTAACGCCAGCAAGTGTTTGATCGAATGCAGTGTTATTTACACCTAAACGAACACCAGCAGCTAAGCTAGATTTCTTTCCTACTGGAATGTGAATAGTATAAGAAGCTGCACCTGAAGTACGGCTAAATGCACCTGCTTCATCACGGTAGAAGATACCACCTACAGCATGTTTCACTTTACTTTCAGAACCTGTACTGCTAACATTGTTGTCAACTGTAAGTTTTGGATCTGAAATTCTCAAAGAGAATATGTTTTCGTGATTTGCCGGTTTTCCAAGTAAAGCATTAGCAGACAAATAGTATGTACTAGGAGCATTGTCGAAGTTAGTCCACTGTGAACGGTGTCCTAAATTAACGTCAATGTTATTACTTAACCCTGCAGCAGCAGGATTAAGTAAGTACATATTCTGAGTATACTGGCTAGATTGGAAACTTTGTTGACCAAAAGCTATCGAAGAGAGAGCTAGTGTGCTTATGGCTAAAATTCTTTTCATTTTCCTGATTTTCAGTGTTTTTATTTCTAATCTCTTATTTAATGATACTAATAATACCGTTTACTTCTTTGCTTCCATCACCTAGATCGATAACGTAGTAGTAAGATGCAACTGGTAGTATTTCACCTTCGTTTGTACCATCCCAAGCTTCAGTAGCTGGTGTAGTAGTTTCGAAAACGATTGATCCCCAACGGTTGAATATTTTAACCGTAGCGTTAGGGTAGTTTTCAATTCCAGGTAAAGTCCAAGTATCGTTAACACCATCGCCGTTAGGAGTAAATCCTGCAACGATATCTTCTCTAAATGGCTTAGGTTCTAATGTGATAGTCAAACTATCTGAAACAGAACCACAAGCTGCATTAGCAACAGTTAAAACAAATACGTTAGCTCCAACTTCTAATCCGTCAACTGATGTGTTGATGTTAGCCGCGTTTGCGATTACAGCAGAAGAGTTAGTTGTCCAAGCATAAGTTCCATTATCTGTGATTCCATCCAATGTAGCTGTTGTAACATCTACTGATTGATCATCACCTGCAATTGCTACTGGCTCATCAGAAACGATGATAGTAACGTTAGAACTGTTAGGAGTACATTGACCATTGTCAACAGTCCAAGTGAAAGTGTAAACACCAGCAGTTGTGAATGTAACATTAGTTGTAGGGCTGTTAACATCAGTAATAGATGCTAAAGAAGGTAATACTGACCAAGTACCAGTTTCACCAGCAGCAAGTACGTTTCCTGAAAGTGCAAACGTTGAGTTTGATATACAAACATCAGCATCTGTACCTGCATCAGCAATTGTTGCTTGTGGCAATACTGTAACGGTAAATGATTGAGTAGTACTGTTACCGTTAGCGTCTGTAACTTTGTAAGTTACTGTAGTTACACCTAAGTTGAAAGTAGAACCAGAAGCTAATCCAGACTCTAATGTTACTGTAGCACCAGAACAGTTATCCGTACCTGTAACAACATAATCAACTTGAGCATTACATGTTTCGATGTTTGTAGGGAATGCAGAGAAGCTAGGCTTCAATGTATCCAATACAGTTACGATGTTTGAACCTGAAACAGTGTTACCAGACTCATCAGCTACAGTGTAGTTGTTAGTAAATGTACCAACACCTAAGATAGATCCTGAAGGAACTGAAGTATTAACAGTTAAGCCTTGAGCATCACAGTTGTCTTGTACATCTAATACATAGTTGTATTGTACAGAACAATCGCTTCCAACATATAGAGTAATGTCTTGTGGAGCTTGTTTGATAACAGGGTCTTGATTATCTACTACAGATACAACGAAGTTGTAAGTAAACAATGTATCACCTTGATCAATAACATACCAAGCAACGTCAGTGTTTCCAATTTCAAACAATGAACCAGAAGCTATGCTTGAAACGATAGCGTAACGAATACCACATGTGTTAACCACTAGTGAATCGAATGTTACGTTTTTAGAACACTCATTAGCGAATACATTCGTGAATACAGTATCAGCAGGAGCAGATAAGATTTTATCATCGAAAGTAGATTCAACTACTATAGTGAAAGCTCTCTTAGCATAGTTTGTAGAGTTATCCAAAACATTTACTTCGAAATCATAAGTTCCTGCAGTAGCAGAGAAGCTAGTATCGTTGAAACTACCAGGAGTATTCAAGAAGTTGTAAAGGATAGAGTTGATACCACAGTTGTCTGAGATATTCAATCCGTAAGCAGTACCTAATGAATCTAATTCAATAGTTGTAGTACACATTAATGAATCTGTTTTCAAGTAGATAGTATCAATAGCATTGATAACAGGGTCAATAGTGTCAGCATACGTAATGAAGTTTTTCAATGTATCTGAAATGTTTCCATTTACATCGTATGCAATAGTCGTAAGAGTGTAAGTTGCTGGTGAAGCAAAATCAATTGCTAAAAGATCAGCTACAACAGGCGTGTTAACGAATGTTACAGAAGTATCTAAAGTACCTTTTACAGTTCTTAGTACACTTACTACAGAATCAATACCACAGTTTTCGTTAACTACAGCAGCGGGCAAAGTAATTGTTTTTGCACACTCATTAGCCGCAGCGAAGAAGTTAAGATCTGCATTGCTTAAAGTTAAAGTTGGTTTGAAAGCATCTTTAATGATAACCAATGAAGTAAACTCAGTTGAGTTACCAGCTTGATCATAAGATCTCCAGTATACTGTAGTAGAATCAAGATCGAAAGTATTTTCGAAAGAAGCATTCAATGAATCAAGTCCGATGTAAGTGATTCCGTCTAAGCTGTACTCTACAGAATCAACACCACAGTTATCATCGCTGATAGTAACTGGTGAGTTAATAGTAATAGTAGCAGTACAAGTAGAATCGTTAGTAGTTGTATTGATAACATTCACTACAGAGTTTGGAGCGATAGTATCAACAACAATCACTTTAATGGATTGACTGAAGTAGTTACTGTTACCATCATGAGTTGTGAAAGTAACAACAGTAGTTCCTAATGGGAAGTTACCAAACAATGAATCACCAACCAAAGCAGAAGCAGGGTTGTCGTTCACCATGTTTTCTAATAAACGAGCATCAGAAGCACAGTTGTCATTAACAGTTCCCAATTGGTTACCGAAGATGTCAGCTCTAGAATCAGTACTCAAAATAGTTACTGAGTTACAGTCGTTACCATTTACATAGTAAACAACTGAATCATCTAAAAAGATTTGAGGCTTAATAGAATCGTGAACAGTTACATTAAATGATGCGCTTGTGATATTACCAGAGTTATCTTTAGCACTAACGTTAACTACGTGAGATTGAGAATCGTTACCGTCATTTAATTGTGAAGCAGGGAATCCAAATGAGAATGGATTAACCAATTCAGCTTCTGTCAAACCAATTACAGTATCAATACCAGCGTTATTGATGTTATCAAGGTCGATAGATATAAACACAGAATCAATACCACAGTTATCAGTCACTTGCAATAAATCATTTAAGTGATTTACAGAATAAACATACTCGCAAGAGTTGATGCTGTTGTATTCATCGATGTTAGCGTATGGAGTACCACCATTTAATACAGGGAAACCAGAATCAACTTTTCTAATAATGATTGAATCAGTAACACTATTACCTGAGTAATCTGTTGCAGTAAAGTAGTATACATTTAGTGTATCTGAAAGCGTAACAATTACATCATCAATGATAGAAGTTGCTGTATCAAGCAATTCATTATTACCATTTTTGATAGAAGCTATTGAACAGTTGTCAGTAGCAAGTAATAATCTTGCAGGAATAGTGATTGTTGTATCACAAGCAGCGAACGTTGTGATTGTAGTATCGTGAGTTGAACCACCATCAAATATGTTTGTATTCAATTCAGGAACAATTGTATCGTTTACAAAAATGTTGTAAGCGTAAGATACTTTGTTACCAGACTTATCTTCAAAGTAGAAAGAGTAAGTATAGATTACATTGTCAGAGAAATCAATAATAGCTGGGAAAGTAATGTTACCTGCAGCAGATGATCCTATGTATAATGTATCACCGTTGATGTTGTTGGTGATTAAGTAACCGTTAGAATCAAGAACACAGTTTTCAGTAACATTAGGTACATCTGGTGCGAATGTTGTATCGCAATCAGTTGTTACATTGATTGTCATGTTTACTGGCTTAGAATCTAATACAGGTGTAATAGTATCTAGTACAGAGAAAAACGCGATACAAGTATCTGATGAAAAACCAGCATCACCAGGGTTCTTGTCATTATCAGTAACCCATTGTCTAACCGCGTAACGACCAGGAGCATTAAGAGTTGCTGTTATGTTTTCGAAATTGTTGTCAACATCACCAGAGTTAATAACTGTAGCTGTATCAACATCAAGTACTTCCCAGTGATTTTTTACGTCGTTACTTACGTTGTCTTGTCCAGCAACACTTTCTGTTGTGAAATCAAACTCACAAGTGTTCGTAACATAAAAAGGTCCAGTAAATTCGTCGTTAGGACAAACAACTGTTGGAGCTTCGTTATCAGCAACTACGATTGTGTGTTCAGTAGACTCAGTATTTCCTGAAGCATCTTTTACAGTGTAAGTGAATAAGAAAGTTCCTACTGGTAAAGTAGCGTTTACGTTGTTACCAGTTCCTGTAATATTAACAGCACCACCTACTATAGAGTAAGAGTAACCATTGATAGAACAGTTGTCGGTAGCACCAGGAATCAAGTAAGTAACGTTTTTAGTGTCTGAACCTAAGTCAGTGCTTAAGTTATCAGTACCAAAACTGTTACCAGCTATTAAAGTGTCTGAAACAGCAATTGTATCACTGAAGATAGGAGCTGTATTGTCTTCTACATTAATAACCAATGTATCAACAGTTGTATTACCTGTAGTATCGTAAGCAGTGAAGATAACGTAGTTAAACCCGATAGGGAATAATATAGTGTCATTTAAACTAGCAGCAAGATTACCTTCAGCCATAGTTAGTGTATCGTCGCTTCCAACGATGTTACCTGCAGAGTTCTTGATAATGTAAGATACCATAGAAGAAGCATCACAAAGATCAATAACTGATGGACGAATAATGTCTAATGGATCTACAATGTGAGCACCTTCTTTAGCTGTTGCACAAGTACTATCAGTTGTTGCTACAGTTAATGTGTCATTAACAGCACCAGCAGAGACAGTAGAAATGTCTAATGATGGATTCATATTATCTATTACAGTAAGTAATACAACACATGATCCTTGCGTTACAGGTACAGTGGCAACATCATAGTTGTATGATATTTTGTATTCACCAACAGGAACATTGTACAATTTAGGTGAAGAAACATCCCAAGGAAGTATTGCTCCAGTCTTTACATTGGTAACAACTGTGTCAGTAGCAGTGGTTACTGCAGCTTCAGGAGTTGGCTCAGTCCATTCGATAGAGTCAGCTACACAGCTATTAAGGTTAGTTAACTGGCTAACTACAATGTCCGTAGGGCACCCAGGTGCATTGTCTGCCATTGCCATGCCTCTTACAAATTTACCAAATGCGGTACTTGTGTTAAGGCTTGAGAACACGCTCTTGTAAGCTTGTTCTACGATTGGGTCGGCAGTGTTAGCTGCTGCGACAAATGTATTACTCTTTGCACCGAACCACGTGAAGGTTAGTGTGAGTAATAGCAGTAGAGATTTTCTCATTGCGTCTGTTTTTTTTGTTACTGCCCGAGGGCTATTACTGGTTTTTGTTTATTCTCAGCCGACAAAATTATAAATTAATACGAGCCAAGGGTAGTATTTGCCTAATTATTATTGCTTTGGGTGCATTGATGGGGCTATTTTTATTCGTGAGTCGATGTTTTTTTTCCGTTAGTTGGTGTTGTTTTGTCGGTGAGTGGATAATTGCTTAACTTTTGCTTAAAGCTGATGTTGATCTAACATGTTGATTATCAGTGGTGAGTGATTTTGTTTCACTTTTAAGAATCCTTATTGTTAAGCGAATAATTAGGGGTCTAATTTTCTGATGTTTTTTTTGTAAAATCTTTTTCAACAATTGTTTTTTGATAATTGAGTGGTCGTAATTGTTTCATGTTTTTCTATTGCTGTTCTACGACATTATTGAATTCCTATTGACGGTAATTGTCTGTGGATGGATAAACATCAGTACTTTTGTTGAAAGAACAAATTTTGAATGTTTCCGTAATTATTCCTGCTTTTAATGAAGAGGAATCGATAGCTTTAGTTCTAAATGATATACCAAAAAACGATGTTTCAGAAATCATTGTAGTAAATAACAATAGTACCGATGCTACTGCAAAAATAGCTTCCGAGCACTTTGCTGTAGTTTTATTCGAAGAGCAAAAAGGATATGGTGCTGCTTGTTTAAAAGGTTTGGAATATTTATCGAAAAAAGAACTTAATCCTGAAGTTGTCGTATTTATGGATGCAGATTATTCTGATCATCCTGAACAAATATCTCGGTTGTTAGAAAAAATAGAAAGTGGATATGATATGGTTATTGGTTCAAGATCTATTGGAAGAAGGGAGAAAGGATCGATGTTGCCGCAACAACGTTTTGGAAATTGGTTGGCAACCACTTTGATAAAATGGTTTTATAAATACCAGTATTCAGATTTAGGACCTTTTAGGGCTATTACCTGGGAAGCGCTGCAGACAATAAAAATGCAAGACCGAGATTTTGGGTGGACAGTTGAGATGCAAATTAAAGCACTAAAGGCAAACTTGAAGATTTGTGAGGTGCCAGTAGATTACAGGACCCGTATTGGGGTTTCTAAAATTACAGGAACAGTGAAGGGGACCATAATGGCTGGTTATAAAATTATATATACAATATTTAGATATAGATGATGGAAATGGTATTAATATCAGTATATGCTATTTTACTCGGCTTTATACTGATGTATTCGTTTGTGCAGTTGTCTATGCTTATTTCTTATTGGAAAAAAAGAAATTCGATTGAGGTTCCTGAAATAACAGAGGGATTTCCTTTGGTAACGATTCAATTGCCTATTTATAATGAGAAGTATGTTATTGAAAGATTGATCAATAAAGTATGTGAGTTAGATTATCCAAAAGATAAAATGCAAATTCAAGTTTTGGATGATTCTACCGATAATACTTTGGCTATTGTAAAATCTATCGTTGAATCTAAGCAAAAGGAAGGTTTTAATATTCAGCAAGTTTTGAGAACTGATCGTAGTGGATTTAAAGCTGGTGCTTTGAAATACGGTATGGGTGTTTCTGATGGTGATTTTGTCGCCATTTTTGATGCTGACTTTATGCCGCAATCGGATTTTTTGAAACAGGTAATACCTCATTTTTATGATGGTGCTGTTGGTATGGTACAAACTCGATGGGGGCATTTGAATAAAGATTTTTCTTTATTAACTCGATTGCAAGCTTTTGGTTTGGATGCACATTTTTCGGTAGAACAAGTAGGTAGAAATAATGCTGGACATTTCATCAATTTTAATGGAACGGCCGGTGTTTGGCGAAAAGAATGCATAGAAAATGCTGGGTCTTGGGAGTCGGATACTTTGACAGAGGATTTGGATTTAAGTTATAGAGCTCAAGTAAAAGGTTGGAAGTTTAAATACTTGCAAGAAGTAGAGACGCCCGCTGAATTGCCAGTCAATATTTATCCTTTAAAAAGTCAGCAATTCAGATGGACAAAAGGTGCTGCTGAGTGTTTTAGAAAAAACTTATCGAGAGTATGGCGTAGTGATTTGCCTTTTTTGACAAAGCTGCATGCTTTCTTTCATCTTTCGAATAGTTTTTTGTTTGTGGCAATTCTTTTGTCTGCACTAGTTAGTGTTCCACTTTTGTATATAAAAATCAATACCGATGAATATGATTTGTTTTATAAATTAGGGTCGATATTTTTGATATCATTTATTGTGTTGGTGATGGTGTATTATACCTCGTTTAAATATACCAATGAAGGTGATAGGAAATTCGGATTGTACTTCCCTTTGTTTTTGTCTGTTTCTATGGGGTTGAGTTTGCATAATTCTATAGCTGTTGTTGAAGGTTTTTTCGGTAAAAAAACACCGTTTATAAGAACTCCAAAATTCAATAGTGTAGGTAAATCTGTTCAGAAGGAAAGTTTGAATCAGTATGTGAAATCTGCTATAAGTCCCCTTATTTTTGTAGAGTTTGTGTTAGCTGTTTATTTTTCAGTGGCAGTAATTTATGGCGCATTGAATTATGAGTTTGGTTTGTTGCCATTTCATTTGATGTTGAGTTTTGGTTTTTACTTTGTTTCTGTATCGGCTATTAAGTATCATTTATTAGAAGGGAATGTCTTTTCTAAGGATTAATGTGTTGATAACTTGGTTGGTAGCTATTTTTTCTTTGCTGTCAATTTGCCCTAGAAATGAGCCTGTTCGACTCATTGTACTTGTTGTTTTAGCGGTGTTGTTATTGCTGTTGTTTTTTAATAAGCAACCAGATATCCGCTCATTGATAGTCGTTTTTGTACTTATTCGATTGCCTTTTTTGTTCTCCGACCCATTGCTGTCAGATGATGTTTTTAGATTTCAGTGGGATGCAGATGTAGTGCGTCAAAATATCTCTCCGTATTCATTTTTGCCTTCTGATTTATTGAATCAAAATGGTTTCTCAAGTGAATTGTTTTTTAAGTTGAATTCACAAGAATATTATTCTGTTTATCCAGCTGTAATGCAATCATTATTTCAAGCTGCAAAGTTACTTCCGTCTTTGTTGGAATTTGTATTTCGACTAAAAATAATATATTTTATTACGGAGTTGTTGTTGTTTATATATATAGTGTTTATTTCTAGGACTAAGCAGTGGTTTGTAAAGAAGTTTTATTTTTTGTCCTTATTGCCTATAGTGGTTTTGGAAGGACTTGGGAATTTGCACTTTGAAGTGTTGATGATGTATTTGTTTTTTTGTGCCTTTAATTTCTACCAGAATAAAAAAGCACTATCGGGATTGAAAACAGGAGTAATATTGGCTCTATCTGTTTTTACAAAACTTACTGTATTGCCTCTATTAGTATTGTTTGTTGAAAAATCTAAACGTAGTATTTGGCTATGTTTTGCTTTTGCTTCGACTTCAATTCTATTTTTTATGCCGTTTATAGATCAAAATTCTATGAGAGCATTAGAAAGTTTTGAACTGTATTTTGGAAGCTTCGAATTCAATGCTTCGCTGTACTTTATAGTACGGTATTTGGGTTTTGAAATGGTAGGATATAACATTATAGAAACCTATGGTATAGTTTTTAAGACAGTGTTGGTTCTGTTTGGAGTTTTTATATTAATCCAGTCCATTCTCTTTGATGGGAAAAATCAAAAGAGGCTGATGGCTTTGTTGAATGCTTTCTTTTTGCTGTATTGCTTTGCAAACCCAACATTGCATCCATGGTATATTATTGTACCCTTATTTTTGAGTGCTTTTACTCGCTCTTACTTTTGGATAATATGGTCCGTAACGATTTACTTTAGTTATTTCTTTTACATTGATAATGCACAAATAGGGTGGTGGTTGTATGCTGAATACGGTATACTCTTTATAGCACTATTAGTAATTAAAAAACTACTGCCTAATAAAATTAGGTTCTTTTTGACCAAGGGTGAAATTCAATAAGTGTACTTCTTAAGTATTCGTTGTTAACGTGAGTATATATTTCAGTGCTCAATAGGCTTTCGTGGCCAAGCATTTCTTGAACTGCACGTAAATTAGCGCCGCCTTCTACAAGGTGACTAGCAAATGAATGACGAAATGTGTGTGGGCTTATGTTTTTGTGAATTCCCGCTTTTTCAGCAGCTTCTTTCACTATTAAAAACACCATGACTCTGCTGATTGATCGTCCGCTTTTGTTTAAAAATAACAAATCTTCAAAACCAGGCTTCGATTCGGCTTTTTTACGTTCTGCTAAGTAAGTTTTAAGCAATCCTTTGGTCTGAGTAGCAATTGGAATCAATCGTTCCTTGTTGCCTTTCCCTATGACTTTTAAGTAGTCTTCTTCTAAGTTGATGTTGTTGATTTTTAATGCGGTCAATTCACTTACACGCAATCCAGCTCCATAGAGCAACTCCAACATTACTTTATTTCTAAAACCATGGCTTTTGCTTAAGTCAATAGTTTCTACTAAACTGTTTATTTCCTCAACACTTATAGTGTCGGGGAGGCGTTTATCAAGTTTCGGGCTTTGTAGTAAATCGGATGGGCTTTCTTCTACAATGCCTTCAATCATTAGATAATTGTAATAGCTCTTAACACTAGAGATAAGCCGAGCCATACTTTTTGGTCTCAAACCACCTTCGCTTTGTAAAACGCAAAACTTTTCAAGGTCACTTAACTCAAGTTTAGCAATATCTTGTTCGTTTCTTTGCGTGTATTCTATAAGTTTATCTAAGTCTCTAAGGTAGTTGCTAACAGTGTTTGCGCTCAAACCTTTTTCGAGTTCTAAGAAATCTATGTATTCTTTTCTGTAATTTTCCAAACTAAAGTAAAGCTAATGGATATATTGATTTTGAATGGCCCAAATTTAAACCTATTAGGGCAAAGAGAAGTTTCAATCTATGGGAGTACAACTTTTTCGGATTACTTCAATCAATTAATCGAGAAGCATAATTTAGATGTTAACCTAACATATTTTCAGAGCAATGCCGAGCATGAATTGATAGATAAGATTCATGAGTGGAACGGGTATATAATTTTTAACCCTGCTGCTTTTACACATACATCCATAGCGCTGAGAGATGCCCTTTTAGGTAAAAAAAGCACATTTGTAGAAGTGCATATAAGCAATGTGTACTTACGAGAGAGCTTTCGTCATCATTCGTATTTTTCTGATGTAGCTAGTGCTGTTATAGTAGGAGCTGGGTTGGCAGGCTACGATATGGCAATTCAACACTTATTACTTAATTACTGAAATCGGTGTCGTTGAGTTGAGAAAACTGTTTTACTTTACCAATAAAGTAGGCAGATACAATGCTTTTTTGATACATCCCAAAAGGTGTGTTTTTCTTAGAAATTGCTTTAAGTACTTTTCGTTTCTTTAATGTATGGCTAAGGTTAGAGTAAAAACTTATGTGACCCTTAAGGATGGCGATTGTATGTCTTGGCATCATTCTCATTAAAAAATTCACACCAGATAAACCATCTAAAATCATGCGAATGAAAAGTACAGGGAATATTGGAGTATGGAAATGATTCTTAAGAATGAGTGTTAGTCCGTTTCTGTAGTTTAAATAGGTCTTGAATGGGCTCATCATATTCAAAGTACCTCCACCAAGATGGTAAACAGTGCTTTCTGGATTATAGGCTATTTTGAATCCATGGTTTTGTAGGCGATAACATAAATCGATTTCCTCCATGTGTGCAAAAAAATCGGTATCAAAACCTCCAAGCTTATCGTAAATTGATTTTCTTATTCCAAATGCAGCACCTGATGCCCAAAACATTTTGTCGCTGTAATCGAAGTGAGTTTGTTTGGATTCTAATTCAGAGAATATTCGTCCACGACAAAAAGGGAAATAAAATTTGTCGACATAACCTCCTCCTGCGCCAGCATATTCGTATTTGCTTTTGTCTTTTAAATCTAATATTCTAGGTTGGACGGCGCCTATAGTTTGATCTTTTAAAGTATCCCAAATGGCATTGTCCCAATCTTTGGTTACTTCGATGTCGCTGTTGAGTAGCACCAAATATTCATGCGATACTTGTTTGAGGCCTTCGTTGTATCCTCCAGCAAAACCATGGTTTTTGTCTAAAACGATGGTTCTTATTTGATTGAAATTTTCTTTAAGAAAAAGTAAAGAGTCATCGGTACTAGCGTTATCTATGATGATAATTTCTGCTTCAGAGCTAGTGTTATCTATGATGTTGGATAGATAATTTTCTAGATGTTGCTTTCCGTTGTAATTTAAAATAACGACTGCTTTATTGCTCAAAATGACCGAAGTTTTCGCAAAAGTAATTTTTAACGCGGATTGTTGTACAAATCTTGGCTTCTACTTCCAAAAGAGTTTCCTGGATCGGTATTGTCCATGTTGGTGTTTTTGTTGTTTCTGTTCTGAAGAACAACCCTCCAGCGTGGATTGTTAAGTTCTTGAGGCATATCAGAATGGAGTAACTGGTAATCGTTCGTAACCATGTCTGGTGAATAGAATACAAATCGAATGTTGTTGAACTTCCCGACTTTGTAAAAATGCCATATTTCATAAGGGTAGCTTTCGGGTTCGCTAGGTCTTTTGGCTATAGTATTAGGTGCTCCGTACTTAAGGTAAATTCTACCTCTATCTGTTTCAAAACCTTCTTTGATAGGAGTGCTGTAGTTGTCGTTTACTTTTTTTACTTCTGTAAGGTAAGTTTGCCATGCTTGGTCAGGAGCATTTGGATTGCGTTTTTCCCAGAAATCATAAAAGAATAACTTTCTTTCATTGAGGTCAATGAATACTTTTTTTCTGTCTTTAATCTTTACGCGCTCAATTTTATCTGCAATAGGATGGAGGCAAGCTATTAGATAATCTAAAGAATCAATTGTGTTTACATCGGATATGAAACTTTCTTCATTGATAAGTTTGTTGATGTTGGTTTCAGGTTCTTTAGGGTAGTAATTGAATTCCACACTATTAGAATCTATGCATTGCATAGCATCGTTGTACAAGTAGGAGTTAATACTGTGTTCGCCTTTGGTTAAGGTTGCTAAGGGAAAACTCATCAATGCATTTAGTGGGCTGTCTTTCGCGTCAAATTGAACAAAGCGTTGCATGATGTTTATTCCGTTTTCATTTATGGAGGCTTTGATGGCGTATTTTTTTGATGTGTCGCTAGCAAATGCTTCTAGGTAGAATTCAATTTTAGAGTGTTCTGAATAGTAGTTTTTATCTAAATCTACTTCCAAATTTTTTCCGCCTTTGTTAAGTAAAGCAATTGTGTTTACACTTGTTACGATTAGTGGTTTCGAGACCTTGTTTTTTTTGTCTTTGAATTTTAGTTCTGGTTTAAAATTGAAGCTTAAATTTAGGTTGGCTAACGAATCGGAAAGGGAAATATCGATGTTGTCAATTTCATTTGGAATAGCCATTCTATTCGAAAAATAAAATCTAGATACGGCACTAGTTGAGAAAGTAGGGGATACGCATTTTGTTTTGCTGTAATTCAAAATGTTGTTGGATGAGTCTTGTAAAAGTATGGTGAGATCCAGTCCAAATTGAACGGTACTGTCGGTTATGAAATTGGGGCTAATGCTGGTTGGATCGAATTGAAAGTAGAATTCAAGATATGCATCACCTTCTTTGGTAAGATATTCACGGTAATCAAATGTGGCACGAGGTTGTGCGAACGAAATAGATGAAAAAAATAATTGTATAAAAGTAATGATGCTTAAGATTCTCATATGTAGTTTGTTAAGCTTCGTAATGGTGTGTGGTTTGAGAACTTAACGAACGATAAAGTTAAAAAAAGTAATGCTAGCACTTGCGTGGATAAGAAAAATTTCTATTTTTGCAGCGGAGAATTGGCAGAGCGGTCGAATGCGGCAGTCTTGAAAACTGTTGTACTGCAAGGTACCGGGGGTTCGAATCCCTCATTCTCCGCCACGAAACCCATCAGAAATGATGGGTTTTTTTATGTCTTGTTTTTTTAGAATTTAAAACAACGCCTTAGCAATTTGGTATACCGGTTCGGCTTTTCCCATAGAGTAGAAATGCAAACAAGGCACGCCTTTCGCCATCAATTCTTTGGCTTGTTGTATGCCCCATTCCACACCAACCGCTCGTATTTCATCATTGCTTTTACAGGCATACAAAGCTTCTGATAATGGTTCAGGCAAATCGATATGGAAAATGCTTGGTAAAATAGTGCTTTGGCTTTTGCTTGTTATCGGTTTTAAACCCGGAATAATAGGCACTGTAATGCCATTGTTTCTACACAATTCCACAAAATCAAAGTATTTCTGATTGTCGAAAAACATTTGGGTTACTATGTATTCCGCACCTGCATCTACTTTTGCTTTTAAATGTTTTAAGTCGGTGATTAAATTAGGCGCTTCAAAGTGCTTTTCAGGATAACCAGCTACACCTATACAGAAATCTGTAGGATGTGCATTTTGTAAGTCATCATCCAAATAGATGCCTTGGTTCATGTTGTTGACTTGATGCAATAAATCGATGGCATACTCATTGCCTCCCTCTGTTTTTTCGAATCTTTTTTCTGATTTAATAGCGTCACCTCTAAGCAGTAAAACGTTATCGATACCTAGAAAATTCAAATCAATTAGAGCGTTTTCGGTGTCTTCTTTTGTAAAGCCACCGCAGATAATGTGGGGCACAGTCGTTACATTGTACTTGTTGGTTATAGCAGCACAAATACCAACTGTACCTGGCCTTTTTCGTATGGATTTTTGTTGCAGTAATCCATTGGGCATTTTTTTGAAAACATATTCTTCTCTGTGATAAGTTACATCTACAAACGAAGGCTTAAATTCCATTAACGGATCTAAATGATCGTATAGATCTTGTATGTTTTCACCTTTCTTAGGCGGTAATATTTCTAAACTGAATAAGGTGCTTTTGGCTTGTGATATATGCTCTGTAATTTTCATATGTTAATAATTAAGGTTTGGTTTAAGCCATTTTTCAGCTTCATCAATGGATAAATTTTTCTTGTTTGCGTAGCGTTCTACTTGATCTTTCCCAATTTTTCCTAAACCAAAGTATGTAGCATCTTCGTGCGCAAAATAAAATCCACTGACCGATGCAGCTGGGTACATGGCGTAATTTTCAGTCAGTTCAATGCCCGTGTTTTTGGTTGCATCTAACCAATCGAATAGAGTAGACTTTTCTGTATGGTCAGGACATGCTGGGTAGCCTGGTGCAGGTCGAATACCCTGGTATTTTTCTCGAATAAGATCTTCGTTGCTGAAGTCTTCATCAGGAGCAAATCCCCAGTATTCTTTCCTGACTTTTTCGTGCATTAGTTCTGCAAATGCTTCTGCCAATCTATCGGCAAGAGCTTTTGCCATAATCAATTGATAATCGTCGTTTTCTGATTGGTATTGCTCTAGTATTTTTTCTAAGCCAATGCCGGTAGTTACAGCAAAACCTCCAAAATAATTGCCTGTCGAACTATTTTTTGGTGCTACATAATCGGCCAAGCTGCTATTGAATCTGCCTTCTCCTTTTTGGTTTTGTTGGCGTAAAAAATGAAAGTTTACAGCCGTTTCATCATTTTTCTTTGCAACAATGCTTTCATCTTCAGAATAAGCTGGTTGAATACCAATTACAGCTTTTGCGGTTAGACGATTATTGTTTATGATGTCATCTAACATTTTGTTGGCATCGTTGAGTAACTTTTTTGCTTCAGTTCCAACTACTTCATCCTCTAAAATTTTTGGAAAACGGCCGGATAACATCCAGGTGCTGAAAAAAGGAGTCCAATCGATGTATTTTCTGATTTCGGATAAGTCGTAATTGTCAAATACTTTTTGACCAATGAGGTTTGGTTTTAGTGATGCACCTTTATTCCAATCGATTGTTTTTTTATTTGCAATAGCATCATCAATTGATATAAGTTTTTTCTCTTTTCGTTTCTTTATATAATCTTCGCGTAGAGTTCTATAGTTTTCCTTTATTTTTAGGGCTTCGTTTTTATCTCTAAGTAGGGTTTCTACAATGGTTACACTTCTTGAAGCGTCGTGAACATGGATAACTGGTCCGCTATATGCAACGTCTATTTTTACTGCAGTATGAATTTTACTTGTGGTAGCGCCCCCAATCAATAGTGGTATTTTAAGTCCACGTTTTTCCATTTCTTCAGCAACGTATACCATCTCATCTAAAGAAGGGGTAATAAGACCGCTCAATCCAATCGCATTTACGTTTAGATCGATGGCACTTTGTATTATTTTTTCGGAAGCTACCATTACTCCCAAATCGTGTATAGCGTAGTTGTTGCAGGCTAATACCACTCCGACGATGTTTTTACCAATGTCGTGTACGTCACCTTTAACCGTAGCCAACAAAATACTAGCTTGTGCGGGTGTGTCTTCGGTTTTATCGGCTTCCATAAAAGGTAGGAGGTAGGCAACGGATTTTTTCATAACCCTTGCGCTTTTCACTACTTGAGGTAAAAACATTTTACCCGATCCAAATAGGTCTCCAACGATGTTCATGCCATCCATCAATGGGCCTTCTATCACTTCTAAAGCTTTATTGAAATTAATACGTGCTTCTTCTGTGTCAGCTTCAATATGGTCGACAATTCCTTTTACCAATGAATGACTAAGGCGATCATTTATACTCAGCTTTCTCCACTCTGCCTCTTCTTTTGTTTTTTGATTATTGACATTGCCTTTTATACTTTCTGCATAGTCTAATAAACGCTCAGTAGCATCGTCTCGTCGGTCTAGTAAAACGTCTTCAACTTTTTCAAGCAATTCGGGTACAATTTCATCATAAACTTCTAGCATGGCCGGATTGACTATACCCATATCCATACCATGTTTTATGGCGTGAAATAAGAAGGCCGAGTGCATTGCCTCGCGTACTGTATTGTTGCCTCTAAATGAAAAAGATACATTGCTAACGCCTCCACTTACTTTGGCGTGTGGAAGGTTTGTTTTAATCCAGCGGGTTGCTCTAAAGAAATCCAAAGCATTTTTTCTATGTTCATCCATTCCAGTGCCAACAGGAAAAATATTGGGGTCGAATATGATGTCTTCTGCCGGAAAATTGGCTTCGTTTACTAGGATATTATAAGCTCTTTCACAAATTTCTATTCGACGTTCGTAATTGTCAGCCTGACCTTCTTCATCAAAAGCCATTACAATAACTGCGGCACCATATCGTTTTACTTTTTTGGCTTGCTCTAAGAAGATCTCTTTGCCTTCTTTTAAACTAATTGAGTTTACAACACCTTTTCCTTGCAAACGCTTTAATCCAGCTTCTATGATGTCCCACTTTGATGAGTCGATCATAATAGGTACGCGAGATATGTCAGGTTCTGATGCAATTAGGTTTAGAAAGTGGACCATGCTTTCTTTACCATCGATCATGCCTTCGTCCATGTTGATGTCGATGATTTGTGCACCGTTTTCAACTTGTTCTTTGGCTACTGAAAGTGCTTCTTCAAATTGTTCGGTTTGTATTAGGCGCAAGAATTTTTTAGAACCGGTAACATTGGTTCTTTCTCCAACATTCACAAAGTTTGATTCAGCTGAAATGTAAAGTGGTTCGAGTCCACTAAGGATTAAAGGTTTTTGAATGAATGTCATGCCAATTGAATGTTTCTAGGTGAATATTGAGCTGCTTTTTCTGCTATAACACGGATGTGATCTGGCGATGTGCCACAACAACCGCCTACAATGTTTAGAAGACCTTCCTTTAGAAAATCTTCAATTTGATCTCCCATCATTTCCGGTGTTTCATCGTATGCTCCAAATTCGTTTGGTAACCCAGCATTTGGGTGAGCACTTACTAGGAAAGGCGCTTTTCTATTCAAAATTTGCAAATACGGGCGCATATCTTTAGCTCCTAAAGCGCAATTAAGCCCAATGCTTAGAAGTGGGATGTGTGCAATGGAAATTAAAAAAGCTTCTGTAGTTTGACCTGAAAGTGTACGTCCGCTGGCATCGGTAATGGTGCCTGAAACCATAATAGGTACTTCAACATTGGCTTCATCAAAATATTCTTGAATACCAAATAATGCTGCTTTTGCATTCAAGGTATCGAAAACGGTTTCAACCAATAATGCATCTACGCCACCGTCAATTAGTCCTTTAACTTGTTCTTTGTAGTTGTCTTTCAGATCATCGAAAGTTATGGCTCTAAATCCAGGTCTATTTACATCTGGAGAGATGGATGCAGTTCTATTCGTTGGCCCCATAGAACCAACTACAAAACGGGGTTTGTTAGGTGTTTTTGCTGTAAATTCTTTAGCTGCTTCAACTGCAATTTTAGCTGAATAGTAGTTTAAATCATAGACAGCGTCTTCTAAACCATAATCGGCTTGTGCAATTCGGGTCGAACTAAATGTATTGGTTTCAGCAATGTCAGCGCCAGCTTCGAAATATTGGCAATGAATGGTTTTTAGAATTTCTGGCTGTGTAAGCGCTAGTAAATCGTTGTTGCCTTTTAGTGATTTGGTGTGATTTTTAAAACGATCGCCCCTAAAATCTGATTCAGATAACTTGTATTGCTGAATCATGGTACCCATAGCACCATCTAATACTAAGATTCTTTTTTTTAATTCTTCTTTGATGTTCACTCTTCCTTGTTTTAGACTTTTCAAGAAAGAGGGGTGAAAACCCTTCATGACTCATCTTTACCCTACAGAAATTTGTAGAGATGGGAGTTAGCACCTTGCAGTCCAAGGTTGCTAAGACATCGTCGGGCCCATTCCCTCCGTCTTTCTTGATAAGTGGTGCGAAATAACAAATAAAATTTGATATTTATGTATAAGAAAGAATTAAAATGCGGAAAAAGAAGGAAAACGAATTTACAGCTATTGTTTTTCTATGTGTGTTTTGGCTAATGAGATAACCAATCCAATGCTTTCGATGAGCACACTTACTTTATGTTTTTCTACCTTTTGAAGCACGCCTTCAAGGTCTGTAAAACCATCTTTTAGAAGCTTTACTTTGTCGCCCCGCTCAAAATTGTCGAGAACAATATCACCCAAGGTTTGGTTTTGTTCACCCATGATGTATTTTAATTTGTCCATTTCAACATCACGAATGACGGCAGGCTTTCCGATATAAAATACAAAGTTTAAAATGCTTGGGTCTTGAAGAACTTCGATGCGTTGAATTTCTGTGCAACGAACAAATACATATGAGCTTATGATGGGTTCGGTAACAGTTTTTATTCTGTCGCTCCACTGTTTTTTGCGCGTTTGCATAGGACAGTATGCTTCATAGCCTTTATCGGTAAGTCGTTGAACTACTTTTTTTTCATTGCGCGATTTGCAATAAACGGCCATCCAATGTAAATCGCTCATATTTTTGTAGCTCTAAGCATTTCTCTTTTTCCCGGAGGGCCTTCCAAACGTTCGCAAACAAATCCTGCGGACTCTAAATTACGACGGACCAAACCTTTTGCTGCATATGTAACCAGAACGCCATTTGTATCCAATATTTGATGCATGTATTGACATACTTCTGATGTCCACATCTCTTCTTGAGCTCGAAAACCAAAGGCATCGAAATAAATGAGATCGAAGGCATTGTCTTGTGTTTCAAAATCAAATAAATCTTTGCTCGATTTATGAATGAAATGGTCTTTATAAGCACATTTTTTATCCCAATCGAAATCAATAACTGATGATCCTATTTGTTGATCTAAATCCATTTGATTTAGCCAACTTTTGTGCGTTTCATTATCGATTGGAAATTTTTCTACGCCTTTGTAATCGATTTTACAAGGAGCTTGCTCTAATGTAAGTAAGGCGTTTAATCCTGTACCAAAACCAACTTCAAATATTCTGATGATTTCGGGTTTGTGTAGGTTGTAATAGTGTTTTAGTCCTTTGTCTATGAAAACATATTGCGACTCTTGTTTTGCGCCATGACGAGAGTGGTAAGTTTCATCAATATCGGCCCTGTAAAATGTAAATGAACCATCGTCGGTAGGAATTAATTCCAAACTCATTTCAATTCTCCTAAACCTTCTCTAATGATTTCTATATCGTCATCCAAACAATTTATAACGGTAGTTGCTTGATTGTTACCATATCCACCATCGAGCAATAATTCAATTTCGTGTTGCCACTTTTCGTATATGTCACTAGGGTTGGTGCTGTATTCTAATATTTCGTCATCGTCGTGTACAGATGTACCTATTAGAGGGTGACCAAGAGCTTCAATTAGGGCTAAAGTGATTTTATTGTCTGGTATTCTAATTCCTATTTCTTTTCGCTTGTTGTTGAATAGCTTCGGAATTTCTGTGCTAGCGTTTAAGATAAAAGTAAAAGGTCCTGGAGTGTTGTTCTTAATGCTTTTAAAAACATTAGACGTCAAGGGCTTCGTAAACTTTGATGCTTGACTCAGATCGGTACACAACAAACTAAACTTAGCTTGATTGGGTTTTAAGCCTTTTAATTTAGCCAACTTCTCTTGTGTCTTTACTTTTTGCATGCTGCATCCAATAGAGTAAACCGAATCGGTTGGAAAAATGATTAAAGCACCATTGTTTAAGGCGTCGACTGCTTTTTGAATTACAGTTTGATCGATGCTGTTGTCGTATAATGTGTATTGCATAAGCTAAAAAGGAGACCATATGGTCTCCTTTAAATGTAAAAATATTAATTAGTAATTAACCGTTTACTTTTTTGTGATCTGCTAAGAATTTAGCCAAACCAATATCGGTTAGTGGGTGGTTTAATAAACCAGTGATAGAGCTCAATGGACCAGTCATAACATCGGCACCTAACTTAGCACAATCGATAACGTGCATGGTGTGGCGTACAGATGCTGCTAAGATTTGAGTTTCAAACATGTAGTTATCAAATACAGTACGGATATCTGTAATTAAGTTCAAACCGTCTGTAGAAATATCATCCAAACGACCAATAAAAGGAGATACATAAGTAGCACCTGCTTTTGCAGCTAGCAAAGCTTGACCAACACTGAAGATAAGTGTACAGTTGGTTTTGATGCCTTTATCGCTGAAGTATTTTATAGCTTTTATACCATCTTTAATCATTGGTATTTTAACCACAATATGCTCGTTTAAAGCAGCTAAAGCATCACCTTCTTTGATCATGCCTTCGTAGTCGGTAGAAATAACTTCTGCACTTACAGGACCTTGTACTATTTCGCAAACTTGCTTGTAAAATTCGTTGGCTTGGCTAGTAGGAATTCCTTCTTTAGCCATCAATGATGGGTTTGTAGTTACGCCATCCAATACACCTAGTGATTGAGCTTCTTTGATTTGTTCTAGGTTAGCTGTGTCAATAAAAAACTTCATGAGTTGAGTTTATAGTGGTTAAGTAATAATTTTTGAAAATACGAGTAGGGTAGTACTTGCTTAAGTTTTGCGCTAATTTTTTGCAAACTAGGCGCTAAAGTATGTTTGAATTTTTTTGGTCTTGAATGGATTAAAAAAAACAATTTTTCGGCCAAAATTTCAGGGTTCATTCCATCAGAAACATGTTCGTTTATGAGTTGATGAATGCCATCGTGATGACCTTGGAAATCGGGGTGAATGTCTTTTACTACTATTCGGTTGTTATTGATGTTGGAAGCAAAATCACCAGGGTGCATAATGTATACATCCATGTTTTGACTTTTTAACTCCAAAGCCAAGCTTTCTGTTGCTATAGATAAAGCAGATTTTACGGCGCTGTATGCCCCTCGGTAAGGAAGTCCAAATTCTGAAGCTACCGAACCAATATTTACAATGGCCGCTCTTTTCGATTTTTTCAATTGAGGATAAATCAATCGAATCAATTGAAGAGGTCCAAATAAATTGGTTTCGAAAATTTGTTGCCAATCTTTACGATTTGTATCTACTACAGAAGCAACTAAGCCAGTACCGGCATTGTTTATCAAGGCATCGATAACTATGTTGTTATCAATAAAGTATTGTGCTAATTTTTTTACCGAAACACTCTCTGCTAAATCAAGAGCCAACCATTGAATGGAAGTGTCAGATTGATTGTCAGGGTTTCTACTGGTACCGTAAACGGTATATCCGTTTTGTGAAAAGTGTTTGGCGGTTGCTTTACCCAATCCGGCGGAAGCGCCTGTAATGAGAATGTTTTTGGACATAAACTAGGTCTGGTAAAACAAAAAAGTGGGCAAGCTACTTTAATCGCACCGCTCAACCACCTACCCTTGCTACCTTCCGATCCTGGGGGATTCAGCAGGAGCTGGTCGCTAAAGACTTGCCCGGTGCAAAGGTAACAGCATAAAATAATATTGCAAGCATTTGCCTCTACTTTCTTTAGAATTTTAAATTTGCCCAAACGAAAGACCAAAACCATGAATAAATTAACGAACGGATTCATTTTAACAGGGGCGTATATCATCATAGGCCTTGTATTGTATATTCTAGGACCTGATGTAGTAACCAATCAGTGGGTTGGACTTGTTAAAGGGCTTTTATTATTGGGGGTATTGATTTACCTAAGCATGAATATTCGCAAAGCTTCGCCTAATGGATTCATTACTTATAAAAACTTATTTGGCGCACTATTCATAACTGTAGCGGTTTATTCTGTTGCGGCATTGTTGTTTGATGTTGTATTGTTCAAATTCATCGATCCAGATTTTATGATTGCTGTAAAGGAAAAATCTATTGAAAATATGATGGATGCTCCATGGGCTAAAAATTTATCAGATACACAAATGGATAATATCATCAGTGAAACTGAAAAAGGATTTGATCAGGCATTTAAAGCTAAAGGTTTGGCTATTGCATTTGCCATGAAAATCATTCCTTGGACAATCATTTCGTTGATTTTAGCTGCTATTTTCAAAAGAAAACAACCTGACTTTGCATAATCAACTCGATTTATCTATAGTAGTTCCATCGTATAACGAAGAAGAGTCTGTTCCAGAGTTATTCGATTGGATTCTACGTGTTTGTACGGATAATTCCATTTCGTTTGAAGTCATTTTTGTAGATGATGGAAGCAACGATGGTACTTGGGCTGCCGTAAAAAAAATGCAAAACGAGCATGAGCAAGTTAAAGGCATAAAATTCAGAAGAAACTACGGTAAGTCGGCTGCTTTGAACGAAGGTTTTAAAATGGCAGAAGGCAATGTTGTAATGACAATGGATGCCGATTTGCAAGATTCTCCAGATGAAATTCCGGGGATGATGGCTATGATAAACGAAGAAGGATATCATTTGGTTAGTGGTTGGAAAAAGAAACGTTACGATCCGATTACGAAAACCATTCCGACTAAATTCTTCAATGCTGCCACGCGCTACATGAGTGGAATTCAACTCAATGATTTCAATTGTGGTTTAAAAGCGTATCATAATTCGGTAGTGAAATCGATAGAAGTATATGGTGAAATGCACCGCTATATTCCTGTCTTGGCTAAATGGGCTGGTTTTCCGAAAATAGGAGAGAAGGTTGTAGAGCACCGCGCAAGAAAATACGGTACTACCAAATTTGGTTTGGAGCGTTTTGTGAACGGATTTCTTGATTTATTGACCATTACATTTGTATCAAGATTCGGCAAAAAACCTATGCACTTCTTTGGCTTGATAGGTACTTTGATGTTTTTCTTCGGAGTTGCTGTCAGTATTTTTATGGGTGGCCAAAAACTGTACTACTTAAGTCAACACGAAGCGGCACCACTTATTACCGATCAACCATTGTTTTATTTGGCATTGACATCGGCTATAGTTGGTACACAGTTGTTTTTAACTGGTTTTGTTGCTGAATTGGTATCGCGTAGTTCTAGTGATAGAAACAAATATCTAATAGAAGAAATCTTTTAGTATTCAATAAATATTTTTTTTAAAGGCTGAGTTTCACAAAGAGATTCAGCCTTTTTTATTATTGAATAACACCCGATCCAACCAATTCGCCATCAAGATAGAAGGCTGCAAATTGACCAGGTGTAATGCCTCTTTGCCATTCGCTGAATGTTATGAAGTACAAACCAGCTTTATTGTGTAAAACGGCTTTTTGAAGCGATTGACGGTAGCGTATTCTACAGTCTATTTCTAGTGAAGAATTGTCAGAAATTTCGGCTGCTCTGTTGATCCAAACAAGGCTTTTCTCGTCTAATTGTAAGGCCGGGCGATATAAACCAGGATGGTCGGTGCTTTCGCCAACGTAAACAATATTCTTATCGACATCGGTACCAATTACAAAAAGGGGATCTACGGTTCCGCCTATGCCAAGTCCTTTTCGTTGCCCAACAGTATAGTAGTGTGCACCAATGTGTGTCCCTTTTAGAATGTTGTCTTCTTGTTCTAAATCGAACGGATTAGCAAGCAATTGTAGGTTGTCAATTGATTTAAATGCATCAATTTGATCTTTTAGAGTATCTCTCTTTACTTGATAAACGTTGCCTTCTTTAGGGGCTAATTTTTGTTGTAAAAATTCAGGAAGCGATATTTTTCCTACAAAGCACAAGCCTTGCGAATCTTTTTTACCAGCTGTAACTAAATCTTGTTGTGTCGCTATTTCTCTAACTTCTGATTTTTGTAAGTGGCCAATAGGAAACATAGCTTTTGATAGTTGTTCTTGACTTATTTGGCACAGAAAATAGCTTTGATCTTTGCCTTTGTCGGCACCAGAAATAAGATGATGAACTACCTCACCATTATCTAAAGTAGTTGTTTGTTTTTGGCAATAATGCCCTGTAGCAACGAAGTCGGCGCCCAAGTCCATTGCTATTTTGGCAAAGGCATCAAATTTTATTTCTCTATTGCAAAGTACGTCTGGGTTCGGTGTGCGCCCTGCTTCATATTCGGCAAACATATAGTCTACAATACGGTCTTTGTATTCGGCACTTAAATCAACCACCTGAAATGGAATGCCCAATTTTTCGGCTACCAATAACGCATCGTTGCTATCTTCTATCCAGGGGCATTCGTTGTTTATGACCACTGTTTCGTCATGCCAGTTTTTCATGAAAACACCAATAACATCATGCCCTTGTTCAATCAAAAGATGAGCTGCTACACTACTGTCTACTCCGCCCGATAATCCTACTACAACCTTTGCCAAAAGAAAAATATTTATACAAAATTAAAGAATGCATTCATGTAAAAGTAAAATCTGTTAAGTTCGTTAACGTTAATAAACAGTATGCAAAAGACTTTTATCTTATTTATATCTCTGATTGTTAGTTCGTTGGGCTTTTCTCAAGGGCTAAATAAATTGAATGAAAAAGGAGAAAAACACGGAAAATGGGTAGTTCCATATGCGAATTCGTCAATTATTCGATACGAAGGACAGTTTGAAAACGGAAATCCAGTTGGAAAATTTGTGTATTACGGACCTAAAGTAAACAAGCAAAAAGAAATTGTGCATCGTGGAAATGGTGTGGCAATGGCTAAATTTTTCAACGAAGCCGGTATCATAATGGCAGAAGGGAAGTATGTCAACGAAAAGAAAGACAGCTTATGGCGTTTTTACAAATCAGGCGATTTAAGCCTTACTGAAGAATATGACAATGGTGTGCTTAACGGCAAAAGCATTTCTTTTTTTGATAATGGAAGACCTTCAATCATTAGCTTTTTTACAGAAGGGAAAAAAGATAGTGTAGAGCTAGAATTCACGAAAAAAGGAAAAATAGCCAAAGAGATTAGCTATAAAAATGGAATGAAAAATGGCTTGTTTACTATCTATTATTACGATGGAAAAAAAGAGTTAGAAGGTGAATACTTTAACAACGAATATGTAGGTGAATTGAAATCATACAATCCTGATGGATCTTTAAGAATGGTGATGGTTTACGAAAATGGCGTTGAAAAAAACAAACGATTTGTGAATTCAGTAAACGACTACTATTATGATGATGGCGTAATGGAACGAACAGAAACGTACGTCAATGGAGTTAAAGATGGCTTGGTAAAAGAATGGTATCCTAATTACGAATGGATTTTTGAAGAAGAATACGATGCCAAACTTCAAAGAAAAGAAGTGTATAAAACATTGAAAAATTACATCGTTAAAATGGAAGGGAATTATAAACTAGGTAAAAAACATGGTGTATTTAATTTCTACAATGAAGATGGATCTTTGAAAGAAAGTGTTGAGTACAATATGGGCGTTAAAGTGAAGTAAATCAATGGTATAGTTTATTGTCTTATTTTCACATAAAACCACATCACATGAAAGCATTAAAAATTATAGTAATAGTACTGCTCGCTTTAGTTGCTGCAGCCTTCATAGCAATGAATGTTTTGAAGAGTCAAACTAAGAAACACAGCCCTGAAGTGCATGTCAACAAAACAGTTGATGGAGCTGAAATTGGATTGTTTTATAGTAGCCCATTCAAAAAGGATCGTGAAATATTTGGCGCATTGGTTCCATACAACGCAGTTTGGAGAACAGGTGCTAATGAAGCAACTACATTCTCTACAACCAAAGATTTAATGATCGAAGGCAAACTTCTAATCGCTGGAGAATATTCGTTGTGGACGATACCTACAGAGGGAGCATGGACCTTTATTTTGAACAGTGAAATTCCTGATTGGGGAGCAAATTTTGATCAAACTGCTAAACACGATCCTACTTATGATGTTTTGCGTGTAGATGTTGCTCCAGAAATTGCAACAGAAGTAAAAGAATCGTTGGAGATTTCAATCAACGAAGAACCTACATCGCTTTGTATCGCTTGGGATTTAGTGAGAGTGAATGTTGAATTTGAAGTGAAACAATAAAGTTTTAATTATCTGAATATTGAAAAGAGAGGACAAATCGTTCTCTCTTTTTTTGTTTGAATTCATCCACTTTTGAGGCCTTGTTGATTGCAGAATGTATGCAAGACGCATTATTTAATTGAATTGGTATCTTTCCTTTATGAAATGCCCAAATTGTAGTAGTCAACTTAAAGTCAACGATCATTTTTGTGGTCATTGTGGGCAGAAATTATCATTAGCAGAAGAGTTTGAAATAAAAAATGTTTTAGCTCAGTTTTTCGGAAATATCTTCTCGTTTGATAGTAAGGTTTTCAAAACTTTGAAGGTGCTTTTTGTTCCTGCAAAGTATTATAAATTGTTTGTAGAAGGAAAAAGAGCGAGCTATATGCAACCTCTACGTTTATTTATTTTTCTCAATATTTTTCTTTTCGGATTGATGCTTTCTTATAATAAAACAAGAGTAGGAGGAGCAAGCATCAATAAAACTGAGGATTCTCAATTTGTATGGGGCAACGATACCATTTCGATGGAGATAATGGAAAAGTATACGCCTGAAGAGTTGTTAGAGCTATATCCACAAGAATCTTTTATGGGTTCATTGGCTTTTAAGCAAGTGGCACATTTGTTTCAAGACGAAGATTCGTTTTTGAAAGGTGTAGCAGAAAAGTTGCCATGGCTTTTCTTTTTACTCATACCTCTTTTAGCGGTAAGTAGTTACATTATCGAACGAAAATATAAAGTGAAGTATTTAATGCATTTCTTGTTTTGGACCAATATCATGAGTGCGTTTATATTGGTGAACTCATTAGAATTGCTCTTCTATAATGTAGTTGATGTGACGCATAGTTTTCTAGCTGCATTGGTTATATTTTGTCCTATATTCTCTTTTTGGAGCTTGCAACGAGTGTTTCCTACGAAAGGTTTTTTTAGGAAAATATCTAAATGGACGCTTTACACAGTATTGGGTACAGGAATATTTATGTTTAGCATGATAGTCGTGCTAACATTGAGCTTTTTTATGTTCTAAATGGCTGAGAATGTAATTGCCTAAAATTTTAAGGCATTGTCAAATTTCTCTTTAATTTCCTTCAAACACAAATTGCCAATACTGCCTTCGTGGCTATGATTCACTGTTTTTTCTGGATTGAAATTGCCGTTCAAAATCTGTTTGCCTAGTTTTTGATACGCATCTCTAAACGATTCTCCGTTCAATACCATTTTGTTCAATTCCTCTACGCTGAACAGAAAATCGTATTTGTTATCGTCTACAATGCCTGTTTTAACTTCAATGTGTTTGAGCATAAAATCTAGCACTTCCAAGTTGTCTTTCAACAAATCGATGCCTTCCATATAGCTTTCCTTGAGCAATTGTAAATCTCTGAAATAACCACTGGTAAGGTTGTTGGTTATCATCGCAATTTCGGTTGGTAGGTTTTGCACTTTGTTGCACTTGGCACGCATTAGCTCAAACACGTCAGGATTTTGTTTGTGAGGCATAATGCTAGAACCTGTTGTAAGTTCTTTAGGAAAGCCTACAAAGCCAAAATTTTGACTCATATAAAGGCAAACGTCTGCAGCAAATTTAGACATCGTACCAGCTACCGAACTTAAGGCCATCGCTACCGATTTTTCTAATTTTCCTCTCGACATTTGGGCTGCTACAACATTGTATTTCATTGTTTCGAAACCTAATTCTTTGGTGGTCATACTTCGGTTGATGGGGAATGACGAACCATATCCCGCACCAGAACCCAAAGGATTTTGATCAGCAATTTTGTATGCTGCGTTGATGAAATACAAATCATCTACCAACGTTTCGGCGTAAGCAGAAAACCATAGACCAAACGACGAAGGCATTGCTACTTGCAAGTGCGTATAACCAGGTAATAGGGTGTCTTTGTGCTCGTCGGCCAAACTGATCAAAGTATGAAATACATTGGCTATAAGTTGCTTGATTTCGGTCAATTCATCCTTGGTGTATAAATGCAAATCCACCAAAACTTGGTCGTTTCTCGATCGGGCTGAATGTATTTTTTTACCTGCTTCGCCAATTTTTTTGGTTAGCTCAAATTCTACTTTGCTGTGAATGTCTTCGAACTGTTCTTCGATGGTGAATGTACCAGCTTCTATATCGGCTAGAATATCATTCAAACCTCTGTCGATATCGGCAAATTCTTGCTTGGTAAGCAAGCCTATGCTTGTAAGCATTCTCGCGTGTGCTCTATTGCCTTGCACGTCGTATTTGGCCAATTTCATATCCAAAATTCGGTCGTTTCCCACGGTGAATTTTTCTACTAAATTATCGGTACTGTATCCTTTGTCCCAGAGTTTCATATTTTTTTAGTTTTTCTTTTGTTTTTATTGTTCTCGATACATCCCAATAAAAATCGGGACACTCGAACTGACCATTGTACTAAAAAGTAGCCACTTCGCACTGATAGCTATTGGTAGCCGGTTTTAGGAGATTGTATCGAGAAGTTTTTGTTTCACATTATTTTTTCAAGCAATTGGATGTAAATGTCAATGCCTTCTTCTATTTCTTTTAAGTAAATGTATTCGTTAGCTTGGTGCGATCTTGTGGAAACACCGGGCCCCATTTTTAATGATGGTACCGATAAATTGGCTTGATCGGAAAGGGTAGGCGAGCCATAAGTTGTTCTACCTAATTCTACACCTGCTTTCACTATAGGGTGGTCGGTGGGAATGGAAGACGAATTGTTTCTGAACGATCGTGCCTTCAATTCGCATTTGGTGTTTTTATCCAAAATTTCAAAAATCTCTTTTAAATGGTAGCGCTCATTCACGCGGCAATCGATAACAAAATGACATTCTGCTGGAACAACATTGTGTTGCGAACCAGCATTTATTTGAGTTACTGTAGTCTTTACTTTGCCTAATGTTGCTGATGTTTTTGGAAATTCATATTGCTGTATCCAAGCAATATCAGTCATAGCTTCGTAAATGGCGTTTGTGGTATTATAGTGTGCAGCGTGTCCCGAAATTCCTTTGGCTACGGCATCTATTACGAGCAATCCTTTTTCGCTGATGGCTAAATTCATTTCGGTGGGTTCGCCTACAATTGCAAAATCTATTTCGGGTAATTCGGGTAAAAGTTTTCTCAATCCATTGTTGCCAGAATTTTCTTCCTCGGCACTGGCAGCAAGAATGAGGTTGTATTTCAAATCTTTTTGCTCGTAAAAGTGTTTGAACAAAGCGATAAGCGATACCAAACATCCTCCGGCATCGTTGCTTCCTAAGCCATATAATTTTCCGTCTTTCTCAAAAGCTTCGTAAGGATTGTTGGTATAGGCTTGGTTAGGTTTTACAGTATCGTGATGCGAGTTTAAAAGTATGCTTGGTTTACTGCTATCAAAATGCAAATTAGTCGCCCAAATGTTGTTTCCCACTCTGTTGTAAGTAATATTAGCTTCATTAAGATGAGCGATAATGTGATCGGCTGTTTTATCTTCTTCACCAGAAAACGATTGCGTTTCAATCAGCTTTTTAAGTAAGGTAATGGCTTGTTTGTAAAGTTGGTTTTTCATTGTTCTTTTTGGTTCTCCCTTCTTTAAACTAAGGATAGGCTAAACAGTTTTCTTTTGTGTCATTCTGTGCCGATAGCTATCGGTATTGTTTCAGAATCTTCAATGGCGGTTCTCGATACAATTTTCTTCATTGTCATTCCAAAAATCACTCGAACTGACCTCATTTATTTGTCATACTTTCTCAAAAGCTTTTGAGGTCAGAATCTTTTTAGTTGTTCTCGATACATCCTGATGAAAAATCGGGACTCCCGATAGCTATCGGAACGAACTAACTCTATATTCCTTAAGCGAAGTCGCTTCGAGTACTCGACTTTAGGAGAGTGTATCGAGAAGTTTTTGTTCTCAATGTCTAGATTTTAAATCTTGAAATTCCCTCTAAAGTTTTCGGGATCAAGTTGACATTAATCTTATTCATTATCACAAACTTAAAGTAGTGTGCAAAGTGTTGTCAGCCTTAATGGCTTCTGGGCTACCAATAATTACTGAGCTTACATTTTTTTTCAAAGCATAGAAGCAGTTTTGCATTTTTGGCAACATTCCATCGTGAATTTTTTTCTCTGCTTTTAAGCTTTCGTATTTTTTGCTGTCAATGTTTAGAATGACAGAATTTTCATCTTCCACGTTTTCTAATACTCCATTTTTTTCGAAACAATACACCAATTCGCATTCGTACACATCACTCATTGCAATAGCTATTTCAGCCGTTACAGTATCGGCATTGGTGTTCAATAGTTGTCCTTTTCCATCGTGAGAAATGGCACAGAAAACAGGACTTATGTTTTGTTGTAATAAGCTATCAATAAACGGGACGTTGATTTGTTTTACATCGCCAACCAATCCATAATTGATGGGTTCTATAGGTCTTTTCTCTGCCAACAATACATTGGCATCGGCTCCTGATAGACCCAAGGAATTGCAGTGATTGTTTTGCAGTTGAGCCACTATTTTTTTATTGATCAATCCAGCGTATACCATCGTAACTACATCCAAATCGTCGGAACTTGTAACGCGTCGTCCTTCTACCATTTTGGTTTTTATGCCCAAAGTTTGATTGAGTTTGGTCGCTAATTTTCCACCGCCGTGAACCAATATTTTGGCCCCTTCAATTTTCGAATAATCTGAAAGAAATTGAGATAAACTCGTAGCGTTATCTATCACATTTCCACCAATTTTTATGACTTTAAGTTTAGGCTTCATTTTGTAGTATTTTAAGCAATACGCTTTGTGCTGCAAAGGTTCGGTTGTTGGCTTGTTCGGTAGTTAATGAGCTGTCAGAATCCAATACATCGTCAGCTATTACTACGTTTCGTCTTACCGGAAGGCAAT
The DNA here is from genome assembly GCA_963977425.1 of uncultured Flavobacteriales bacterium. Taxonomy (GTDB): domain Bacteria; phylum Bacteroidota; class Bacteroidia; order Flavobacteriales_D; family Luteibaculaceae; genus CAXBOO01. Next base: position 109,231 of record CAXBOO010000002.1, on the reverse strand, counting down.
GCATTACTTTGGCATTGTTGGTGTTTTTTAGTTTTTCTTGGGTGATGGTCCAATCGTCAAAACCAGTACCGATTTTACCATAATCTTGGTAGGACGACCAATTTTTGACATAGACAAAGTCAGCATCTTTCAAAGCGTCTTCTTGCTTGTGATGAATCGTTAATCCTTCGGTAAATTCTTCGGCCAAATCAAAACCTTCGGGATTGGTAATACTCAATTCACAATCGGTTTTTTTGAGCCATTGCAAAAATGAGTTGGATACGGCTTGAGGCAATGCTTTTGGATGTGGAGCCCAACTTAAAACAACCTTGGGTTTGGCTGTTTTTTTATTTTCTTCAATGGTAAGCACATCGGCCAATGATTGCAAGGGGTGAAGCGTAGCGCTTTCTAAAGAAATCACAGGAACCGTACAGTATTTCAAAAACTGCTTGAGTATTTTTTCGCTATAATCTTCCTTTCTGTTTTGTAGAGCCGGAAATGTTCGGATGCCGATGATGTCGCAGTATTGTGATATTACCACAGCGGCTTCTTTTATATGTTCTTGGCTGCCTTGATTCATTATGGCGCCATCTTCCAATTCGATTACCCAACCATCGTTGTTGAGGTTGACAACCATCACATTCATTCCCAAATTTTGAGCTGCTTTTTGAGTACTTAATCGCGTACGCAAGCTGGGGTTGAAAAAGAAAAGTCCAATGGTTTTATTTTCGCCAAATCGCTTGTAATCAAATGGTTTGGCTTTTATGCTTTGAGCAAGTTTTACTAACTCGTCTATGTTTTCTACATCGTTTACGCTAACAAATTGTTTCATATCAATTCTTCTTTTAAGGCTGAAGCAAAAAGCAAAATCTCTTCTTCAGAAATGTTGAGAGGCGGTAAAATTCTAAGCAGATTTGGGTTGGCCGAAGCACCAGTAAATATTTTGTGATCGTTCAATAATTTGCCTCTCAATTCTTTGATTGGAAAATCAAATTCTACGCCCAACATCAATCCTTTTCCTTTAATTTTTTTGATGGCAGAAATGTCTTTCAATGCAACACATAAAGCAGAGTTGGTTTGATTTACTTTATCTAACAGTTGTTCGTTTTCTATTACTTCCAATACCGCTATGCCTGCGGCACAAGCCAAATGATTACCACCAAATGTGGTGCCCAAAAGACCATAAGAAGCTTTTATTTCTGGGTTGATTAGCACACCTCCAATCGGAAATCCGTTGCCCATTCCTTTGGCAGTGGTGATGATGTCGGCTTTTACATCGGCCAATTGATGCGCAAAAAAATGTCCGCTTCTTCCGTAACCACTCTGAATTTCGTCTGCTATAAATAATGCATTGTGCGTTTTACACAAGTCGGCTATTAGCTTAAAATATTCTGGAGTGGCTTCGTCTAATCCGCCTACACCCTGTATTCCTTCTACTATTACAGCCGCCACGTCGTTTTTACTCAAGGCCTCTTGTAGTGCCTTTTCGTCGTTGAGTTTTATAAAGATGGTCTCAAAATTGTTGAGGTTGATGTTGGCAGATAGTTTTGGATTGTCGGTAACATTCAATGTAGCAGCCGTACGACCGTGAAATGAATTTTTAAAGGCAATTATTTTGCTTTTACCATTGTGGAAAGAAGCTAGTTTTATGGCGTTTTCATTGGTTTCGGCACCCGAATTGCACAAGAATAAATTGTAATCTTCGTAACCTGATAATCGGCCTAATTTTTTGGCCAATTCTTCTTGCAAAGGCATTTTGATTGAGTTGGAATAAAATCCAATTTTTTCTACTTGCTCTTTAATGTTTTTTACATAAGTAGGGTGAGAGTGACCTATGGAAATAACACCGTGTCCACCATACAGGTCTAAGTATTTTTGGTTGTTTTCGTCGTAAACAAAGCTGCCTTTTGCTTTTTGTAAATTGATGTTGAAAACGGGGTATACGTCAAATAAATTCATTGTTATTAAGCTTTTAAAAGAAGTTGGCTTTGAATTGCAATCCGGTTTTAGGAGCAAAACCAAACATTAAGTTGAGGTTCTCTATAGCTTGACCGGCTGCACCTTTTAGTAAATTATCAATGGCAGAAGTAATCAACACTTTCCCATCAATTTCTTGCACCTGAAGCAAGGCGTAATTGGTATTTACCACTTGTTTTAGGTTAATGTTTTTATTGGTGGTTTTTACAAAATTTGAATCTTCGTAGAAATTAGAAAATAACTGTTTTAATTCTTCTTCACTTTTATTTGACTTTAAGTAAACCGAAGCCAAAATTCCTCTTGTGAAATTGCCTCTAAGTGGCAAAAAGTTTAGCTCCTCGCTAAAGCCATTTTGAAGTTGAACAATGCTTTCTCCAATCTCCCCTAAATGTTGATGGTTGAATGCTTTGTAAATGGAAACATTGTTGTTTCTCCAGCTAAAATGACTGGTTTCACTTGGTTTTTGCCCAGCTCCAGTTGAACCGGTTATAGCATTGATGTGAACATCCGTTTTCAATAAACCCGCTTTAGCTAATGGCAGCAATGCCAATTGAATAGCCGTAGCAAAACAACCCGGATTGGCGATGTATTGGCTCTTTTGAATTTGGGTTTTGTTCAGTTCAACTAAACCATATGTGAATGGCATCCCTTCAAATTCGGCATCTGCTTTCAGTCTGAAATCGTTGCTCAAATCGATGATTTTGGTAGAAGCAGAAAATTTGTTTTTACTCAAAAACTGCTTCGAATTACCGTGCCCCAAACACAAGAACAATGCATCCACATAGTAATTGATGTTCTGACTCAAATTCAGTTCAGGATAATCGAACAGATCTTCGTGAAACTCCTCCACATTTTTTCCGCTTTGCGAATGGCTGTACAAAAAATCGATCTCCACATCTGGATGATGCACCAAACATCTTATCAATTCTCCGGCAGTGTATCCGCTTGCTCCAACTATTCCAACTTTTATCATTTTCTTTCTTTTATTACTTAGTGTTATATAGTTCTCGATACATTCCGATGAAAAATCGGAACTCCCGATAGCTATCGGGACGAACTGACCATTATAGTATTGTCACTTCGAGTGCTCGACAATAGGAGAGTGTATCGAGAAGTTTTACAACTCAATAATTTCCCACGAATAAATTCATGGGCTTTCACCCATTCACGTGCTTATAAATCTGCATAGAGTTGGCCAATATTTTGGTGAATCCTTTTACATCGTCGCCCGACCAATTGTTGTTCATTTCGCCATAGTCGCCAAAGCCCGATTTCATTAAATCGTGTTTCGATTCTATGCCGTGTATTTGAAATCTGTAAGGGTGCAATTCCAGAAAAACTTTGCCCGAAACATTGCTTTGTGTGCTTTCTAAAAACTGCTCAATGTTTCTCATCACCGGATCGAAATACTGCGATTCATGAATGAACATTCCGTACCAGTTTCCCAATTGCTCTTTCCAGTGCATTTGCCATTTGGAGAGGGTATGTTTTTCAAGCGATTGATGCGCTTTGATTATGAGTGTTGCTGCTGCTGCTTCAAAACCAACTCTTCCTTTTATTCCGATAATGGTATCGCCTACGTGGATGTCTCTACCAATGGCGTATTGATTGGCTAATGCTTCTGCTTTCTGTATGATTTCTACAGCGCTTAATTTGTTGCCATTCAGTCCAACTAATTCCCCTTTTTCGAATTCCAATTCTAGCTTTTGGCTGTCGGTTTTACTCAATTGACTTGGGTAAGCTTCTTCGGGTAAACTTTGGTGCGATGTTAAGGTTTCTGCTCCGCCAACGCTGGTTCCCCATAGGCCTTTGTTGATGGAATACTGGGCTTTTTTCCAATCTACATCTACACAGTGTTTTGCTAAAAAGTCTATTTCTTCTTGTCTCGAAAGTTGCTGATCTCTAATAGGAGTTACGATTTTTATTTCAGGCGCCAATAGTTGGAATGTAAGGTCGAATCTTATTTGGTCGTTTCCGGCTCCGGTACTTCCGTGGGCTATGGCTGTTGCACCTATTTCTTTAGCGTATTCTATCAAAGCAATGGCTTGGTGAACTCTTTCTGCACTAACCGATAAGGGGTAAGTTCCGTTTTTTAAGACGTTACCAAAAATCAAATATTTGATGATTTTGTCGTAATAATTGTTGGTCTCTTCTAGTGCCTTGTGTGTGGTAGAACCGAGGTTGTAGGCCTTCTTTTCTATATCGACTAATTCCTCTTTTGTAAAACCACCGGTATTTACGATGGCCGTATGTACTTCTAAGTTTTTGTCGTGTATCAGGTGTTTTATGCAGTAAGAGGTGTCTAGTCCGCCACTGAAGGCTAGTAGTATTTTATTGCTCATTGTTTTTGAGATTTAGTTTTTCTGCTTTTTTTGCTTTTCTTTTTTGAATGAATTGTTTGAACGATTCCCAAGATTTTTTCTTTCCAGCATCGTTGCTCAATCCTATTTTACTTAGATCGCAACGCATACCAGTACATAGGCACATGCTCTTTTCAGTACGCTGTAGAATGTCGTAATTCGGACAACTTTGGCAACCACTCCAAAATTCATTGTCGGTCGTTAACTCTGAAAAAGTAACGGGTTTGTAACCTAGGTCAGAATTGATTTTCATAACGGCCATACTGGTGGTGATGCCAAACAATACAGCATTCGGAAATTTCTTTTTGGACAATTCAAAAACCGCTTTTTTGATGTCTTTAGCTAAGCCAAATTTTCTGTAATCGGGGTGTACAATTAGGCCTGAGTTGGCTACGTATTTGTGGTTTTCCCAAGATTCTATGTAACAAAAACCAACGGGTAGGGTAGTATCCAATGCAATAACGGCTTTGCCCTCTTTCATTTTTTGGATAAGGTATTCGGCCTTTCTTTTGGCGATGCCTGTTCCTCGGATTTTTGCTGCTTCGGCCATCATATTGCAAATGGTTTCGGCGTAGACGTAATGACTTTCGTCTGCTACTTGTACAGTTAAGCTCATGACAAAATAATTGTCGGTATTGGTTAAAAAAAAATAGTTGAAGTTGTTGGTTGAGGTGGACGGAATACGCAATTCCATCATAAAAATATTACGCCCTAAAGCGGGGGCGTAAATGCAAAACAACGACCCTAGTCACCACAGATAATGGTGCTGTTGTCATGAAGATATTGTTGTTTGCTTTTCTCATTTCGAGTGCAAATGTAATTTATATTTCGATAAACACAAGTGTTTGAATGAAATTTTGCGAAAAAGGCGTTGTTGCCAAATATTATATTGTAGGTTGGTTTTTATCTAATGCGTAAATCGATCAGTTTTTTATCGCCTAAGTAACCTTCAAGAAGGTCGCCAGGTTTTACAGGACCAACACCTGCGGGTGTACCAGTAAAAATTAAATCGCCAATTTTCAACGTGAATATTTTTGAAATTTCAACTATCAATTTATCGATGCTAAATATCATGTCTTTGGTATTGCCATCTTGAGCAATTTCGCCATTTAAAAACATTTTGAAAGGAATGTTTTCGGCGCTTTCGAAAGTAGATTTGTTGATGAATTCGGAACCCATAACAGCCGAAGAATCAAAGCTTTTAGCTCGTTCCCATGGCCATCCTTTTTCTTTGCATTCTTGCTGAATATCGCGAGCTGTAAAATCGATACCCAAACCAATTTGGTTGTAATATTTGTGGGCGAATTTTTGATTTATTCCTTTACCTAATCGCGATATTTTTACTACAATTTCTGTTTCGTAGTGCAAATCATTGGTAAATGAAGGAATATAAAAAGGGTTCTTTTTTTGATGGATAGCAGAATCTGGTTTGCAAAAAATTAATGGTTGGCTAGGAATTGGATTGTTCAATTCTTTTGCGTGATCGACGTAATTGCGGCCAATGCATATAATTTTCATGATACTGCTACTATGCGTTTAGTTTTTCTTTTTCAGCTTTTAGAATGTCGAGTGTGTTTTGTGTAAACTGGGCATTCATCATCCAACTGTAGTAACCGGGTTCTGTTTTTAAAACTTCACCCAATGTTTTTCCTTTGTGTTTTCCGAAGTTGAACACAACTGTATCGCCTTTATAAGCAAAACGACCAGCAAAATCTGCTTTATTTCCACTTCTTGAATACGTATTCATTACGTCTATATCGCCATTTAAAGCTTCGTAACGCTCTGCTTGGGCTAATATAACATCAGCTGTAGCTCTGGCATCGTACAGTGCCGAGTGAGCGTTTTCTAATTCTTTGTCGCAATAGTATTTAAAAGCGGCGCTTAAATTGCGGGGTTCCATTTTATGGTAAATAGCTCTAGCATCAATAAAACGACGCTTATCCATATCGAATCGTTTACCAACTCTAGAATATTCTTCGCATAAAATGGGCACATCAAAACTGTTGCTATGAAAACCTCCTATATCGCAACCGTCTAAAAAAGCATCGATTTCATCCACCAACAAACCAAAAGTTGGTTCCATGCAAACATCTTTGTTTGTAAAACCATGTACGCTTGTAGCTTCAGGAGAAATTGGCATTTCAGGATTTACCAGCTTGTGGTATTCTGATTGTGTGCCATCAGGGTGAATTTTTATGATGGCTATTTCAATGATGCGGTCTGTGGCGATGTTGGCACCAGTTGTTTCTAGGTCAAATACCGCCAAAGGGCAATCTAGCTTAATCATAATGTTATTTTGTAAAGCACTCAGGGTACCTTAGTTCTTTGTATTTACCTGAAAGATTTTTGATCGATAATCTTTCGCAAATATCCATATCGATGACTTGAACCATGAACGTTGGTTCTTGGAAATTTAAGTCGGGTAATCTGAAATTCCCCATTTTATCCAATTTGGTGTTGTGGAAAACAAAACCTTTTTCATCTCGAAGTTGAACAGAAAAATTCTCGAATCGGTAAGGTTTACCATCAACCAAAACTTGCCAAGCATTTGGTAGTTTTTCATTTGGGTTGTTGTAATTTCCTTTGCCTGTTTCGTTTAATTTAACTTGAATTTTTCCTAAGTCTGTGTTTGGATCAAATACTAAGCTGTTGTTTTCAATGTTACAAGGCGTCATGAAAGTTTCCTGCTTAAATACTTTGCTTTGCTTGTACCACTCCATTTTGTAGTTAACACAGGGCTCTAAAATAAGATTGTATTTACCGTTTGAACGATTGATGGCATACCATTTGGCTTTGCCTGTTACTAGGTTGGTTAGCAATAAATCGCCTCGCTCTGTAGCAACTGTTCGTTTGGTGTTGTTTCCACCTAAACTAGGGTTTGTAGAGAAGTAGTTTATTTCAAAAATGTCAAAATCTCCTTCAGCACCTTTGCGACTTACGTATCCATAATGCCCATCTGGTGTAACACTGTAAAAGATATCATCGCCAAAGGTATTGACACTCATGCCAACATTTTCTGCTTTTTCCCATTTACTGAAAGCGCTCAAATCTGTTTTAAAAACATCAAATCCGCCAATACTTTCATTGCCATTTCTTGAGAAGAATAAGGATCTACCGTTGGGGTGAACGAAAGGGGTTATTTCATCAAATGGAGTGTTTACTGTTTCGCCTAAATTGATAGGGTCTTTCCAACTTCCATCGTCTTTTAATGTAGTTGCGTACAAATCTAAGCCACCAAAACCACCTTCGTCTTCTGCTGCAAAAATCAATGTTTTGCCATCTTCAGTAATGGTATAGGTGTTTTTGTAATCTAAAAAAGGAGGAGCCTTAAATATTGCGTAACCTTCTTTGTATGTTTCAAAGTTCTTTTCTGCGATGTAAACATTTGAACTATCTGCAGAATAACTGTGGTAAAACAATTTACCGTTTTCACTATTGATGCCCAAAGGAATATCATCGATAGGAGTGTTTACTGGTAATGCTTCAGGTTTGCCCCAGCCAGATGCATTTCTATCGGTACGATAAATATCCATGAAAAAACGCCCTTCTTTGAAGTTGATTTTGTTAGGGAATTGATCGGGTTCTTTAGCACTAGCAAATAACAATGTGTTGTTTCCAACAGGTCGAGCCGCTATTTCTGAGTACAAAGTATTGATTTCACTCAAATTGGTTGTCTCAAACTGCCTGCCTCGCATGCCGAGTAATCTTTCAGCTTGACTAATTTGTAGTAAATGCATCTTAGCATCTTCTACATCCTTCGCGAATTTTTTATTGTTTTTTACAGCTTCAATATATGTTCGGAATGTAGCGTCAGCGTCTTCAAGCTTACCACATCTTTGATAGGCCGATGCCAATAAGAAAATCGCATCAATATCGTTTCCTGCAACTTTTTGAGCTTTGTATTCTTTGTATTTTAAGTCGGTATTAGCCGCTGCTGCTCTTAAGTAAGGAATAGATCGGCATTGGTTATTGTAACCACTTAGGTAACAGATTCCTATCCACTGATTGATGTCAGGGTTTCTACCGTCAACTCGTTGAATTTCAAGTAATAAAGGTAGTGCTGTTGAGAAAAAACCATTTTCCATCAACTGCTTTGCTTTATCAAACCTAAAATCGTTTTTAGAATCCACGTCCTTGAACGTTGGCATTCTAATTCCTGCATTGTTTGAATCTACATCGATATGATTTCGATAGGCGTACAGTCGAAATTCATCGGCATCATCTTTATTAACCTTCAGTTTCAAGTCGTTGTAAACTGATTTGTTTTTTGGGTTGTAGATATAAGGTAAATATTCTCTGGTGTATTCCTCGGGAATAGTCCCTGCTATTGTACTTTTCTTTTTCGCGAAATCGTTTGGGTTGATGTCGTAAAGAATTTCATCTTCAAAATCATCAAAATTTGGACGTTTTTTGTAACGAGCTTTTTCTTCTTTTTCTCGTTTTTTTAGTTCCTCTTTTTGAGCTTTTTCGGCTAGTTTTTCTTCTTTAGAAGCCTTTCCTTTTTTGCCCTCTTTAGGTTCTTTTTCGTCCCAACCTTCTTTTTTGTAATCATCAAAATTGACAGGTTTTACAACATTACCCTCTTTATCGGTAACTACTATTTTAGCGTCCTCCTCGTTTTTATAATCTGCGCTTCTAGAAAACTGAGCGTAGCTAGAGGAAGCTATAAAAGCAAAACTGAGTATGAAAAAGAGGGCTTTATTCATGGGTTATATTTCTCTGTTAGGGTCGAAACTTTCTAATAGTTCGGCAACGCGCTTAACAAAACTTCCTCCTAAGAATCCATCTACTATACGGTGATCGTAAGCATGCGATAACATCATGAAATGACGGATAGCAATAACGTCGCCATGTTCTGTAGTAATTACAGCTGGTTTTTTTACAATGGCACCTACACCCATAATGGCTGCTTGTGGCTGATTGATAATAGGTGTTCCGAATACGTTTCCGAAGCTACCTAAGTTGGTCATTGTGTATGTACCACCTTGAATTTCGTCTGGAACCAATTTGTTGGCTTTAGCACGTTTACCTAAATCGTTAACAGCTTTAGTAAGTCCAACAAGATTAAGTTGGTCAGCATTTTTAATTACAGGAACAATTAAGTTGCCGCTTGGTAATGCTGCTGCCATACCGATATTAATATTCGATTTTTTGATGATGTGTGTACCATCTTTTACAGAAACATTAATGTCAGGGAATTCTCTAATGGCTTTAGCAATAGCTTCAATAAAGATAGGTGTGAAAGTGATTTTTTCGCCTTCTTGAGCCAAAAATTTGTTCTTGATTTTGTTTCTCCAATTTACAATGTTGGTAACATCAGCTTCAACAAATGAAGTTACGTGAGGAGAAGTATGCTTACTTGCTACCATATGGTCAGCAATGAGTTTGCGCATTCTGTCCATTTCAATAATGGTATCGCCAGAACCCATAGCAACGGCTGGTGCAGGAGCTTTAGCTGCTGGTTTACTAGCAGCCGGTGCAGATGATGAAACAGTTTTGGCTGGGGCTTTTCTACCACCTTCCAAATATTTCATGATATCGTCTTTTGTAATTCTACCATCTCTACCAGAACCTTGAATAGCATCCAATTCGGCTTGAGTGATATTTTCTGTTTTCACGATGCTTTTAACCAATGGAGATAAAAATCCATTGTCGCCATCGTTACCAACATTAGCTGTTTCAACTGCAGCTGTAACTGTTGCTTCAATCTTTTCTGCAGCTTTAGCTACTTCTGGTGTTGCTTCTGCTTTTGGAGCAGATGGTGCAGGAGAGCCTGCGCCTTCAATTTCAATAATAGCTATTGGGGAACCGACTTGAACCACATCACCTTCTGCGCACAATACTTTAACTATTGTACCATCTTGTGGTGCTGGAACTTCACTATCTACTTTATCGGTAGCAATTTCAACGATGGTATCGTCTTGTTCTACTACATCTCCTTCTGAAACCATCCATTTTGTAACGGTTGCTTCAGCCACACTCTCGCCCATGCTAGGCAATAAAATTTCAACTTGTGCCATACGGTAAACGCCTTTTTAAGGTGAAACAAAATTAGCCTAAATTAACTCTTAAGCAAATCGAAGGCGATGAAGGCTATACTTGGCTGAAAATGAAGCGAAAAGCATAGAATAAATCGCGCTCAACACTGTAATCTTTTATAAATTGATATTCTTCTCGGAATCCTTGCTCATCACTTTCTGAAAGCGTAGCTATTTTGAAAATGCTGTCTTTTAACTGACTTTCTTCTTGATTTTGAACACCAATAACCGTTTTAGAACCCGCTATGAGTTTTCCCGAATGAAGCAATATTTTTTTGAATCCTGGCAGGAATAACGCTAACGGGAAAAGCATCAAACAGAATAGAGCTAAAGCAATATCCAAAAATCGTTTTTTACGCTTGTTGTCTTTTAAGCCGATGAAATTATCACTCTCGGTATATACACTTCCTTGACTATGTATAGAATTGCTGCCAATTACAAAATTACTTCCGGTGGGAGCAATCTTTATTTCAGGCTTGCCGTATAAATCCAACATCATGCATTGCATAATGGTTCCAGCAGTAAAACTTTCTGAAGAAAACAATATTTCTTGTGGTTTTTCCGATGCGACTAAGGAGGTTAATTTCGATAAAATTGTATCGTTTTTTAGATGAGAAATTTCGGCTACTTGCCCAAAACGTTTGCTCATTGGATAGCGGCTTTTTATTTCATCAATTTCTGTTTTACTACCGATGATGAGGAGTTTCTTTAACGTTTCTGTTTTAAGAAAACGAGTGCCAAATATTTTGTCGGCTAAACCACGTGTTAGGAGTAAGGCCAGTAAATGCAAAGGTGCAAATACAGCTATAATCAATCGACCAAAACGATAATCTTCGGGCAACAAGCTATAAACCGTAAAGACCACCAAAAAGGCTGGAACAATGAATTTCAGCCATCGTTTTATGAAGTTTTTTGCTCGGAATAATCCGAATAAAATCGAGGATAATGTATAGCTACTTGCTAGTATTAGGCTGGTTGTAAATAGTACGTTTTCAGGTATTTCTTTATGAACAAAAGTGATGATGCCCAACAAAATAGTGATATCGAAAAGGGCGTCGAATAGGGGCAATGTAATGGTGCTGATGAATCGTTTGACTAACGATAATGCCATCCGAAAGTAAATAGCCGAGTAAATGCAAAAACCAAACAACTTAGAGTACCCATCCTTGAAATGCTTGTTGGCAAAAATCACCATGGCTTTGTAAAAAACGTAAACGTAATTTATGCTGCCTTTTTTAGTGCTTTCTCCTTTGTAGTGAATGATGGTGGTTCCGCTGTAGTAATAGTTTTTAAAACCACCAAGTTGTATGCGATAACTTAAATCGATGTCTTCTCCATACATGAAGAATGTTTCATCCAGAAGACCAACTTTGTCTAGAGCTTCTTTTGCCATGAACATAAAAGCGCCCGAAAGCACATCTATTTCGTGGTTTTCGTCTTTCGATAAATAAGTGAGATGGTATTTTCCGAATTTTTTGGAATTGGGAAAGAGTTTTGATAGCCCAAATATTTTGCTGAAAGCTACTTTGGGAGATGGCAATCCACGTTTTGATTCAGGAAGAAATTCACCCAAACCATCGATCATTTTTACACCTAACGATCCAAATTGTTCTTGTTTTTCAGCAAAAGCAATGCATTTTTTGAAGCAATCTTCTTCAACAACCGTGTCAGGGTTTAAAAGCAATACATACTTACCTTTTGATATGCGAATGGCTTGATTGTTGGCCTTAGAAAAACCTCTGTTGTCAACATTGGCAATGGTTTCTACCCAAGGAAATTTTTCGCGCAACATTTCCACCGACCCATCTACCGAGGCATTGTCTACTACAAATACTTCCGCGTCAATACCTTCAATGGCCTTCTTTACTGAAAGCAAGCACTGTTCTATAAAGTACTTAACGTTGTAGTTAACTATTACAATGCTTAGTTGCATGGGTTAGTGGCTGAATAGGGTTCTGTTTTCTATTGACTTTCCTAATGTTAGTTGGTCGGTATATTCTAGTTCGTTCTGAAAAGATATGCCTTTGGCTAAAGTAGAACAAACATCTACCTTGGTTTTTATGCTGTTGTAAATGTAAAAAGCTGTGGTCTCACCTTCTACAGTAGAATTTAAAGCAAAAATAATTTCTTTGACTTCACCTGTTTCTAAACGCGAAATAAGATTGTCGATGTAAAGTTTCTCTGGACCTATACCCTCTAGTGGGGAAATTAATCCTCCTAAAATGTGGTACATGCCTTTGTACGATGATGTTCCCTCTATCGCGAGCAAATCTCTTACATCTTGAACAACACAAATGGTTTCTGGCTTGCGTTTAGGGTCGTCGCATAAATCGCAAATATCTAAATCGCAATAGTTGTTGCAAACCGAGCATTGTTTAATATCGTTGGCTAAACTGGCAAAGGCATCTGAAAAAGATACGATGTTGTGTTTTGGCCATTTGAGCATGGATAAAGCTAGGCGTAGAGCGGTTTTTTTGCCCACACCAGGTAATGAGGCTAAATTTTCTACTGCATTGGCCAGTATTTTACTTTTTAATTCATCCATATATTGCCTGCGAATAAAAGAATAAAATGCGCTGCAGCCGATGACTAAAGAAAATTTATTGCTGATAATAGGAGGGTACTTTTTAGCATTGTATGCTATTTCTAAACTCATTAAATCGGACGGTAGCAACGATTCCTTTTTTACAGGCAAACGCTCTTCTAAATGGTATTTGGTAGCGTTTGGTATGATAGGCACTAGTTTGTCTGGGGTAACTTTTATAAGCGTTCCGGGCTGGGTTGGTTCTAATGCTATGGCTTACATGCAAGTGGTTTTGGGATACTTTATAGGGTATGCCATCATAGCTCAAGTCTTATTACCTCTATTTTACAAAAGCAAAATCACATCAATATATTCTATCCTTGAAGAATCTATGGGAAAGGAAGGTCGATTGAGTGCGGCCATATTTTTTCAATTGAGCAGAATTTTGGGCGCATCTTTTCGCTTGTACTTGGTATGCATTGTGCTGAACAATTTTTTGTTGGCTGATTACAACTTGCCTTTCTGGGTTTCAGTTATCATTTCCATTGGTTTGATTTTGGTCTACACCCAAAAGGGAGGGATTAAGACGATTGTAATAACCGATACCATTCAAACTCTATTTATGCTTTTGGCGGTAGGCGTTAGTTTGTATGCAATACTGTCTAGCCTCGATATGTCAGTAATGGAACTCATTCAAGTTTCAGGAGACAAGGGATATACTGAAATATTCAATTTCAACGATGTAAAAGAATCGGGGCATTTTTTGAAGCAATTTTTTGGTGGCGCATTGATTGCCTTAACGATGACGGGGCTTGATCAAGACATGATGCAGAAAAATTTGAGCTGCAAAAGTTTGAAAGAGAGTCAAAAAAACATGTGGACATTCAGTACTGTTTTGATATTCGTAAACGCCGTATTTTTGTTGTTTGGGGCCGCACTTTTGGTATTTGCCACTGAAAAAGGAATTGAATTGCCTTCAAAAACCGATGAGATTTTCCCGATGTTGGCATTGGACAACCATTTGGGTATTTGGCCACAAATTTTGTTTGCATTGGGTTTAATTGCTGCAGCCTATAGTAGTGCCGATTCGGCCATTGCTGCGTTAACCACGAGTATGTATTGCGACGTGCTTTCGTACGATAAAAAACTTTCTGGTAAAGATGCCATTAGAAAAAGGAAGATGGTGCAAACGCTAGTTTGTGGTCTTGTATTTGTTGTTATCGTACTATTCAATGCCTACAATGAACAATCTGTAATTGGGCAACTGTTGTATGCAGCAACGTACACATACGGCCCTATTTTGGCTTTGTTTGCCATGCATATTCTGAAAATAGAAGTGAAGTTTAGACCCGTTATTTATGCTGCCGTAATTATAGCGCCAGTGTTGTGCTACCTATTGAATGTATACGACACTGAAATTTTAGGTGGCTACGATTTTGGTTACGAAATGTTGTTGGTAAATGCTTTGTTGACGATGATACTGTGTGTTGTACCAAATTACTTATTACCGAACAAGACTGTAAATAAGCAAGCTTGAAGAAAGTAAAGACAAATATGGCCCTAACTCTCTAACAGCGTCACGTACATAGTTTCTTGTAGGTTGTACATAAACAATATCGTTGGCTTGTACAGTAATGTCAGCATCAGAAAGGCCTTCGATAGTAGACAGGTCAATGCGGTAAACATCGTATTCGCCTTGGTCGTTTTTGCGTATCAGTTTTATCTTTTTGGCATTGCCTTCCGAGTTAATGCCTCCAGCTAAAGCAAGTGCTTCAAAAACAGTTGTGTTTCTGTTTGAAAGTGTGACAACTTTAGCCGACCCACCGCCACCAGTTGAAACAATTACTCGGTTGTTGTTGATTTGAACAGTGATGTAAGGATCAACATAGTATTTTGAATAAAGTTTTTCTAGAAAAAACTCTAACTCTTTGATGGTTTGTCCAGATATTTTAACTCGGTCTACCAATGGTAAATTCACCATACCATCTTTTTCAACAACGTATTGAAGACCTGTTGTACGCAATCTATTTTGTTGTCCACCATTGTTACCTGACGAACTGCTTGAAGTCGCACCAGCGGTGAAATCAATTATTTGTAAACCGTTTTTCGTGTAAAGAGTAAATGATAGAATATCGTTTTCAGCAATAACATAGTCTTCGTCATACGCATCCATTTTGTTGGCGTACTCAAAGTTTTTTATGTCTTTGAACATGATATCGTTTCGAACCGTGCACGAAAATAGAGTAGCCGAGATTAGAGCAAGGAAAAAAAGCGATTTCAAAGACATGATTAATTTTTGGACGAAAGTAAGAACTTTTTGAACCTATATATGCGTGTTTTAATTTGTCCACTGGTTCTAATTTGTTGCCAAGCAGCTAGTAGAACCAAAAAGTGCCAAAACCATATTTTGTAAGAATTGGTTTCAGCTAAGTACCCTGCAAAGTTTTCGTATCTCGAAAAACTGATTTTTTTCAAGGTTTGAAGTGATGTACTGTAAGGATGTGCCGCGCTTTCAACAATCAAATCGTTTTGTTCAGTATAGGCGTAGCCTATGTAAATACCGAGATTGATGCTAATTAAAGCACAGGCAATGCAAACCAAAACAAAATAACCTTGATTGGTTTTGCCAATAAAAAGTGCGTAAAGGGTTCCAAATAGAAATCCATTGAGCAAAGCCATGAAACCTGTTTGAGTATAAAAGCCAATAGCCAAATAGCCCCAAAGCGAGGCTAGCAGTATTGTTAGAAGAATGGACAGCACTAAAAATAGACTTCCGTTAATGAGCTTTGACTTTAACACTTTGTAAATAAATCAATTTAAAATTAAAAAAAGGAAAAAACACAATCTTTTAAACTTACCTTTGCACGCTTATAATACGCATAGATGATTCAATTAAAAAACATCGCCATTATCGCTCACGTCGATCATGGTAAAACCACTTTGGTTGACCGCCTGATCGAAGCCGGTAACGCTTTTGACGAAAGAGTAGAGCGCAACGACTTAATGTTGGACAACAACGATTTAGAACGCGAGCGTGGTATTACCATCGTATCTAAAAACGTATCGTTATTGTACAAAGACACTAAGATCAACGTTATCGACACTCCTGGTCACGCCGATTTTGGTGGTGAAGTAGAACGTGTACTTAACATGGCCGATGGTGTATTGCTATTGGTTGATGCATTTGAAGGACCTATGCCACAAACTCGTTTTGTGTTGCAAAAAGCTTTGGCTTTGGGTCTTAAACCAATTGTAGTTGTAAACAAAGTAGATAAGCCTAACTGTACTCCTGAAGAGGTTTACGAAAAGGTATTCGATTTGATGTTCCAATTGGACGCAACAGAAGAGCAATTGGATTTCCCTGTAATTTACGGTTCAGCTAAAAATGGTTGGATGGACGTTGATTACAAAGATCACGGTGATAGCATCACTCCATTGCTTGATTGTGTTTTAGAGCACATTCCATCGCCTAAAATTGAAGAAGGTAATACACAAATGTTGATCACTTCTTTGGATTTTTCTTCTTTCGTTGGACGTATCGCTATTGGTCGTTTATTGAGAGGTTCTTTGACAGAAAACCAAAACGTGATTCTTTCTAAAAGAGACGGGTCTACTGTAAAGGCTAAAGTAAAAGAGTTGTTCATTTACGAAGGACTTGAGCGTATTAAAGTAACTGAGGTTCAACCTGGTGATATTTGCGCGATAGTAGGTCTTGAAAACTTCGACATTGGAGATTCAGTATGCGATGCTGAAAACCCAGAGCCGTTAGCTTCTACACCTATCGATGAGCCTACAATGAGCATGTTGTTTACCATCAATGATTCTCCGTTTTTTGGTAAAGAAGGTAAATTTGTAACCAGCCGTCATATTTCTGATCGTTTAGACAAAGAGCTTGAGAAAAACTTGGCTTTGCGTGTTGAAAAAACAGATTCAGCAGATAAGTTTATTGTCTTCGGTCGTGGTGTATTGCACCTTTCTGTTTTGATAGAAACTATGCGTCGCGAAGGTTACGAAATCCAAGTTGGACAGCCCCGTGTTATCATCAAAGAAATTGATGGTGTAAAAAGCGAGCCAGTTGAAGAATTGACTATTGATATTCCAGATGCAGTATCTGGTAAAGCCGTTGAAGCTGTTACTTTGCGTAAAGGTGAACTTTTGAGTATGACACCAAAAGGTGATCGTATGATTTTGGAGTTCAACATTCCTTCACGTGGTATTATTGGTTTGAGAAACTATTTGTTGACTGCTTCTGCAGGTGAAGCTATTATGGCTCACCGTTTTGTGGAATTCCAACCGTTTAAAGGAGAAATTCCTGGACGTCAGAACGGATCTTTGATCAGTATGGAAACAGGTACAGCCATTCCTTTCTCTTTGAATAAATTACAAGACCGTGGTACTTTCTTTGTACCTCCTGGGGCTGAGATTTACAAAGGTCAAGTTATTGGAGAAAACACCCGTGTAGGTGATATGGTTGTAAACGTTACAAAAACGAAACAATTGACCAACATGCGTTCTTCTGGTACGGATGAAAAAATGCGTATCGCTCCAGCTAAAATATTCTCGTTAGAAGAAGCTTTGGAATACATCCAAGGAGATGAGTATGTTGAAGTAACGCCTAAAAACATTCGTTTGCGTAAAATCTTCCTAGAAGAGCATGAAAGAAAACGCGCAGGTAGTGCTACAATGTCTTAATTGATAACGTATTAAGTTTATACCAAACCGTCTTTACTATAGCAGTAGAGGCGGTTTTTTTTGTTTTAAGAGTTTTTTCTTGTCTTATGAAGGATTTATAGCTATCGGTACGTGCGGTAGCGGGGGGGAACCATAATTATTTCATTTCAATTTCAAGTATTCCCTTTCCATTTTCCTCTAAATATTTTAATAAAATATCTGCGAAAACACTCGTTCCATTGTCACAGTTTGTAAAGATTACAAGACCTTGTTTTGTTTTTGGTATTATAAAAGCAATTGTGTGTACTCCAATGTCATCACCACCGTGAACCATTGCGTAATCATTATTACTGTTAATGTTTTCGTCAATCCACCAACCTAATCCCCAATGTTTGAAGTCGTTTATTCTTACTTGTTCCGAAACCATTTCTGTGTAGAGTTTTTCGGATATTCCTGCTCCTTTAATAACGTAATTGATAAATTTGGTATAATCCTCAACGGTTGTCAATAAGTCGTCTGCTGCGGATACACCTGTTTTTTTATAATTTTCATATAGTTCGCCTTCAGGGGAATGCCATTTGGCAAACCTTGAATCATCCATTTTGTCGTCCCAATAAAATCGAGTATCATTCATTTTCAAAGGCTTAAAAATTAAAGAGTCCGCTAGATTTTGAAGAGAAACATTAAACTTGTTTTCAAGGGCTTTTTTCAAGTACTCAAATCCTTCACCAGAATATTGATACTTTGTTCCAGGTTCAAAATGGAATATCAATTTTTGAGATTTTTCATCTGTAAAACGCCAATTAGAAAATCCAGTTTGATGGCTTAAAATATGTCTACTGGTAAGAATTTTGTGCCTTTTATCCTTTTTTACATCCGGATCAATCCAATAGTGATAAACTGGTTCGTCTAAGTCCCAATCCCCATTATGTACTAATTTCATTGTGAGCATAGTAACAATTGGCTTTGTTAATGAAGCAACATTCCAAATTGTATTTTTTGGTGCTTGTTTTCCTTTTTCTAATTCTCCAAATACTTCAATCTGTTTAATTTCTGCATTCTCAATATATCCAATACCTAATGCTGGAATTTTCTTTTGGTTTAAATATCTTTCTGTTTCATTTTCATCTATGAATAGGATGTTTTTGTTGATTGGCTTCTCAAAGCTTTTGTGGTCATAACTTAAACCCTTACTTAATTGCCATTTTCCATTTTCTAAAATCCATAAATGCGTAAACTTTGCAATACTTGTCAGATATTCTGTGTTATCGTTTTCTATTGCATAAAAATTATGCGCTCCATTTTGAATAGCACCATACAAAACACCATTTTCCTTTAATGGAAAAATTTCCACAGATTCTTCGTCTAAAATTCTTTTTGGTTTATAGTTTAGTTTACAAAGACCATTTTCAATACTTTGAATAAATTTTAATTTTGAATTTGTTGTTCCAGATACATCATGATAAAATTCAAAATTCTCACTAACTAATTTATTAAACTGTGAAATGTCACAATGATTAAACCCAATGTTGAAAAGAAGACTGTCTTTTTCTTTTATTATTTTATATAGTTCAGATGATTTTTTCTCTTGCCCATAACAAAAGGAGTTCGTTATTAATAAAATAAGGATAAAGTATGCTTTTTTCATTTGATTTTTCGTCTCATTTTTAATTACTGGCAACGGTAGCTATCGGTACTCTTCGTGTGGTTTAACGAATTAATTCGCCGTCACAATTAAGCCATCTTCAGCAATGATAATTTCACCTGAATAATGAGGTTGCGCCTCTAGTATGAAAGGTTTTGTGTTGGGGTAGCGCGCGCTGAAGTGACCCAATATTAATTTTTTCGCACCACACAATGTTGCCTGTTTGGCTGCGGTTTGCGCCGTGCTGTGCAAAGTACTTTTGGCTCGACTATTTTCGCGTTCTAAAAAAGTAGCTTCGTGATAAAGCATATCGACCGGAGCAATGTCCTTTGCCAATGAATCTATATATGCCGTATCGCTGCAAAAAGCGTAAGAATAGGAAAGAGGTGCTGGTAGGGTTAGTTTTTCGTTGGAGACAACCTCACCATCCTCAGCGACATAATCTTGGCCTTCTTTAATTCTGTTGATCCAATAAGTAGGAACGCCGTAAGAATCGCCCATGCGCTTATCGTAGGTCTTTCGCTTAGCCTTTTCGGTGAATAAGAAGCCTGTAGTGGGCACTTTGTGCTTTAATGGGAACGAGTGTACTGTGAAGGTCTTTTTGTCCAACAGACAGTTCTTTTGAGTATGATCTGTAGGAGTGAAGTTTATTTCGAAGCGCAATTCGGCTCCTGGTATTTTGAAATGATCGAGTACCAAGGGTTCTAATTCGCTAGGACCGTAAATGTGAATGGTTTTTTCTCGGCCCAACATGTGCAAGGTTTGCAAGTAGCCCGACAGTCCGAGGTAATGATCGCCATGCATGTGCGAAATGAAGATGTGGTCTATTTTCTGGAGTTTTACTCCAAAGCGACGCATTTGCATCTGGGCGCCTTCGCCACAATCTATAAGGAAATAGTTTTCTTGAATATTAAGTACTTGGCTGGTGGGGAAACGTTGTACGGTGGGCACGGCCGATCCGCAGCCTAGTATTTGCAATTCAAAACTCATTCGAAATCACCCAAATCTTGCTCTATTTTTAGCATGTATAGGTAGTCTTCGGCTTCGTTTTTACTAGGAACTATGGTAATGGAATCGTTATCGAAATCGGTATTACCGAAAAACACCACATTGGTAAATACTTCTAATATGGCACTCAATTCTGCGTCGGTAGTTTCTGCATGCAATTCAACTAAAGCGTCAGTTACATCGCCTAAAGCAGTACTAGCGTCAAAGTTTTTGGAATCGACCAACCAATAATTTTCTGTTTTCGTCATTATTTCTTGATTTTAGAGGCTAGAAGGTACAAAACAGCCATGCGTATTGCTACTCCGTTTTCAACTTGTTGTAAAATTATGGCTTGATCGGAATCGGCCACGTCGCTGCTTAATTCTACCCCTCGGTTGATAGGCCCAGGGTGCATAATTACGATGGGTTTATCCAAGGCATCCAATCGTTTTTTAGTTACCCCAAAGTGTTGGTGGTATTCTCTTAACGAAGGGAAATATTTATCATCTTGGCGTTCGAATTGTATGCGCAATACGTTGGCAACATCGCACCAAGCTAAAGCTTTGTCAATATCGTTTTCTATCAACACACCCAATTCGTGAATGTGCTTAGGAATAAGTGTAGCAGGGCCACACAGCATTATTTCTGCGCCTAGTTTTTTAAGGCATAATATGTTACTCAACGCTACTCGACTGTGCAATATATCGCCAGCAATCAAAACTTTTTTGCCTTTTACTTCTCCAAATTTCTCGCGGATAGAGTAGGCGTCTAATAAAGCTTGTGTAGGGTGTTCGTGTGCGCCGTCTCCAGCGTTTATGATAACAGAGTTTACTCGTTCCGATAAAAACTTGGGTACACCAGGTTCGGAATGACGAATTACCACCATATCTACTTTCATAGACAAGATGTTGTTGACTGTATCAATAAGCGATTCGCCTTTTTTTACCGAAGAACCAGATGCTGCAAAATTAATAGTGTCGGCCGATAGTCTTTTTTCTGCCAGTTCAAACGAAAGCTTTGTTCGGGTACTGTTTTCGAAAAAGAGATTGGCAATGGTAATATCGCGCAACGAAGGCACTTTTTTAATGGGTCTGTTTAGGACTTCCTTAAAGTTGTCTGCTGTGGCAAATATCAGTTCAATGTCTTGGGGTGTAAGATCTTTTATACCCAATAAGTGAGAGGTGGATAATGACATGGCTATACTTTGGGGGTATAAAGGTTTACTTGAAAATCTTTTTCAGTCCAGTTTACGCTCACGCGTTCGCTTTCAATAGAATCTACCGACTTGCCAACATAATCGGCTTGTATAGGTAGGTGTCTAGAAAAACGTCTGTCTACCAAGACCATAAATTCTACTTGACTAGGTCTTCCAAAATCGAGTAGAGCATCCAAGGCGGCACGGACACTTCTACCGGTGTAGAGTACATCGTCCACCATCACCACTTTTTTGTCTTGTATGCTGAAATCTATTTTGGTAGAACTTGGTTCTAAAGGCATGTCTCTTGTACGGAAATCATCTCTATAGAAAGTGATGTCCAACTCACCGTACTGAACGTTTTTGCCTGTTATGGCTTGAATTTCGTCTCTAATTTTTTGACCAAACAAAACGCCACGTGGCTGTAAGCCAATAAGGACAGAGTCGTTAGAGAAATCGTGATTTTCAATAACCTCTCTAGCTATGCGCTTTATGGTAAGTAATATTTGCTCGTGATTGAGCAATGGTATGCTTCCGCTCATTGGCACAAATATATGAGTAGTAAATGAATTAGCAGGGCAAAAAAAAACCTCCCGATGAAGGGAGGTTTTTGCAATGGTATGTTTAGTCAAGAATTACTTCTTTCCTTCGTTCATTTTATCGCGTAGGTTAGCCAACACATCCAAATCACCTAGAGTAGTCTTTTCAGCTTTCTCAGTTGGTTTGTAGTTTGTGTTAGAGTTTCCACCACCTGCATTTGCTTTTGGAGCTGCATCACTTGCTGCTTTGTTGTCAAATGTACGTGTGTGAGAAACAACAATTCTACGAGCGTCTTTATTGAAGTCAGTTACAACAAACTTCAAAGTTTCTTCAGCTGCAGCTTTGCTACCGTCTTCTTTACGCAATTGCTTAACAGTACACTGACCTACGTTTCCGTATGGCAATGCGATGAACGCGTTGTTACCTTCGATTTTCTCGATAGTACCTTCGTGCTCAGATCCGTTAGCAAAAATTGTTTCGAATACATCCCAAGGGTTTTCCTCAAGTTGTTTGTGTCCGATAGAAATTTGACGGTTTTCTTTGTCGATGCTCAAGATTTGAACTTCTAACTCTTCGCTGATCTTAGTAAATTCAGATGGGTGGTTGTATTTCTTAACCCATGAAAGGTCAGAAATGTGCAACAATCCGTCAATACCTTCTTCTAACTCACAGAATACACCGAAAGCAGTGAAGTTTCTAACGATAGCTTTGTGCTTAGAACCAACTGGGTACTTAGTTTCGATGCTATCGAATGGATCTTGAAGTAATACTTTCTTAGAAAGCGACATCTTACGACTGTCTTTGTCAAGCTCAATGATAGCAGCTTCGATCTCGTCACCAACTTTCATGAAGTCGTTAGGAGAGCGTAAACGTGGAGACCATGACATTTCAGAAACGTGCAATAATCCTTCAACACCTGGAGCAATTTCTACGAACGCGCCGTAATCCATTACTACAACTACTTTACCAACTATTTTAGCACCAACTTCGATGTTTTCTGGTAGAGTATCCCAAGGATGAGCTTCTAATTGCTTCAAACCAAGAGAAATTCTCTTTTTCTCGCCTTCTGTCTCGAACTTTGTAATTACTACGTTTAGTTTTTGACCAACTTCTACTACCTCTTCAGGGTTAGAAATACGGTTGTGGCTAAGGTCAGTAATGTGGATCAATCCATCAACACCACCTAAGTCAACAAACACACCGTAGTTAGTGATGTTTTTAACCTCACCTTCAAGAACTTGTCCAACTTCAAGTTGAGCCATGATCTCTTTCTTCTGCTCTTCAAGTTCAGCCTCGATAATAGCTTTGTGAGAAACAACAACGTTTTTAGACTCTTGGTTAATTTTAATAACCTTAAGTTCAATAGTTTTATTCAAGAAAACGTCGAAATCTTTGATTTGCTTAACGTCAGCTTGAGAACCTGGTAAGAATGCCTCGATACCGAATAGATCAACGATAAGTCCACCTTTAGTACGTGCTTTAACAAATCCTTTAACAATCTTAGAGTGTTCAAGAGATTCGTTGATTTCTGTCCAAGCGTTTTTAGTTCTTGCTGTTTTGTGAGACAAGATCAATTGACCTGATCTGTCTTCTTGAGATTCTACAAATACTTCAACTTCGTCTCCAACGGCTAATTCTTCGTTGTAACGGAATTCGTTTGCAGGAATAATCCCTTCTGATTTGTATCCAATAGATACGATTACTTCTTTTTTAGTGATTGCTGTTACCGTACCTTTGATAACTTCTTTCTCTTCAATTGAAGTTAAAGTGCCTTCGTAACGTTCGTCGATGTCAGCACTTATTTCTTGTTGATTTTGGTTGCTCTCAAAGTCGTCCCAGTTAAAGTCGTCTTGTGTTGGAGTGTTCCAAGTTTTTGAATTTGCCATGTTGGCGTTGTTAATTTGTATTTTACCTATTCTTGGTTTAGTAAAAGAGGTTTGTTTAGTTTTAGCCCCAAGTAGCTTCCCGTTACCAAAACGGACGGCAAAGGTACTGATTTATTGATAACGAAGCTTTTATGCATTTACTTTTTCCAATCATTTTGCGTTAGTTCACCATGAGATCTTTTGATATTCCCGATATATACAAGTCAAACCTTATTGCTGAGCTTAAAAATAAGCGCAAAAAGGAAGACCCTCTAAAGAAAGATTTCACTCCAAGCAGTTTGACTTTGGGTACTCGTACTTTCATTATTCCTCGCCATTTCGGTTTTTGTTTTGGAGTGGAGAATGCTATAGAACGTGCCTACAGAGCTGTAAGAGAAAATCCTGGAAAACGTATTTTTCTGTTGAGTCAGATGATACACAACCCAGTTGTAAACAAAGACCTTGAAGAAAATGGTATCCGCTTTTTACAAGACACCAAAGGCAATGAATTGCATCCGATTGACGATGTTACTGCCGATGATGTAGTGCTTATTCCTGCATTTGGTACTACGGTAGATTTGGAGAACATTCTTAGTGCAAAAGGCGTTGATTTGAAATCGTACAACACCACCTGTCCGTTTGTTGAGAAGGTGTGGAAACGTTCGGCCAAATTAGGCGAAGGCGAACACACGATATTGATCCACGGTAAACCTTCGCACGAAGAAACCCGAGCTACTTTTAGTCAAGCCAATAAAACAGGAAAGGCTTTAGTGCTAAAAGACATGGCCGAAGCCAAATTGTTGGGCGAAATGGTTTTGTCTCAATCATTCGATGATTTTGATGCATTATTCTCGCACAGAGCTTCTGCAGGATTCGACCCAAAGCTAGACTTGAAAAAAATAGGGGTAGTAAACCAAACGACCATGTTGGCTGAAGACACTCAAGCCATTGCAGATTATTTCAAAACAATTTTTACGGAAATACACGGTACAGAAGTGAAAAACTTCTTTGCCGATACGCGCGACACCTTGTGTTATGCTACCAACGACAATCAAACATCTACATATTCATTGTTGGACGAAAAAGCGGATGTAGCCATTGTTGTCGGTGGTTACAATAGCAGCAATACATCTCATTTAGTTGAACTTTTAGAAAAGAAGTTTGAAACTTATTTTGTTAAAGGACCTGAAGAATTTGAAATGAACGATGTGCATCATTTTGATATGCACCAAAAAAAGGTTGTTACTACAGAAATCGATTGGAGTACAAAAAACACGGTCATTGTTACTTCTGGCGCTAGTTGTCCCGACTCACTTTTAGAAGACGTTATTAGAAAAATAGCCGAACTGTAATTATGAAAATATTGTTGTCTCCTGCCAAATCTTTGGATTGGGAAAATTCTTACCCTGAAGTGAAAACTTCCGTACCTCAACTATTAGATAATGCCAATTACTTAGCGAGCAAGCTGGAAAAACTAAGCGTTCGACAAGTAAAAAAACTGATGGATTTGAGCGATAACTTGGCTCAACTCAATGTGGATCGTTTTCAAGAACTGCAGAAATACAACAACACCCGTCCCGCACTTTTTGCTTTTGACGGGGATGTATATAAAGGTTTGGATGCTACAAATTTAAGCCCAGAAGCATTGGATAGAGCCGAAAGTCAGATTAGAATATTGTCGGGATTGTATGGTATTTTACGCCCTTTCGATAACATCATGCCTTATCGATTGGAAATGGGAACGTCGCTTAAGATAACTCCTGCTAAAACCAATTTGTATAAATATTGGAACGATACGGTAGTGAACACATTGAAAGCAGAGTTGGATGATCCGAATGAGCTTATAGTGAATGCAGCATCTATAGAATATGCCAAAGTAATCGTAGGGGTTAAAAACCACGGGTTGAATATTCTCAATGTAGAATTCAAAGAGAAAAAAGGCGATAACTTTAAAGTAGTCAGTTTTTTTGCAAAGAAAGCAAGAGGTTTGTTTGCCAAATTTTGCTTGGAAGCTAGTCCAAAAGACAAAGAGTCCTTAAAAGATTTTAATTTTGAAGGGTATCAGTTCAATTCAGAATTGAGTACCGATAATAATTACACATATACCAGAGAATGAGAATTACATTAAGCGCAGCATTATTGCTAACTGTATTTGCCGTACAGGCACAAAAAAGTAAACCTGTAAAGGTTAAAATCAAGACCATTGCTGATAGTGTATCGTATGCATTAGGTGCTAATTATGCCAATAAGCTGAAAGAGCAAATAGATCTTGGCGGATTGAATCCTTTGGCTATTGCTAAAGGCATTGAAGATGTAGTGAATAAATCAACTCCACTTTGGAGTACTGGCGACTCGGATAAATTGGTAGAGTCTTACTATAAGAGCAAAAAAGAAGAAGCAGAAAAAGCCAACAAAGAAGCAGGAGAGAAGTATCTTAAAGAATTGGATGGCAAAAAAGGATTTACCAAAACCGAATCAGGATTGATTTACGAAGTTCTTAAAGCCAACGATGCTGGAACAAGTCCAACTTTAGCAAGCAAAGTAACGGTTCATTACGAAGGTAAATTGATCGACGGAACGGTATTCGATAGTTCTATTAAAAGAGGTCAACCAGCAAGTTTTCCTGTAGGTGGTGTTATCCGCGGATGGGTTGAAGCTTTGCAATTAATGAAAACAGGAGAGAAGTGGAGATTGCACATTCCTCAAGATTTGGGTTACGGAAGTCGTGGAACAAGAGGTATTCCGAGTTATAGTGTTTTGGTATTTGAAGTAGAATTGATTTCTATCGACTAATACAGTACCACGTTTAAATAACTGAAATGCCGTTGGAGAAATCTAACGGCATTTTTTTTTGCTGTACGATTTGTTGTTTTCTGAAAGCTCTTTCTAATAAAGATGATTCAGAAAGATTCCACTTAAGTACGACTATTGTTTTCTTTTTTTATTCATGATCATAAGCAATGTTATTGCAGCAATGATTATTCCTACAATTACTAAACCCGTAATGATTACAGGGCTTGTGCCATCAGCGTTATGTGTAATTTCCATGTTTTAAGTTAGTTTTTGCTTGTTTGTTAGACAGATTGCTTTGTCGATTAGGATCAATTTCTAATGTTTTTAATAAAAATCATCAGGTCAAAAAATGTATGCCTTATTATAGATTAGGTGTGCAAAACTGAGTTGTAAATTACTCTTTCATAGGTGTGCAAATCTCGATCAAATGACCATTTAAATCTCTTAAATAGCCAACTTGTTGTCCCCAAGGTTTGGTTTTAATTGGTGAAATTAGAATAGCGCCATTATCGAGTGCTTTCGTAAAATCAAGATCAATGTTTTCACTAGTAAATGCCCATTCGATGGCAAAAGGGATTTCCTTTTGGTTGAGTGGATTTAAGCCAATGGGTATATTTTGATTGCCCAACTCTAGCGATGCAAAGGCTAAAGTGGTATCTCCAGATATCAATTCAGCATAATCTTTTTCGGGACTGATGAATTTGGTTTCAAACCCAAAAGCGTTTTTGTAGAAGGTTGTGGTTTTAGCTACATCTTCAACGTAAGCAATGGCGTAGGCAAATTTCATAGGGATTAAATAAACAGAAAATTAGGCAAAAAAAATCCCCTCCTGAAAAGGAGAGGATCTTAAACTAAGTAGTAGAATGTGAAATTCTTATTTTTTTACTTTGTCTACAATTACTTTGAAGGCTTCCGGTTGGTTCATTGCCAAATCAGCAAGAACTTTACGGTTAAGCTCAACATTGTGCTTTTTGCACAAGCCCATGAATTGGCTGTAAGACAAATCGTGTTGTCTAACGGCAGCGTTGATACGCATAATCCAAAGTGAACGGAAATTTCTTTTCTTTTGCTTACGACCGATGTATGCGTATTGCATACCTTTTTCAACGGCGTTTTTAGCTACAGTCCAAACGTTTTTTCTTCTTCCGAAGTAACCTTTAGCTTGTTTTAATACTTTTTTTCTACGTGCTCTTGAGGCAACGTGGTTTACTGATCTTGGCATTTTCTTTACAGTTTTGAAATAAAGTGGCGGTTAAGCACTTAGTTACTTTATTCCGGGTTTTAACTTATTGACCTAAAATTTGTTTACAGGTTAAGCATTGCTTTCACGTTGCTCAAATCTGTTTTATCAACCAAACCACTTTTGGTAAGGTTTCTTTTTTGTTTTGTTCCTTTTTTAGTAAGGATGTGGCTTTTAAAAGCGTGTTTTCTTTTTATTTTACCACTACCGGTAAGTTTAAAGCGCTTTTTTGCACTGCTGTTTGTTTTAAGCTTTGGCATGTTGTTGCGTATATATTTACTACTTAGTTTTCTTCGCGTTGATGAAAATAATCATCTTTTTTCCTTCCAATTTTGGCATAGCTTCTAGTACACCATAATCTTCTAGAGCTTGGGCAAATTTCAATAACAAAATCTGTCCACGTTCTTTGTACACAATTGCACGGCCTTTAAAAAATACAAACGCTTTCACTTTTGCACCTTCTTCAAGGAATTTTTTAGCGTGCTTTAACTTAAAGTTAAAATCGTGCTCATCCGTGTTGGGACCAAAACGTACTTCCTTAACTACAACTTTTATTTGTTTAGAGTTAAGCTCTTTTTGACGCTTTTTTTGCTCGTAAATGTACTTGCTGTAGTCAGTAATTCTACACACTGGCGGTTTCGCCGATGGTGTAATTTCTACTAAGTCCATTTCGGCATCACGTGCCATCTGTAGCGCTTCTCTTGTAGGGTATACTCCCGGTTCAATGTTTTCACCAACCACCCTTACTTCAGGATGTCTGATGTCTTCATTGATTTTACAAGCACTTACTCTTAGTACTTGCGGTTCTTTCCTTTTGCCTTTTTTCAAATTAAAAAAGTAGTTATTAGTTAAGTTCTTGTTCTATGGCCTTGGCTATATAGGTCTTGAAATCTTCTACAGACATCACTCCAATATCACCTTCTCCCTTTTTTCTTAATGAAACCATGCCGTTCTCTGCTTCTTGCTCACCTATGATCAACATAAATGGAATTTGCTTGAGTTCAGCCTCACGGATTTTTTTACCAATCTTCTCGTTTCGGTTGTCAATAAGGGCGCGAATATCGGAATTTTTTAGCAATCCAATTAAATCCTCGGCATATTTGTTAACCTTTTCGCTGATTGGTAATACTACAACTTGTTCTGGGTTTAACCAAAGTGGGAATTTTCCAGCCGTATGTTCTATCAATATAGCGATGAAACGTTCGAGCGATCCAAATGGTGCTCGGTGTATCATTACAGGGCGGTGCTTTTGGTTGTCACTACCTGTGTATTCTAATTCAAAACGCTCTGGAAGGTTGTAATCAACTTGTATAGTACCCAATTGCCATTTTCTTCCAAGGGCATCTTTTACCATAAAGTCTAGTTTAGGACCATAAAATGCCGCTTCTCCATACTCTACTACAGTTGGTAAGCCTTTTTCATCAGCGGCTTCTTGGATAGAGCGTTCAGCTTTTTCCCAGTTTTCTAAAGAACCGATATATTTCTCTGGCGTATTTGGATCGCGTAAAGATACTTGTGCCAAATAATCAGTGAAACCAAGCGATTTGAATACATGTAAAATAAGGTCGATTACTTTCTTGAATTCATCTTTTACCTGGTCGTTGGTACAGAAAAGGTGAGCGTCGTCTTGAGTAAAACCTCTTACACGGGTTAATCCGTGTAATTCTCCTGATTGCTCGTATCGGTAAACGGTTCCAAATTCGGCTAATCGCAATGGTAATTCTTTGTAACTACGTGGAACGGCTTTGAAAATTTCGCAGTGGTGCGGACAGTTCATTGGTTTCAGAAGAAACTCTTCGCCTTCGTTAGGAGTTTTTATTGGTTGGAATGAATCGGCTCCGTATTTTTCGTAGTGACCAGAACAAACGTATAAGTCTTTATTGGCAATGTGTGGTGTAATAACGCCTTCGTAACCCATTTCAGATTGGGCTTTGCGCATAAAGTCTACCAAACGCTCGCGTAAAGCAGCTCCTTTTGGTAACCATAGAGGTAGTCCAGCGCCAACTTTTTCAGAAAAAGCAAACAAACCAAGCTCTTTGCCAAGTTTTCTATGGTCGCGTTTTTTGGCTTCTTCTAATAAGTGTAAGTGGGCTTTTAATTCTTTGCTCTGTGGGAAGGTGATACCGTAAATACGAGTCAACATTTTGTTTTTCTCGTCGCCACGCCAGTAAGCGCCCGCTACTTTAAGCAATTTGATGGCTTTTATATGTCCTGTATGTGGTACGTGAGGTCCACGGCACAAATCGGTAAAAGCACCTTGCTTATAAAAAGTGATGCTGCCATCGTCTAGTCCTTCTATAAGTTCTAGTTTGTAAACATCCTTCGTCTCGGTGAAATATTTTAGAGCTTCGGCTTTAGAAATTTCTGAACGTTCGAAAGCATTTTTTTGCTTAGCGAGTTCTATCATTCTCTTTTCAACTTTTTCTAAATCTTTTTCAGAGAAAGTATCGTCGCCAAAGTCGATGTCGTAATAAAACCCGTTTTCAACTGGAGGTCCAATAGCAAATTTCGCATTTGGATAAAATTCTTGTACGGCTTCGGCCAATAAGTGAGCCGATGAGTGCCAGAAGGTGTTTTTTCCATCGTCGTCTTTCCAGGTAAGTAATTTTAGGTCAGAATCGGTTAGGATAGGACGGGTTGCATCCCAGATTTCGCCGTTGATGTCGGCTGCTAATACGTTGCGGGCAAGACCTTCGCTAATGCTAAGGGCAATGTCCATAGCTGTAGTTCCTGCGCTAACTGTACGAATAGAAGCATCAGGAAGTGTAATGTTTATTGTGCTCATGAAGCAATTTTGTTTGTGTGCGAAAGTAAGGTTTTGCTTAATACGTTTATCCGATTTTTGTGTCACTTCATCCAATTGTGAATTGTTAGAGCTGTGGGATGAAAAGCCTAGGGCAACGATATGAGTAATTTGCTGTCCTTACCCTTGAATAACCACTTGTATGCATAAAAGATACCCTCTTTCACTAGTTTTTTACTTTGCATTTTTCATACTCTCAACTCAGATAGTACTTGGTCAGGTTACAGTAGTGAAAAACAATGTAGCTGCAACTTTGGCTGCTCGTATTGCTGGTAATGGTATTGTCGTTACAAACGCCTCCTTACAATGTCCAACAGCAGCGGTTGGTTTTTTTGACGAGAATAATGTTAACCTCAATCTTGGGGCAGGTGTTATAATGAGTACTGGGGATATTGATGATGTTGTTGGAACAGGTGGTTTTTTGGGTGTTACGAATGCATCAACAAACAATGGCGCTCCCGGTTATGGACCGCTTGCAACAATTGCAGGAGATGATACATTTGATAGATGTATTCTAGAATTTGATTTGGAGGCTACATCATCACAGTTTAAATTTGAATACATATTTGCGTCAGAAGAATATCCTGAATTTGTTACAGGTAATTACAATGATGCATTCGCATTTTTTGTTTCTGGTCCTGGTATTGTCGGAAATCAAAATATTGGATTAGTACCTGGAACTAATGATCCTGTTACAATAAAGACAATTAATGATGTTTTTCCCGCGAACGTTCAATTCTATATTGAAAATAATATGCCTGTAACTGACTTTATTTATGATGGTTACACAACTGTTCTGCAAACAGCTCCAATAAATGTGAAACCGTGCTCTATCTATCATATGACTTTAGCTATTGCTGATGGTGGTGATGGTATTTATGATTCGTCGGTTCTTATTAAAGAAAATTCATTGGTTTCAATCGGCGTAGATTTAGATAACCCAATAGTTTCAGGTACGCTTGCAGGTGGAAGGGTGTATGAGCAATGCGATAGTGCGGAATTTGTATTTGAAATTAGCCAAACCTTAACACGAGACTATTCTTTTCCAATTACGGTAAATGGTACAGCCACAAGAGGTGTTGACTTTAGAGATTTTCCTGACTCCGTAACCGTTTTGGCAGGTACTACAACGGCTTCAATTACTGTTCTGCCATTAACTGATATTGTTTTGGATGCAGGTGAAACGGTTGAAATATGTGTGCTTGATCCTTGTGATTTAACAGAGATTATATGTCAAACCATAACCATCGAAGAATTACTTGTTGATCCAATTGATGAGCAATTTTTATGTTACGGTGATACCGTACAACTTGAAACACAATTCAACGCCAATTACAGTTACAACTGGACTCCTGGTACAGGATTAAGCTGTACTACTTGCAACAATCCTTTAGCTTACCCTACAGATACTACCACGTATTACTATACCGTTTCCGACAAAACGTGTAGCATAATGGATTCTGTAACTGTAAATGTGGCAGCTGAAAAACTACCAAACCCAATCGATACCATTGCCTGCGAAGGCTACATTACCGAAATCAAAGATTTTTCGACGCCAGGCTTTATAACGTACACTTGGACGCCGAATACTACAGGTATAAGCAGTACTTCTGGACCTTCACCATTTTTTACTGTATTGGATAGCGCTGTGTTGTATACTGTTACGGCTGAAAACGATTACGGCTGTATCCTTACAGAAGATATATTAATAGATGTACATGCACCCGTAGAAGCGGTGTTAACCACGGTAGATATTTTGTGCAAGTACGATAGTACGGGATCTATTTTTGTGAATGTAGCATCAGCAACACCTATCGATAGTTTTATTTGGGATACAAACCCAATGACTTTGGGCAATCCAATTGCCAATATTGCTGAAGGCGATTATGCTGTTCGTATTGTCGATTTGAATGGATGTACACTCGATTTGGATACAACTTTATTAGAACCAGATGATGAACTAGTTGTTCTTGCCGAAGAATTGAAACCATCTGAATGTGGTAATAAAAATGGTTTGGCCATTGCTGAAGTTACTGGAGGAACATTACCGTACAATCAAGGTTTATGGACGCCTGAAGGTGGAGTGGACCTTCAAACAGATTCATTGTTCGCTGGTATTTACGAATACGCCATGACGGATGCTAATGGCTGCCCTGCAAAAGATACTGCTGAAATACACAACGATGTGTCAGGTATGAAAGATGCTACGATAAGTCAGATTGGTCCATTTTGCATTGGTGATGCGGCTACACAAATTCCGTTTATTGATGCAGGTGGTACTTGGGCAGGAATAGGAGTCGATAATAATGGTTTGTTTGATCCGATTGCTGCAGGTTCTGGTACGCATACCATTACGTACGATTTCGGCTACCCTTGCATAAGCCATGGAGAAATAGTTGTTCAAGTAAATTCAAGTTTTCAAGCCGATATCAATCCGGTACAACCCTTGTGTCCGTTGGATGGTTCTATTACACTTACATCTGTTAATCCAGGGGGTAAATGGTATGGACCCGGAATCAGTTCGCCAGACAGTACAAGTCCAGTTTTTGATCCAATGTCAGCGGGCTCGGGTACACACAAAGTGTATCATTTAATAGAAGGATCGTGTGGAGAATTGGATAGTTTAGATATTGTTGTAACAGCAATCGACTCTGCCCAAATCACGATGCCTCAAGATTTTTGTCCTACGGGCTTACCATCGGGTATAGTTGCCACGCCATCGGGAGGAACATGGTCAGGAACAGGGATTATGTCAAACGGGACATTTGATCCTACTATGACAGGTTCAGGAAGTTTTCAAATAAAATACACGCCTTCGGGAGTGTGTTATGTAGCGGATTCGTTGAATGTAACGGTAGTGGATACATTGCGAGCTACAGCGCAAACAGTGAATGTATTGTGCAATGGCGATTTAGCGAGTGTAACAACAACGGTTATTGGAGGACAAACACCTTATTCATATGCCTGGGTAGGAGATGGCGCCAATACGAGCAGTACAGCAAGCAATCAACCAGCCGGAAGTTACGATGTAACGGTTACGGATAATACAGGTTGCAGTGAAACGGTACAGCATATCATCAACGAACCAACGAAATTGGATAGTACATCGGTATCGCAAGTAACGGATGTAAGCTGTCCTTCAGGCAACGATGGAGCAATAGAAGTTTACATAGGAGGCGGAACTCCGGGCTATGCATATTCTATCAGTCCTTCGGGAACAAACAATGGAGACGGAACGTTCAGTAATTTAACGGCGGGCAGTTATACCATTACTGTTACCGATGCAAACAATTGCCAGATTACAGCTACTGCAGGTGTAGCACAACCAAGCCCAATTGTTATTGCAGGAACTCCACAAACGGCATACTGTAATTTACCTAATGGAAGTGTAACGGGAGTAAGCGTAACAGGAGGAACACCAGGAGCAAGTCCAAATTATACTTACTTGTGGGATAACGGTCAAACGACAGCGGACTTAACGAATGTAGTGCCAGGAACATATGTGCTTACGGTAACGGACGGAAACAACTGTACTGAACAGGCGACATTTATAGTGCCAAACGCCGGAGGAGCAAGTTTGGTAGGAACAATGGATTCTGTAGTCTGTTTTGGCGGCAGCACTGGAAAAGCGTGGGTAACACCATCAGGCGGTCAATTGCCTTATTTGTACAGATGGAATAGTGGAGAAACAACCGATACGATATACAATAAGCCAGCAGGGATTTACAATATTGAGGTAGAAGATGGAACAGGTTGTAAGACCAACATCAACATAGAAATTAAAGAACCAAGTAAAGTAGATGTAGCACCAGTAGCGGATCAAACGTTATGCTATGCCCAGATTTACACTACAACGTTAAGTGGTTCAAACGGAAACGGAGCACCATATACGTACACTGCCAATGGCGTATTGCAAACGGCCGATGAGTATTTGGATAGTTTAGCGAGAACGGTAACGGTAATAGCGTACGACCAGTATGGATGTGCATCAGATCCGACACAGTTTTCAATTAGCTATTTAGCGCCTTTGTCATTGCAGATGCCATTGCCCGACTCAGTATGTCCAGGAGTTGAGGTAACAAAATTACCAATACCAAGTGGCGGAAATGGCAACTATAGCTATGCATGGTCAGACGGAACAACGACATTGCAGAACGATTATACAAGTTTATTGAATGAAGGATCAGACAGCATAACGCTAACGATATCAGATGGTTGTTCACCAGATTATACCGATACGACGGTTATTTACATCTACTCAGTAAACGATATTTCGGTATTGATTACACCGCCAGAAGGGTGCGAGCCATTGGATGTACGATTTGAGCTATTGAATGCAGGATTTCAGAATCCAATATGGGATATGGGCGATGGCAACATCATCACGGATGACATGGTGATAGATTATGTGTATCCAATCAGAGGCGATTACCCAATAGGATTGAGTGGAAGAACGGCAGAAGGCTGCCCAGTAAGCGCTAACATCGATACCATCAATGTGTACCCGATACCTGAAGGTGAGATATTGCAAAGCCCTGATAGAATTACGGTCATCAATAATTTAGGTCTCTTTAAAGTAAGATCAGAAACCATTTTGGATTCTATTTACTGGAATTTACAGCAATATCAGCAAAGTATCTTCACTACTGAAGGACAAGTGTTGACATATGAATTTGCTAGAGATACTTCAAATTATTTCTTAGAAGCAGAAATTGTATCCAATAAAGGATGTCGTAATACCATTTTTAAACCATTTAGAGTATTCAGCGAGAACATCATTTATGCGCCGTCAGCGTTTACACCTAATGGCGATGGAGTCAATGATTTGTTTTTTGTTGAAACCATTGGTGTTAAGGCTGAAAACTTCAAATTAGCCATTTACGATCGTTGGGGTGAGGAATTGTTCTCAACAGAGGATGTGAATTTTCAATGGGACGGTGTCTACCGATTGAAAGAATTGATGAACGGAATGTACATCTGGAAAATGGAATTCGAAACGGTTAATGGAACTCAAGAATCTGAGTCGGGCAGAGTTTATTTGCTGAGATAATTGGTTTTAGCTTATAGCTTTCAGAACTGTGAGAATCTGTTTGTTGGGTAATTATGAGTATTGATGTATGAATTTATTAAATTCGTACACCCTTAGTAGTAAACCTTGAAAACCTTATCCTATACCATATTAGCCTTTTTATCCTTTGTTTGTACTGTTTCTACAGCGCAAATTAATTTCAATAACCCAGGTTTAGAAGGAGCAACGGGAGCAGGAGTAGCGCCAAATTTATGGACTGTATGTGCTCTTACACCAGATGTTCAGCCAGGGCAGTGGTGTGTGAATACTCCTACAAAAGAAGGTAATTCTTACGCTGGTTTTTCCGATGGAGAATATCTAGGTCAATTATTGGCTTGCCCTCTTCGAAAAGGAAAAAATTATTCATTTGATTTATGGCTTGCTTATAACCCCGATTATGCTGCAACTCAGGTTTTGGGGACTTGCCCAGATATTGGAATAAGAGGCAATCCAGGTAATTTAGAGATTTGGGGTGGTACAGCACAATGCGCATTAACTGAATTGCTTTATACAACAGGAACTTTAGATGCTTCTCACAACAATAATTGGGTAAATCATCAAATTCAATTTTCACCTCAAAATGCCAACTACGACTATGTGCTTCTTAGAAGTGTAGGGGCAAATACCAATATCTTAATCGATAATATTTCACAACAGATTGTTCAAGAACCAGATAGTATTTCGGCAGACAACTCTAATATTATTTGCAACGGCGATGAAGCTGGTACGGCTACAGTTTACCCACCTAACGATGGAGGTAACTATACCTATGTGTGGAGTACAAACCCTGTTCAAACAACTCAAACGGCTACAGGTTTAGCTGCAGGCACATATACCTGTGTTGTAACAGATAATTCGGTGAATTGTTCTAAAGATTTTACCATTTCTGTTACTATTACTGAACCAACAAAATTAAATGTATCCACTCTTTGTACTGATGTTACAGCTCCGAAAGCCGATGATGGAACTTCTACGTCAACTGTTTCGGGAGGTGAACCACCATATACGTATGCATGGAGCAATGGAGAAACCACAACCGATATCACGAATTTACCCGGTGGTATATACACCTTGGTTGTGACAGATGCGAATGGATGTAAAGACAGTGCAACGTGCGAAGTGATTGATGATTTCTGTGACTTGGTTATCAATACAGAAATTACAGAGAACCCTAGTTGTTTTGGATTGTCTGATGGAGAGGTAGAAGTAACTGCTTCATCTTCAAATGGGCCAATAAATTACAGTTGGAATACAACGCCAATTCAAACTACACGAAAGATTGATGATTTGCCAATTGGTAGTTATCAAGTAACCGTTACAGATGCAAATGGATGCGAAGTAAAATCCAATGATTTGGTGCTAACTCAGCCCAATGAACTTGTAGGAGATACCACTGTAATAGATGCTCAATGTATCGATAGTAAAGATGGAGAAGTGTTAGCTACAGCTGTTGGTGGTACAGTACCATATACATTCAGTTTGTCAGGAGAAGGAAGCAATACAGTCGGTGATTTTGATCAATTGGATCCTGGTGACTATACCTTGAAAATTAAGGACGACAATGACTGTGAGGTGGAATTCGATATTATAATAGAGTCGGATAGCATCGTTTTGTTTGTGCCAAATGACACCACTATTTGTTTTGGAAACGACGTACAGTTTACAGCAACAGGTAATGGAGTTGCTTATGATTGGAATCCACTGGTTACAAATAGTGTGGACTTTATACCTAGTGCTGAAGGTGATCAATGGTACGTTGTAACGGCTACCAGTATCAATGGCTGTGTTGCACAAGATAGTGTGTTGCTAACCGTAGAACATCAAGCCGATGCAACTATAAATTCTGCGGGGCCATTCTGTACGAGTTCCGTACCGATTCAATTAACATCGCTAGAACCTGATGGTGTTTGGAGCGGCCCAGGAGTTGATGCCAATGGAATATTTTCTCCAGGCGTTGCAGGGCAAGGAGTGCATACTATAACGTATACCATTAACGGGTTTTGTCCTGATTCTAAAACCATTGATATTCGTGTGAACGATACGTTCGATGCCGCTATCGATGTTGTTAGTCCTCAATGTTATCTGAATAGTCCTTTTGATTTAACGTCGGTAACTCCTGGTGGTAAGTGGTATGGGCCCGGATTAAATTCTGTTGATAGTTCTAGCGCTTTATTCGATCCGCAATTGGCGGGAGTTGGAACCCATAAGATCTATCATTTTATAGGGGGAAGTTGTGGCGATTTGGATAGTTTAAACATCGATGTTATATCGCCAGACTCTGCCCAAATCACGATGCCTCAAGATTTTTGTCCTACGGGCTTACCATCGGGTATAGTTGCCACGCCATCGGGAGGAACATGGTCAGGAACAGGGATTATGTCAAACGGGACATTTGATCCTACTATGACAGGTTCAGGAAGTTTTCAAATAAAATACACGCCTTCGGGAGTGTGTTATGTAGCGGATTCGTTGAATGTAACGGTAGTGGATACATTGCGAGCTACAGCGCAAACAGTGAATGTATTGTGCAATGGCGATTTAGCGAGTGTAACAACAACGGTTATTGGAGGACAAACACCTTATTCATATGCCTGGGTAGGAGATGGCGCCAATACGAGCAGTACAGCAAGCAATCAACCAGCCGGAAGTTACGATGTAACGGTTACGGATAATACAGGTTGCAGTGAAACGGTACAGCATATCATCAACGAACCAACGAAATTGGATAGTACATCGGTATCGCAAGTAACGGATGTAAGCTGTCCTTCAGGCAACGATGGAGCAATAGAAGTTTACATAGGAGGCGGAACTCCGGGCTATGCATATTCTATCAGTCCTTCGGGAACAAACAATGGAGACGGAACGTTCAGTAATTTAACGGCGGGCAGTTATACCATTACTGTTACCGATGCAAACAATTGCCAGATTACAGCTACTGCAGGTGTAGCACAACCAAGCCCAATTGTTATTGCAGGAACTCCACAAACGGCATACTGTAATTTACCTAATGGAAGTGTAACGGGAGTAAGCGTAACAGGAGGAACACCAGGAGCAAGTCCAAATTATACTTACTTGTGGGATAACGGTCAAACGACAGCGGACTTAACGAATGTAGTGCCAGGAACATATGTGCTTACGGTAACGGACGGAAACAACTGTACTGAACAGGCGACATTTATAGTGCCAAACGCCGGAGGAGCAAGTTTGGTAGGAACAATGGATTCTGTAGTCTGTTTTGGCGGCAGCACTGGAAAAGCGTGGGTAACACCATCAGGCGGTCAATTGCCTTATTTGTACAGATGGAATAGTGGAGAAACAACCGATACGATATACAATAAGCCAGCAGGGATTTACAATATTGAGGTAGAAGATGGAACAGGTTGTAAGACCAACATCAACATAGAAATTAAAGAACCAAGTAAAGTAGATGTAGCACCAGTAGCGGATCAAACGTTATGCTATGCCCAGATTTACACTACAACGTTAAGTGGTTCAAACGGAAACGGAGCACCATATACGTACACTGCCAATGGCGTATTGCAAACGGCCGATGAGTATTTGGATAGTTTAGCGAGAACGGTAACGGTAATAGCGTACGACCAGTATGGATGTGCATCAGATCCGACACAGTTTTCAATTAGCTATTTAGCGCCTTTGTCATTGCAGATGCCATTGCCCGACTCAGTATGTCCAGGAGTTGAGGTAACAAAATTACCAATACCAAGTGGCGGAAATGGCAACTATAGCTATGCATGGTCAGACGGAACAACGACATTGCAGAACGATTATACAAGTTTATTGAATG
Source organism: uncultured Flavobacteriales bacterium (assembly GCA_963977425.1). Taxonomy (GTDB): domain Bacteria; phylum Bacteroidota; class Bacteroidia; order Flavobacteriales_D; family Luteibaculaceae; genus CAXBOO01. The sequence continues at coordinate 69,741 of CAXBOO010000002.1, read as the reverse complement.
AAGGATCAGACAGCATAACGCTAACGATATCAGATGGTTGTTCACCAGATTATACCGATACGACGGTTATTTACATCTACTCAGTAAACGATATTTCGGTATTGATTACACCGCCAGAAGGGTGCGAGCCATTGGATGTACGATTTGAGCTATTGAATGCAGGATTTCAGAATCCAATATGGGATATGGGCGATGGCAACATCATCACGGATGACATGGTGATAGATTATGTGTATCCAATCAGAGGCGATTACCCAATAGGATTGAGTGGAAGAACGGCAGAAGGCTGCCCAGTAAGCGCTAACATCGATACCATCAATGTGTACCCGATACCTGAAGGTGAGATATTGCAAAGCCCTGATAGATTAACAAGCATCAATAATTTGGGAATATTCACAGTGCGTTCAGGCAATGCTATCGATAGTGTTTATTGGGATTTGAGCAACCTTGGTTTGTCAATAGACCAAAGCATCCAAAAACCTTATTACTATGAGTTTGCTCGAGATTCAGCAAGCTATCATCTTTCGGCTGAAATTGTAACCATACATGGTTGTAGAAATTGGCTAGAATACAATACCTTTTTGTACCTCGAAGAGACCGTATATGTTCCTTCAGCATTTTCTCCGAATAATGATGGAATCAATGATTTGTTCTCTGTGAGTATGAGCGGAGTAAGAGCAGAAGGTTTTGAAATATTGATTTTCGATCGTTGGGGTGAAGAATTGTATTCAACTACAGATTTGCAATTTGAATGGGATGGTGTTTACCGACAGCAAGATTTGAAAAGTGGGATGTATGTATGGCGAATGAAATATGTAAACATTCACGGCGTTTCAAAACAACTAGAAGGTAGAGTGTATCTATTAAGATGATTCCGTGAAAAAAATCCGCAATGCAATTTACCAAGGAGCAAATGGAAAAGAGGCTTTATACGATCTCTTAATTCCTGAAAATCCACATCTCTTACTAGTCTTTGTGCATGGATACAAAGGGTTTAAAGATTGGGGGAGTTTCCCTTTATGGGCAGAGTATTTTGCTCAATCGGGCATTGCGTTTTTATCTTTCAATTTTAGTCACAACGGTATTGGAATTTCTGAAGTCGATGTCCTTGATGACGAAAATGGGTTTTCAGAGAACAGATTTTCTTTCGAATTGTTGGACATAAAGGCTGTGTTTAATAAAATTGAAGCCGATGAAATTCTGAATTTATTGCCAATATCCATCATGGCTCATAGTCGAGGTGGAGGTGTCTCTCAAGTATTTGTTGCAGAAAACCCCGTTGTAAGAAACTTAATACTCATGGCATCCGTTTCCGATTTTTCGAAACGTTTTCCATGGGATGTAGAAATATGGAAGCGCGATGGTGTGGCCTATGTAACCAATGCTCGAACGGGTCAAAAACTTCCGCATAAGTATGCTTTCTATCAGGATTATTTGGATAATAATGATCGTTTCGATTTGGCTCAAGCAAGAACAAAAATTGCATGTCCAACATTTGTAGCTATTGGCGATTCTGACCCTGCAATTCCTTTATGGGAAGCAGAAAATATAGCGGCAGAAATTGCTCAATCTACTTTGAAAATTTATCCGGAAACCGATCATGTTTTTGGAGCAAAGCATCCTTACCTTGCGAAAGAATTACCACAAAAAGTAGAAGAATTGCTTTTTGATGTAAAACAATTCATTTCTAATTGATGCTTTGGGCACTTTTTTTCAATGCTTTTCTGGCTGCTAGTTTGTGGCCACTTGGAGTAGAACCACTTTATATTTATACCCTTCAAGAACATAATATTTGGTTGTGTTTATTGATTGCAGGAACTGGCAATAGTTTAGGCTCAATATTTACGTTTTGCATGGCTAGGTATTTTCCTGGTCGAGGCAAATTGATGGATAAATTGGGGGCTAAAAGCAAACATTTTCAAAAAGTTATGACCCGTGTCAATCAATATGGACATTATTCAGCCTTATTGTGTTGGTTGCCTGTGCTTGGCGATATCATTGCATTAGCGCTAGGATTCAGTAAGAGCAAAGCGTATTCAAGCTTTGTATTTATGTCTGTTGGGAAGTTTGCCCGTTTTGCGTTGATAAATGCGGTATATCTCAAAGTGATTTAGTTTCGGCTAGTTAGATGTTTTTATTTTCTTTGTGACGCAATCCAGATTTATGAAAAAGGTACTTATAGCAAATCGTGGCGAAATCGCTCTACGCATCATACGCTCAATAAAAGAAATGGGCATAAAAACCGTAGCTATATATAGCGATGCCGATAGAGAAATGCCGTTTGTTATGGCTGCAGATGAAGCTGTTAATGTTGGTCCAGCACCATCGGCCTTGTCTTATTTGAAAATGGACGTAATCATAGAGAAGGCTATAGAACTAGGTGTAGATGGTATACATCCAGGGTATGGTTTCCTATCTGAAAATGCTGAATTTGCTAGAAAATTAAAAAAGAATAATATCAAACTTATTGGTCCAAGTCCCGAATCTATGGAGGTTATGGGCGATAAGTTGGCAGCAAAAGAAGCTGTTTCTGGTTACGATATTCCGATGGTTCCTGGAAGCAAAGGAGCTATAGACGATAAAGAAGAGGCTTTAAGAGTTGCTACAGAAGTAGGGTATCCACTTTTGATAAAAGCTTCTGCAGGTGGTGGAGGTAAAGGTATGCGCTTGGTTGAGCATGCTGGTGAGTTGAACGAGCAAATGGATAGAGCAATCTCTGAAGCAATTTCAGCTTTCGGAGACGGTGCTGTTTTTATAGAGCGTTTTGTTACCAACCCACGCCATATTGAAATACAAGTATTAGCTGACGAACAAGGCAATACCGTTCATTTATTTGAACGCGAATGCAGCATACAACGTCGTCATCAAAAAGTTATTGAAGAAGCGCCATCATCAGTTCTTACACCTGAAGTAAGAGAAGCTATGGGTAAAGCAGCAGTGAAAGTTGCAAAAGCTTGTAATTATATTGGAGCTGGTACAGTAGAATTTTTAGTAGACGATAAATTGAATTTCTATTTCTTAGAAATGAATACGCGTTTGCAAGTTGAGCATCCTGTTACTGAGATGATTACAGGTTTGGACTTAGTGAAAGAGCAAGTGAAAATTGCCCGTGGTGAATCGCTTTCATTTTCTCAAGAAGACTTGAGTATCAATGGTCATGCCATTGAAGTACGTGTGTATGCTGAAGATCCAATGAACAATTTCTTACCTGATATAGGACGATTAGAACGCTACGTTATTCCAAAAGGTATTGGTGTACGAGTAGACGATGGGTATGAGGAAGGAATGGATATTCCTATTTACTACGATCCAATGATTGCCAAATTGGTATGTCATGGTAAAACCCGTGAAGAAGCTATTACACGAATGCTTAGAGCAATTAAAGCCTATCGAATAGCAGGTATTGAGACAACATTAAGTTTCTGTGCATTTGCTTTAGGTCATCCTTCGTTTGCTTCAGGTAAGTTTGATACCAATTTTGTGAAAGATCATTTCCGACCAGAATTGTTGAACGTTGAGAATAAGGAAGAAGCTGAAATAGCCTCAATTTTGGCTGTTGTTTTGCGCGAAGAAGCAAAAGAAAAAGCTGCTGGTATTGCTACTGCTGTTAACAGTAATTGGAAACAAAATAGATCGTAAAGATTCTATTGGCATCATTTTTGGTTAATTTTTAGCAACGATTAAAAACCATGCTAAAACTTATTCAATCAATCCTTTTTGTATTTATAGTAAATGGTCTTTTTGCGCAAAGCTTTGATGGTTCTGTTCAAAAAGACTCTACTTACTATTCTGCAACCCGAATGGGTGTAGATACAGTAGCGGTGGTTCAGCTCAAAGAGGTGGTAATTCCTAACGCTAAAAATAGACGTGCTTATTACAAAAAACTCAAAAAACTTACCAAAAACATCGTTAAGGTTTATCCGTACGCAAAACTAACTGGCGATATTCTAGACGAGTGTGAAGTAGAACTCGCAAAAATTGATAACGAAGCCACAAAAGCCGATTTTATGGACGAAGTGGAAGATGATTTGAAGGCCGAGTTTGAAGGTGAACTGAAAAAGTTAACCTATTCTCAGGGTCGATTGCTTATTAAACTCATCGACCGAGAAACGGGAGAAACGTCTTACGAATTGATTAAAAAATTGAAAGGTGGTTTTTCTGCCTTTATGTGGCAAGGTTTGGCTCGTTTATTTGGTAGCGATTTAAAATCAGAATTCGATGCAGCCGAAGAAGATTACATGATAGAACTCATCGTAAAGAAAATTGAGAATGGTGAGATAAAAGTGGCTAAACGCGAACGCAAAACCAGTATTTCATTGGCTTCTAGTTAGTAGATGTCGATGTTTTGTACTGTGTTGTCTATCAGTCGTTTTGGTACGGAATTGATGATGGAGTTTTTTAGGTGATGAATTAATTTCTGCTTTAAAAAAGTGTGTTTTACAGCAATTCCAACAGTTCTACCTGGCTGACGTTTATTGAAGTAACGAACGTTTTCCATTTGATCTTCATTGAAATAATACGTGCACATTTCTGGTATCAAAGTATACCCTTTGTGCAGTTCTACCATTCTAATCAATGTGTCTAAAGATCCACTTTCATAACTCAAATTTTTATCGAAAGTAAGATTGAGTGTTTCGCAGGCTTTTAAAGCTTGATTTCTCCAACAGTGTCCTTGGTTTAGCATCCAAATGTCTTTGCCTTCTAAATCTTCTGGTTCTAGTGTTTTTTTAGAAAGTAAACTATGACCTGGTGAGCAATACACCAACATTTTTTCCGAATAAATGGGAATTTCAGTAATGCCTGAAAATTGATTGGACAATGCTAAAATGCCTAGATCTATTTCGTCTCGCTCTAAACTTTTAACAATGTCTTCGGTTTTACGTTCTTCTATTTTGATGCTCAGTTTTGGGTCGTTAACTATTTCTGGTAAAAAGAAAGGAGTAAGATAAGGAGCAATGGTTGGGATGATGGCAATGCGTAATTCACCAGCCAATTCTCCTTTAAAGTCCAAAACCGCATCGGTTATTTTTTTTGAAACGGCGAGCAATTCTAATCCTTGCGACACTATAATTTCTCCAATTTCAGTCGTCAGCATTGGTTTTTTACTTCTATCAAAAATCAATATACCCAACTCTTCTTCTAGCTTTTGAATTTGCATAGACAAAGTCGGCTGCGTAACTCCGCATATTTTTGCCGCTGCAGAAAAGCTTTTTTGACGGTAAACGGCTACTAAATACTGAATTTGAGTAATAGTCATATTGATTTTTTTGGCAATAAAAGATGAATAAAGTTTGCAATAGTCAATCTTTAAGAGCAAGGTAAATTACTTTTAAATTATAATAGGTGTCTAGGGTTCTATTTTATGAAATTTTCTGTTCATCGCATGGATGTTATAGAACTTGAATTTATTTATCGACGTATCTTTAGACTCATGAATTGGAGCAAGAATGCAATAAGGAGTTTGTATCAAAAGTTATTTGTTCTGACGCTTATTCTTTGCAGTTTTGCAATGAAATCACAAGATTTGGTAGGAAGTACGGCATATAGTTTGGTGTTAAAAGGTTTGTTGAGTAAAAGTGTTCCTCATACGGGAGTTGCAAAATTGAGTGAATCGGATGTCAAAAAGTTTGTTTTTTTGGATGCAAGAGAGCTTAAAGAATACAATGTAAGCCATCTTCGAAATGCCCTTCATGTCGGTTACGATTCATTGGATTTATCACCTGTAGATTCCTTAGATAAAGCAACACCTATTATTGTGTATTGTAGTGTTGGTTATAGGAGTGAAAAGGTAACTGAGAAGCTTATTGCCAAAGGGTTTACCAACGTCAAAAACTTGTATGGAGGCTTATTTGAATGGGTCAATCAGGACGGCGAAATTGTGAATAATGAAAATGCAACGACCGACTCTGTTCATGGATTTAGTCCTGCATGGGGGTTTTGGTTGAAAAAAGGCAATAAAACGTATTAATTATGTGGGACTCGTTTGTAAATTATGCCAATTATCTTTGGTATGAGATAAGCCATCCTCAGTGGGGAAATTATTTTTATGGACTGCTTATTTTATCTGTACTAGTTTATTCTTTAGAGCTAATTGCTCCCTGGCGTGAAAAACAGAAAGCCATTAGGAAAGATTTTTGGCTCGACTTATTTTATGTAGTCTTCAATTTTTTTCTGTTCAATTTATTGGTAACAGAACCTGTTTCAGCTGTCCTTAGTTCTGGTGTTTCAAAAATTCAAGGTTTTTTAGGGTTAGAATCGTTTGCAATGATTTCAATTGGCAATATTCATCCTTGGCTGCAGATGTTGATTTTGTTCTTGTATGTTGATTTCATTCAATGGAATTTGCATCGATTACTGCATCGTTTCGATTGGTTATGGAATTTCCATAAAGTGCACCATTCAATTAAGGAAATGGGTTTTGCGGGGCACTTGCGATACCATTGGTTCGAAAATGTCTACTACAAAAGCTTGCAATACATTCCATTGGCACTGATAGGCGTTTCTGTAGAATCTTTATTTGTGGTGCATATGTTTACTGTTCTTGTGGGGCATTTAAACCACGCCAATTTAGGTTGGGGGTACGGAGTGTTCGGAAAAGTATTCAATAGTCCTAAAATGCATATTTGGCATCATGCTAAAGACCTACCGAATCGGTACGGAGTTAATTTTGGGTTGAGTTTAAGTGTGTGGGATTATTTGTTTAAAACAGCTTACATACCAAAGAGTGGAAAAGATATTGAGCTTGGTTTTAAAGGCGATGAATATTTTCCAGAAGACTTTTTGGGACAGGCCATTTATCCATTGAATAAAAGTGAGGATGAATAAAGCATGGCGTAAGCTGTTTGCTGAGTTGGATTTAATTTCTGAAATGGAAAAGTTGAAATCTGAGGCATATGCATCTGAGACGGTTTACCCTTCAGAAGAAAATGTATTTCGAGCTTTTGATTTTTTTGACCCTTCAGAAACGAAAGTTGTATTGATAGGACAGGACCCATATCATGGTGTAGGTCAAGCAAATGGATTGTCGTTTTCAGTAAAAAAAGATCAGAAAATTCCACCATCACTTCGGAACTTGTATAAAGAATTGCAAACAGATATGGCCTGTGGAATGCCTACTTCAGGCGAACTTGAGCCATGGGCAAAGCAGGGTGTACTTTTGCTTAATGCTGTATTAACTGTTGAAGAAGGTAAAGCAGGAAGTCATCAGAAATTAGGTTGGCAAGCTATCACAAAGACTATTTTAACACGGTTGTCTCAAAACGAAAATTTGGTGTTTATTTTGTTGGGAGCTTGGGCTCAAAAATTTGCAGAAGACATTGATTTTAGCGGACATAAAGTCATTAAAACCCATCATCCTTCACCATTGTCGGCACACCGTGGTTTTTTTGGCAGTAAAATATATTCCGAAAGCAATAAATACTTAATAGAAAATAATAAAACGCCTATACAATGGGCAATACATCAAAACAAACAATATGAACTTAATTTTTGAGACCTGGCCTTGGTATGTGTCGGGACCACTAATAGCATTTATAGCAGTTGCATTGCTCTATGGCGGAAAAGTATTTGGTTTTTCTTCCAATTTCAGACACATGTGTTCAGCACTTGGTGCAGGAAAAGTGAGTGATTTTTTCGATTACAATTGGAAAGAGAATAGTTGGAATTTGGTTTTTCTAGTAGGAACCATTTTAGGTGGAGTTATAGGGCATTATTTTTTAGGTCAAACTGACTCTATACCATTAAATCCAACAACTGCCGATCGTTTGGTTGAACTAGGAATAGGTGCCGATGGATTTGTTCCCGATTCCATTTTCGGAATGGAAGCATTGTTCAGCGTTAAAGGGTTTTTGATTCTTGCTGTCGGTGGTTTTCTAGTTGGTTTCGGTACACGATATGCTGGAGGGTGTACTTCAGGTCATGCTATATCAGGCTTAGCAAACTTACAATGGCGTTCATTATTAGCCGTTGTCGGTTTTTTTATAGGCGGATTAATCAGCACTCATTTTATTCTTCCACTTTTATTTTAAGTTCATGAAAAAGCATTTGTATTATTTGATTTTAGGAACCCTTTTTGGTATCATCTTATTGAAATCTGAAGTCGTTAGTTGGTTTAGAATCAACGAAATGTTTCAATTTGAATCGTTTCACATGTTCGGAATAATTGGCTCTGCAGTTGTGTGTTTGGCTATAGCTATTGCCATGATTAAAAAAGTAGGTGCTAAAACCGTAAAAGGCAAGCCAATTAAGGTGAAAGCAAAATCTGGAGGTTGGAAGCCGTTGATAATAGGCGGAACGTTATTTGGTTTAGGATGGGCAATTACCGGAGCTTGCCCAGGGCCAATGTTTGTATTGTTAGGAAAAGGGGTTTATAGCATTGGTGTGGTTATACTATTCGCTATGTTCGGAACCTTTGTGTTTGGTTTATTGAAGCCTCATTTGCCTAAGTAATTCCTCCGACATTTTATCGGGAGTGGGATAATCGGGAAATGGGAGTTGAATAACTTGAAAGCCACAAGACCTTAAATGATCGATTTCAACCATTTCAGCATGGTACGATTCGCCATGATCGTGTTCTTTTTCAGTGATGATGATGGCCGTTCGGGAATGTGTTAAGTGAAAATCCACTAAAATACCTTGAAGAACGATTTCGCTTTCGAACTCTATTTTGTTGTTATTCAAGGTGTTGCGAAGCGCTGAAAAATAATTTTTTAATTTCTCCAAAACTTAGGTGTTTTTATGGTGCAACGAATGTAAACTTTTCTATATTTGCACCCACATTTTAACAGGATCGGGGTGTGGCGCAGCTGGTAGCGCACCTGGTTTGGGACCAGGGGGTCGCTGGTTCGAGCCCAGTCACCCCGACAAAATGATAAAAAAGGAGTTTTCGGACTCCTTTTTTTATGTCTTATCTTTAGGTAGATGTCATTTTATACCTACATATTGCAATCAGAAAAAACAGGTAGGATGTATATCGGTCAGACCAATAATTTGGAAGATCGTTTGCATCGACATAATTCAAATCATAATATTTCTACAAAGAATAGAGGGCCATGGAAGCTGATGCATTTTGTTGAATTTGAAACAAGGATTGAGGCTGTTCAACTTGAGCGCCAATTAAAAAGTTGGAAAAGCTCTAAAAAGGTTTTGGTATGGATAGAAAAATGAATAGCGCATCCCGATGAAGTCGGGAGGGTCGCTGGTTCGAGCCCCGTTGAAAATGCCGATGATTTTTGATTATTTCGGTATCACCCCGACAAAATGATAAAAAGGAGTTTTCGGACTCCTTTTTTTATGTCTTATATTTTCCTTATTTCTTCGATAATTATCATCAGACCGAGCGTTTCGTTGTTATATTTACCTGCATTAAAAAATGAACTATTTAAATTTTTATGAAGGATAAAAGCTTGGAATTTTTCGAATCATATTGGCCAATTATTGAAACATATGCTGTCAAGGTCTTATTGGCTTTGGTGTTTTTGTTCATCGCATTACGCATTGTAAAAGCAATTAGTAAGAAGATAGAAAGCATTTTACTTTCAAGAATAAGCAATATCGGAATTGCGAAATTTTTGAATTCTGTAATAGGTGGCTTGTTGAAGCTTTTGATCATTTTAACAACACTCAATATTTTGGGAGTAGAGATGACAACGTTTGCCGCTGTATTGGCGTCAATTGGCCTCGCTATAGGGTTGGCTTTATCCGGTACATTGCAAAACTTTGCTGGTGGTGTTGTTATTCTTCTTTTGAAGCCATTTAAGGTTGGAGATTTTGTAGAAGCAGCTGGCTATTTAGGAGTAGTTGATGAAATCAGTATTTTTAGTACTTACCTTAAAACGGGGGACAATAAGCGAGTGGTTTTACCAAATTCAAGCATTAGTAATTCGTCGTTGATCAACTATTCTACTCACCCTACAAGACGTGTCGACTTTACTATTGGTATTGATTATGGTGACGATATAAAAACGGCTAAAAACTTGTTGTTAGAAATTGCAAAGAACGATTCTAGAACACTAAGCGATCAACCGATACAATGCATGCTGGGTGAACTAGGTGATTCTTCAGTGAACATTTTGCTTCGAGCATGGGTTGATAGTAGTGATTATTGGCCGTACTATTGGGAAAACTTAGAAAAAATTAAATATGCTTTTGATGAAAAAGGCATTTCATTCCCTTATCCACAACAAGATGTACATATTATCAAAAACGATGATCAATAAACTTGGGGTACTACTCATAGCGCTTTTAAGTTTTACTGTAAGTTGGGCACAGTTTCCATTGGTGTATGGTGGCGACACTATAATGCTTGTAGGCGGAGATGATGCGCTTAGTTCAGAAAATAGAAGTGTGGTATTCAATTTTCGTATTTCAAGAGCATTGGCCGAAGGTGAATTGCCAAGCGATGAAATAGAATTAAAGCACTTGGCGAATAATGAAATAGAGGTTAATCTACTTGGTTCATTGTTGATGGTAATTGACGCTAACGATTCAATAGCAAATGGTGATGCTACTGATGTGTTGGCTGTTCGATTGAGAAATGCTTTGGCAATGCCTCCATCCAAAACCATAATTGCTGAAGAGTTGAGTCAAAAAAGTGCCGTGAAATTGATACTGCAATCGGTGGTATTCTTGGGCGCTATATTGATGTGTGTATTGATTTACCTCTTCTTTACTAAGCTCTATCACTGGGCGCGTAAAAGATATCTTCTGCCAGGAGGAAAAGGTAATTTACGAGGGTTGAAGTTGAAGAATTTTGAAGTAATGAGTTTGGAGAAACAATACTTTGTATTCGATATTTTGTTCAAAGCATTGCGCATAATTCTCACGGTCATTTTCATCTATCTAACTATTCCTATTGCCTTTGCCATTTTTCCAGAGACCAGTCATTTATCTGGTCAATTATTTTCTTACCTGTTACGACCTTTAGGAAAGCTAGGAGGAAGTTTACTAGAGTTCATACCGGAATTGGTAAACATCGCCTTGGTGTTGCTTATTGTAAGTTATGTATTGAGGTTTGTGAGGTACTTGGCAGGGGAAATTAGCGAAGGAAAGTTAACGGTTAATAATTTTAGACCTGAGTGGGCTAAACCAACTTTTCAGTTGATTAGAGTACTCATTATCATTATTGCGGTACTGATATTGTTGCCCATATTTGCCTTCGCACAAAGCACATTATTCCTAGGCTTTTTAGCTTTTTTAGGCTTTGCATTAGCCTTAGGATCCGGAACATCGGTAGCCAACTTTATTGCGGGTATTCAAATAGCATTCATGCGACCGTACAATGTAGGTGACTATATAAAAGTAGGGGATACATCAGGAGAAGTGATGGATAGCAATTTGATTGTAACAAAATTAAAAACTAGGTACAATGAAATAGTGTCGATACCGAATGTGGAGATGTTGAAATTTCATACAGTCAATTACAGTGCTTCAAACAAAGAGCTTGGTTTGATTGTTTATAATACAGTTCAAGTTTCAACTGATCAGGACATTGATGAAGTAACTAAGTTTTTGGTAGAAGCGGCTTTAACGACAAAAGGGGTGATGGAAAACCCTCGTCCATTTGTGATAAAACGGAAAATGGTTGACGGAAAAGTTGAATTACAGGTGAATGCATATGTGCAAGAAGCCGATAAATTGTATCGAATAAAGTCGGCGATGTTGGACAATATTATGGTGCAAGCAAAATTTAAAGGAGTTACTTTTAAGTAAGGGTTGCAATTGAATTGAGAAGTGCTATATTTGCACCCCGATTTTGAGCTTAAACGCTCAGGATTGAACCAAAATAATGGTGGCATAGCTCAGCTGGATAGAGCACCTGCCTTCTAAGCAGGCGGTCCTAGGTTCGAATCCTAGTGCCATCACCATAAAAAAAGCCTCGCAGAAATGTGAGGCTTTTTTTATAACTACTGATTTCTTATAAATAGTAGTTCATATGTTAGTTAAGGGTGTTTTTGATGCCTCATTTTAAAAGTAAAGCTGCATGAACTTAAAACTATTCAGGTAATACCAGTAAAGGAATATTGCATAATAGCGCCATTTCTTTGGTGTTGCTATTGTTCAACAGTTTGTCCAATAAGTTGTGTCGGCGAGCTGTCATAATCAATACATCTATATTTTCTGTTTCTATAAATTTATTGATAGCGTTGCTGATTGTATCATCGGCTAATGAGTTGAAAACAGGTTTGAATTCAGACAGTTTGTTGAGCAATTCATTTCTTACTTCAATTTCTACATCTGAATGCGGTTTGTTTTGCTTTTGTACTGTAGCAACATGAAATTTTGAGCAAACCGATTTGAAAGCATTTTTTATCCATTCCAATTGCTCTTCGTTATGAGCTGATAGTGGGGATAAATCGCTAGCATATGCTAAACTTAATTTTTTAGACAACTTGTAATCGCTTGGAATGATCATCACAGGATAAGTGTGATTGCTGATCAAACCTCTGTGGTTGTTTAAAAATTTATGATGCCAATCTGTTTTAGGTTCAGTACTCATCATTACCAAATCAATGTTGAGTTTTTTAACCAATGCATCTATACTGACTCTAAAGTCACCATAATGAGAAATTGAAGAGCAGTTATTCTCTTGTACAGGATAAGTTTCTTTTATCCACTCCATCTCCTTTTTGAGACCGTCGAGAGAATCTTTATGCAAGATATCTTTGATGTTAATGAGCATACCCGAAGCTGCTTGAGGCTCATAATAGGTATTTACCAAAGTGTATTTCACGTTTTCTGATCCAAAAAGATGAAATGCAGATGAAATAGCTGTTTTTGTTTTTGGCGAAAAGTCTATTGGAATAAGAATGTTGATCATAACCTTGGTTTTAATTCGTGATGAATGATGAATTAAAATTAGGCTGAAATGGTCCCTTTATCTATGATATAAGTGTGTTCTAATGAATGATATTGGTCAGTTTTTGATCATATCAATCCCTGAAGATATTTTATTCAGTAGCCCTTGATTCGTAATGGTAATCAACTGTCCTTCGGTTTCAATTATGGCGTCTTTCTTGAATTCTGACAAAGTTCTAATAAGCGATTCTTTTGCTGTACCTACCATGCTGGCTAAGTCGTCTCTCGATACTTTTATTTGTGTAAAAGCATCGCCACCCATTTTTTGTTGTAGAGTAAGTAGAGCGTTAGCAACACGTTCTCTAACAGGCGTGTAGGCTAATTGAAGCAGTTTTTTCTCTCGCTCTAAAACATTGCCTGCCAGTAGTTTTATGAACTGAATCATCACATCGCGGTTAGAATCGATAAGGGAAATGAAGTCTTGCTGCGGAATGATGGCTACTTCTGTGTCTTCCATGGCAATGGCCGACTCCATATAATCTGTACCTGCCAATAAACTCATATACCCTATAAAACACCCTGGAGTGTAAATGTCATTGACAAATTCTTTCCCGTATTCATCCGTTTTCACACATTTTACTTGCCCGCTCTTTATATAAATTAGGTAGTTGGCATGATCGAATTCATGAAAAATAACGTCTTTCTTTCTGTATGTCTTTTCTTTCTTGTTGTTGGGTAAATCGGCTAAGGCACTTTGAGTAGATGCATTTGAAACGAAATCGGCAAATCCATTGATATCGGAGCTGTATTCTTTTTGTAGTGCTTTTGTTTTTTTTAGCCTAGCTTCAATGGTTTCTAGCAATTCCGATTCATCGAAGGGTTTTGTGATGTAATCATCAGCGCCTAAATTCATGCCTTTTCTTACATCGGTTCTATCGGCTTTAGCAGTTAGAAAGACAAAAGGAATGGCACAAGTTTCTGGATTTTTGGATAAAATTCTAAGTACACCATATCCATCCAATTCAGGCATCATCACGTCGCAGATGATCAAATCAGGGATGTGTTTTTTTGCCTGTTCTACGCCTTGTTTACCATTTTTAGCGGTAAATACTTCATAGTCAGCAAGCATTAGAATTTCTTCGGTAGTTTCTAATACATCGATGTTGTCTTCTATTAACAATATGCGTGTTGCCATGTTATTGCGCTTGTTTTATGTTGGGTATAGTAAGGCGGAATATACTTCCTTTTCCGTATTCGCTAGTAAATGCAATGCTTCCTTTAAGCAATTCCACGTATTTTTTTACAATGCTCAACCCTAAGCCTGTTCCTTGTATGTTGGTTGCATTTTTGGCTCTGAAAAAACGTTCGAATAATTGTGCTTGCTCATCTTCTGGTATGCCAATACCCTGATCTTGAATTTCAATTTCAAAAATTGATTCCTCAACATTGACACGTATGTCGATATTCTTCTCTTCAGGAGAGTATTTTATAGCATTGGTGATGAGGTTGTAGAGGATGTTTTTTAAAAGTTTTTTATCTGTCCACACGGCATTGTTACCATTCTGATGATAGAGTATATTTTGGCCAGCTTTGGTCTGTAAATTCATTTCTTCTACCAAATCTTGCATCCAATCTTGCAGTATGAAGTCGCTAGGTGAAATAGAAATTTTACCGGCCTCAAGTTTTTCAATCGATAAGAAGTCTTCGAGCAAATTGGTGAGCTGTCTTACAGAGTTTTTTATCCGCCCAATTTGTTTTTCTTGTCGCTCCTCAAAATCACTGTTTTGAGCGTACTTGGTCATTAAGTTGGCTGACGATAAAACTGTTGTTAGTGGAGTTCTAAATTCATGGGAAGCCATCGATACAAAACGTGATTTTAATTCGTTCAGTTCTCGCTCTTTGTCTAGAGCTTTGATCATTTCTAGTTCGGCATTCTTTTGTTTGGTAATGTTTTGTTCTACCACCAGTACTTGACTTATGGTGTCGTCAACTTCTTTTAGTCCAACAGCACAGATGTTGTAAACTCCTTTTTCAGTTTCTAACTCGAAGCTTGTGTCTATACCATCTAATGCTTGTGTTAAATGTTTTTTGATGGTTGTTTTGTAGTCCGGATTTAACCTTTCCAAATAACTGGTGCCAACCAACGTCTCATTGGTAATACCATTTTTATATAGCTCTTGTCCTTCAACAAAAACATAGTTTAGTTGAGAATCTAAAACGTTGATAACCCCATTGGGGAAGTTGCGGGCTATCATTCTATACAGCATTTGACTTTTTTCTAATGCCTTGGTTCGTTGATTCACTCGGTATTCTAAATCAGCGTTGAGTTGAGCTAGTTTATGTTCTGCTAGTTTTTGCTGTGTAATGTCTTCACCAGAACCTAGTATGCCATTGATGTTGCCATCGTCATCTGTTACGGTTACAAAATTCCATGAAATGATGCGCTCTTCCTGTAAACCATTTATGACAATGCCTTCAAATTTTCCTCGTTGTTTTTTTTCTAAAAAGGGTAGAAGGAAGTTTTTAAATTCCGTTTGATGTTCTGTAGGTGTGAATTGTTTTAACCAATTGTGTTGCAATACTTCAGAAGAAGTCATTCCCAAAATGGCAGCCCCTTTTTGATTGATGAGTTTTACGCTGAAATCGTTGTCTAAAATTAAGAACATCGTACCGGCAATGTCTAGATACATCTGCTCAGTTTCTTTTTCCTTTTGCAGTTGTTTTAAAATATCGACTCTTTTACTGATGTCGGATATCAGAGCCATTACCATTTGAGCGTTTTTCACCTCAAAATGGTTCAACGATATTTCGATAGGGAAAGTAGAACCATCCTTGCACTGACCAAGGAGATTCAGGCCTTGACCCATTGTGCGTTTGGATGGTTTTTGGTGGTATTTATTGCGTTGACCAACATGGCCTCCGCGCAAATGTGAAGGAACTAATACCTCAACGGCTTGTCCTACCAATTCTTCTTTGCTGTACCCGAAAAGCTCTTCTACTCTTGGATTGATGGTTTGGATAATTCCCTTACTATCGGTAATTAAAAGGCCTTCGGTTGCTGTTTCAAACAACACTTTACTTATTTCCTGAATTTTCAATGTTGCTGACGGATTTATGAGCTAAATGAGCTTCATTGTTTTGCGTCAAGAAATGTAAGAAAAAGGAAATATATCGATGCAATTAACAGCCAACCAAACCGAATGAAATAACCAGTTCTTGGTCTACCTTTTCACCTTTGTCGTTTTCGGCTGGTTGCCATTTGCCTGGCAGTTGAAGCAATAGATTTTCCATAGTGCTGTCAATTTTTTTGTATCCGGAGTGGTTGTCCAATCGAATATTGGAAATATCGCCTGTTTTTGTAATAGTGAAATAGAGTTTGGCAGGTCTCAGCTTTTTTTCATCTAAGTTCAGTGTGTTTGCTTTGTTTCCTGCAGTAAAATAATCTATCAGGACAGATTCACCAGGCAAATATTGAGCTTGTTTGTGTGGAACAACTGTATAGTGAGGACCAAAATGCAAGTCAGACATGTTGCCTGTATATGGGTCTTTGCCATAGTAATCGCCTCTAACAGTAAAGCTTGTAGAATAATCAGAAGATTGAATAAGTTGCTGTTGTTCGTTTGTTAACTCTGCTGTAGTTCCATGTGCTCTGGTGTTCGTCTGTCTTTCATTCAATATGATGATGACACTTACGTTATCGAATTTTTTAACCTGGCTAGCTTCATCTTCTGTAATGAAATCGTACATCGATTTGTATTTTTTCAATTCGGATTTTAAAATGGGGTGGAAGCGAGGTCCGATGCCATAAAAGAAGTTGGAATATTGAGCACTTTCGGCTTTGGATGTTTCATCTGAATGAGGATGGCATTCTCCTGTTTTTGGTGTCCAGTTCATAAAACCAAAAGCCATAAGACTAACACTGGTTAGTGTTGCACATAGTAATAGAATGTTCTTTTTCATGTTGTTTTGTTTCTTTCAAATGTATTGTGCACTAGCGCTATAGGTGCTTTTTGAATTGTAAAATGATGTAAGCGAATTGTAAAAAGTGATAGGCAATTTTGAAAACACGATGGATGGGAGTGGCATATAACAATGAAAGAACTGACTTTTGTCACTGACAGCGAGACGTTCACGCTCTACATTTGAATCATGAATTGTTACCACTGTGGCGATGTTTGTTCTGTTGTAGATATCCAATTGGACGATCACCATTTTTGTTGTTTGGGCTGTAAAACGGTATATGAAATACTGCAAGACAACGAATTGGGTAACTACTATTCATTAGAACAAAGCCCAGGTTCTAAGGCAATTAATAGCGAACAGTTTTCTTTTCTAGACGACGAAGAATTCAAACAAGAATTTGTGTTGTTTGAAGACGATGAAACTTCTAAAGTATGTTTTGTACTACCGCAAATACATTGCAGTTCTTGTATTTGGCTTTTGGAACACTTGGGTAGACTGCACAAAGGCATTCAGGCTGTAGAGGTTCAGTTTTCGGCCAAAAAAGCGACCATTGCATTTAATAATAAAGCCATTTCATTGTCAGAGTTGGCATCGTTGCTGAATAGCATAGGGTATCTGCCCGATTTTAAACCATCAAAATCGTTTACTCCTAAAAAAGGATTAGAAAATAAACGATTGTTATTTCAAATAGGCATAGCTGGGTTTTGCTTTGGTAATATCATGTTGTTGTCATTTCCTGAATATTTGGGGATTTCGGATAGTTTTTCCTCATTTAGTTCCTTCTTCGGTTGGATATCGTTGGTATTGAGCTTGCCAGTCATGTTTTATGCCGGTATCGACTATCTAAAGAATGCGCTTTTAGGCATTAAACAGCACTACATCAATATGGATGTGCCTATTGCTTTGGGTATGCTCACCCTTTTTGTACGAAGTGGATATGAAGTGGTTACACAAAGTGGAGCAGGTTATTTTGATTCGCTTACAGGCCTTGTTTTGTTTTTACTTATTGGTAAATGGTTTCAACAAAAAACCTATCAAACATTGTCGTTCGAACGAGATTATACATCGTATTTTCCCATTTCAGTATCCGTTGTAAATGACGAAAAAGTAACGTCAGTTTCCTTATCTAAATTGGATGTAGGCGATGTCATCTTGATTCGAAATGGGGAATTGATTCCTACCGATAGCAAGTTGCTTTCAGACCAAGCCGTGATAGATTATAGTTTCGTTACGGGCGAATCGAAGCCTGTAATAAAGCATAAAGGCGACTTAATATATGCTGGTGGAAAGCAAATGGGAACGAGCATAAAAATGGAAGCTCTAAAGCCTGTAAACAATAGCTATTTGACAAAACTATGGAACCAGGAAGTGTTTCAAAAAAACGATGATGGCACCGATTTGCATCAGTTAAGCAATAAGGTAAGTAAGTATTTTACCATTGTTGTTTTAAGCATTACACTCGTTACCGCTTTGTACTGGTATTTTGTTGATGTCGATAAGTTGTGGAATGCAACTACCGCAGTATTAATTATAGCTTGTCCATGCGCTTTAGCTTTGAGTGTGCCGTTTACTCAAGGTAATCTCATTCGCTTGTTGGGCAAATCGGGGGTGTACCTTAAAAACACTCAGGTTCTTGAAAAATTGGCTGCTATTACTTCGCTTGTATTGGATAAAACAGGAACGATAACGCATAAAAATTCTATTCAAATAAATTATCAAGGAGAGCCTTTTAGCGAACATGAATTGGTTTTGGTAAAAAGTGCTGTAAACCATTCTCTTCATCCATTAAGTGTGGCGATAAGAAATTATTTTCAAGATGTTCCTTCAACTGATTTCGACGATTATAGTGAAGTTCCTGGAAGAGGTATTTGCGCAGAAGTCGGTTCACATTCCATTAAATTAGGTTCTGCCGAATTTCTAGGAAAAACGATTACAGCCAATAATTTATCGGTAGTTCATGTTGAAATTGACGGCGCATACAAGGGGTATTTTAATCTGCAGCAATTCTATAGAGAAGGATTAAAAAGTAGTATTTCGGAGTTGATACAACATGTAAAAGTTGCGCTTCTTTCTGGCGATAATGACCAACAAAAAGACACCATTGCAGCATTGGGCATAACCGAAGCTCATTTCAATCAATCGCCATTCGACAAACTAGATTACATACGAAACCAACAATTAGATGGAGAAACAGTAGCCATGGTTGGTGATGGTTTGAACGATGCGGGAGCATTAAAACAAAGCGATGTCGGTATAGCTATTTCGGATCAAGTTCATCAGTTTTCTCCTGCTTGCGATGTTATATTGAATGCAGAAAAATTTTCTAAAATAGACACGATTCTATCGGTTGGTAGGAAATCAAATGCCATAATATATGCCAGTTTTGCATTGTCTTTCGCGTACAATATTGTGGGGATGAGTTATGCAGTGCAAGGCTCTTTGTCACCAGTAATAGCTGCTATTCTTATGCCACTAAGTTCTATCAGTATTGTGGTGTTTACATCGGTGCTTACTCGCTGGGTTTGCCGCAAGATTTAAAAACTGACAATTATCAGTTTCTACAATGACGAAGGTATTTTCAATTCGACTGGGGTATAGTCACTTTTGTTTCATGAACATTATATACCTCCTTATTATGGTCAGTTTAGTTCTCGGGATCATTTTTTTGATGGCCTTCTTATGGTCTATCAAAACAGGTCAGTATGATGATGACTATAGTCCTTCAGTACGCATTTTATACGACGATGCTCCACTATCACCAGTGGCAATTCAATCAGAAGAAAAAACGAAACAATCTAATATCTAATAGATGGAACTGGAACAATTTTCATACGACAACAGCTCGGTAAAAAAGTTTGTAATTGCCACCATGATCTGGGGGTTAATAGGCATGTCCGTCGGACTGTTGGCTGCTAGCCAATTGGTTTGGCCAGATCTGAATTTGACATCTTGGTTAACCTTTGGGCGTATACGACCATTGCATACCAATGCCGTGATTTTTGCCTTTGTAGGTAACGGAATATTTGCGGGTGTATATTATTCCCTTCAGCGTTTGTTGAAAACACGAATGTGGAGTGACAAATTGAGTAACATCAATTTCTGGGGATGGCAAATAATTATTTTGTCGGCTGTAATAACCTTGCCTCTAGGCTACACTTCAGGTAAAGAATATGCCGAATTGGAATGGCCAATTGATATTGCCATAACCGTTTTGTGGGTAGTATTTGGGGTTAATATGATGGCTACTATTCTAAAAAGAAGAGTAAGACATTTGTATGTTGCCATTTGGTTTTACATAGCCACTTTTGTTACAGTTGCAGTATTGCACATTGTCAATTCATTTGAATTGCCCGTTCATTTCATGAAAAGTTATTCATGGTATGCAGGAGTTCAAGATGCATTGGTTCAATGGTGGTATGGGCACAATGCAGTTGCCTTTTTCCTAACAACTCCTTACCTGGGTTTGATGTATTACTTCATCCCGAAAGCAGCTAACAGACCAGTATATTCTTACCGATTATCCATCATTCACTTTTGGGCGCTAATCTTCATTTATATCTGGGCAGGACCACACCATTTGTTGTACACAGCATTGCCAGACTGGGCTCAATCTCTAGGGGTTGTATTTTCTATTATGCTTTTGGCTCCTTCTTGGGGAGGAATGTTGAATGGATTGTTGACTTTAAGAGGTGCTTGGGATAAAGTACGTGAAAACGTAGTGTTGAAATTCATGGTTGTAGCCGTTACATGTTACGGTATGTCAACATTCGAAGGACCAATGATGTCGTTGAAATCAGTCAACATCATTTCTCATTTTACCGATTGGACCATTGCTCACGTGCACATAGGTGGACTAGGATGGAACGGGATGCTAACCTTCGGTATGATGTATTGGTTGATTCCGGAGATGTACAAACGCAAATTGTACTCTCAAAAATTAGCTAACATCCACTTCTGGATTGCAACATTGGGTATACTTATTTATGCTATTCCATTGTACTGGGCTGGATTCATGCAAGGTTTGATGTGGCAAGATTTCAATCCAGATGGAACACTTGTAAACAAAGATTTCTTAGAAACGGTAACACAAATGAGACCGTACTACTTCATGAGAACTATAGGCGGTACACTGTACATAACTGGTGCCATTCTAATGACTTACAACTTAGTAAAAACCATGCGCTTGGGTACGTTTGAAGCCAATCAACCAGCTGAAGCACCTGCTTTAGAGAAAAAAGCGGTAAAACACAAAGGCGATTATTGGCACCGAGCAATTGAAAGAAAGCCAATGAGAATGTTGGTTTTGAGTTTGATTGTCATCCTTATAGGAGGTATGGTAGAAATTATTCCAACCTTCTTAGTTAGTTCTAATGTACCGACAATAGAAAGTGTGAAACCGTATACTCCGTTAGAGTTAGAAGGACGCGACTTGTATATACGAGAAGGGTGTTACAACTGCCATTCTCAAATGGTTCGACCACTTCGTTTTGAAACCGCTCGATACGGAGAATATTCAAAAGCAGGGGAATTTGTTTACGATCATCCATTCCAATGGGGATCAAAACGTACCGGGCCAGATTTGCATAGAGAAGGACGGGGGAACAAACAAAACCGTCCAGATTCATGGCATTACCTCCACATGTTGGAACCACAAAGTATTTCTCCAGGATCTATAATGCCAGCTTATCCATGGTTGATAGACGATGATTTGAATACTGATTACACAGCAAGAAAGATAAGTGCTATGCGCACCCTTGGAGTGCCTTATGAAGAAGGAATGGAAGAAAAGGTAATTGGACAAATGGAAATACAGGCCAAAGAAATTGCAACCAGTATTGCCAAAGACTTACAGATGGGAACCAATAGCGAAAAGCAAATTGAAAAATTGAAAAAGAAAGAAATCGTTGCACTGATAGCATATCTGCAACGACTAGGATCTGATATCAATAACACAGAAAAAGAAACCAACTAATACACAAAACCATGCTAAGATTTATAAAACAACACATGACATCGATTGATGGTATAGAGCTTTTTCCAATGATATCCCTAGGCATATTTACACTTTTTTTTGCAGGGCTATTGGTATGGGTCTTCAGCGCTAAAAAGAAAGATATAGATGAGGTAGCCAATTACCCATTGTCTTAACAACCAATAAAATAACCACCAATGAGTAACGAATTAATTTTCTGGGTACTGGTAGTCGTTGCACTGATTCAGTTGTTAACCATAAGCGCAACGAGTAACGCGATAAAAACCATTTTAAAAACCAAAATGTTTAGAGATAAGCTGAATATTTTGGAAGAAAAACTGGACAAAAAGAAGAACAAAAAACCATTAACCATCATTGCTATAGGGTTGATGATTCCTGCATTGGCAAGTGCTGCAGAAGGGCGCTTAGATTCTTCGCTTGGATTTGAGATTACAAAAAACACTTTGTATGCCGTAGCGACCATTAACGGTATATTGTTGTTGTTGCAGTGGTATCTCAATGTGTTGTTCAAAAACATGTTCCATATCGACCAATTAGAGGAAGATGTGTTGCGTGAAAAAGCCTTGAAAAAGAAAAGTAAGGTGAACATCATGCGATTGCTTACTGATGCCGTTCCATTGGAAGAAGAGGCTTCTGTAGAAACCGATCACGAATACGATGGCATTAGAGAGTTGGACAACAATTTACCGCCTTGGTGGAAGTATGGTTTTTATCTAAGTATCGTTGTTGCCATTCTTTATTTTTTCAATTACCATGTTTTCAAAATAAGTGACTTACCAGAAGAGGCTTATAAGAAAGAGATGATAGCTGCCGATAAGTCGGTACAAGAATACTTAAAGTCGCAAGCATTGAATGTTGATGAAAACTCAGTAGTGTATAAAAGCGACCCCGCTGTATTGAAATCAGGAAAGTCCACTTTTATGCAATACTGTAAAGTATGCCACGGTGCAGAAGGACAAGGCTTGGTTGGCCCCAATTTCACAGACAACTACTGGTTGTATGGAGGCAGTATGAAAGACATTTTTAAGACAGTGAAGTACGGTGCTAAAAACGGTATGAAAAGCTGGAAAGATGAATTGAATCCTGTTCAAATGCAAGCTGTAGCATCGTTCATAAAATCATTAAAAGGAACTCAACCAGCAAATCCTAAAGAGCCACAAGGAGATTTGTATGAAGAAAAAGAATTGGCCGTAACCGATAGCACATTGGTTGCTCAATAACCATTATACCTAATAACCATTGGAACAAAATACAACATACAGAGATAGTGTAGCCACCATTGATGAACAAGGAAAACGCCGATGGATTTTTCCTAAAAAACCATTTGGTAAGTTTTACGATAGGCGCAAGGCTCTAAGCTATTTTTTGTTGTTGATTTTGTTTGCAACTCCATATCTCAAAATTGGTGGTCAGCCGGTATTGATGCTCAATATTCTGGAGCGTAAGTTTGTGATTTTCGGTCAGATATTTTGGCCGCAAGACCTGCATCTGTTTGCGCTTACGATGTTGGTTTTTATACTGTTTATCATAATATTTACCATAGTTTTTGGTAGAATGTTTTGTGGATGGGTCTGCCCTCAAACCATATTCATGGAAATGGTTTTTAGACGTATAGAATATGCTATAGAAGGCGATTGGTCACAGCAGAAAAGATTGGCTAACATGCCTTGGACCCGAGAAAAACTACTGAAAAAAGGGGCTAAGAACTTGGTGTTTTGGTTTATTTCTTTCCTAATTGCTAACACATTTTTAAGTTACATTATTGGTTATGAAGCCTTGTGGGATATCATTTTGGATGCACCACAAAATCACGTAGGGGGGTTGATCTCGCTCGTTATTTTTACGTCAGTTTTTTATCTAGTTTTTTCAAAATTTAGAGAGCAAGTATGTACTGTCGTTTGCCCTTACGGAAGATTGCAAGATGTATTGTTGGATAAGGACTCATTGGTTGTTATTTATGATAAACTAAGAGGCGAGAAGCGGGGTAAAATTGCCAAAGGCGAAAATAGAGAAGAGGCTAACAAAGGCGATTGTATAGACTGCAACCAGTGCGTAAATGTATGTCCAACAGGCATCGATATCCGAAATGGAACTCAGCTAGAATGTGTGAATTGTACTGCTTGTATGGATGCGTGCGATTTTATGATGGAAAAAGTGAATCTTCCTAAAAATCTTATTCGTTACGATTCTATCAATGGCATAGAAAACAATGAGGGGTTTAAAATCACTACTCGTGTTAAGGCTTATATAGTTGTATTGATGGTATTACTTACCATTCTTATTTCAATGTTGTTTACACGGTCCGAGTTTGAAACTACCGTGTTGCGTACACGAGGCACCATTTTTCAAGAAGTGTCCGAGGGGGTTTATAGCAACATTTATGATGTATCGGTATTGAATAAAACCAACAACGATTTGGACGTTGAACTAAGGGTGTTGGAAGGCAATGCAGAAGTGAAAATGATTGGTGACAATTTAATTCTCAAAGCACAGTCCGAAACTCAAGGCAAGTTTATGCTGCTCATCAAGGAGGAAGATTTTACAAACAGAAAAATGAACCTGGTGTTGGGTGTTTATTCCAACGATGAATTGATTGAAAAAGTGGAAACAACCTTTATAACACCAACACTATAGCTATGAATTGGGGAAATGGAATTGCAATTTTTATCGCGGCATTTATGGTCTTTATATTGTCTATGGTTTACAGGGCAAGCCAAACCGATACCGATTTGCATTCAGTAGATTATTATGAACAAGAAATAGATTATCAAACCAAAATTGATGCCTTATCGAAGGGTAATAAACTAGCAGGCGCTATTGCTTTGAATATTTTACCCGATGCTATTGAGTGGTACATGCCCGATACATTGGATCAGAATTATGAAGGTGAAATCCGATTTTATAGACCCGATAATGCTTTGTTGGACAAAACCATCGCTTTGAAACTCAATACAGAAGGAAAGCAGCAAGCTAATCTAAGCGATTTTGTACAAGGAGAGTATAGTGTAGCCTTTGTTTGGCAAAGTAAAGGCAGTACTTATCGAGTGGATAAAAACATTTATATCCCATAGTTATGAATACAATATTATGGAGTGCTGTTGTTATGGGGTTGGTAAGTAATTTCCATTGCATAGGAATGTGCGGTCCAATAGCTTTGGCTTTGCCTGTACACAACCGCTCTACGGGATCAAAAATTGCCGGAATTGTTATTTACAACTTAGGTCGAATTTTGATTTACGGTGCATTTGGTGTTGTTTTTGGTTTGTTTGGTAAAGGCCTTAATATCAGTGGTTATCAGCAAATTGTTTCGCTTGTTTTGGGTGTTGGGATTTTGATGATTCTAATCTTTCCGCGATTATTTAAAGGCACTAAAATAACGTCAGCCTTTGCGGTTAATATCATCCAACCTCTAAAACAACAATTCGCCAAACGGTTTGCTAAATCGAGCAATGCATCGCTTTTTGTTTTTGGAATGCTCAATGGACTTCTTCCTTGTGGAATGGTTTACATGGCGTTAGCAGGTGCTTTAGTTGCTGGAACTTGGTACGAAGGAGCTTTTTTTATGATGTTGTTCGGTATGGGCACACTACCCGCAATGTTGGGCATGCCTTTTTTGGGGTCGATGTTTAAATCAAGAAAAAAGGCATGGTTTAGAAAAGTGTTGCCCGTACTAACCTTCATTTTTGGGGTGTTACTCATTTTAAGAGGGGCCAATTTGGATATCCCTTACATCAGTCCATCAATGAAAACCGTTGGCGGTACTACTCACATTAAATGTCATTAACATGGAAACTTTTTTGTTTGAAGAATTTATAATAGGTCCCATTCATAGCCGTCGTTTGGGCGTTTCTTTAGGAATAAATTTATTGCCTTTAGAAGCCAAGTTGTGCAACTTTAATTGCGTTTACTGCGAATGTGGATGGACAGATAAAGGGGATATGATAGGTCGAAAATTTCCTGAATCTCATGAAGTCATCAATGCGTTGATTGAAAAGATAAAAACCTTAAGCGATGAGGAAAAAATGATCGACAGCATTACGTTTGCTGGCAATGGCGAACCTACGTTGCATCCTCAGTTATTAGACATCATTCGCGATACCGTTTTGGTTAGAGACCTGATGTTGCCCGAATCTAAAATATCGGTGCTTACCAATGCAACTATGCTGCACAAGCCCGATGTAATGAAAGCGCTTGTAATGGTTGATAAACGCATTTTAAAATTGGATGCTGGTACCAACGAAATGCTTCAGAAAATCAACAAACCTTTGGGCAATTACACATTGGATAAAATTAAGCAACAGCTCAAACGATTTAAAGGCGATTTGTCCATACAAACACTGTTCTTTAAAGGTGAAGTTGACGGAGAAATAGTAGACAACACTACTGCAGAAGAAATCAATGCGTGGAAAGAAAACATCATCGCATTAAACCCTAAAGAAGTGATGTTGTATTCGCTCGACAGAAATACTCCTGCTGATAATCTATGTGCTATTAGTGAGTTTGAACTCAGCAATATCGCAGCACAATTAAAACCTTACCACATCAAAACACTGGTAGCTTAAAATCTATTAGAATAGAATAAGACATTACAATGCACTGGAAAAAACTTACTCAAGTAGAAATAAGTGAAAGAGTAAAAGCCGCTCTAGATAAAAACATCAATTACAGAAAAGGCTTGCTTTTAGGCGTTCCAGCGACGTACTTAGACAATGAAATTTTTTATGATAACGCCCCATTTTTAGAAGATGCGCCGTTTTTGCAAACACTAATTGCCAATCCAAATCATATTGGTTGTCATACTATGGAAGAGGTAGAATCACTTCCTTATTTCAGTGGAACACAAGAAATAGAAAGAGAATTATTGACTGTTTGTGCTCAAGAAATTTTTAAAGCCGAACCCAATCAGTTTGATGGCTATGTAAGTCAAGGAGGTACTGAAGCCAATATTCAGGCTATGTGGGTTTATCGCAATTATTTCATGAGCGAAATGGGGGTTTCTGCGAACGAGATAGGATTGGTTTATTCTGAAGACTCTCATTATTCTATGCCCAAAGGGGCCAATATCTTGGGCTTGCATTCTATGGTTATTGATGTAGACGATGCTTCCCATCAAATGGATTTGAATCAACTACAAACCAAGCTAACGGAGGCTAAAAAACAGGGTGTTAAGTGTTTTATTGTCGTTCAAAATATGGCTACAACCATGTTTGGTTCTATAGATGATGTAAGTAAAACAGCCAATGTTTTTATTGAAAATAATCATTCATTCAAATTGCACGTTGATGCTGCTTTTGGTGGTTTTATTGTGCCGTTTGCTGATAATTCCGATGAATTGTCGTTTAAAAATCCTCACATTTCTTCCTTCACATTGGACGGGCATAAAATGTTGCAAACGCCTTATGGAACCGGAATATTCCTTATCCGTAAAAACTTCATGAAGTATGTAAAAACCGAAGAAGCGAAATATGTGAATGGAACCGATTTTACTTTAAGTGGAAGCCGGTCTGGGGCTATATCTGTGGCTTTATGGATGTCGCTAATGGTGCATGGCAATATCGGTTGGCAAGCCATTGTAGAAAAATTGCTGGATAGGACATCTTTTTTGTGCAATAAGCTCGATCAAATGGGAGTGCAGTATTTCAGAGATCCACGGGTGAATATCATCACCATAAAATCAGAATGCATATCGAAAGAATTAGCGTTAAAATACGGTTTGGTTGCCGATGATGCTGATGGAGAAGCAAAATGGTGGAAGATAGTGGTGATGCAGCATGTAAAGCAAGACATCATTGAGAAATTCGTGAAAGAGTTAAAATCAGAGCAGGTATCTAGTGAAAGCACTCATTAAAAAATACAATGTTGCTGGGCCAAGATATACCAGTTACCCAACGGTTCCTCATTGGAAACCCGATACATTTACTAAAAAAGGATGGATTGAGTCGATCAAAAGCACATTTATTGAAAAAGGAAATGAAGGCATTAGCGTTTACATTCATTTGCCTTATTGCGAGAGTTTGTGCACTTTTTGTGGATGCCATAAACACATAACCAAACAGCATAATACCGAACAGCCCTATGTAGAAACAGTACTGAAAGAGTGGCAACTGTATTTGGATATGTTGCCTTCAAAACCCATTTTAAAAGAACTTCACTTGGGTGGGGGAACACCGACTTTTTTTTCTAGTCAAAGTCTGAAAGTTCTTATGAAGTCTATTCTTAAAACAGTTACCAAGCACTCTGATTTGGAATTGAGCTTAGAAGGGCATCCCAACAATACAACTAAAAACCATTTAGAAACCTTGTATACATTGGGCTTTCGTAGAATTAGCTTTGGTATACAAGATTACGATACGGTAGTTCAAAAAGCCATCAACCGACACCAGACTTACGACCAGGTAGAGAAAGTGAATGAACTCGCGCGCGAAATTGGATTTACTTCCATTAGTCACGATTTAATTTATGGTTTGCCATTTCAGAAAAAAGAAAGCATTTCGAACAGCATAAGACTTACAAAAAACTTAATGCCAGATAGAATATCATTATATGGCTATGCGCATGTTCCGTGGGTAAAAGGAGTGGGGCAAAGAGGTTTTGATGATAACGATATTCCTAGTGGAACTGAAAAACAACAGCTGTATGAATTAGCAAAAGAAGAACTCCTTAAAGCGGGATATAAAGAAGTAGGAATGGATCATTTTGCTCTGCCAACCGATGCATTGTACATCGCGCAACAAAACAATACCCTGCATCGAAATTTTATGGGGTATACTACCAATACCACCCGTTTGATGATTGGTTTAGGAATGTCGGCCATTAGCGATAGCAGTACTTGCTTTGCTCAAAATAAAAAATCGGTAAAAGACTACATGCACGATATCAACCAAGGAGAATTGGCTGTTTATCGAGGGCATCAATTGAGCGAGAACGAAATGATGATAAAGCGGCATATTCTTGATTTAATGTGTCAGTTTGAAACATCGTTACCATCAAACTTTTCTCAAACAGAGTATGGTGATGTTGTTTTCGAAAAATTAGAGGCGTTGGTTGCAGATGAGATTGTTCTTTTGACGCCCAATAAATGTATAATCACACCTTTAGGTAAACCGTTTGTTAGGAATGTATGCATGGCATTCGATCCGTATATTCAATTGGAAAATACAAGTTCAAAAACCTTTAGTTCAACAATTTAGGTGTTAATTATTTTCGGATAATATCGACATCACCAATTCTTTGGTGAGCGTTTTTCCGTTGGCTTTTTGTCTTATTTCATCGAAACTGAATCGGAAATCGCAACCTTGTTTCCATTGGTTGCAACCATAGGCCGTTTTTCCTTTTATCAGGTTGCCCTTTTTGCATTTAGGGCATTGTGGAGCTTTGTTATCAGCAGCCTTTTCTTTTGCCGCAGTCAGTATAATGTTGAATTTCTCATCGAGCGATAGAGTGCCTTCTGTTTTTACACCATCAATTAAAAATCCTTTTATTTTGGTTGTAGCTCCTTTTTTTATGAGTCTTAATATCTGATTGTCTGTCAGTTTTTTGCCTTCATATACAAGTGGGACTCTCAAATCACAGCCCTCTTTCCAGCGACTACACCCATAAGCTGATTTGCCTTTTAGTAAATCACCTTGCTGGCATTTTGGGCATTTTACATCTTTCGATTCTGATGCTTTTTTGATTGGTTTTGGAACATCTACTTCTTGTGCCATGATGGGTTTGCCTTTTTCGGCACGCACTTCCAAAACTAGGTTGTGCACCATAACTTTCATATTGTTTATGAATGTAGTGGCACTGAATTCCCCATCTTCTATCTCTTTAAGCTGCTTTTCCCATTGGCCGGTAAGCTCAGCCGATTTCAGTAACTCATTTTGTATGGTGTTGATGAGCTGAATCCCCATAGGGGTCGGAATTACTTGTTTTTTTCTGCGCTCGGTATAGTTGCGTTTGAATAATGTTTCTATGATATTAGCTCGGGTAGATGGGCGCCCTATACCGTTGGCCTTCATTAGGTCACGAAGTTCATCGTCTTCAACGTGTTTGCCTGCAGTTTCCATAGCTCTAAGGAGCGATGCTTCGGTATAAAAACTTGGTGCTTTGGTTGTCTTTTCTATAAACTGTGGTTGGTGCTCGCCGTGTTCACCTTTTTCGAAATTGGGCAAAACAGTATCGTCTTCGCCTTTGTTTTGGGGTGCTTCACCATCTTTATCGTTCCCAAAAAGGATGCGCCATCCGGCCTCTAATATTTCTTTTCCTTTGGCAACAAACTCTACTTTTTCAACTTCGGCACTTGCCGTTGTTTTGGCTACTTTACAATCGGGTAAGAATACGGCTATAAACCGTCTGACAATGATGTCGTACACGTTTTGCTCTTGAGCATTGAGCAATTTTTCTTCACCTGTAGGAATGATAGCGTGGTGATCGGTAACTTTTTTGTCGTTGAAAACCTTGGTCGATTTCCTGATTTTGTTGTTTAGTATATCGGCTGTGAATTGACCGTATTTTGTCAAACCACGTAAAATATTTGGCACCTTAGGGTACATGTCGTTAGGAAGGAAAGTAGTATCCACTCTAGGGTAGGTTACCACTTTCATTTCGTACAATTTTTGAACTAGTTTTAAGGTGTCGTCAGCGCTGTATCCAAACTTGTTGTTGCAGTAAACTTGAAGTCCTGTTAGGTCGAATAATTTAGGTGCGTATTCTTTACCTTCTTTGCGTTCAATATCGGTAATGAATAAGTCTTTACCTAAAATTTGTTCTAAGACCTTTTCTCCGTCCTCTTTTTGCTGAAATTTTCCTTCTGTGTGACTAAAAGTTGTTTCCCTGTAAAGAGTTTGTAGCTCCCAGTAAGGTTGAGGTTTGAAGTTTTCTATTTCATGATGTCGTTGCACCAATATGGCCAATGTGGGTGTTTGCACTCTACCAATAGAAAGCACTTGTTTGTTGCCTCCGTATTTCAAAGTGTACAATCTAGTGGCATTCATTCCAAGTAGCCAATCGCCGATTGCGCGAGAGCTTCCTGCGTAAAATAGGTTGTCAAAATCTGAAGCTGGTTTTAGCGATTCAAATCCTGTTTCAATGGCTTCTGAGGTTAACGATGAAATCCACAATCTTTGAACTTCTCCTGTATATTCGGCTGCTTTAATAACCCATCGTTGAATGAGTTCCCCTTCTTGTCCTGCATCGCCACAATTGATAACTAAGTCGGCTTTCGAGAACAATTTTTTGATGGTGTTGAATTGCTTTTTCACTCCATCGTTATCCATCACTTTGGTTTCGAACCGCTCAGGAAGCATGGGCAAAGAATAGATGTCCCAGCGTTTCCATTTTGGAAAGTAATCTTGTGGTGGTAGCAAAGTGCAGAAATGCCCAAATGTCCATGTTACTTGGTAACCATTGCCTTCGTAATAACCATCGTGCCGAACTGCAGCACCCAGTACTTGGGCGATTTCTTTAGCAACACTGGGTTTTTCGGCAATACAGACTTTCATCGAATGCGAAAGATAAAAAGTCTTAGAAGCATTATTGCGACTTAGAAAAAGAAGTTATTCACGATAGCCATTCTTTTGGTGTGCTTGTTGTGCGTCTTGCTGCAACCACGAAGAACCTAATTGATTGGCGTTCACGGTAAAGAACTTGCCATTGGCAACGCCGTACATGGTATCCTTGAATTTGCTTTCGAAATTTTGAGCTTGTCCTTGAGAGTTCCAAAGCGGGCTTAAAGGTTCTTTTTTTAATAGGGTTAAGGATTGGGTTTCTGTATTTTCTCGTGGCACATCTATTTGAGACAATCCAAAGAGAATTGCTTGCTTAGACAAACCCATTGTTTGGAAATATGTGTTGTTTAAGGTTAGTTTATTAGAATTCAATAAAACAACTTTCAAGGTGTCTATTTTAAGTTGATTTTTAGAAATATTGGTTTGAGTAAAAGCCATTAGTGGAACAATAAGCGATAAGGTAAATATGATTGTACGAGCTTTTAACATGTGGGAATAAAGAACTATGAAAGTAGAAATTTTTCTGGCATCGATTATAAAGTTATATACTGACGATACCCATATTGATATAGTAGTTAGGGATTCAACTTCGAGCGTGATATTGTTTGATTCTATAAAGTTGTTCTGATGTTAAAAGTTCTATATTATCAACATGAAATCCCTTCGTATCTTATGCTCAGCATTGCATGTAGCAATACTTTTATGTCTTTCATACCTATCATTACAAGCTCAAAATTCATTCGTTGAGATTGACCGTTTAGATTCTGTTTTTGGTCAGGATTTCGACTCACTAACGAAGAGTTGTGATAACTCTATAACCAGTCTAACAGGTTGGTCGTCAACATACAATGCCAATGATGTTGATGCTGTGTCCTTTTATTCAGATGGCTGCAAATCAAATGAATTTGGTGTCTTTGCTTTTAATTCAGTAACTGATCCTTCATTGGGAATTGTGCCTGATAACGATTCTAACGGTGAAGTTTCATTGCTATTAAAAAATACGAGCAACAAGGTCGTTCGACAAATTGGACTATATTTTACTGGAGAGCAGTGGTACAAAGGCAACAGCAATTACGATGCATTGAATGTAAGTGTTGGAACTGGTCAAACTGTAGAGACGTTAGTGTTCGATGCCGATAATACATTGGTGTTTGAAGCATTAGATGTCTGTGGAAACGGCAACAAAAAATGCAAAGGAGAACTGTCAAATGTAGATGGCAATAATGCGAATTATCAAACCAATGTTCAAGCATTTTTCCAACTCAAAAACGAATTATTGCCAAATGAATTTGTGAAAATAAAATGGCAATACAATACAAGTGATGATGGCCAAGTTCATCACGGTCTTGCTCTTGATGAAGTAGGAGTGATGTTTCAAAACACAGATGTAGATACTTGGTTCTTTCTTTCAACAGCAACAGACCCTTCAAAAGTTGATTCATGGACTAAATGGCCAAACGATCAACAAAGTGCTGGTGGTGTGTTGGTTTCAGGAAAAAACGGAATCTCGAATGAGAATTCAAAATTCATTGTCAATCATGCTATTGATTTTAAATCTGATTTCAAATTCACGGGCAACAATATTGAAGTAGAATTCAATGCGGATGTTCAACTCAATAAATCGGCACTCATGCTTTTAGGTGATGAGAATATTCTGAAGATTAACGGTAATTGTTCTACGGACTCGGAAGTAGAAGTAAGTGGTGAAAATTCAAAGCTTATAGTGAACGATAATAAGAGTTTGGATGTATTTAAAAAAGGAAATGAAACATTCATAGCACACGTTACGGTGAAGGAAAATGCAAGCCTTAATTACTTTAGAGATGTTAAAAAGGTAAGTGGTTTTACCATCGACTCATGTTACGATAAATCCATTGTGTTTTTTGATAATCTGAGTTCAGCCAACGACAAGCAATTTTTGCCTTCAGCCAGCTATTATATCTTAAGAGTAGATGATAGTTCTGGAAAATTAAAGCGTGATATCATTACTCAAGGTCCTATTGTAGTAAGAAAAGAGTTTTCTTTTTACCCCGCCGATGATTTATTTACGGATGATTTTGGATTTACATTTGTAGGCGATTCCAACATTATAAACATGCCTAATTATTCGGGTGAAGGAATTTTTAAAAGTTTAGAAATAGCAGAAAATGCCAATCTATATTTCGGAGATTTATTCAACGATAAATTTTATAATAATCATATCATAGTTGATGCTCCATTTGTTATAAACAACCAAGCGCAGTGTTTTGTTCGAGAAAATCAGAGCTTGATTTTGGATGGCGCTCACTCTTTTGATCATTCGGGAGTTTTGCATGTAGAAAACAATGCGTCTTTAATATTAGATGATGAAACCTTGGCAAGTGGTGAGGGATTAACCTACATAACTAGAAACCAACCTTTTCCTAATTCTACTGTTTTCAATCATTGGAGTAGCCCAGTTAAGGGAGCCAATATTGGTAGAGGAGGCGAAATAAATGGACATTATAATTATTACTATTTGAATGGAGAACAGGCCAATTCCGATTACAGAAAGTTTAGCAGTTTGCGTTCAATGCAGGTGGGGAGAGGTTATTCGTCGATTGGAAATACTAGTAGCTTATTTACGGCAAACGGGGTAGATGAATTGAATTTTGGAACAGTATCGTACACAGCATTAGAAGAAGAAGATGGCGATTATGATTCTGAAAACTTTTACTTAGTTGGTAATCCATTTACATCAAGCATTTCAGCCGTTCAATTTCTGGAAGATAATTCTAAAGAAATTATGGGGACTGTTTACTTGTTTTCTCAAGTCAATGAATTTGGAACGTACAGCCGTTCTGGTGATAATATTGCAGTCAATATTTTGGGAGCATCTGACTATGGTACACAAACAGATAGTGTTTTCAATGCAACAAATTTTGAGGACTTTACAATAGCTTCTGGTCAAGGATTTTTTGTGATTGATAAAACTCCAGAGTCGGCTAGAATCGACATTAATTTTACTCGTGAGATGCAAAGCGGTGTAAACAATAATTTCAAATCGAAGTCAATCAATAAGCATCAATATTGGGTTGTTTTAAAAGACGATAAAACTTATGCATCAAGCCTATTGGTCTATTCTGAAAATGTAAATGAAGCTTGGGATGCTCCAAAAATTCCACATCTTATTGATAATGGAATGGCGGTTTGGACAACAAAAGATGATAGAGCATTGGCCATACAAGCTCGTTCGTTGAAGGATACTATGGATTATGTTATTCCAATTGGTTTGAACGTATCGTCACCGGGCAATTATCAATTGAATCTAAAAACGAAAAATCCATTGTTATCTATTGATTTCTTATTATACGACAGAGAATTAAACCTATTTCATGAAATTGAAGAAGGCGATTATTCCTTTGCAGTTCATCAATTGGAAAGTGTAAAACAACGTTTTGCATTGGTACCAAAAAGAAATGAGGTTTTGGAGCAGTTAGATGTAGTTACTCAAACCGAATGCAACAATCATACATTAGAATCAATTTCTAATTCGATGGCAGAAACAAACGATGCATTTACGTTTTACGATGCCAATGGT
Source organism: uncultured Flavobacteriales bacterium (assembly GCA_963977425.1). Classification (GTDB taxonomy): domain Bacteria; phylum Bacteroidota; class Bacteroidia; order Flavobacteriales_D; family Luteibaculaceae; genus CAXBOO01. The sequence goes on along the minus strand of CAXBOO010000002.1, from coordinate 34,940 downwards.
TTATTGATAGATGATTTGAATTCTAAAAACAAAGAAGCATTAAAAACAGCGTTGCCTAAAGGACTTACCATCATTGAAGTTGCTAAGCAAAACGGAACAACTTGTGTGTATAAATTTTGGAAAGACTAAGCTTAGTTAGGTAGTTTCATTTTTGAATAACCATTGCCTTGTTTTTTCAATTCTATCTGTGTTGGTATGCGTTGCTTCAATGCTTCAACATGAGAAATGATACCGATGGTTTTGCCTGTTGCGTCGGGTAGGTTTTCTAGCAAAGAAATGGCTTCATGCAAACTGTCCTGGTCTAAAGAACCAAAACCTTCGTCAATAAAGAGGCTTTTAATTTGAACTTTATTCGAACTCAAATCGCTTAAAGCAAGCGCTAAACAAAGCGATGTTAAGAAGGTTTCTCCACCCGATAACGTGCTTTTTGCGGGTCTTATACTATTGCCCATTTGACTGTCGATGATCATCAAATCTTGCTCTTTTTGGCTCAATGTTTCAAGAAACGCGAAAGTGTATCGGCTTTTTAGGCTTTGTAAGTGGAAGTTGGTGAATTCCAATAATTTATTGAATGTATAACGTGCGGCAACATTAGCAAATCGCTTCCCCTGTTTATCGCCAATGGCTTTGTTTAATAAATAAAAAGGCTTGTATTTTTCATTCAGTTCATTCAATTCATTCTGTGCCTTACCCAAACTTTGTTCTCTTAACTTATGGTTGGTAATTTGCTCATTAAGAGCACCAAATTCCTGATTGTTATTAGTTAGTACAGTTTCTAGTTCAGTTAGGTTTTGATTGTGTTGAGGTAATTTTTGTAATTCTTCTGGCTCAACTTTGCCTAGTGTATTTAGATCGCTTATAACTTTTTCTAGTCTAGTTTTTAACGTCAACAAGGTGTCGTTGTAAGTTCTGCATTGTTGTTCTAAATCACTGTAATCACTATCAGCAAGTAGCGATTCCTTCATGTCTTTTTCATCCTTAAAGTTTTTTTCTTTAAGAGCCGACTCAAAGGCCTTTTGTTTGTTGATGCCTAACTGTTCTAGATTTGTAATGGACTTAATGTTGGTTTTTATTCTGTCATCTATCACCACTAAATCTTGAACAAGTGCACTATGTTCTCTCAGTTTGTGGTCTTTGTATTGTGCACTATTACCTGCATAATTGAAAATCAATTTTATATTCTTTAATAATTCTACATTGCTTTGTTGAAGTGCTTTGATGGTTTCTTGTTGTTTCTCATTGTGTTGCTTAGAAACCTTAAGTATATTTTCTATCTCAGAGATACTTTGGTTCAATTCCTGTATTCTTTTTTCAGCAGATAGAGAAATTGCAGCTTCGGTATTGACTGCCGTTATGTAGTCTTTTAAAGCCGTTTTTTTTGCCTCAGTATTTTGAGTTTTTGCTTTTAATTCTTTGTTAAGTTCATCTCTTCGGTGGTTGATTTTCTGCATTGCTGTTGCTGCAGAAATTTGAAGCTGCAGTAAAAATGCCTGAAGATTAGATTGTACCAATTCAACTTTTTTTGAGCAGAATTCAGCAGCGGTATTTAATTTTTGATCAAATTCTTGTTTGTCTAATTGATGTTGATCCAGAAAACACAATTTCTCCGTTTCGGTTTGAATACTGACATTACATCGTGCTAAAAGTTCTTTTTTTGCTTTAAGTTCCCCTTCGTTTTTTGTTAGTGAGTTGATGGCTTTTTCCAATTCACTTTTGAGAGATTTGTGTTGATTTTCCCATTCTACTTCATTCAATTTTTGCTTTGCAAATGCTTTTAAAGTATCGTTGTTTTCTTCAGTAAAAGGGTGGGTTGTACTACCGCATACCATGCAGGGTTCGTTGTCAATCAGCGCGCCTCTTAGAGTTTCTACTTCGTTGCCATCGGAAAGGTATAATGAAGTAAATTTCTTCTTAGATTGTTCAATTGTCTTTTCAAGTTCTGCAATTCTGGTATTTAAAGTATTAATGGTTTCAGTCCAATCTTGGCCACTTTTTTCAAGCGATACAATGCTTTTCTCAAGAGTAGATTTTTCTTTATTATGAACTAGAATTGAATCGAGTATTTGCTCTTCTATTTTCCAGCTGTGCTGAATATCGGATAATTCTTTTTTGGAAGAATCCAGTGTTTTATGAAGGTCTGAATATACGGTATGAAAAGCCGTGTTGAAATCAATCAAATCGATAGCAATGGATTTTTCTTGAGCTTCGTTCATCCATGTCGATAAAGCCGAATCGCAATCTTCAAGATTTGGAATGCTAATAATTCCGGCCGTTTTGTCTCTCCAACTTTTAATGGTAGTGTTGAATTCTTCGAGTTCATCAAGAATGTTTTCTGCAGTTTCAGTGCTAAGCGTATTGTTAGCGAAAAAAGCTTTCGACGACTCTAATTTCTTTATCTGTTCTACTTTTTCTTTTTCAATTTTAGATTTTCTATCCTGCTCTAGTTGTAGGTTTTTTGTCGCATTTTCAAGTTGAATGTTTTCCTTTTCTAGTGCACTGTCAAGTTCTGCTAATTGCTCTTCCTTTTGTAGTGTATGAGACAAAAAGGATTCTACTTGATGAATGAATTCTTGAGGTGTAATGTCAAGCTTCAGATTAGGGAAAACAACCTTTTGACTTGTTTGAAACTCGGATATTGTGTTTTTTGATTTAGATTCTAAATCTTGATTGTTTTGAAGCTCTCTTTTGGCTTTTTCAATGTCTTCTTTTACGGAAGAGTATTCCGAAAAAGCAGGGTGAATGCTTTGGGCTATTCTATGTTTTTTTAGCTTCTCTTGAGCTTCTTGTATGGCTTTTTCTTGAAGGAGTGTCGCATCAATTTTTTCCTGAGTACTCAACTCATCTTTCTTTAAAAGTTGGAATTGGTTTAAACAGTCAACGTGTTTTTGCAGTGCTTTGAATTGTTCTGAAATACGTTTTATCTCTTTATCTAGGCGCTCTTTTTCTTGGCACAGTGTATTGAATGCTTCCTCAGATAGTAGACCTTCGCTTTGACCTTCTAAAAAGGTTTTCTTTTTTTCAATCTCAGATTTTTTAAGATTAGATGCATTGAATATTTTTTGTCCAACAAGTCGGTATTCTTCCGTGCCTGTAAGTTTTTCAATGATTTTAGTTCTTTCTTCTTCTTTGGCCTGAAGCAATTCAGAGAAACTGCCTTGCGCCAACAATATGGTTTTTGAGAATTGGTCGAAACTCAAGCCTATTATAGCTTCAACCTTATTTTTGTGCTCTCTTTTTTTACTTGCATCGGGTAGGCTTTCGAATACTCCGTTTGTTAATTCTTCTAGATCAACCGTTGGGTCGTTCCATGTGTTGGCATTATCTCCACGTGTAATTACACCAGCCATCCAACTGCTTCTGTAGGTTTTGCCCTTGTTCTCGAATACAACTTTAGCATAACTATCGGTAGCGCCAATAGTAGCCAATTGCCCAAGATTCAATTCGACTTTTGAAGTGGAACTAACTCGTGGTGTTTCTTGGTATAGAGCCAAACAAATAGCGTCTAGAATGGTGCTTTTTCCAGCGCCAATATCGCCTGTAATGGCAAATATGGGGTTGCTCGCAAAGGCTTCAGATTCAAAATCAATTACAAATTCACCTTTTAGAGAATTCACGTTTTTTAAAAGCAGTTTTTTAATGAACATGGACTATATTATTGAGGTTTTTGATCTAATATTTCTATCAATGCATTGCGCATATCGTTTTCCTTTCCTAAGTATTCCTCGGCTTCATTGGCCAACAAACTATCCAACAGCTCTAGCGGAGTTTGAAACTTGGTATTGAAAGTCGGTTTTCTAATTTCTGTTGAATTGCGATCAATTCTTTTTACACTTACTTTTTCTATGCAAATGTTGCGGTCTAAAAATCGATCATTGTATTCGTTTTGAATATCACTTAGGTCTTTGTGCATTTCTGCGGTAGCACCATCGCCACTCAGAATAAGCTCAATTTGTACAGCATGGAATTCGGTTTTGAATGCGTTCAACTGATGCTGAATGTCTTTTATGTTATCGGCCTTAATCTGTTCAAATGAACGGTATGCTTTTAGGGGTAGATAATCAAGCGAGATGGTGTCTGTTTCTATGGTGAGAATGTTGACTCTTTTATTATCGTTTCTTTCTGAAAAACTCATCGGATAGGGAGAACCTGAGTAATGAATGTTTCTACTGCTGCTGGCAGTAATGGGTTTGTGAATGTGCCCTAAAGCGAAATAATCGAATAAGGGCAATTGATCTTTTGATGTGCCATCGATATTACCAATGGTTATGTCGCGTTCAGAATCGATAGTGTAATCTGTAATGCAGGTAAAATGCCCCATGGCAATGTTAATTCCTTCAGTTGGTTTGTGCTTATGAGCCAAACGGTAGTAATTGATTAGGCCTTGTGCATTTCGTTGCCTGAAATCATCAAAACTGGCATTTTCATCGAGTGTAGGGAAGTCTGAATTGCGCAAAAACGGAATTGGAGCGATGTTGACTTTTTTGCCATCCGATTCGAAGGTCATCCAGCAGTTTTTTGGTTTTAATGCTTCGCCAATTATTTCAACATGGCAATCTTTTAAAAGCGCTTTCGGAGCTTCTAAAAAGGCTATACTGTCGTGGTTTCCAGCCGTAATGATGATGTGTTTCAATGTGTTTATGTTGGTTAGTTCTGCCAGCAATTCAAAATACAAACGTTGGGCAGATGAGGCCGGTGCATAAACATCAAATACATCGCCTGAAACCAGTAATAGGTTTATTTGATGAGTTTTTATTATATCAATTAATTGTTTCGCGAAAAATTCGAAATCGGGTAAGAAATCGGTGTTGTTGTACTTTTTCCCAATGTGCCAATCGGCGGTGTGAAGTATTTTCATAGTTCAGTGAATACGATTAATGATGGTGCAATATCCGATATAGAATCGTAATCTATTTACGGTTGCATGCAATTGAATTCAGATTTATATGCAAATCTCACTTATAAACTTACATTTGCGATTGTACCAAATCAAGTCTAACTATAATTAATATGAGTTTATTCAATGAAATTGAAGTAAGAAGCGGGTCAACCTGTGAAATGTGCGGGTCGAAAGATAATCTGAATGTTTACAATGTTGCTCCAGCTGAGGCCGATTCTGCTGATGGAAACATATTTGCTTGCCCTGTTTGTACAGAACAAATGAATGATGCTGATGCTATCACTCCAAATCATTGGAGATGTTTGAACGATAGTATGTGGAGCACTGTACCAGGTGTGCAAGTTATGGCTTGGCGTATGTTGAATAGAATGAAAAGCGAAGGCTGGCCAATGGACTTATTGGACATGATGTATCTAGACGATGCAACATTAGAGTGGGCTAAAGCTGAAGGCGACGGTGTTGAATCGGATAATTCTGTGAAACATGTTGATTGCAATGGTGTAGAGCTATTAGCGGGTGATTCTATAGTGGTGATGAAAGATTTGCCTGTAAAAGGTTCAAGTTTAGTAGCAAAGCGAGGTTCTGCTGTAAGAAACATCATTTTAGTGCACGATAACCCTGAGCAAATTGAAGGGAAAGTTGATGGTCAACACGTGGTACTGCTTACAAAGTTTGTAAAGAAATCGAGTTAAGAAATAGATATAACTTTTTAGAACGCTGGTTAATTGGAAACAATTGCCAGCGTTTTTTTTTATTCTCAAAATAGGTATGAATAATGGCAGTCATAATTTTGGTGTTATTTATATCAAATCCAGATTGATAGTTTTACTATTAATTAAATTTTCATATAAATAATTAACCATTGTTGGCAATCAAATTCCTGGAATTAAAGAGCTGTATAATTCACGAAATGCGACATTTGTACAAGCGAATGAAAGGGTTAATTTTCCTTGAATTCTTTATTTATTTAACATGAATAAGTCGAGAATTGCCCTTGCGATAGGGGTGTTGTTTATTTCCATCTTTCCGATTCTGATAAAGATGCATTTAGCACCGCCATTTGTTTCTGCTTTTTACCGCATGGCAATTGCCCTTGCTGTGTTGTTGCCTTATGTATTGCTTACAGGCAAACTCAAAAAAACAACCTTAAAAATAATGTTGTTGTCCATGGTTTGCGGATTGTTGTTTGGTTTGGATGTTGGCGTTTGGAATCTTGCTATTCAAGAATCTACGGCTACTCAGGCTACGTTGCTTACTAACTTGTCTCCAATTTGGGTAGGTGTAGGGGCGTTCTTTTTTTTGAAGGATAAACCAACGCGTAATTTTTGGATAGGTACGGTTATAGCCATCTTTGGTATGGTGTTGTTGGTTGGGGCGCGTACATTTCTCAATCTCGATTTTAACATCGCCTTTTGTTTTGCTGTTTTATCGGGTATGCTCTATGCCACCTACATGCTGTTAAGCAAGAGTATTCTCAACGATATTGATGTTTGGAATTTCATGACATTGTCTCTTTTATCATCAACTGTTTCTTTGGCTGTGTTGAGTTGGGCAGTAGGCGATTCCTTTGGAGGGTATTCGTCTATGGGTTGGTTTATACTGGTTGTTCAAGGTCTTGTGTGTCAGCTAGCGGCTTGGTTGCTTATAAGTTATGCTACCAAACATATGCGGGCTACTAGGGTTTCTGTTAGCTTGCTGGGACAGGCTGTGTTAGCCTCTATTTTTGCAGCTCTATTTATCAACGAAACCATTTCGATGCAAATGGTGATAGGGGGGATCTTTTTATTGCTTGGCATTCGGGTTACATTCATTCAAAAACAAATTGGCGTGAAATCGCAAAGCAAGAAGAAGGGTTTATGCCATTAGTGTTTCGTTATTTCCAACATCTCAAAAGTTGTAGAACCGTTTACGGTACTATTTTTTTGATTCAAAATCATCGTGCAGGATTTGTTCAAATACCGTTGACTGTATTGGGTTAGTTGCTGTCTCGATACAGATGAGTTTATTGAGCCTGTTATCAATTCACCATTGTCTTTTTCGAATTCAAATTTTCTTGACGAAATGAAAATACCAAGCAATCGTCCTTTCGACTCTATTCTCTGAGTTTCATTGTTTGGATTTGGTGCTATGGCACTGGTAGATCGGTTACTTCTGCTAGAGTTGTAGTCCGTTGCTCGGGTATTGCTGCTGTCGCCATTATTTCCATTGTTGGGATCCGGAGAAAAAGCACTTGTAGTTCGGTTGCTTCTGCTAGAGTTGTAGTCCGTTGCTCTGGTATTGCTGCTGTCGCCATTATTTCCATTGTCAGGGTTTGGAGCTATGGCTGAAGTTGATCTATTGCTTCTGCTTGAATTGTAATCTGTTGCTCGGGTATTGTTGCTGTCGCTATTATTTCCATTGTCGGGATCCGGAGAAAAAGCACTGGTAGTTCGGTTGCTTCTGCTAGAGTTGTAATCTGTCGCTCTGGTATTGCTGCCGTCGCCATTATTTCCATTGTCAGGGTTTGGAGCTATGGCTGATGTTGATCTATTGCTTCTGCTTGAATTGTAATCGGTTGCTCGGGTATTGTTGTTGTTTTTAGTGATGTTGAACCGTATGCCAAAGTTTATATTGAAAGTAGAAATCGAAAACTGTTCATGATTGTAAGCAATGTCGTTGGCCAAATCAGGATCAATATTCCCGGAAGGATCAACAGCTTTAGAAAGATCGCGTTGCCCATAATGTATACCGCCTGTAATCGTTGAATAATATTCTGGGTTGGCATATAAAAACAGACTATTGCATATTGTATAACCAAGATTGATGCCGATACGAGCATTTAAATGACTTGTTTTTGCTTGATCAAACTGGGTGTTGACGATGTTGGAGTTTGCATAAAAATGGTGTATTTCAGGAACACTTATGATGGAAATACCCATTCTTCCGTAGAAATCCATTGAAAATGAATGTTTGTCTATACTGTATTGAGGACCTACATTGAACGTCGTCGATTTCCATGTTTTGTTTGAGATGTCAAAGGAATTATGGATAGGAAGAGACGTAAATCTAGAATCTAAGCTTACTGCTAGTTGGTTGCAAAATTGTTTTTCAATGATAAATCCACTATTGAAACCATTGTCAGCGTAATTCTTCAAATCGCTTTGAGGAAAGCTGATGCCATTGGTTAATTCCAATGAATACGGCGAATTATGTGAGGTGACTTGAGCAAAACCATAGCCTTGAAATAGCCATAATGCACTGATGAATAAAAAGGTTATCGGTGACTTTGATGTTATAAGTGTTTTCATAGTATCCACTTTTGGTTTGACTGATTAAGTCTGATTTGGGGCACTAGAAGTTAATCATTTTAGTTATTAGATACCATTTGCAATGCGGTAGAACTTGCAACTGTTTCAACAAATCATCAAAAGTCGGGTTTGACCGTTTGTTTCATTGGGTGCGCGATGTATGCATGGTGGTACTTTGCTATTGGGATGGTCAACTGCCAAGCGCCAAAGGTGACCAACGCCTAAGTTGATGGGCATAGCACTTGGTTTTGCTTGATAATGCAAGTCAAAGAAATATTCGGTTAAAAATTCTTCAAAACCTTCTGAAGGTCCATCGTACAGTTTATTGAGTTCGTTTCGAATTTCTGGGATAGATATTTTTTGCTCGGCATCTGCATTCGGTAAAATATCACTCGATTCGCCATAATACGTGCACAAATAAGTATTGGTTGGTATTGGAGACCGATCTACATGATAGGAATACACATCGGTTGGAAAAAAAGGATAGGCATCGTCTCGGTCGTAGTTCTTTATTAAATTCAGGGTAGGAGAAGCGCCGATAGACTTTAAGTCTTCCATGTCCTTTAAAAGGATGTCTCGAGCCAGCTTTCCTTGTGCACTCAACGACAGTTCTAGAAGTTGAACTTCGTCTAGGATAGCCATGTTGGTTTTTAACTCAATTTTATGAACGATTTCAGAAAAATCTCCCTCTAATTTTCGTGACCAGCATAAGGCATTTATTTCGCCCTGAAATGGTGTAGCAACAAGATCTTGGAAATTGCTAACGGTTTGCACTTGGTTCCCTAATAGAGGTGTGTCGTTCATAATTCGGAAACGTAATAAAGGAAAAGTAGTGTTTCGAAATGAATTTAGTTTGCTTAAGATCGCTGGGGAAGAAAATTTTCAGCAATCATGCATCTCACACTTCCTCCGCCAATGTTTTCTATGGTTGGTATGTTGATAGGGAATAAGGTGCAAAACTCTTCTAGGGCTTTCCTCTGTGCAAGGGTTAAAGCATCAAAAGCACTATTCGACATGGTTAGAATGTTTTTTTGATTTGGGCGCTCCAGCTCTAACATGTTCCCACAAAAAGCATTCATTTGTTGGTAGTTGATGTCAACAATTGTGTGGCCAGTATTTTCTAAAACGTCCATTAGTTGTTGGCGTTCAATGGCATTAGTGATGCTTTCTAAACAAACCACAGCAAAATCATTGCCTATGGTCATCATTACATTGGTGTGGTATATATCGCTATTATTTTCATCTACCGAATGAAACGAAATAGGAGCATAGCCCAAGAGTTTGCTCACTTTTTCAAACAAGTGTTTGTCGGTTCTGGGCGATATACAAGCAAAAGCATTTTTGTGGATGCGATCGAAAATAATGCTGCCAGTACCTTCTAGAATTACACCTTTTTGTTCATGGTCAGATAGGTCGATGATGTGTTTGATTTCATAGTTTTCGGCTAGCGCATCTAAAATGTCTTGGCGCCTTTCCAATCGTCTGTTTTTGGCCAACATGGGGTATAAAACCACAGTGCCGTCGGCGTGAAATGAAACCCAATTGTTAGGGAAAACGGCATCGGGTTTTATAGGAAAATTGGTGTCGTTGATTACGGTAACATCGATGCCTGAATTTTTTAGTTTTTCGACCATAGCATCGAATTCTGCTATTGCTACTTGTACCGTGTTTTCTTGCTTGTCTTCAATATTTTTTTGAAAAACGTTCGAAATTGCTGTTTCAGAATTGTAGCCAAACTGTGCTGGTTTTATTAAAAGTATGGAATTGGTAGTCTGCATGTTGTTCAATTTCAGAAATAAAAGGCTATTTCCGTTTTTTGCATTCAATTTTCCATGTAGGAAAAACGATGGATTCATCTTTATTAACCCAAGCGCCTAGCCAATTGAAACCGTCTTCGCTGATATCGGAAAATGTGATTTTATAGAAGCCTTCTAAACCGTTTGGCGATGGTTGATCGGTGTACAAAACAATGTTATTGTTTACGGTTCCGCCTTTCCATGTTTTTAAACTAGGACTTGCAACGGCTGTAGTGTAATAATGTACATACCATGTGTTGCTATCGGCATTGAATTGTCTTATGCTTCCAGTATGTATGCTGTCTGCTTTCAGAGTTTCATCTTGCACGGCCATGCCGTTCATGATGTATTTAAATTCCCAAGTCATGGCAATGGGTGGCAGCCAATTGTTGTCTTTCCCTTTTCTGTAAGATGAGCAATCGCATAAACCTATTAAGGGTTGGTAATCGGATATTTCTTTTGGTGCATTCGGATTTGGTTTGCCAAATGGATGTTCAGATGTAGGACCGTTTTCGGTTTGTGCCATCAAAACATTGCCATTGAATAGTGCGAAACAGAGCAATGCAAAACATACTTTCATGTTGTAATGTTAGTGGGTTGTAAGAAATATGAAAGTAGTAATAGTTACGATTTGTACAATGCTTCAACCAAAGCGTAATTACCTTTTACAAAGTGTTTCAAATACAGTAATGAATTTTCTAAATCCAATGACCAAAAATCATCAACGGTCATTTTATGCGAGCTACCTAAAAGGCCAAAAAGAATATTGACTTTTTTGGAACGATTGTACCACAATGAAAATGTCAATTCATCATCATTGTTGGTGTCGGCGGTTAAACCGAAACTCCATTCATTTTCTATGCAGGTGAAATTCAATGATGGACTATAATGAATGGCATCTTCATTCATTGAACTCATCAGCGACAACTTTTCTTTCCATGGATATTGTTCGGCTATCTCTAATATTTCACGACCAGAAATGGGATTTAACTTGTATTCAATATCTTGTTTGTCGGGATGGCAAATGGAGTATGTAAATGTCATTTTAAGTTGAATATTTTATAATAAAAACGCCTAATATTTAGCGTTCAAAATTTCCGAAACTTTAAGGCCATCATGTTTATTGACAAAAATAAATTGCCTTTAAGAAAAACTGCTATGTTGTTTTTGTCTGTTTAGTAAAAGTCTAGTTAATGCATGTTTAGGTGCTATCAAGTTAATTATTATTGAGATAAGGTCAGTTTTTGGTGTTTTTTTTCTCGATGATGATGCTGCCTATTAAAACGATTCCCAAAAACACACTTGAATAGATACTGAATGCATCGGAGCCTTTTAAATATCCATAAGCACCAAAAAGTATGCTCAATATTCCAATACTAAGTACGATTACGAAAGTTGACTTTTTCACAATAGATGATTGTATTTTGAATGACAAATTAAACTGAAAAACTCAAACAAAAAAACACGCTCCACCTTCAGTAAGTATCATTATAAAAAATGAATCATTTGAATATGGTCACTTAAATTTAGATAGTCCGAATAGCACAAAAGAGTAGAGTTCAGTATTGCGAATTTCAGTCCTACAAGGTAGGCTTATGATGTGTGTTGAATTTGCACTTAGACTTTGGCTAATAAATATGATTTATGGCTTTATTCTTTTTCAAAACCATAATCTCTTTCTACTTTGGCTATGCGTGTTTTGAAAGCACTGTACCAATCTTTACGTCCTTTGTCTCTGGCTACGGTATGGTCGGTGTTCATTTTCCACTGTTTTATCGACTCTAAATCTCTCCAATACGAAACGGTAATGCCAATTTCGTTTCTGGCGAATTCTATGCCTAAAAACCCATCTTGTTCTTTGGCCAATTCCACCATTTTGTTAGCTATCTCCGAATAATTGTCGTCTACATCGGTTCTAAATGAGGTGAAAATGACTGCGTAATAGGGGGTATTTGGCGTTTTGGCTATCATGAATTTCTTAAAATTATCATTGTTTTGAAATTAAAAGAAAACAAACGATAAAATCGAATTGATTGAAATTCTATAGGAAGTTTGTTGTATCTAGATTTTATAATAGATAATCATTATGATACATTTATGTCGTAGTTAAAGTATAGTAGAACTTTGTTTGCAGTATTTGCAAATTCCATTAGCCAGTATTGTGGTGCCTTTGAAGATCCTGCCATTAGAAGCGAGTTTTTTAGTGCAGTAGGGAGTGTTGATTTAAGTTAAATAGGTTCTAATTATTGAAGTTCAGATAATATGATTCCACAAACATTTGAGCAGTGGAAAAGCTGCATAGTTAACGATTGTAAAATCAGTTTAACCCCAGAGTTTGCCAAAACCCGATTGGTCGTCTATTTGGATTATCAAAATGCAGAAACCAAAAAGTTTGAATCGCTTTATGGAAAGCAACATTTGCACAACATCATTAATTGGCTTCAGTTAATTTAAGCCATAGGTAATATGCGAGTAAAAAGGGCGCATTGATGTCAGGATTAATTGACTAATCCAAAAGGCAAATCATAAATGTGCAATAGGTTTCATAATCAATTAGGCTTATTGGTGTTTTTATTGCTTCTACTCGAGTTGTAGTCAGTGGCTTTTGTGCCCTTGTCATCATCATTATTACCGCCATTGTTATTGTCAATTACACCAGAGTCTTCAGATTTGTTGCTTCTGCTTGAGTTGTAATCAGTAGCGTCAGGACTTTTTGAACCATTTTTATTGCTTCTACTCGAGTTGTAGTCAGTGGCTTTTGTGCCCTTGTCATCATCATTATTACCGCCATTGTTATTGTCAATTACACCAGAATCTTCAGATTTGTTGCTTCTGCTTGAGTTGTAATCGGTAGCGTCAGGACTTTTTGAACCATTTTTATTGCTTCTACTCGAGTTGTAATCTGTAGCTCTAGTGCCAGCTTTGTTTTGCCTTTTGTTCAAGGCTATGCGCATACCAAAATTAATATTGAAAGATGTCAATGAAAAATTTCGATTTTCGAAAGCAATAGCGCTTGCTAAGTCAGGGTCTAATTGACCTTTTGCATCTATAGCTGATGATAAATTGCGCGATTGGTAGTTGATGTTGCTGTAAAGATGTGTAGAATAATCTGCCGAAATCATAAAGCTTAAGCCTTCACATATTTCTACCCCTAAATTTAATCCAAATCGGGTGTATAAAGCATTCGACTCGTACGCTTGAAATTGGGTGGTTATTAAATTGGTTTGAGGGTAATATTCTGTATTAGAAGGTGTGTTGATAAACGACATTCCAAAGCGGCCATAGAGCTGTGCAAACGTATTTTTAAAATTTATCTTGTACTGTGGTCCAACACTAAGACTAGTGTAGTTCCATTTTTCGTTAAAAGTACCTAGCGAATTTTTTACGGAAAAAGCCGTATAATCTGTATTTATCCCTAAAGAAAGTTTGTTGCAAAACTGTTTGCTAATACCTATTCCGCTTTTAAATCCCGGTTCTGAAAAGTTATTAAACTCACCAATTGGTGTTGCAATACCATTTAAAAAGTCAACAGTGTAAGGAGGGGGGCTTTGTGAAAAAGCGTTAGAAAAAACAAGAACTAAGATTCCTGAAATAAAAACTTTTGTAAAGTGATCAAATGTTCTGAAAATATCCATCTGTAGTATCTTATAGAGGTAATAGTTTGTGTTTGTTATTAGCTATTTCCGTCATTGTTAGAGTAATAAGATAGTGTAATAAATGAATGATTCGTGAAGTTGGTTGAAGAAAAATAAGAAAGTAGAATTTGTGTATTCAACAAAAAATCATTCAAATGCTCTTAGAGTAAGTTGCGATTGTATTGCTTTTTTGAGGGCTTTTATAACATGAATTGTATGTTTTAGTTTAATCCCAATGTTAACAAAACATTATGTTGTGCTTAAATAATTGTTTACTGAATATTAAATGAAAAAATTTGCAGCGACAAAAGTCGAAAAAGATGAGAATATTATTGACCATTTCTTTATTTGCATTGACCCTGATATCTGTAAATGCGCAGGTTACAGTAAACGAATTTGGTAAAGGGATTGACATTACAGATCCAGGATCAACCTTTTCTATGAACCTAGGTTTTCGTTTTCAAACCTTAATGGTAAACGAATGGGATGTTGTTAATGATGATCTGTCAAATGTTTCGAATCACTCAAGTAACTTTTTAATCCGTCGTTCGAGAATTAAAATGAAAGGTTTTGCCTTTTCTCCTCGCTTGCAATATAAAGTGGAGTTGGCTTTGTCAAACAGAGATCTAGCTGTTGTATCATCGGAAACCAAAAATACTCCGGGTCTTGTGTTGGATGCCGTAGTGAAATACGAAATTGTAAAAAACTTGGACCTTTGGTTTGGTCAAACGAAATTGCCGGGTAACCGCGAACGTATTGTTTCTTCCGCTAACCTTCAATTTGTCGATCGATCTAGATTGAACAGTCGATTTAACGCCGATCGTGATTTGGGACTTCAGTTGCGCTATAAGTTCACTCTTGGTAAGCATATTATTAGACCAATCGTTTCTGTTACCCAAGGAGAAGGACGTAATCTGACCATAGGAAACCCAGTTGGAGGTTACCAATACATTGGAAAATTAGAATGGTTGCCATTGGGTGCCTTTTCATCTAAAGGAGATTATTCATCAGGTGATTTGAAAAGAGAAGAAACACCAAAAATTGCCTTTGCAGGTGCCTTTGCATTCAACGATCGTACTTTCCGTTCAAGAGATCAGTTGGGTGACTTCTTTACCAATTCAGAAGGAGATTACATGACTTTCTCAACGAAAAGAGTTTTTGCTGATGTGGTTTTCAAATACAAGGGCTATTCCATGATGTTTGAGTATGCCAAACGTTCCGCAGACAAAGAAGTAATCATCGACCCTTTCAATTCTGATGTGATTGGGAAAGTATATACTGGTGAAGCATACAACTTCCAAATGGGGTATTTGTTTGAAAACAACTGGGAGGTTTCAGGACGATATACTTTTGTTGACGCAAAAGAGACTGTAGTAAATAATGAAACCCATTACACGTTTGGACTTTCTAAGTTTTTGGTTGGCCACAAACTCAAATATCAAACCGATATTTCTTATCTCGATTTAGCAGGTAAAGATGACCGGTTAGTATACAGAATGCAGTTTGAATTGCACTTCTAAGCAACAAACTTTCAAATCTCAATAAACACAGGTGTAGTCCCGATATTTAATAGAATGTTTGTAGATGTAATTTACTTTATAACAGATATCAAACAAGCGTTGGCTGAAACTTTACCGATAACTATAAATGCGATAATTAGAAATGCGATGTAGGCCGTTGTTGTCAATGGGCTTTATAATTATAAGTGCATTTTCATTCCTTCGTGGGTTGCTTTGAACCCCAAATCGGTATAAAATTTGATTGCTTTAGGTCTTTTTTTGTCAGATGTTAGTTGCAGTAAATGAGCATTTCGCTCTTTTGCTCTATTTATCGCCCAGTTAAACATTGTTTTACCAATTCCAAGTCCTCGTTGGTCTTTTCGTATTCTAACGGCTTCTATTTGTGCTCTAATGCCGCCGCGATACGTCAAGTATTGGATAAATGATAATTGCAAAGTTCCGATAATTTCAGCGTTTTCGTTTTCAACAACAATCAGTTCTTGATTTTGGTCTGCATTTATAATTTCAAAGGCATCCAGGTATTCACTTGGTAGTGGTGTTTGAAAATTTTCTCTGGTTTTTCCAAGCGCATCATCAGCCATCATTTCTACAATGATTGAAAGATCATTTTTTGTGGCTTTTCTAAAATTCATTGTTTATGTATAATCCCGATAGTTATCGGGATGTTTTGTAGATGTAATTTAAGATAAATACTAGGTAAGGGGTGAAGGAAATTTTAGTTGCCCAGAATATAAACATGGTTTATAGCTACTATTAGCCTTTCGTTTTTTCGTATTCACCTATTAAGAGTTGAATTTCTGATGCTTCATTAATACAATCTTGAACAATGACATTTAGGTTTTTATAAAAAAGGTTTTGCCAATTAATAATTGAGATCAAATTTCCGGAATCAATTTCCTTTCTTAAGGATGCTACACTGTTTTTGCCACTAGGTTCCAGGACTAACTTATGGAGTAGGGGACCTTCTATGTTTTGAATATTGAACTCTTTTTGGTAATCTGCATGGTTATTATATCGGTCACACAAATTAGTATAATAGTCTTGAATTCGAGCTATAAGTTTTTGATCATCAATTAAGTTTATGTTGCCTGAATTGGTCAAAGTAATCATGGATTTTTGAAATTCTCTAGAGTCATAATTTACCGTTATTAAGTTGCCAATTTTGACTAATAGAGTATCATTTTCGAAATTTCCTTTTGCTCCTAGATCTATTATACGGCCTCTTTCTGAAAGCAGATCACTTATCTTCTTAAAGAACTTCATGTCTTGAATCAAATCATACTTGATATTAAACAAGATTGTATCAGCGTCATTTTTTAAGATTCTTTTTTGATTCCAATTATTGATAGAAAGCGCAATCAATATTCCGATAACAACGAGAACTATTTCTCCGAATGCATAACTCAGATACTTTTTCGTTTTGTTTTTTTCCATAAGGTCGTAGCGTATTTTTCGAAAGAATTTTATCATTTGCTTAGTGGTTGGTCATAATGAAGCACAAGAGCTCGGTTAAATGGAGTAGGAAGTACTCGAAGGTTTCAACAACCTTAGCCCTTATCCCGATAGCTATCGGGATGATTTGTAGATGTAATTTACTTTAAAGCAGGTGTTGAACAAGCGTTAAAACTCAATTTCTTTTGTTTTTTTAGCTTAGTTCTATGTTGGGCAACGTTTTTATTTGTTGCAATACTTGTCAATTAATTCTTGAACATCTTTATCACCATTTTTTTTACCGAAATTCCAATCTTCGCATGCAGCTTTTATTTTACCTATCTCAAAGTTTGAAATACCTCTGTTGTATAACGCATCAAGATGTTTGGGGTTATTTTCTAGAGCATTTGTAAAGTAGAAAATCGCAATAATATGTCGACCAGCATTGAATTCCGCTACACCTAGATTGTAGTAATAATTTGGGTCGTCTTTTGTTCTAGTTGATATTTTATATCCA
The DNA here is from genome assembly GCA_963977425.1 of uncultured Flavobacteriales bacterium. Taxonomy (GTDB): domain Bacteria; phylum Bacteroidota; class Bacteroidia; order Flavobacteriales_D; family Luteibaculaceae; genus CAXBOO01. Next base: position 17,857 of record CAXBOO010000002.1, on the reverse strand, counting down.
CTATCTTCTTTTCCACAATCCAAACAAGTAAAGGTGATAGGCAAGTTCATACGAACATTTACACGTTTTCCTTTGTGAATTCCTGGATTCCATATTCCCGAGGTTAATTTTATTACGTTTATCGCTTCTTGTCCACAACCTCCTCCAATGTCCTTGAGGATTCCACTTTCAGTAACTTGTCCTAGTGAGTCTACAACAAAAGTAACATAAACTTTACCTTGAATGTTGCTGTCGGAAGCTTCTTGAGGGTATTCTAGGTTTTGAGCAAAAAACTTATAAAATTCCATCATCCCGTAAGGAAAGTTAGGCATAGAATCAACAATGGTGTACACTTGAAGGCTGTCTTGTCCTTTAATTTGAAAAGTAGCCATTAATATAGCAGTGTAAAAAGTAAATAATTTAAGTTTCATTTTTTAATGTATGTAAAGGGACATTCGAAGCTGCAAACTTTCAAATCCCCACAACCTTAGCCAAAAGCTAGTTTTGTAGATGTAATTTACTTCAAAACCTATTCGAAACCCATTTTTGATGGATATAATGTTAATTCTAAGAATTTCACATAAGAAAACTCTAGTGTTGATACAGTAAGGTTGTTACAATCGTTTTTTTAACTCCTCAATTTTTTGTTTCATATTACGTGTTTCGATCTTTTTTGACTCATTAGTATTATCTGAAAGTTTTGCTGTCGTTTTCATTAAAAGACGTACAGTTACGGGACTAATATCAAAATATGTAAAGGGCGCCTCAAATCTTTTTGAGCCATTGGTTGACATATCATTAAACTCCCCATCTTTTGAAGGAACAACTCTTTTCGTTTCACTATTAAATGTGCTGTTCATTTGGAACACTTGGAAACCAAGTTTAGTAAAAGTGGTAGCAACAATAGCTCTATCTAAATTAAAGCCGAAGTTTTGTATGAACACTCTATCTAAGGTAGAATGAAGGTAATTTAACTCATTGCCACTATTTTTTCTTTTATTACCAGTAGGGGTAAAAAATTCCAATATGAATTTTTTAAGAATTTGCTTTTTGTTATTTGAGTACATTAGGTATATAGTTTTGTTTAACGAATTAAAAATGTCATATATCTAATTTATGGAGTTGTGAAGAAAACGTAAATGTTTACTAGAAAAATAATCTTCCAGTTAGGAATATTACGGGTATCAATACGATGGATAAAAAGAGCAAGTAATCTTTTTTTAGTGCCCAACTTTTCGTCAATATCATAACGACCAACGATAGTAAGTAAGTTGCTGTTATGATGGCGGTTAAAACTATAAGTCCTCCATTTGCGGCACCACACGAGTTCGGTTGTATAAAGGAATCAGAAGAAAACCAGTAATAGAAGTATACCCACCAAAGGAAATAGAAAATGAGCGCTAATGATGAAGTCTTATGTCGGTAGAATACTTTCATTGTTGGTGTTACTTTTTATGTCAGTTTGCAATAGGTGTTTGTAACCTTTCTATGAGTTGATTTTGGTAAGAAAATACAGAGAATTTGACCGATGTTATTCTCCAAATAGGATAGATAGACTTACTATTAATCCAATAATCAAAACGAAGGCAATGAACCATATTAGGCAACTTCTCAAATCTGTTTTTGGAGCTTTTGGGTGCATTCTATTGCTTAAAGGTTTGTATTTCTCGCTTGTATATGTCATGGTTAAATTTTTTGGGTGTAATGTTTATTACCGCATAATTTTTTAATAAACAAACCACTTTCGTGTGTTTTGAAAGTGCAAACTCTAATTATTGATTGTTCATTTAGATAACATTTAGCAATTGCTAGACCGTTGTCTATTGATGTTAAAGTGATATTACTAGCGAATTGTTTGACTAAAACGACAACGGAAGCGGTTACTTTAGCTCCATAACTTCGCTTAGTAGGGCAGGGAGTTTTCCTTCAGCGGCGTCAATATCATAATGGCTCATGACACAAGCCACATAAGTGCCTCTAACTTCGGCAACCAAATAATAGATGTATAGTATGTTGCTGCCACCCATAACCAGTTTGGGTAGTTTGATTCTGAATTTTCTCTTTATTGCTGTAGCAGGTTGGCCTTCAAAAATGACATCAATTTCTTTTTCCTCCAGTATAACACCCATATTCAGGTCGGCATTTACCGCCATTTGACCTTCAATCATTTGTTCGGCTCGTTTCTTACTTTGAAATTCCGACCAATTTATTTGACCTCTATACGGGCATTGTACACTCCGTGTTTCTCTCCATTGGCATACTGGCCCAAGTTTTATGTATCGGTTGGCAAATTCAATGCTATCTATTACCATTGGAGTATAGACATTCTCAGGAATGGTGTTGTCTATGATTGATTTGTAAAACGTGTTTTCAATAACGCTATCTCTATCGCTAAGGGAGGAAAAACCAACCACTTTCATTTTGCCATTGTCGGTTTCGGAAATGAAATGTTTTGAATATAAGGTAGCTTCTCCCAGCTCTGAGGTAGAGTTGATGATTTTGATGTTGGGAATTTCTTTATCGTCTGTTACTAGCGCTTTTTTAGGAATGTTGATTTTCTGTTTTAGTTTTTTAAACCCTTTTTCATCGAAGTTGTATTTGTAATCCATAACAAAAACAGTGTAGCCTTCTAGGTTATAAAAAACAACATTCTCTTGTTTTATACCTTGAGCATTGTCAAATAGTGCAGAAGGCGAAATTTCTTGCGAATATGCAGAATGGACGAGTACAAAAAAGGCAACTGTAAATAGGGCGGATAGCTTTGTCATTAAGGGATTGAGTTGTTTTGTTATTTCAATAACACTACTTTTTAGACGACATCGATTTGGCTAAATCATTCAACATTTTTAGCTGCATGGTTTGCAATGCTCCGTTTCCAGCACCATTGGCATCTCCTCCAGAAACTACAATCTTAGGAAACTCAATACCATTAGGACCAGCCAATGCTTGAGCTACTCCAATAGCGGTTTCTTTATCCATTTTTGCTTGTTCTAAAGGCGATAGCCCGGCCATTACTTTAAGTTTGTCACCTTCCGCTTCTGCTTTCTTTAACGCAAGGGTAGAGGCCGCTTTGTACTTATCTTCTTCTAGTTTTTCAGCAGCTACTAGTTTCGCTTTACGGGCTCTAATTACTTCTGTAATCTCATCAGCCTCTTCAGCTGCAGTGCGTTCAGCAATCAATTTTCTACCCTTTACTATGGCGGTTTGTTCTTCTTGTTGAGCCGCGATTAATTCTTGCTTAGAGTTGGCTTTATCAGCAGCATATTTTATCTTCTGTCTTAGTTTAACATCAATTTCTTCTACATAATGCACATTGTCCATAGAAGTGTAGGTAGATAAAATTCCAAATGTTTGAATATCACTTTCAACTCTCACCATTTCACCATTCTTGTCAAGTTTTGGTTTTACATCGATATAGGTTTCTTGGCTACCATCTTCCAATGTTCTGGTTTTAGTATTGGTTTCTAATAATACTTGCCCGTTGCGCAATTGATCTTGAAAATATTGATCCAACTGCGATTTGCCACCAGAATAGTGAGCTTCAGAAGACATACGTTGTGTACTAAAAGAAGCTATCTTTTTTTGATAGGATAATAAGGTAGTACTCATTAAATTTTCAAAATTATTGTACGTAATATGCAAGTCTAGCATCATACTTTTTGTGTTGGGTAAATCCCATTTAACCGTATGTTCCAGTTCTGCATTATCTCCTTCGCTAAACGTTCCGTCTTTCCTACTGCTTGCTATCCATAAATCGGCGTCAGGACTTCTGTTAACCTCACGACTTACTTGAATAGTAAAGTTGTTGGGCCAGATTGTTTTTTTACTAAAGAAACCAGAAAAGTATAAACCGGGATTGAATTGTGTCCATAACTCTCCTTTAATTGGTTGAACGACGGTTCTTTCTCCAGCATCGTTGATGCTAAAAGGATTTGCAACACCTAAGAATATAAATAAAACACCAATCGTAGTGCTTAACCACCATTTAACCGGTATTTCTAAAACGGCGTTTAATTCTTGATAATCCTTAGCGTCTTCTGTCTTTTCGTTGAAGAGTCTTATGGTGTTGTTCTTTTCCCTCGACTTGTCGTTGTATTTTTTTAAAATATACAGTGCTATGCCTACTAATATTAAAGCAAGTCCAATAAATGTCATCATACTTTTGTGTTTTAAAAGGGGTGTTTTTTTTCTGTTTGTTTCAATTTTCTACTGAGATTTCTCGCATCGTTACACTCTGCCTTTACCAATCGTGCCTATTGCAATATGAAATTTACTTCAATACAGATGTGTATTATGTTTAGTCTTTTTGGATAATGAAGTTCTTGGTGATTATCTGGTCATTTGATAAAACACGGGCTGTATAGATTCCTTGCTGAAGATGATTTAACTGGAAAGAGGTAGTTTGTATGAACTCCTTTGTGTACACTTCACGACCAAGAGAATCAAATATTTTGATTTTTACTGGTGTTTTGTGGTTGTCTATTTCTATTTTGAAAATACCATTGTTCGGATTTGGGTAAAGTTTTAAATGCAATAAACGCTCATCAATACTAGAAGTACTACTTATTGTAAAACAATCTTGATCTTCACTAGCTTGGTATACATCTACACCATCTGTATAACAAACTAATGATCCTCCACTGTGATGTGCCTGACAAAACTCTCCTGTAAAACCATTGCTGCCGCCAATTCCCTCAATAAATGATTTGTTGCTCCCGCCACTAATGAGATATTTTTTTAGTTGTTGTCCTCCAAAACTCACAAATTCAATAGCAGAAACGGTTTGTATATCAGGACAATTTTGAGCATTTTCTAAATGTTCTAAAGTATCTCCAACACTTAGGTTGAAATCAAAAAATTGATATTCTTCAATTTTAGAACTGTATATGCCGTATATGTTTTTCGATTCTTCCCTTATTGCCATGTAATACTCATCAATCATCTTAACTCTATCAGGTTCACTTGGGTTTTGGTGAGTAATAGAATCTACTCCAGATTTATGTAATTTTTTATAAACCACTGAATTTATAATTGTATCGCCACTAATATGATATGTAATGTATTCATTGTGAATTCCGCCTATTCCGTCGAAATATCCTTCTGTATAATTCCATTTAGATTCATCTGTTAAATAAGATTGCGAATAGCTTTCTAGACATAGAATGGATGCGATAAGGTAGCAAATAATGGTTTTCATTTTTTTTGTGTTTGGGTAAAAGTGGGTTGATGTTATTGATGTCTTTCCCGACTAAAAGTATTCATTTGTCGTTAATTGGCAATGTTAAGCATGTAATTATTTTGTTTTGTCTATTGTTTTGTGAATTGCTTTTTTAGAAATCGATACCTAAGTGTTTTGTGGCAAATAATTCACTTCAAAACCGATGTTAAACAAACTTTGGGGCGATAATGAATGATGCAAAGAATGATACTAAGTATGGAAGTTGTAAAGCAGTAAGAAGAACACATTTTTTACTTGCTTTTTAGCTTAGATTCTATGTTGGCAATTCGTTTTTGATTATTTTGTACTTGGTTCAGTTGCTTCAATTATTTTATCTATAAGCTTACCGGTTTCCTCACAGCGTTCTATAACTTGTTGATTATACCAAAGATGATTGTCTAGAAAATTTTCAAAGGCAATATCTTGGAACAAAGGATAATAATCCGGTTTTATTTTGGATATACCTGTCCAAGAATAATTGCTCCGTTTATCCATTTGCTTAAAGGATATTTTGTCTATTAAATAGGGTATAAACTGAGTATTAGCCCAATCATCTAATTTTGTCATGCGTCTTGTTCTGACTTCAGATAACGTATTCCATTTATAAAATAAGTCGGTAATTTTTTCACTTTTTAAAAGGTTTAACTTTCCACTTTGCATAATATTTTTAATGGTATTATCTGCAAAGGCAAATTCACTAGCTCCAAAAGTCACATAAAATAGACTGTCCAAATTTTGTTTGTCAAGCTCTTCTTTAGACACTCCAATTAAGCTCATGAGTGTACATTGAGAATTACTTTGATTATTAATTTCTATTAAAAATTTATTTAAAACTTTTTTGTTTTCTTTAAAGTCAGCATTTAGTTTTACAAGTACTTCATTCTCTTCATTTTGCTCAATACGACTGTTGTTCCAGTTATTCACTTGCAATGCTAAAAGTATACCAATCATAACAAGGACAATTTCTCCGAGAGCGTATTTAAAATACTTTCCAGTTTTATTTTTTTCCATAAGGTCGTAGCGAATTTTTCTGAAGAATTTTATCATCGGTTAGCGGTTAGGGTTAGTTTATGGTAAGTAGGGCAGTAGAAAACGTTATACTTTCAAGTTCGCACTGAACTTTACTACTATACGCCCTATACCGTGTTGTACTTTCATTATTTTTTTAACCCTTTTATTTTCTTTGTTCTTTTCCAAAGTAACCATGCAACAACATTAATAAATAACATACTTGATAGCGATGGCACAATGGCCGTCATTCCTGTTTCTTTACCCCAAGTCAAACTCACAAATATTTTAAGAAGTGTGCCTATGTTAATTACTAGTAAGCCGTACCATATGTTTCGTCTGTAGAATGCATAAAAGAGTCCAAACAAAAAAGCTAATACACCTGCTATTAAGACTACTAAAGGAACTATAGAATCTCCATTAAAGAATAATTTGTTTTCCCATTCTAAGTATGCTTGTACACTTTCAGACACTTGTTGTGGGGCAGGAAACCAGAATAAACTTGCAAACATGAGAGTCATCCACGCTCCAGTGTGCCATAACTTATGATGATATGCGAAGTAACATGCAGGAATTATAAAAAGAGGACGAGAATACCAAGAAAATAAATTTTGATGCCTATCCCAAATCCAATTTCCAATATCTAGCCCTTGTATGTAGGCTTGACTTATAAGAAATAAAGAATAAAAAAAGAGAATAAATAAAATCACATTTGAAATTAAGTTCTGCTTATTCATTAATAGATTTAAGTATGTTTTCATAAGTAGTTCTTGTCAACTTGTGTAAGTTATTAATCGAAACTCATTATTGTCGTTTAGCACTTAAATTTAGCAGAAAAAGGACGAAACAGTGTTTTGGCCGCGTACAGGGTAGGGCACGGTTACTAAGTCTTCCCGAATGTATTATAGCTATGTTGGCAACTGTTATTCTACTTCTTCAACATCGTTAAAAATATCCCATACAGATTCCCATTTTCCATTTGGTTGTTTTTTACTCAATATTATCCATTTGTATGTTCCGCTTGCTCCTTCTGAATCTCTCGTTTCAAAACCAGAACCTCTAATTACTGCCCAATCATCAAGCATAATTACTTCCTTTACTGTTTCAGTCATTTCAATGAGAGTTGAGTCATTTCGTTTGTTAAACATTTCAGCGTAACGGTCTTTAATTGCTTTTCTTCCGTGATAAGATGGTTGGTCTGGAACCATAAATACAGCATTTTCAGAATAAGTATTTGCACATCCTTCAGCGTCTCCATTTATCCAGGCAGTTACGAATTCATTAGTAACTTCTTGAATCATTTCAAAATCAGAGCCACTTGTTACTATTTCTTTTTTCGGCTCATTATTAGATTTGTTATAAAAAGTTCCACATATAAATCCTATGATAAGTAAGACAGAAGATGCAAGAATTTTAAAGATTGGTTTATTCATAATTGGTTGTTTTTTCTAATAGTTGCTAATGGCTCGGCTATGAATTGTGTGACATTCGAAGTAGTAAACTTTCAAATCCCAACAACCTTAGCTTTAATCCCGATAGCTATCGGGATGTTTTGTAGATGTAATTTACTTTAAAACAGGTGCTAAACAAGTGTTGGCGGAAACAATTGCGATAACCTTAGTTATCCACAATACAAGCATGATTCATAGCCATCCTAAGCTTGCAATGTATTATATTTTAAAGTATAAATAGAAAGAACAGAAGAGCGGAATAAGGTTAACATAGCCATAGTGCATAAAGCACGTCAACATAGAAAATCCACACTCTTTTTACATACCCACTATGTTGGCGGTTCGGTTTTATTATTCAATTGCTTCTACATTATTTGCAATAGCAAAGTTTTTTAATGCTTCATCAAATGTTACTATATAATCAATAGGTAGCCCAATGTCATCTATCATCTCCTTAATGACCTCGTCAACTAAACTAACGTCGCTATGGCCAAATGAAAAGAGGTTTGAAAAATTCTTAAGGGCTTTATCCCTATAGAGTGTGTCAGGTATTTTCTGATATTTACTTTTCGAAAACTCAACATCAAAATCTATTTTTGTTTTGTTTCTGGAAAGTTTTGTATTTAAAAATTCATAGAGAGTTGGAAAAGGGATCAAAATGTTGTAATTATTTTCATCAATTAATTCTGAAACAACTTTTACTATGTCTTGTTTTTTTGAATTTTTTTCAGGATTGAATAATGCTATCCAATACCCTGTATCGAGTACAATAGATTTCATTTTTTAGAAAGGTAAATCATCATCCTGTTCTTTTGTCCCATAACCATCCCAAATTGGCGTTTTTCTTTGCCCAAATAAAAATTTCCCTCGTGGCTCACCTTCTGTATTGTACACTATCACATAAATTCTATCTTTTTTTTCAAATGTCATTGTCTTTTCAAGCTCTTCCTCGAGCTGTTTAAACTTGTCATTATGATTTAAGGCTGAGCCTCTAAAGTCAAATTGAAAAGCACAGTTTGCATTCCCGCAATCTAAAGCATCTTGGTTATCAAGAAAAGCATATAGTTTGTCATAGTTTCCTCTTATACCTAAATCATAATTTAACACGACGTAATTTTCGTAGTTCATCATTTATTTATTTTTAACTGACCGCCAACGTTTTAGCTATGCGCAGTGTCCCGAAGGGCATTGCGTATAGGTTTTGTTGGCAGTAGTATTTTTTATTTATCAGTCAGTTTTTAGCAGTTTCCAACTTGTCTTTAAATGAACATTAAATGTGTCACCAACGTGCACAGGTCTTGTGAAAATTTTCGCATTTTCTTTACTCTTTTTTAAGACAGATATGTCCAGATTCATCATTTCGGCAGTATCTGAAAAGTGCTTATCAATAACGATACCTGTCATTTCTAAAGCCGTTGTATCATTATCAACCCAATCCAAATAGCAAGAATAATCAAATGCATCATTGTCTTCTCTTATTGGCAACAGAACTTGGATTGTATCTGATAAGTCAAAGAGCTCAAAGTATGAATGAGCAAGACTATCCTGTTGCTTGTCGCAAGCTATTATCGGTTCCCAATATGAGATATAGTATTCAAATTGCTCCTGCAACTCCAAGTCTTCATTATTCAAATACTTGTGGTATGAGCGTAGAATTATACTGGACATATCATCAGGATGGAATATTCCATTATGTTCAAAGTAGTCTTGAAGTGTGTCAGAATAGTCATGATTTCTGATTAGATAATTCCTTAGATGCAGACCTATTCCGAAGTGATAATTTCTGGGAGTTGTATCTTTCTCAGTAATGTTCTTAAATACTTCAATCTCTTTGGGGTCCCAATTTTCATCGAGGTATTCAAAACAGTATTCAAGCTCCTTCGGATACTCATGTTTCTTTTCACAGGAACTGAATGTCAGGGACAAGATTAATACTATCAATATCTGAATTGTGTGTTTCATCATATTACTGCAACGGCTCGGCTAAGTGGAGTGCGGGATTGAACGTGATAATGTTCAATTAGCAACGAAACTGAGCCAAACCAATTTTTGTGAATTTACTTTATTCAAATATAATTCGTCAAAACTTGTTTTGGCGGATGCTTCACGATAAACATTTCATAAACCCACCAAACCCGCATTACATTTAGCCATTGTTGTAGCACGTTATTTATTTATTACTACTCCAAGTAAATTTGTTCTATTAATTAAGCCTATTATTCTTGAATCGTTGAACCAGTCTCTATTGTCAGCTAATACGAAAAATTCATTTTCAGGAATAATAATTGGTCCAAAATTATGTTTTGTCCAATTTGCGTGTTCATTATTTTCATTGAACAAATTGATTTGTCCATTGTCAGAGTCAAATTTTATATCATACTTTAAAGCTGTTTTGTTGTCTAATAAAATTTTCAGCTTATTATCTTTTAATCGATTGGTCATAAAGTCATCAATAATTTTCCCATCTCGATAAAATTCTTCATATAAACCTTTTTCAACTGTATAGAAGTTCACAAGATTTAGATTTTTGTCAAAATTTTCTCCATTCACATATAAAACACCATTCTTCATTAATATAGTGTCATTAGCAACAGCACACAATCTATGTAGCCAAGTTTGTTTTCCGAAAATGGTGTCGCTATGTAAATATGTTATAAAATCTTTCTTTTTCGGTTCTATTAGGTTTGTTGAAATAATGTAAGAATTGATTTCAATAGTAGGAGAATTAACTGTTGTTGGAATTTTATTTATTACTAGTAGCCCTGTTAGATTAGAAACATAGTAGATTAAAGATAGAACGACTATAGTTATTAAGGTGAATTTGATTTTTTTCATAATGTGCTACAACTAGTTATAGTGCGACTAAAATTAATCATTTAGCGTTACCCTTTCGGGATATGCGGAAGTTTTGTTCCTCTTTATCGCTTGTATTAATATTGAATACTTTGCCCAGAACGAATTGTATTTTTTGCTTTGTTAGCAATGCGGTGGCTTTTCTTACTTTAGAACCTGAACAAACCAAGTAAGCACTGTTGAAATTTACGTCCATTAAAAAACGCCTCTTCTTCCGTTATTTCCTCATCTACTTTGTGGTAACATCTGTTATGGTAGGGCTCTTGGGGTATTTGCGCGTTCATTTTGCTCTTTTAGATAATGTGCAAAGTTTCCAACATCCCGACATCATTGCTTTTGGGCGTTATCGTTTGGCTTTCATTGGGGCGATGTTCATTTCCATATTTTTCTCATTTTTTTCTTCCCTCTTGGATGTTGTTGTAATGAGAAAATTGTTGCAAAAAAAATCGCTTGGTTTTGTCATGATTTTCGGGCTACTAGTACAGTCTACACTCATCATGGTTATGATGCGAACGGCCCTCAACTTCATCAATTTCTTGATGAGAAGCATTACAAACAATACGGGCAGAATTGCCGAAATAAACGAAATCAGAGCATTGATAATCGTGCTGATTTTATCCAGTATATTGTCTCGAATATTCATAGAAATAGAACACAAATTAGGACCTGGCAACTTATCTAAACTGATGAGGGGTAGCTACTACAATCCCAAAGAAGTGCAGCGCATTTTCATGTTTGTGGATTTGAAAGACTCTACCAAATTGGCCGAAGAAATGGGGCACCTTAAATTCAGTTCGTTTATTAAAGACTGCTTTCACGATTTTGCCGTAGTTGATGATTATGGAGCTGAGGTATATCAATACGTTGGGGACGAAGTTATCATCAGTTGGCAAGCCAAAAAAGGTTTGAAAAACGATCGTTTTCTCCACGCATTTTTTGCCTTTACCGATGTGCTTAAAAAACGTGAGCAATACTATTTAGATACCTACGGAAATGCGCCTTTTTTTAAAGCGGGCGTGCATATAGGGGTGTCGGTAATGACGGAAGTAGGCGAGATCAAGAAAGAATTTTGTTTTCATGGCGACACGCTCAATACCACCGCCAGAATACAGTCGCACTGCAACAATTTACAGGCGCAGTTGTTGATGTCTGAAACCTTATACGATGGCCTTGTAGAACGGAATAAATTTAATTTCCACGATGTCGGTAGCATCAAACTCAAAGGAAAAGTTGAGGAACAAAAATTGTTTAAAATCGAAAGAATATGAAAATAGCATTCCACATTGCATTGCTGGCGATGTTTGTTTCATGCCAAGCACAAATGAACCAGTATAACCTCAACAAGCCCAGTCAACACATCACTTTTCCAGAAGTATTGAACGAGATATCGGGACTGAAAATGGTAAACGATAGCACCATAGCGTGTGTTCAAGATGAAGAAGGCATTGTTTTCATTTTTGATGTGTATTCGAATAAAATAGTGCGTGAAATTGTGTTTAAGAAAAGTGGCGATTTTGAAGGTATTGCCAAAGTAGGAGAGTGGTACTATGTGTTAGAAAGCGATGGTACTTTGTATAAAGTGTCGGTATCGGGAGAAAAAACAAAGTATGACTTTCCTGAAAAAGGAAATGAATTTGAAGGCCTTTGCTTCGACGCTAAAAACAACCGACTGATATTGGCCTGCAAAGAAGAAAAAGGAAAGGATAAAAATATAAAGTTGTTTGCATTCGATGTCCTTAAAAACACCTTCGATGACAAAGCATTCTTTAAAATGAATAAAGAAGAGATTCATCCAAATTTTAAAGCCTCTGGCGTAGCTATTCATCCCAATGGCGATGTATATATAGTAAGTTCTGTAGCCAAAACATTGTTGCAACTATCTGCTGAATTTAAAATTAAAGCGAAAAGCAGTTTGAATCCGTATATCTTCCATCAACCAGAGGGTATTTGTTTCAATACACAAGGCGATATGTTTATATCCAATGAACTCAATGGTAGTGCAGCTAATATTTTAATGTTCAAATATTCTAATGAGAAATAGTTCTACCCTCGGCTTCATCCTTTTTTGGGTGTTGTTTTCAAGTCCTTCATTTGGTCAAGCAACCAAAGATTGGCAAGCAAAAGATGTAGCGTATTCTTTAACCCTATTGGGCGATGTCGGCGACGATACAACCAAATCTTCAGCGGTGTTGCAAACCGTAAAAAAGCAATTGATATTAGATAAAACGTCAAAAAAAGGAGTGGTTTTTTTAGGCGACAATTTGTACCCCAATGGCTTGCACAAAAAAGAGAGCAAATACCGTATGGAAGATGAGTTACGACTAAACGCGCAGTTGGATGCCGTAAACATCGATGATGTAGACCTTGTTTTTATACCTGGAAATCATGATTGGGACAGACAAGGCGATGAAGGATTTAAAAAAATTCAGCGCCAAGAAAAATACATTCAAAATTACATCGAGAAAGGCAATGTGTTTCGACCTAGCCACGGTTGTCCAGGGCCCGATGTCGTGAAACTAGCCAATGGATTGGTGTTGGTAGCTATCGACACGCAATGGTGGTTGCACAAGTACGAAAGAGGAAGTGGAGAAGCTGATGAATGCGATGTACGAAATACCGACGAATTCATGGTGCTTTTCAAAGATGTTTTGAAAAAATACAGAGGGCAAAACATTGTAGTAGTAGGACATCATCCACTGTACAGCAACGGCGAACATGGAGGCTATTTTCCTGCAAAAGATCATCTATTTCCGCTCTTTGCGGCAAATGAAAAAGCCTATGTACCGCTGCCCGTATTGGGAAGCGTGTATCCGTTGTACAGAAAATTCATTGGCCACAACCAAGATATAGCACACCCAGTATATCAGCAAATGAAAAATGAGTTGGTACTGGCCATGAACGAGTACGACAACATTACCTACGTAGCTGGGCACGAACACAATTTGCAATACACCCAACGAGGCAGTTTGCACCACATCGTAAGTGGTAGTGGTAGCAAAACAACCCATCTTAAAATGAATGGGGATTTGAATTTTGGTGCAGAAAAGAAAGGGTTTTCTAAACTCACGTATTTAAAAAATGGAGCGCTTTGGTTGGAATTTTATACAGAAGGCAACAACGGAGCAATGCAGCTAGCGTTCTCTCAAAAGTTGTTTGACGGTAAAACCAAAATGCAAGCCGGGAAAAAGGTGCAGATAAAATCCTATGCAGGACAAAGCGTACAAGTTATACCTGATAGTACCTATGCAGCTTCGCCAATGAAAGAATTGTTTTTTGGTAAACTCAACAGAGCTACTTGGACACAGCCCATTTCCGTACCCGTATTGGATATTCATTACGAAAAAGGAGGGCTAACACCGATTAAAAAAGGAGGTGGTCAACAAACGGTTTCGCTTCGATTGCAAGGTGCCGATGGCAAAGAATATGTATTGCGCGGTATTAAGAAAAGTGCTACTTTTTTAACGGGTAGAAGTCTACGAGGAACCATTGCTCAAGATGTCTTGTACGATGGCATGGCGGGCTCGCATCCTTATGCATCGGTTGTCATTCCGCCCTTGGCCGAAGCAGTCGGTGTAATGCATACCAATCCTAAATTGGTGGTGGTTCCAAACGATTCCATATTGGGCGATTATCTAGCCGAATTTGGCGGAATGTTGTGTTTGTTTGAAGAGCGACCGAACGATGATATGTCTGATATACAGGGTTTTGGAGGGAGCAATAAAGTCATGGGACATTCGGATGTATTAGAAAAAATCCATACCAAACACCATCATAGCATAGATCAAGAATACATGCTTCGTGCCCGCTTGTTCGATATGCTTTTGGGCGACTGGGATAGACACGACGACCAATGGCGATGGGCCAGATTCAAGACGGACGATAAAACCATTTACAGAGCAGTGCCTCGCGATAGAGATCAAGCCTTTTTTAAGTTCGATGGTGCTGTACCTACCATTGCCAATAGAAAGTGGATGATTAGGAAGTTTCAAACCTATGGCGCCGATATACGCGATATCTATGGGCAAAATTTCAATGCCCGTTACTTCGATAGAACCTTCCTTACTCAGGCCACAAAAGCCGATTGGTTGAAAGCTGCAGAGAGCATGAAGCAAAGTTTAAGCAAGGAAGAAATTGAAAATGCTTTGGCCGAACTTCCTGAAGAAGCGTATAAGCTCGAAGGCAAAAACATATCCGAAGCCATGGAAAAGCGCCGAGATATTTTGCCGGAATTGGCTATGCGCTACTATAAAGTACTGGCCAAATCGGTGGATGTAGTTGGTACGTTAAACAAAGACTATTTCGAAATCATCCGAAAAGAAAACGGCGAAGTAGTAGTCAATGTTTACAAACAAAAAAAAGGAAAGAAAATAGAAAAGAATCGATCGTACCACAGAGTGTTTTATCCGAATGAAACAAAAGAAATAATCTTGTATGGTTTGGATGGAAAGGACGTGTTCCACGAAATGCACGAAGGCAAAGCTGTAGCACAATCTATTCTAATACGCATAGTGGCAGGCGATGACAAAGACCAATTCATAAACACAGCCAAAACCAAAAACTTTTTTGCCAAAACGCACGTGTACGATGTGAAAGGGAAAAGAGACATTGAAGGCAATGGCAAAACGAAATGGGATATAAAATCGGAAACCAATGCTTACGATTACGACCGCAAAAGTTTTAAGAAAGACAAAGTAATGCCATTGGTTTCTGTAGGGTACAACCCCGATGATGGAGTAATACTTGGTCCTGGATTAAAATACACAGCGCATGGGTTTAAGAAGTCGCCATATAAGTTTTATCATAAGCTTTTGGTCAATAGAACTTTTGCTGCAAAAGGGTATAATATTTACTACGATGCCAATTACACCGAAATATTGGGGCCTTTGGATTTGGGCGTTGAAGTGAAAGTAAACGCGCCTTTGTTTTACGATTATTATGGCATAGGAAACAGAATAAATATTTCGGGTACTGATGATGTTGAAGCCCAGAAAATAAGACTGAACTTGTTTGAATTCAAGCCAAAACTGACCTTTCAATCCAAAAGCAAAGCACAACGACTGCAATTGCAATTTTTGTATCAAGATTTTGCCTTTGATGAACCAAGCAGTTTGCAAGACTTTATTCAAATGTCAGAGTTGAAGGACGAGCATATTGGAGGCGTAAACATAGCGCACGAGTACAAAAACCTAGACGATGAAGTCAATCCACATCGAGGTATATCCTGGAAAAATGAAATAGGATGGAGCAGCAGTTTGTCTACAGAAAATATTCAGTTTTTCACCCTTAAAACAGAATTGAGTTTGTTCATTCCAATTCGAATTACGAAGAACCAAAGCACCTTGGCGTTGAGAACAGGGTGGTCAAACAACAGCGGTCGATATGCTTTTTACCAAGCCAATTTCCTAAGCGGTTACGACAACTTTAGAGGGATAAGAAGAAATAGGTTTGCCGACAAAGCAGTGGTGTACAACAACATCGATTTTAGGTACAATTTGTTCAAAGTTCCTAACTATATTGTTCCTTTCAATGTTGGAGTATTTGCGCACTACGATTTGGCTAAAGTTTACAACCAAAGTAGCACCAATCCATTTTGGCATCAGGCTTATGGAGCGGGTGTGTTTGTGAATGTTTTGGACTTTATCAATTTAGTGGGCACCTATTCTATATCCAACACCGATCGATTAATCAGTGTAGGAACAAAATTTTTGTTTTAGAACGGAGTTAATGCAATCAATATGAGCATGCAAAACGACATAGTAGACATTAGCGCCGAAAAGGTGAAAGAAGAATATGCTTGCAGTAAAATAGAGCATCTTTTTTACCACAATTGGTCGCATACGCAATTGGTGTGGTTGCATGCAAAAGAGCTTACAGCTAACACCGAAAATATCAGCGCCGAAGAAGCAGAAGCTGTTGAATTGGCAGCCATTTTTCATGATATTGGGCATGCATTTGGTAGCGACAAACACGAAGAATACAGTGCCAATTATGCTCGTGAAACCTTAGAAGAAGCCAATTATCCATCGAGTAAAATACCTTTGGTGCAATCGCTTATTATGGCGACAAAGATGGGCTATGCTCCTCAGAACGAATTAGAAAAAATAATGAAGGATGCCGATTTAGCGCATCTTAAAAGCAGCAACTATTTAGCAACAACGTACAGCGACTTATACAACGAACTGAAGGCTACACATCAGAAAAAAATGTCGCCATCTGAATGGGCTAAAATGTGCTATGCTTTTATTAATGAACATTGCTTTTTTACGGACTATGCCAAGGCAAATTATGCTGAGGGTAAGCAGAATAATCTTAATAAAATTAAAGAAATGCTAGAAGAAAATAATGAAGAGTCAGCAGTTCACCCTGTTTCAAGCGAAAAGATTGAAAAAGTAAAAAAAGCGAAGAAGAAAAAGAGCAAGAAAGAGAAAACCGACTTGCCAGAAAAAGGAATAGAAACCATGTTTCGTACCGCGCTTCGCAATCACATGACTTTGAGTACCATTGCCGATAGCAAAGCCAATACGTTGATCAGTGTCAATGCCATCATCATTTCCATTGTTCTATCGGCTTTGTTTCCAAAGATGGACAGCAACCCATTTTTAATCTATCCAGGCTTTAGCTTGTTGGCATTCAGCATTGTAGTCATCATCATTGCTATTTTATCTACAGTACCTAAAACCACGCATGGCCATCTTTCTAGAAATGAAATTGATAACAAAGAAGGCAATCTTTTGTTTTTCGGCAATTTTCACAAAATGAGTCTTGATGATTACGAATGGGGGATAGGCGAAGTAATGCAAGACAAAGATTACTTGTACAAAACCATGACCCGCGACTTGTTCTTTTTGGGCAAGGTGTTGAACAAGAAATACACTTTGTTGCGTTATGCTTATTACATTTTTGTGGGCGGTTTATTGGTGAGCATTGCCATGTTTGTTTTCAGCATGCGTTCTATGCTGTAAGCAGCACTGTTTATGGAATCTTAGTTTATTGTCAGTTCGTATGATTCTTATTGAGTCAATAATTATTGTCAGTTTTAGAATATCGTATTGAATTTAAGTTTGTTGTCAGTTCGATTGTTTCGAGGCACGAGAAAAGTATCGAGAACGCGACAATTTGCCAGCAATCAAAAGCACAACTTCTCGATACACCTTCCTGCGTAAGGCACTCGAAGTGACCCGCTGTGTTGTGCTGGGTTGATACAATAACACATTTCAACTCGAGTAACTCAAATTGATTTAAGGTTTTCTGTCAGTTCCATCTAATTGATTTAAAAATTACTGTCAGTTCGAGTGTTTCGAGGCACGAGAAAAGTATCGAGAACGCGACAATTTGCCAGCAATCAAAA
>CAXBOO010000001.1:0-537353 GCA_963977425.1 uncultured Flavobacteriales bacterium | reverse complement strand
CCACCTACAGCTAACAAAAAGAAATGGAAGTTTCTCATCTACCAAGTTCTTAAAGGACTAAGAAATATTTCGACTAATACTCTAATACCATCCAAACTAAAAATGCATTAGTAGGGATTTTAATATTTTTCATCTGGTAAAATCAACCATTTATCTACATAATTGTTATATTAGAGTTCCAACCAACAAAACCAATGCTATGTATAAATACCAATTAATAAAAAACTCACTTCTTGGATTTGCTGTGATGCTTTCCTTCCTCTGCAATTCTCAGTGCAAATTAGATCTAACTCACGATGCTACATGGCACGGAATATGCCCCAATTCGGTAATAGAAACTGGCGATCCAGTGTTTATTTGTTGGGGCTGGAATAACAATGGAGATATTGGCAAAATCCGTATCCGAATTACTCATCTCTCAGGATTTAAAGACAACGAAAATTGCGCAATAACATTACCAGAAGTTGTATATGATAAAAACGTAGATTGCAATTCATATACCGATGATTCACGCCGAATTTGTAATGACATTTCTCTTTGTCCAAGAACAGGTAAATTTTCAGTTAGAATCGACATTGCATTAAAGAAAAAGTT
The DNA here is from genome assembly GCA_963977425.1 of uncultured Flavobacteriales bacterium. Classification (GTDB taxonomy): domain Bacteria; phylum Bacteroidota; class Bacteroidia; order Flavobacteriales_D; family Luteibaculaceae; genus CAXBOO01. The sequence continues at coordinate 536,759 of CAXBOO010000001.1, read as the reverse complement.
CCTCACTTCAGACTGCCCAAGGGAAGAAGGAAAGACTGATTTCACATTCACAGTATTGCCTGATTTATCTATATCTATAGCTCAAGAAAATTTAATTACAACAATATGCCCCAACACACCAGGAACATATATAGAAATTCCAAGCACCAAAGCGAATCAACATGGCGCCGATTGGTATGAACGTCACTGTATTGATGACGTCGTTACAGATCCTAGATTATTAGCGAACTCATACCAATACCCAGTCTCACTTAATATTGGCGAAACCAGAACCGTTTTTCCTTCCTACTTCAAAACCTCCGACATGTACCTAAAACGTTACAGCGACAATGGAAATTATGTCGAGGAAAAAGTCGAATGCAAGGCACACGGACGTCGCGTTCCCAATACAGCACTCGGCGCACCAATTAGCACCATACCTCCTGTAGACCCAATTTTCAGAGCAACATGCAATAATAATCCTATCACTTTTGAAATACATAATCCTCTGAACCAATACGATGGAGTAAAATGGTATGATCAACCGGTGGGTGGGGTTGAAATACACGACGGATTTACTTTTACAGCTTCATTTCCTAATATATACACAATCATTTACGCCTCTTATTACAAGAGCTATGCTGAGGATGGTTCCTGTATAAATTACAGCACCGCACCTTCTCCTATTACAATAGTAAATATGACCCCTCTTACAACCCAAGCGCTTTCTAGAATAGATACAAGAGCCGTAAGAGAGTACATCGACATAACCGACTACAGAGACATCGACGAAAGTTTAGACTGCAATGAAGATGGAGAAGAAAACAACTATTGGATAAACTTAGAAAGTCAAGATATATCCAACCTGCAAGGTCAAATAAACCAGGCTTTTGAAGACATAATAAACACCCTACAATTTCCAATAGGAATAGCAGATATTCGGGTCAAACTTTCCAATCCATACTGGAGGGCATACAATAGTGACGACAAAAAATGGGAAACCGAAAGCATATTCCTTCCCGATGGGGAGGATAAAATTGTTTGCTCAGACTTCATTTGTAAAAAAGGTGAATCCAAATCCAAAACTTATCAAAAATGGGCTGATTTAGTCCTGAGCTATAGCTATACCAAACCTGGCACAACAGAACCTGTTCCCGCTTCCGACTTAACTTGCTCGAAAAGATTGCTTGCGGTTAAGGGAATAACAAGTGTACACCCGCAGACTACCTCGATTGATTTTTGTACTCAATTGACACCAAAACACATTAGTCAGTATACTGGAATAGAAAACATCCTGGATAATTGTGACGGTTACAAACTAATTTCTGCGTGTCCAGGCACGAAATACAACATAGGCCCATCTGACAGCGAGCTTCGGATAATGTATGCATCTAAAGGAGGCATAAACATACCCACAATCGACCCCGTGACCAACCACAATTGGACACCTTCAAATGGATTAAACGATGCTAAACTTCAAAACCCATCAATTTGGCACCAAGACATGCAGTCATACAAGGGTAATTTCTCAAAATACACGGACAATATATCTTTCATCAATACCAGCGATGCTAAATATTGTGTAGTAATATATAAATGTGAAAAATGCGGCCCCATTGTGAGAGATGATCCAACAGATCCAATAAAAACACTAGATTAATTCCTTAAATTCCAAATATTAATAATATGAAAACATATATATCACTATTCATAAGCATTTTTTTAATCAATCTACATTCACAGGCCCAGTACGACTATGGATTTAGTCATGTATCATCTGGTGCTTACACCACACTTACTAATCCAGATACTGTGCTTCCTATTCAGCATATAGGTCAGTACATTGATTTGGGATTCAACCTTGATTCTTACGAACTGAGAGAAACACAAGTTAATCTTTATGAAAATTACGCAGTCTTGGACTTTAATAATATCCACTACTCAATAGACATATACCCTATTTTTCTATACGGGGTAGAAATTAATTATTTGCGAGGTGAGATTCGCATTAAACGTGGCCAGGAGAATGACACTAAATTCATTCTTATCGAGTTCTCAAATCTCGAATATCGTGGTTTTGCAAATGAAAAAATTAATTATACCATTTACATTAACAACGAGGGAGAAATTAAATACAGGTTTGGAGAAAACACTCTTTCCGAAAATCATGCTATAAACAAAAAAGAAGCGACTTGTTTTGTAATGGAAGAAGATTACATCACACAAAACGCAGACTCTATTTCAAACACCCATTATTTTAATTCAGGCGTTTTAGTCTACGACAATCCTGCAGCTCCAAGCTTAATGACTATCAAAGGGCCTGAAGATGAACAGGACCCAATTCAATACATAGATAGCTACCCAAGTAGTGGCACAACCTATCACTTTTCGATTAAAAGTTTTAACAGCGTTGCAGACAAATACGCTTCGTCTATAAAAATGCACCCTAACCCTACCACAAATTTTTTGAATATTGAAAATGCTGAAAACTACGCCTCTTTCAATATCCTTTCTATCGATGGTAAAATCCTTGCTGAAGGAAACATGACAGAAAGATTAGATGTTAGAAACCTAAAACCTGGGATATACCACCTACAGCTAACAAAAAGAAATGGAAGTTTCTCATCTACCAAGTTCTTAAAGAACTAAGAAACATTGCATTCCATCAATCTAAAAGAGTTCCAATGTGGAACTCTTTTTTTTCGTACAAAAAAAGCCAGTTAAGGAATCTTTAACTGGCTTTTCAATATTATAAAGTGATGAGCTATTATGCCTCTACGTCTACAGCAAAGTCAACCAATAATCTACCACAGTTCTCACAAGAGATAAATTTCTTATGGCTTTGGATATCAATGATCATTTGAGGTGGAATTTTACTATAACAACCACCACAGCAATTGTTATACACATCCACTACAGACATTCCGTTGAATGCATTCTCACGGATTTTTTCGTAATTCTTCAATAATCTTGGTTCGAAGTTTTTCTTAAGCTTATCACTTTTTGCGATTAAGTCTTTTTCTTTCTTCTCAGTCTCCTTAGAAATTTCTTCTAGTTCAGCTTCTTTGATAGATAAATCGTTTTTACGTTCTGTCAACTTATCTTCCGTTGCAGCTACAATAAGGTTTTTCGCCTCTATGTTTTTCTCGTATTTACCGATTTTTATCTTCTCGTCAGTGATGACCAATTCTTGATATTCGCGTTCCTTTTCAATAAATTCATATTGACGGTTGTTTCTCGCGTCCTTCAAATCATCTTCATAACGCTTGATAGCGTCTTGACTAGTTTGAATTGTAATATTGGCGTTAGAAATTTTCTTTTTCTCATCGTCAATTTCAGATAGCAACTGCGAATGACGACCTTCCAGTCCTTCAATCTCAGCCTTCAAATCTTCAACTTCTAAAGGCAATTCACCTTTAACAAGTCTAATTCTATCCAATTCAGAGTCTGTCTGTTGTAAATCGTAAAGAGCTTTTAAACTTTCCTCTACCGATGATGCGTCTTTAGCTTTGGTTTTAGCCATATTAGAAATGCCTTACGGAGTTAGTATTTATCGTCGTTAAACGAACAGCGAAATTATGAAATTTTTCACTTATTAAGGCACTTAAATATTCCATTGCCCAAATTTCGCTTTCGTAATGCCCTACATCTACCAAAGTAAGGGCTTTATCTGCCATCGTAAATTGATGATATTTTACGTCCGCAGTTATGTATGCATCTGCCTTCTGAGCAATTGCGCTTCCCACAAAATCTACCGCAGAACCACCACAAACGGCTACTTTTTTTATTGCATTTATTTCTTTCCCCGGGTTGTATCGTATGGCTTTACACCCATATTGCTCTTTACACAAGGTCAAAAAATCTTCTAAACCCATACTCTCTTTTAGTTCTCCTATACAACCGAATCCTATTTCGTCGTTGTCGTTAGACAATGGAATAACGCTATAGGCTAGTGTTTCATAACTGCTTTTCTCTTTCGCAATTTGTACTGCAACCGTAGCTTTTGCTTTTGGAATACAGATTTCCAAGGCTCCTTCTCTTTCAAAATGAGTTCTATTGGCACTTCCCAAAGTAGGGCTGGCTTTTTCTGACGGACAGAACGTCCCCCAACCTTCCATCGTAAAGGAACAATTAGAGTATTCTCCTATTTGAGCTAAACCTGCATCAAACCAAGCGTTACGTATGGATTGTAAATCGGCGCTTTTCCCTAAAACTTTCACATTGCATAAAGTTCCTGATTCCGGACATAATATTTTGGTGTTTTCAAGTCCAATTCGATTTGCCATAACCCAACTTACTCCTTCTTTAACTTTATCCCAATTGGTGTGCGCAGCATAAACTGCGATTCCCTTTTGGATACAGTAATAAGCCAAACGTTCGACTTCATTCCCACTTTTTGAGATGTGTTTTAAAGGCGAAAAAATCAAAGGATGATGAGCAACAATAAGATTGCATCCATTCTCAATAGCTTCATCAATAACTTCTAAGGTAACATCCAACGAAAACGTAGCGCCTGTACAAGGTTCATTAACATCGCCCCATTGCAAGCCACTATTATCCCATTTTTCTTGAATTTTCTCGGAACAAATATTGTTCACTGCTTGCAACACTTCTGCTATCTTTGTCATGATTGATATGATTACTGGGCCGTTCAAATATATAACAATGCTTTTTTCATTGCCTTATTTTTTTGTGCTCTACATCCGTCATGCCTTGTATGATACAGGCGTTCTGAAATCTACACACTTCCCTCAAGTAACAACAATAGTTATCGGTAATTTGAACATTGGCGGAAGTGGAAAAACCCCCTTTACAAAGTTCCTATACCAACATTTAAACGTTGCTAACAATGTTGTGATTTTATCTAGAGGTTATGGCAGAAAAAGCAAAGGATTTTTTGAAGTTACTTCCGACGGGAGTGTTGAACAATTTGGAGATGAAGCGCTCGAACTAAAGCAGGCAACGGGGGCCAATATTTTTGTCTGTGAAAGCAGAGTTGATGGGATACGAGAAATTTTAAACCGTTTACCCTCAACCACAATCATATTACTCGATGATGCTTTACAACACCGTAAATTAAAAAGCGACATCAAAATCTTACTGTCCACGTATGACTTACCTTATTACAAAGATCAACTTTTGCCATTTGGCACATTACGGGACATAAAACAAGCAGCTGCTTATGCTGACATATTGGTTGTATCAAAATCGCCCAATGTTATTCAAGATTCTGACATCGTAAACTTGCATCACAACGCTCCTTTTCAATATGGCGAGAGTGCATTTTTTAGTCAAATCAAGTATTTACCTGTAATCAATCCTGAATCACGTAAAATACTATTGGATGCCAAGAATTTGTTTGTAGTTGGTGTAAGTGCAATAGCAAAGCCAAAATTTTTCAATCAAAAATTAGGCGAACTTTTTAGCGACACCGAATTCTACAAGAAACTGGACCACAGCTATTTTACAGAATCTGACTGCAAAAATATAGTCGCCATTTTAGATGAATCTGACAAAGAAAATACAGCAGTAGTTTGTACTGAAAAAGATTACAACAAACTAAATTTTGCTAAAAGGAAATATGGCTGTAATTTTGACCTTTATATTCTACCCATATCAGTTAACATAGCTTTTGATAAAGAGCAATTTTTCATTGAAGCGTTAGAAGAATTAATACCTAAAGAACTTAAATCTTGAGCAACATTTACGATACTTACGAAACCGTTGTCGGTTTGGAAATACACCTTCAACTAAACACCAAAAGCAAAGCATATTGCAGTGATGTAAATCAATATGGTGCTTTACCAAACTCTAACATTGGCGTTGTAACCTTAGGGCATCCTGGAACATTGCCAGTATCCAATAAAAAGGTTATCGAATCGGCTTGTAAATTGGGTTTGATATTAGGGTGTGATATTAGACGGGATATGTTCTACGCTCGAAAAAACTATTTCTATCCGGATTTACCGAAAGGATATCAAATCACACAAGATAATACCCCGATTTGTAACGGTGGTAAAATGGTATACGATATGCCTGATGGGAGCTCCAAAACGGTGAACATAACTCGTATTCACATGGAAGAAGATGCTGGTAAAAGCATGCACGACCAAGATCCATACAATACACTTGTTGACCTTAACCGTGCAGGTGTACCCTTATTAGAAATAGTATCTGAGCCAGAATTAAGAAGTGGAGAAGAGGCTTATCATTACGTTTCTGAAGTTCGAAAAATAGTACGCCATTTGGATATTTGCGACGGTAATCTTGAAGAAGGGAGTTTGCGATGCGATGCCAACATTAGTGTACGCAAAAAAGGCAGTACTGAGCTTGGTACAAGAACAGAAATAAAAAACCTAAACTCATTTCGAAACGTACAAAGAGCTATAGAACACGAAGCTATAAGACAAGTAGACCTTCTTGAAAAAGGCATTAGCATTGCTCAAGAAACTAGAGGTTTTGATGCCATTGAAGGCATAACATATAGTCAAAGAAGCAAAGAACAAGCGCACGATTACCGTTATTTTCCAGAACCTGATTTAGCTCCAATTACTTTAACCGAAGAATACTTAGAGAAGATTCAATCAGAACTTCCTGAATTACCACGTGTAATGAAAGACCGTTTTGTTTCTGACTACGGATTGAGTCAATACGACGCTAATATTTTGGCTGAGAATAAAGACTTAGCAGAATATTACTCAAAAGTTTTAGAGTTTACTAAACACTACAAATCGGCCGCCAACTGGATGTTGGGTAGTGTAAAGTCACACTTAAATGAATTAGGCTTACACATCACTGAATTTTCTATCTCTCCTGAACGCATTGCTGAATTGGTGAACCTTATAGCTGATGGTACGGTAAACAATACCATTGCTGCGCAAAAACTATTTCCTGAAATGCTGAAGTCGTCAGAATCCGCAAAATCTATTGCGACAAGCTTAAATCTTATTCAAGATGTTGGAAGCGACGAAATAGAATCTATTGCCAAAGCTGCTCTAGACAAATACCCAGAGAAAGTGGCAGCATACAAAGCTGGAAACAAAAACCTATTGGGCTTATTCATGGGAGAATTCATGAAAATGGCAAAAGGAAAAGCCAATCCAAAAGAAGCTAACATTATACTACAAAAATTACTAAATGACTAAATTATTATCCACATTATGCATCAGCATAATGATCATTTTAGCATCCTGTAGCAACAGTGACAACTATAGTTTAACGGTTGAATTACCTGAAAATGACACTCCTCAACAACTTTATTTACTATCCGTACAAAATGGTCAGTGGATTAGAGTTGATTCTTCAAAAATTAGTGAAGATGGAAAATATGCTTTTGCATATACATCACCACAACCCGACTTTCTTTTATTAAGCAAAGGAGATTTAAAAGGTTTCACTTTCATCAGCGACGGAAACAGTTCTCAGAATGTAGTATTTACTGAATTCCCAGCTCGATACAATCCTGCAAGCGACCTAAATGCATCTACTCAAGATCTTTACAACTGGATTAGCACAAGTAAAAGTTTTGAAACCACAGCTGGCAAATTGAAACAACGTTTTTCTGAAAAGAAAATGACTCAGCAAATGCTCATAGATAGCTTAAATTCATTGCAACAAGATTTCATTGCTACAGCAAAAGAATTCATAGCTGAAAGAAAAAATTCTATTGTTGCTCTGAGTGCATTACAAAACATCAACCCAGTTGACAACATTGAATTGTACAAAGACTTAGAAGCATCTGTTTCTCAAATATCTCCTAATTCTGGTTATGTAAAAAACCTACAATCAACAATCAAAAGAGCCGAAGAGCAAATTAAGCTACAAGCTGCTGAAGCTGAAAAAAACGCCCGAATGGATGCCATTTTAGGGATAGGAAAACCTGCACCAAACATTGCGATGAACCAACCAAATGGTAAAATGGCTCAACTTTCGGATTTGAAAGGAAAAGTTGTTTTAATCGATTTTTGGGCTAGTTGGTGCAAACCATGTAGAATGGAAAACCCTAACGTGGTAAAACTTTACAAAAAGTACAAAAACAAAGGATTCGAAATCTTTGGTGTATCACTAGACAAATCAAAACAAGCTTGGGAAAACGCTATCAAAGCCGACAATCTAACTTGGACGCATGTTTCTGATTTGCAATTATGGAACAACGCAGCTGCTCAACTTTATGGTGTAAGCAGCATACCTGCTACGTTCTTAATCGATGCAGAGGGTAATATATTGGCTAAAAACCTTAGAGGTATTGCTCTAGAAAAGAAATTAGAAGAAATATTTGGTTAATGGAAAATGCTCGCGTACTCTTCTTATCTGATTTTCATTTAGGTATTCCCAACTATGAGGAAAGTAGAATACGTGAACAAAAAATAATCGACCTTATTGAATTGCATCTCCCACACTTAGAACACTTGTACTTAGTAGGAGATTTGTTTGACTTCTGGTTTGAATACAAACACGTCGTGCCAAAAGGCTTTTTACGGCTTCTAGGGGCATTAACTAAAGTTGCCGACAAAGGAATACCCATTAGCATTTTCAAAGGAAACCACGACATCTGGATGTGGGATTACTTCGAAAAAGAATTGAATGCAACTATCTATACACACCATTTAGATGTTTCTCATTTTGGACACTCATTGCACATTCATCACGGTGATGGATTAGGCCCAGGAGATAAAGGATATAAATTCATCAAGAAAATCTTTCACTCGCCATTTTTCCAATGGATGTTTCGATGGCTACACCCAGATGTTGGAGTTGGCATTGCCAATTACATGTCGCGTAAATCAAGCGAAAAAAATAGAGATAAAGACCATCATTTTTTAGGTACAGAAAATGAATGGCTGATTGATTACTGCAAAGAAACCTTGTCGAAAAAGCAATACGATTACCTTATTTTCGGACATAGACATTTGCCTATTGAATGCCGTTTTCCTAATCACAATGCTACCTATTTCAATTTAGGCGATTGGCTTAAGCACGAAAGTTATGGTGTACTAACACCAGAAGGATTTAAATTGGTTAGTTTAAATACTCCGCCAGTAGTTTGCCAAGTCGATTAATCGGTTGGTATAACCCACTTCATTATCGTACCATGCCACAACTTTTACCATATTACCAATTACAGATGTTAGTTGTGCATCAAATAAAGCTGAATGTGTATTACCTATAACATCAATTGATACTATTGGGTCTTCAGTATACTCCAACAAACCTTTCCAACGCGTTAGGCTAGCTTGCTTAAATGCATTATTAATATCATCTATCGAACGACTCGATTTCACTACAAAAGTTATATCCGTTAACGATCCATCAGGAACCGGCACACGAATACCGCAACCTCCTATTTTATCATTTAAATCAGGGAATATCCTTGTCAAAGCTTTAGCTGCTCCTGTAGTAGTAGGTATTATAGATTGTGCAGCTGCTCTTGCGCGTCTAAAATCCTTATGTGGAGTATCATGTAAAGTCTGATCGCCTGTATAACTGTGAACAGTGGTGATATACGCACTTTCAATGTCACACAATTCGCGCATCATCTGTATCAAATGAGCAGCACTGTTTGTCGTACAAGAAGCATTAGAAACAATAACATCATCGGCTGATAATTGATCTTCATTTACACCTAAAACAATGGTTTTAATGTCTTCTCCCTCAGATGGTGGTGCAGATAAGATAACTCGCTTAGCGCCAGAATTGATGTGTCCCATCAAATCTTGATTTGTTTTATAGCGTCCTGTACATTCAAAAACAAGATTTACTTCCAGCCGTGCATGTGGAAGGTCTTCTAAATTTTTATAATGGAAAAATGGGATTTGATTATTTCCTATTATCAAATGATCGTTTTCTGCTCGACAATCAACTTTTCTAGGGTGTATAGAATCGTATTTGAACAAATGGCATAAGACATCCAGTTCGGACAAATCATTGATTCCTACCACTTCAAATTCATCTTGTTTAAGAAGTAAAAAATGAAGCAATGTTCTGCCGATTCGGCCAAAACCATTAATAAACACACGTTGACGCATAGGCATAAAAAAAGGGAACCCGATTAAGAGTTCCCTTCAAAGTAAATGAATGTTTTTAAATAATTACTTCTTAATGAAGTGAGCTGTTTTAACACCTGCAATAGTTGTTGCTCTTACGATATAGTTACCAGCATTTAATTCGTTAACATCAATAGAAAGTATTGTTCCGTTAGATGATACCATTTCTGTTTTCACCAATTGACCAGCATTGTTGAAAATTTCGATGTTTTGATCACCTGACAAACCTGTGTTTACTTTCAACACTTCAGTTGTTGGGTTAGGGAAAACATTCAAACTAAAATCGTTGTTCAAATCGTTGTTGTTTTCGCCAACTGAATTGAAGAAGTTTTCAGCTCTAAACGCCCCTCTACCGTGGGTACCAATGTAGTAGAAACCTGTGTTGGTAACATCACCACCATAAGTTCTAGATTGTTGGTGAATTTCGTAAACAGGAACTCTGTCCATATCACCATCATTCTTCTCAACCCATGTAGCACCTGCATCTTCTGATGCAAATATTCCCATTTCTGTACCTATTACAATTAAGTTAGGATCGAAAGCATCAATACGTCCACTGTACACAGGGAAATCAGGCAAGTCACCTTGAATTGAAGTAAATGTTGGATTTGCATCCAATGCATTTTCACACAAGTAAAGGTGAGTACTTCCATTGTAGTTACCACGTGTAACCAAAATTCTATTTGGGTTATTTGGGTCTGCAGAAATACTTGTAATGGTATTAGAAGAGTTGCTCAAGATTACATCTGTTTGGTGCACTTTAACCGTACTATCACCATCCAAATCAGTATCATGATAAGCCCAAGCATCTTTAAGGTTTGTTACTCTGTATAGAGTATTACCTGTAGAAGCATACATTGTTCCATCAGAACCGAATTCTATTTCACTTACTGCACCATTTACTTCTAGCACTCTATACCATGCTGGTATAGATCCAAATTGCATTGCTCCTCTAGTAATCCAAACTCCGTTAACACCAGACATTCCTACTGCAAATATTGAAGAATAAGGATCTTGAACACTGATCTTAGCATTAGGAACTAACAATGTATCAGTAGTATACTTGAATTGTTTTTGGTAAGTTTTAGAATCAATAGTCAATTCAGTTCCTGCAGGTATATCAGCACCTGTAGTATTCTCGAAGCTTATGAATGTTTTAGAATCTGCGTCGTTATCATTTTCATAAAATTGGAAAGTAGAAAAGAAAGTACCTGAATTATTAGCTGCAAGGTTTGCAACTGGGCTATAGAATCCTTCGTAAGCGTTATCGTCTAAACTTCTAAACAATGCTGCATTGTAAATAGTAGCGAATGAAACTTTTGAACTCGTTTTAGAATATCCACAATCAAAGCCATCACCACCTGTTACTTCACGGGCAGTTTGCTCAGTAATTCCTTTGAATTCGATCAATTGAGTTCCGTTATCTTGACTACCACCAATAACTTTTCCGTCATTAGAGAAACCGATATCGAAGAAAGTAGTTACGTTATATCCTCTATTGTTCATAGAGAAAGTTTGACCGTAATCATCTGATCTGTGGATACCACCGTCGCAACCAATCCATAAGGCACCAGTTTTAGGGTCGAAAGTAAATTCGTGAATATCAGAGTGTACATAGATAGGCGATCCTGCAGGTGCAAAGTTTTGAGCAATTTGCTCAGCGGCAGCATCAAATCCAGCTCTCCAAACAGTAATACCACCTAAGATGATAACTCCAGGTTGACCAGGCACAACTTCAATAGCTTGATCGTAGTTACCTTGTGATGAAGCAGGAGAAGTCATATAATCGAATGATGAAACTGAACCAGGCATAAGGCTTGACCAGTTATCTCCACCGTCTTCAGTACCAAATACACCGAAAAGGTTACCACCTCTACCGGCCATTGAGAAATAAATGTAGTTTTTATCGTCTTTAGAGATCGCTACTTCCATACGCCCACTGTTGTTTGTTGGCGCTAATGTTAAGTTACCTTCAGTTCTCATGTTAACCCAAGTAGCTCCACCATCTTTACTCATAAAAGGAGTAGAATAAGAAGAGAAACCAGAACCTGTGTACATGATAGCTACAATAGTTTGACCGTCGCTAGACACATCAATATCTTGAGCAACTCCTGTCATTCCTGGAGTTGTCATTTTTGTAAACTCTTTAGTTACAGTATTGTAATGAGCTATACCTTTATCGTAAGCAATCCAAATTGCATCTGGGTTTGCACCGTCTAAAACTATTTCGTTTGTAAATACAAAAGTTCCGTTGTTAGTAAACTCTTTGCTTGGTCTCAAGAAATCACCATCTTGATCAACTGCATGAGTAAACGTAGCCAAGTTGTCTTCAGAAATATAGATACCATATCCTGGGAAACCTGATCCACCTGATCCATTTGGAGATTCAAAAGTACAACCTGTACCGATTACAAATTTTCCATTTGGAAGTTGAGCCATCGTACTGATGTTCAAGTTAGCTCCAAAAGACTCAACCTTTGACCATGTACCACCACGGTTAGTTGATTTCCATAAACCACCTGCAACAGAACCTGCATAGATAGTTTTAGAATCGTCTTTATCAACAACAATTGCACGTGTTCTACCACCTACATTGTCTGGACCCATATCGATCCAATCAAGTGCTACATTGCTCTTGCTTTTCAACTCTGGCATTTTATCCAAAGCTTCCATTGCTAGTATTTTATCTAGCGGGTTTATTTTACCAGTTTTCACATTGGTACGTAAACTTTCTAGGTATTCTGCCTGTCCTCTAAACGACTTAGCAGCATTAAATTCTGTTCTAGGTGTGTATGCCTTCTCACTGCTATCGCAACAAAAATCATTGACAAGAAGAGCCGAAAGCCCCATCAGTACTACACTTGATAGTATAAGTTTTTTCATTCTATTACTTTTTTTCTAAAGCTTGACGAAGTTACAATATATTAACACTATAAAAACAATAAGTCAATCTTCATTATTGGAATTTAAAATAAGTGTTTCTCGGCATGGTAAGAGCTTCTAACCAAGGGTCCGCTTTCTACAAAACGGAAACCTTTCTCTAAACCAATGGTCTCAAATTCCTTAAACACTTCTGGTGTTATATACCCCGAAACATTCAAATGGGTTTTTGTTGGTTGAAGATATTGGCCGATGGTAAGGATATCTGTCCCTACACTTCTAAGATCATCCATAGCTTCAATAACCTCTTGTTTGGTTTCACCCAATCCAACCATGATACCACTTTTGGTTCTCATTCCGCCTTTCTTCAAACGACGTAAAACTTCTAAACTTCTATCGTATTTGGCTTGAATTCTAACACTTTTAGTTAGTCTACGAACGGTTTCAATGTTATGAGATACAATTTCTGGAGTTACATCTATAATCCTTTGAAGATTCTCCCAATTTCCCATAAAGTCAGGAATTAGGGTTTCCAAAGTAGTTTCTGGACTTACTCTTCTTACGGCTTTCACCGTTTCTGCCCAAATGATACTTCCACCGTCTTTCAAATCGTCTCTATCAACAGAAGTAATAACACAATGTTTTACATCCATCAACCGAACTGATCTTGCTACTCTTTGTGGCTCAGAACTATCCATATCATCAGGTTTACCGGTACTTACACCACAAAACCCACAACTTCGAGTACAGGTGTTACCCAAAATCATAAATGTAGCTGTACCAGCTCCCCAGCATTCGCCCATATTCGGACAACTACCGCTTTCGCATATAGTATGCAACTTGTATTCGCTTACTATATTTCTAAGGTTCTTGTATTTCTCCCCCGTTGGAAGCTTTACTCTAAGCCATTTAGGTTTAGAAATTTTTGTTTGCTCTGTTACTACAGACATATATTAATCAACGTATTTACGCCCCATTTTAAGGCTTAAGATTAAATTGATAAAAAGCTGACTATTCTTTTCAGTAGCCATCATTTTTATTGGTCGTGCATAGGCACTACCGCTAACACCAAATTCTATTGCTTGTGTATTGGGTTTATCAACCCCAAACTTAGACCATTCGAAATGAACCATGTATTTAGCGTGTATTCCAGGTACAAGCTTCATTGCGTCTATCCCTAAATAGAAAGGAGCTCTACCATAAATATCTTCAACTCCATGAATTTCGGGATTATAGCGCTCTTCTTCTAGGTAATCGTAAGGAAGTTCTGGTTTTCCAATTTGAAGATAAATTGGTTTTTCGAAGGCTAATGTTGGACCCATAGCCCAACGTCTTGATATCTGAACCCCACCGCTTCTTAATCTATCAAACAAGACTTTTTTATAGCCCCAAGTAGATTTGATGGTGAAAACAGAATTTAACTTTCCATAAAAATAGCTCCTGGCATCTTCATAAAAAGGGTTGTATGATCGTATTTGTTTTGGATGTTTTAAAGACGTAATCTCTAAATGGATCATTCTTCGTCGAAAACCGTCGACATGTTTTCCGAAAGTAAAATCTGCTCCCCAGCCGTTTGTATAAGCCACAATACCGCCTTCACGTTGACTTTTATAAACCACTGAATTCTCCCCAAAAATTCCCTGTTGAGCAAAAACTGAGCTCGCAAAACAAAGTGAAAATATGAGGATTATTATTCGCATTGAAATAAGGTTAAAAATCAGTCAATTTCTTCAATCCACCAATTGACTGGCTGAAATACTCATGTGTGAAGCATCAAATTCTGTTTTGCCTTCAACAACTTTTATTAATTGAGGCGATTGATGAACAACATCAAGTTTGGCCGCAACAAATTGAGATAATGGTCTTTGTGAAACTACGTCAATCATGTAGACTGGAACCGCATTTGACAAAGCCTGTTTTTCTATCCTATTCTTAGCCACTAAACTGATACTGCACCTAGGGCTATGCTTGAAGATAAAAAACGGAACATTAGAATCTAGAATCTCGTTGAATTGAGATTCAGACTCTATTATTAGCCAAGAATTAGCTGAGCCTAAACTCTCGCTTTCTTTTGAACTTCTACTTTTGAATAAGCCTCGCATCCTTTATGTGCTCCACAAGATGAAAATACCAATGACACTACAAAAAGAGCCAAAGCGGCAACTATAATCTTTTTCATGATTCTTTTTTTTTTACAAATGTACTAAACCAATGCCTAGTCTTTCGTTTATTTGTTACAAATTATGAGTTAAATACGACGGATGAATCAAAAAATCGATTTTACCACAGTTTCTTCTAGAATACTAAACGTATTTATACTCGTTCTAGTTTGCTCTTGCTCAGGTTTGTTCGACGGTACAGATGTTAGAAACCGTGCTATCGCTAGCCAAAAAATGAACATCGAGCAACGTATTCATCATTACTCGCTCGATTCTAGCACTGTATTATTTAAGGTCAATACGTCCAATTTACTCTATGCACGAACCAGTAAAAACAACGGATTTTTTGCTCAATTACTGTTAGAAATAAAGGTAATCGACATCCATTCTGGCGATCAAATATTCTTAGATAGTACACTTTACACTGACAACGAACAGTCTAATGATGCCAACTTATTGTTTGGTCAAGTTAACATCCCTCTCAAAAGCAACACCAATTTTGAATTACGTTGTCGATACACCGACATCAACAGAAATCAAGAAGAAATATTCAAATCAAGAATCATTAAAACAGAGAAAACTGTTGGCAATAGCACTCTACTTTTGCTTCCTAATGGCCTCCCTTTAATTTCCAGAGTTAATGAAGGAGTAGGCAATTACAGTTTCGAAACTAATTCTACCGAAGAGGTCAACATTTACCGCTATTCGCAACCATTTAATTTACCAGCTCCACCTTCAGAAAGAGGAAGGAATACGATAGATAATATCGTATTTGAAAAAGTAGCGAGCTCTAAATTTTTGACACTAAATGACGACAATTCTGGACTCTATAAGATTGGGAACTCAAACAACCTTTCCGAACATTTTACTTTTTTACATCGGCCAAAGGGGTTTCCAGTACCAAATGATTATTACGAATTGAATTTAGCCACCAATTATTTTCAAAGTGCTGAGGAATTACAAGCATTATTAGCCAACGAAAATCAACGAGAGGCTTTTGAGAAATTTTGGATTGAGAAATGCGGTTCAAAAGAAAAAGCAAAAAACACAATGCAGTCGTATTATGACCGTATGGAATTAGCAAACCTTCATTTCACCAGTTATACCGATGGTTGGAAAACCGATAGAGGCATGGTTTTCATGATCATGGGTCCACCAACTCGAGTGTTTAACCAAGGCGATAGTGAAATTTGGGTTTATGGACGCGACAATAACGTGAATAATCTCAACTTTGCATTCGAAAAAATATACTCTGATAAGATTGGTATTTACTATCAATTGCAACGACACAATGGCTATCGACAAGTTTGGTCTATAGCTGTAAACACCTGGCGTGCTGGACGGGTATTCAGATTTTAAAAATTATGGGAAAAAGAGAAAATATTATACTAGGTTGGCATCCATTAATGGAGGCTATCGAAGCTGGAACTGAAATAGAAAAAGTTTGGTTCTTAAAAGATGGCGACGCCAAACGAGCACAAACTTTAAAAGGATTGTTGCAAGAAAAAAACATCCCATTGCAGTTTGTACCACCTATTCAACTTGATAAATACGGAAAAACGCATCAAGGTGTAGTTGCCCGCATATCTCAGTTCGAATACACAGACGAAAACGATTTTTTAGAATCGCTTGAAGAAGGAAAAGAATACGCTGTTGTATTGGCTGATAAGATTACCGATGTTAGAAACCTAGGCGCAATTTGCCGAAGCATTGAATGTTTTGGTGCACATGCTTTACTTATACCTGATAAAGAAGTTGCATCGCTAAACGAGTTTGCTGTAAAAAGTTCTGCTGGAGCTTTGCTTAAAATTCCAATCATTCGAAGCAACAACATCAAGGTAACTTTTCAAAATTTCATTGCCAATGATTTTACCAGTGTTGCGTGTACAGAAAAAGGGAACGATATAGACAAGGATACTTTTAAGTATGACAGAAACCTCATTATTTTAGGAGCAGAAGACAAAGGTATTTCACCTTACTTTTTACAAATGTCTGGAGCGTTGGCTAGAATTCCACTAGTTGGTACTACCCAATCGCTAAATGTATCTGTTGCTGCAGGAATTATTTTGCATGAATGGAGGAAAAGTGTAAGCGAAAAATAAGATGAAAGAACTTATTAGCGAAAGCGATATACAGAGCATAACCAAGCTCAACAACAAGCGTTTTAAAATTGTAAACAAAGCGCTGATGCAACTAACTGGCATCAATAAGTTGAACGATTTATACAAACGCATCGCTAAAAGTTCTAACACCGATTTTATTGATGCCTTTTTTGATGAATTGAATTTGAATATTGAGTTCGATGAAAATGAATTGCGTCACATCCCCAAGTCGGGGAAATTTATAACTGTAAGCAACCACCCTTTCGGAGCAATAGATGGGTTGGTTCTTTTAAAAATACTTAAAGATAAACGGCCTGATTTTAAAATCATGGCCAACTTTCTACTCCAAAATATCCCAGAACTCAGCGAAAAATTCATTGCAGTTAATCCGTTTGAGAATTTAAAAACCAAATCGAACATCAATGGTGTAAAAAGCGCCTACAAACATTTGGAAGAAGGCAATGCATTGGGTGTTTTTCCTGCAGGTGAAGTAAGCAGCTACCAAACCAACAGCAGAAAAGTAACCGACAACCAATGGAAAAACGGTAGCATTAGAATCATTCAAAGATCTGAAGCACCTGTTATCCCTATCTTTTTCTCAGGCGGAAACAGCTTATTCTTTCACCTTATTGGCTTGATAAACCCGACATTACGCACAGCTCAATTACCAAAAGAAATGCTGCGTAAAAAAGACGCAACACTCAAAATAAGAATAGGATCGCCGATTAAACCTGACACCATCAAAGCTTTTGATCAAGTTGAGGTTTTAAGTAGGTACTTACGAAGCAGAACCTATTCATTATCGTCGGGATTGGAAATCAAAAACTTCTTCTTCAACAAAAAGAAAAAGAAAGTATATGCCTTGGATGTTATTCCACCGGTTGAAGGTAATTCAATTGAAGCTGAATTATTGGCCCTACCCGACAATCAGAAAATCATTTCACAAGGTGAGTTTGATGTTTACTTAGCGTTTTCAAACGAGTCGCCAAATGCATTAAGAGAACTAGGAAGGTTACGCGAAGAAACCTTCCGAGCTGTAGGTGAAGGGACAAACTTATCTATTGATGTCGATGAGTATGACTTGTATTACCATCATCTAATACTTTGGGATAGAGAAGCTAAAAAAATAGCTGGCGCATATCGCATTGGTAAAGGCAACGATATCCTAACGAAGTTTGGTGTTAGAGGTTTTTACATCAATTCTTTGTTTACCATTAAAAAGCAAATGCTGCCTATTCTGAATCAAAGTCTAGAATTAGGAAGAAGTTTTGTGAGAGATGAATATCAAATGAAGCGTCTCCCTTTATTTTTACTGTGGAAAGGATTGATGAATTTTATTTTATCCAACCCAGAATACCGTTACATAATTGGCCCTGTAAGCATTTCAAACTCCTACTCTCGCATCAGCAAAAAGGTCATCGTTAACGTTATTAAAAAATATTATTTCGACAACGAAAAAGCGCAATGGGTTAAGCCTAAGCACAAATTCAGAGCCGATATAAAAAACCAAGATGTATCGGAAATTTTGAATTATGTTGACTCAGATTTGAAAAACATTGACCGTCTAATTTCTGACATAGAACCATTGCACTTTACATTACCTGTACTGCTTAAAAAGTACATCAATCAAAATGCAAAAATCATATGTTTTAATAGAGACCCCAACTTCAACAACGCCTTAGATGGATTGATGATTTTAGATTTAAAAGAACTTTCAGCAGAATCTATAAAATCTTACTCATAAGTTTCTAAAACTTTTTTGCAATCGTCAGCATCAAATTCTATTCTATACGCCGCTTCACCAATTTTAGTTATTGGTGAGAAGTAAAACACACCTGCTTCGTTTTTCTTGTCTTTTTTCAAATTTTCAAGAATAACATCGTGCGCTTCTTTAATACTCGGCAACTTTGGATACAAGTTTCTCAATTTAGCATTTACCATTTCACAATCGGCAGCACTAAACAACTTCTTATTTCTTGCCATTTCGTTTTCCATTATCATACCCATCACAACAGCTTCACCGTGAGGTATAGGAGCATATTCAGAGAGGAAAAACGATTCAATAGCATGCCCAATATTGTGTCCGTAATTCAATGTTTTACGTACATTTTGTTCGTACGGATCGTCGGTTACTATTTGTGTTTTAACAGCAATAATATCTGGCAATAGTTCAGCTATCACTTCGGCAGGTACTATAGCATCGCATAATTTATTCCACAAAGCTACATTTGAGATTAAACCATGTTTAAGAGCTTCAGCATAACCAGATGCATATTCCTTATAAGGAAGAGTTTTCAAAAAATCAGGATATACCAAAACAGCTTTTGATGGATACATAGCACCTACCAAGTTTTTGTATGTTCCTAAATCCACACCTGTTTTACCTCCATGTGCAGCATCAGCCATAGCGAGCAATGTTGTTGGAACATTAACGTATTCTATCCCACGCATGTATGCAGATGCGACGTATGCCCCCAAATCGGTAATCATTCCACCACCTAAATTGATGATTAGGGAATTTCTATCAGCGCCCAAATCACACAGTGTTTCTACAATTTGAGCGAATACTGTAAGTTGCTTACTTACTTCACCGTTTTGAACTTCTATAAGCTCAATTTCTGATGGATTTGATAGATTTTCAGCAAATGATGGCCAACAATGTTCATGTGTAGAGTTATCCATAACTACGAAAACAGATGATTTTGTGGCAATTAACTCATTTAAATAACTACTTGCAGACTTTGCAAAAAAGACAGGACTTATCACGTTTAATATAGAATTATGAAACTAACTTAGCCATTTAATTGGTCTACCAAAGATGGATTTCAATAACACTCAAATTGCTTTCGCATATAAGAGCGATGCCGAACTAAAAAAAGCGCGCTTTTTATTTGGATCACTCAACATTCCTGGCAGTGTTTTCTTCGGAAAAATGATGCTTAAGTTGGTTAATGCATTCAACATTCCTGCCGAAGGACTTATCAAAAAAAGTATTTTCAGTCATTTTTGTGGTGGTGAAAATTTAGAAAACTGTGTATTATCTGTTCACAATCTTTCTGCTTTTGGTATTAAAAGTATTCTAGACCTGAGTATTGAAGGACAAAAAAACGAAGAATCTTTTGATCAAAACGAGCAATTACTTGCCGAGAATCTTTCATTTTCTGCAGAAACTGATGCAACGCCTTTTAGTGTTTTTAAAGTTACAGCCTTAGGTAATGCTGACATTATGCGCGATTATGTAAAGGGGTATCCTTTTACAGCCGACCAAGAAAGAATATTCCAAAGGGTTCATAACCTAATCAGTCTCGCCAACGAAAAAGGCATTTCAGTATTGATCGACGCGGAGGAAACATGGATTCAAAATTTCATTGATGAAGTTACCGAGCGTTTGATGGTTGAATTCAATCAAAAAAGAGCTGTCGTACTCCAAACCATACAGCTCTACCGAAAAGATAAATTAGAATATTTACAGTACCTCCATCACTTTTGCCATAGTCAAGGGTTAATTACAGGCGTTAAACTTGTAAGGGGTGCTTATATGGAAAAAGAGCGCTTGGAAGCTAAGCAACTAGAAACAGAATGTTTGATACAAGACGACAAGACCTCATGTGACGATGATTTCGATTCAGCAATAAAATTTTGCATCAATTACATTAATGACATTGTACTAATTGCTGCTACCCACAACGAAAATAGTTGTCAATTACTGATTGATTTAATGAAAAAGGCTAAGCTCAGCAAATCGCATCAACACGTTTGGTTTGCACAGCTCTACGGCATGTCTGACAACCTTTCATTCAATTTATCGAGCGAAGGATACAACGTTGCTAAATACCTTCCGTACGGACCCGTAATGGAGGTTATGCCTTACCTACTCCGAAGAGCTGAAGAAAACAGCAGCGCACAAAACCAAAGTGCAAGAGAACTTCAATTGATTCGCGACGAATTGAAAAGACGTAAAACGGTTAGTTAATTACTGACAAAGAAATTCTTGCCCTTCTTTTTGAATTGCCAATAAAGTACAGGTGCTATCGGTTAGTTCAACCGTTAGAAAATTATCACTCCCTTTACTTTGGTGAACATTATATATGCGGCTTTCATTTTCGCGTTTCATGGTCGAAAAATCAATGTGAGCGTCATTTATAAAACTCACGAATCCAACATAATCCTCACCTAATTTGCTTTCTGCAAAACAATCAGGAAAAGCTTCTTGCTTGGTTTTCTCCAATATTTCTGTACGCATTCTTGGTTGTGGCAACCATGCGCTCAATACACTGGTACGCTCCCCGAAGAAAACAAAAACCATCAATACACCTAATAAAATTCCTACAAAATACAATCCAACGCGACGAGCCATGTTCTTTAAAATAATGGTGGTAAAATAAAGTCTAAATCTTTAGATGGCAACTGAAAAGCCTTGCTTAATACTTTATTAGTAAGTGTTCCTTGATAAACATACATACCGTTGCGAAACCCTTTGTTTACTCTTAAGTAATTTTCAAAGCCTCCATTATGCCCCATATCCAATAGTATAGGGGCGAAAATATTGCTCAAAGCTTGTGAAGCTGTAAGAGGAACTCGAGAAGCAATATTGGGTACACCATAATGAGTTACGCCATGCTTTACAAAAACAGGCTTATCGTGAGAAGTAATATCGCTGGTTTCACAACATCCACCATGATCGATGCTAACATCAACTATAACGGAACCCGTTTTCATATTCCGCACCATTTCTTCGGTCACCACGCAAGGTGTTTTACCATACGGCGAACGCAAAGCTCCGATCACTACATCGGCTTCTGCCAAAATACTGGTCAATACTTTAGGTTCAATAATACTGGTGTAAAGACGTACACCTAAATCGTTTTGAAGTCTTCTTAAACGAGAGATATTGTTGTCAAGAATTTTAACATCAGCCCCAAGCCCTAAAGCAGAACGCGTAGCAAACTCGCCAACGGTACCGGCTCCAAGTACAACAACATTGGTTGGAGGCACTCCACTAATTCCACCAAACAAAAGACCAATGCCATTTTTTTGTTTCGATAAGTATTCGGCAGCAATTAGAATGGATGAATTTCCTGCAATTTCTCCCATTGAACGAACTACAGGAAATATCCCTGTATCGTCTTTTATGTTTTCCCAAGCAACAGCACTTACGTTCTTCTTCATCATGGCTTGCAGCACATTTTTAGGATGAACAGATAATTGCAATGCACTTAGGATAATTTGAAAAGGTTTCATTAGTTCCACTTCGGCCAATGTTGGTGGTGAAACTTTAATGACGATATCGGCCGCTTCGTAAATTTCTTCTGAAGAGTAAACTATTTCTGCTCCCACTTCAGAATATTGAAGATTATTAAAACCCAAATCTTCACCGGCTTCATCTTCAATTAAAACTCTATGACCATTGTTCACCAACAGCCCAACAGAGCCTGGTGTAAGTGGCACACGCTTTTCTTGAAACGAACATTCTTTGGGAACAGCAATGCATAAGCGAACATCTTCAAATCCGATAGGATGTAATTGCTCTTGCGGCATAAGAATGGTTTCTTTAGCCGACTTTGTTATAGCCTCTGGATTGCCTTGCATACAAGCGAAATTTATCTAGCCTTGTAAAGGTACAAATACTTTGTGTAGTTGGTAATTCCTTGTATCGAGGCTTTTTTCTATCGCTAAATGGTAGAATTCCTTCAACTGAGGAATCAACAAATCGGCCCACTCTACTATGATGTATTCATAAGGACCAGCCAAAAGTTCTTCGATACCCAAATCAAATAATTCTTCTTCGCTTTCTAATCGGTATAAATCCAAATGATACACCGAAGTTCCTTTATAGGTTTTGTACTCGCTAATCAACGAATACGTAGGTGAACTGACATCTTTTATGCCCGTAACTTGTTCCAAAAAACGGCTTACAAAAGATGTTTTACCTGCGCCCAAATCGCCCTCTAACAATATAATAGAGGGCGAATGGACCAAAGCATTTAATTCAGGAATAAGTGTGCTTATAACATCAGGCTTTGATAAACCTGTCCATGTTTTAAGCAATTTACTTCGCAGTAAAGTATCCATATGGAATTAGCATTTCTTCAAGCGAAACTCCACCATGTTGGAATGTATTTAGGTAAAATTTCACGAATTGATTTTTGTTATTGGGATACACAAAATAGGAATCACCAAGGGCAAAAATATAACTACTGCTCAAATCAACTTTCGGCAAACCTGCATCTTCAGGATTGGTAATCGCAAATACTTCTTTCGCTTTATAATTAAGATTTTTCCCTTGCTTATATCGCAAATTGGTGGATGTGTTTTTATCGCCTACGACTGTAATAGGTGTTTTGCATCGAACGGTTCCATGATCTGTAGTAATAAACAGCTTATACCCCATGGCTAGTGATTTTCTAATAATATCTAATAAAGGAGATCGCTCAAACCACGATTTAGTAATGCTTCGGTATGCTTCTTCATCGGAGGCCAATTCCTTTATGACTTCCATTTCGGTACGCGCATGAGAAAGCATATCTACAAAATTGTAAACCAAACAAATAACATCGGCTTCTTTGTGCGTTTCGAAACTATCAGCCAATTTTTTACCGAAGTCCAAAGAACTTACTTTGAAGTACTTCATGGCGCCACCAATTTTGTTGCGTTTCATGTTTTCAACAAGCAACTCTTGCTCAAAAGCATTCTTTTTGTCGCTTTCGTTTTCGTCTACCCAGTATTGAGGCATCACGCGCTTAATATCGTTGGGCAACATGCCTGCAAAAAGTGAGTTTCTTGCAAATTGAGTAGCTGTTGGCAAAATACTAGAGTACAACCCTTCTTTTTGAAGGTTAGCAATCTCTTGAATGCTTTCTTTTAAAATTTGGTATTGATCGAATCTTAAATTATCTACTACAACCAATAAGTTCTTCTCTCCAGCTTTTACTTCTGGAAAAAAGTGTTTTCCTAATATATTGTGCGAAAAGGTTTCGTTATCGGTATCACCAATTAAGTCTTCGTAATTTTTCTTAATAAACTTGGCAAATTCATTATTAGCCTCCGAGAGTTGAGACTCCAACATCTCTTTTAGTCCACTATCTTCCGAGCTACCTAACTCTATACCCCAGTAAGTTAGTTTCTCGAATAACTTCATGTAATCTTCCAAATCTCTAGCAGCATTTAGCTCCATTGAAATCGACCCGAAGTTTTTGGTGTAATTGGTAAAAACCCTTTGTCCAATCAACTTTTTCCCTTCCAAAGTTTTTCGCAATGAAAGTAAAATCTGATTTGGGTTAACTGGTTTTATGAGGTAATCGGCAATTTTAGAACCAATGGCATCTTCCATGATATACTCTTCTTCACTTTTGGTAATCATTACCACAGGAAGATTAGGACTATCCATTTTTATGCGTTCCAAAGTTTCTAAACCCGACAAACCAGGCATGTTTTCATCCAAAAAAATGATGTCGAAAGCTTCTCCAGACTCTAGAATATCCAAAGCATCGTTTCCGTTGCTAGCCTTGGTTACTGAATAGCCTTTGCTTTCAAGAAATATAATGTGTGGGGTTAGATGTTCAATTTCATCATCAGCCCAAAGAATTCTAGCGTTGCTCAAATCTTTTTGTTTTATTTACCCAAAGTAACTCATTCAATTCCAAAATATTTCCCAATGAGCACCAATGCTTTCAAAAAGAAGATAATTAATGATCCTGTATACGGTTTCATCACAACGCCATTTTCGTTTTGTTTGGAAGTAATAGACCATCCTTGGTTTCAACGTTTACGTCA
Organism: uncultured Flavobacteriales bacterium; assembly: GCA_963977425.1. Lineage (GTDB taxonomy): Bacteria > Bacteroidota > Bacteroidia > Flavobacteriales_D > Luteibaculaceae > CAXBOO01. Next base: position 511,823 of record CAXBOO010000001.1, on the reverse strand, counting down.
TATAAAGCAACTTGGATTGTCTCACCTAGTTTACCCAGGCGCTCTACACACTAGATTTCATCACGCTCTTGGTGCAATGCACCTTATGACAGAAGCGCTAGACAGTTTAAAAAACAAGGGAATAGAAATCGAAGAAAGTGAATACCAAGGAGCAGTACTCGCCATATTATTGCACGATATCGGGCATGGTCCTTTTTCTCACGCCTTAGAAAACACCATTCTAAAAAATGTGCACCACGAGCATCTTTCTTTAGAGGCCATGAATCGCTTAAATGAGCATTTCGGCGGGAAATTAAGTACTGCAATAGATATTTTTATTGGCACATACCCTAAAAAGTTTTTACACCAATTGGTGTCTTCTCAATTGGACATGGACCGATTGGATTACCTCAAGCGCGATTCTTTTTTTACTGGTGTTAGCGAAGGTGTTGTAAGCAGCACACGCATTATAAAAATGTTGAATGTGCACGAAAACGAATTGGTTCTTGAGGAAAAAGGGATTTATAGCATCGAAAAATTCATTGTAGCTAGACGCTTGATGTATTGGCAAGTGTACCTTCACAAAACAGTTGTTGCGGCTGAATTTATGTTAGTGCATTTGTTGAATCGAGCAAAAAAACTACTCGTTGATGGCTACCCACTTACTTGTGCCGAACCTTTGTATTATTTTTTGAAGAACGACATCAATCTTCAGCAAGTATTCAAGGACAAAAGCATTTTCGAAAAAATAATGCAGCTTGACGATGGAGACATTGATGCTGCCATTAAACTTTGGCAATACGAAGACGATATTGTTTTACGCCATTTAGCCACTGGAATTCTTCAAAGAAAGCTCCATAAAGTAAAAGTTTTAAAACAGCCTGCAAGCGAAGAGTTATTGAATGATGTAGTTCAAAAAACAGCAAAGCATTTTGGCATAAAAATCAATGATGCTCAAGACCTTATAGTGCATGAAATGATGGCCAATCAAGCTTATTCAAAACACCAAAGTCAACTTAAATTACTACAGAAAAACAACCAAATTGCACCGCTTGAAGAATTGGCTGACAACCTAAATTTACCTGTATTAAGTCAGCCTGTTAAAAAATTCTTCCTAGCATACCCCCGAGAATTGTCGGAAATTGTTGACTTTTAGGTCAGTTGAGTACCCTTATTTATATATTTGAACAATGGAATTTTCTGCCGAGGCTATAGCCGCACTAGTTAACGGAACCGTAGAAGGAAACAAAAATGTGTTAGTAAACGCTTTGGCCAAGATTGAGGAAGCCAAATCGGGAAGCCTAAGTTTTTTGGCAAACCCTAAGTATACCGACTACATATACAACACTGGAGCTAGTATAGTCATTGTCTCCAACGACTTTAAAGCAGAAAAAAATCTCCCAACTACATGTACTCTGGTAAGAACGGCAGATCCTTACGCTGGATTTTCAGCTCTTTTAGCCGCTTACGAAAAAATGATGGACAGCGAGAGTGGTGTTTCACCTCAAGCCAACATTGCCGAAGGAGTTAAAATTGGAAAAGATTGTTTTATCGATGCATTTGTAAACATCGAAAGTGGAACGGTTATCGGTGATAATGTTCGCATAAAAAGCGGATGCCGAATAGGTAAAAATGTAAGCGTTGGTTCTGGCACTATCCTCAACCAAAATGTTGTTGCTTATCACAACAGCATTATCGGAAATCATTGCATGATTCATGCAGGAGTAATTTTAGGCTCCGATGGATTTGGTTTTGCACCTAACGCAGAAAACGATTACAAAAAAGTACCTCAAATAGGCAATGTTATTTTAGAAGATCATGTAGAAGTTGGGTCTAATTCTACCATTGACCGAGCTACACTTGGTAGCACAATCATAAGAAAAGGAGTAAAACTTGATAACTTAATTCAAGTTGCTCACAACGTTGAAATTGGAAAAAATACAGTTATAGCTGCGCAAACAGGTATAGCTGGAAGCACCAAGATTGGTGAAAACTGCATGATTGGTGGTCAAGTTGGAATTTCCGGCCACTTAAAAATTGCCAACGGTGTTAAAATTGCGGCACAATCTGGCATTGGAAATTCTATAAAGAAAGAAAATACAATAGTACAAGGTTCGCCTGCTTTCAGTATTGGCGATTACAAACGTGCTTACGTTCACTTCAAGAATCTACCAAAAATGGCCTCAGAATTGAGCGACCTAAAACAAAGTCTTACTACAAACCAAAATATTAATTCGTGATTATTTACCAGCAAACTCTTAAAACTGAAGCAAAATTAACGGGTGTTGGCCTGCATAGTGGCGCTACTTCATCCCTAGTACTTTGCCCAGCAAAAGAAAATCATGGTTACGTATTCCAACGTACTGATTTAGAAGGACAGCCCTTAATCAAAGCCGATGTTGACAACGTAATTTCTACTGAAAGAGGAACTACATTGGGTAAAAATGGTGCAGAAGTTCATACGACAGAACACTTATTGGCTGCATTGTACGCATGTAAGATCGACAACTGTTTGATCCAAATTGACGGACCTGAAGTTCCAATTATGGATGGTAGCGCATTGCCTTTTGTAGATGCTATAGACGCTGCTGGATACGAAGAGCAAAAAGCAGAAAGAGAATACTTTATTCTTGAAGAAAACTTAGCTTACGAAGATACAGAAAGAGGCACTGAAATGCTTGCTGTACCTACAAACGGTGGCGAATATAGAGTTACCGTTATGGTCGATTACCAAAGTCCGGTATTGGGTACACAACATGCTAGCATGTACCAACTAGATGATTTCAAAAAAGAAATAGCATCGTGCAGAACATTTGTGTTCTTACGAGAATTAGAATATTTAGCAGAAAGAAACCTCATAAAAGGCGGAAGTCTAGACAACGCCATTGTTCTTATTGAGCGACCAAACGTATCTCAAGAAGAACTGCATGATTTGGCCATTAAATTGGGTAAAGAAAATGCCGAACTTGGAATCAACTACGATGGTATTGGTGTACTAAATCACACCAAATTAAAATTCGAAAACGAACCTGCTCGTCATAAATTATTAGACATTGTTGGCGACCTTGCCTTAATTGGCAAACGTTTTAGAGGTCATATTTTAGCTGCAAGACCTGGTCACAAAACCAATGTTGAATTTGCTAGAATCATCAAACAAAAAATTAAGGAACAAGCCAAAAAAGGCCCGCTTCCAGATTTAACTTCTACCCCTGTTTACGATATTGGGCAAATTGAAAAAATGCTGCCTCACCGTTACCCTTTCTTGTTGATTGACCGCATTACGCACATTGACGACGAAGGTATTATCGGATTCAAAAACATTACCCGAAACGAAGAATTTTTCAACGGGCATTTTCCTAACAACCCAGTAATGCCTGGTGTATTACAAGTGGAAGCCATGGCTCAAGTTGGTGGAATTTTCTCATTGCACGGAAAAGAAGATGCTCACAAATACAGTACTTACTTCCTGAAAATAGACGATGTTCGTTTCAAGAAAAAAGTGTCTCCAGGAGATACTTTAGTATTCAAATTAAAACTCCTAACTCCCATACGTCGCGGCATAGTTCACATGAAAGGTGAAGCATTTGTAGCTGGCGATTTGGTAATGCAAGCCGAACTTATGGCTCAAGTAATAAAAGAACAAGAATGAGCCAATTAGCCTACATACACTCAGGAGCAACTATCGGAAAAGACACCGTTATTGAACCATTTGCAAGTATTTACGATGACGTTGTAATTGGCGACAATTGTTGGATAGGTCCTAACGCCGTTATCATGCCTGGAACAAGAATAGGTAATAATTGCAGAGTTTTTCCTGGGGCTGTAATAGGTGCAGTACCGCAAGACCTTAAGTACAATGGAGAGTACACTACTACCGAAATTGGAAACAATGTAACCATTCGAGAATGTGTAACCATCAACAAAGGGACTACAGATAAAATGAAAACCAGTGTTGGTGATAACTGCTTACTCATGGCTTATGTTCATGTAGCACACGATTGTCAAATTGGGAATAATTGCATCATAGCCAATAGCGTAAATATAGCTGGTCACGTAGAAATTGGAGATTACGCCATATTAGAAGGCACCGTTGCTGTTCAGCAATTTGTTGTAATTGGCGCACACTGTTTTATTGCTGGTGCTTCATTGGTTAGAAAAGACGTTCCTCCATTTGTAAAAGCAGCTAAAGAACCACTTTGTTATGCTGGTGTAAACGCAATTGGATTGAAAAGACGCAATTTTAGTGATAATGACATCCGTCACATCGAGGACATCTATCGAATACTTTACGTTCAAAACAACAATGTTAGCAAAGCACTAAGCATTGTAAAAACAGAACTACCACAAAGTAAATTTACAGAGATGATCACATCGTTTGTTAGCAGCTCAGAAAAAGGTGTTATCAAAGGGATGATTTAATCATAGTGTCGTTACTTACTCTAGAAAATATCAGCAAGTCCTATGGGAAGCAAACCTTATTTAAACAGCTGAATGCTGAATGCAAAACAGGTGAGATTTTAAGCATTTCCGGACCAAACGGTAGTGGTAAAAGCTCGCTCAGCAAAATTATTTGCGGTCAAAGTAGTCCAACAGAAGGGAAAGTAGAATTGGATAACGACGTAATAAAAGCAGGGAACTTTAGCATTTGTTCCCCCCACACAGCGCTATATGATGCTTTTACAGTAAACGAATTGTACGACTTCACTACTAAACTGCACCCTCTTAACATCAGTAAAAAAGAGTTCGCAGATTTTTTAATGTTCACTCCAAAACTGTGCAAACAACGTAGAATTGAAAAATTCTCAAGCGGCATGAAACAAAGAGTTAAACTAGCTTTAGCCTTTATGCATCCCGGCGAAATTTTGATATTGGATGAGCCATCAAGCAACCTTGATGAACATGCTAGACAATGGTATTTAGACGGTTGGAAAACAGTTATAAACCAGAAAATAAACTTAATAGCTACGAATAATTTAGAGCAAGAATGCCCCTTTCAGCACAATGCTATAAATTTGCCCAATTACTAGAAACAGAAACATCCATTTTATAAAACACAGATATGGCTAATACGTCCGACATCAAAAACGGCTTATGCATAAAGCACAACAGCGATTTATTTCAAATCATTGAATTTCAACATGTAAAACCTGGTAAAGGAGCTGCATTTGTACGTACCAAAATGAGAAGTTTAACTTCTGGTAAAGTGTTAGAAAACACATTCAATGCAGGTGTAAAAATTGAAGTAATCAACATAGAAAGAAGAAAATATCAATACTTGTATAGAGATGATATTGGACTTCACTTTATGCACAAAGAAACATTTGAGCAAATTTCTTTAGAAGAAAACATGGTAGATGCTATCGAGTTTTTGAAGGAAGAAATGGATGTTGAAATTCTTTTTCACGCCGATGAAGAAAAAGCACTAACACTTGATTTACCTCCTTTTATTGAGGCCGAAATCACATACACTGAACCCGGTGTAAAAGGCGACACAGCTACCAATGCCATGAAACCTGCTACCATTGATTCTGGAGCCGAAATTCGTGTACCATTGTTCATTAACCAAGGTGATAGAGTGAAAATTGACACGCGTACAAAATCTTATGCAGAGCGCGTAAAATAAAAACAACTAATTCAGTACATTTAAAGCCCCTCCTTTGGGGCTTTTTTTATGGATTTTCCTTTCGCATATACTTTAGCAGAATTCGCCAAAAAATTCAATCTTGATTTTCATGGCAATGGCGACCTACCTTTATCTGGTAGCAATGAAATACACCGTGTACGACAAGGCGACATCATTTTTTGCGATGCAGCTAAATACTACAACAAAGCATTTCAATCGGCAGCGAGCGTTGTGATTGTAAAAGAAAAAATTGATTTCCCTGATGGAAAAGGCATACTCATCAGCCCCGATCCGTTTGCCACTTTCAACTTAATAAACCAACATTTTAGCCCTGTACAAGTAGCCGAATCATTCTCACGCCCTGAATATCCAAACACCGATATAGCGTTGAATGTTATGATAGGTAAAAACGTACAAATAGGCGAAGGAACAGTTTTGCATCCAGGTGTAGTTGTATACGACAATACAGTTATTGGAAAAAATGTCACCATTCACGCCAACACTGTTTTAGGAGCTGATGCCTTCTATTACCAAAAGCGAGACAATGGATACAACCAAATGCACAGTTGTGGGAATGTTGTAATAGAAGACAACGTTCATATTGGAGCTCTTTGCACAGTTGATAAAGGCGTAAGTGCCGATACACGTATAGGAAAAGGCAGTAAGATCGATAACCAAGTACACATAGGACACGACACCATCTTAGGCGAACATTGCTTAATTGCTGGAAAAAATGCCATTGCTGGTTGCGTGAAAATTGGCAACAACGTTAAGATATGGGGCAACTGTAGTATTTCAAGCGATGTACATCTGGCCGATGGCACAGAAATATTGGCCTTCTCTGGGGTGAATAAAAACACTGTAGAAAACAGTCGAATGTTTGGGATACCAGCAACCGATGCTCGTGAAAAAATGCGCGAGTTAGCAGCTATCAAAGGATTGACAAAAAGAAAGTAATTGTATTAAGCCTTTACTTTTTTATTCTTTGGATAATGGTAAATATCCAAGGCAACAATACTAGCAATGAACGTCCAGAAAGGAACTGATGCCTTATCCGTATCCAAATAATTGTTTAGGATACCATGTATATAATAGGTAATGAGGCCTAACACTAAGCCCAACACCAATTGTTTCATGACATCGTCTTCAGGTATGCGCTTGTACAGATTTATTCCATAATACAACGAGGCAATAAGCAAAGCAATAAAACTAAGCGAACCAAACAATCCTCCTTCCGACAAAGGACCTAAATACTCGCTATGAGCATTTCCTACTTCTCCTAAATTGGTACTGATGATGGTTTTCTCATCGTTTTTTTGAAAAGGGGCATATTGAAACATATAAGTACCTGGACCAAATCCAAATACGGGTCTATCAGCAAACATTCTAAGCGCTGAATTCCATCTATTGATACGTTCTAGATTAGATGCATCTGAACTGATATTAGAGATGCTCTCCACGTGCTCCGATAAATTGTCTGAAGAATCCTGCCTGTTTTTTTCTAAATCATCAAACAATCTATTTTGATAGACAAAAAACAAAACAACCATAAGCCCAGCTCCAGTATAAACTAGTTTGCTCGGAATTTTAAATTTAAGAATGCACCAAACTCCAAAAGCTCCTAAGATTGACACCCAAGCCGCTCGGGTATAAGACAAAATCAACCCGATTACCAGTATGGTTAGAATGGCAATAAGTATTGGTTTTACCCAATCGCTTTTAAACTTCCCATAAATCAACAACAGCACGGTTACCGGCAGATATAAGGCCAATACAGCACCGTATGAAGTATGATCTTTATAAAACGGACTCATTACCCAATGGGCGGCATCGTGGCTAAAATCATTGATGGCATGATGGGCAACAGTATAAATAATTACTATAGCCAAAGGCACCAAGTAAAACCAAACATAGCGCATGATGTTTTGCTTGTTTTTAAACAACATGCCAGCCATATAAAATAGCGCTACTACAAACCAAAGTCTAGCCAACAAATATTTAAACGACACCATTGGCATTGAGCTAGTGTAAGTACACACAGCCATCCAAAAAAGGCTAAAAATAACGATGACAGAAACTGGGTGATCGACCCATTTTTTATCAATCAAAGATTTTCTGACACTTTGCAATGCAAACAACAGCAACATGCCAAACAACAACGGTTCGGTCGGAAAATAAAATCCAATACCTCCAACAGCTAAGTTTTCGAAATTGAATGATAATGGGGTACTGATAATGATGATTCCCAACAAATAATCATAGCGATGCAATGCTATAAGAACGACCGCTATTACTGGTGGAATAAGAAAACTATAATAGAACTCAAAAGCCAATCCAATGCACGTAGCTATCGTGAAAATAGCAGCAATTAAAAATGCCTTGGAATTAAGCTCTACGTTTTTGAGCATCAGCAATTAAGAATACGATTACTGCAAAAAGTTCGGTAATAAACACAGCTGTAAATACAATGATCCAACGTACAGGGTAACTTTTCTTGTCTGGAATTACAGGTGCTACAATTTCATTGGTATATGTCAATTCTTTATGAATATCGTTGTAAGCTCGTTGGTATCCAACTTCTACTTCGCCTAAAAATTCTACAACAAATTCTTTCAGAAGATACAGTGTTTGATACTCAGCACCTTTTTCTTTTAAAGCTTCTAATAGTGCGTTGGCCTGTTTTACAGCAGCTGAATTTTCAGACTTCCCACTTGCCAACAAACGGTATAAACCTTGTGTAATTTCTTGAGTTTGAGATTCTAATTCAAGTATACCATATCCTTTACTAAGATCTTTCAATTGCTTATCGAGTAAAGCAGCAACTCTTTTTTGTTCAGCCAGTTGTGCTGTTCTCATGTCAAAAACTTCTTGGCTTTTTTCACGCTGTAGTCTTCTAGTCAGCAAATTGCATTGCTTCACAAGTTCTTGCACCATAAGATATGCCGTATCAGGACTTTCGTCTTGAACTTTTATCTCTACAGCTTCGTATCGGTTTTTAGAAACACTGATGCGCTCACTTAGCATCATCGTCATACCGTGCTTTGCTCCAGCTCCATTTGGTTCAATTTCGAACTTCTTGTACAAATCAAACTTGGCAATTAGAGAATCTCTAATGGCTGAAGATTCGAACAATTGCAACAATTGCTCAGTACGAGACTCCTTAGCATACGAAGAAATATTGCTTGGATAATACACTCCCATTGATGTATAACGGGGCTTAATAAACGTCGGCATTGAAAATACAGCGGCCAATACAGCAGCCAAAGCACCCAAAATCATTAAGAGTTTGAAGTGTTTTTTTATAACCGGTAATATATCAGAAAATGAAAAAGACTGGGTTTCCATAGGTACAATTCGAGGGCAAAAGTAGCATTTTAAACAGCTTGCTCCCTTGAACGTAACATTTGCCAAAAGTATTTTAGCTCCACTTGTTTTAATCCTACACTAATTCCTATATACAAAAGGGCGTCGAGAACAAAACACCACCACAAACTCAAAAACAAATTCAAGCCACTATGCGCAACAAAAACAACTACTACAATTGCCAATTGTTTTATCAACACCCCTACAGCAGCAAACAAGCGGTGGTACTCTTTACTGATATATAACTGAACAAAGAATGTAGCAAATTGGGTGATGATTGTAGCTACAACTGCACCCATAACATCATAACGAGGTATCAACAATACATTCAGCAGTACATTCAGCATCAACCCACCAACGGCCATCATATTCAACCACTTTAAATTGCCCGCAGCGGTTAATAACGTACCGTATACATACGTCCCTGAAATGGGAATTATACACAACAACAGCATCGGAAATATCTCATACGATCGTTCAACAGCATCTGGATACATAGCCGTAATAATGGGTTCTTTGAACAAAAACGCCATCAAAGCAGCCCCAAATGCGAAAACACTTAATAGTTTACTAGCCGACAAAGACAATGACGCCACAGGCACACTATTTTTGATCATCCTAGAAAACGTTGGCAAAAGCAAAGTCGAAAAGAGGAAGGCTATCATATTTAAGGCTTCTAGCAAACGATATCCTTGGGCATAAATGCCCGTGTACAATTTACCATCTGGCAACATTCTTTCGAGCATTACAGCATCGGTTTTGGTATACAATGTCATAAGCAATACCAATAAGGCAAAAGGCAAACTCTGTTTAACAACAGCAATGCTAAATCGGCTTTTAACTTTGGTTGAAATTCTTTCCTTAATACGAAACAGAATTATCAGTAAAACCACGACTACTAAAGCATAAGCTAATGTTTGAGCCAATATAAACGTACGAATGGTTAGCAAAGAACCATTATCGAAATACAGTAAAAAGCCAACAAACAGAATAAGCAAACATCGATCTAAAACAGACATTATACTGTCCGTTTTGAAGAGAAACAAGCCCGACAGATTGGATCGAAGGAAAAGAATAAAACTGATGAGGAATTGATTCAAGGCCAACAACCCCATAAGTTCGAATGCCTTGCTATCGTACCCTAACACTAACCCCAACACCAAGGTAAGTGCAGCATATACTACACCTAGCCACAATTTCAAGCGAAGCAATGTACCCAAATACTTGTGAAACATTACATGGCTCTGAGCTACATTTCGGTTGTTGTAATTGGTGAGTCCTAAATCGAGAAATATGTTGAGTAAAAAAGAGAAATTGAATAAGGCAAAATATTCTCCATAAGCTTCGTATCCTACATGATTTTGGACAGCACGGTCTATTCCCAAAATCCAAAATGGCTTAACCAAAAGGTTGAGAAACAAGAGAAAAAGCAGGTTGCCAAAAAATTTCTTCTGCATTGCTACAAAACTATACTTTCTTATCATTGAGCCATCAAAAAATGCATATTGTGTACCTTCGCCGCCATGTCAGTTCCTAAAGCCATAGCCATCAACACTCGCCTGCTTATTCCAGGTAAAACTGAAGGTATTGGCCGCTTTAGCATTGAAATATTAAAACGATGGGTAAAACTTTGGCCCAACTGCACTTTTTATTTCTTGTTTGACCGAAAAGTAAACGAGGATTTTTTATTCGAAAAAAACGTTGTCCCCGTTATGTTATTGCCCATGGCAAGACATCCCATCTTATATTATATCTGGTTTCATATACGGGTAAAAAACTGGTTAAAAAAAATGGGCAACATCCCCTATTTTTCTCCTGAAGGTTATTTGCCATTGGGGTACAAAGGCAAAATGTACCATGTCATTCACGATTTAAACTTTGAGGACAACGACCAATTTTTACCTCGAGCCGAGCGGTATTTTTACAAAACCTACTTCCCGCAATACGCTAAGGTTAGCAACCATATATTTACTGTATCTGAATTTTCTAAAAACTGCATTGTCGATACATACAATATACCCTCGGATAAAATTTCGGTAGCCTACAACGCTGTCAATTTACCGGAAGCTGAAAACAGGAAAACAACAGCTCCTGCGTATATTCTTTACGTTGGATCGTTGCATCCGCGAAAAAACCTAAAAACGCTTATTGCCGCATTTTCAGATTTAAAAAAACGAAAAGAAAATCAAAATTTAGAATTGCACATAGCAGGAATGAGCATGTGGAACGACGAACTTTGGCTTAAAAATATTGACACCAAATACATCAAGCTTCTTGGGAGAGTAGACGACCAAGAATTAGCCAACTTGTACAAAAACGCTTCGGCATTTTGTTATCCTTCATTGTACGAAGGTTTTGGTCTACCTATTATAGAAGCTCAAAGTTTTGATTGCCCAGTTGTTTGCAGCAACAATACTTCCTTACCAGAAATTGCAGGTAATAGCACCCTATTATTCGATGCCGAAAACACCGAAGAATTAAAAGACAAGCTAAATTCCATTCTTCATAATGAGGATGTAAGAAACAACCTGATAGCAAAAGGGCGAGAAAATATTAAACGTTTTGATTGGCAAATAAGCGCCGAACACATTGCCCAAACCATAGCCGAAGATTATGCTAGAACATAGTCACTTAAAAGACAAATTGGAAGCTGGGTGCGACGAAGCTGGACGCGGTTGTTTAGCAGGACCCGTAGTAGCTGCTGCCGTTATTTTACCTCCTGATATGGTAATTGAAGGTCTTGACGATTCTAAAAAAATTAGCGAAAAGAAAAGGTTGGAATTGGCCGACTTTATAATCGAAAATGCTCTGGCTTATGCTGTTGCTTTTGTTGATCACACAACGATTGATAAAATCAACATTTTAAACGCTTCTTTTTTGGCAATGACCAATGCTGTAAAGAACTTAAAAGTAGAACCCGAACATTTGCTCATAGACGGCAACCGCTTCCGAAGCAACCTTACCATTCCATTTACTTGCATGGTAAAAGGCGATGGACGATTTATGAATATTGCGGCCGCATCTATTCTCGCAAAAACAAGCAGAGATAAATTCATGCTCGAGCAACACGAGCTATACCCTCACTATGCTTGGAACAAAAACAAAGGCTACCCCACCAAAGCGCACCGAGAAGGAATAACACAACACGGACTTACTCCCATACACCGACAATCTTTCCGACAACTACCCGAGCAATTAACATTAAATTTGTAACCGATGATTAAAAAAGCACTCACCCCTCTTGCTCTTGTTCTTGCCATTGTGCTTTTGGCATGGAAATTTTTCACCGTTGAAGAAGTCAGCAAAGAACAACTTGACCCTTTCTTGGTTGTTCCTTCCAATACCATAGCTATGGATATTCATAAGGAAGTGGAAGGATTGTTTTTAGATCATTCAATTGTAGGTAAAACCTATTTTATATGCAACACATTTCCCGAACACATTGCTAGTTGCATCATTCTAAACGATAGCTTACAGTTAGACAGCACCGATTTAAACACCAAACTTAAAATTGACAACATCTACAGTTCAGACACTATTTTCTCCCTTGGAAAAGAACTGTTTTTTGTTTCTGGCAGAAAAGTTTACACGTCAACCAATGCTGTTCTTATCCAACAAATACTTCTAAAAATTCAGAAAAACGACTTACTGCAATTGGATCCCAATATGGAGGAGCTAAAAGCATTAACACAAGAAAGCAAGAACGTTTTGGTTTCTTTGAGCGAGAACCAACCTTTTTTGGTTGAATACAACGACATCAACGAATCGGCTACTGGATACAGTTTTTCTCAACCAAATTCTGGTTCAATTACCGGAACGACACTTAATTTTATTCCACCCAACGCCAGTCAATTCTCTATTTCTCAAAACACTTTGCAATTCAACTGGGAAAACATTTCATTCACTATCAGCAAAGCAGATTCGGTATTAGCTTGCTCAAAAAAATACCGAGATGCTAGAATTTGCAGTACAGACAGTTTAACATCGGCTTTCATCAACGGACTAGAAATTATGTCTTCAAACGAAAGTGCCACCAACAATTTGTTGGACATGTTTTACGAAAATAAAGGACTACAAAACATCAAAAAAGAGCAAAACATCAATTGGATTAAACAAGTTTCGGCCCTAGATTTTCCTGCGCTAAAACTGACGCCAAAATTCATTCAAAAAGGCATTTTTTTATCGTATGAAAGCCAAAAGGAATTGAAAATTTGGCATGTTTTATCCAGCAATCAATCGGTACAACGTAGCGCCAACGACCCAGGTGAATTTGAAGTAAATTTTTCTGAGCCTATCGTTTACGGCCCTTACGCAGTAAAAAACCACCGAAGTAAAACTCCGTGCATCATGGTGCAAACTGCCGACCATGTGTTATACTACTTAAACAGCAACGGAAAAATACTCTGGAAAACAACTATCGATGGTGAAATACTAGGAAAACCAGTAGAGGTAGATCGATTTAGAAACAACAAAATTCAATACGTATTCAATACCAACCGAAAGTTGTACCAAATTGACATTTTAGGCAGAAGTGTAAGTGGTTTTCCTAAAAGACTGAATTGTACAGCCCCTCCGCTATTGGTTAAATACAAAGCAAAAAAAGAGCGCTTATTAGTACCCGTAGGCAAACGACTAAAAAATTATTTATTGGACGGAGAAAAAACCAAAGGTTGGAGCGAAATAACTTTAGATGGCGACATCAAAAACATTGCTTATAAAAAGATTAAATCGCTGGATTGCATCTTAGCTTCTACAGCTTCAAGTGCCTACATTTTAAACCCTAGGGGGCAAAAAAGAGGGACCCAAAAATCCATCCCTTTTAAAAATTCAGTCAGTAAAATCGCTAGCAATTCGGCCTTTGCTAATGTTTTTTATCTCAACGAAGAAGGACATTTGCACATAGGCAACACCAACGCAAACAAAGCAGAAAAATTCAGCGAGGATACCTTCTCCACTTTAGTAGATCTTGGCAATTACATTTATGCTGTAGGCAATATGCAATTGGTACTGCTTACACAAGATGGCGACTTAGTTGAAAACAAATTTTTGAATGAAAAACCTTGGGTAGCCAACAACTCGGTTTTGTACAACGATGGTGAATTTTATTCCTTATTCATAGCACCAGGTGTTCGATGCAACATAAAATCGCCCAATAAAGCTCTCAACATCATTACACTCGGAGACAAAATCGCTTACTCCGAAAGCAAAACCCTACATTTCATAGATAGGTTATAGGCTACAAGCAAGATTGAACAAGTAAAAGTGTTACTTTAGTCGGTATCAAAAAAGCACTACATGTTTAAGCCTTCCTTTTTGAAATTCATAGCCTTTACAGGTCTTGCAATGAGCATAGCCTGTATAAAGGAACCTAAAATTGCCAACTACACTCCAACCATTGCTGCACCTTTGGTTAACAGCACTTTGTCTATGCAAGATTTGCTGGCTAGAACCGATACCAGCGATTTGATCATTGTAGATCCTGTTACCCAATTATTGGCACTAAACTATTCCAACGATGATTTGGATTTTGGATTGAGTGACATTTATAACCCTGCAAACATTTCTTTTAGCACCAGCATACCTTTCGGAAGCGATGTCTCATCGACAACACCCGGAGGAGAGCTATCTATTAGTGGTAACTTAGTTATACCTGTTGGTTTACCTATAGATTTATATGAAGCTAATTTCTCTACATTAGACATCATTGTTTCTGCAAGTTCTACTTTCAATCACGAAATAGAAATAGAATTCAGCCTAAACAAGCTTACTAAAAATCAAACGGCATACACTGCTTCTATCAACACACCTATTTTTGGAAGTGATACCGACCAACAAAATTTTTCTAATTCAGAATTGTCATTTGAAGACAATAGCCAGCCTAACAAAGCAGCTCTTTCGTACACTCTAAAAGTTAAAACCAATGGAGCACCTATAAATCAAAACGATGCGGTGACTTTAAATTTCGACTTCAACAACATTTTACTGGAAAACGTAGTATTTAATCCAGGCAATATAGGCGTTACAATACCCGAAGACTCTGTTTTACTTAAGCTCTTCAGAAATGCTTCTAATTTCAATATCGATTTCGGTTTTTCTGATCCACAAGCATTGATCAATATTTACAACGGTACCGAGCTTCCTTACCAATTTACCATCAACGAACTATCCGTATTGGATGCCGTTACCAATCAACAAACCGATTTATTGCTCAACAATTTCCCAAATCCATTCAATGTAATTGGCGGAACAAGCAATCAGCCAAGCGAAACCAATTTGTTGATCGACAAAAACAACTCCAATATTACCGATGTACTCAGTCCTAATGAAAAACTCATCCGTTTTGGCTTAGGTGCACAAACACAAGCTGTTGCCAACCAACGTTACACACTTAGTGCGAACGACCGAATAGCTATTGATTTACAAGCAAAAATTCCTTTGAAAGGGTTTGTAAGCGATTATGTATTGAGCAGCAATGTTGAAGTAGATTTATCAGCCCTAGAAGAAACCGTAATAGATGGTGGAATTCGCTACCATATTGTAAACAATTTTCCGGCAGGAGTGCACATCATGGTGTACTATGAAGATGAAAACGGAAACGATATTGGTCAACTTACAGATCAACCCATTGTGTTGTTAGAAGCCCCAGCCGTTGATGGTATTGGCAAAATAACTCAACCCACGATTACTTCAGGCGATATTACTTTAACCGAATCTGAATTCGAGCTTTTGTTTTCAGCCAATAAATTAAGATTGGAAGCCACATTAGGTACAACAGGTTCTGACACCCGATCAGAAGTCGGAATATTCTTAGACAATTTCATTGATGTAAAACTTGGTGTAAAAGCCAGAATTAACGCCAACTAACTCTCCAGCAAGATGACATTAAAAAAAGCATTATTCATAGCCGGTTTGCTTGTTAGCGGATCTGCTTTTGCCCAAAACAGCAACACGTTGTACATGATGGAAAACGTGTTCCAAAATCAATTCAACAACCCTGCATTCGAGCCCATTTCTAACATATCGGTGAATCTAATTTCTGGTTCTGTAGAGGCTGGATTTAGCGGATTTGCACTAGGGAAATTCATCAATACCGATGGAAGCGACAACAGTGTAGAAGTAGACCCAAGAGACGTTGTAGACAAACTAGGAAAAAACAACGAGCTTGTTTTTAAAACGGACTTGACCTTGCTTGGATTTGGCTTTAAAGTAAAATCTATTGCCATGCAAGTATCCTTGCGTTCTCGAACCAACTTAAGTTTAAACCTTCCTGAAGATTTATTGAGGTTGATGGTAGAAGGCAACGGTGAAAGTTTCTTAGATAGACCTGCCGATCTTTCAAATACTTCTTTAAACCTTACTACTTATGCAGAACTTGGAGTTGCTGGTTCTGTTAAAGTTGGCAACAAGTTACGAGTTGGTGCTCGCGTGAAATTCTTAAGCGGTTTGGCCAATATTCACACAGAAAAATCTGAACTAACGCTTACAACGGATCAAGAAAATTACGGATTAAGATTGCAAGGAGCCTATACTTTTAGAAGTTCTAACGTAACCGACGAATTGGATGTAACTGATTTTGAAGGCATTTTGAATGGCGATTTCAAAAACACTGGAATTGGTCTTGATTTTGGTTTCACATACAAGTTGAACGATAAAATGACGGTTACTGGTGCATTGCTCGATCTTGGTGCAATTACTTGGAATCAAAACACCAAATCGTACGAAAATGACAGTTTTGATTTTGAATACAAAGGCGAAGACATTTTTGATTTTGCCGATGGTAACCATACCGACGAACCCGATATGTTGGACAGTTTATCCAATGCGATAAAAGCTGTAGAAACAGAAGGTTCTTACACTACAGGTTTACCGGCAAGATTGATTGCAAGCTTTGAATACAAACTGAACGAGAAAGCTTACATAGGGGCTGTTACGGCATCTGAATACGTTCCAGGTTTGAGAAAAGTACGTCCTAATTTCACAGGTTTTTACCGCATGCAATTTGGCAAAACCTTCGGAATAAATTTCAGCAACACCATTGCTTACCGCTCATTCTTAAACCCAGGTATAGCAATGGCTGCCAAATTAGGTTTCTTCCAAATATTCATGAGTTCCGACAATATATTGGGTGTGTTTTCACCTGAAAGTACACGAAGTGCGTCGGTAGCTTTTGGTATGAACTTAGCCTTCGGTGGTAGTAAAGGGATAAAACAAGTTACTGCACCTTAACAGTGCTCTAACAATCGAAAAAAATCTGAAAAAGAAAGCCAACTAATAGAGCTTAACGTACTTTGCAATAGTATTTTTTCTCTATGAAGCGCATATACATCATTAGGTCTTTTTTCATTCTTTTAGTGCTTGTCGTAATTGGCATAATGTCGTTCAGCATTTTATCGGTTGATTTACCAGAAGCAAAGAATGATTTCTATGCCAATACCATTGCTCGTAAAATAGAGTCGGCTACAGGAAAAGCCGATTTCGATAATTTCAGATATCTACGATGGTCTACCGTTAGAGATCATGAATTTGTATGGGACAAAACGCAAAAGAAAGTTATTGTCCATTTTTCCGATTACAAAGTATTGCTCCATTTAGATCATCTTGATTCTAGCCGTGTATTTGATGAAGAACATCTCAAAGACAATAAAAAAGAAGCTATCATACAGAAAGCATATAGCCATTTTTGCAACGACTCATTTTGGTTGATAGCTCCCTACAAACTTTTCGACCCCGGAGTTGAAAGAAAAATAGTGGTAGATGGTGTAGACAAACTCCTATTAATAACTTATGCCTCGGGTGGTGTAACTCCTGGCGATAGTTATTTGTGGTATTTAGACAACAACTACTTGCCCACCAGTATTCAAATGTGGACAGCTAAGGTTCCTTTAAACGGCATTCGTTTTTCATGGGAAAACTATAAAACCATTTCTGGTGAAGCAAAAATTGCTCAAACTCACCGTTTTGGTCCACTCAATATTTACATTGAAAATTTAGAAGCTGGCAATACTATGCAAGACTTAAAACTTGATAAAGATCCATTTCTAAGTTTTTAATCAATGCTTTTGCAACCAAACAATTTCTCCGGCTGGCAACGTACCATCTTCTGATAGGTTGGGATTGTATTTTTTAAGATGCTTCATTTTCACCCCAAAAACTTGAGATACTTCGCGTAAAGTACTAGCCTCTTTTATCTTTATTTTCTCAGTTTTAGACTTTCGGCGCTTAGGCTGAATGTATACACGCTCACCTTCTGAAAATTTATAGTCAACAGTCAAGTCGTTGTATTTTTTCAACTGCCACTCGTTCAACAACAAAGCATCAGCCAAAGGGCGCATTTCTTCTCCACCGCGAGCTACAACATATTTAATATTGTTGTCGGATATTTTTACGGGGTATCCCGTATTGCTGGTAACTTGAGGTTTTGATTTCGAATTATCTTCAGTATCGTCATCATTATCTGCAACAACTTCATCTACATCATCATGCTTTACCACGGCATCCATATCTGGTCGTGTTTTCGGATTGTCGTAGATAGACAAATTGTTTTCTTCAATAATATTGATAAGCAATTGAGGGTACTTAGGATTGGTAGCATAGCCAGCTGCTTTCAAACCTTTGGCCCAACGTTTGTAATCGTCCTTCTTAAGGTCAAATAAGCTCGCATAGCGCTTACTTCCACTTAAAAACTTCACATGGTCGTCGAAACTGTTTTGCGCCGTTGGGTATTTTCTAAAACATTCGCCCTTTTTATCGTCGTCGTGGTATATCTTTTTCCCTGACCAACCATGGCATTTTATACCAAAGTGATTGTTTCCATTTCTGGCCAATTCGCTGTTTCCGACACCGCTTTCCAAAAGCCCTTGAGCCAAAATAATACTGGCAGGAACGCCATATTGGTCCATGTTGCTAACTGCCGTTGGTGCCCATTGTTGTATATACTCGGCTGTGGTTATTTTTTGAGCCGAGGCACTCACTAACACGAAGATGGATAGTATTGAAAGGACTAATTTTTGAGCAGAAAACTTCACTGGCATAATTTACGAGGTAAAAATAGCATCAAAATTGGCGTAAATCTCTTTTTTTTTCTTTTCAGGAAAATTCACCTCCAATTCGTCCTGATATCCCATCCAACCTTGTAAACCACCAGTATGAATAAATACCGTGTTTTCATTCAACGCATTCTCTTCGCATAACATCAACAACCCCTTTGGCTGATAAATTGGATCTAGAAGAATACCTGTTTGATCGTAAAACGTATTTGCTAAAGCCAACGCTTCGGCGTCCAGTTTCCCGAATTTAGAAATGGAATAAGTAGGGTAAACGTCAATATTATTTTGCTCCAATTTCGCTGCTACACTAGCATCTTTCACTGCTAACAATGCGGTAGTCCTCACCCCAAACGAAGCCAATGCCATAGCGGTACTTCCCGTTCCGGCAGAAACAACTGCATTTAACTTGGCGTCAATAATTTGTTGAGCTACTGCTTTGAACCCGATTTTTGAAGGCTCTCCTTTCCCTCCTTCTGACACCCACAAAGTTCCATTTGATTCAGATTCGTTTTTTTCACGCAAATTTCGAAATGCTTCTCTCGAAACTTCAGAAATTTCAATTTTTGTCTGCTTCAGTTTATCCATCAATGGGCTTTTCGAGCCAATAGGCACAAATATTTTACACGGAATTTGAAGCACAATACAAGCATACGATAATGCCGACAAGTGGTTGGAGTGTGTCCCTCCCATGCTTTCTACACCCGAATAATTGCCCAATTTGTATTGTTTTAACCAACCAAACAATTTCCTGAATTTATTCCCACTTAAGGCTGGGTGCAACAAATCTTCGCGAAGTATATAAAAGCGATGTTCAATGGTTTTCCATTCGAATTGGCAAAGAGTCAATTCAGAAGCCTTTGAAAAAAAAGCCTCGAGATTATTGAAATTTAGTTTGGATATTTGCGTCATGGACGACGGATATTTCGGTAAGCCAAAGTTAGAGAAAGGAGATTACTACAAAAGCCCTGAAGGTTACATAGTATTTACCGAGCAATACCATAAAAAAAGGGGGTACTGTTGCAAAAGTGGTTGCAAACATTGTCCTTATGGGTTTGATAAAAAAACGGGCACCATCAAGAAAAAACCAAGTGGCAAATAATTCTTACCAAATTTATATTTGTTCGCAATTTTCGTTTTTAAGATAGCCTTCGGTATCCATTTTATCTAGCCGTTGCAAAGTTTCTCTTTCGGCAGCAAACTGTTTTTTAAATTCTTTTTTTGCTTCTTTTCTCTTTTTAGCTTCTATAAACCGTCGTACTTCAGTCGGGTTTTCTAAGCTCAATCCATACACGGGTTTGGATTGGCCGTTTTCATCCACCGATACCATCGTAACATAACACGAGTTGGTGTGTACTACCGTTTTGTTTTTGATGTTTTCGGCTACTATTTTTATGCCAATAACCAAAGAACTTTTACCGACATAATTTACCGAAGCATGCAAGTGCAATAATTCGCCAACATTAACGGGATGATGGAACTCGACCGTATCCACAGCCACGGTTACACAATAGTTTTCGGCATGTTTCGCAGCACAAACATAGGCCACCTTATCAATTAAAGACAACAAATGTCCACCATGAATTTTTCCGCCAAAATTGGCATAATTGGGTGTCATAAGTTCAACAATGGTTGTTTGCGATTGCGCTACGGTTTTGTACATCTCGTAAATATACATGAGTTTCAATTCCACTAACCAATACTTCATGAATTGAAGAGTTTTTATTACTCAAAAATCAACACTTTCAATCTCAAGAAATTGAGCCTCCACAATCTTTTTATATCAAGATGTAATCAGAAATCTAATTCGTGTAACTTTGTCCATTACGCCCACTGATTACAACATTCTAGTACATGAAAATATCTTACAACTGGTTACAGCAGTTTCTTCCAAAAACATACATAGATACTCCAGAAAACATTTCTGATTTGCTAACCGATATTGGTTTAGAAGTAGAAGGTCTTGAAGAAATTGAAAGTGTAAAAGGTGGACTTAAAGGCCTGGTTGTTGGGCATGTAGAAGATATCTGGCAACACCCGAATGCCGATAGATTAAGATGTACCAAAGTCAACATCGGTACCGACACTCCTTTGGATATTGTTTGTGGTGCAGCCAACGTAGACAAAGGCCAAAAGGTAATCGTTGCTACCGTTGGTGCGCAATTAACCTTTTCTGACGGTGCGGAAATAACCATCAAAAAATCGAAACTTAGAGGAGAACCATCTGAAGGGATGATTTGTGCTGAAGATGAAATCGGAATGGGGCAATCTCACGATGGCATTATGGTTTTGCCTTCTGACACGCCTGTTGGAATGCCTGCCGCTGAATATTTCGATATTGAAAGTGATTTTGTTTTTGAAATAGGGCTAACCCCCAATAGAGCCGATGCCATTTCTCACTTTGGTGTAGCGCGTGATATTGTAGCCGCTAAAAACGTAAGAGAGCAACTTAAAGGAAGTGTTTTATTCGACGCAAAATTCGAATACCAATCAGCTGGAAAATCGCCTGTTTCTATTGAAATTAAATCGCCTGAACGTTGCAATCGCTATGCTGGTGTCGTTATAGAAAACCTAAAAGTGGAAGAAAGTCCATCGTGGCTTAAAAACGCTTTATTGAGTATAGGTATTACACCAAAAAACAACTTGGTAGATTTAACCAATTATGTATGCCATAGTATTGGTCAACCCTTGCACGCTTTTGACATGGCAAAGGTTACTGATAATAAAATCATTGTATCTGACGGATTCTCTTCAAAATTCACAACACTGGATGGTGAAGAAAGAACATTGCATACTGACGATTTGATGATATGCAACTCCATTGCACCGATGTGCATTGCAGGTGTTTTTGGTGGTTTACAATCTGGTGTCAGCGATTCTACAACTTCCATCTTCTTAGAATCTGCTTATTTCAACCCGGTAAGTATTAGAAAAAGCGCCAAGCGACATGCATTGAATACCGATGCTTCATACCGCTTTGAAAGAGGTATCGATCCTCACATTACCGTAGATGCGATACTATACACTTTAAAATTATTGAAAGAATTGTGTCCTGATGCAAAAATCTACGATATAGTAGACGACAACAGCATCAGCGAAACACATTTCGATTTTGATTTCTCGCCTTTTAAAGCCAATGAACTACTTGGTTTACAGTTGAGCAACAACGACATTGAACTGTGCCTTACCTCACTGGATATTGAAGTAGATGCAGCATCAGATCTATGGAAATTGCGCGTTCCGAACTATCGAGTTGATGTACAACGTCAGGCCGATGTTGCCGAAGAAATTTTGAGACTGAAAGGTTTCAATTCGGTTGAGATACCTAGTAAATTGAGCATTTCTATTGCCGACAGCCCTCGTATTAGCAAAGACCACATGGTGAATGCTATTTCTAGAGCTTTGGTAGCCAATGGATACCAAGAGGCAATGAACAATTCATTGAGTTCTGAAAAGCACGAAGGTTTATTCAACTTCAATAGCGATAAAGCTGTAAAAATGTTGAATCCTTTGAGTCAAGATTTAGACATCATGCGCCAAAATCTAATTGGTGGATTGATTAAAAACGTACAGCACAATGTAAACCGTCAACGCAAAGACCTCAAAATTTTCGAATTTGGGCGCACGTATTTCAAAGGCGAAACATACTCTGAAGGAGAAAGACTTTGCATTGTTAGTACAGGGAAAATAAATGGCAAACATTGGTCAGGAACTGAAAGAAGTGTTTCATATTTTGATTTAAAAACATCGGTTGACAATCTTTTGAACATGTTGCTTCCAGGTGCAGTAATAAAATGCAAAGAAGGCAACAGCCCTGAGTTTGGATATTGCATTACCTATAGCTGCCAAAAGAAAACGATTTTAACCTTAGGTGCTGTACAAGAAAAAGGACTAAAAGCTTGCGATATCAACCAAGAAGTATTTGCTGCAGAGTTTGATTTAATCAACCTTTTCGACGTTTATAAAAATCAAAAAACAGTCATCAACGACTTACCTAAATTCCCTGAAGTTCGCCGTGATTTATCTTTCTTAATTGCCACAGACAAGAGTTACATGGAAGTTGAGCAGATAGTAAAGAGCAGTGAAAAAAGCATGCTAAAAAGCATCGGCTTGTTTGATCTTTACGAAGGCAAAAAACTTCCAGAAGGAAAGAAATCGTATGCTATTTATATGGTCTTCAGAGATGAGAACAAAACGCTTGAAGACGCTCAGATAGACAAAGCAATGGCTAAAATCATTAAGAATCTAACCAATCAATTGGATATTGAAATTCGTCAGTAACATACTGTATCGATTTGTTCGATTGTGGGTAACCATTACCCTGCGTTTGTTCTATGTAAAAATAGAATGCACAGGGCATGAGCACATTAAAACTGATAAACCATACATTGTATTAGCCAATCATCAAAACACGCTGTTAGACGCGCTTTTGGTATTGTGTTTTAGCAACATAAAGAACCTTCATTTTTTAGCTCGAGCGGATATTTTCAACGGCAAAAAAATTGTAAAACAATTATTAGAATTTTTTAAAATCGCTCCTATTTACCGCCGCACCGACGGAATTTCAGCGTTCAAGAAATTGGACGAAGTTTGGGCCAACAGCAAGACCATTCTCAACAGAGGCGATTCCATTTGCATTTTCCCTGAAGGCACACATAGTGCAACCTATGAGTATAGGCCATTAAAAAAAGGGTTTTTAAAATTAGCGCAATCGGCAGAAGATGAAAATCTAGAATTTTTACCCATCATCATTCATTTCGAAAACCATTATAGCGCCATAAGTAAAGTCTGGATTGAAATAAAAGAACCCATTCCTCAATCAGAAAAATCGGCATCAGAAGTAGAAGCTGTTTTTAAAGAAACAATGGTTTTAGCGGATAAAAACGAAGATGCCACTGCCGTGTTTAATCATGCTGCAAAAATAGGTTTGGACTTTGATGCCGCTGTTAGAATGTTTCGTTCAGGAAGACAAGATGAAATCACATCGATTGTAACATCGAGCTGGGGCGATAAGTTGCTTTTGTTGCTCACATCACCTTTATTCTTATTGGCTAGTTGTTTGTTTTTACCGTTCGACTTTATTAGCAAATACTTAAGCCTTAAAATGAAGGACAAACAATTTTCATTGAGCGTACAACTTGTAATCAAATGGATCTTCTATTCCTTTATCTTTTTCGCATTTATTGTATACGATTTGCTAACACATCCTTATTGGTACGAAACCATCATCAAAATATTGATTGTATTCGGTCTCGGTGTATTCCACAAAGCCTACTTGTATAAAGTAAAGCGCGTTTTAAGCAAATAAAACACACTATATCAACACATTACATTTTTGGCACAGCTATTGCATAATGTCCTAGTAACAACAAAAAACTAACCGTTATGAAAAAGCTCATGTATGTATTAGCCATTGTATTTTTGGCATCAAATGTAGTTTCTGCTCACGAAAATCATAGAGCAGGAAAATCTATCTTAAACATAGACTTAAACATCTACGGTAACATTACTGTAGAAATAGATGGTATTCCATATACTTGCCACAACGGCAATATCGACGTTCGAGGCCTAGTACCTGGAAGACATCACATTGTAGTTTTAGAAAACAGAGTAACCAATAGAGGTTACGCTCGCAGAGTTGTCATCAACGAACAACGATTCTTTGTTCCTGCCAACAGTAGAGTGAAAGCTGTAGTGAGACGCAATGGTGTATTTGACATTCTAAGAATAGGAAGAAGAGCCAACAACCAAACTTCTATTCACAACAATAGAGGGTACAACAAAGGCCAACACTATAACAGAGGCAACAATGGGAAAGGCCACAACCAAAACGCAAGACCAAAAGGGAAGCGTTAAAAAAGAAAATTAATACACATTAAAAACCGTCAGAAATGGCGGTTTTTTTTTGCTTTAAAGCGACCAATAAGGCACGTCGAAACCAGCATCTTTATAAACGCCTTTTACATCTATCAGTAAGCCAGGTTCATTCAACATGTTTTTCATATCTGACTTTGTAAAGTTCATGTACGGAGCATGATTTACGGCTAGAATAATAGCATCGTATTTTTTGTTTTCAAACTCAGTAAGCGTAATTCCGTATTCCTTTTCTAACGCTACAGAATCGGCAAATGGATCAGCTACATCTACATTCACACCAAAAGATATAAGCTCTTTGTAAACATCAGCCACTTTGCTATTGCGCACATCCGATACATTTTCTTTGAACGTAGCTCCTAATATCAATACTTTAGATTCCAATATATTTTTGCCTTGAGCAACCATTTTCTTAACGGTTTGCTTCCCGACATAAAACCCCATACTATCGTTCACATACCGCCCTGAATTAACCACTTTGGCATGGTAACCTAACGAAGCCGCTTTGTGCGTTAAGTAATAAGGATCTACCCCGATGCAATGCCCACCAACCAAGCCGGGTTTATAATTATGGAAATTCCATTTTGTACCAGCTGCTTCCAATACATCAAATGTATTCACGCCCATTTTATTGAACATGATGGAGAGTTCGTTAACCAAAGCAATATTGATATCGCGCTGCACATTCTCTACAATTTTTCCGGCTTCAGCAACTTTAATGCTGGGGGCTTTGTGAATACCGGCGTCTACTACCATTGAATACACATTGGCCACCTCTTCTAATGCTTCTGATGAATTTGCCGAAACAATTTTCTTGATCGTTCGAATGGTATTTATTTTATCTCCTGGATTAGTTCTTTCTGGAGAATACCCAACACTAAAATCAACACCCATTTTAAGTCCTGATTCATTTTCGATTATAGGCACACAGTCTTCTTCAGTACAACCTGGGTAAACTGTAGATTCAAAAACAACATAGTCGCCTTTCTTAATGACTTTCCCTACCGTTTTTGAAGCCGCTAACAAAGCGCTCAAATCAGGCAATTTCTGTTCATTAATCGGGGTTGGAACAGCAACTATATAAAAAGAAGATTTTTCTAATTCCTCTAATTCAGATGTAAACGTTATGTCGACATCATTAAAAAATTCGGACGGCAATTCTTTGCTCGGATCAACGCCCTTTTTCATTAATTCTATGCGCTCAGCATTGATATCAAATCCAATTACAGAAGCCGATTTAGCCATCTCTAAAGCCAACGGTAATCCAACATAACCCAATCCGATTACAGCCACTTTGGCTTCTCTATTTTTTATTCTGTCGCTTATCAAACTATTGCTTTGCGTTGTACATTCTTTCTATAATATCTACTACTTTCAATCCTTCCAGCGCGTTGGTAGTTTTCCTGCCCTTGCCGTTCAAAACATCGATCACGTTTTGTATAACATAAACATGATTCGCAGCCGACCCTTTAAATGCGCCATAATCGTTGGCAGGATTTACGGGATCCAATTTAGGCATGGTATAATCTTTAATATGGCAATACTCTACTTCGTTCATATATTGCCCACCCACTTTTACTGAACCGTTTTCACCAATGATGGTAATGCTGCTTTCCTGATTTTTATCGTAAACCGAAGTCGTAAAATTCAAACTGCCTACCCCTCCATTCACAAAATCGAAATGAATTACCCCAGAATCTTCAAATTGGGTAGATTCTTGATGATTGAAATCAAAAAAGCGTGAGTGAATATTATCTATATCGCCAAACAGCCAATACATAACATCTATAAAATGTGAGAATTGAGTGAAAAGCGTTCCGCCATCTAAGGTTTTATCACCATGCCATCCTCCTGGCTTATAATATCGATCGTCTCTGTTCCAGAAACAATTGAGTTGCACCATATAAATATCGCCCAATACCTTACTCTCCACCAATTGCTTAAGCCACTGACTTGGAGGCGAATACCGGTTTTGCATTACACAAAAAACCTGTTTATCCTCATTAAATGCATTGTAAATAACCTCTTCGCAATTCTTTTTCGAAAGTCCCAAGGGTTTTTCTATCAATACGTGATAACCTGCCTGGATGGCTTTATTGGACATTTCAGCATGCAACCCATTTGGTGTACAGATGCATACTACTTCAATATTGCTGCGCTCGTTTTGCAATAATGCTTGATAATCAGAGTATGTTTTGGCCTCAGAATGCGATTGAAGAACATCCGTATTTGTATCGCAAATAGCAATAAGTTCAGCATCAGGATTCCGCGCAATCATTTCAGCATGGCGTTTACCAATGTGTCCAAAACCTACTATGGCAAATCGTATTTTATTCATCGCCTAATTTTTTAACGGTATTGTCTTTCAAAATATATTTCGACTGATCGATAGGACATACCGCTTCAAAATCTATGAAGGATAATCTTTCTCCCTTTTGGCTTACCCAAGCTATTTGTTTGGCTGGATTACCAACTACAAGAGCATAATCTGGAACCGATTTGGTTACAACAGAACCTGCTCCTACCAAACAATACTTACCTAAATTATTTCCGCAAACTACAGTAGCGTTAGCTCCAATTGTAGCTCCGTGGTGAACTCGAGTCTTTTTGAATTCAGATTTTCTTTCTACCTCCGCTCTAGGATTTATAACGTTTGTAAACACACACGATGGACCTAAAAACACATAGTCTTCGCAAACGACCCCTTCGAACAGAGATACATTGTTCTGAACCTTAACATGATTGCCCAACACTACTTTATTTCCTAGAAAAACATTTTGTCCAATGATGCAATTGTTGCCAATAACTGCCGATGACATAAGGTGAGAAAAATGCCAAATTTTGGATCCTTCACCAACTATACATCCTGCATCGACAACCGCCGTATTATGAACAAAATGATTGGACATTATTTTTTATTAAACGTTTTAAAATCGTGTTCACTTTTATACAATTCACTCTCAGACAAGGACTTAAAGTAATCGTAAGTGATTTTTAATCCTTCTTGTCGAGAAACTTTTGGTTCCCATCCAAGCAATGCTTTTGCTTTATCAATATTGGGTTGACGTTGCATAGGATCATCCGCAGGTAAAGGCTTATAAATTACTTTTTGTGTGGTTCCGGTTAGTTTAATAATCTCTTCCGCAAAATCGCCAATGGTAATTTCGTCTGGATTACCAACATTGATTGGCTCTGATATATCAGACATTAGCAAACGGTATATACCTTCTACCAAATCATCTACATAACAGAAACTTCTTGTTTGGCTACCGTCTCCAAAAACAGTCAAATCTTCACCGCGCAATGCTTGTCCAATAAAAGCAGGCAACACTCTACCGTCGTTCAGACGCATTCTAGGACCATAGGTATTGAATATGCGAACTATACGGGTCTCCAAGCCATGGAAACGATGGTACGCCATGGTTATTGCTTCCTGAAAACGTTTTGCTTCATCATATACACCACGAGGTCCGATAGGATTCACATTCCCCCAATATTCTTCCGTTTGTGGATGAACTAGAGGATCGCCATACACTTCTGATGTACTTGCCACCAAAATGCGGGCATTTTTTGCTTTAGCTAAGCCAAGCAAATTGTGCGTTCCCAACGAACCCACTTTCAAGGTTTGAATCGGAATCTTTAAATAATCGATTGGCGATGCTGGCGAAGCAAAATGTAGGATATAATCCAAATCGCCTGCAACATGAACATGCTGGCTTACGTCTTGATGACAAAACTGAAAATTCTCCAATGGAAACAAGTGCTCTATATTGCTCATATCCCCAGTTATGAGGTTATCCATAGCAATGACTTTGTAACCTTCTTTGATAAATCTATCGCAAAGATGCGAGCCTAAGAATCCAGCGGCACCGGTTATTAAAACTGTTTTCATGAAAATTAAAGATGAACGAAAGTAACAATTAGTTTACTTTGACCTTTCGGAAAAACAAAATGATGAAAGCAAGGTTTAATCCTCTCTACGTTTTAATAGGCATATTCTTTTTTTGGGGCTTTGTTGCCGCATCCAACACTGTATTAATTGCCGCATTCAAACAAAATTTCTCCCTTACTCAATTTCAATCTCAACTGGTTGATTCTGCATTTTATGCGGCCTATTTCTTAGGTTCATTGGCCTACTTTTTGCAAGGAAGAAAAGGCAACGACGCGAGTCAGAAATACGGTTACAAACGCTTGCTTACGTTTGGTTTAACCCTGAGTGCTATTGGTGCTTTCGGATTCATTCCAGCATCTTATTTATCCTCATTTCCACTTATGTTGGCTTCTTTATTTGTGGTTGGTTTGGGTTTTTCTATTCAGCAAATTGTAGTCAACCCTTTGCTTCTAAACCTTGGTTCAGACGAGAATGGTGCCCGCAGAATAAACCTTGCAGGAGGTATAAACTCTCTAGGAACAACCATAGGACCATTATTGGTGAGTTTTGTACTCTTCGGTAGCATAAGCTCAGGCAACAACAGTTTAAAAATGGATGACTTACCTATTCCCTACACCATATTAGGGTTTGCGTTTTTAATCGTTGCTTTTATTGTTCAGCTTTCTCGCATGCCTGTTATAGCTAAAAAAGAAATTTCTGAAACAGTCAACTCATTCAAAGTAGACGCCAATGCCCTATGGGGTATGTTGGCCATTTTTTGTTACGTAGGTGTAGAAGTTGCACTTCAAAGTAATTTACCTGCTTACGTAAAATCAGACAATGTGCTCGGACTTTCTGAAGCTAATTCTGTTCATTACATTTCACTGTATTGGGGTTGTTTGATGATAGGCAGACTGTGTGCTTCCATTGAAGTTTTCAAACTTCCAAAAGCCTTAATAGTTCCTGGAAGATTCATCATTTCAGCAGTTGTATACGCTATCATAATGGGCGTAAACTGGTTGAAAGGAAGTCCTATGATTGACTTTTTATACTTCGCTCCTTTTGTGCTTATTTTCCCTATCATCATCAGCATCACCAGCAACTTACCACGTAAGTCTATGTTGGCATTGTGTGGATTAGGTGTATTGTGTTGCATATTGGCTGTTACTATGCCTGGCAACGTTGGCTTGTTTGCAATTTTGATTGGCGGGTTGTGTTGTTCTATTTTATGGCCTTGTATTTTCGCCCTTGCCTTGCGCGACAAAAAAGGCGAACAAGCCATGTTAAGTTCATTATTGATTATGATGATACTTGGCGGCGCCTTTCTACCACCATTGCAAGGCTACATAGCCGACATCAGCAACATTACCATTGGATACACAGTTCCAATGATTGGCTTCGTGGTGTTGATTCTATTCGCCTTTAGAAACAAAGAAATTACTGCAGTAACCAAATAAAAAAATCACTGTAAATAAAAAAGCCTCCGATATGTCAGAGGCTTTTTTTATGTGAATAAGTTTCAGTTTAAACCGTTTCGCGGCCTATACTATAGTAGGTTAAACCTTTATCGCGAACCGTATTGGTATCGTACAAGTTTCTACCATCAAAAATAACATCGTCTTTTAGATTGTCTTTCAACATATCAAAGTCTGGTGAACGGAACGTTGTCCATTCAGTAGCAATAAGCAATGCATCTGCATTTTCAGTTGCTTTCGTAGCCGAACTAACAAAACTTACTTTATCGCCGTACAGAGCTTTTACATTCTCCATTGCTTCTGGATCGAAAGCTTGAATTTTAGCACCTTGAGCCAATAATTCATCAATCATATACAAGGCTGGAGCTTCTCTAATATCGTCGGTATCGGGCTTGAATGCCAATCCCCACAGAGCAAAGGTTTTACCCTTAACATCGCCTTTATAATGCGCCATTACTTTATCTATCAATCTCAATTTCTGAGACTGATTGACTTGCATTACGGCATCAATAATTTTGAAATCGTAATTGGCATCTTTTCCACTTTTATGCAATGCTTGCACATCTTTTGGGAAGCAAGATCCACCATAACCTATTCCTGGAAATAAAAAACGATTTCCAATTCTAGAGTCGGTACCAACACCTTTGCGAACCATATCAACATTTGCTCCAACCATTTCGCAATAGTTAGCAATCTCGTTCATGAAAGTAATCTTAGTTGCTAAAAATGCATTGGCTGCATACTTTGTCAATTCAGCCGATTTTTCATCCATTACGATGATAGGATTTCCTTGACGCACAAAAGGTTTGTACAATTCTTCCATCAGCATTTTGGCTTTGGCCGAACTCGTTCCTATCACCACTCTATCGGGTTTCAAGAAATCATCTACTGCAAATCCTTCGCGCAAAAACTCAGGGTTAGAAACTACATCAAACTGCACTTTGGCTTTTTTAGCAACTGCTTCAGTTACTTTTTCAGCTGTCCCTACGGGTACCGTAGATTTATCAACCAAGACTTTGTAGGATGTCATGATTTCACCAATCTGATCGGCAACACCCAAAACATAACTCAAATCGGCCGACCCATCCTCTCCTGGAGGTGTTGGAAGCGCTAAAAATATGATGTCCGATTTTTCAATTGCTGGTGCTAATTCTGTAGTGAATTCCAATCGACCTTGTTTGATGTTTCTTTCAAACAAAACATCAAGGTGGGGTTCGTAAATAGGAATTTCGCCATTTTTCATGCGTTCCACTTTCTTAGCATCAATATCAACACAGATAACATTGTTACCTGTTTCAGCAAAACACGTTCCGGTTACAAGACCTACATAACCTGTTCCAATTACAGCAATATTCATTTTATAATACTTTTTTTATTTCGTTAGCAATTATTTGTACAACCTCGTCTGTCAACTCTGTATGCATAGGCAAAGAAAACACATGATCAGAAAGTTGGTTTGTAACAGGAAAAGAGGCATCAGGATAACGTTCGTTTTTGTATGCTTTTTGTTTGTGCAAAGGCACTGGATAGTACACAGCACAAGCTATACCAACACCTTGCAAATGCTTAATGATAGCATCTCTTATTTCTAAACTTTCGGCCAATACAGTATACTGATGGTACACATGGTTGGTAAAGTCAGCAACTTTAGGCAAGGTGAGTTTCAGTTCGCTCCCCAAATATTTTTCATACAAATCAGCAGCGTTTTGTCTAGCCGAGTTGTATTCATCCAGTTTCTTTAGTTTGATATCCAAAATAGCCGCTTGCACACTATCAAGACGAGAGTTAATACCAACTTCATCGTGGTAATAACGTACATCCATTCCATGATTTGCAATTACCGCAATGCGTTTCGCCAAGACATCATCGTTGGTAAATACAGCACCGCCATCTCCATAACAACCAAGATTTTTGCTTGGAAAAAATGAAGTGCATCCTATTTGACCAATAGTACCTGCTTTGGCTTTTTTACCATCAGAAAATGTAAAATCTGCTCCGATAGCTTGCGCATTATCTTCAACAACCAACAAATTGTGCTTATTGGCAATGTTCATAATGGCCTCCATATTGGCACACTGGCCAAATAAATGAACAGGAACTATGGCTTTGGTTTTAGATGTAATAAGGCCTTCCAACTTATTTTCATCCAAACAAAATGTATCGGGATGAACATCAATTAGAATTGGTGTTAACCCCATTAAAGCAATAACTTCGGCTGTAGCTACAAAGGTAAAACTTGGTGCAATGACTTCGTCGCCAGGCTTCAAATCTGCCGCCATCAGTGCCAATTGCAAAGCATCGGTACCATTAGCGCATGGTATTACATGCTTTACCCCTAAATACTTTTGCAAGTTTTCTTTAAACGATGCCACTTCTGGCCCGTTGATGTATTTACCTGATTTTATCGACTTCAAAACAGCAGTATCCACATCGTTTTCGATGCTTTTGTACTGATTTTGTAAGTCAACCATTGGTATGTTGTACATACTTTGAATAAATTTACTGCGAATATAGGTTATGATGTGGAGTTTGGAAAGAATTAAAAAAATCGGTTTTTCGCTTTTGGTGTTATTAACATTTTCTAATCAATTTGCTTTTGCTCAAAACAGCAATTCGATAGAAGCTGGCCGGTTCTTTTCTGTAGGATTCTCTTTCTCATCCTATGTGCCTGGTGGTGATTTAGCCGATCGATTTGGCACACACTTTAGCTTAGGCGTAAATCCACAATTTAAAACAAAGTCGAATTGGATTTTTTCAGCCAATGGTCAATTTCTTTTTGGGAATGATGTAAAGCAACCTGGATTAATGGCCAACCTATACAGTGAAAAAAACGAACTTTTAGATGAAAACGGGCAAATTGCTAATGTTTTATTATTCCAACGAGGCATGACTTTCAGTCTTAGAACTGAAAAACTATTCCCAATTAATGCAGAGAAAAACCCTAACTCTGGTATTATAGTTGGTTTAGGATTAGGTTTTATTCAACACAAAATACGCATCGAACACCAAAACAACCGCATGCCCCAAATCGACAATGGCTACGAGAAAGGTTACGATAGATTAACCAACGGAACTTTACTTGAACAGAACATTGGATACTTCCATATTAGCAACAAAAAATTAACCAATTTCAGAGTTGAACTTGTCTTCAACCAAGGCTTCACACAATCTCGACGAGATTTTAATTTTGATGATGGCGCCAAAGACACTCAAAAAAGATTGGATTTATTCACAGGTGTTCGTTTCACTTGGTTGCTACCACTTTACCGAAGAATGGCGAACGATTATTACATCAATTGATATCCCTTTTCTATACTTTATCCATACGCATGTACGCAGCAATAATTACGGCTGCATCTGTTTTTTCACCTAAAGCTAAAGCATGGGTTGTAGGGAGAAGACATTGGAAAAGTAAACTCAAAAAAAACATCAGCACTCTAGACGCTAAACCTATTTGGTTTCATTGCGCTAGTTATGGTGAATACTTGCAAGCATTGCCTTTGATTAAAGCTTTGCACAAAAAATACGCATCACCCATTGTAGTTAGTTTCTTTTCTCCTTCAGGCTTTCAGAATTACAAAACCATACCTGAAATCTGCTCAGTGTTTTACTTACCAATAGACAGCAAACAAAACGCAAAAACACTCTACAGCATCCTAAAACCATCCATGTTTATTGGTGTCAAATACGACATCTGGCCAAATTTGCAAGCAGAATTAAAACGCAATGATGTACCACAAATATTGATAGCTGCGCAATTCAGGCAAAATCAAATGTATTTCAAACCTTGGGGTAAATTTTTCAGACAAGCACTCACATCATTCAACCCAATTTTCACTCAATATCCTTCAGGAAAAGAAATATTAGACAACAATCAAATTCAAAGTATTTTGGTTGGTGACCCAAGATTTGATCAGGCTTTAGAAAATAAAAACACTGCCTATCAAAACGAAAAAATTGAAGCATTTTTAGACGCAAAAAAAGCCATCGTATTTGGATCCGCATGGAAAGATGAAATAGATATAGCCCAGGTAATTGCTTCAACTCATCCCGATCAAAAAATCATTATCGCTCCTCACGAAGTAGAGAGAAATCATTTAAACAGTTTACTCGCTGATTTTGATGTCAAATTCACTTTTTTATCCAATTTCAATCCAAACAGCAATGTATTGATCGTAGATTCTGTAGGAGATTTACGATACTTATATCGATACGGATTAATAGCAATTGTTGCGGGTGGCCTTACAGGAAAATTGCATAATATCATCGAACCACTAGCCTACGGACTACCCGTTTGCATAGGCTACCAACATTCAAAATTTCCTGAAGCTGAATACGCTATTCAATGTGGCGCAGTATTAGAAGGCGAAAACATACAAGCCATAGCAAACAATGTAACCATGCTTTTGAATTCTAAAGCCGAAATTGAACGCATGAGTGCTAATGCAAAACACTGTGTAAGTGAAAAAAGCGGTGCTACTGATAATGTTTTGAAACACCCTATTTTTGACGCAACTTTGCACAGTACTACACATTAAACCATTGTTTTGACTAGAATATTATACTACATCATTCTTGTACCACTTAGTTATCTACCATTTTGGTTTTTGTACAGAGTGAGTTCGTTTTTTTGCATTATTCTATACCACATAATAGGCTATAGAAAAAAAGTAGTACTGACGAATATTCAGAATTCCTTCCCTGAAAAAACCGACAAAGAACACAAGGCTATAATGGATGCTTTTTACAAGCATTTCTGCGACATCTTTATAGAAACACTTAAAGCTTTTAGCCTCACAAAAAAACAAGCTGCTATAAGATTTACAGTGGCAAACAATGAAGTTTTAGAAAGGCTTTACGCCAACAAAAAACATGTTGTTTTGGTACTAGGACATTACAATAACTGGGAATGGCTTGCTCTTTGTGGTCAGATTGGCACTCCTCATAAATCCATCGGATTTTACACTCCGCTTAAAGACAAATTTTTCAACGAAAAATTAAGACAATCAAGAGAACGATTTGGGATGACGACAGTACCAACATCCGATCCTAAAATGATGTTTGAAGAAATGCAAGAACGTCCATCAATGATGTATTTTGGTTCGGACCAATCGCCAAGAAAATCTCAAAAATGCTACTGGACAATGTTCTTAAATCAAGAAACTGGAGTTCAATTTGGCGCAGAAAAAATTGCTTCAAAAGTGGACGCTGCAGTTGTTTTCGGTAAAATCAGCAAAGTAAAACGTGGTCATTACCATTTAGAGTACAAACTCTTATGTGAAAACCCTAAAGAAGTTGTGACAGGAACCATCACCAAACTGCATGTTCAGGCCCTAGAAGAAATCATCAAAGAAAATCCTCAATACTGGCTATGGAGTCATCGTCGATGGAAGCACAAGCGTCCAGAAAGTGAACCTCTGAATTAAAACCAAGAAATTCGGTATTGATTCAGCACTTTATCAAGCCGAATTGCCCCAGGCCATTTTGCTTCTAATGCATTCCAAAAGCTAGAACTGTGATTTTTGATGGTGGTATGTTGCAACTCGTGCATCAATACATAATCTATCATTTCGGATGGCAAACGCATCAAATGAATATTGAGATTGATGTTATTGACTGAAGAACAACTTCCCCAACGGGACTTCAAATTTTTCACTGTTACTTTTTCAAATTGAAACCCTGTCAAATCGGCAAGTACCTGAAGTCTTTGCGGTAAATGATTTTTGGCTATTTCCCTAAGTTTCTCTACCAACAGTTTTTCAACTTCAGTTTGGTTTTCGCTCTTATCAAAATCGAATTCAGGTGGCAATTCCAACCCAATGACCCCATTCTCTTTTTCGGATCCTATTGGTATCAATCGAATTTCGCCTTCAAAAGTGGTCAAAACATAATCCCAATCGAATGTTTTTCGAGGAGATTTAGCTTCTAGAGCGGGCATATTTTCTTTTATCCATGAGAGTCTTTGCATTAAAAAATGCTCTCCCAAACTAAAAGCTGCTCGCAATGGGATGGTTACCCGTACGGGTTTATGCGGTTGTAGCCGAATTCGAATATTCTTAGCTCGAGCATGTTTTACTATTTCAACAGAAATATCATCAATTAAAAGCTGTTTTTTATTCGCCATAAACTCTGGTTAAAAGTAACTGAAACAACAAAAACACATTGACATTGAGGAGCAAAAAATTAATTACTTTAAACCCATGGCTAAATTGTCTGAGATTTCAACTACAGCACCAAACACTTACACAAAAGACATTTGCATAACAGAGTTGCAAAACTTAAAAGAAGAATTATATCATTTACAAAATCAGCTTTTCGCACAAAAAAAATCTTCTATTCTTGTGGTTTTTCAAGGCGTTGACACTTCTGGCAAGGACAGTACTATTCGCCATGTTTTTTCTAGCATGAACCCTATGGGGGTTAATGTAAAATCGTTTAAGAAACCCACCGAAGAAGAAAAAAATCATGACTTTATGTGGCGCATTTTCCCACATTTCCCAGCAAAAGGAACCATTCAAATTTTCAACCGATCGCATTACGAAGACATCATCATGCCTCAAATTTTAGGCGTTGAAGTTGCTCTTGAAAAACGATTGGAATTCATCCGTCAAACAGAAGATCATTTGACAAGACACGGAACTCATATTATTAAGTTCTTCTTGCATGTTTCAAAAACCGAGCAAGCTGATCGAATAAATGAACGAAAGACCAATCCGAAGAAACGTTATAAATACACTCCTGCTGATGAACTAGCTGCGGGCAAATATC
Source organism: uncultured Flavobacteriales bacterium (assembly GCA_963977425.1). GTDB lineage: Bacteria > Bacteroidota > Bacteroidia > Flavobacteriales_D > Luteibaculaceae > CAXBOO01. The sequence continues at coordinate 474,827 of CAXBOO010000001.1, read as the reverse complement.
CTATTTACCAAAATCTATACGACGCCTTAATTTCTGGTCCAACAAATCTGCCTTGGCAAATAATACCAGCAGATAAAAAATGGTATAGAAACTACAAAGTAGCCAAGGATATGGTTGAATTATTAAAGTCGATTATTGACAACAACGAACGATAATTTATCAGAAACAAAAAAAGCCTCGCGATTGCGAAGCTTTTTTATCCAGTACTCGGGACGGGTCCCGATAGCTATCGGGATGAACCCGAATCAGCAAATTTAGCCCTGAGCTTCTCTCGCATTTCAGGGTATTCAACAAGGTTGGATACATATGCTTTGCTCTTCATTGATTTTATGTGGAGTTCTATTTTCCGGGCTTGAGTGTAACCCAAATTCTTCATTACCAATTTTACTTGCCAATCTCTTGCCTTGCTTGTAAATGAACCATTTACACCTTCTGCAGATAAATGTTCGGCTAATCGCAATGAAAAATCTTTGCAACTGCCGATATAATGCTTTTGCAATTTTTCTGAATATAAAATGTACACCACTGCCATAGTTTTACAAATTACCACAAACAAAAAAAGCCTCGCGATTGCGAAGCTTTTTTATCCAGTACTCGGGACGGGACTTGAACCCGTACGAACTTGCGTTCATTGGATTTTAAGTCCAACGTGTCTACCAATTCCACCACCCGAGCATCTACTCTATTTCAATTTCCTCTCCACCTTTTGTAGGTAAAAGAAAAGCCCAAATTAGCTTTGGGCTTCCTTGGAGCGGGAGACGGGATTCGAACCCGCGACCCCAACCTTGGCAAGGTTGTGCTCTACCAGCTGAGCTACTCTCGCATTTCCATTCACCGAATGGGAGCGCAAATATAAAAACTTTTTATTTACTCCCAAGTATTTTTTTAATTTCATTCAACTTAAACAATGCTTCTACTGGCGTAAGTACATTGATATCAATACCTTGTATCTCTTCTTTTATTTGCAAAAGTGTAGGATCGTCTAGTTGAAAGAAGCTCAATTGCATGTCTTTTTCTTGCGCTTGCTCTATCAATCCTTCTGATATTTCTTGTTTTCCCTTTTTAGATTCTAACCCGGATAGTATTTCTTGAGCACGCTCCAAAACCTTATACGGCATGCCTGCCATCTTTGCTACATTCAAACCAAAACTGGAAGAACTACCACCAACTTTTAATTTCCTCAGGAATATGACTTCTCCATCTACTTCCTTCACTCCAACGTTAAAATTCTTAATGCGTTTGAAAGTATTCGCCATTTCATTCAACTCGTGATAGTGCGTGGCAAAAAGCGTTTTGGGTTTCCCAAATTTATTATCGTGTAAATATTCAGCAATGGCCCAAGCCAAAGAAATACCATCGTAAGTACTGGTTCCTCTACCTATTTCATCGAGCAGCACCAAGCTTCTTTCTGAAATGTTATTCAGTATACTGCTGGTTTCTGTCATCTCCACCATAAAGGTAGATTCACCTGCGGCTAAATTATCTGAAGCCCCTACTCTTGTAAAAATCTTATCGATAATTCCTATATGAGCAAAACTAGCCGGTACATAACTTCCTATTTGTGCCATAATAGAAATAAGCGCAGTTTGTCGTAACAAAGCAGATTTACCCGACATATTGGGGCCTGTCACCATTACTATTTGTTGAGTTTCGGTATCCATATACACATCATTAGGTACATACGGATGCTCGGCAGAAAGTATGCTTTCTATTACGGGATGTCTACCAGCTTTAATTTCGAGATTCAAACTATCGTCCACCTTTGGGCACACATAATCGTTCTCGTATGCATTGAATGCAAAACAACTTAATACATCAAGTAATGCAATTCCTTTCGCTAAGACTTGAACTTCTTTAAGATGCAGACAAACCTGATCGCATAAATCATTGAATAACTTGCTTTCTATGCTTTGGATTTTTTCTTCCGCTGCTAAGATTTTAGTCTCTATTTCTTTTAATTCTGGTATAATATAACGTTCGGCACTTACAAGTGTTTGCTTTCTATGCCACTCTTCAGGTACTTTATCTTTGTGCGTATTGCGTACTTCTATATAATACCCAAACACATTATTGTAGGCCACTTTAAGTGTGCTTATTCCCGTTTCATCTGCCAAACGTTTTTGCAATGCCAACAATATGTTTTTACTATTGGTTGACACATCTCTGTAGTCGTCCAAATCGGCATTTACTCCAGGGCGTATCACATTTCCTTTTGCCAACATTACCGGCACTTCATCGTCTAGAATTTCGTGCAATTTATCAGCTAATGCACTGCAATCAGGCAATCGGTTGGTTATTGATACAAAATCTTTATTTGCCAACAATTGCTCTTTCAGACCATGAGCTACAACCAAGGATTTCTCTAGCATTTTAAGATCTCTAGGCCCCGCTTTCTGCGCACTGACTTTACCTAGAATACGCTCTAAATCTTGGATCGATTTTAATTCTTGACGGATGCTTTCGTACTCTTCGTTCTTCAACAAAGCATGCACCAATTGAAGTCGTTGTTGAATGTTCTCTTTTTTAACCAAAGGGAAACATAGAAATTGGCGAAGCAATCGACTCCCCATTGCTGTTTCACAGTGATTTAAAACCTGAAACAAACTCACGCCACCTTCAGACGCTGGGTGAATCAACTCCAAGTTTCTAATGGTAAACCAATCCATCCACATTTGCTCACTTTTAAGTAAGCGCTGGATATTGACTATATGACCCAACTTATCGTTTTGAGTATCTTTTAAATACTTCAAAATTGCTCCTGAACTTTGAATTCCGGAAGCAAAATTTTCTATTCCAAACCCTTTAAGAGTATTTACTTTAAAAAACTCAAACAACGAATCGGTAGCGTACTGCTCTGTGTACACCCACTCGTCAAGTCCAAAATAATAGTGCTCAGAACCAAGCTCTTTCTCTATTAAGTCTTGACTTCCGCGAGGCACTAAAATTTCACTTGGCTGGTAGGATGCAAACCAATGTTTCACATCAGCCCACGAGCCTTCGCCCACTAAAAATTCGCCCGTACTAACATCTAGCAAGGCCAACCCAACTACGCCTTTGTGTTCAAAGACAGAAGCAAGAAAATTATTCGAATCCCTATTTAATACTTCATCGTTGAGTGCTACGCCAGGGGTTACTACCTCTGTTACACCACGTTTCACAATTCCTTTTACTGTTTTCGGATCTTCTAATTGATCGCAAATTGCAACCCTATATCCCGCTTTAACCAGTTTAGGCAAATAAGTGTTGACCGAATGATGAGGAAACCCAGCCAAAGCCACTTCAGAAGCAGCTCCATTTTTTCTAGCTGTAAGCGCAATGCCCAACACCTTACTTGCAGTTTTAGCATCTTCAGCAAAGGTTTCATAGAAATCGCCGACTCTAAATAACAAGACAGCATCTGGATACTTGGCTTTTATTTTCAAGTATTGCCCCATCAATGGCGTTTCTTTTGGCTTTACAGTTTTTTTTGACACAATGCTTCCCTTTTCTAAGGCGAAAATAAGGTATAAAAACTCTACGTTTTGGAACTACCACAGCCTAATCACCAACAAGTTTTTAACGAGATTATCTTTCTTTTGCTAAAAACAAAACTGCAACGTGAAAAAAAGCACTTCAGAACTCGAAAGGATAAACATTGACGAATTTAAAGCTTCAGAAAAACTACCCATCCGAGTAGCATTAGATAATATTAGAAGTTTCAACAATGTAGGATCGGTATTTCGCACATCCGATGCATTTTTAGTAGAAGAGATCATTTTAGGAGGTATTACACCATGCCCACCACACAGAGATATACACAAAACTGCTCTTGGAGCCGAACTGAGCATGCAATGGCGTTATGAAGAAAATTTGTTGAGTTTTCTAAAAAATGAAAAAGCGAATGGGGTAAAAATTATATCCTTAGAACAATGTCACGAAAGCATTGAAATGGAAAACTTATGGCCGCAACTAAACAATAATCCATTCATACTTGTTTTTGGAAATGAAGTCAAAGGAGTTTCTGAGGAAATTATCGACTTATCCGATTATAATGTTGAAATACCGCAATACGGGACCAAGCATTCTCTCAACGTTTCAGTAAGTGGAGGCATCTGTCTCCATGACTATGCGAGGTATCGTAAAAAACAGTGAAATCGTCCGACTTCTTTATACAATTTCTATATTCGCGCAAATTAATTTAACAATATATATCATGAGAAAACTGCTTTTAGCTTGCTCCTTACTCGTAGCTAGTATAGCGTCTCTTCAGGCACAAGTATTTGCCGATTACGTAGTTGATGCTGGTCCATGTGACCCAATCATCCCTATCTTTTGCCCAGGAGGCGTACAAAACGCTAGTCACGCTGTTGATGCAGACCCTGGTAGTTATGCATTATTGCGTACAGATGTTGGGTTAATTTCTACAGCATTTATCAATTTAGGATTTAGCAATGCTCCAGCCCCAGGAAGTATTGTAGGTGTTAATATTGAAGAAAACAACACTATTCTTAACGTAGACTTATTAGAAGCTATAGTTATTGATGTATTGGATACGGCTGGTAACGTTATCGTTTCTAAAAACGATTTCAATCTAACAGATTTAAATGTTTTGATTGACAATTCAGAAGGACGTTTCATTGCTATTACAACTCCAGATTCATTGGATTACGTAATACAAAGTGTTCGTATTACTGTAAACGGATTGCTTTCTGTAATCAACGATTTGAAAGTTTATTCTGGTGTTGCTATACAACCAGGTAGCGCTTGTGGTTTAACTGCTTTATCAGATATCATCAACACAGAAAATGTAAACGATGAGACCAATTTAGTAGATGAAGATCCAGATAATTATGCGGTTATTTCATTGCCTGTTTCTTTAGGTCAAAACGGATTCATTCACATGGGTCTTGAAAACGTAGCTACAGCTGGTGATTTCGTTGGATTTACAATTGAACCAAACAACACATTCTTAGAATTAGGTGTTATCGGATCTATCACAATCGAAGGATTTGATGCTGATGAAAACCAAGTATTCGAAAAAAGTGATTTAGCTATTGTTGACCTTACATTGATCGCCAACCAAACTGCTCGTGCTCAAGTTGGATTCAATATCCCACAAGGTGACACAATGGAAGTTGCTTCTATTAAAATTACTCTTTCACCTATTATAGGTTTACTTACTGAACTAAGAGTTTACAACGGTATCGTTTTAAGAAACGGTGCTTTTGGTATCGATGTTACTGCAAGCAGCGAAAAAGTTTGTTCTGGTGGGAATGTAACTTTAACTGCAGAAGCAGGTTACGATACTTACAAATGGAGCAATGGCAAAACAGGTCAAAGCATCTCCATCAACACTGCTGGTACATACACAGTATTAGCTGAAACAAACGATGGTTCTTGTAGCGTAAGCGGAAGCATCGCAATAGAGTCAGAAGAACTAAACATTGAATTTACAAGCGAGCAGCCAACTTGCCAAACTGCAGACGGTTCAGTTTCTGTTCAAGTTACAGGTGGTTCTGATGCTTATACTTACTTATGGAGTACGGGTGCTACAGATTCTAACATTGTTTCTGTTCCTGCTGAAGTATACACTGTAACTGTAACTGATGCAACATTAGGTTGTGAAGTAACAAAGCAATTCAACTTATCTAATCCAGAAGGTCCTTTCTTCACTGGTTTCGTGGTTAATTCAACTCTTGGAAACAACGATGGTGAAATTTACTTATCAGTAAACGAAAACGATAGCGTAACTGTAAACTGGGTTGATGGTTCAAACAACTTCATCCGTCAAGGACTTGCTCCTGGTGACTACACAGCAAAAGTTAAAAACTCTAGCAACTGTGTTAGCATCAAAACATTCACAATATTAAATGGTGGTAAACCTGATGACAATAACGGCGACAGTACTTTTGTACTTACAGCTACTGTTAGCGATGCAACTTGTAACCAAGAAAATGGTTCTATAGACTTAGAAGTAGGAAACACAACTAATAGCTATAGTTACTTATGGAGCAATGGTTCTACAAATCAAGACATCAGCGATTTAGCTGCTGGTTTGTATTCTGTAACTGTTACTGATGTAAATACAGGAGAGCAAAGAAATGCTACTTACGCTGTTAACACAACTGCAGGTCCAGTAATCATTCTACAAGAATTGAACGAAGAAACTTGTTCTGGCGATAGATCAGCTTCTATTACTATCAACACAGCTTTTATCCCTGGTCAAATCGAATGGTCTAACGGAGCTACTACAGCTTCTATTACAGATTTAGCTCCAGGTGTATACTCTGTAAAAGTTACTGATTTCGTATTTGGTTGTTCAGCTTATGCTCAATACACTATCAACAGAAGAGATCCTATTACTTACAGCTTATCTTCAACTGAAGTTACTTGCGATCCTGACACAATGGACGGAACTGCAATGGTTATTACATCAGGTGGTAAAGAAGATTTCACATTCGAGTGGAGCAATGGTGAAAACACTGCACTAATCGAAAACCTAGAAGCAGGTATGTACACAGTATTATTTGCTGATGCTAACGGATGTTCATTTGAAGATTCAGTATTTGTAGCATTATCTTCAAAATGCGATGGTGTTGTAACGCCTCCAGGTGATGACGATGTAATTACAGATAGAGACGATGTTCCTAATGTATTCACTCCAAACAACGATGGTACTAACGATGGTTGGGTAGTAGTAAACAATCCAGCTAGTTATGACGAATTAAGTGCTAAAGTTTACAACCGTTTAGGAGATTTAGTATTTGAAGATGCTAACTACGATAACACGTGGACTGGTACATACAAAAACACTGGCGAAGCTCTTCCAGAAGGCACATACTTCTACGAGATTGTTGCAGCCAAAAACGGAAAACGCAATATCCTAAAAGGCTTTGTAGTCATCAAAAGATAATTAACCCTCAAGAAGAATTGTAATGAAAAAAATATTAGTTCTATTATCGCTTTGTGCAGGCTTTATGGCTACAGCACAACAAAACCCTCAGTACAGCTTGTTCATGTTCAACAAGCAAGTATTTAACCCAGCATATGCTGGTGCAAAAAACACTTTAAGTTTAAACGCTGACTACAGATGGCAGTGGACTGGATTTGGTGACGGAGCTCCTGAAACATTTAGTTTCGGTGCACACAGCCCAATCATTAAAGGTTCTGCTATCTCTAAAAGTTCTGTAGGAGTTGTGTTTTTACACGATGCTATCGGTTTTGCTGAAAGCAATCAAATCAACCTACAGTACGCTTACCGTGTAAGAGTATTTGAAAAAAGTACTTTAAGCTTCGGTTTACAAGCTTCAGGTAACTTCAGTACTTACGACTACAACAAATTCAACAATGCAGCTAGTACTACTGGCGATGATGCATTGTCTGATGGTGGTCAAAGTGAATTTTCTCCAAACTTAGGAGCAGGTTTGTACTTAGCTAGCGATCAATACTATGTTGGTATTTCATCAACAGAGTTATTGTCAAACGAATTGGCATCGGATAACCGTGAGCCTGTTCGTCATTTCTATGCTATGGCAGGTTACATTCAAAGACTTAATGAAAATTTCAAATTGCGCGGAAATGCGTTATTGAAATATGTTGAAATTGATGCTTTTGATTCTCCTACTTCTGCAGATTTCAATTTATCAGCTATCTACCAAGATCGTTTTATACTTGGCGCTTCTTTTAGAACAGACGAAACATTCTCTGTTTTAACTCAGGTTCAAGTTACAAACAACTTAAATGTTGGTTATGCATACGATTTCAAAACTGGTAACTACCATACTTCTGGTGGTAATTCACACGAAGTATTCTTAGGTTTTGATTTAGGCGCTAAAAATGCCAAGTTCACTACTCCAAGATTCGTATCGTTATTCTAAGCTATTAACCCAAACCTCATTATGAAAAAAGTAATTTTAGCAGCCAGTTTACTTGTTAGTAGCTTGGTTTTCGCTCAAGATAACTCTACTCTAACTCGTGCAGATAAGGCCATGAAAGCCTATGAGTTAGTAGACGCAATAAAGTCTTATCAAGATGTACTAGAAGACGACCAAACGAATGTTTATGCCATGTTGCAATTAGCTAAGTGCTACCGCATGCAAAACAACATTCCAATGGCCGCAAAATGGTACGAAAAATCTGTTTTCGCTGCCGATAGCGAACCTATTAACAAATACTACTATGCAGAAGTATTGCGTCAAATGGGTCAATACGATAAAGCAAAAACTTTTTACGAAGATTACGCTAAATGGTATCCTGAAGACACAAGAGCTCAATTAGGCATCACTAGCTGCAAAGAGTCAATCTCAATTCAAGCTCGTCCAGCATTATTTTCTATTGAAAATCAAAAATCTTTGAACTCTTCTGCCAACGAATTTGGCGCAACTATAGAAGAAGGTAACATGGTTTTGTTTGCTTCTGATAGAAATGCTGCAGGCAAAGTGAATTACACTTACGGTTATACTGGCCAAGGTTTCTTAGATACCTACAGCTCAAAACGTGAGAATAACGAATACAGTTCAATCAAAATGACAGGTGCTAGCACCAACTCATTGTACCACGATGCGAACTTCGTTACTAGTCCAAACAATAAATTAGCAGCGTTTTCTAGAAACCAATTCCGTCAAAACTTCATTGGTGGATCGGTAAAGAAATCACAAGCTGATGATGTGGTTAAATTGAAAATCATGTTGTCTAATTTCAATGAAAAAACAGGCAAGTGGAACGACTACTTCGAGGCATCTTTCAATGACCCAGAATACTCATTCACACACCCTACTTTTTCTTTAGACGGACAAACCCTAATATTTGTTTCTGATATGCCAGGTGGTTCAGGTGGAACAGATATCTGGACAGCTAAAATCAAAGAAGATTTAACTCTTGACACTCCAGTAAACGCTGGAACTGGTGTTAACACAGCTGGAAATGAAATGTATCCATTTGTTTCTAACGATGGTTCACTTTACTTTTCATCTAATGGTCACCCAGGTTTAGGTGGCTTGGATATTTTCCGTGCAGAAATGGGTGGTAATGGTCTTTACACTAGTGCATACAACTTAGGTAGCCCATTGAACTCTTCAATGGATGATTTCAGTTTCAATTACGATAACAAAAACCCAATGGGATACATTGCTTCAAACCGTTTAGGTGGTTTGGGTGGTGATGACATCTACTCTGTGAAGATGATTGGAATTTTTGCTACAATCGAACTTGTAGATGCATCAACTCAAAAAGCTTTGGCTAATACTGAAGTATGTTTTTCTTTGAATGGAAAAGAAGTTGCTCGTGGCACTACAAATTCTGGTGGTTCATTGTTCATGCCTTTATCTGTTAATCAGAAATACACAATCACTATTTGTGATGGTACATACTTAGCTAAAGATGCTGAAATAAACACTTATGGTAAAGCGGTAGGTTCTTCTATAAAAGAAACTATTTATGCTTACCCAGTTGGTAATACATTTATTTCAGGTTTGGTATTAGAGCAAAACTCTAACCTTCCAGTTGGAAATTCAAATGTTACACTTATCAATGGTAACACAGGTGAAACTAAAACAGCAATTACAGATGCTTACGGTTTCTACCGTTTTGAAATCTTCGCTGGCGTAGAAGAATACTCTATAGAAGCAGCTAAAAAAGATTACGTAGGACAAACTGTAAAGTTTGATACTAAGTCAATCGAGGCAAATTCAGAAATGAAACAAAACCTTATTCTTAGTGGTGGGCAAATCATTTGCAACTTGGCTTTCAACAACATCTACTTTGATTTAAACAAAGCAGATTTGAGAGAAGATTCAATGGATGACCTTAATAAGATGTTGCAAATCCTTACACTTTCTGACCAAGTTAGAGTTGAAATTGCAGCACATACTGATAGCCGTGGTTCTGACGCTTACAACTTAAGTTTGTCTGACAAAAGAGCTAAATCTGTATTAACATGGTTGCACGAAAAAGGAATCGCTATGGATCGTTTGAAATACAAAGGATACGGTGAAACTGAATTGAACAACGCATGTGGAAACGGTGTTGAATGTTCTGAAGAAGAGCACCAAAAGAACAGAAGAGTTGAATTCAAAGTTTTGAATAGCGAAGGCGAAGTACTTTGTAAAAGCAGAAAAAAGTAATTCGTTACTCCAATATACTTGTAAAAAGCCTCAGAGAAATCTGAGGCTTTTTTTTTACCAAATAGTTTTTACATTTTGAATCTTAAAAAAGCCAATCATTTGACTTATAGGACACTTTTGTCGGGAAACTTAAAAGTCAAAATCCTCCCCATACATAAGGCTTGAATCCTTTGTACAGACAACCCCAAATACACACTGCACAACAGAAAGCATACAAGCCCTTCCATAGAAGGTTTCAATATCATTCTATGACATTATATTAATAATTGGAGTTAAAGCGTTAGATCCAACAATACCCTATCATTTTGTCATATTATCGTAAGAAAGTCTTTGGTAAAATGCATTCAACAATAATATTCGATAGATCTTGAATAAATTGTTTTCGTTGCCTCCATTGAAAACAACTACAGTAATATTGTCTTCAATATCTCATTCAAAGAATCTCAGCACCAAAAGTAATGGCATAAAAAAAGGGAGAATTTACATTCTCCCTTTTTATAATATGTATTATTTGCTCAGATCTTATTTAACGATCGCTTGAAAACCAGAAGTTGATTGCATGTAGAAAAAGCTTCTGTCTTGTGCAGCTTTTGCTTTTAATGAAGCGTCTAATGCAATAGCTTTAGTTAATGAAGCAACAGCATTGTTTTCATCTTTAAGTTTTGCGTAAACTACAGCTTCTAAGTAATAAGCGTTAGCACTTTCACCACCCTCATTAACCGATTTTAAAACTGACAATGCCAATTCGCTATCGCCTTTTAAAGTAGCTGCTAATGCTTTGTTGAAGTTAACTTCAGAACCTAAATTGTTGTTAGCTGTTTCGTATTCACCATCTAAAATATTTACAATAGCAATGTTGTGAGAAACTTCTTGTCCTAAACTTGTTGCTTTAGAGTATTCGTCTTTAGCACCTACTAGATTACCATCAACTGTCCTTAAGATAGCACCTAAGTTATTATGAGCATAAGCATTGTCTTCAATTGCTAAAGAACTTTCAATTGCCTTTTTAGCTTCGTCAGCTTTACCGTTTTTAACTAATGCTACTGCATAGTTGTTGAACGCTGCTGCTTCTGTTGGGTAAATTTCAGTAGCAGATTTCAAGATGCTTTCTTTTGTTGCTAAATCATCTGAAAGTGTTGCTGCGTATAAAAGCTCAACTAGAGATAAATCAACAGGATTGCTTGAAGCTAAAGCGCTAATTTCTTCGTCTGTTCGACCTACGATTTCATAGTTAACAGTTATCTGGCTACGTCTTAATTTTGGTAAGATTTGATCCTCAACTTCAGTATATGTTTTTGCTAAGTTTCTGATTTCTTCTTCACGCTTTTTAAGGTCATCGTACATAGTAAGAATACGTAGGATAAGGGCTTTATCTTCAATTTCTGAAGCTTCCATTAAGGCTTTAAAACCTAACCAGTCTTCACCTTTAGCCAACATGTTGTAGAATTCATCACTGCTATCATCAACTTTTCTTTTGAAAATAGAGCTTACAACACTTTTAGCGTTTTTACCACGACTAACAGCCAAGTTTTCGTTCAATCTTAATTCACCTTCAGGAGATGCATGAGATTCGATTACTACACCTGTAATAGTAATAGCATCGTTTGCTTTAACTGTATCTACGAATGATTTCAATTCTTTGATATCAGTATCTCTTTTTTCAGAACTGCGCACACTAGAGCTGTTTACCAAGAAGTTGATTTCTGCTTTTTGTTGGTGTTTTGTTATACGTGTAAATCCGTGAGGCATGTTGATGAAGTTTTCATCAGATTCTACCAAATAAGGAGTAGCGATAACACCTGCCCCTATTTCAATACGTTCAAAAACACGCTCTTTGTTTCCTTTAACTCCAACAATATTCAACACCAACGTTGAGTATTCATACTCAGGTTTGTAGTCGATTGTAGCATTATAAGTAAATTTTCCACCCGTTTTGTAAACGATAGACTTATTGTTTTCTGTTACTTTTTCACCTTGTAAAGACACTTCATCAAAAGCTACTTCTCCACCGTTGTAAACTAATACAGGAGTAAGTGTTAACGTTGCTTTTTTATCGAAATATTTTTCTGGAAACACTCCATTGATACTTAGGTTAACCTTAGCTCCATGAACTTCCAAAGGATTAGGGTTAACTTGATATGAAACATCCTCGATGTTTTTCTCCATTTTGCCTAAGCTGCTACATGCTGCGAATAGACCAAGAGCGGCAAATGCTAAAATACTTTTGCTTACTAATTTCATCTTTACTTTTTAGTTGACGCGAATTTACTAAGACAAAGCGGTTTAGACAAAAAATTAGATAAAATTCACAAAGATTATATATTAAACGCTTCTATTTTTTAGTTCCATCTGCAGTTCAATAGCAGATTTATTCAATACTGGATGCTTCCATTCTTTATTTATTTCGCTAAGCGGAATCAACACAAAAGTTCGACAATGCATTTCTGGATGAGGGATTATTAGGTTTTTACTTTTGTATATCATTTCACCAAAAGCAATGATATCCAGATCTATTGGTCTATCAGAATAACCATTTTCAGATCGTACTCTACCCATTTCTTTTTCAATACACAGCAACTCATTTAGTAAATATTCAGGCGAAATCTTGCTTTCAATTTCTACAACAGCATTCAAAAAATCATGTTCTGTTTCAAAACCTTCTGCTTTTGTCTCAATAAAACCGGAGCACTTTATTACTCTCAAACCTTCAATATTGCCTAAATGTTCGATGGCTTTAGACAGATTTTCAGTTTTATTAAACAGATTACTCCCCAAAGCGATGTATGCAGTTGTCCACTCGTCTAAAGTCTTTACCATTTGTGTATAATATTCGCAAGTATGAAAATTCAAAAGTAGTTTTACTTCAACAATTGATCATATGAAACAGTTTTTCAAATTCACATTTGCTTCAATGTTAGGATTTATCCTTTCTGGAGTCGTTCTGATTTTAATATTATTCTCCATCATTGGTGGAATTATAGCCAGCGCTAGTAATTTCGATTCTGCTGACATGGTTAATGTAACCGAGAACAGCATATTGCACCTTAATTTAAATCAACCAATTTCAGAACGCGCAAGCGATCATGAAAATCCTTTTAACAATGTACCTGGATTAATGGTTGAAAACACCATTGGGTTAAATCAAATTAAAAAAGCTTTAAAAAATGCCGCTACAGATGACAAAATCAAAGGTGTTTACATAGACATCAGTATAGCCGCTGCTGGTTATGCTACCATCAAAGAAGTACGCGATGAAATTATTGAATTCAAAAAATCTGGAAAATGGGTTTATGCTTATTCAAACGTATACTCACAAGGAGCTTATTTTTTAGCATCTGTTGCTGATAAGGTATACTTACACCCTCAAGGAGGTATGGAGTGGAAAGGAATCTATTCTGAAGTGGTATTTCTAAAAGGTTTACTTGAAAAAGTAGGTGTTGAAGCACAAGTTATTAGAGGAAGCAACAACAAATTCAAAAGTGCAGTAGAACCTTTTATAGCTACACAAATGAGTGAAGCTAATAAAGAACAAGTAGCAAAGTACATTGGTGTATTATGGGATGAAATGAAAATTGAGATTGGAGTTTCAAGACCAAACATCAAAAACAAACTAGAAGAAGTAGCAGAAAACTACAGCATACGTTCAGCTCAAAAAGCAGTTGATTTAGATTTTATTGATGCTACAATGTACCGCGATGAGTTCGAAAATTTATTAGCAGAGAAAAGTGGAACTACGGCTAAAGATTTGAATTTCATTAAAGTAAAAAAATACTCTAAATCTATTGGAAGAGGCAAAAAGAAAGACGATAATGCTACTCCAAATTACAAGCTTGATAAAATTGCTGTAATCTATGCAAACGGTGGCATAGGAGATGGTAAAGGTGACATGAACAACATCGGTACCAACATTGCTGAAGCGATTAAAGAAGCGAGAAACGATGATAAAGTGAAAGCCATAGTATTGCGTGTAAATTCTGGTGGTGGTAGCGCTTTAATGAGCGACATCATTTGGAGAGAAACTGTATTGGCCAAAGCTGAAAAGCCATTGGTAGTATCAATGGGTAATTACGCTGCCTCAGGTGGTTATTACATCAGTGCTGCTGCCGATAAAATATACGCTCAGCCAAACACAATTACAGGATCTATTGGTGTTTTTGGAATTCTTCCTAACACGAAAGAAGCTATGAACAAACACCTAAACGTTTATACTGATGGTGTTGAAACCAACCAATATGCAAGAATGGGTCTTCCAACGGATGCACTTACAGCTGAAGAGTATACCATCATTCAATCTAGTGTTGACAGAATCTACGGTACTTTTATTGGAATAGTAGCCGACGGCAGAGGTGTAACAACAGAATTTGTGGATAGTATAGGTCAAGGTAGAGTTTGGGCTGGTACCGATGCGCTTAGACTGGGCTTGGTTGACGAACTTGGCGGATTAGACGATGCCATTGCTGAAGCAGCAAAAATGGCTAACATGGAAGAATACAAGACCATTGATTTGCCAAAAATGAAAGACCCTATTGAAGAAATACTATCGGAATTTGGCGTTGAAAACGTACGAGTTAATATTGCTAAATCAATTGCAGGTGAACAAGCTTCAAAAGCCATTGAGCAATTGCAACTACTTACCAACACAAATAAGGCTAATACATATCAAATGCGTATTCCTTTTGACATGGAAATAAAATAAGTAGAAGGAAACTTCTAAGCATAAAAAAAGGAGCTCTAGGGCTCCTTTTTTATTTGACTAATTATTGAAAACAGCTTAGCCTAGCATTTTTTTAACGATTGCAGATATCACTTTTCCATCTGCAGTAGGCATAGCTTTAGAAGCCATTCCCATTACTTTTCCCATGTCAGCCATAGACGATGCGCCCACTTTTCCAATGGTTTCTTTTACTGTAGCCTCTATTTCCTCTTCGCTTAACGCTGCAGGCAAATAATTAGAGATTACTGAAGACTCAAATTCTTCTTGAGCAGCCTCTTCTTCACGATCTTGTCCGCGATACAAAGCAGCTGATTCGGTACGTTGTTTTTGCATTTTTAGCAAAATCTTCATCCCAACTTCCTCAGAAATTTCAGCATCAGCTGACTCTTTACTAGCTTCTAAAAGCAAAGCAGATTTGATGGCTCTTAAGGCCGTCAATTTTTCTTTTTCTCTTGCTTTCATTGCCGACTTAATGTCGGTATTAATAGTATCTACTAAACTCATAATTAATCTACGTTATCGTGTAAGAAACTTACGTTTGAATCTAAATTGTTGTTTGGTCCAATTGAGAATCTAGAAGCCCCTTTATCGTTAAAACTTGCGTTGAAGTTTATCTTATTTTTCAAAGAACTTCTATCGATAGCTGGCGTTCCTTCTAATTCTTGCAAACCTTTTGGAGTACTACTTGTTTGATTGAAATCTTTCAATGCTGCAATGCGCTTATCAATAATAGCTTGACGCTCTTCTTCTGTATACTTTTTAAGATCGGTTTCAGGAGGTGCGGCTTGCTTTATTGGTTCGTTTTTTGGAGCTTGAAGTGGTGCTGCAGTTTCTTCTACATTCTTTGCTTCAGTTTCTGCGTTTTTTTCAGTCTCATTGCTGGGAGAAACTGTATTTTCTTCTTCATCAAGAGTGAAAAATTTGATCTCTTTTTGAGCTTCCATTCCCGAAGTTTCAACTTCGTTCTTCACTTCAACTTCTACCGTTTCTTGTTCTTCAGCAAAAGTATTATTTACAGGTGCCTCAGTTTGTTCTTTTTCAACTTTACGAACCCACGGCTCACCTGTTGTGGTTTCGGTAGGTGTTCCTAAAGTTTTATTGATTGGCTTAGCCGTTTCGTCCAACCCTATTTTCTTAACCTCATCTCGTTTAGGTTCTACGATCAAACCACCTGTAGTTTGAAAACCTGTAGCAATAACCGTTACACCTATTTTCTCACCATAACTTTCGTCGGTTACGTAACCCCAAATAACATTGGCTTCTTCACCAGCCTCTTCTTGGATGTAATCCACTATCATTTGGAAATCTTCCATCGGAACATCATCGCTACCAACGGTAATGTTAAGCAACACATTTTGTGCACCTACAATATTGTTGTCATTCAACAATGGAGACTCCATGGCCATTTCAACCGCACGACGAGCTTTGTTGTCGCCTTCAGCTGTTGCACTACCCATTATGGCAACACCAGACTGATGCATTACGGTACGAACATCGTTCATATCCACGTTAATCAATCCTCCAACAGATATCATTTCTGCAATTCCTCTAGCACCAATGGTTAATACATTGTCTGCTTTAGCAAATGCTTCACGAAGTGACAATTTACCATACACTTCAAACAATTTATCGTTGTTGATAACCAAAAGAGTATCAACAGCATTACGCATTGCTTCAAGTCCTTCTTCAGCTTGTTTGCGACGCTTTTTACCTTCAAATGAAAACGGAATGGTAACAATACCCACGGTTAGAATACCCATTTCTTTTGCCGCTTTACCAATAATTGGCGCAGCACCAGTACCAGTACCGCCACCCATACCAGCAGTAATGAAAACCAAATCGGTATTGTTGGCAAATATTTCCTTTAACTCATCTAAGTTTTCTATCGCAGCATTTTTACCAACTTCTGGTATACTTCCTGCTCCTTTTCCATCCGTTAGGGTAACACCCAACTGAATTTTAGTAGGAACTGGACTGCTGTCCAAAGCTTGTTGGTCGGTATTGCAGACCAAAAAATCTACTCCTCTTATTCCGTTATCAAACATGTGGTTTACAGCGTTGCTTCCGCCTCCACCTACACCTACTACTTTAATTAAAGCACTATGCTCTTTTGGTAAATTGAAGTTCATGATATTGTTGTTTTCCATTGTAATGCGTTTTTAAATAGGGCTTAGTCGTTGAACAATTCGCTCTTGAAAAAGCGATCTATTTTGCTCAAAACAGTCGAAAACCCGCCTGTTTTTGGACCTGTTTCTTTTTCTTCTTCTTCCAACTTTTTTATTTCCTCTGCGCTTAAAGCACTGAGTAATTGTTTGCGTTCGGCACTAGCTATACCACTCATAACCAAACCTACACCGGTAGCATGCATACTGCTTTCTACTGCTGCATCGTGGTTATTAGACAAATGCGTAAGCGGTACTCCCACACGGGTATCCAAACCAGTTTTAAGTTCTACCAATTGTTTCAAATGACGCAATTGCGCTCCTCCACCAGTTATTACTATTCCGCAAATCAATTTTTTAGCGTATCCGCTGTTCACAATCTCGTTGAAAACGGTATAAATAATTTCCGTCATTCTAGCCTCGATGATGGCTGAAAGAGTGCGTTTATTGATTTCCTTTTTGCTGCCATTGATAACCGGTATTACGATTACTTCCGACTCTTGCCCGTCATAAGAAATGGCTTCACCAAATCTTACTTTCAACTTCTCAGCCTGAGACTCTAAGATTGAGCATTTCTCGTGAATATCGTGCGTTACTATATTTCCACCCATGGCTATTACAGCCGTATGACGTATAATACCGCCGTGAAAAATGGCTACATCGGTTGTACCACCACCTATATCTACAAGTGCTACCCCTGCATCTCTCTCATCGTTTGACAATACTGCTTGCGAAGACGCTAATGGCTCAAGAATAAGGTTGTTGATTTTCAAATTTGCCTGCTCTATACAAATCTGAATATTTTTAGCTGATGACGATTGCCCCGTAATAATGTGGAACATGCATTCGATTCGGCTTCCAAACATCCCCTTAGGATCTTTGATTCCACCTTCATCATCAATTTTATACTCTTGTGGCAAAACGTGAATAATTTCCTCTCCAGGAATCATCACCATTTTGTGCATTTCGTTTTTAAGCAATTCAATATCGTTATCGGATATCATTTCATGCTGATTAGAACGCATGCGAACATTGGGTACTTGCGAGCTTTTAATATGTTGCCCTGCTATGCCCACATTCACCTCATACACCTTGCAATTGGCTTTAGCTTCAGCTTCGGCAACAGCACGCTTGATGCTATCAACCGTTTGGCTAACATTATGTACAACGCCTCGTTTTACACCTATGGATTCGGTTTTACCAACACCCAAGATGTCTATCTTGCCTTCATCGTTTTTACGACCTATCAAACAAGCTATCTTGGTCGTACCAATATCTAATGCTGCTATTATTTCGCCCTTAACCATATCTTTTATCTTTTCGTGCAAACTATCTGATCCTCGTATCTCAAATCAATAACGGAATACTTGTTCCAGCCTGTATATCTTAAACCCTCTGTGTAGAAGATCTTTAGCTTGCTAAACTTCTTTTTAAAATCTCGGATTTTCCCCAATTCAATATTATGATATCCAACCCTTGGAACTAACTGCAAATCAGACTTTTCATCAACATTCGTTTGTTGAATTTGTGCTGCCCAAAATGGATGCTCTTTTAAATACAAGCCATATTCGAATAAATCGGCTTTGAATTCGGCTCTTTTCTCTCCTAAATTTTTCTTTGCCAAATCACCTACATTACCCGTTATTACTGGGATTGACGGCGAGTAATTTTTAGAAACCGGCAAAATTCCACCTTCTTCATCCATTATAAACGAACTGTAACCGTCGCTTGGCAAAAAGCGCAATAATGGTTGTGGCTCTAAAATTTTAACCACCAATTGGCCATTATAATCTGAATAAACCGTCGCATTTTTTACATGAGAGAGCTTCTCTAGGCAATTTTCAATAGAATCATAATCGATTTCACCTATTTGTTTACCTACAATTATGAACTCATTGTCGTAAATAGTGTTCAAAACATCTTTCGACGAAAGCAAATATTGACCTTCGGTTTTGCCAACAAATTTGACTTCAATATGCTTGCAGATAAAATCATCTACTTTGCTACTCGTATAAGCCGATAGCCAAATGATAGCAACAAAGCCAAGTACCCAATGAGCAATTATTTTCACTTTGGCTAACATGTCACCTCCTTGGATATATAATTCTTAAAATACAATCCGATAGACCCTGCCCCCATGACCAAATTGATTGCATCCTTTTGCTCATTTAGTTTCAATACAGCATCAAAATCTTGAACCTCTATCAATCGACATTGCTCGCCAATATGTTTTTGCATTACTAAACTTGTAACGCCTTCAATTGGCTCTTCTCTTGCTGGATATATATCAAGCAAGTACACCTTATCTGCTAACTGAAGCGCTTCCACAAAACCCTGCATAAAGTCGCGCGTACGACTGAATAAATGCGGTTGGAAATAGGCTATGATTTCTTTGTCTTTAAAAAAGCTTTTTGCAGCGTTTATTGCTGCTGAAATTTCGGTTGGATGATGCGCATAATCATCTACAAAAACTCCTCTTTCTGTTGTGTAAATATTGAATCTTCTGTTGACGCCTTCAAATGAAACTAAAGCTGAAGCTATCTCTGACTCACTTAACCCTATGGCTTTTGCAATATGAATAGCAGCCATTACATTGTTTACAGTATAAACACCAGGCATAGCAATACTGTAGTTGGCTCCATCGACTGAAAAACAATTGTACCCATCTTTGTATTGTATTGTATCGGCAGACGCTGCATAACTAATAGTATTGATAGGCAACGACAATTTCGAAACTACATCTCGATGTACAACCACCTTACCTTGAACCCTTTCTACAAACAATTGAAAATTTTCTAAGAAGGCCTTTTCTGTTTCGTAGATATCCAAATGATCTGGATCAACGGATGTGATTACCGCCAAATCTGGATTTAATTTTAAAAAAGAACGATCGAATTCATCCGCTTCCAAAATCATGAATTCAGGATCCGAATCGGAAAGAACATTGCTATTGTAATTGCGCATGATGCCGCCTACAAAAGCACAAATTCGTTTTCCAGAATGTTTTAAAATATGGGTTATAAGTGCCGATGTACTTGTTTTACCATGTGTACCTGCAACCGCAATGGTAAACATCCCAGAACTTACAGCCGCCAACAACTCAGAGCGCTTCATGCAATTGTAAGTCTCTAATGCAAGCTTAAGTAGTGGATTGTTTTCTTTTACTGCTGGAGTGTACACAACTAAATGCTCATCGCATTTTTGAAATTTCTGTAATTCTTCTAGCTCCGTTGAATATTGAATTCGAGCTCCAAGTGCTTCTAACTTTTTAGTTAAATCAGAACTTTCTCTATCGTAACCAAACACTTCCACACCGTTCGACAGCAAATAAGTTGCAAGTGCACTCATACCGATACCTCCGATACCGATAAAAAATACGCTATGTAACTTTTTTACATTCATCTTAAAGAGCTGCTTCTATGTTTTTTACTATTTCATTTGCTGCATTAGGCATTGCAAACGAGGTGATTTCACTTCTTAAAGTTTCGCATTGAGATTCGTTTTGCATCAAACCATCAATTGCGGTCATTAAATTCTCTCCAACTTCATTTTCTTTCACCAAAATGGCTGCGTTTTTATTTGCTAAAACTTCAGCATTCTTATTCTGATGATCGTCGGCAACGTATGGTGACGGCACTAAAATGCAGGCTTTTTTAAGCTGAGCCAATTCGCTAATTGCCAAAGCACCAGCTCTTGAAACAACAATATCTGCCGCAGCATACGCTTCGTTCATATTGTCGATAAAAGCACATATATGAATACCTTCATCTTCCACTTTTTTCAACTCCGGATGCGCTGCATAATAAGACGCTCCAGCTTGCCAAATAACTTGATAACCTTTCTCCAAAAGGCTTTTGAACTGTAGCTTCAAGAATTGATTTAAAACTCTTGCGCCCAATGAGCCTCCGACAAATAATATCGTTTTTTTAGATTCGCTTAAACCGAACTTTTTTAAAGCCTCTATTTTATTAGTCTCCTCTAAAACACTTTGACGAACAGGATTTCCACAAATCTTCACTTTATCTCCAAAGTAGATTTCCATATTTGGATACGCCGTAAAAACCAGAGTCGCTTTTTTGCCCAATATTTTATTGGTCAAACCTGCAAATGCATTTTGCTCTTGTAAAAAGGTTTTAACGCCCATACGAGAAGCTGCATACAACAATGGCGCAGAGGCATATCCACCAACACCAATAGCTACTTGCGGTTTAAATTCTTTTATAATTTTTCTGGCTTCCCATACTGAACCCAACACTTTGAATGGCAAAGCCAAATTTTTGAGGGTTAGCTTTCGCTGCAAACCAGCAATGTTCAATCCACGGATTTCGTAACCAGCTTTTGGCACTTTTTCCATTTCCATTTTTCCTTTAGCACCAACAAAAAGAATTTTAGCCTCTGGATAATGAATCTTTATTTGATTGGCAATAGCAATTGCTGGAAAAATATGACCTCCCGTTCCGCCACCACTAATTATTACTCTATTAAGCTTTTGCAACTTGAGCCTCCTTTTCTTTTAACTGATGTTTGGATAGAGAAATAAGTACTCCGAACACAAAACACGTAATGATTGTAGATGTTCCTCCGAGAGAAACCAATGGTAATGGTTGACCAGTTACAGGGAATAAGCCAACTGATACCCCCATATTGATAAAGGCCTGCATACAAATAAGTATACCTAAACCCAATGCTGTATATGCCACAAAAGGTTCGGAGGTATTGCCAGCTATAATCATGCATCGGTATAAAATACCGAGGTAACACAATATGATGAGCAAACCGCCAATTATTGCTCCATACTCTTCTATTATGAATGCATAAATCATGTCGGAATACGGGTGCGGCAAGAAGTTTCTAGAAACGCCATTACCAGGGCCTTTTGGAATAATTCCTCCAGAAGCAATAGCGATTTTTGCGTGATCTGACTGATAGCTTTTTTGCGTATCGGCTCCACCATCGCTGAAATTCTCAATTCTAGAAACCCAAGTTTTCAAACGTGGTAAACTATCATTTAAAGATCCTAACTTAAGAGTTCCGTACCCTACTGCGACCATTAATACAAGTGAAATAGCCAATTGTTTAACCGGCACTTTAGCGAAGAATAAAATTGAAACAGCGACTACAAATAACATGGCTGCTGTTGAGAAATTGGCTGGCAATATCAAGCCTACAATCAATAGTATTCTCCAACCAATAGGAAACAACACTTCGTTCTTATTCTTAATATGATCTTTTTTAAGAGCCAAGAAACGAGCTACAAAAATAACCAGCACAACCTTGGCTAAATCGCTACTCTGAAAATTGATACCAATAAAAGGAATAGAAATCCATCGACTGGCACTGTTGATATTTACTCCATACAAAAGCGTGAAAAGGAGCAAACCAACACAAGGTATAAATGCCAAACGAGCAAACACCTCTATGAATTTGACTTTTACTTTAGACGTAAAAATCATTACACCAAAGCCCAGTCCGAGCATAAAAATATGCTTCGAAAATTGCACCATAGGATTTCCTCCATGGTTTTTTACCGCCAAAGACGACACACTGCTAAATACGGCTAAAATCGAGATTACAGCCAACAGCATAGCGAGGTACCAGATTTTTTTGTCCCCGGGTAAATTTTGCAATATTTTGAACTTTGGTTCGCGCACTTACAGAGCTTTTACAGCGTTTTTAAATTGTGTTCCTCTATCTTGATAATCCTTAAATAAATCAAAACTTGCACAAGCTGGCGAAAGCAAAACCATATCGCCTTTCGTAGCCAAAGAATACGCTACAGAAACAGCCTGATCGGCACGATTGCATTCTATTATTACTGGTACATCAGCCTCGAAAGCATCTTTTATTTTTTGATTTTCGTTTCCTAAGCAGATAATAGCTTTCACTTTTTCTCTTACCATAGGCAACAATTCGGTATAGTCGTTTCCTTTATCCACACCACCAGCAATCCAAACCACTGGTTTATTGCAACTTTCTAGAGCCCACCATGTAGAATTTACATTGGTAGCCTTCGAATCGTTGATGTAGTCCACACCATTGATGGTCGCTACATTTTCCAATCGATGTTCGATGCCCTCAAAATCTTGAAGACTTTCGCGGATAACTTCCTTTCGGATATCCAATACTCTTGATGCAATGGCCGCTGCCATAGCATTTTGGGCGTTGTGCTTGCCCTTTAGTGATACATCAAATACTGACATAGATATGCTTTTGTTGCCAACGGTTACGTTGAACTGATTGTCTTTTATGAATGCGCCTTCGTTTGGCGTATCCTGTAATGAAAAAGGTAAATTCTTAGATGGTATATTTCTTCCACTCAAGGCTTCTGCCAAGAGTTTATCGTCGATATTGAAAACAAAATAGTCGTTCGCATTCTGGTTATTCAACACCCTCAATTTCGATGCGATGTAATTTTCCAGACGGCCTTCGTAGCGATCTAAATGATCGGGTGATATATTGGTAATAACAGATATATATGCTTTAAAATCAATCAGTCCATCCAATTGGAAAGAACTGAGTTCTAGAACCCAATAATCTTTATCACCAGATTCGGCCAATTGCCCAGCCCAACTAGCACCAATATTGCCTGCCAATCCTACATCCAAACCAGCCTTCTTCAGTATATGGTATACCAAAGATGTTGTGGTGGTTTTTCCGTTTGAACCAGTTATAGCTATAGACTTTCCTTTGCTGTTTCTAAATGCAAACTCAATTTCATCTATAACTTCAACACCCTTAGCCACACAGCTTTTAACCAATGCCGCCGTACTTGGTACTCCAGGGCTTTTAATTACCAAATGAAGATCGTTATCTATAAATCGTTCAGCGCGCGAATGCCCTTTCTCTTCAAATGAAATTCTTGCCTTATCCAGACGCAAGCGGTATTTGTCCTTGATAGCGGAAAAATCGCTCACCAAAACATTGTAACCCAATTTTTGGGCCAACAAAGCAGCACCTACACCACTTTCACCTGCTCCTATGATAAGCACATTTTTCATTATCTAACTTTTAATGTTACAATGGTTAAAACCGCTAAAAACAAACCGATAATCCAAAATCTGGCTACAATTTTTGGTTCGGGCATGCCTTTTTTCTGATAATGATGATGCAATGGCGCCATCAAGAAAACCCGTTTCCCAACACCGGTTCTTTGCTTCGTGTATTTGAAATACCCTACTTGCAACAACACCGATACGGTTTCTATAAAGAAGATTCCACAAAGCACAGGAATAAGCAACTCTTTTCGAATAGAGATTGCAAACACAGCAATGATTCCACCCAATGCTAAGCTTCCGGTATCGCCCATAAAAACTTGAGCCGGATAAGCATTGAACCATAAAAAGCCAATGCAAGCTCCTACAAATGCGGCAATAAATATTACCAACTCTCCCGAGCCAGGAATGAACATAATGTTCAAATAATCAGCAAAAATATAGTTACCCGATAGGTAAGCCAAAACAGCCAATGCTATACCAATTATGGCACTACTCCCAGTAGCCAAGCCATCCAAACCGTCGGTCATATTTGCTCCGTTGGAAACAGCTGTTATTATAAAAATTACGAATGGTATGAAAATCAACCACCCATATTTTTTAGCGTTCAAACCAACAGCTTCTAAAATGGTTCCGTAATCGAACTCATTGTTTTTAACAAATGGTATGGTGGTTTTGATTGAATGTTCTTCCTTAAAAGTATACTCAGCAGCTGGCGTTCCTTCCATAACTGACAATCCACTTTGCATGGTATGACTGGTATTGATACGCGTAGTAACATCGGGGTGAAAAAACAAAGTAGCTCCTACAACAGCACCAACAATTACTTGTCCAATAATTTTGAATTTACCGGATAAACCAGCTTTGTCCTTCTTAAATACTTTGATGTAATCGTCGACAAAACCAATTAACCCCAAACCAACTGTAGTAAACAACATCAGCAACACATAGATGTTGGTAAGATTAGCAAAGAGCAAAGTTGGGATGATGATAGCCGAAAGAATTATAATTCCTCCCATGGTTGGAGTTCCCTGCTTTTGCAGTTGCCCTTCTAGACCTAAGTCACGAACAATTTCTCCTACTTGCTTCAATTGCAAATACTGAATGATGCGCTTACCAAAAACCATACTTACTATAAGCGATAGCAAAACGGCAGCTGCCGCTCTAAAAGACAAAAAATTGAACAATCCGGCTCCTGGCAGATCGTACATTTTGTCGAGGTATGTAAATAAATGATACAACATTAGCTTATAAGTTTGGCCATGTTAATGGCAATTTCTAAATCGTTAAAAGGATGCTTAACTCCTTGAATATCTTGATACGTTTCATGCCCTTTACCTGCAATCAGCACGATATCGCCTGACTGAGCAGAAAGCATTGCCAACTTGATAGCTTCAGCTCTATCTTCTTGCACTGTGTAGCGCATAAAAAACTCACCTGGCACGCCTGCTTTCATATCATTTATAATAGCCGAAGGCACTTCTGTTCTAGGATTATCTGAGGTCAAAATGGTTTTATCAGACAACTCAACAGCAACTTTAGCCATCAACGGACGCTTTAGCTTATCTCTATCTCCACCACAACCAATTATTGTCGTTAGTGTTTCATTTTTGGTACGAATGGCATTGATTGTATTCAACACATTTTCCAAAGCATCTGGCGTGTGAGCATAATCAACTATCACATTTACTTTTGCATTGGCTACATGGTGCTGAAATCTACCTTCCACAGGCGACAAACTAGATACAACCATCAATGCTTGCTCTAAATCCACACCCAAACAATTGGCTGTAGCTACTACCGCCGTCAGATTGAACGCATTAAAATGCCCAATAAATGGACTGAAATATTCTATTCCATTGCATTGCAACACCAAGCCTAGAAAAGTATTTTCCAACACTTTGCACTTGTAATCTGAAGGGTATTTTATTCCGTAATATTTTTTTGTCGCACGTGTATTTTGCAACATAACTGATCCGTTACTATCATCAGCATTACTTAATGCAAAAGCCGATTTTGGCAACTCATCAAAAAATTGCTTTTTAACACGGATATATTCCTTGAACGTTTTGTGGTAATCTAAATGATCGTGACTGATATTTGTAAAAACACCACCCGTAAAATGTGTAGCAGCAGTTCGCTTCTGATGAATTGCATGACTACTAACTTCCATAAAACAAAATTCGCAACCAGCATCGACCATATCGGCCAATAACTTTTGAAAAGAAATGGCATCGGGAGTAGTATGAGTGGATGGCAACTCGGTTTTTCCAATCAAATTTTTCACCGTTGAAACCAATCCAACTTGATATCCCATTTTACTAAAAAAACCATGCAAGAGTGTAGCTACAGTTGTTTTTCCGTTGGTGCCCGTTATACCTACAAGCTTTAATTTTTTACTCGGATTATCATAAAAGTTTGAAGCAATATTAGCTACTGCTTCTTGCGAATCCTCAACCCAAACAATGCAAACATCCTTTGAAATATCAGGAAGTGTTTCCCCAACTTGGACAACCAAAGCAACGGCACCATTATCTACTGCTTTAGCAACATAATCGTGTCCATTTACAGTATATCCTTTTACCGCTATAAACAAAGACGAAGCCACAACTGCTCTAGAATCGATATGAATGGAGTCGATTCCAAGGAAGTCGTTGCCAACTATCTGCTTAATCTTGCAACCAAATAATATGTCGGATAATGTTTTCAATCTAGCAATATGTTTATTTGAGTTCCTGCATATGTCTTAGTTCCTGGCGCTACATCTTGCCACTTTACAGTACCAACACCTTTCACTTTAACATTCAACCCACTGTTTTCTAATAAATAAATAGCATCCTTCAACCCCATACCCACTACATTTGGAACTAGATTACTACCGGGCAATCGTGTTGGGTGTTTATTAACTTTTATATTCTCTGTTTGCGTTTTTACTTTTACCCAAAGCTTTTCATCAGAATTCAGAGCATATGGCAAATTCAAATCATTGTAAACTGTTTTTAAGTCCGCCCAATTTCCATCAACAGAAGGAGGCAACGCTTGAGCGATGTACTTTTCCTCAGCATTGAGTTTTTCATGAAAACGAACTTGTGTAGAATACACTTTATCGGCCACTTCTTTGAATATTGGACCTGCCACTAAGTTTCCATAATAAACAGAATTACTTGGTGCATTCACAACAACAATGCAAGAGTACTTAGGGTTTTCAGCAGGGAAATATCCTGCAAAAGATGCTTGATAAGTATACTTACTTTCTTCGTCACTATACCCAGAGTTATCATTTGCTAGTCGCGCCGTTCCTGTTTTACCGGCTATTTTAAATTGTGCAGCTTTTAAGTTTTGAGCCGTTCCGTTTTCAACTACTCCTTCCAGCATATTTTTCACAGCTCGTATTGCGCTTTTTGAACATATTCCTGAATTCAAAACGGTCGGTTTAAAGCGCTCAACCATCTCTCCATTTTTGCTATAACCTTCAGCAAACAAAGGTTTTACAAGCACACCATCATTGGCAACAGCATTGTAAAAAGCCAAAATTTGAAGTGGCGTAAGCAACACCTCATACCCAATGGCCATTTGCGTAAGACTAATTCCAGACCAATCGCTACTTCTTGGATCGCCAATTCTAGGTTTGCCTTCACCAAAAATCTCAACAGCCAACGGTTTGTTTAATCCAAATGATTGTAGCTTATCGGTAAAGCGAACAGGATCGTCTTTATAGTGTTTAGAAATAATTTGAGAAATCCCAATATTTGACGAGACCTCAAATGCGCGCTGAGTAGTGATAACACCATAACCGCCTTGCCTCGAGTCTGTCATATAAGTATCGTAATACTTCACCTTTCCGTTGAATGTATCCACACTATCTTCAGGCGATACAAAACCATCATCTAAAGCAGCCAAAATCGTAGCCAATTTAAAAGTCGACCCCGGCTCTGTAGCTTCACCCACGGCATAATTGTAGCGCTCCCTATACACACCATCATCGCTACGACCCAAATTGGCAATCGCCCGAATTTTACCCGAAGCAACTTCCATTAATACAACACAACCGTGTTTGGCATTATTCTTAATCAATTGTCGCTCAAGTGCTTTTGTAGCAACATCTTGAATATTGATATCGATGGTAGATATTACATCCAACCCATCTTGAGGCTCTATTTCATTGTTATCTTCTAAAGGCATCCATGCACCACCAGCCAATTTCTGCTCAAGTCGCATGCCTCTAGAACCACTCAATATTCTATTGTAAGCCCCTTCTATACCTACATTGGTTCCTTCGCGTTCGTAGCCAATGGTTCTATAAGCCAAAACACCAAATGGTTTTACCCGCTTGGTTTGCTTTTCATATATAACTCCACCTTTGAATCTACCTCTATTGAACAATGGCAATTCTTTTACCGCTTGAAGTTCGTTGAAGTTGATACCACGCTTTACTAAAAAGTAACGATCCTTACGTTTGCGAGCTGCACGAAGGATTTGCATATATTCTTGAGTAGACTTATCGCCAAATATTTGTGCCAATCCTCGAGACAAAGGACGCAAGCTTTTATTGAACAACTCATCGGTTACCGCATCGGCAACTGCATCAAAACGCACATCGTAAATAGGCACAGAAGTACTTAACAAAGCGCCATCTGAACTATAAATATTACCCCTTACCGCATTTATTTCGCGGTATTTTGTTGAGATATTTTTGGCTTTATTCCTCCACTCTTTCCCGTCGACAAGTTGAATTTTGACAATACTTCCCAATATCGCTAAGGATAGCAATAAGAAAGCCCCGTACACGAACATCATTCGCCAGCGCAATCCTTTTTGGAAGTTATTTTCTGTCATTTTTTCGACACGACTATTTTGTATGGTGGCGTTACTGATTCTACCAAACCAAAAGCATTAATATTTTCAGCAATGTTGCTTTGCCGCTTCACTTTTTCAAGCTCAGTAAAACTGGTTGTGTATTTCGCTTTGTATTCTTTTAATTTATTTCCTTCAGTATTCAGGCTTCTCACAGTGTTTTCCGCCAAATAACCATAGCCTATATATAAGAGCGCCAACAACACACAAAAAAGCGGATAAGCAGGTTTTTTAATAACAACATCAAACAAATATTGCGTATTGAAATAGCGCAAGAGTTTATTGAAATTATATCCAGAATTCTCTGTTTTCATAAACGCACTCCTCTTCTCAACTTAGCGCTACGGCTACGTGGATTGTGTTCGATTTCTTCAGCACTTGCCATTACAGGCTTACTATGCAAAGGCTTAAATGAACGTTCAAGATTTCCGTAAAAATCCTTAATCACTTCTCCTTTTACATTGCCCGTTTTCAGATAATTCTTCACCAATCTATCTTCCAATGAATGGTATGACAAGAATACAATCCTCCCATCCTTGGCGATAACTTTATCTAAACTGGTAAGCATTTTCTCAATCACTTCTACTTCACGATTAACCTCCATTCGGAGCGCTTGAAATATTTGAGCCAAAAACTGTTTTTGCCCTTTGAAAGGCACCAACTTTTTATCCTGTAGAAAGTGAACCAGATTATTTGTAGTATCTATTACACCTTCTTCTGCCGCTTGCTTCATTGCAATGGCTATATTTTTAGGGTTTTGAATTTCTCCAAACGTTCTTAACACATTCGACAACTCTTGCCAAGTAGTATCGGTAATAAACTCTAATGCCGACTGCCCTTTATTTGGATTCATACGCATATCCAAAGGACCATCGAAGCGCAAGCTAAACCCTCTCTCACCCTCATCAAACTGAAACGACGAAACACCAAAATCGGCCAAAAGACCATCCACTTGGTCAAAACCTAGGAATCGAATATACTCTTGAAGGAACTCGAAATTTTGTGGAACAAACTTGATACGACTATCGTCAGGAATATTTTTTTGAGCAAACGGATCTTGGTCGAAGGCAATCAAAGTACCATTCTCACCCAAGGCATCTAAAATAGCTCGCGAATGACCGCCGCCACCAAACGTTACATCAACATATACACCATCAGGCTTAATAGCCAAACCTTCAATACATTCTTCCAGCATGACTGGTCTATGGTATTGCGAATCATAATTAACGTTCATCGCTATCCTCCTGATCGTTACCAAAAGCTCCCATTACTTCCTCGGACATAGCAGAGAAATCGTAGTCGCTCGACAACATCGTTTCATATTTATTTTTAGACCAAATCTCTATCCTCTCACCACTTCCAACAAACACCAACTCTTTTTCAAACTGTGCATAAACCGCTAATGATTTACCAATTGTAATTCGAGACGAACTATCTATTTCAGTTGGAGTTGCTCCCGATGTAAAACGGCGAATAAACTCTGCATTCTTTCTAATGAAACGATTTAGTTTTCTAATTTTTTGAGATAATTTCTCCCATTCACTCAATGGATATAGAACCAAACAATCTTCAAACACATCTCGATTGAGAATAAAACCCTCTGCTACCAAAACATCGCCCAGCTGCTTACGCAACGCCACAGGCAACATTACGCGGCCTTTCGCATCGAGTTTAGCATGGTATTCTCCTAGTAGATTGAGCATTAAGCAGGTTTAACAATGTAAAATTAAAGGAATTATCGCCACAATTCGACACATTTCCCCACATTTTAACACATTGTTGAAAACTTTTTCCCAATTTGCCCCCTCAAAGCCACACTGCAATACTGATTCGAATTGCTATATTAGGCTTGACATACCGCACTCATGAGCTTAAACATTATAGAAGAAAAAGGATTTAGATACCTAGAAGAAGGCACCGGAGAACCATTGGTTTTATTGCATGGTCTTTTTGGCGCCTTAAGTAACTTTCAGGATGTAATTGACGCATTCAAATCGAAGTACACAGTAATTGTACCACTTTTACCTATCTACGAGCTTCCGGTACTGGATACTAATGTTAAGAAACTTCAGAAATTCCTTACCTCGTTTTTAGATTTTAAAGAATTGTATGAAGTAAACCTTTTAGGCAATAGCCTAGGTGGCCATATTGCATTGGTATTTTCTAAAAACTACCCTGAACGCGTTAAGAGATTGATTCTTACAGGAAGTTCTGGACTATACGAAAATGCCATGGGAGGCTCTTTCCCAAGAAGAGAAGACAAAAGTTTTATCCGCAAAAAAGTAGCCGAAACTTTTTACGACCCAGAAGTTGCTACCGACGAATTGGTTGATGAATGTTTTGAGATTGTAAACAATCGAGGGAAGCTGATTCGAATATTGACTTTAGCAAAATCGGCTATACGCCACAACATGGCAAAAGATTTACCGAATTTCAAAATGCCTGTTTGTTTAATTTGGGGAAAAAACGATACGGTTACACCACCTGAAGTAGCGGAAGAATTCCATAGTTTAATCCCAAATAGCGACCTGTTTTGGATAGACAAATGTGGCCACGCAGCTATGATGGAACGCCCTACAACATTCAATGAAATATTAGAAAACTGGCTTAATGCACAACAAACTAACGCTTAAAGCGGAATTCATTAAAAGCAGCGGGCATTACAACGAGTGTCCGCAAACCAACATACCAGAAATCGCTTTTATTGGCCGTTCTAATGTCGGAAAATCGAGTCTTATCAACATGTTGGTTGGACACAAAAGTTTAGCCAAAACCTCTTCAACTCCAGGTAAAACTCAACTCATCAACCACTTCATCATTGAAGACAAATGGAATTTGGTGGATTTACCAGGGTATGGTTACGCCAAGGTTTCCAAAACTCTACGAAACCAATTTAAAGGCATCATCTACAATTTTCTTGAAAAGAGAGAGCAACTTACCTGTACCATGGTACTGATAGACTCTCGTCACCCACCACAACAATTGGATATAGACTTCATCAATTGGATGGGTAAAATGGGCCTTCCTTTCTACATCATTTTCACCAAAAGCGACAAATTAGGCAAAGAAAAATTGGCCGTTGCTATTGAAAATTATCAAAACGAACTCTTTAAAGTTTGGGAAGAACTACCTCCAATGTTTTTAAGTTCTGCCACCAATAGTCAGGGTAGAGAAGAAATTCTTGTAGCTATTGCCGAAATACTTGAAGAGTGGTAACAGAGTTTACTTAGACTCGTTTACCAACTTCGATTCGACAGCAAAATAGTGACCAAAATCACGCATATCACCAGCTAATTTCTTGTCAGAAGTAGCACGTTCGTATGAATCTGCTAGTGTCAAAACGGTTTGATGCACCAACATTTTCATCTCGTCCATTGTGAATTCTTTATCCCACAAATCGATACGAAGCGCTGCGTTTTCTTTTCTATCCCAAATAGCCATCAAAGCAGCACCACAATCTTGAGTACCAGCACCTTCACTAGCTTCCCAAGATATCTTCTCAGGAACTTTGTTAGCATCTAGTTTTACGTTTATTTTAATTTCTTGAGTTTCGTTTGCCATCTCTTAAGGTTTATAAAATTTCAACACCTTTTCTGCAGGTGCATCTACTATGAATTTTAAATTTTCGTCCTGGTGTGCATCAGCAAAATCTTTCACCATTTGGTAACCAGTATACCAGCCCAATCTAGCTGGCGAATCTTGTGGAAAACCAGGGGTAAACGGACCATTATTGGTAAGTTGACTCATCAGTTTCTGATCTTTAGAAAACAACCATTCTTCTGCGACTAAACGCTTCCAAGTATTATTTTCGTTCTCACTTGCCCAATTCAATTCTTCTTTTGTGTAGTTCAATATTTCTTGCTCAGATAAGTCACTGCATTGTTCTAATACAAACAAACATTTACCGTAAAAAATCATCGTACTCAATGCGTTTTCTTCAACAATTGGAGAATACAAACTCGACAATAAAAATCCACGCAAAGCGTCTGAAACCAAGTTATCGCGTTTCATTTTCTTTTTCTTGTACATCGGATAATTAGACGGCGGCAACATAGAAACATACTCAGATGCATTACCCATAAACCATTCTAAACCGATACCCAAAAACTCTTTCTCGGGATACACAGCTACATTAAAACCTGAATTGTAGAAAAAAACTTTTCTTGGAACAGTTACAAAAGGCAATTTCTCTGCAATTTGTTTTAAGCTGCTTTCTAATAATTTTTCTTCTTCCGTCAAATTAGAAAATATCGAATCCAACTCATGTTGCACCCCTTTCCAAATTGGATCTTCAGTATACAATGCTGCTTGGTCGTTGAGCATTGGACTTTCTAGAGGCGCAAAACGCATGATTTTCTCAACATATACCTGAGTAAAATCAATATTGCTAGAAAACGGCTCTCTTCCTAGTAATCCAAGTGTATCATCAGCAAACAATGACTGATCCGCACGGAAAAATTCTACCTGAAAATCAGGCTTCTCCAATATAACAGGAGCATCATACTCACCAAACTGACATGACATTGCTCCAAAAAGGAGAAGTACACTCGCGTAGCTTTTCATTTTTCTTACCTTCACGGCGGTAAACTTACGTAGATTATGAGAAGACTTTGTACACTTTTATTCCTTGTTATCGGCATCAGTGCATTTTCACAAGGCAATTTCCGTTTCGGATTGCATTTTTCACCGAATATTGGTTGGGTATCGCCTACTACAAACGGCTATGAAAAAGATGGATCAGCGGCTAACTACGGTTTTGGCTTAAACGCTGAATTTGGTTTGGGTACTGGTGAAAACTACGCCATCGCAACCGGTATTGGTGGAACCAATATTTCAGGAGCAATATTATCCGAAGGTGCTAGCGACAACTTCAAAGTGAACGCTAAGTACATCGACATTCCTGTTGCAATAAAACTTAAAACCAATCAAATAGGATACATGACGTATTTCGGAAAATTTGGACTTTCAAACGCCATTTTAGTTGGTGCAAAATCTGAATCGGGAGATGTTACAAATCAAGAGTTTCACAAAAACATGATTCCGGTAAGATCTGGACTATTAGTTGGTTTCGGAGCCGAGTACAACATCAGTGGAAAAACAAACATCCTTGTTGGTGTTGATTTCAACAACGGATTTACAGGCCTCTTCAAAAAAGATGCCTTCAAAGACGGCAACAACGAAGACCTTAAGATTAAAGCTAAAAACAGCCTTATCTCATTAAATTTAGGCGTATTCTTCTAAGATTCACTCCATAACCTATGGATTTAAACATTGCATTTTCGCAAAGCAACACCATAGTTGGCGACATCGATGGCAATTGCCAAATAGCTATAAGTGACATTAAAAAAGCAAAGGAAAACGGAG
This sequence comes from uncultured Flavobacteriales bacterium, assembly GCA_963977425.1. Classification (GTDB taxonomy): domain Bacteria; phylum Bacteroidota; class Bacteroidia; order Flavobacteriales_D; family Luteibaculaceae; genus CAXBOO01. The sequence goes on along the minus strand of CAXBOO010000001.1, from coordinate 440,641 downwards.
CGCAAATGCTTCTTTTTCCTGAACTTTTTATTTCTGGCTATATGGCCAAAGACCTTTTTTCTAAGGAAGGTTTTGCTGACAAATGCATCGAAGCTATATCTCATATACTTCCTTATACTGATGATATAACTGTTATCATTGGAAACGTTTCTAAAAACACGAACAATAGAGGAAAACTTCTTTTTAATAGTGCCTATGTTTTACGAAACAACAAAGTAGAAGCAGTCTACAACAAACATTTACTCCCTACCTACGATATTTTTGATGAATGTCGTCATTTTGAATCTGGAGTGGACATCGTTACCATTGATGTTGACGGCGTTAAATTCGGCTTGAGTATTTGCGAAGACATTTGGCACTTGCACGCCCCATCAATATACAAATCCAGTCCAATTTTAGAGTACAAAAATCTTAAGTTAGATGCTCTCATAAACATTGCTGCATCGCCTTTTCACGCCCAACAACATTTAGAGCGAGAAAAGACTTTGATAACGGTCAACGAATTTTTAAACATCCCTATATATTACTGCAACAGTTTTGGAGCGCACACCAACATCATTTTCGATGGTAGATCTTCCGTTTGCAACAACAAAACGATAACCAAAGCAGTTTTCGGAGCGGGTGTACAGTACTCTAAAGACTTTAAACACGAAGCTGTAAGCAAGTACGAACGCATTGAGCAAGCATTACTTTTAGGCATTTCTGACTATTTTAAAAAATTAGGTTTTACGAAAGCCATACTTGGTTTATCTGGCGGTGTCGATTCTGCACTCGTTGCTGCATTAGCCACAAAAGCTTTAGGTGCTGATAACGTCTATTGCATAATGATGCCTTCAAAATACAGCAGCGATCATAGCATAAGCGATAGTGAAAAATTGGTTAAAAATCTCGGTTGTAAGTCAAACACCATTGCAATTGAAAATGCCAATCAACAATTACTTTTGGATTTATCTCAAGATTTTGCTGGCACTAAAAGCGGTATAGCCGAAGAAAATCTACAAAGCAGATTAAGAGCCATCTTTTTAATGGCTATCAGCAATAAGCATGGTCATTTATTATTGAACACGAGTAACAAAAGCGAGTCGGCTGTTGGATACGGTACTTTGTACGGCGATATGTGTGGAGCTATGAGTCCCATTGCCGATTTGTACAAAACTGAAGTTTACGAACTCTGCGAATACATCAATAGAGATAAAGAAATCATTCCAAGAAACATTCTTACTAAAGCGCCAAGTGCTGAATTAAGACCCGATCAAAAAGACAGTGACTCTTTACCCGATTACGATATTTTAGATGCTTTTTTGTTCCATTATATTGAAGAACAAAGAAGTTTAGAGTATTTAAAAGCCACTTTTGGATCGAAAATCGATGTTGACCGCATCATAAAAATGGTCAACATGGCCGAATACAAACGCTACCAACTCCCACCAGTACTTAGAATCAGCAAAAAAAGCTTCGGTGAAGGAAGGCAACTTCCCATTGTTGGCAAATACGCCAATTGATAATCTATTCTTAACATTGGCGCCAAAATGCTACCGGTATGAATGGTAGTTTTGCATACAAATTACACGTATGGATTTTGGTATTTTTGAATTCTTAAAATTAGTAGGGGCCCTAGGATTTTTCATTTACGGAATGAAAGTAATGAGTGAGGGTATTCAAAAACTAGCTGGTACTAAGCTACGTTCAATACTCAATACCATGACCAAAAACCGATTTTCGGGTGTTGCTACTGGTTTCATCACAACTTCTTTAGTTCAATCTTCCTCTGCAACTACTGTAATGGTAGTAAGTTTTGTGAATGCAGGTTTACTTTCTTTACGTCAAGCTATTGGTGTAATTATGGGTGCTAACATAGGCACAACCATGACTGCCATTTTGGTAACCGTTTTAGGTTTCTCGAAATTCTCGCTTGCTAGCTATGCACTACCTATTATTGCGATCGGATTCCCTTTGATGTTTTTCAAAAACGCAAAGGCTAAAAGTTGGTCAGAATTTCTAATTGGGTTTGCCTTTTTATTTATGGGTATCTCAGCCTTAAAAAATGCTGTCCCAGAATTTAGTGCCGAAACATTAGACTTTTTACACTCAATCAATTCTTATGGTTTTCTTTCAACATTGATTTTTGTTGGGATCGGAGCTGTTTTAACTGTTATACTTCAGTCGTCTAGTGCGGCTATGACTCTTACTTTGGTTCTTTGTAACCAAGGGATTATTGACTTCAATATGGCAGCTGCTATTGTTTTGGGTGAAAACATCGGTACAACCATTACAGCCAACTTAGCTGCAATGATTGGTAATGTCCATGCTAAACGAGCAGCAAGGGCCCACTTAGTATTCAACCTCTTCGGGGTAGTATGGATGCTGTTCATATTTAGCTCATTCCTTACAGCAATCGATACCTTCTTAGTTACTCCTACTTATGGTTCTGCTTACGAGAATACATCATCTGTAAAATGGGGATTAACCTATTTTCATATTGCCTTCAATATACTTAACACGCTTTTATTGGTTTGGTTCATCAATGGAATTGAGAAAATTGTTATACGCATTACACCAGCTAAAAACGAAGAAGACAAAGTGTACTCTTTAGATTTTATTAGCGGAGGCTTGATGTCTACTCCAGAATTAAGTATTGTAGAAGCAAGCAAAGAAGTTGCCAACCTTGGTAGAACTTCAGCTATAATGAACACTTTGACAAAAAAATTATTGCACTCAAACAATGCTAAAGAGCAGAAGGCCTTAATTAAAGAATTAAGACACTATGAAGAACTGACAGATATTGCTGAAGAAGAAATTTCTAAATATCTAACTGGTATTTCTTCACAAGAAGTGTCTGAAAGAACAGCTAAAAGAATTAGTGCGCTATTAAGCATCATTAACGATTTAGAAACTGTTGGAGATATTTATTATGCAATTAGTACGGTATTCAATCGTAAAATAAACGATAAAATATACCTACTGCCTGAGCAACGCAGTCAGCTTAATGACTTGATTTTACTTGTTGATTCTGCCTTTGAAATCATGGTAACCAATCTTGACTTAAACAACAACAAGAACGACTACTCTGAAGCAATTGAGGTAGAACAAAAGATCAATAAGATGCGTAACAAATTGAAAAAAATGCACCTAAAAGGAATTGAAAATGGTGAATTCAACATACAAAGCGCATCAATATTCTCTGAATTGTACACCAATTTAGAACGTGCTGCAGATCACATTTACGAAGTACACCAAGCGTTAGAAGAAGCGCAACCAGATTTCGTGAAAGCCAATGCATTAGTGGTTAGTTAAACACACTTACATAGAATTATAAAAAAGCCTTGAAAATTTTCAAGGCTTTTTTATTGGCAAATATTTTGGAAACAAAATTTAGATCGTAGACTTTTTAATCGTTTCGCTGATAAGTGTATTGCTTGCATTCAAATCCCTATCATATAGTGTAATTCGAAATCTTAATAATTCGTTTGTAGTATTGGGGTTATAATAAGTAGGCGCATTCAACAATACCTCCATTTGACCTTCATAAACACCACCAAAAGGAGCAAATGGCATTATACGCTGAGATAAACCAACTCCTTCTAAACCTTTCCATTCACCATTTTCAAATTCTTGATAATCGATAATAAGATTGTTGTAGAAAGCCCCATCGATATGGTATGGAGGCAATGTGTCATTCAAAGTATCTAAGCCTATATTTCCATCGCCATCGGTAAAATCGAATGTAAGAACACCTGCCGAATCGGTTAATGTTTTGAATGTAAGATTGCTAATTTCTGGAATATCAGAATAACTCCTTTCGGGTTCGCACCCAACAAAAATGAAAGCAGCTACTGAAAAAGCCATTATGTATTTATATACTTGCATTGTGTACAATTTGTCGGTAAAATCCATCATAGAAACGCTTTCGAAAAGTCCTGAACAATTCGACGTTCTAGCTTTGAAAGTATTTCAGTACCAATATAAATATAACGCCGTATACCAAGCATATTGTCAGGCACTTCATATTAATGCCAATGACATACAGCATCCAAACGATATTCCGTTTCTTCCCATTCAGTTTTTTAAAACTAAAGACATCGTCACTTTCAATGAAACTCCAGAAATAACATTTACTTCAAGTGGAACTGGCGGAATACAAAGTCGGCATTTAATACAATCTGTTTCCGATTATGAAACTTCATTCATGGCGGCTTGGCATTATTTTTTTGGACCGACCGACGATTATGAATTCTTAGCTCTTTTACCGGCTTATTCAGAACGCACTGGCTCATCGCTTATCTATATGGTCGATGCGCTTATGACGGCATCTAAACAACCTAACAAACGGTATTATCTAGATCATTATAAAGACCTGCATCTTCACTATCAGGATGCATTAGCACGCGGTAAAAAAGTAGTTCTATTTGGTGTAACCTTTGCTTTACTTGAATTATGCGATAGTGCCTTTACTTTTCCAGAAGCTTTAATTTTCGAAACGGGAGGAATGAAAGGCCGAGGAAAAGAGTTGATTAGAGATGAACTTCATTTAAAACTAAATGAAGGATTAAAATGCTCTAACATATACAGTGAATACGGCATGACAGAGCTTTTAACTCAAGCTTACGCTACGGACGGTAAAAATTTCAGTTGTCCTCCTTGGATGAAAATAGTTCTACGCCAAAGCGACGATCCTTTTGATTACAACAACCACAAAACCAGTGGAGGAATTAACGTTATCGATTTAGCCAATTTGCATTCTTGCGCCTTTATTGAAACACAGGATTTAGGCAAACGAGAAGGAAATCATTTTCAGGTACTAGGCCGTTTTGACCAAAGCGACTTACGCGGATGCAATCTTATGGTTAGCGAATAAATTTAGGGCATGACACTGTCCTAACATAACATCAAACCCGTCATTTAAGCTTCAATCTTCAACAAAAAGAAGTTTTTCTTTCCTTTTTGAAGCAATACAAATGCATTGGAAATGAAATGGCTTTCGTCAAAAACAAGTTCGTCATTTACCTTCTCTCGGTTTACAGCAATCGAATTCTCCTTCAATGCACGGCGAGCTTCGCCTTTCGATTTCAAGAAATTGGTTTTCTCAGAAAGTACCTCAACAATGTTTTCACCCAATAAATCGGCTTTGCTTAAGGAAACAGAAGGCACGCCTTCAAAAACAGTAGAAATCGTTGACGGATTCAGTTTTTCTAAATCGCTTTTGTCTGACTTACCATAAATAATTTGCGTGGTAGCCATCGCCATTTCCAAATCTTCAAGACTATGAACCATGGCCGTAATTTCTTCTGCTAATTTCTTTTGAGCCAAGCGCAAATGAGGAGCTTCGTTGTGTTGCGCCATCAAATCTGCAATTTCTTGCTGCTCTAAAAATGTAAACGTTTTCAATAATTTATCGCAATCTTCATCGGCTACATTCAACCAAAACTGGTAAAACTGGAAGGGTGTGGTTTTGTTTCTATCCAACCAAACATTCCCCGCCTCAGACTTACCGAATTTTGAACCATCTGACTTGGTCAACAATGGACAAGTAATAGCATGTGCTACACCACTTACACTTCTACGAATCAATTCTGTACCTGTGGTGATGTTTCCCCATTGGTCAGAACCACCAATTTGAACCGTACAATTTTTCTCCTTGTACAAGTGCAAAAAATCGTAGCCTTGTATCAGTTGGTACGTAAACTCTGTATAACTAATGCCTGTTTCTAGACGCTTTTTCACAGAATCTTTAGCCATCATGTAATTCACAGAAATGTGCTTACCAACGTCGCGAATAAAATCTAAAAAGCCAATGCCAGAAAACCAATCGTAGTTGTTTACCATCTCGGCAGCGTTATTGCCGTCAAAACTTAAAAACTTCTCCAATTGCGCTTTGATTGCATTTTCGTTTCCACGGATGATGTCCATAGACAGCAAGTTTCTTTCTGCTGATTTACCTGATGGATCGCCTACCATTCCTGTTGCTCCACCTACCAAAGCAATTGGTTTATGACCGCAACGTTGAAAATGCTTAAGCAACATAATGGGCACCAAATTGCCAACATGCAATGAATCGGCAGTTGGATCAAACCCCACATAACCACTTGTAGATCCTTCCATTAGTTTTTGTTCCGCGTCTGGTGTACAGTCGTGCAACATTCCTCTCCATTTCAGTTCTTCTACAAAGTTTTTCATTACTGTTTTGCTCTTATGGCGGCAAATATAAGGTTCTGTAAATACTATTCGAAGTCAGATTGAATCTCGACACAAAAAGCTTTAGCATATTTGCATGGATGATAAAAACAATTGCCATAACAGGTGCCAATGGTATGATGGGGGCACATCTTACAGCCAACGCCCTACTAAAGCATTATAAAGTAAAAGCACTTGTTAGGCAAACACCTTCTGATGATCACTTTTTTCATCAATTATTAGCGCATTATGGTTGCACTAAAGATCTATTAGAAATAATTGAATGTGATTACGAAGACCGCCAAGCACTTACTTTGGCCTTGGAGAATTGCGATGAAGTATACCACTGCGCTGCCAAAGTAAAGTTTGACGGTAAAATCAATGAAATGATTGCTGCCAACGTAAGCATCAGTAAGCGCATCGTAAATATTTGCATTGAACAACAAATACCCAAGGTGATATACCTAAGTTCAATAGCCGCTATCGGTAAAAAATACAAAGGCAAATACAGTTGGGGAGACTTGCATTGGAACAGCCTTTATGGTTACACCAAGTTTTTGGGGGAATTAGAATTCATCCGCGCTCATGAAGAAGGATTGAACACTTCTATCTACAGAGCAGGTGTAATAGTAGGACCTTGCCCAAAAGAACACCCCATGGGAAAAATGTTGCTTAAAACGGTCTTTGGTAAAATGCCTTACACTAGTGGTGGAAGCGGATTTATTAGCGCACAATTTTTGGCTGAAAGAATGTTGAGCGACTTTAACCAATCGGTATATAAGCCATCGACAATGGTAAGTCAGAATCTTAATTACAAAGCAGTAGCACAAAGCATAGGCAGCATTCGTAACCTGGGTGTAATTTTCATTTCGAAATCTACTTTACGTCTACTACAAATATTAAGCGGCCTCGGCAAAGTGCTTTTCATAAACAAGCAACGTTTGCGTTCGCACACCATTCATTCGCTTACTACCGATAGTGATTACTCTTGCTTACCTGATTCGGATGCAATAGAATCTTCGCTTGAAGAAAGCATTAAGTTTTTAGGCAAAGGCAAAGAGTAGCTTAATTTAGACTGACGCTTCAAACTCATTTGCAAACTATCCAACCTTGTATTGATGATTGCATAAGCAGCATTAAAGGATTCGGGATCTTTTTTTAATTCGTCGTATTGACGTTTGAATTCTGCTTCTGTTGTTCCGTACAAAGCGTAAATGGTATCGGTATTGAACTTATCCAACAACATGGTATCACCAGATTCTCGAAGTTTAGCATTATCATACCCTTGCACCAAGTACAATTGAGTTAAAACATTAGCATAAAAATCCAGTTCGCTTTCAGTATATTCTTTCTTTTGGTCGCAAGCAGTTACAAAAACCACCATGGCCAACATTATGCCTAAAGTTTTAAACATCAAACGTCAGTCTTTCACCCTTTGCATCGTTAACAAGAGCACCATCCCACATAAGTTTACCATTCACCCATGTTTTTTCAATAGAATGAGAGAACGTATGCCCTTCAAAAGGACTCCAACCACATTTATAAAGCAAATTATCTTTAGTAACCGTGTACTTGTTTTTGTTGATTAAAACCAAATCGGCTTTCATGCCTTCTTTCAAAAATCCTCTATCGCCTATGCGGAATAGTTTGGCAGGAGCTTCCGACATTTTTTTGGCTACTTCACTATAAGTAAACACTCCTTGTTCAACTAAATCAAGCGCAGCCATAAAAGCATGTTGAACCAATGGTCCACCAGATGGTGCTGTCATATAGTTCCCGCTTTTTTCTTCGAATGTATGAGGAGCATGATCGGTTGCTAAAACATCGATAACATCGTCTTTAACCGCCGCACGAATAGCTTCTCGGTCACTGGCCGTCTTTACTGCTGGATTCCATTTTATCAAGCTGCCTTTGGTGGCATAATCGGCATCGCTAAACCATAAATGATGGATACAAGCCTCTGCTGTGATTTTTTTATTTTCTACTGGTCCTGCTTCAAACAAAGACAATTCTTTAGCAGTAGATATATGTAAAATATGCAGTCTTGCTCCTGTTTCTTTCGCTAAAGCCACCGCTTTAGAAGAAGATTCGTAACAGGCTTCGTGGCTTCTAATAATAGGATGTTGTTCGAACGGAATATTGTCGCCAAATTGTTGCTTGGCAATTTCTAAGTTGCGTCTAACAACCGACTCTTCTTCGCAATGGGTTGCAATAAGATGCGGCCATTGACTGAACAAATTAGTTAAAACCTCACGATTGTCTACCAACATATTTCCTGTTGAAGATCCCATGAATACTTTTACACCACATACCTTTTTAGGATCGGTTTTAAGTACTTCTTCTAGATTTTCGTTGGACGCTCCCATAAAGAAGGAGTAATTCACAGGACTGTTGGCCGCTGCAATATCGTATTTGGCTTGCAAAAGCTCTTGTGTTAGCGATTGCGGATTGGTGTTGGGCATTTCCATGAACGATGTAATACCACCTGCCAATGCTGCCAGCGATTCCGATTTTATATTTCCTTTGTGCGTAAGACCTGGCTCACGAAAATGTACTTGATCGTCTATAGCGCCAGCAAAAAGGAATTTTCCTTCAGCATTTATTTCTTTTGCATTGTTAGCATTCTCAATTTGAGGTGCAATGCGCTCGATTTTATCGTTTACAACCAACACATCAGCAGAAAGAATCCCTTCACTGCTAACCAATTGGGCATTCTTAATGATGTATGCCATTGAGTTTTTTATTTACTGAAACGCATTTTCAATACGCCTGTAATGGCTTCATTGAAAATACCCATGTTCATTTTACTTTTCCCTAACTGACGATCGATAAAGGTAATTGGAACTTCGCCCACTTTAAAACCAAGTTTGTGTGCTTTGTATTTCATTTCAATTTGAAATGCATAACCCACAAATTTGATATTATCTAAATCGATTGCTCGCAATACTTTCGCTGTATAGCATTTGAAGCCTGCTGTAGTATCCTTAAACGGAACCCACAAAATAGCTCGTACATAAACTGAAGCTAAGTAAGACATCAAAATTCTATTCAAAGGCCAATTGCTCACCTTACCACCTTTACAGTAACGAGAACCAACACTTAAATCAGCTCCATTTTCGCAAGCAGCACGTAAGCGAGGTAAATCTTTAGGGTTATGAGAGAAATCGGCATCCATTTCAAAAATGTATTCATAGTTATGCTCTAAGGCATATCTAAAACCCGCTATATAGGCTGTCCCCAAACCTTGTTTTCCTGCTCTACTTAGCAAAAACAACCTGTCTGTCTTTTCTGCCATACCTTTTACAATATCAGCGGTACCGTCTGGCGAACTATCATCAACGATAAGTACGTGATAGTCGGTGTTTTCGAAAACAGCTTCTATTATTGCTTGTACGTTTTCCTTCTCGTTGTATGTTGGGATAATTACCAGTGAATTGCTCAAAACTTAAAAATATGGGGTAAAAATAGTAGAAATAAAAATTGTTTCTTTTAACTTCAGGATAATAAGTTCACTGGCTTATTGAATTTACAATCCAATATACTTATTAAATAAGGTTTCATCTGCTTCTAAAACAGCTGCATTATCTAATTTTACACATCAAATAACACACGGTTAAATAACTAATCTATAGATATTTAATTTCAACATTCAGTCATTAAGCCTTTATCATCTTCACGCTAAAAGGCTATGAATGGATGCTACAATTCTTCTGCAACAACTTCGGTTACACTAGGCAATTTAGACTTCAACAATTGCTCTATGCCGCCTTTTAATGTTGCTGTACTGCTTGGGCATCCACTGCATGCTCCTTTCAAAATAACAGTTACAACACCATCCTTATAGCTTTTAAAATCAATAGCACCGCCATCGCCTTCTACAGCTGGTCGCACATATTCATCCAAAAGTTTTTTAATTGGCTCGTCCAATTCTGATGGTTCTACTGGAGCTTGATTTTTAGATTCGGATGCTGTCCCGTTTTCTTTTGGAGCAGGAATACTTTCTACAGCAAACTCAGTTGATTGCAAAAAGTCGCGGATAAATTCACGCAATTGCATATTAACCATATCCCAATCGGCCGCACCGTTTTGAGTTACTGTAACAAAGTTTTTAGTAAAAAACAAAGACTCTATAAAAGGGAAATTGAACAAATCGTCGGCTAAAGCTGAGTGACCTCTTGCTTCTGCTTTGCTGAAAAACTCTACAGTTCCTCCACCTTTTACCATCAATCTGTTGGCAACAAATTTCATGGTTTTAGGATTGGGAGTCATTTCAGCATATACAGTACTTGGAATTTTAGACATCAGTAATTATTTGTGGCCGCAAATGTACAAAGCAGTTTACCAGAAAAGCTAGTTTGATAGCGATACTTTAATTTCTTTTAAGAATTTAAGTCTATTTTTCGGCTCAAATTCCATTCTATGCCACACATCATAACTGTTCGAGGCGAAAGCCCAGAATTAGGCGACAATTGTTTTGTTGCTCCAAACGCTACTTTAATTGGTAAACTGAAATGCGGAGACGATTGTTCATTTTGGTTCAACGCTGTAGTTAGGGCTGATGTAAACTACATCAAAATGGGGCGAAGAGTTAACATCCAAGATGGAGCAGTAATACATTGCACTTATAAAAAATACCCAACAACTATAGGCAACAACGTAAGCATTGGCCACAACGCCTTAGTTCACGGTTGTACTGTTGAAGACAATGTTTTGATAGGAATGGGCGCAATTGTAATGGACAACGTGCACATACATTCTAATGTAATTATTGGTGCTGGTGCAGTTGTAACACAAAATACCGTGTGTGAATCGTGGAGTGTTTATGCTGGAAATCCGGCTAAAAAGATAAAAACTCTATCACCAGAATTGTTTGCTGGAGAAGTTCAACGTATTGCTAAAAACTACGTGAAATACGCTAGTTGGTTTAAAGAGTAACTACGTTTAAATTCAGTTTTTCACCGAAAAAAAAGCGGGTACTGTTTCTGAAAGCTTCGGTGTAATCGCTTACATAAAACAAATCTTCACCAGCAAAGTACTGACTTACCGTTCCATCTAATTCTTTTTCGAGTGCCAAAGCGGTGAGTTCTGCATTGTCTATCACTGGAATTTTTGGTAACATGGCTTGTATTTCCGCTCGAATAAGAGGGTAATGAGTACAAGCTAACACAAGCATTTCTATGCCTTTTAGTTTTTCATCTTTGATGTATTCATTGATGACAACTTTGCTTATTTTATTGGTGAAGAATCCTTCTTCAATCATAGGAGCTAGAAGTGGTGTTGCAAGACTTTTTACCGTAATATGATTCGCCACAGCAGCTAGTTTATCTTCGTATATTCCAGAGTTAACGGTTGCTTTAGTGCCAATTATTCCTATTTGACTTACAGCACAATCGGCTAAGTGATTTACAACAGGATCTACAACATTGATGATGGGAATGGATTTGTAGGTACTGATTCCGTTTTTAGCCAATACAGATGATGCTGAATTACAGGCTACCACGATATGCGTACAACCTTTTTCATACAGGAAATGCATGATTTTTTTCGCGAAATTCAAGATGCTTTCTGGCGATTTATCTCCGTAAGGCAAATGGGCTGTATCACCAAAATAAATGAGAGGCAAAGATGGCATGCGTTCTTTGATTGCTCTCGCAACCGTTAGTCCACCAATTCCTGAATCAAAAACTCCTATATATTTTTTTTCGAGCATAAAAAAACCACGCCTAGACGTGGTTAATATATTGTTTTATGAAATACGAATTACTGAATTCCAAGTTCTTTTTTTACCAATGGCAAAACATTCTCTCCACCTTCGTAAACAGTTGCTCCACTTGAAATATCAAAGATGTATGCAAAACCATTAGCCTTTGCTACGTTAGAAATTGCAGTACGAGCTTTATCCAATATTGGTTGCAACAATCTTTGCTCTTCTTTTGCGATTTCTTCTTGAGCTGTAGACTGAAACTGTTGGATACGTTGTTGTAAACTAGTAATTTCTGCTACTGTAGATTGCTTGATAGTTTGAGACATTGTAGCTTCTTTTGCTTGGTAGTCTGTCACTTTTTGTTCGTATTCAGCAGACATTGTTTCCAATTTCTTTTGAAGTTCAGTTGCCAATGCTTCAGCTTTTTTGAAAGCAGCTGTTTTTTCTGGCATCATTTCCAATAACTCTTGAGAGTTGATGTGTCCTAATCTGATTTGTGCGCTTGCAGCGAAACCTATCACTAGGGCAAGCATAAGTATGATGTGTTTTTTCATATTTTGTGTTATTGTCGAGTTTAAAATTATTGTCTGCAAATGTATTTTTTTATTCTACTTAATTAGCCGAAAGTTTTACCCCCATTTTTCTGAGTACGGTAAGGCTTTTGTCCAATTTAGGATCGGAATACAAAACCGAATTTTGTGTGGCTTTATCAATCACTAAATCGTAATTACCCGATTCAGCAACATCCTTAATGGCTGTGTAAAGTTTTTCTTGAACAGGTTGAACCAATTCTTGATTTTTCTTAAACAGCTCTCCATCTGTACCAAATTTTGCTTGCTGAAGCTCTATTACTTCTTTTTCCTTCACTTCAATTTCTGCCAAGCGATTTTCACGCATTTCATTGGTAAGCAATACCAATTCAGCTTGATATGCGCTTTTCATTTCGGCAATGGCTTTATAACGGCTTTCGATTTCACCTTGCCACTGTTTTGACAGCGAATTCAATTTTTCTTGAGCTTCTTTAAATTCTGGAACATTCTCCATAATAAAGTCACTATCAACCAACATAACACGTTGAGCAGAAAGAACTTGAATAGAAACTAAGCAAACAAAAAGTGCTATTATTTTTTTTATCCCCATAAAGTGTGTTTTGTTACAGTTCTCCAAGATTCGCGCCAATCGTGAAATGGAATTGTCCACGAGCCATATTTTCTCTACCCGGAACATCGTCAAACCTCCAGCCATAGTCAAGTCCCATCAATCCGAATGCCGGCAAGAAAATTCTTAAACCTATCCCTCCACTACGCTTTAAATCGTACGGATTGTAGTTGGTAAATCCATTCCAAGTGTTACCTGCTTCAAAAAAGCCTAGCATGTAAATGGTTGCACTTGGGTTTGGTGATAATAAGTAGCGTAATTCGGAAGTAAATTTAGATATGTACTGTCCACCCGTTGTTGGAGAAAGTGACAAATCATCATATCCTCTAAGTCCAATAATTTCTCGACCATCCAAAGAAAAACCTGAAAGTGCACTACCACCTAAGTAATATCTTTCGAATGGAGACAACCCAATATCTTGATTGTAAATACCTAAGAAACCAAAACCTGCTTTGTTGTACAACACTAAGTTTTTGGCCACTTCTGTATACCAAGATGTTGTCACTTTCCATTTGTGGTATTCTACCCACTTGAATTTTTCTTGATCTGTAGAATTTGAGAAATCTTTACCCGAAATCAAAGAATACGGTGGTGTAGCTTTAAGGGTTAAATTAATATCACTACCATATCTTGGGAATATAGGTTGCGAAACAGAATTACGACCGAAGGACATCGTATAACTAACGTTGTTACTATTACCATTAGCAAATGAGAATATGTTACCAAAATTACTCAACACATAATGTTGGTATGACAATCCTTGGTATAAAGAGAAGTAGTCATCAGGTACTTGAAGTCGTTTTCCTAATCCTACAGAAACACCATATATTTTCAAGTAAGCTCTATCTGGGTTATCTATTTTCTCACCATCAACTGTAATTTTTTTAGCCAATCCATTGGTTTGAACAGAGTGAGATAATGAAACAGAGAATGAGTTTGGTTTGCGCCCACCCAACCAAGGTTCCACAAATGAGAAACTGTATGCTTGGAAAAACGAACCATTCGATTGAGCTCTTAAACTCAATTGCTGACCATCACCACTAGGAAGCGGATCGTAAGCTTCTCTGTTGAAAATGTTTTTTAATGAGAAATTCGTGAATTTAAGCCCCAAAGTACCAACAACTCTACCGGCACCAAATCCACCTGATAATTCAATTTGATCAGATGGTTTTTCTTCCAATGTATATTCGATATCTACCGTACCGTCGGCTGCGTTTTGGATTGGATTGATACCAAATTGCTCTGGGTTGAAATACCCCAATTGAGATAATTCTCGCTGTGTACGGATGATGTCGGCTCTTGAAAACAATTCACCTGGACGAGTTCTTACCGTTCTTCGAATTATACGGTCGTTGGTTTTAGTATTTCCTTTGATGATAATGTTGTTTACTCGGTATTGCTTCCCTTCGTAAATCCTTACTTCAAAATCGATGCTATCGTTTTCAACCAATGTTTCTACTGGGGTAGCAGAAAAAGATAAATACCCATCATCCAAATACAGTGAACTGATATCGGTATTGTTTTGAGAAAACTGTATGCGCTCTGTAAGCGATTCTTTGTTGTAAACATCGCCTTTTTTAATCCCCAACTTATCGCTTAAGAAAGCATCGTTGTATTTGATGTTTCCAACCCAATTGATGTTTCTGAAATAGAATTTCTTCCCTTCTTTAATCTCTAAGTAAATATTTACACGGTTGATTTCTTTATCGTATACAACGGAGTCTGAAACAATTTTAGCATTTCTATATCCCTTGCTATTGTACTTTTCTATTACAGCTCTTTTATCAGCTTCGTATTCGTTTTCTAAAAACTTAGACGCAGTGAAAATTTTATACCAGCGTTTTTCTTTGGTTTCACCCATGGCTTTTTTCACTTTCTTGTCTTCCAAGGCCGTGTTACCATTCACAAAAATGTTGGCGATTTTAACTTTTTCACCTTTTTCAACATCAATTTTTAATAGAATCGCATCTTTTACTATTGAATCAACCTCACTATTAAGGTTTACTTCACATTGCAAATACCCTTTTTCTATGTAGTATTTCTCGATGATGTTTTTGGTGTTTTGAAGTAAATTTTCGTTGACGATAGTACCCAATCTCAAATTGATTTTACCACGCAAAGTTTCTGATTCGCTTTTTCTAACTCCTTTGAATTTGAATCGAGAAAGGCGAGGACGTTCCTCTAGATCAATGTTTAGGTAAACATTGCTTCCTCTAACTTCTGCAACACGAATTTTAATATTGGCAAACAATTGTTGCTCCCACAAATTTTTGATGGCCTTACTGATGTTTTCACCAGGAATACTAACAGTTTCACCTCGTTTTAAACCTGTAAAAAGTATGATAGCTTCGGTATCGAAATTACCGGCCCCTGTTACAGTAATATCGGCTATGGTATAATCTACTGGTGCGTCGTAAGAAACACTTGGTGCAGATCCAATATTGATTTGTGCGTTAGCTGAAAATAGGCTAATTGCTGCGAAAAATGCGAATAGAAGTTTTTTCATGAATTACGAAACAGGTTGAATTTGTTCACCTGTTTTCCCAAAACGACGTTCTCTGTTTTGGTAGGCAAAAATGGCTTGGTAAAAATCCGTTTTATTAAAATCTGGCCACAAAGTTTCGGTGAAATAAAACTCTGCATAGGCTAGTTGCCAAAGTAAAAAATTACTTAAGCGCTGCTCTCCACTCGTTCTGATAAGTAAATCAGGGTCTGGAATATCGGCAGTGTATAATGATTTAGTAATAAGTTCTTGTGAAATGTCTTCTGGCGATAATTTGCCTTCAGCACAATCTTTCCCAATATTTTTTACGGCTTGAGTAATTTCGTGTTTAGAACTATAGCTTATAGCTAAATTCAGAATTAGACGCTCATTGGTTTTAGTTTTTCCAACAGCATCTGCCAAAACTTTACGACAGTTTTCTGGCAGTTGTTCTTTATCGCCAATCGACATCAAACGAATACCGTTTTCTATCAACCCTTCTAATTCTTTTAATGTTGTTGACACAAACAATTCAAGCAAAGCATTGACTTCTTGCTTAGGACGCAACCAATTTTCTGTAGAAAACGCATATAAAGTAAGCACCTTAACACCGCTTTCAATAGCAGCTTCTACCGTTCGTTTTACTGCTTGCACACCATGGGCATGCCCATACACTCGTTGTTCGCCTTTTTCTTTGGCCCATCGCCCATTACCGTCCATTATAACAGCAACATGGTGAGGCACCTTGTTCAACGATATTTTATGTAGCAGATCTTTGTCGCTTTGCATTCTATTTTCTTACAAGTTCCAAGCCGGGCAGCTGTTCTTTTTTCTATTGAGTTTTACGTTGAGCATAACACCCGATATAAAAACCCAATCATTAGAACTAGGGTCGCCCCTGTATGTACCTTCGTTGTTGTCCAATCCGTTTGGAGGATTAATGCTATTATCTACAAATGGCCTTTCGTTTTCGTCGAAGCTTTCTGTGCTTACATAAAACGAACTTACGTCATCAATATAATCTGTAAATGTTTTTCTAGCACCTGCGTAAACACTTACTGCTAAGCCTTTTACAATATTTGCTCTAAACCCAATTCCAAACGGAACGGCGAAGTTAATTAAATTGTAAGGTTTACCTCCCTCGAAATGCTGTCCTTCTGTCCCTATTTCTCTTAAATTAACCATCTCGCCTTGTGCATTTTCTGCCTTTGGATTGGAAATTATACCCGAAACCCCAAAAAACAGGTAGGGTGAAAATGGATATTTAGGGTTGCTGATTTGATAATCGAAGTAATTCATTTCAAAGACAACCGACAATTCTTGAATGCGATTTTGAAAACTTAGATTTCTGTTTTTCTCAAATAGAATTTCAGAAGTAGAATCTGCCCCCTCGATGGTTCCTGACCAAAACCCGAAATTTAACCCTACTCTTCTATTGAAATTATATCGATAATAAAAACCATATCCAATATTACTGACATTCAAAGGTGACTTATTGAACTCGCCTACATAACTCTGCGTTCCGAGAGTTATCCCAAATTCTTTTGAGCGCTGGTACCTGCTTTGCGCTGAGCAAACAAATACTGCACTAAAAAGCAGAAATATGAGGAGTTGTAGTTTATTCATTGCAACATTAATGCAGCATTAGCACATTTATTGTGTTAATCTAATTTCTGTGGTCTAGTCCCCACATTAATTTATTGCGAAGGGTGTGGTAAAAATTATCGCTTGTAAGCTTTGCCAGCATAAAACCAAAAGGGGCTTTACCCAACTCTAAGTAGTCAGAAAATGAACACGATCTATTTCTTGCATCCAAAGCCATAAGGTAACTGTCGCCTCGGCCTTTAACTTTCAATTTTATGGTACTATGATCGGGCAAGACTATAGGCCTTACATTTAAATTATGAGGTGATATTGGTGTTATAATGAATGACTTTGACGTTGGCGCCAAAATAGGCCCACCACAAGACAAATTGTACGCTGTAGAACCTGTTGGCGTAGAAATTATCAGTCCATCGGCCCAATACGAATTCAGATATTCATCGTCGATATAAGTTTCTACCGTTATCATAGATGATGAATCTTTTTTGAGCACAGTAAACTCATTAAGCGCTACGTTTCGGCCGTCAAAATCGTGATTCTTAAGCTGAATCAAGCTTCTTTCTTCTACACTATAATGTCCTTGAGCAATGGCTTTTACAGCATTGCTTATTTCTTCTCTAGCTATGCTCGATAAAAAACCCAAACGCCCTGTATTGATTCCCAAAACTGGTATTTTAGTTCCGTACACAAACTGAACAGTTTCTAGAACCGTACCATCGCCTCCTATAGCCAAAAGCAAATCTGGCTGAATGCTCTCAATATCACTAGCCTCCCAAAACTTACTGTAGTTTTTAGGCATCGTAATACAATCGAACAAAACCTTACAAAAAGGATTGTAGATATAGAGCTCAACCCCTTGCGCAATTAAATTATTGAGCAAGAACTGAATAGCGGGCCCAAAATTGGACGTAAAATGCTTTCCGTAAATGGCTATCTTCATTACAATGCTTTTGTAAAGTGCAAAAATACACCAAAGTCTCCTAAACTATTATATCCCGCATCGAAGCGTACAACTTTATCGTAATACGACGCTAATTGTACACTAACTCCTGTACTTACCAACCAAGAATTGTACAGGTTACCATTGTCGGTATACGAATGCAAAAATGCTTGATCGACAAAAGGCCCTACAGCCAAAGTAACAAAGGGATGCTTGAATTGACGAACTGGAATAAAATTAGTTTTTATGGTTTTGTTTTTAAACACCAAAAAGAAATATTGGCTTCTACTTTGTAGCCAATTCAGTGTATTGGGCACATACAAATCGAATATGCGTGGTACTTTGGTTAGTCTATTTGAAGTAATGAATTCGAACGCGGTATTTTTCTCTGCATTTAAAACCCATTGCCCCTGAAATTGAACCGAAAACAAATGTCGTTTAATCTCCTTGTACCTTCTAAAATCAATAGAGTTCATCCACAACACTTTCTTCAAACCAAGTATGGGAATTCTTGAACTGAAGGAAAAAAATTGACCTTTATGTGGGAAGGAAATATTGTCTCGACTATCGCTATGATAACCGCCAGACAAGTACGTAGTAAGCAATCTACTTTTGTTTTCTTCTCCGAAATAATGGCTATTGTATTCCAGCAAAGAATCTAAGGCTACACTCTGATACATATCGATAGAAAAGCCTATTGATTGATGGGCATCTATCTGCCTTGCAGTAGACACTCCAACCCCAAATCGCTCTTTGATGGCATGTGGTGTTCTTTTCTTGAAAATTCTTTCGCCATTGATATTATCTACTTCTAAAGTAGGGTACTGAATATAAGACATACCATAACTCAACCCCCAAGTTTTACGTACAAACTTTGAATAAGACAATCGAAATTCTTGACTAAAACCCGATACTATTTTCACAAACAACTCGTCGCCTTTCCCATTGATATTCTCCAACCTCAAGGCCCCGCCATAACTTATTCTATCGAAATCTTTATCGCGCCACCATAAATTGAAATTTGGGTCAGTTAAACGAAAAATAGGAAACGGCCATGTGTACCACCGTTCATCTACTACAAAACAAATTTTAACAATGGTTTTCCCAGACGACTTTACACCATCTACATTAGCATGAACCGTTTTAAAAAGACTACTACGATTCAGTCTATGTTCGCTTTCAGTCAATAGACTATCGAATACTGTTTGACTATATTCTACACACTCTTCGAGTAGAATGAGCTCTCTAAGAAAACCTTCTTTGGTTCTTTTGTTGCCCTCAAAAAAAATAGAATCGACTTCAACTTTGACATTTTGAGCCAATAAATTACTTACTGCAAAGAGAGCAAGTAGTGTTATGAAAAAGCGAAACCTCAAAAATCTAAATAACGAATAAGACCATCTTTCCTATCATTGAGCCAATCCATGTCGTCGGTGTAATTATAGACTCTTCTTACCGACATGTTGTAACGTGAAAATGTTTGCATAACACCAGAAATGTGAACTGAATTTAATTTAAGCACAACCATAATTAGGTTTTCATTTGCCATTTCGTTCACTAAAACCGAATGAATTTTCACATCGTTGCCTTCTACAATTTGAGCAATTTGCGACATAGAATAATCGCGAGGGGCAATCATCAACTCAACTATGGCTCCTTCGTCTTGTACGGTACTAATTTCTCCTGCCAAGTCTACCAAATGACTTTTGGTAATAACACCCAAAAAGGCGTCTTCTTCCGTAACTACTGGTATTACCGACACGCCCGATGTTTTGAAAAACTTCAATACATCCCAAAAATGAACGTTTGGGCCTATTTTAAATGGCATGAGTTGCGGCTCCATTACATCTACATCCTCACAAGATTCTTCGCTTACTATGCCAAGATATTTTTTATCCTCAACCACAGGCAAATGCGAAACATGGTTGTCTTGCATTAGTTGCAAAGCCTTGCTACCAATTTCTGATTTAGATATTTCTAAATAAAGGGGTGCTATTAATTCTACTGCTTTCATCGTTTGCCTTTATTACTTACGTAACAAACTTTATACCTTTGGTTTATTCTAGAAAAAATTTTGGCACAAATTAACCTTTAATGACTAAACTCAGCGTCAACATCAACAAAATTGCAACCATAAGAAATGCCCGTGGAGGTAATATACCTAACGTTTTAAAAACGGCTATGGATTGCGAATTATTTGGAGCCGAAGGCATTACCGTTCACCCAAGACCAGATCAACGCCATATTCGCTATACCGATGTTGAAGATTTAAGTCACAACATCAAAACAGAATTTAATGTTGAAGGATACCCAAACAAAGAATTCTTGGACTTAGTTTGCAAACACAAAGTTGACCAAGTAACCCTTGTACCGGATGCTCCAGACGTATTGACTTCTAATGCTGGTTGGGATTGCAAAAAACATTTCGACAAGCTAAAAGATGTTGTACAAATGCTTCATAAAGAAAATCGTAGAGTGAGTTTATTCATCGATCCTGACGCGAAACAAATTGAATGGGCTAAAAAAACGGGGGCCGATAGAATAGAATTGTACACCGAAGATTATGCTTCGCGATTTGGTGATGATCCTGAAACAGCAATAGAATCGTACAAAAAAGCAGCCATTGTGGCACAAAAATTAGAATTAGGCATTAATGCAGGTCACGATCTTAATCTTAAAAACTTAGCTTATTTCAAACAAAACATACCCGGTTTAATGGAAGTCTCTATTGGCCACGCTCTCATTAGCGATGCCTTGTACTACGGACTAGACAATACCATAAAAATGTATTTAGCCAAATTGAGATAATGGAATTGCATTTCAAAAAAATAGGAAACGGCCCTGCATTGGTCATTCTTCATGGACTTTTAGGTAGTGGAGACAATTGGCAAAGCTTAGCCAAAAAATGGGCAAATAAATTTACTGTGTATTTAGTCGACCAACGCAATCATGGTCATTCGGAACACAGTTCTGAATTCACCTTTGATTTAATGGTTGCTGATTTAGAGTCGCTTCTTGAAAAAGAGAATATTACCGAATGCTATTTACTAGGACATTCTTTAGGCGGAAAAACAGCCATGCGCTTTGCTCAACTCAACGATAAGATAGTAACCAAACTAATTGTGGTTGATATAGGAACCAAATCATATCCTCCTCATCACAACGAAATTTTCGACGCTCTTAACAGCGTTGATTTCAACATTCACAACACAAGAAATTTAGTCGACCAACAATTAAGTTTACACATAACACAAGCTGGAGTACGCATGTTTCTAATGAAAAACTTGTATTGGAAAGAAAAGGGTCTTTTAGCTTGGCGCTTTAATTTAGATGCACTGCATGCCAACTACAATGAAGTGGTTAGTAACATTCCAGAATTCCCTTGCTTGGTAGAAACGCTTTTTATACGTGGCGAAAACAGTGGCTATATTTTAGATACAGATTGGGACGGTATTCAAGACATTTTTCCTAATTCCGAATTATGCTCTATAAGCAATGCCGGACATTGGGTACACGCCGAACAACCAACACAATTATCAGATTGCGTAATCGATTTCTTACAGGACTAAATATTATCGACTCCCAAAAAACGTTGAAAAAGGAACTGAATTGCACATCAATAAAGTCATATCATTACCTTTGAAGTGGTTTTGAATAGAAAAGTTCTTCATACTGCATTTTTATTGCTTTACTTTTTAGTAATGCTCAAGCTACCAAGCTACGCTCATTTTTGTGGCGATGTACGAGTAGAAGAAAATTGCTGTGCCGATGAATTTGAAGGTGATTCCAACAATACCACCTCGATTGAAGCAAGCTGTTGTTCAGACATAGAGTTACCCAATACGGCTGACAAAGAGCATCAGGCCATACAAGAAATTAATTGGAATAATCAGCACAATGTACTTGTAGCAAATTATAATTCCTTAACGATTTCAAAAGTTGTTTTCAATAGTAAAACTCTTTCATTATTAGAGTATTATCATCATTTCTCCCCACCTGTACAATCGCTTCATAAACTGTACAATCAATACATAGTATATCATTAGTTTTTATTGGAATTATTCTCAGCATTCGTGCTATCACATTCTATCTAATAAAAATTAAACAACATGAAATACTTAATCATTGGCGCTGCATTAATATTGAGCGCAACACAACTTAAATCTCAAGAAAAAGTAAAAACCGACAGCCTTTATGTAGAAGGTGTTTGCGAAATGTGTCAACAACGCATCCAAAAACATGCTTATGGTAAAGGAGTGAAATTTGCTGAGTGGAATTTGACAAACTCGTACTTAACAGTTGCTTACAATACGGAAAAAACAACAATGGACGACATATCCAAAAGAGTTGCAAAAGCCGGACATACAACCAGCAAACATCCTCACGACAAAAAAGGCTACGAGAACTTACCCAACTGCTGCAAATACGAATCCGTAGAAAAGCACTAAATAATGAGATACAGATCTATTCTATACTTACTTCTATCCATAGGAGTAAGTATAATCGCTCGTGCTCAAAACTCTCGTATTGCCGATAACAACACTAAAGAAGGCATTCCTTTTGCCAGCATCAAAATTGACGGGGAATCCATTTATATAAAAGCTGATTCTATCGGAAATTTCCTGTTGAATGATGCCTATGTTAATCGATCAATAATAGTATCTGCTTACGGATATAGTCAAGATACTTTTCTAGTAAAGAAGGCTAACGACACGTATTTATTGAGCAGTGCTACCAATTTAAAAACGCTCGATATAAGTTCGAGAAAAAAATCATCCAATATTTTGTTTGCCAGTAGCATACAGATAGAAAATATTGATGAGAAAGAACTCTACAAAGCAGCGTGTTGCAACCTTGCCGAAAGTTTCGAAACCAACCCATCTATTGATGCTACTTTTAGCGATGGTGCATCGGGATCGAAAACCATAAAGTTGCTTGGCTTAGGTGGAAAATACGCTCTATTGAGTGTAGAAAACATGCCAAGAATAAGAGGTAATGGACTTATCAATGGATTGAACTCTATTCCAGGAACATGGGTAGAAAGCATTCAAATATTGAAAGGAAACAGTTCCGTAGCGAATGGTTTTGAAGGTTTAAGTGGTCAAATAAATGTTGAATTAAAAGGCCTTTCTGAAAAAAGCATTCAAGAATTCAACCTTTACACCAATTCATTTGCAAGATGGGAAGCTAATGGTGTAAACCAATTGCACAACGACAACAAATACAAAGCCGCATTGCTGTGGAATGTATCCGGTTGGGCAAATGCTTTAGACGAGAACAACGACGGGTATTACGAGATGCCAAAAGTGGCTCAGAAAAACTTTGTATTGAGTCAGAATTTCAGCCCTTCTTCTAAGTTTCACAACGACATCAACCTAACCTTCAATGAAAACAATCGTGATGGCGGCAGTGTTGATTCATCCTTCCCGCTAACCTTAAACGATCAAAACATTGGCCTATTTGGAAAAAGTGGATATGTATTATCCAACACGGGTAAAAGCATAGGTTTTCAGTACAGCTACAATCAATATGATTTTGATGGTTCCATCGGCAATAAAGATTTAACATCAAAAACCAGTGAGTTGTATTTGAACCTAATTCACCAAAATTTTATATCCAACACCAATCATATCATCAAAGTTGGAGCATCGTTATTGAAAGAAAAATCAGACGATGAAATAATTAGAATGGCTGCAGACACAACTACTATATCCAATAATTTTGACAGAGTTATTCCTGGTGTTTTCGCAGAATACAATGGTACTTTGAGTGAAAACGACAATCTGACATTGGGTTTAAGAACCGATTATTACCAAAACAAATGGATCGTTTCTCCTCGCTTAAATTATCGTCATGCCTTCAATTCCAAAACGGTTTTCAGAACAGGAATTGGCCGAGCATTTAGAAGCAACTACCTCGTAGCTGAACATTACAGTATGATGATGAACAATAGAAACATTGTTGGCTTGCAAAACTTGTCGAACCCCGAAGAATCGTGGAGTTTATTTTCTAGCATTTGGCGCAAATTTAAAATAGGATATCGCGAAGGAGATATTTTAATAGAGCACCATTACCAACAATTCCAAAACAGGGTATTGTCTCATTATGTTGGAGTCGATGTACTAGACCTACGCCAACACTCGAAAGCGACCAACCATAGTTTTTTGGTGCAAGTTAATTACGAAATCATTCCACGACTTGAACTCAAAGTTGCTTACAAGTACAATGAGCAAAAAGCAACCGATATCAATGGAGGTTTCAACAACATATGGCTGTTACCACACAACAGAAGCTTTATAAATCTTAGTTATGAAACTCGAGACGAATGGCTGTTCAATACCACAATCAGCAGAATCGGACGTCAAACTTTGCCCGATGTACCGATTTCTGACATTATAAATAAAGGAGAGATAGATGCATATTACTTGCTCAACTTTCAAGTATCTAAAACCTGGAAAAAATGGCGTTTTTACACCGGAGCAGAAAACATTCTCAACGCAAAGCAAAAAAATGCTTGGTTAGGATTGAATGAAGGTGAGCCAGAAGCATCCATTGCATGGCAATCGCCCATTGGCAGGCTTTACTTTATTGGTGTAAACTACACCCTTAAAAAGTAAAGCACTAAACTAAAAAAGGAGCCCGAGAGCTCCTTTTTTTAATATTCAATAGTTAGATTTTAATTACAAATTCAAAAGTACTTCTTCTGGAGATTTACCGCCGAAGATCATCTTCGATGGATTCTCTATCATCTCTTTAACTTTTACTAAGAAACCTACCGATTCTTTACCATCGATAATTCTGTGGTCGTATGAAAGAGCTAAGTACATCATTGGTTTAATCTCTACTTTCCCGTTCACCGCAATCGGACGCTCAACAATGTTGTGCATTCCTAAAATTGCAACTTGTGGAGGATTGATAATTGGTGTACTCATCATTGATCCGAAAACACCTCCATTAGTAATGGTAAATGTACCACCACTCATATCGTCGATACTTAATTTCCCATCGCGTGCTTTTACAGCCAATCGTTTGATTTCAGCTTCGATTTCTGCTAAAGACATTTGCTCTGCATTACGAACCACTGGCACCATCAATCCTTTTGGAGATGAAACTGCAATTCCTACATCAGCATAGTCATGCAACATCATTTCTTTTCCATCGATCTGCGCATTTACCGCTGGGAAAAGATTCAATGCCTCTGTTACCGCTTTGGTAAAGAAAGACATGAAACCAAGGTTTACACCATGACTTTCTCTAAACTTATCTTTGTATTGCTTACGAAGCGTCATGATAGGTTCCATGTTCACTTCATTGAATGTAGTAAGCATGGCGGTTTCATTCTTTACAGAAACCAAACGCTCGGCTACTTTACGACGTAGCATAGACATTTTCTCACGACGAATCTCGCGTGATCCACCCCAACCTTGTGCACTTTCTACATTTACACCAGAAGTGATGTAATCAGCAACATCTTGTTTTGTGATACGACCATCTTTGCCCGTACCGCTTATTTTCGATGCTTCTAATTTGTTTTCAGCAATGCTTTTTGCTGCTGCAGGAGAAGCATGTCCTTTTGCGTAGCTATCGTTTTTAGCTGGAGCAGGAGCTTCCGCTTTTGGCGCTTCTTTTACCGGGTTAGGATTTGGAGCTGCCTCAACAGGTTTTTCTGCTTTCGGTGCTGCGCCTTCTGGTGCTTTAGCTGATGTATCAAGTGTAGCAACTACTTGCCCCACTTTTACAACATCGCCTTCCTCGGCTATTAGAGTAATGATACCAGATTCGTCTG
The DNA here is from genome assembly GCA_963977425.1 of uncultured Flavobacteriales bacterium. Classification (GTDB taxonomy): domain Bacteria; phylum Bacteroidota; class Bacteroidia; order Flavobacteriales_D; family Luteibaculaceae; genus CAXBOO01. The sequence goes on along the minus strand of CAXBOO010000001.1, from coordinate 414,798 downwards.
CTGGTAATTCCAAAGTGGCCTTATCAGAATCAACCTCAGCAATTGGCTGATCTTTTTCTACATAATCGCCTTCTTCAACTAGCCATTGAGCTATTTCTACTTCGGTTATTGATTCTCCCGGGCTGGGAACTTTGATTTCGTATGCCATGGTTATGCGTTTACAGTGCTATTTTCTGATTGAAATATTTTCTTTATTACTTCTTCTTGTCGAAGAGCGTCGCGTTTAGACGACCCACTCGCAGGGCTAGAACTAGAATCTTTACCTATAAATTCGGTTAGGCCAAGTCCTGTATACAGTCGACTCACAAAAGAAAGTGCTCCCATATTTTCTGGTTCTTCTTGTACCCATCCCTTACGGGTTGCGTTAGGGTATGTTGCCATTATTTTTTCTAATTGTGCCAATGGAGCAGGATACATTTGTTCTACTCTTATGAATGCTGTCGTTTCGTTTCCAGCTTCTTTCGCTTTAGCTTTTAACTCATAGTATATTTTACCTTGACATAGGAATACCGACTCAATTTTCTTTTTGTCAACAACTGTATCATCTATTACTTCTTGGAAACTACCTGATGCTAAATCGTCTATAGTTGACACACAATCAGGTGAACGCAATAAGCTTTTTGGAGTAAATACTACCAATGGTTTTCTAAATTTCCAAGCCAATTGACGGCGCATTGCGTGGAAGAAGTTGGCTGGAGTAGTACAGTTTACAATCTGCCAGTTTTCTTCTGCACACAGTGTTAGAAAGCGTTCTAAGCGAGCTGAACTATGTTCTGCACCCATTCCTTCGTAACCGTGTGGCAATAGCATAACCAAACCACTCATCGTTTTCCATTTATCCTCACCTGGAGAAATAAATTGATCGATCATGATTTGTGCTCCGTTGAAGAAATCTCCAAACTGAGCTTCCCAAATAGTTAAACCATGTGGATTAACCAATGAATATCCGTATTCATAACCCAAGACTCCGTATTCGCTCAATAGTGAGTTGTAAATTTCAAATTTACCGGCTTGATTTTCTTTAAGGTTATTTAAGTGGCAGTATTCTTCTTCTGAATCTTCAATTTTAACAATGGCATGACGGTGAGAGAATGTACCACGCTCAACATCTTGACCTGTAAAACGAATTGATTTATCTTCGTCCAATATGGATGCGTAGGCTAACATTTCTGCCATTCCCCAATCCAATTTATTGTTCTCAACCATGCTTGCACGGTCATTAAGAATCTTCTCTAATTTTCGGAATACTTTCTTGCCTTCCGGTACTGCAGTAAGTCTTGCGGCCAATTTCAACAACTGCTTTTTATCGTAACCAGTAGCAGGGCTTGAGTCAAAACTATTTTTATTAGCATACTCAACGCCTTCCCAAGCTTTTGCCAAGAAATTGTCTACATGCGCATTTTCAATTTTTTTCGATTCGTCAAAAGCGGCAACCAATTTGTCTTTATACTCATCTGCAACAGCTTTCCCTTCTGCCGGAGTCATTACTTTTTCAGCAATGAGCGACTCTAAGTATAAGTCTTTTGGATTTTTATGCTTCGCTATCGATTTGTACAATAAAGGCTGCGTGAATTTTGGTTCGTCACCTTCGTTATGGCCATATTTTCTATAGCACAACAAATCGATGAAAACATCTTCATGAAAACGTTGACGGTAATCCATCGCTATTTTCATTACGTGAACCAATGCTTCAGGATCATCACCATTTACATGGAATACAGGAGACAAAGTAACTTTTGCCACATCCGTACAGTATATAGACGATCTTCCATCGGTATAATTAGTAGTAAATCCTACTTGGTTGTTGATAACAATATGGATGGTACCACCTGTTTTGAAACCATCTAATGAAGCCATTTGAACAACTTCATAAACTACACCCTGACCAGCAATAGCTGCATCACCATGGATAAGAATTGGAACTACTTTATTGTAGTCGTTGTTGTATTTATGATCTAGTTTTTGTCTAGATATTCCTTCTACTACAGGGTTTACCGCTTCTAAGTGAGACGGGTTAGGGCAAAGTGTAATATTTACTTTTTTACCATTATCGGTAGCAACTTCTTTGTCGAAACCTAAGTGGTATTTTACATCGCCATCAAAATTTTCTTCTTCGTAATCTTTTGCTACAAATTCTGAAAATATTTCTTGGTAAGGTTTATTGAAAATATTGGCAAGCACATTCAATCTACCTCTGTGCGCCATTCCAATTACAAATTCTTCGGCACCAGCTAAAGAACTGTGTTCAACCAAAACATCTAAAGCAGGAATTAAAGACTCAGCTCCTTCTAGAGAGAATCGCTTTTGACCTGGGAAACGGGTATGCAAATAACTTTCGAAAACTGAAGCCTGGTTCAATTTCTTGAATATTTGCTTCTTCTCTTCAATAGAAAAATTTGGTTGATTATTGTTTACGTGCAATTTATCTATCATCCATTGAACCTTTTCAGGTTGACGCATGTAAGTAAATTCAACACCTATACTTTGGCAATAAACATGGTTTAAGTGATCGACAATGTTTCTTAAGGTCGTTTCACCCAATCCGCATTGTTCACCAGCTTTGAAGGTAGTATCTAAATCAGCTTCCGTAAGATCGAAGTTTGCTAACTCCAATCCTGGGCCATGTTTTCTTCTTTCACGAACCGGATTCGTTTTTGTAAACAAGTGACCTCGGTTTCGGTAAGCATTAATAAGGTTATGCACAGCAAACTCCTTATTGTTAATTGTTCCTCCACCAGAATTTGGTAGCGTAGGAAAATTAGACTCCGCAAACTCGAATCCTTCGAAAAATTTTCGCCACCCCTCTTCAACAGAGCTTGGGTCTTTTTTGTATTGAGAATATAACTCGCTGATAGCCGAAGGCTCAGCATTACTTAGGTAAGATAAGGTATCCATATGTTGCGTTAATCGCTAATAAACAAACGGACACAAAGTTAAAAATTATAAGGAGTAATACACTTTTGACTGTTAAAAGGTGTATAAACCTTCTATAAAAATAAGCGCCAACCTCAATCAAGGACGACTTACCTAAAATTACCCCGTTTTGTACAAATAAATCCGACGAACGACAAATAGCTTGTAATTCAGACCAATAGCTCTATGGAAGTCATGAAATCGACTTTTTTAAACTTTATTAAGCAACTTAAACTTAAATTTGTCGTCATTACCCCTACAAATCACCAAGATGTTAAACTACTTTCGCAATTTACTTTTAAGCAGCGCAGTAATTTTATTGCTCCTATTAAGTTCTAACAAACTTTTTAGTCAAGACATAAAAGGAACTGAGTTTTGGTTCACCTTATCTAAAGCTACTCCATTAGCCTCTGGAGCCTCTTACGGTAATTTCGTGTACATCGTGTCCGATTTCTGTATTGACGATGGAGCTTATATAGAGATCCCTGGTTTAAATTGGAGACAAGATTTCACTGTTGTTCGCGGGCAATACACTGAAATTGCTATTCCAATCAACATCAACGGAAGCACTTCTTTTCCTGATATTATAAAACGCATTCAGAATAAAGGAATACATATTGTTACCCCAAAACCAGTTACTGTTTATCTAGCAACCGTTGACCAAGCTTCAAGCGATGGAGAAACAATACTCCCTGTCAATTATCTTGGGACAGAGTATGTATCAGCAATTCGAAGCAACATTGCCAATGGTGGTATTTACAACATTATTGTAGGAACTGAAGACAACACAACGGTTAATTTCAAATCGTGGAACGGTGGAGGAAATCCTATCGACGAAACCATCAAGATCAATAGAGGTGAAACTTACTTCTGGTATCAAGCCCGAGGTTCTATGTGTGACAGCGAATATCCAAGAGGTTTGGCAGGCGATGGAAACTGCGCAACATTTGACAACTCTATTGTAAAGAGTGACAAACCTGTAGCTGTAATGGGTACAGCCGACTGCTCTTGGGGATGGGATTGTGGTGCTTGTGAAGTATTGATTGACATGCCTTTACCTACCTCTAGATGGGGTTACGAATACGCCACAGTTCAGTCTATGGCGAGAACACGGCCAAACCAAATTAGCGGAGGTACATTCTGCGGAAGATCTCCAGAAATATCCGGCGATTTTGTTGAAGTAATTGGTGAAGTTGGCACAAAAGTATACGTCAGCAATAAAGACGGTAAGGATGTTTTATACACCATTCCAACTCCTGTATGGGACAATGGCGCCAACTACGGTTACGGTAATATTTTAATAGAAGCATCGGGTAGCACTGCTGCTGGAGGCGGTGATTACGGATTTGCCAACAATGAAATAAAAGCCGACAATCCTATTCAAGTAATCCAATACCCAAAAGGGTGGCAAACGGATAACCAAGGTTCTGCTGACCCTGAAGCCATTATGGTATCTCCTATAAATATGTGGAAATCATCGTATTTATTCGCAATTCTATTTAAAGCTGGAGCAACCACATCCAACACCATCGCAATTATCACCGAAGACCCGAACCCACAAATAGAATTAAATGGAAATCTGATTGGTGGCTGGATACCTATAGCCAATACCAATTACAAATACGTACTGGAACCTACTTTATTAAATGTACAAACCAACAGAATCATCAACCTCAACGGCATTCCTTTTGGCATTTCAATGGTTGCAGCTGCACAAGCCAACTCATTTGTAACAACAGGAGGGTCTGGTGACGTATTAGAAGTTTCGCAATGTCCCGATTGCCCGATTGCAGAATTTGACACCAACAAAGACGCTTATTGCGATGGTGAAGAAGTTGTAATAACAGATCTAAGTCAAGATGACGATCCTTCTGGTGCAACTAAAATCGTAAAATGGGATTGGGATTATGGTGATGGTACAAGCGAGAGTTTTACAACTTCAACCAATCCACGTCATACTTTTCCAGGACCAGGCAATTACACTATTACATTAAGTGTAACCAACAACGGAACCGACCCTGGCCCCTGTACACAAACGTATACCATATCAATTAAAATTGGACCTGGTATTACTGTAGATGCGGGTGACGATTTTACAGGTTGTGAAGGAGATCAACACCAACTTGGAGGAGCTCCGACAGCACTAGGAGGATTAGGACCACTTACCTACACATGGACAAACGCAGGCGACTTGGACAACGGTACCATTGCCAATCCGACATTAACATTAAACAATACTACCACCTATCGTGTAACGGTAAATGACAGTATCAACTGTACTGTTTTTGATGAAGTAGATATTACAACTATTCCAATAGATTCCGTTTACTTAAGCCCCGTTGGCAGTCCTGTTATATGTACAGGAGATGATTATCAATTCAAAGTAAACAGCACACCCGGAAACGGAGGTCCATACGACATTACCCTTACCGACGGCTCCAGTACTTTTTCATTTACAGGCATAAACCAAGGCGACAACATAACTATTTCACCACCGAGTACAAAAGATTACAACATCACATCAGTAACAGGATCAATTCCAATTGCTTGCATTCGATTTTCTTTAGAAAAACTCAATGTCAATGTTCGACCTGTTCCTACAGTAAGTATTGTAAGCGCACAATCGCCAATATGCGAGGGCGAAGATTCTGAAGTAAAAATTAACCTTACAGGTGATAGACCTTGGAACATCGCATACACTTTCGGCGGAAATTCAAACAACCTCAACAATATCAACAGCAACTTAGCGGTAGTCAATTTAACACCTGCTAGTTCTGGCGTTTTTGAAATTACCAACCTAGAATATAGCAACAACCCAAAGTGCGCTATAACCGTAAGTGAGACCATCGACATTCAAGTAAACACCAATAAGAATCCAGGAACAGACAACAGCATTGACTTATGTGTAACAGATGCCGTTATCAACCTAACATCCTTATTAGGTACAGGCATCGATCAAGGAACATGGATAGATCAGAACAACTCCGGGGCACTCGATGCTAGCGGAAACTTCAATCCTACTTTGGCTGGTTCAGGTACTTTCATCGCACAACATTTTGTTACAGGTGACAATCCTTGCCCCGACACATCGGCTTACATCACAATCAATGTAAATGGAACGCCACAGGCTAGCAATATAGTCGACACCTGCAATGCCGATCTTCAAGGATACGTAGTCCGCTTCGATATTTCTGGAGGAGACCCTGATAGCTACGCATCAAACGAAGGATCAATTACCGGAAATGGCGACGTAAGACAATTTGTATCCAATCAAACCTATGCCAATAAAACGACTTACACAATTACCGTTACAGACCAATATGGCTGTGGCAGTTTAGACTTGAGCAACTATGTAAATTGTGGCTGTAAAACGAAATCAGGATCCATGGCTCAAACTGCTCTAGAATCATGTGAGACCGATTCTATTGATGTAAATCCAGCAACAGGCTCTCTCTTATTACCAGGAGATACTTTATTGTATGTTTTGCATTCGGGTTCAGGAAATACAATCGTAAACGCGAACAGAGAGCAAGCAGACACAAAATTCGGATTCAATCCAAATACAATGACTTATGGTCAAACCTACTATGTTTCGTCTGTTGCAGGTCCAGCCCTAAACGGTTCAGTGGATTACAGCAGTGATTGTGTGCAAATTTCTCAAGGACAACCTGTAACATGGTACAAACAAGTTACCGCTACAGCACAGCTTACCACACCTGATGTTTGTACTGGAAACGACGCTAAAGTAAACATCAACTTTACCGGAAATGGACCTTTTACAGCTAAAATTAAGGGGACTACATTGCCAGAAATCACCTACACAAACCTAACTAGTGTTGAAACCATTACCATTCCAATTACTGAGTCTGACAACATCATCATTGAGTATTACGCAGATCAGTATTGCGAAAGTTTCCAAACAATAGAAAACGAATTTGTTACTGCTAGAGACAACCCTGCACTTAAAACCCCTGAAGCTTATTCATGCGATGGTAATCTTGAAAATTACGTAGTAACATTTGATGTTATCGGTGCCGACACAGCTTCTATGAATGTTATTTCATTGATAGGAACTGGCACGTATGACAAAGCAACAGCTACTTTTACTTCCGACCCAATCACAAGCGGAAACGCCTACCACTTTCAATTTTCCGATCAGTTCAACTGTTCTGTTCTAGACGTACAAGGTCAATACACTTGCCAATGCATTTCAGATGCAGGTACACTGGTTACACAACCATACAACGCATGTAAAGATGGCAGCATTACTTTGATAGAAAACGGTGATAAAGTAACCGACGGAAATGATAAAATCAATTTTGCCGTTCATCCAAACCCAAGTTATGCAGCAAACGAAGTCATTAAGTACTTCCCTACCAATACCATTACGTTGCAAGCAGGAATGACGGAAGAAACAACCTATTATGTTACACCAATAGTAGGTTCGGATAGCGACGGCGATGGCCTTGTAGAGTTAACCGATGGATGTTTGAGTATTGGAACAACTTCTTATCCTTTATTGTTTTTCGGCTTGCCACACGGTACGTTCGATGCTCCTGCTTACGCAAAAGTTTGCGACGGAGCCAACGCTTCACTACCATTAACTATAGCCGGAAAAGCACCTTTTACAGTTGAAACATTGGATAGTGAAGGCAATTCATTAAGCAATACAATCAATGCGAGTGGCGACAATTTTGTATTCACACCTGTTGACACTTTAACGATTGATATTGTAAGAATTACGGATGCAAATGGTTGCGTATCTACCATTAAAGATAGAGCTACCGTTGAAGTTTTAAACGCTCCGGAACTAACGCTTTCTACCACTACACCTAATATTTGTCTTGGTGAAAGTTTAGACATCGACTTAGCGATTAAAGGAGAAATACCTTTCAATTTCGACCTAGTAGACGATCAAGGAAACACATTCAACTTTGTCAATATTTTATCGAATACTGAAACACAATCAGTTAGTCCAACGACAACCACAGAGTATCAAGTTATCAACCTAACGGATGATGTTTGTATTGGACAACCAAGCAACAAGCTAACAGTAACTGTAAATAGCTTACCTGCAGGATTAATTTCCGGAAACACTACACTGTGCGACGGAGATAATTTGACATTAGTAGTAGACATTACTGGTGGTCAAGCTCCATACAATGTTGATTTAGCTAGTCCATCAGGAACTAAAACCGTAACGATAAATAGCAATCAAGACAACGTAAATTTCAATTACAATGTTGGGAATAATCAATACAGCATCACTAAAATAACGGATGGTTCAGCCCTTCAATGTGTTGGTCAAGGAAACTTTATTGATGTAGAAGTTCACGCTTTACCAAATGGAGATATGCTTGGAGAATACCAAGTTTGTCAAAATGATTCGATTGACATTGACTTCGAATTAACCGGCGACCCTGACTTTGTATTCAATGTCGTTGATGATTTAGGCAACGTATTTGGACCATTCTCTTCAAACAATCAAAATGGTTCAGTCAACATCAAATTCGATACGCCAGGTGACAGAACCGTTCGAGTTGAAACAATTGCTGATAGCCATTGTCCAAACCCAAATCCTAATGGTCTTTTAGCCAAAGTTTCGGTTATAGACATACCTGTAATAGATATTATTGCTGACAATCCTTCTGGCTGTGTACCCCTGGCTGTAAACGTAATAAACAACACTGATTTAACAGGAGTAGAAAGCTGCACTTGGACCTTGAATGGCACACCAGTACAAGGTGCAAATTGCAATGGTTTTAGCAAAGTATTTACAGAAGCAGGGAGTTTAGATCTAGACCTTCAACTAAAATTTGTTTCTGGTTGTGTACGCTCTAATACATTCCCTTCTTTCATCAATCCATATGCAATTCCAGAACCTGATTTCATATTCAATCCAAACCAACCAACCATTGTTAATCCGATTGTAAACTTTGAAAACACTTCTTTTGGAAGCATAAATGGATACTGGACAATCGACAGTTTAGCGAAAGACACCGGTAATCACATTTCTTTTGTTTTCCCTAATGATTCTTTAGGCATATACAACATTGGCTTAGACGTTATTAGTGAACACGGCTGTACAGCCTCCATCAACAAACTAATTAAAATAGATGGTGTAATACTATTCTATATGCCTTCAGCATTTACTCCAAATGGTGATGGAGTAAACGAAGGATATGGACCAGTAGTAAATGGAACAGATAATTTCATCAACAGCTACACTTACTCCGTTTATAACCGATGGGGCGAACAGTTGTTTACGACAAATAACATTGGCGAAACTTGGGATGGTACCTACAGAGGTGTTCCTGTAAAACCAGACGCGTATAATTACAGAGTGATGATTCGATCAACGTTTAGCGCTGAAAGAATTGAGCACATCGGAACCTTTGTTGTTCTGAGGTAAAACAAAAAGCCATAGAAATAAAAAAGCCTCCAAATGGAGGCTTTTTTTTATGCTTAATCTTTTTATTTCGCAAAAACACCTTCAATGTTAACTAACTATTAACAACGTGCAAAGCATTAATTACCAGCATGTTTCAAGTTTATGAACGATATTTATTAAAATAATAACACTCCAATGTTACCTTAATGTTAATAATTTCTTAGTTTAGAGTTATGAAAAGATATGTATTGATAGTTCTAGCTGCGCTAATGGTTGTTTCTACATATGCTCAAAACGCAAACGAAACAGCGCAGTTAAATAAGAAAAATGGCACACACGTTATCCAAGTTGGAGAAACTGAAATAACTTATAATTTACACAACGGAAAATTAAATGGCGAATACAAACAAGTTGATGCTAATCAAGTTGAGACTAGTGGTTTTATAGTTAATGATAAAGAGCATTCACAATGGACCAGTTATTATCCAGATGGAAAAAAGTGGGCTGATGTTGGCTTCAGAAATGGAAAAAAACACGGAGTATGGCGAATTTGGAATCAAGATGGTTCACTCCAGTTTGAATATGAATACGACAACGGTACACCTGTAGGATTATGGAAAGAATACGACTCTAGTGGATCTGTAATCGCATTTGCTCAAAAATAAATTCAAATACTAACACATAAAAAAAAGGCTCGGTAATGTACCGAGCCTTTTTTTTATTCACTTATTCTGTTTTTACAGTTTATAAGAAAACGATACGCTAAATGTACGCTGCGGACGCAATCTAGAAAAGATTTGATCTGCTGCTTCGTAACTAGAAAACACTTTTTCTTTGTTGTCATTTAAGATATTACTCACTTTGAATGACATACTCATTCTATCGTCTTCACCAAAGGTTTTACCAACTTTCATACTTAGATTATGGAAAGGAACTGAATACACATTCGCTCTATTACCAAACCCTACAAACTCTAATGTGCGACCTTGAATATTATAAGACACATTCGCCGTTAAATTGTTCTTAGCATTTTTATAACTCAATCCCGTATTAATAATGTATGGTGCTTGGCCAGCCATTTCACGAGTATCAGAAACAACTTCTCCGTCTTTAGCATTGTTTTGTCTTGATTTCAATTCTGAATCTGACAAGGAAATACTAGAGTGTACAACCGTTATATTGGTATTGAATGTAAATTCTTTCAACTTTTCATTGATTAAAGCCAAGTTTTGAATCAATTCGAATTCTGCTCCTATTACCGTAGCATCACCAACATTTCTAGCTTGGAAAGTTCCTGGAGCAGAAAGGTATTGAACGATTTCGATTGGCTTATCGAAACGTTTGTAAAATGCGCCTACCGATACATTCTGACCTATACCTTGAAACAATTCCCAACGCAAATCAAGGTTGGTAATTTTAGTGGATTGCAAATTTCCATCCCATAAAATGGTAGTATCTCCATTATCAATACTCTGCTCTGCAAACAATCCACCCACAAAAGTTCTTCCTGTAATAGGATCTACTATTTCTGCGTAAGACAGTTCTTTAAATGATGGACGAGCTACTGTGTTTGAATAAGAAAAACGTAAATTTTGTTTTTCAGTAAGTGAGTAAATTAAGTTTGCTGCTGGGAACAAATTCAAATCATCCAATACTTTTTCATTATCTAAAGCTCTAGAACCCGATTGATTGATACCGGTATAAGTTTGATCGTATTTTTCAACTCTTACTCCAACAATCGCTTTCAAAAGTGGCGTAGGATTAAATTCATTAGACCCATAAACTGCAGCATGACCAACAGTTGCCGTATACTTATTTGAGTTTCTAGGAACAAACAAAGGATTGTGGTGTACACCGCCTATGTTATCGCTACTGAATAAGTTTTCATCATTAAATATATCATTCGGATTACCTGAATCGAAGGTTACATTACCTGGATCGATTTGAAAACTTTGTATGCTAAAATCTCTTGTTTTAAACGTATAGTTCCCACCAAATTTCAATTTGGCATCTTCATCAAACAATTGGTATGCTTTCGTAAAAGCTACATTAGATGCAACATTATATTCTACTAAATCTCTCCAAATACGCTGTGGCAAACCTACTTCTGTAGAAATTCTTGGATCTGTTTTTCCATCTAGAATTCTAAAACGTGTAAAACGTACATCAGGATCGGAAATGGTAGAGCGTGTAGGAGAAATTTTCCATTCAACTTCTAAATCTTTCTCCTCAATCAAGTGTTTACCGCTCAACAACACATTGGTCAATCCACGTTCGCTGTAATCTAAGTTGTACTGTTTCGCCTGGAAAGTAGTACCTACGTTGCTATCGGTATAATCAAAAACACCTGCTTTAGACTCACCATTTTGCAAATGAACAACGTTGAATTTATACTTTGCATTGTCCTTTTTAAGAGCAACACCAGCCATGGCTGAAGTCAAAACATTTCTAACCCCATAATCACCTTTCTGAATTTGCAAAGCCGTTAATTCATATTCATCTGAATTAGGCGATTTACCATACAAGTTATTTTCCGCTCCTTCATAAAACTCCACATCGTTTTGATAGTTTACAGCAAAAATGTAACCCAAACTGTAGTCATTTTTAGTCGCTATTTGGTTGGCTAATGAAAAGTTTAAGCTTGTATTCATAAAGCTTGTAGATCGGTAACCCGCCATTTGCTTATCAAAACCTTGCAACGTATTGATATAATTTTGACCTTCGGCACTATTAGTCGATCCTAAAACATCGCCATATTGAGGAACATTTTCACTCCCATCAGTAGGAATGTCGCGCACTCCGCTATCAAAACCTAAAAAATCAGTTCCACTTCCATTGTAAGTAATGTAGTTGCTATTGAAGTGCATGCTAGGATTGTAAGCAAGTCCTCCACCAATGCTCATGGTTTTCTTTTCAGGAAAGTCTTTCAGTTCGATATTGACAGCTCCACCTGTGAAATCGGCAGGCAGTTCAGCACTAAATGATTTAGAAACAACAATATTGTCGATGATGTTGGTTGGAAAAATATCCATTTGCACGGTATTTCTGTCTGGATCTAAACCAGGAATACTCATACCATTCAGAGTAGTTTTTGTGTATCTATCACCCAAACCACGCACATAAACATACTTTCCACCTTGAACAGAAACACCTGTTACACGTGACATCGCACTTGCAGCATCAGAATCCCCTACTTTTTTGAATCCTGCTGATGAAACTCCATCGATAACATTAGCCGATTTACGCTTCATAGTAACCAAAGCAGCTTCAGTATTTTTAACTGCTTTTGCTGTTATTTCCACCGCTTTTAAAACTTCCGCAGCAGATTTTAAGCGAATAGAACCTACTAAAGTTGGCTCTCCTTCTTTCACAACCACATCGCTAACGATTACTGGTGAAAAAGAGATAAACGAGGCTTTAAGATTGTACGTTCCTGGATTAGCCTTGATTTGAAATTGTCCGTCAAGATCTGTTGCAGAACCTATTGTGGTTCCTTCGATAACTACTGCTACACCTATTAGTGCTTCACCTGTAGCATCATCAATAACAGTCCCTCTTATGATAGACTGTTGAGAAAACACTTGCAATGTTACAAGTGTAAAAACAATGGCAAAAAGATTTTTTAAACCCATTTCTTCATGTATTAATTCGGGTGCAAAAGTCTTTAATCCAAATCCATATCGTGATACCTTAAGATTATATGTGTATTAACTTAAAGTTACCGAACCTTAAGTCATAAAAAAACCCCGCCCTTAGGCGAGGTTTTCTAATTATAGAAGTGCTATTAAAACTTTCCGCTTTGTCCAGCCCAAGACCATGACTTCAATACAGAAAGGTTAGCTCCAACAGTTTTGTTTTCAAATGTTACTACAGTAGTAATAGCATCGGCTCCACCTGTAAAGAAATCTGTAACTACAGTAGACTCTGGCAAAGTAGCTTCAAAAGCAGACGATGTAAATCCATTTCCGTTTGCAGAATAATCTGCGAAGTCGCTCATTGTTTGACCCGCTTTAAGATTAGTGAAATATACATTTGTGATGTTCACGTCTGTGTTTGCATCGTAATCGATAAGACCTGAGCAATCATCAGCATATACGTTACCATTGGTAATTGTATGACCTGCACCAACATAAGCTCCTTCAGGACCATCCAATTCCATTGATTTATCACCAGAATTGATCACTACAAAGTTGTCCAAAGTTCCAGCCCAAGCCATATCTGTATCAACTCCATCATCACCTGCATTCCAAATAATAAGGTTCTTTACGTTTACTGTACCACCGAACCATTCGATTCCGTCATCTTTATTAGCAACAACCTCAACATTTTCGATAATAGTTCCTGATCCTACAGCGCCTAAAGTCAAACCGTTGATTTCATCACCAACTTTCAAGTCAGTACCACCGTGACGGATAGATACGTAACGAATAACACCAGAGTTATCAGCATCGTCATTACCACCATATTTTCCATTGTTATCTGTTGCAGGTATACCTTCAATAGCAGCTTCAGTAACATTTCCTTTAAGAGATGCATTAGCGTTTCCTAGAATGATAAGACCACCCCATAAACCTCTTAAATCTTCATTCATGTTTGGAGATGCAATCATTCCTGATTCAATCTCATCAGCAACTGATGTAAAGATGATTGGTTCTGTTTCAGTTCCGTTTGCATAAATTTTTGCTCCTCTAGAGATAACCAACGCAGTTGCATTTGCTCCAGCTCCAGTTTGACCTTTTACTACAGTACCTGCTTCGATAGTTAATTCAGCTCCTGATTCTACAATTACTCTAGTTGCTAATACATATACTGAGTCTTTTACCCAAGTAGTATTGCTTGTAATATTTGAAGAAACAGTTACTTTGTTTCCATTGTCTACAACAACTGTTTCTTTAGTTTCTTCTTTATCGCAAGAAACAGTGAAGGCTGTAAGTGCAGCAAAACCTAATGCTGCTAAAGTGTTTTTAACTTGAATTTTCATCGTTATCAATTTGATGGCGAAGTAATACCCTTCAAATAAACCCAACGCTAACCCCGCGTTATGCTTACGTCTACTCTTTGTTACGGAATTATTAAGCATGTTAACTTTAGGTTCGATTGCTCTCGATTGTCGGAAAATCGCTTCAACCAAAGCCTCTACACCCTATATTAGCTTGAATAAATAGTTTGACAATAAATAAATGGAATCATCTAAGTTCAAAATTCTTGTAGTAGACGACGACGCGGATTTGAGAGAATTAATCGTCTTTACACTCGAAAACGCAAAAGATGCAAATGGTAAACAACTGTACGATGTTGTTGAAGCTGCAAATGGTCTTGAATCCATATCTCAATTCAAAATAGAAAATCCAAACCTTGTACTTATGGACATGATGATGGATGAAATGGATGGCGTAGAAGCTTGTATGGAAATTCGTAAGCTACCGAATGGTAACGATGCTATAATTTCATTTTTGTCAGCACGTACAGAAGATTTTAGTCACAATGCTGGTATAGATGCCGGTGCCGACAATTATATAGAGAAGCCTGTAAAACCACTTACTCTACTCAAAAAAGTTGAAGCTCTATTAAGACGCCTACGTTTGAATGGTACTCCTGAAAACACTACTCATATAGGTGACTTAAGGATTGACATGGATCGATACCTTGTTTTCAATAAAGAAGAAGAAATATCGCTTCCTAAAAAAGAGTTTGAATTATTAGCTCTTCTTATTAGTAAGCCAGGAGTCGTGTTCACTAGAGACATCATCTTAAACAAAGTTTGGGGAAGCGAAGTTGTTGTTGGTGATAGAACAATTGATGTTCATATCAGAAAACTGAGAGAAAAGCTAGGAGATGAGTATATTAAAACCGTAAAAGGCGTAGGATATAAAATTGAAGCTTAAATTAAATTTCCCATTCGATACAAGTCCAAAAACTATTGCTTGGTTCAATGCCACAATGGTTTTTGCATTGTATGTTGCGCTTACCATTCTCATTGCATTTCTCAATAAATATGTAGAGTTATGGATTCTCATACTCTTATCCATCCCTGTCTATATTTTCATTGCATTTAGATTGGCTTACTATTGTCTCGATGCCTTAGTGTATCCTAAAGTAAAGTTGATTTACAAAACCATTCACAACTTAAAAGGACCAGCAAAAAACATCGATTATGTTACCAACAGTTACAACTCTCGCGATTTCTTAAAAAAAATCAATCAAGACGTAGTTTCGTGGAGCATAAGAAACAAAGAAGAGATAGAATCTTTAAAAGAACGTGAAAACTTCCGAAGAGATTATGTTGGAAACTTGGCTCACGAGCTTAGAACTCCCCTATTTCTTGTACAAGGATATGTACAAACCTTGTTTGAAGGTGGTATTGACGACGAACTAAAGAGCAAATACTTTTTAGAAAAAGCTGCGAAAGGCGTCGATAGAATGGTCAACTTAATTGAAGACCTCGAAGCCATCACAAAACTTGAAGCAGGAAACATAAAAATAGAACTGAAGCCCTTCAATATTACTGCCCTTGCATCTAAAGTGTTTGATGCATTAGATGACAAGGCTTCTGAAAAAAACATCGAACTCGTTTTCTCCAGAAATTACGCGAAAGGTATTTGGGTAAATGGCGACCAAAACCGAATAGAACAAGTATTTACAAACCTGATTGTAAACGCCATCAACTATTCTAAACCCGAAGGCGGAACCATTGAAGTACGTTTTTTTGATTTGCAAGAAAGTATCGTTATAGAGGTTTCTGACAATGGAATTGGTATCGACAAGGAAGATTTACCTAGAATATTCGAGCGATTCTACCGGGTTGAAAAAAGTAGAAATAGAAAAATTGCAGGAAGTGGATTAGGTCTATCTATTTGCAAGCACATACTTGAAGCTCACGGTAAAGTTATGAATGTAAGAAGTGTAAAAAATACTGGAACAACCTTCTCTTTCAGCTTAGACAGAGCGTCTCATAAATAAAGCGAATTTAATACCGACATGTGATGGCGTTCGTGCCCACAGATAACGTAGTACAACAAACGTATATCAAAAGAATTTCCTTCTATTTCTCCTTGCTTATCCCAATCTGCCATCTTTAGAGTTTTAGCAAATGCTATGGTATAGTTTCTTTGCGCTTCGTACAGCTCCATAAATCGACTTGGCGTGCACTTACTGCTGATACTATGTTCCACCATTTTGTCGTGATCGAAAGAAATAAGCCCTGCCCCCATATCACGTTCAACCCAAAACGCTCGGTGAACAAACATATGCTCTACATCCAAAATATGCATCAACACTTGGCCAACAGTCCATTTACCTTCAGCGTATTTGTAATTCCATTTTTCTGTGCTCAAATCAGCCAAAAATTTCGACATTTCATTTAGATTTTGACGCAACTCAGCCTCTAAAAATTCTGTTTTCACTAGTTCTACAAAGGGCTTGTAGTATTCGCCATCGGCCAATTGGGGTTTAGCTATATTCATGCAAAATGGTATCTAAAGTCAATGTTAGCAATTTTCTATCGGTTGACCTTCTTAGCCCTAAGGGGTTTTTCTGCACAAGCTCAACAATTTCTTGGACACTCAAATTATCAGTACCATAAAACAATTCCTTATTTATTAGATGTCTGTACAAACTATGTTGCTCTGCATGCCAAGGTATGTCTACCAACAATATTGGTTTATTGATTGTACACAACTCCATCACACTACTGTAACCTGGTTTACTAATTACAGCTACAGATTGTGCCAAAAGCTCTTGAACACTGTCTTTTTCCTTATTGGCAAACCGAAACTGAATGTCTTTTTCTTCCAAATCCGTCAAAATTTGTTGAGTAACTTCGGCTGCATTAAACCCATAGAATAACACAATGCCTTCTGTTCTTTCTGTTACATCTGCCCGCAAACGAGATAAGTTTCCAAGCCATTTTTTCTCCATTACACTTGAATTTTCAGACAATACTCCAGAAAGAATGCGGTCTTCAAAATCAGGCACCAAAACCGAATTAAAATCATTTTGCCAACGATCCAGTTTCTTTTGAAATAAACGTCCACAAAAAGGCCATTTTGGTGTCAACTGATGATTTATCAAGAATCGTTTCCCTTTGAAAAGGTTCGCTTCTAGTGGTCGACAATCGTTAATGAATAGAGAATACTTGGTGCATTTAATTTTTTTCTTCAACAATTGAGTGTCTTGAAAAAAAGCTTTCATCAATGCAAACCCAATTCTGAGATAGGTAATTGTTTTGCCATTGTCATAAGCTGACTCAAAATCACTCCCTTCAATATACTCGCATCGATTACCATACCTAGCCTTCAAAAAGTTCAAAGCTTTGCCATTGCTCAAAATATGAACTTCAAAATTTCTCACCAATAGGGCGTCAATAACAACAGCACTGCGGGTTGCGTGACCAATTCCCCAATTTATTACTCCAAAGAGCACTTTATTTTCACTTGTTGATACTTTTGTAGCCATGGCCAGAAGAAAAATGCAGCAATTTGCTGAAAACGAAACGTTCGAACATCTTTTACAACCACCTTATACGGAAGTACTGAACGACAGCTTCGAACTCAAAGGTAAATGGAACAGCCACTTTTTCAAGAACGACAACCCAATTGTTTTGGAAATAGGTTGCGGAAAAGGAGAATATACGGTTGCCTTGGCTGAGCAAAATCCTGATAAAAATTTTATTGGTATTGACATTAAAGGCAATAGACTTTGGACTGGTGCTACTCAAGTAAAAGCAAAAGGATTGAAAAACGCGGGTTTTATTCGCAGTAAAGCCGACTATTTGCAAGCATTTTTTGGCGAAAACGAAGTCAGTGAAATTTGGCTAACTTTTTCAGATCCTCAACCAAAAAAACCAGGAAAACGCTTGAGTTCTCCATCGTATTTGGCCAAATACCGAATGTTTACTACTGAGCATGCGTTAATTCATCTCAAAACTGACAACCGTTTGCTTTACAACAGCACTTTAGAAGTCATTCAAGAGGAAAAATTAAAAACCAATTTTGAAACCTACGATTTGTATCAAGATTGGGTAAATGTGCCTGAACATTTGAAACCTTGCTTAGAGGTTAAAAGTTACTACGAGCAACTTTTCTTAGGGAAGAAATACAGAATCAACTACTTAAATTTCAATCTATAATGCTGCCCGAAGAAGTTTTTCAACTTGTGAGGCAAATTCCCGAAGGTAGAGTTAGTACTTATGGTGCCATTGCCAAAACTCTAGACAAACCAAGAGGATCTCGATTGGTTGGTTGGATTATGAACAAAGCCCATGTTTGCGAACAGTATGTACCAGCACATAGAGTTGTCAATAGAAACGGCTTACTCAGCGGAAAAATTCATTTCGAAACTCCTACCGCCATGGAAGAAAAACTAGCGGCAGAAGGCATCATTGTTATAGACGATCAAATTCAAAATTTCGAAAAGGTGCTATGGTCCGATTTTAAGGTGGAGTAAATATTTATATTATAACCATCACTCGAACCATTCAGTCTGACGCCCTTATTTTCGTTGTAAATATCCGTAATTCAATTTTTTGAAAAACATATTAGCCATACTTACATCTGTCAATAGCTTTCGAATTTTTTCAATTCTACTAGCTTCTGTGTGTTTTTATTTTGGGTTTTATAATAATAGAAATAGAATTCAGGAGTACGAAAAATATACACCCATAAATGGTACTGTTCAAAGCTTCGAGTTCAAAACTGGTTTAAGAGCTCGGTATGGTGCAAGTAAAACAAGTTTTCACCTAAAATTAAAGGAGTACCAAAACTCATTTGCACTTTCTTCCATAACACGAAAATCTTTGAAAAAAGATCTGTTTATTGATGAAATTAAGAAAGGGGATAAAATCATCTTATTTATTCCTCCTTCATCTGCATTAAATAGATACACTATAGAAATTGGTCAACTAGAAAAAAATGGCTTTCAGTATGTTGACGAAACTGTAAGAAACCAAAAGAGGAGGCACAATAGTAATGGTGGCCTGTTTGCTGGTTCAGTTTTTATCGCCATTATGTTTATCGAATGGATAAGAAATAAAAAAAGAAGCATTCGAAAGTTCTGACTTCTGGCACTAACACCCCCTGAAACTTATCCTATTTCTCTTATTCTTAGCTCCATTTTAAAAGTAACTTTGTCTGGCACTACACCTTCAAAGCATCTCTTACATTCACTAAAAATTACACCAATTACATCGTCATTAATACTCAATATCACCATCAAAAGAAGATGATTGATGAGTAAAAAAGACACACGGAAACAGTTTATTACCAAAGGAATAGCAATTATTTAGAACTAATCTAAAGAAAGCTTTTTTCCAATTCAAAATTACCTTACTTTTGCACTATGAATGAAGGAAAGCTTTCCTCGGAAGTATTAGCAGCACTTTCACAAGTAATCGAACCCGATCTCAAAAAAGACATCGTTGGTTTAGGCTTAGTAAAAGACCTTAAAATTGAGGGCGATCAATGCTCGTTTACGGTTTTCATACAAAACCCTACAATGCATGCCAAAGCCCGCATGCAAGAAGCTTGTGAGTTTCAGTTGAATAAGGCTTTAAAAGACACTTTAAAGTTCAACATCACAGTCGATGTCATCAACCCTAGCGATAGACCAGATTTACGCAAAGTAATACCTGGAGTAAAAAACATCATTGCCATTTCTTCAGGAAAAGGTGGTGTTGGAAAATCTACTTTAGCCAGCAACATTGCACTAGGTTTGAGCAAGATTGGACACCATGTAGGCTTATTAGATGCCGATGTATACGGACCATCTGCACCAACCATGTTTGATGTAGAAAACGAACGTCCACAGACAGTAAACGTAGACGGTAAAAACCTAATCGAGCCTGTAATGGCTTATGGCATCAAGATTTTGTCGTTGGGTTTCTTTGCCGAAGCCAACCAAGCCATCATTTGGAGAGGACCTGTAGCTACCAAAGCATTACGTCAAATGTTTATGGACACCAACTGGGGCGAATTGGATTACCTAATCATTGATTTACCACCAGGAACAGGAGACATTCACCTTTCAATAGTACAAACAGTACCTGTAACTGGTGCTGTAGTAATTAGCACTCCACAGCATGTAGCTTTAGCCGATGCTCGTAAAGGTGTTGCGATGTTCAAACAAGAAAACATCAACGTTCCTGTACTAGGAATAGTTGAAAACATGGCTTACTTCACACCAGAAGAATTGCCAAATAACAAATACTACATTTTTGGTAAAGATGGGGCAAAAGCCTTGGCCGAAGAACTTGATATACCTCTACTAGGAGAAGTACCAATTGTACAAAGCATAAGAGAAGCAGCCGATGCTGGAAGACCTGCTGTATTACAAGAAGATACTCCTGTAAGCAAAGCCATGATGGATATTGTTTACAACATAGTAGAACAAACGGAGAAAAGAAACAACGCTTTGCCTCCAACCAGTAAAGTGAACATTACAGCTCAATAAGATATGGAAGCGACCACAGAACATCGATTATACCCTAAAGTTTTAGAAGCTTTAGCAAACATTCGCCCCTTTTTAGAGGCCGATGGTGGTGACGTAAACTTGATCAGTATTGACGAAACCAATACGGTAGAAGTAGAATTATTAGGGGCCTGCAGTACATGCTCTATGAGCGCCATGACCCTTAAAGCAGGAATAGAAGAATCAATTAAAAAAGCTTGCCCTGAAGTAATTGCTGTAAACGCAACCAACAGGTAGTACACACAACATGATAGAAACTGACATTATAATTATTGGTGCTGGTCCATGCGGTTTATTCACCGTTTTCGAAGCCGGATTATTAAAACTTAAGTGCCATCTTATAGATTCACTTCCACAAGCAGGTGGACAGTTAACAGAAATTTACCCTAAAAAACCCATTTACGATATCCCTGGATTTCCAGAAGTATTGGCTGGCGATTTAGTGAAAAATCTAGAAGATCAAGCGGCACCTTTCAAGCCCGGTTTTACATTAGGCGAGCGTGCAGAATCTTTTGAAAAAACAGAAGATGGAAAATTCATTGTAACCACTAACAAAGGCACAAAACATTTAGCTCCTGTTGTTGCTATTGCTGGCGGATTGGGTTGTTTCGAACCTAGAAAACCACCTATTCCTAACCTAGGTGATTTCGAAGATAAAGGTGTAGAATACATCATCAAAGACCCTGAAATTTACCGCAACAAGCGTGTTGTTATTTCTGGTGGAGGTGACTCTGCTTTGGATTGGAGCATTTACCTTGCGGCCATCGCATCTGAAGTAACGTTGATTCACCGTCGTTCTGAATTTAGAGGACACCTTGATAGCGTTCAAAAAGTAATGGACCTTCAAGAACAAGGAAAAATCAATTTGATTACCAACGCTGAAGTGAAAAACTTACGTGGTGGCGATAAATTAGAAGGCTTGGATATTGAAATTAAAGACGGTGACAACATCTCAATGGATACCGATCACTTCATTCCTTTGTTTGGTCTTTCTCCAAAATTAGGTCCTTTATCAGAGTGGGGCTTGGACATATCTAAAAACTCTATTGATGTTGACACTTTAGATTATCAAACCAACGTTCCTGGAATTTACGCCATAGGTGACATCAACAACTACGAAGGTAAATTGAAGTTGATACTTTGTGGATTCCACGAAGCTACCATCATGGTTCAAAGTGCATTCAAACGCATTTACCCTGACAAAAAAATGGTATTAAAATATACAACTGTTAACGGTGTTACCGGATTCTAAATCAACTTGCTAATTTCGCTCCAGAAAAACGACACATGGACAACATTGTAAACATTACCATAATAGACCGCAACGATGTAGAGCATAAAATAGAAGCGCCTACAGACATGGGGATGAATCTTATGGAACTTTGCCGAGCAAACGAATTGCCCGTTAAAGGAACTTGTGGAGGAATGGCTCTTTGTGCTTCTTGCCAATGTTATGTTATCAACGACCCTGGATTGGAAGAGCAAAGCGACGATGAATTGGACATGCTCGATCAAGCATTGCATGTTGAAGACAATAGCCGACTAGGTTGTCAGATTCAATTAACGGAAGCTATTGAAGGACTGGTTGTAAAGCTAGCGCCCGAAGAAGAAGATTAATGCATACATTGGTTGCACTATGGCCAACATTGTTTTAACCGGTGCAACAGGATATATTGGAAATGCCCTTTGTTCTAAATTATTAGAGCAGGGGCATTTTTTATGGGTACTCACTCGAGGAAAAACCCAAACAAAAAATGGAATCAACTACGTTCATTACGATGGTTTGTCTATCCCCAACCCTTTCCCCGCACTAGACAAGTGCAACAGCATCATACACCTAGCGGGCTTAAGCGTAAGCACTGGTTTTAGGTGGAACAAAGCCATTCGTAAGGAACTTGTAGAAAGTCGTACAGAACCCCTTAATGCCATCTTCACCTATTGCAAAGCAAACAAGTTATCACCCAAATTAATAAGCGCTGGTGGCGTAAGCCATTATACCGATGGACCCAATGGGGATTTTACTGAGCAAAGCCCTACTGACACGGCTCAAAATTTCTTAGCCCACGTTTGCAGAGAGTGGGAAAAATCGGCACTGCAGTTCAAAGAATTAGGCAGTATAGTTTCCATTGTTCGAACGTCTGTTGTTTTAGAAAAAGGCAACGCTGTATTCCAAAGTCTTAATCCCCTCACAAAAATTCCATTACTGGCTATGCCCTACAAAGGCAAAGTGGGGTTTCCGTGGATTTCATTACCCGATTTAATCAATATTTACATTTTGTTATTGAGCACTGAAGAAAGCATTATTTGCAACGCTGTAGCACCAACACAGGATACTTTAGCCGATATTTTAAGCAAAATAAAAGGGAGAAAAAAACAATTGCTGCCTCTTCCTCCCTTTGTAATGCAATGGATATTTGGCGCTAAAAGCACCTTATTTTTACAAGGATCTAGTTTGCATTCTGAATTTCTAAATTCTCAGCAATTCGAATTCCAAGTAAACGAATTCTCTGAATTATAACTTCATCAACGCTTCAACAATCTCGTCTTTAGCGGCGCCATCTTTCAACATAGATGTTGTTGTATTGATGTACAATGGCAATTTTTCTTCCGATAAGCTAAGACCGATTGAAATTCTGCGCAACAATTTCTCTTCTGGCTCTGTTATAGCACCGTCTGCTATCACAACACGTACCAAATTCACAAAACGATCTAGGCGTTCTTCTTTTCCACTTGGAGCGTTAAATGATATCTTCTCTGGACTTGCCAAAAGTTCATTAGTTTCTTCAGCTGTAACACCCAAACTACGAGCAATTTTTCTGATTCGCTCTAGTTCACTTTCCTCTAATATACCATCAGCCAATGCCAATCGGATAAGATTGTGGATATGGCTTTTGTTCAATTTTTCTTCTGAACTATCAAATGCATCTACTATAGACATAACAAAATGTATGGTGCCTTGCGGCGTTTTTTTAACAACACTAATTAAGCAAAAAAGCGCATCAATTAGTCAATCTTTTTTTGAATAATATTAAACCGTTCTTGATAATAATTCTGATGAAAACGTAAGTAAAAAAGTTTTCAATTCAGCATTTTCAAGGGCATTGGTTTGTTCTACCACTTTTTTCTGGTAATCGTTAGCAACTTCAGCAACATTCTGAGGTACTTTGTACTTCAACATCATTTTGCGCACTTCCATTACTTCTTCATCGCTACGGGTATCGAAAGCATAAATCTCTTCTATTCTTTCTTTTTCCTCTTCTGTGCAACTATGTATTAAACGTAGATATAGCAATGTTTTTTTAGCCGCATAAATATCACCGCCAACTACTTTTCCAAAGTTTTCATCTGGTGGAAAAGCATCCAATAAATCGTCTTTTATTTGAAAGGAAACACCAATATTCTGACCTATTGTAAATAAGGTTTCTCCTAAAGCTGTATCGCCCATCAAAATAGCCGAGCTCTCCATGGAGTAGCCCAACAAAACAGCTGTTTTCAGTCGAATCATTTCCAAGTAATCGCTTTCGCTAACATCGTTGGAAGATTCAAAATCCATATCGTATTGCTGACCTTCACAGACCATAGAAGCAATTGCATTGAAACGCTTCATCAAGTTGATGGTGTTATCGCTTTTAATGCTCAACAACTCTTTGTAGACCTCAATAAGCATAGCATCGCCCGAAAGTATGCCTATGTTTTCGTCCCACTTGCTGTGCACTGTAGCCTTCCCTCTACGAGTATCGGCATTGTCCATTATATCGTCGTGTACCAACGTAAAGTTGTGAAACAGTTCAATAGACAAAGCCAATGATTCAGCTGCTTTCGCTTCTAAACCAAGGTACTGAGCAATTTGCAAAGCCACTACAGGTCGAACACGCTTGCCACCGAGTTCCATGATATAACGAATAGGATCGTACAGATTTTTTGGTTCTGCTGGCAATTGAAAATCGGCAATAAGTTGGGCTATTCTCTCGCTGCTTTCTTTAATATGCATGGTATTACTGTACTAAGTTTTTAAGATAGATTCCATAACCGCTCTTTTCTAATGGCGCAGCTATTTTTAGCAATTGTTCTGCGTCAATAAATCCTTCGCGGAAAGCTATTTCTTCAATACACCCTACTTTCAATCCTTGACGAGCCTCTATTACGTGAACGTATTGTCCTGCTGCCATAAGCGACTCAAAAGTACCGGTATCCAACCACGCTGTACCTCTATCCAAAACACCTACACTCAACTGTCCTCTTTCTAAGTACAATTTGTTGATGTCGGTAATTTCTAGCTCGCCTCTTGGGCTTGGCTTTAAATTTTTAGCCACTTCTACTACCTGATTGTCGTAAAAATACAAGCCGGGAACTGCAAAATTGCTTTTTGGATGCGTTGGTTTTTCTTCAATGCTAACGGCTTTTCCTTCAGCATCAAAGTCAACTACTCCGTATCGTTCAGGGTCGGA
The DNA here is from genome assembly GCA_963977425.1 of uncultured Flavobacteriales bacterium. GTDB lineage: Bacteria > Bacteroidota > Bacteroidia > Flavobacteriales_D > Luteibaculaceae > CAXBOO01. The sequence continues at coordinate 389,583 of CAXBOO010000001.1, read as the reverse complement.
AACATGGTAAGCAAATACCACCCCACCTTCTGGGTTTGCATTCAGTTTTAGGCTTTGATCCAAACCTGTACCATAAAAGATATTGTCGCCCAAAATAAGCGCCACTTTATCGTTGCCGATAAACTTTTCTCCAATAGTAAAAGCTTGTGCTAAACCTTCTGGATTGGGCTGAATTTCGTATTCAAACCTACATCCAAGTCGGCTACCATCGCCCAATAAATTTTTAAACGCCGCTTGATCTTGCGGGGTTGTAATGATCAATATTTCACGAATACCAGCACTCATCAAAGTTGATAAAGGGTAGTATATCATGGGTTTGTCGTAAACGGGCATCAATTGCTTGCTTACTGAATAGGTTAGTGGGTGAAGTCTTGTACCGCTTCCGCCGGCCAATATTATTCCTTTCATACCGCTGTGGTTTTATCAACTCTTAAATCCGACAAATCGATGTCTTCTTCTTCGTCTAATATTTCTATAAATGGTTCTTTAAATGCCTGTGTTGTAACAAACTTTTCCAATGACATCAATAACGATGGCAACACCAAAAGATTGGTCAACATGGCAAACAACAATGTAAGCGAAACCAATACTCCAAGGGCTTGTGTACCGCCAAATCCTGATGCACAAAAGACACCAAATCCGAAGAATAAAATGATGGAAGTATAAATCATACTCACACCTGTTTCGCGTACAGCTTTTTGCACCGACACTTTAATATTCCAATGGTTCATCTTCAATTCTTGACGGTATTTTGCCAAAAAGTGAATGGTATCATCTACCGAAATACCAAAAGCAATAGAAAACACTAAAATGGTAGATGGCTTGATACTAATGCCATAATACCCCATGATAGAGGCCGTAAGAATGAGTGGAATTAGATTGGGTACAAACGAAATAACAACCATACGCCATGATGAGAATAAAAGCGCCATAAGCCCAGCTATTACTATCATTGCTAAAGCCAAAGAGGTAAATAAATTTTCAACCAAATAGTTGGTTCCCTTCAAGAAAACAATACTGGTTCCGGTTAAGGTTACTTTATAATCGTCTGGCGACAAGATGGAATCAATCTTAGGTTTAAGGCCATCCATTAACGTAGCCATTTGCAAAGTACCGATGTCTTTCATTTGAGTGGTTACCCTAAGTTTGGACTGTGTACTATCTACAAATGCGGAGAATATTCCTTTACCACCCTCTGATGCTGAATTTTTTAAATACGGCAAAATGAAACGGCTCTCGCTGCGGTTCATCAAACTGTACTTAGAGGGCATGTCGTTGTAAAAAGATTGTTTCACAAACTTCAAAGCGTTTACTACCGATAAACTTTTAGCAAATTCAGGATAAGCATCCAAAGTATCTTGCAACTCTTCTACTCGCTTTAACGTTCCAGATTTTAAGGCTCTACCCGGTTTTTTGGTTTCGATGAGCATTTCGAATGGCATGACTCCATCAAAATGGTTTTCAAAAAATCGAAGATTGGTTAAAACGGGATCATCACTCGGTAAATCGTCAACCAAATTCCCCGTAACTTTTATGTAACTCACTCCTACAAAGCCTATCATGACCATCACTATGGTTGTAGCATATACTTTGCGACGGTGGTTCATTACAATATTCACCAATTTCTCTGCCGTAGCATACAACCAAGATCGGTCTAAATGCTTCAAATGACGGCGTTTTGGTGCAGGCTGAAAACTGAATAGGATTGGAATTAAAGTAATGCTCAGAATAAAAGTTACCAGTATGCACAAACTAGCTATAACACCGAATTCGGACAATATTGGACTGGTAGTAAGTGTAAACGTAGCAAAACCAACAGCTGTTGTACAGTTGGTCATCAAAGTAGCGTTCCCGACTTTCTGAATCACCCTACTTAAGGCCTTCATTTTATTGCCGTGAATTTTGAATTCGCTGTGGTATTTATTCAGCAGGAAGACGCAATTGGGGATACCAATCACAATCATCAGCGGAGGAATAAGCCCCATCAAAACCGAGAGTTTGAAACCAAACATTGCTATGATTCCCGTACTCCACACTACCCCAATGATTACCACCATTAAGCTGAAGAAAACGACTCTAAACGACTTGAAAAAGAGAAACAATAAAAAGCCCGTAACAACTACTGCAAGCACCACAAAAATGCCCAACTCTTGTTTTACTTTATTGGAAATAACACTTCGAATGAATGGTAATCCTGAAACAAAAATCTCATAACGTTCCTTCTGAAAATCATTTATGAGGGTATGAATCTGTGGTATGGCTTCAACACGTTTATCCGAGTTGAACACTTCCAAATTAACGAACAACATCATCAAGTTGGCCGTATCGCGTTTGTTGTAAAGTAGTTTATCGTAAAACGGATAATCATTTACCTTTTTCAGGTAAGCGTCCAATTCGGCTTGAGTAGCAGGCGCTTTATCCGCAATGGGTTGCACTGTAAAACGTTTCAAACTATCGTCGCGATTGATGCGGTATAAATTGGCAATGCTAAAAACAGAATCGATGATGCTGTACACATTGGTTTGCCCACCAGAATCTATACTTACCGTTATGGCTTTTAAATCATCGGCAAGTTTGCACCATGCTTTGTAATCGTCAATATTGGTAAGGTCTCCTTTTTGCGTACCAATGACCAAGATGTTTCCATCTTCAGAAAACTCTTCAGTAAACTTGAGGTATTCTTGATAAGTAGTATCGCTTTGAGGTAAAATTCCACCAAACTTATAGCTCAGCTGAACCTCTGGGGAACGGTACGCTAAGTACCCTGTACACAGTGCCAAAAGCACCAAAATAAGTATTCGGTTTCTAAGAATGAAACCCGATATTTTTAACCACATTAAAATCTATCCAGAAGGTATCGAACAAAGAAACGAAAAAACAAAGCAATTGGCTATGTTTACCGCATTGTGAAACGGGTCTTCCATCCAAATAACCACCTCTTTTTTGCTTTTTCGCTTCTGAAAAGCTGCTCAATGAAAAAATTGAGGAATTATTGGCGCTTAAAATCTACTTACAATCAAATGAAAAAAGGCGTTCATCCAACAGACATGCCTTTTCCTATTGCCCTTTCATTAGAACCAACCACCGCTTGCAATTTAGGTTGCAGTCAATGCCCCAGCGGATTAAAATCATTTTCGCGACCTACAGGCAATTTACCTATTGAAGAAGGCAAAAAATGGCTAACAGAATTGAAAGATTACCTGTTTTACGTCAATTTCTATTTCCAGGGCGAACCATTGATTCATCCCAAATTATCGGAGCTGATTGAACACGCCAACACCTTAAATGTACGCTCGGCTATTAGCACCAACGGTCATTTTTTGAGCGAAAAAAAATGTCAAGAACTCATTGATGCTCAACTGAGTAAAATCATCATCTCATTGGATGGGCTAACCCAAGAATCTTACGAGAAGTACCGATCTGGTGGGGAATTGGACAAAGTATTGAAAGGCATAAAAACCTTAAAACGTAAGAAGAAAGAAAATAAAGCGGCATGGCCATTGATAGAAGTACAATTCATTGTTTTCAAGCAAAACGAACATGAAATACCACAACTAAAAAAAGCAGCAAAAAACTTGGGTGCTGATGTATTGAGTTTAAAAACTGCACAGATTTACGATCAGTCGTCGGCAGAAGAATTGTTGCCCAAAAACAAAAAACACCTGCGCTACAACCAAAACGAAACGGGTGAATACGTATTAAAGAACACCTTCGAAAATCAATGTTGGCGTATGTGGTCGTCGGCAGTAATAACACAAAACGGAGCGGTTGTTCCGTGTTGTTTTGACAAAGATGCCGAATACGAAATGGGCGATTTGCAGTCCGATGATTACAAAAACATTTTGAATGGCACTACCTACAAAGCCTTTAGACAACGCGTGTTTTCTGATCGAAAATCAATAGACATTTGCCGAAATTGCAGCGAAGGCAGCAAAATCTATTAAGAATAGTAAAACCTCCAAATAGCAATGCCAAAAAAAAGCCACTCTCGAGGAATGGCTTTAGATTATAATAAAACGAGCTTGGTTATACCAACTGCTCTTCAGATTCTACAGTAAATGGTTTGCGCTTATTAAGACCCAAATTGCTCAACAATTGCATGTCTTTATCCTCTCCAGGGTTGGCTGTAGTTAACAACTTGTCGCCTGCAAAAATAGAGTTGGCACCAGCCATAAAGCACATAGCTTGACCTTCTTCTGTCATGCTCAATCTACCAGCTGAAAGACGCACCATTGAAGTTGGCATAATGATACGCGCTGTAGCAATCATTCTTACCATTTCGAAAATGTGAACTTCTTCTTGCTCGGCCAATGGCGTACCTTCTACAGCAACCAATTTATTGATTGGCACCGATTCAGGTTGTGGATTCATGTTCGCCAATGTGCGCAACATTTCAACACGGTCACCTTCTTGCTCGCCCAAACCAATGATACCACCACTGCATATAGTAAGACCAGCTTTTCGAACACTGTCTAGAGTATCCAAACGGTCGTCATAAGTACGGGTAGAAATGATTTCGCTATAATTTTCTTCTGATGTATCTAAGTTGTGGTTGTAAGCATACAAACCAGCTTTTTTTAGTTTTTCGGCTTGCGATTGGTTGATCATGCCCAACGTTGCGCATACCTCTAAGCCCATATCGTTTACCTCTTGCACCATGTCGATAACCTTATCAAAGTCGCGGTTGTCGCGCACTTCTCTCCAAGCTGCACCCATACAAAAACGAGTGCTACCGGCATCTTTAGCGGCTTGAGCATTTTCAATCACTACTTTTTTGTCGAGTAATTTGTGCACGTTTACATCGGTATGATAACGAGCAGCTTGTGGGCAATAAGAACAATCTTCAGGGCACCCACCGGTTTTGATGCTCAAAAGAGTACATACTTGTACTTCTTGTGGATCGAAATTTTCGCGGTGTACTTGTGCGGCCTTGTGCATTAAATCGAGCAAAGGCATATCGAATATTGCTTGTATTTCTTCTCTGGTCCAGTTGTGCTTTACTTCAGCCATAGTTTCTTCTTAAGAAGTTTCAAAAGTAACAGAAAATGTTTTACAGGGTTTTTCGATTCACGCTTGATAAAACTACAGCTTCCAATTCCCTTTTTTGAAATACATATTGTGGTATTCGTTAGAATGAAAAACCAAAACAAACCCCCAATTGCTTCTATAAATCGTAGGATTTCCGTCAATAACATGATGACTTGGCTTATCCATATTCACGATCAACCTTTCTGATTCATAGATTTTTGTCGTTTCTATTGCCCCGTGAAAAGATTTAACAATTCTTTCTTTATCCGTAACATGAAAATGAAGTGAATCGTCATCCGTTATTTCAAATCGAAAACTATCGTATTGCCAATCGGCATTTTCTCCTTTAAAATAATCTCTATCTATTGTATAGTTACCGTAAAAATCAGATTTAGACAACACTTTTTTTGAGAAAAAAAATTGTGAAAAACTCATTGAAAAGAATAGAAAACCTATGATTCCCCAATTGACCAGTAAAATTTTCCCGTAAAAAGGCTTTTTAGTATACGCCCACAGCAATAAAATAACCAATGTAACTGGCACAATAAAAAACACTAGGATAAGATTGAATAGCATATACCTAAATGTATTTTAACATCAAATTCCAAGCAAAATACTAACAGCATTTCCACCAAAGCCAACGCTGTTGATGAGCACCTTTTGAATTTCTTTAGGTGCTGGTGCATTTTGAATGTATGGTAAAGGGTAAAACACTTGTTTTCGGAGCATCAAAATCGCCATTTCCATACTCATGGCCGCAGAAGCACCAAAACTGTGCCCTATTTTCCACTTGTTGTTGGTGACAGGTATTTCTTCTCCAAAAATGGATTTTATGGCTTCGCTCTCGGCTTTGTCGCCTTTGTATGTTCCAGGCGAATGGCTTACAATAACATCGGGTACAATGCCACCGTTTTTTGTAGCCTGATTCATGGCTTTTTGCATAGCTTGTCCGTCGCTACTGATGCTACTTCCATGCAGTATGCTTTCTGTTCCCCAGCCAATTCCCGCGATGTTTATGCTCTCGGGTGTTTGCTTTTGAGATATACTGAACAAACAGGCAGCTTCGCCCAAGGCCATAGCACCTTCTTTTTTATCCAGAGCAAAAGCCTTTACAGGGTAAGAATCGTTGGCATTTTGCGCATAAATACCCAGTGCTTGCATTTGCCCAATTCCGAAGGTGGTTAATGGAGCCTCGCTACCTCCAACTACGGCTTGTTCGCTCATACCTGAATTGAGCCACGCAACGGCATTCAATACCGCATGATGTGCACTAGAACAGGTTATGCTGTGACTAAAGTGCGCTCCTTCTCCTCCTATCAATTGTCCAATCCAACTGGATATATTGCCCAATGTGGTGGATGGTGAGGCATCTACTTTACAGGCTTCTGCATCTATAAAATGCTGATAATGTTTTTCCCAAAGTTCGGTTGCCCCCCTGCTTGATCCGATATTGATCATGGGGTTTTTCAGCTCCGCTTTTTGCTTCAGTTTTTGAGCGCAAAGCATGCCCAACAATACCGATCTATCGAGTTTACTAAATCGTCTATCGCTCTTCTTAAGCTCTTCTATTTCAGCTTCTAGATTTGCCGACAATCGAGCACATAATAGTCCGTTTTCATCAGGAGTTATACAGGTTGTTTGGTCTGAATACGCTGCATGAATTTCGTCTTCGTTAGCCCCTAAAGCCGATACACTTTGCCAATGGTTGATGTACAAATCCATCATCACAATTCCGATATAATCTCTAACGTAGCTTGAAACATCGTATCGAGTTGTACGTTGCTGCTAACAAAAGGTGGTAAAAAATAAAGGGTATTGCCCAATGGTCGCAGCAAAACACCCTTTTCTAAGGCTTTGCGCTTTATGGTAGGTGTAAGATTATTGACATATCCGGTTACGTTTTCGCCTACTTCGAAAGCCAAAATACAACCTGTATGGCGTGTATTGAAGACTTTATCGGTTTGTTCTAGTATGCTTTTGTACTCGGCAAATTTTTCTGCAATGCGTTTTCTATTGGCAAAACCTTCTTCAGAAACGCTGATTTTTAACGATGCATTGGCTGCTGCACAAGCAATAGGATTGGCAGTATAACTATGTCCGTGGTAAAATGTTTTTTCAGGAGCTCTGTCGTTGAATGCTTCCCAAATATCTTGAGAGGCACAACTCAGTCCCATAGGCAAATACCCTCCGGTTAGGCATTTCGACAAACACATGATGTCGGGTTTTACAGAAATAATATTGGAAGCAAACAAGGCTTCGCATCTTCCAAATCCGGTCATTACTTCGTCGGCAATTAGATAGATTCCTTTTTTACGGCAGTATGCCAAAATAGATTCGTAGCGCCTTTGCTCGGGCATACGCATTCCGCCGGCACCTTGTACCAAGGGTTCGTACACCAAAGCAGCTACTTTTTTATCGCTAATTAGTTGATCCAAATAGGCATCGTTTGGTTCGTTGGCTTCTATATCTACACTTACTACATCGAACATATAGGGCGCAAAAGCACCGAAAAAAGTACCGTTGTTCGCAACCGACATAGCGCCAAATGTATCGCCATGATAGGCGTTGGAAAGACTCAATATGCAGTTGCTCGATTCGCCTTTGTTGAACTTGGCTTGTATGGCCATTTTTATAGCCACTTCTACAGCTGTTGAACCATTGTCGCTAAAAAATACTTTAGGCGATTTTAAAGGCAAATATTTCACCAAGTCATCGGCTAAATTTTCTGCCGCACTGTGTGTGAAATCGGCAAAAATGCAATGTTCTAATTCGTCAATTTGAGCTTTTATTGCTTCGTTTATGTCGTCGTTGCAATGCCCGTGTGCGTTAACCCACCAAGACGAAATGGCATCAAAATACCGGTTACCAGCTTCATCAAATAAGTAAGCGCCCTTGCCTTTTACTATTTTTTTTGGAGAATAATCTATTCCTAAACTGGTAAAAGGAGGCCAAATATTTTTGCTCATAATAGGGCAAATGTAGAAGAAAGACTTTTCTTCAAATCTGCAGCTGCTTTTTCTACCGAATCGGGAGAAAAATCAATGTTAGGCAAACGATGTAGAATAGGTACTCCACCCAATTTTTCATAAGCTTCTTCCGATGCTGAATTCCTTTCACCAGAAATAATAATTCCGACAACATTCAATTTGCTTTTCAGTGCCGACAAACTCAAAAGGGTATGATTGATGCTCCCCAAGTAGTTTTTCACCACCAAAACTAGGGGCAAATTCAGTTTTTCAAACAATTGAAGATTGGTGAAATCTAAACTTACCGGCGACATAACCCCTCCTGCACTTTCAACCAAAACAGGTTTGTGAGACTCCGGCAATTCAAAGTCAGATAATTGTACGCTTACATTATCGTGTTCGGCCGCTTCGTGCGGAGAAACAGGTTTTGAAAACCGATGGCGTTCAGGTATGCAATGAACTTCTGATGCATGTTTGTTTACAAAAAGAGTATCGCTCATATCGAGTCCGCCGCTTTGAACGGGTTTCCAATAACTAAAATCAAACGCTTTTGAAATAAGCATAGACACTACACTTTTCCCTACTTCGGTATCGATTCCGGCAACACAAATTCCTTTCATAATTCACTATTTAATAGATCGCAAAGCTGCAATATTTCATTTTCGGTATTGAAAGCATGCAGTGAGATGCGCAATCTTTCTTCGCCCTTGGCTACGGTTGGATAAAAAATGGCTTTGATGGCGATGTTTTGTTTTTCAGCTTTTTTCTCTATTTCTAAAAGTCTTGAGGTATCAAACAATAAGGCTTGAACTGGACTTTCCTCGTCGCCCAACAATCTATTGGAGCGAACAAACTCTTTATTCAAATTCTTCCTGAAAAAAGCAATATTTGATTTCAGCTGCGCTCTATTTCCTGAAGCTGATTGAACCTTTTGCATGGCCCAATGCACCTGTTCGCAAAAAGACTTAGATGGTGCTGTTGAAAAAATCAGGGCTCGACAATATTGGTATAAAAATTCTTTGGTTTCGGCAGAGCATAACACCACTGCACCTTCACCAGCATAAGCTTTACCAAAGGTTACCACCTTAGCCAAAATACAGTCGTCGTTTTGCCAAAGGCCTTCGCCTTCATCGCCAAAAACACCGGCCGAATGTGCTTCGTCTACAATGATTTTAGCACCAAATTTTTTGGCTACTCTTTTGATTTCTGCCTGCGAAGCCTTATCGCCATCCATTGAGAATAAACCCTCTGTAAGCACAATATTAATATCCGAATCTTCGGCATGTTTTTCTAAAAGTTGCTGCAAATCCGTAGCATCGTTGTGCTTATAGAAATACCGATTATTCACACCCAAGCGCAAACCATCGTGCATGCTGGCATGAATGAGTTGATCGCAATAAAATGCAACACGTCGACCAGAAAAAGCAGAAACTAAACCAACATTGGCTTGATACCCTGTTGGAAAAAGCACAGCCGATTCGAATCCAAATGCTTTGGCTAAATATTCTTCAACAAAACTTAGGGCTTTATGTTGGCCAAACAACATTCTCGACGACCTCGTATTTTCACCCACGAGCTGAACATGCTCCAATACGTTGTCCAGCGCCAATCCCAAATAATCGTTGCTGGCAAAATCTACTTTAGATTCCAAACCATTGGCTTGGCGTACTCTATATGCTTTGGCTTTGTCTAATTTGGATTGGATGTACATCGAGGCGTAAAACTACAATAGGTTTTCACTACGGCCTAGCGATTTTCACTGCCGCTCTTTGCCCTTTATGCTTTACCTGTAACATTAGCAATTTCTCATCACCCAAATTTATTATAGAACAAGATGTACAGGCACTAAGCTCTTTACCGTCTAAAGTATGGATGCGAATTTCATCCATCAATTCTGAAAAATAGACTGCCTGATGATTCATTGTATAATCAGGAAATGAATGCATTTCATCTATTCCAACTGTAGAGTTTTCTAAGGACAATCCAAGCAGGTAATTCCATGTTGACAAATACACAATTTCGCCATTTACCCGTGGAATATACGCGTCTACAACCAAGCCCCCATGGTAATTATCACTAACACCGTTGGCAGTTTTTGGCTCCAAATCAGAGCACAGCATATGGCTTTTCAAACTTTCAACATCGGCGGTATCTACATTGGTCAGTGGTCCAAAAACGTCCATTCCATAATTGGTCCATGTACGCACTTGAATAGGAGGATTTGCAACAAAAAAACCTGGATCACGAAGGTGAGTGAATCCGTACAATTTATCGCCACTAGTTTCTCCATCTTTAGCTATCCAATCGGCAGGGCGCAATCCGGTAGTAAAAAAATCAATCCCGGCAAACATGATGACACGAGCAACCGAACGATGTTTTGAAATGATACCAGCATGACCTGCACCTTGTGAATGCCCAGCCAAAATCAACTTGCTCCAATTGGTTGTATCGTTCATTATAAACCTATCCCAATTCTCGTTCGGATAGGTCTCGTCCAAATACAACAAGGCTTTTTCCAATCTGTTTTTAATGCTATTGCTTTCGTTTACATCTATAGCTGGGTGTCTATTTTTGCCATCAAAAATTTCCAATCTACCTTTTTCAAAACACTCAGGATCTTGAGTATTTCTACATACATCAGCAAACGAAGTATCGTTAGGATAATTTAAACCTAAGGCATAAATACCACTATCTGCAGCATGCTGCAAAAACTCAGCATATCCAGCCGAAACACCGTAAGTACCAGGAAAAAACACCAACAACTTATCTTTCCGAAGCGATGTTTCTGGAGTTACTACGATGTGCGACTCAAGCCTTAGATTTATGCTTGGATCGGTATCGGCAGGTTTAACAAAATGAATGGTTTGTGCTTGAGATAAGAAACTCAAACATAATATAACTGTAGAGAGTAATGCAATGCGTTTCATAGGGACAAGGGATGTGAAAAGTTATGAATTATTCACTAATTAGTAATTGACAAACACAACAAAGGCCACCATTTGGTAGCCTTTGTTTAAAAATGTATGTGTAATGGTTGCTTATAGTGCTTTCGCTACAACATTGCTTTTTACGAAGAATGTAACATCAAATTCGCACGCTTGTGTGTTTTTGTTGTTAGCCGTAGCGCTTACAGTAGCGTTTATTGTACCACCATCTTTGATTACGTTCAACAAAAATTCAGTTGCTGCTGGATTCAATTTATCTGATGATATTACAGTAAAATCATCTGAAATAAATGACTCCAAAGTTCCTTCGTTTGTTTCAGTTGAAGAAATTGGCAAGAACGGGAAAGAAGCTAAAATTGACTCCATTTCTACGCTTCCTTCAAAATCAACTTCTGCTGCTACAGAACCATCATTGATGTTGTGGATTTTGTAAGAAATTTCATCTATTTCTAAATCTTTGATTCTATCAATATTCTCTTGAACATCGCCTTCAATTTTAGCTGAAGTAATGGTTTCAGTATAAGTCGTATCGTGTACTCCTTCAGGAATTACTACATGGTAAGTAAACTCTTGGTTTACCGGAATGTTAAGATCCGCAGAAATATCTTCACAGCTAGATAATAATGTTAATGCTGCTACACTTGCTAATAATATTTTTTTCATGTCCTTACAGTTATTGTTCATACCAAAAGTACGATTTACATTTTTACAAGCCTATTCTTTATAAAAACTATGGTATTTGTTGTACAACTGCAGTTGTCTGTTTTTAGAAAAATCAAGCTGACGCCCTTTAATGAATGCCATTTCTACTCCGTTGAATGCCATTTCCAAAGCATTGCCAGTAGAAATAAAGAACGTAGCATGTTTGCCTTTTTCTATGCTTCCTAACTGAGCATCAACGCCCAATATTTTAGCTGAATTCAAAGTAATTAAACTCAATGCTTGTTCAGCTGTCCAGCCATATTGCATCAAAGTTCCTGCTAAGTAAGGCAAGTTACGCGTGTTCATTTGTTCCATATCTCCCGAGTTTTCGAGACCAACCAAAACACCTTTTTCTGTCAGTGTTTTCGCCAAGAAAAATGGCTTATCCACAGCATCGTCATCGAACATTGGCAACTCGTGCGTTCTGCGCAATAAAACAGGAATGTTGTTCGCTACCAAATAATCTGATACTTGATCAGCTTCATAGGCTCCAATCCATACCAATTTCGATATTCCCATTTCTTTCAGTATGATGGCCGCATCCATAAAGGCCTGAGCACTTTCCGTATGCAAATACACTTTCTGTTGCCCTTCAAAAACCGACTTCATAGCCGCCAAACTGATGTTTTTCTTCAATGGCTGAGCTTCGTTGTATGCCTTGGCTTCGTTTAAGAAGTTCTTTATTTCTGCAAAGTCTTTTTCGTAATTTTTATTTACTGTAATAGGTCCTGGATTTGCCCACCAACCACTTCTTCGGTAGCGCGATGGCAAATAAACATGAACGCCTTCATCACTCGAAATAGATGCTTCTTCCCAATTTCTTTCATCGAGATACATAACGCTTGAAGAACCTGAAAAAAAACCACCTCGTGGGGTTATTTGCCCTACCAAAACACCATTGCAAGTAATGGTTGGCAAAATCTCAGAATCGGTATTGAATGCCACCTTAGATCGAACATTGGGTGTGAATTTTCCTATCTCACGCAAATCACGTGTAGCTCGTACAGCTCCAATTTCTTGTAAGCCTAGGGTGCTATTTGGGGCAATGATGCCTGGATAAATATGCTTTCCATCTAAATTGACAACGGTTTTGACATCGCTTGGTCCGGCTCCTTCGCCAACGGCTTCAATGAGTCCATCGGCATTGATTTGAAGAAAGCCTTTTTCTATTTTCTCGCCATTTCCAATGTGAATGGTAGCATTGGTATACAAAGTGCTTTGACCAAAAAGTGCCGCACTAATAAAAACAAATAGTATTGATAAAATTCTCATGATATAATGTGTATTACAGATTAGTGAAACTCTCCCATGCAGTGATAAACCGTTTGTGATTTACCGCCCGCTGATGCTGGCTTATCGCCATTGGCTATAGCTTCTAACATCAGTTGATACAATCTACTTTTTTCGGCTTTCATTTCAACTTCTTTATCCGCATTGGCTTTTCTATCGAACATGATTGCCCCATCTACAAATGTTTTTTGAGCCACGGCAGCTATTGATAAAGGGTGAGCGCTCCAAAGAACCAAATCAGCATCTTTAGCTATTTCTACGCTGCCCATACGGTTGTCTAAATGCAATAATTTTGCAGGGTTTAATGTCACCATTTTCCAAGCTTCTTCTTCGCTTACACCTCCATATTTAACCACTTTAGCGGCTTCCTGATTCAATCGTCTGCCCATCTCAGCATCGTCAGAGTTTATGGCCGTTAGCACACCATTTTCGTGCAATAAAGCAGCATTGTAAGGTATGGCATCGCGTACTTCGTATTTATAAGCCCACCAATCTGAAAACGTAGATCCACCTGCTCCGTGTTCTTTCATTTTATCGGCCACTTTATAGCCTTCTAGAATGTGTGTGAACGTATTGATTCGGAATCCATATTCTTCAGCCAATTTCATGAGCATATTGATTTCGCTCTGTACATAGCTGTGGCAGGTTACAAATCGTTTTCCTTCCAAAATTTCTAAAACAATGTCCAATTCTGTATTGGGTCTAGGACTCAATTTGCCTTGTTTTTCACTCAAACTCATTCCTTTCCAAGCTGCTTTTTCCTTTTTGTATTGAAGCGCTCGTTCGAATGCATCTTTCATCAATTGTTCTACCCCCATTCGGGTTTGAGGAAAACGAGTGGTATTGAAATCGCCCCAGTTGGATTGTTTTACATTCTCACCCAAAGCAAATTTTATAAATCCATCGGCTCCGTCAATCAACATTTCATCTGGGCTAAAACCGTATTTCAATTTCACTAAAGCAGATCTTCCTCCTATTGGGTTCGCCGACCCGTGAAGCAACTGAGCAGCCGTTACACCTCCAGCCAATTGACGATAAATATTCACATCCCACGGATTAACAACATCTTCGATGGTCACTTCGGCACTAACGGCTTGTCCGCCTTCGTTTACCCCTTTAGAGATACCAATGTGCGAATGCTCATCGATGATACCTGAAGTTAAATGCATGCCAGTAGCGTCTATTTTTTCGACATTGGCATAGTTTAGATTTTTGCCAACTGCCAATATTTTCCCTCCATTGATGTACACGTCAGTGTTTTGCAGAATGCCTTTGTCGGTATTGGTCCAAACGGTTGCATTGGTAAGCAAATACGCTTTGCTTTTTGGTAATGATGCCGATCCATATGCTTTCAATGGCAACATACCCGCACTCAATTTTGGTGCTTCTTCGATTTTCTTATCCTTAGTTTTAATAGGCGTTTTGTTCAGCAAAATAAGCTGAGCTGTTTTCAATTCACCATTAACATATGCTTTACCACTAAAATTGTTTGCATCGGTTTTGTGGGTAGTAATAACCACCGCATCTTTCGTTTTAGGATTGATGGTTAGTACCAAAGAGTTTGCAGACACCTCCACACTGGCTTTAAAATCTTTGTTCTTCAATGTGTCGGCTACCACCTTGTATTGACCGTTTTTATAATCAACAGCAAAAGCATACACGCCCATGTCGGGAACATTCAATTGGTAATTTCCTACCAATTCAGGCAAAGAAAATGACCCAAATACTTCTTGATCATCACCCATCCAATTTTCAATAATTTTCCCGCCTTCAAAAAGTGGTTCATCGGTTATGAAAAAGAAAGCTTTTTTCCCTTTTTTCAATGAGCCATAATCATCCAACCCTAAATATTTGGCCGGAACAGTGGTTAATGCCTCCAATGCTTTTTCTTCTGAAAGTCCATAACGAACAGCCTTAGTTAAGTTCGCTAAAAAATCGCTCGACTTTTTAACGTCTTTATGGCTAATGGCAAGTTGATATCCATTCTCTGTCAACATTTTAGCATTTGCAGGCGCAAATTCCCAGTGTTTCATGTCTTCAAGATTCAACAAACTCGCATCGTAGGCAGATTGAAGTGCAACAGGAGCTGGAAAATTCAAACTGGTTAAATGAAGCACTTCTTTTGGCAAATACGCAAGTACTTTATATACATCTCCATCGGAATACACTACACGCTTGCTATGGTTTTCAGAAAAAGCCTTCTCTGCTCTTAAAATCGATTGAGCATCTTCGGCAATGATTAGCGCTGGTGAATCTTGTAAAGCAACACCCGCGTTCAAAGTCAAATTATTGCTCAGTTTATTCTCTTCATACCATTTTACATCGGTAAAATAATCGCGGTACAAAGCCAATACACCCATCAATGAACTTGGGTAGCTCATGCCCGAACTGCCTTTACTAAAACTGTACACAGCGGTAGCCGATTCGTTTACCATTGGTTGTTTTCCGCCCAAATTGACAACAGCAGAAGCGCCTCTAGATAAACCGTCAGCGTGATGCGTATTTACTGCTACAAACCCTGATTGACGTAGGTTTTTGGCCGTTTTAGCATCTGCTTCAAACATTTTAGCTGCTTGTACATGCGTTCGGATTGCATCGTTCCAATAATGTTCTTGCTTTTCTAATGTTGTGTATTGAGATCCAAAATCTTTTTTCTCTAATTTTTGAGTTTTCACACCATAATCCGAATACAGATCGATGAAACCTGGATAAGCATATGCTTCGCCTCTATCTACAAAAATGTACCCCTTTGGGCTGTATTTGCCCTCTTTCACATCCACAATTCTATCGCCTTCAAAAAGTAGCGTAGCATTTTTGATGCTTTTGGTTGGAGAAATTTGAATTTGCTTTAAATAAACAGCATAACGTTTTGCCGCAGCATACTGCAATGCACTTTGCTCTTGGGCCCATGAATTGAATGCCAACAATAGCACCAAAAAGGATAATATTTTTTTCATGTACTGAATAATATAGCCTACAATATAGAAACGCTTCAGCTACTTTTTAGTCCGAACACTGCTCGGGTCTATTAATCCTAAAACATCATTTCTTGCCCTCAGCATTTCCAAAATGGAATACGGCATCTACGTTTCTTATTATCGTATTGCTTGTCCTTGGCAAAAGGATGTTGGACACAGCATAATAAATCCCTGCTTTTAAGCTTTTGCGCAGCTTTACTTTGTACTTTTGATCAAAATATTAGATTATGTACACTGGTTTATCGCACTTGCACTCTAGTCTTCGTTACGCATTGCTTGTATTAATAGTTGTATCTATTGTATTGGCTATTAAAGCTTACAAAAACAAATCAGCTTTGGATGAAAAAAGTTTCAAACTGGTAAAATTCACCTTCATTCTTACACACGTTCAATTGTTGATTGGTTTGATCTTGTTTTTCGTTAGTCCTAAGGTACAAGCCATGTTGGACGACATGAGTTTGGTTAGTCAAAATAAAGAATTACGTTTTTTTGGAATGGAACATCCATTGCAAATGATAATTGCTCTTGCTTTGCTAACAATAGGTTATATTAAAGCAAAGAAAATGACAGGTATAGCACAAAGTAAAACCATTATGATTTACTGGATAGTTGCATTATCACTCATCTTTGTTTCAATTCCTTGGCCATTTCTCAAAGAATTTGGCACTTGGTTTTAATCACTGATTTTTTCAATGGAAGAAAGTAAATACATATATAGGGGTACCGAAGTTCAGCAAGCTGTACTGATTGGTGTTCAAACGCAAAAACAAACCGACGCACAGACCAAAGAATATTTGGATGAATTGGCTTTTTTGGCAAGAACAGCTGGAGTAGAACCCATCAAAATTTTCCAGCAAAACCTTGAACAACCTCACCCTAAGTTTTTTGTAGGGACGGGTAAATTAGCCGAGATCAAAAGCTACATTTTAGTGCATGAACTCGACTTGGTTATTTTCGATGATGAACTTACGCCTTCTCAATTAAAATTTATTGAAACAGAACTCGAAGTAAGAATATTGGATCGTACCAATCTTATCCTCGATATTTTCGCACAACGTGCAGAAACATCTTACGCACGTACACAAGTAGAATTGGCGCAATACGAATATTTATTGCCTCGATTAACTAGAATGTGGACACACCTTGAACGCCAAAAAGGTGGTATAGGAATGCGTGGACCTGGTGAAACACAAATCGAAACCGATAGACGTATCATGCGCGACAGAATTGCTAAACTGAAAAGCAATTTAAAGTCTATTGACAAACAAATGGCTACTCAGCGTGGTAATCGTGCTCAAATGGTTCGTGTTTCCTTAGTTGGTTATACCAATGTAGGAAAGTCAACCATCATGAACCTTTTAAGTAAAAGCAAGGTTTTAGCTGAAAACAAACTTTTTGCAACGCTTGACACAACGGTACGTAAAGTGGTAATTGATAACTTACCATTCTTACTTTCAGATACGGTTGGTTTCATCAGAAAGTTACCAACTCAGCTTGTAGAATCTTTCAAATCAACCTTAGATGAAGTGCGAGAATCGGACTTATTGGTTCATGTTTTGGATGTATCGCACCCCAACTTCGAAGAGCATTACGATGTTGTAAACACTACCATAGCTGAAATAACAAAAGAGCAAAAGAAGAATGTTTTTGTGGTGTTCAATAAAGTAGATGCCCTACTCGACTTAGAAAATCAAGACTTAGAAAATCAGCTTTATTTTAGCGACTTACAAAAAGCATGGCGTTTGAAATTAGGCGACGACAATTGTGTATTTTTATCAGCAACAGAGCGTACCAATTACGATGCGTTCAGAGAATTATTTTATCATAAAGTGAAAGCCATACACGAAAAACGCTTTCCTTTCAACAACTTCCTATACTAATGGCTAGCATACGTCAACAAAAAATAAGCTCACTTATACAACGCGAATTGGCCATGATTTTCCAAAAAGAAGGCACGCAAAAATACAGTGGCGCTATGGTTACTGTAAGTGAAATTAGTGTTACTACCGATTTGAGCATTGCCAAAGTTTATGTTAGCCTTTTCACAAAACTAGACAAGCAAGAAATCTTGAAAGAGATCAAATCCAATTCTAAATATTACAAACACGAATTGGCTAAAATCTTGAAGCATCACTTGCGTAAGATGCCCGATTTCCAGTTCTATTTAGACGATACTCTAGACTACAACGAAGAAATAGATCGTTTATTAAAACAATAAAACGTGTTATCTCTTAGGCTAGCACTAACATTTCTTTTTTCAAAAAAGCGCTACGGTATCATCAATGCCATTACGTGGTTGGCTGCTTTGGTGAGTGTGTTTGTTGCGGCTGCTATGATCATTATTTTATCTGCATTCAATGGACTACAATCGTTGATAGTAGATTTATATAGCAGTATAGAAGCGCCTTACAGCATTGTTGCATCTGACCAAGGAACACTAATAGTTTCTGACAAATCTATAGAGGCCATCAACAATTTACCTTATGTTGACGCCATAAGCCTACGTTGCAGTGGAGAAGTAATATACCAATACAACAATAACTCTTGGTACGGTACTCTAATAGGCAGTGACGAAAAGCTGTGCGCTATTTCCAAATTATCCCGTCATTTAGATTACCCGGAAGATTGCACTTTACGAGATAACGCTTTGATAATTGGAGCAGGTATTCGGTACAAGCTTCGCTATCCGTATGAAAACGCTCTAGAACCTTTGGTAATAAAAAGCCTCAGAAAAGATCGTAAAATAAGCACTCGAACGGTTCAAAATATTCAAACAACTCCCTTTAAGGTAAACAATGCTTTTAGTGTTAATGCCGAATACGATTTAAAATACGCCTTCACTACCATTACAAAAGCTCAACAATTACTAGGCTATCAACCCGATGAATTTGGCAGCATAGAAATCTTAGCTACTGAAGAGATTTTAAAACATAAAGATGATTTAGGAGCATTACTCGATCAAGACATCGCTATTATAACTGAAGACGATAGACTTGGAGACATGAAACGCACTGCAAACATTGAGAAATGGGTCAGTCTTCTGATGCTATCTTTGGTTATGCTTATAGCAGCTTTTAATCTCATAGCGGCCATAACGATGTTGATCATTGCAAAACGAAAAGATTTACAAACCCTAAGCATTATGGGTATGGCTGAAAAGGATCAACGCAGAATATTTTCTTATATACTCGGTTTTATAAACCTTGGTGGTGCATTGGTAGGTTTAACTATTGGTGCATTGGTTATCCTCTTACAAGAAAAATTCGGATTAATAACTATCAGCGATTCTGTTGTAGATTATTATCCAGTACAATTGCATTTATCAGATGCATTGATCGTATTTAGTATTTTAATTGCAACTGCAATACTTGCTCAATTCCCTGTTCAATGGGTATCAAAGCGCTTGAGTTAAGCGTATACAGACGCTATTTCATCAAGGCAATCAAATAATGCTTTAGGATCTAATTCTGTCACCAATCTAGCCCTATATGGCTTGAAATGATCTAGTCCTTTGAAGTAATTAGAATAATGTCTTCGCATTTCTACTACACCCACTCTTTCGCCTTTCCATTCTATGCTTTTAGTTAAATGAAAACGCACAGCTTCAACTCTTTCTTGTAATGTAGGTGGAGCCAATGTTTCGCCAGTAGCTAAATAGTGTTTAATTTCTCTAAATATCCAAGGATAACCAATACTTGCACGGCCAATCATAATGCCATCTACCTTGTATTTATCCTTATACTCTTGAGCTTTTTGAGGCGTGGTAATGTCGCCATTCCCAAAAATCGGGATGTGAATATTTGGATTTTGCGCCACTTTAGATATCAAGCTCCAATCGGCTTCGCCTTTGTACATCTGTACACGGGTTCTTCCATGCACTGATAATGCTGCAATTCCTACATCCTGAAGTCGCTGAGCTACTTCCTCAATGTACATGGTTTCAGTATCCCAACCCAAGCGTGTTTTTACCGTTACTGGTTTATTGGTTCGTTTGATTATGGCCTCTGTCATGGCGACCATTTTTGGAATATCTTTTAGAATACCCGCTCCAGCACCTTTACAGGTTACTTTCTTTACAGGACAGCCAAAATTGATGTCGATGATGTCAGGATTTGCGCTTTCAGTAATTTCAGCCGCTCGAATCATACTTTCGATATCGCCTCCAAAAATCTGTATACCAATAGGTCTCTCATATTCGAAAATATCGAGTTTCTGAACACTCTTTGCTGCATCGCGAATCAATCCCTCAGAGGAAATAAATTCTGTATACATCAAATCGGCACCATGCATTTTACAAAGAGCTCTAAATGGAGGATCGCTAACGTCTTCCATAGGCGCGAGCAACAGCGGAAAGTCGGCTATATTTACATCACCTATTTTTACCATAACGCTGCAAAGTTAGCACATAAACACATGATAGATAAGCAAAGCATCACTCCTCTTAAAAAATTATGGCGATTGGCCCTTTACATAGGCTTTGGGATACTTGCTTCTTTAGCCCTATCGGCAGCATTTATGCCCTTATTGTACGATGTGAATATGGGCACTTATTTCATAGCACTTCAAAATGGTGAGGCCGATTGGTTACCAGGAGCAAGCCGATTAATGGCTGCATTACAGCAGATCTGTACTTTTTTGATTCCTGGTTGGATATTTTACTACCTGTACCATAAAAAAGAAACTAAAAAAAGCTATTCTCAAAAGCTCTTTTTATATGTTGTAGCTCTCAACATATTAAGTATTCCTATTGTAGAGATGGCCTTTTATATCAATCAATTTCTCCCTACAGAATGGTTGAAAGACGATTTGGTGACCAATACTTTATTCCTTGAGCAGATTTTAATAGGTGAAGGTTATACAACACAAATAATAAACATCATAATCTTATGCGTACTACCGGCTATTGGTGAAGAGTTGGTGTTCCGATTTGGACTTCAAAAACACATATTAAGCAAAACCACATTAGGACCAGCTGGGGCAATATTGGTTACATCCCTTGTATTTAGTTTCATCCATTTCGACGCTGCTGGTTTTTTACCGCGTTTTGTATTAGCATTGGTTTTAGGAGCTAGTTACTATTTCAGTCGCACATTATTAGTACCGATACTCTTTCATTTATTCAACAATTATATGGCGTATTTGCAAATGAAATTTGGTAATACTGACAATTTAGTGCCTGAGTATTTTTATGCGAACACTTGGATTACCGTGGGGATAGTTCTCATTTGCGTTGTACTACTTATTAAGGTTTTAATGCATATGAGCACTCAAAATAAGCGAGTTCTTAACGAGCAATAAACTCATTTCAAAAATTATAAGGCAAAAAAAAACCCCAACTTAAGCTGGGGTTTTAAAAATGGTATTGTATTAAAACTTATTTGGTTCTAGCTCTTTCGTGCGTAGAATAGTTAAGTTTCAATGCTTGAACTTTTCTAAGTTCTTGCTTAACGTCTGTTACAATTTTCATCTTGGTTCCTTTATCTACTTTCATAGATGTAGTAATCAAAGGCACTTCTTGTTCGTCGCGGTTGCTTCGGTTATCTTCAATAAAAGTTCCTATGTCATTTACATCGGCAAAGACATCACCTAATTGAATTTTTGGTAGTGAACCATAACGAGCATCTGTTGGAGGCCCAATAAAGATATAATCAACCAAAGCTTTATTCGTCAATTTTTCAATTTCCGACGCTTGTGGTTTCGATATCTTAACCTTCATATCGGCATCACGCATAACGGTGGTTACCATGAAGAAGAACAACAACATGAAAACAATATCTGGCAAAGATGCAGTCGAAACTGGAGGTTGCCCTTTTCCTGATTTCTTTTTGAACTTGCTCATAATTAGTTACCTGTGTTTTTAGGTTCCGCCTCTGAAATTCTTTGTGGGAATACAGCTCTAATGGCTTTGATTTTGGCTTTATCACCATCTTTCAAACCATCCAATTCGCCATATCTAACTCCGAACTTCTCTAGACTTAATTCGTCTCTAAGTTGGTTGATTGCACTTTGCAATTCGTTTTGCACTTGAATGTACATGTCGTATGAAGTTCCATTATCGTTTTGTAAAGAAACGATAGCCGAACCTGGCAATTCCATATAGTCTCCTAGTAACTCAACGGCAGAAAGTTTGTCTTCCCACTTCTTAACGCTTTGCTTCGCTTCAAAACTTCCTGTAGCAGCCAAAACACTTTTTGCATTTGCCAAGTTTTCTTGACAAATAGCTTTGGTTACTTTTCTTCTCTCTGGTAAATTATCGCTATTGCTTGGGTTCGTAAAAAACTCGATTGCTCCGTTTTTCAAATCCGCAATATCCATAAAATTGTCTTCTACCAACAATTGATCGTTTGCATTCACCAATACCTCGTAAACGTTTTTCTCTTTTACTGGTGGTGGTGTTACAGTTACATCAAGTGGTGGTGGCAACAGCCTTAAAATACCAGTATCCTGGTCCATGGTTGTTGTTACCAAAAAGAAGATAAGAAGCAAGAATGCGATGTCGGCCATTGAGCCAGCATTTATTTCTTCGTTTTCTCTAGATCTTCTTGACATACAATTTTGTATTACTTGATTACTTTACGTACTTCAGCTGCAACAATTGCACCAATTACACCTACTAATAGGACATAAAACGCATTGATACCAGCTCCTACCATTTTGGTAGTACCGCTAGACACAACTGTTTTAATGTTTGGCACTTCGCTAGATGCAGTTAGGTAACAGATCAGTAGTACTACTACAAAACCTACTAAACCAATAAGTGCACCCTTGTTGTTTTTAATGTTAGAAGCAAACAAGTAAATACCGAAGCCAACTGCTGCTAATGCACAAGCCGCTAGGGCAAAGTACGTAAGCTGCAACGCTGCCCCGAAGTTACTTGTAGCCATAAGAAGCAATCCAATCGCTATGATTGCCACCTTAGTTACAGTAAGTATCAGGTTAATTTTTTTGTTTTCCATAATGATTGGTTGTAAATGATTATTTACTCAAATCGTGCTTTACTAGTATATCTACTAGTGAGATAGAAGCGTCTTCCATATTGTTAACGATGCTATCAACTTTTGCTACGATATAATTGTAAAAGATTTGAAGAATAATCGCTACGATCAAACCAAATACAGTTGTAAGTAGTGCCACTTTAATACCGTCGGCAACAATTGCAGGAGAAATGTTGTTCTCAGCTGCAATAGCATCGAAGGCACCAATCATACCAATTACAGTACCCATAAATCCTAACATCGGAGCCAAGGCAATAAATAATTGAATCCATGATAATCCTTTTTCTAAAAGACCCATTTGTACTCCACCGTAAGCGATAACTGATTTTTCAACCACTTCAACACCTTCGCCAGAACGAGATAAACCTTGGTAGAAGATAGCTGCTATAGGACCTGCAGTATTTCTGCAAACTTCTTTCGCTGCTTCAACACCACCACTTTTAAGAGCTGCTTCTATTTCAGAAAGTAACTTTTCAGTGTTGGTTGTAGCTAAGTTTAAGTAAATGATACGCTCAATACTTAAAGCCAAACCTATGATAAGACAGATTAATACAACTGCCATAAATTCAGGACCACCTTCAATAAATTTCTCTTTCAAGATTTGGTGCATTCCTTTTTCTTCGGCTTCTACTATTGGTGCGGCAGTTTCTGGGGCAGCTTCTTCTTCAGCCATTTCTTCGGCTACGTCATCCATAGCGGCTTCAGCTGCTAGAGTGTCTAAAGTTTCTACTTGATCCTCCATTGTTGCACCTTCCTGTGCGTAAAGGTTTCCACCTAAACTAAACATTGCCACTACGGCAATCGCTGAAATTAGCTTTTTCATTGGGTCGTTGTTCGTTGTTATTGTTGTTTTAAGTAATGCAATTATAAAAAACTTTTGCGGAGAGAGAGGGATTCGAACCCTCGATACCCTTTAGGAGTATACACGCTTTCCAGGCGTGCGCCTTCAGCCACTCGGCCACCTCTCCGTTTAGACTATCTAAAGCTGCCTCTAAATCCGAGCGAAAAATACAAAATATTAATTGCTAACAAAGTAATTTTTAAAATATCAGATGCTTAGTTCACCCGCAATCGGGGATTTTAATGCCACTTTTAAATCTTTTCCTGTGAATTTCCCAGCCAAAAACATGCTTTTGACAACTGCTGCTTCAAATGTAAGGTCGGCTCCAGGTACTACATCGAATTTTGTTTGCCATAATCCTGTTTCATACGATGGTGCAGTGACTGCTCCTTCAGGGCATTGGCTCGTATTTAAAACCACAATTTCATTTTCTTGGCAATAGGCTAACATGGCAAAAAAGTATTGATCGGATGTTGGCGCATTTCCCGATCCAAAACTCCTGATTATAACGACTTTAACACCACTATCTACAATGATTTTATGCCATTTTGATAAATCAATACCTGGATACAATGTAACAACCAAAATATTATTAGAAAACGATGAGTCGAAATTCAATTCTCCTGTATTGTTTTGAATTTTTGATCGATCATAAACTATCTTAATACCTGACTCTGCCAAGGATGGGTAGTTAGGACTTTTAAACGCATCGAAGTGAGAAGAGCTTACTTTTTGTGCTCTATTACCACGCAACAGTTCGTACTCGAAATAAATGGCCACTTCGTGAAGAAAGTCGGCTGTACCTGCAATTTCAATGGCCGATATTAAGTTTTCTTTACCATCTGTTCGAATGACTCTCAATGGGAGCTGAGAGCCTGTAATGACTACTGGTTTATTCAAATTTTGTAGACCAAAACTTAACGCACATGCAGTAAAAGCCATGGTATCGGTACCGTGAAGTACAACGAAACCATTATAGTTGTTGTATTGGGTTCTTATTATTTCAATTAGCTCTTCCCATAACACTGGATTGGCATTGCTGCTATCCACAATCAATTCTGTTGAAACAGTTTCCACTGAAAAATCAAATTGATTGAGTTCTGGCAATTCTTTCAATAAATTCTTGAAATTTAATGGCGCTAGTTTACCCGTTTTCTCTTCGGCTGCCATCCCTATAGTACCTCCAGTATATATAATCAGTACTTTTTTCATATTCTGAATAAACTCTTGCTATTTGCTGTTGTTATTTCTGCAATTTCAGCCAAAGACACATTGTAAATATCGGCTAACTTTTCACCAATATTCCATAAATATTTTGGTTCATTTCGGTTTCCTCTGTGCGGTGTTGGTGCCAAATATGGGCTATCGGTTTCTAGCAAGATTTTATTCAATGGTACATTCACTAGTGCTTTATCCAATTTGGCATTTTTAAAGGTAACTACCCCACCAATGCCCAAATAGAAATTACCATAAGCTAATATTTTATCTGCTTCTAATTGAGTGCCACTAAAACAATGAAACACCCCGCGTAATTTTTCATCGTGCACTGAATCTAATAATTCAAACATTTCATCAAAGCTATCTCGTGTATGGATGATGATAGGCAAATCAAAATCCTTAGCCCATTGACATTGAATTAGGAATGCATCCTTTTGTTCGTTTATAAAGGTTTTATCCCAATACAAATCCATACCAATTTCTCCTATCGAAACATATTTATTATCATTCAGGCTTTGTCTTAAGATTTGCAACTGCTCTTTATAATCTTCTTTTACAGAACAGGGGTGCAATCCTATTGCCGGAAAAAACATGGATGGGTCTTTTTCGCATAACTCCCACATTCCTTGAACGCTTTCCACATCTATATTAGGCAGAACTATTTTGGTAACGCCCAATGTTTTGGCATTCTTAATTGCTTCATTTCGATCTTCAGAAAATTGATCGGAATACAAATGACAATGGCTATCGATAAACTCCATACAGCGAAACTAATCCGAATGCCTTAATTTGCCATTAAATTGGCAGATTTTGAAAATACTTGTACTTCGTTTTAGTTCCATAGGTGATATTGTTTTGTGTTCGCCAGTATTGCGTTGGTTAAAAAACAATTACCCAGAGGCTGAAATACATTTCCTAACAAAACCTCAATTTGCCAGTTTGATTACACCCAATCCTAATGTTGATACCGTTTGGCCATTAGAAGGCTTTTCAGAAACTTTAAAAAAACTGAAACTCGAACGCTTTGATTTGATTGTGGATTTGCATAAAAATCTTCGTTCACTCCGTTTTAGAACTGCCTTGAATGCTAAGACAAATGTAAGTTTCAAAAAACTTAGCCTTGCTAAGTACTTGAGTGTAAAAACTAAAAACGGAAGTAAACTCCCCAACATCCATTTGGTAGAGCGATACAAAAAAGGACTTGAAAAAATAGGTGTCACGACAGACGATTTAGGGCTAGAATATTACGGAGCCATACAACCCAAAGCATTTTCTGAATTACCTGTTGCATACAATGTTTTGGTTGCAGGAGCGGCACATGCGACTAAGAAACTTCCGGATTCTTTAATTCAAAAAATTGAAAAGGCTTCTGAACTACCTTTAGTTATTTTAGGTGCTCCGGGCGATAACAAATCTATTTTTGATCAAATAGAGTGCATTAATTATTGTGGTAAAACAAGTTTACAAGAATCGGCCTACGTTGTTCAACACGCCCAAAATGTTTACACCTCAGATACGGGTTTGATGCACATTGCAGCCGCTTTCAACAGAAACATTCATATTTTTTGGGGCAATACTATTCCTGAATTTGGCATGTATCCATATCAAACATCGTTTACAAACCATGAGGTAAAAGGTTTGAATTGTAGACCGTGCTCTAAAATTGGGTTTAAGATTTGTCCAAAAGGTCACTTTAAGTGCATGGAAGAACAAACTCTATAATTAAAATCATAAAAAAAGCTCTATCGATTTGACAGAGCTTTTTTTTAAATTATCGTATATGATTAGCTATTATACACGCATGATATCAGCTTCTTTAGCATCTACCATTTTATCGCTTTTAGCTGAATAATCATTTGTCATATTTTGAATGTTCGCTTCACCATCTTTGGCTGCATCTTCTGCTAGACCATCTTTCTGAAGTGTTTTGATCATGTCGTTAGCGTCTTTACGTGCATTACGTATACCCACTTTCGCGTTTTCAGCTTCCCCTCTAGCGCGCTTCACCAATTCTTTTCTTCTTTCCTCAGTAAGAGGTGGAATAGAAATGATAATGATTTCTCCATTATTTTGAGGTGCAAAACCAAGGTTAGCATTTACAATTGCTTTGCTTATTTCGTCCATCAAACTTTTTTCCCAAGGCTGAACTGTAATTGTTTTAGCATCAGGAGTATTCACATTAGCTACCTGTGCTAAAGGTGTTGGCGATCCATAATAATCGACCATAACTGATGAGAGCATCGATGGGTTGGCTTTACCCGCTCTAATTTTCATTAATTCAGACTCCAAGTGACTTAAAGCCTTATCCATTGAGGCTTTTGCCTCATCAAAAATCATTTGTAATTCTTCCATTGTTATAATTCTACTAATGTACCTACTTCTTCTCCTTCCATTACACGTTGCAAGTTTCCTTGCTTGTTCATATCAAATACAACGATTGGTAATTTGTTTTCCTTGCACAAAGTAAAGGCCGTCATATCCATTACATTCAAGCCTTTATCAATTACGTCTTTGAATGAAATCTTATCGTATTTCACAGCATTTGGATCTTTTTCTGGATCGGCTGTATAAATACCATCTACACGTGTACCCTTTAATATAATGTCGGCTTCAATTTCAATAGCACGTAACGATGCAGCTGTATCGGTAGTAAAATAAGGATTACCTGTACCAGCACCAAAAATAACAACACGACCTTTTTCTAGGTGGCGTATCGCTTTTCTTCTGATAAATGGTTCTGCAATTTGCTCCATTTTAATAGCAGAAAGCAAACGAGTATTTACCCCTACTTCTTCTAAATTAGATTGCAGTGCCATGGCATTGATTACTGTAGCCAACATGCCCATATAATCGCCTTGCACTCTATCTAAACCGCTTTGT
Organism: uncultured Flavobacteriales bacterium; assembly: GCA_963977425.1. Taxonomy (GTDB): domain Bacteria; phylum Bacteroidota; class Bacteroidia; order Flavobacteriales_D; family Luteibaculaceae; genus CAXBOO01. The sequence goes on along the minus strand of CAXBOO010000001.1, from coordinate 361,740 downwards.
GCTGCTTGAATTCCACGAAATATATTTCCGCCACCAATAACAATTGCCAACTCTACGCCGCTTTCAATTATTTTTTTGATTTCTTGAGCATATTCTTTAATGCGCACATTGTCGATACCATACGACTGTGAACCCATTAATGACTCGCCTGACAACTTTAGTAAGACCCTACGGTATCTCATATATTTCTATTATTTCTCAATATTACTCAAAAAAAAAGAGAGAATTAAAATCCTCTCTTTTTTGCTATTAAAATACTGAATTCTTAGTCAAGATTTGCTCTTACAAATGAAGTAACTGTTAAACCAGCTTCTACAGAAGTAAGGTAGTCTTGTACTGATTTTTTAGAATCAGAGAAATAAGTTTGTGACAACAAAGTATTTTCTTTGATGAACTTGTTTACTCTACCAATAGAAATCTTTTCAGCCATTTCAGCTGGTTTTCCTTCTTTGATAGCTAAATCTTTTCCTATTTCTTGTTCTTTAGCCAATACTTCAGGTGCAATACCTGATTTGTCTAAAGCAACTGGGTTGTTAGAAGCAATTTGCATTGCAACTTCTTTACCAGCTTCGATAGCTGCTTCGTTGTTTTTGTTGATAACAACACCTGTAGATAATCTGTAACCAGGGTGGTTGTAGATTACAACACCTTCACCAGAAAGTGGGCTGTAGTTGTTAACCTCAATTTTTTCTCCGATAACACCAGTTTGCTCGATAACTTTATCAGCAATGGTCATTCCTTCACCGTACTCTAATGCTTTTAAAGCATCTAAGTCAGCTGGGTTGTTAGCCATAGCTACATCAAGTATACGTTGTGCAACTGCAATAAAATCTGAGTTTTTTGCAACGAAGTCAGTTTCACAATTCAAAGCGATGATTGCTCCAGCAGTATTATCAGCGTTTACATTACCAATAATTACACCTTCACTTGCTTCTCTGTCACCACGGTTTGCGGCAACTTTCTGACCTTTTTTTCTAAGGTTCTCAATTGCTTTTTGGAAATCGCCTTCAGCTTCAACTAAAGCTTTTTTGCAATCCATCATACCCGCACCTGTTTTGGCACGTAACTGAGCTACTTCTTTTGCAGAAATTTTTACTACTGACATTGTGTCTTTAATTATTGAATTTTTATTTAGAGCTATCGTCTGTTGCTGGTGCGTCAGCTGCTGGAGTTTCCTTGGCAGGAGCTTCAACTGCAGGTGCTTCAGCTTTTGCATCAATCACTGCTTTTTCCGCTGCTTCAGCTGCTTTTTTAGCTTCTTCTTTCTTAGTTGTGTCAGCTTTTTTCTCGCTCAAACCTTCTTTGATAGCAGCTGTAAAGTGCTCAAGAATAACTTCGATAGATTTAGTCGCATCGTCGTTTCCTGGTATTGCGTAATCTACTTCGTTAGGGTTTGAATTAGTATCAACAACTGCGAAAGTTCTTAGACCTAAACGCTTAGCTTCTTTAACTGCGATATCTTCATTGTGAATATCCACGATGAATAACGCTGCTGGCATTTTGTGCATGTCAGCAATTGAACCTAAGTTTTTTTCTAATTTTTCTCTTTGACGAGAAACTTGCAATTGCTCTCTTTTAGAAAGAGTAGAAAGCGTTCCGTCTTCTTTCATCTTATCGATGTTAGACATTTTACGGATAGCTTTTTTCACAGTTGCAAAGTTAGTTAACATACCACCTGACCAACGTTCAGTAATGTATGGCATGTTTACTGATTGTGCTTTTTCAGTAACTATTTCTTTTGCTTGTTTTTTGGTAGCAACGAAAAGAATTTTCTTTCCGCTTTTAGCCATTTGGCGTGCAACAGCACATGCCTCATCAAGCTTTACAATCGTTTTGTTAAGATCGATTACGTGGATACCTTTTCTCTCGCCATGGATATAAGGTGCCATTTCTGGGTTCCACTTTCTTTTTAGGTGTCCAAAGTGAACGCCTGCATCAAGCATTGCTTGAAACTTTTCTTCGTGTGTCATTATGATTGGTTTACGTTCCGCGAATAAGCAATCGATCAGTAGCACAAATAATTTGTAGTCTGACCAATTTGGATGCTAAACCCAACGGGGTATTTGAATAAAATATTGAAGTAAATATTAACGTTTTGAGAATTGGAATTTCTTTCTCGCTTTCTTTTGACCTGGTTTCTTTCTTTCAACCATACGTGGGTCACGAGTAGTAAGACCTGCTTCTTTCAAAGCTGGTTTCCAATCTTCGTTTATTGAAACCAATGCACGAGTAATACCTAGACGCAAAGCTTCTACTTGACCGTTAACTCCACCACCATCGATGTTGGCTACGATATCGTATTTACCTTCAGTTTCAGTAATTGCAAACGGTTGGTTTACTTTGAAACGCAATACGTCTGTATTTACGTAATCAGCAACATCTTTTTTGTTGATCGTTACTTTACCTGTACCTGTTTTCAACGTTACACGTGCAACAGCTGACTTTCTTCTTCCTAATGCTATAACAGATTCCATAATAATTACTTGATGTCGTTAAGGTTGATTGCACGAGGTTGTTGAGCTGCTTGATTGTGCTCAGAACCTGCATAAACTTTAAGGTTAGTGTAAAGAATATTACCCAACTTGTTTTTAGGTAACATACCTTTAATAGCCTTCTCTACTAAAATCTCAGGTTTTTTAGAATGTACTTGATCAGCTGTCAAAGTAGTTTGACCACCTGGGAAACCAGAGTAACGGATGTATTTCTTCTCCGTCATTTTGTTACCAGTCATTCTGATTTTGTCTGCATTGATAATAACAACATTATCTCCACAGTCTACGTGAGGCGTAAAATTTGGTTTATGCTTCCCTCTAATTAGTTTTGCAACTTTTGAGGCCAGTCTCCCCAAAATTTCATTCTCCGCATCTACTAACAACCACTCTTTGTTAACTGTTTGGTTATTAGCCGAAATAGTTTTATAACTTAATGTATCCACCGCTTCTATCTTTATTTACACAAATTGGGGTGCAAATGTAATCGAAATTTTTATTACCTCAACGATTCCCTAACAGAAATTTGTTGATAAATAGTTCATTACCTGTCTGCAAGCCCTTTTCCGTGACTCTTATTTTGGCTAAATGCCTTACCCTATTACTTTTAGTTCTTTTCCTATTTTGATGAACGCTGCTACAGCTCTATCAATTTGCTCCTCAGTATGTGCTGCAGATATTTGAACACGTATACGTGCCTTGCCTTTTGGAACTACTGGATAGAAGAATCCTATAACATATACACCTTCATCCAATAATCTTGCAGCAAACTCTTGTGCCAACGGTGCTTCGTACAACATAATTGGTACAATAGCCGAATCGCCATCTAGAATATCAAATCCTGCTGAACTTATTTTACTTCTGAAATATTTGGTGTTTGACTCTAATGTATCGCGCAATTCTGTAGACGATGATAGTACATCAAATACTTTTAGCGAAGCTCCAACAATTGCCGGTGCTAACGAATTTGAAAACAAGTAAGGACGTGAACGCTGGCGCAACATCTCTACAATTTCTTTTTTACCTGAAGTAAATCCTCCCATAGAACCACCTAGAGCTTTACCCAAGGTACCTGTATAGATGTCTACTTTATTACCTACACCAAAATGCTCTGGAACGCCACGACCTGTTTTCCCGATAAAGCCCATAGAGTGGCATTCATCTGTCATAACCAAGGCATCGTATTTGTCAGCCAAAGCACAGATTTCATCCATTTTCGCCAAATCTCCATCCATAGAGAACACGCCATCGGTAACTATGATACGGAAGCGTTGTGCTTGACTTGCCTTCAACTGCTCTTCTAAGTCAGCCATATTGCTGTGCTTATATCGGTATCGTTGCGCTTTACACAATCTAACTCCATCTATAATAGAAGCATGGTTTAGCTCGTCCGAGATAATTGCATCTTCTGCAGTAAACAATGGTTCGAAAACACCACCATTCGCATCGAAGCATGCAGCATATAATATAGTATCTTCTGTTCCTAAGAATTCAGATATTTTTTTCTCTAATTCTTTATGAATGTCTTGCGTTCCGCAAATGAAGCGAACCGATGACATACCGTAACCATGCGTATCTAAAGCATCTTTAGCTGCTTGAACTACATCAGGATGACTTGATAAACCCAAGTAATTGTTCGCACAGAAGTTCAATACTTCTTCACCAGTAGAAACTTTAATTTCTGCTGCTTGTGGATTTACAATAACACGCTCTTTTTTGAATAAACCTGCGTCTTGTATATCGCTTAGCTCTTGCGACAAATGCTCTTTTAATTTACCGTACATCTTGTTTCAAATTTCGCGGCAAGTTAAAAAAAGCCTTCGACTATTTTATGGTTTTATAGAGGCTAAAGCAAGCAACTCTTTATGGAGATAATCTTTGGCATATTGAGCCGCAAAGTGCATTGCTTTTCCTTGTGCTAAATACGCGCAAATAGCAGCCGACAGTATGCAGCCCGTCCCATGTTTTTTTACCGCTATACGTTTGGCCGAATACAATATCATTTGATCAGCATGAAATAAAACATCCTTGCTTTCCTCTCCTGATCCATGACCTCCTTTAAGCAATACTGAACAAGGCAAGTCTTCGCCTTTCTCCCATGTTGCATTTGGAAACAGCACTTCCGACTCGGGAATATTAGGCGTTACTAAATCTACATTCTGAAGTACTGACTGTAAGTCTATGGTGTTTACTTCCTTATGAAACTGAAATCCTGCTGATGCCGATAATATAGGATCCCAAACTATGACTGGCTTTTTTGAAGTTCCATAATGATGATCGATGGTAGTTAAAACTGTTTTCAAAACACTCAAGTTCTCAATCAAACCAATTTTAATGGCTCCGATGGTATAGGTACCCAACAACATTTTTAGTTGATGTTGTATGCTCTCGATTGGAAGCCAATCAACCGATTCAAATTCATCGTCGTTTTGGAAGGTAATGGACGTACAAACCGATAATGAAGGTACTCCTATGCATTGAAATGTTTGCACATCAGAACTCAATCCAGCGCCATCTGAAGGGTCGTGCCCAGCAATGGTAAGACAATGTATATGAGTGCGTTTCATGTTAGAACAAATAAACAGAAAAAGAAAATAATAATCTCATTCTTTGCTTCCATTACACGATCATAGATACAAACCGCATTATCGTCGACTAAATAACATTATTCCATACATTGCACTATAAATTAAAAATATTATGAGAAATATCATCTTAACATTACTCGTACTAATTGGTGTTTCTGAAGCATACAGTCAAGTTGCATGCGCCCGTTTCATCCAAAGCAAGACTAGTAAAAACTACAAAATACAGTTTGACGCCTCGCTTAGCGCGGTGCCTGGCCAACCAATTACCAGCTACACTTGGACAATTACCGAAAGTGATTTAGTTCCCAATCAACCACCCTATAGTGCCTCAATTACAACAGCCAGCCCAATATACTCCCATCAATTTCCTTCGATACCTGGACGCATTTATAAAGTTTGCATTGGCGTTGACTACAAATTTGTTGGACATGTACTGTGCGATGAAGGCTCTGTTCACCTTCCTTATTGCTTGGATGGTTTCGCCCCTTTACCATAATAAACCTATTTCATGATAAAAAGACACTACACATTGCTGATTTTTTCCATAGTTAGCACTCAACTTATCGCACAAGATCTCTCTATGTCGAATAACTCTACATTATTTCTTTGCGAGGATAAAATTAGTGTTAGTGGATATTATTATCCTGATAGCGCAAGCTTCGAGCGCTACAATGCACCACACTATTTGCATACCATAGAGCATGCGACTTCAATAACCAAATTTTCCGTCGCACAAATAGTATTGGATGATATTGGGCAAGCCTGGGGCTGGGGCTATGCCAATAGCCTGGGCTTAGGAACAGACAGCTTTATTGAAAAACCTACAATACTCCCCATGCTTAATGGCACCAAGGCCATAGCCATATCTGACAAAGAAAATACTGTTTTCGCTATAAAGGGCGACAACAATGAATTGTGGGCATGGGGCAATAACGACAATGCCCTTGTTGCTAACTCTGAAGAAGATTTTGTTACTACACCCATCTATTTGGAGATAGACAATATGGCAGAGGTAGCTGCTGGACCCGACAATGCAGTCGCCCTTAAATCCGACGGTTCGGTTTGGGTATGGGGCCTGAACGACCTAAAACAAATGGGGATAGACAGCGTGTTTTTTTCCAGAACTCCTTTAAAACTCGGAGGGCTTCCGGGCATGGCTCAAATATCGTCGGAATACAATTCCAGTATAGTGATAGATAGTACAGGACAAGCATGGGGTTGGGGACTAAACTACAATGGCAATTTGGGGAAAGATGGTTTTGCGCAGATCAGCACCCCAGAAAAAATAGCTGTAATGACGGGTGTAAAACAAGTAGCCACCATGCGTGCCGCCACCATATGGACCGACAGCACTGGCCAAGCTTGGAGCATAGGAGAGAATTACGCAGGACAACTAGGTGTTGGCGATAAAGTAAAGCGCGACACGGCCTTGCCTCAAAAAATAGAATTGCCCGCACCAGTAAAAAAGCTATTCACTAAAGATCTCTCGACCATGGCTTTGCTAGAGAATGGAGAGCTTTGGGCTTGGGGCGACAACATTTCCTTAAAACTAGGAACTGGACCTTCCGAAAATCTTCGGGAGTATTTACCCGTGAAAGTTTACGACCCCTGTGCGGTGTTAAATTCGGTAGAATCGTTTACAAAAGAAACCAAATCGGTTTACCCAAACCCTTCCGCAAACGGTCTATTCAAACTAAAAACAGAATCGCCACTTCTTTCTTGGGAAATTTACTCTCATGACGGGCAAAAAATACTTGCCGGCACTGGAACAAGCATCGATATTACTCAGCAACCAAAAGGCTTGTATTTACTCCATTGGGAAACAAAAACAGAGCGCAGCACCACAAAATTAATGCTGCACTAAACAGCAAACTTTTAAGCACAAAAAAAACCGCTCAACAGAATTCTCTGCGAGCGGTTTTTGAATTGTATTTAAAATTCTAACTAGTGATAAATCTCAGAACCTTTTTCTACGAAGGTTTTTGACATTTCTTCCATGCCTTTTTCTATCGCTGCTCGGTCGCCAGTAAGGTTGTTTTCTTTGGCGTAATCTCTTACTTCTTGAGTAATTTTCATGGAGCAGAAATGCGGTCCGCACATAGAGCAAAAGTGTGCCACTTTAGCGCTTTCTTTTGGCAAAGTTTCATCGTGAAATTCACGAGCCGTATCAGGGTCTAAAGACAAATTGAATTGATCGTTCCAACGGAATTCGAAACGGGCTTTACTCAAGGCATCATCGCGATGTTGCGCTCCCGGATGGCCTTTAGCCAAATCGGCTGCGTGTGCTGCTAATTTGTAAGTAATTACACCGTCTTTTACATCTTTTTTGTTCGGTAAACCAAGGTGTTCTTTTGGTGTAACGTAGCACAACATAGCGGTACCGTACCAACCAATCTGAGCTGCTCCGATGGCAGAAGTTATGTGATCGTAACCCGGTGCAATGTCAGTCGTTAGTGGTCCTAATGTATAGAAAGGTGCTTCTCCACATAGTTCCAATTGCTTCTCCATGTTTTCCTTGATCATGTGCATTGGCACGTGTCCAGGTCCTTCAATCATGGTTTGCACATCGTGCTTCCAAGCAATTTTGGTTAACTCACCTAAGGTTTCCAATTCAGCAAATTGAGCTTCGTCGTTGGCATCGGCAATAGATCCTGGTCTTAGACCATCGCCCAATGAGAATGCTACATCGTAAGCCTTCATTATCTCGCAAATCTCTTCGAAGTGCGTGTACAAGAAACTTTCTTTATGATGCGCCAAACACCATTTTGCCATGATGCTTCCACCACGCGACACAATACCCGTCATACGTTTAGCCGTAAGCGGTACATAACGCAACAATACACCAGCGTGAATGGTAAAATAATCTACACCTTGCTCGGCTTGCTCTATCAAAGTATCGCGGAAAATTTCCCATGTTAAGTCTTCGGCTTTACCGTTTACTTTTTCCAAAGCTTGGTAAATAGGCACCGTACCAACCGGAACTGGTGAGTTACGGATGATCCACTCGCGGGTTTCGTGAATGTTGTTTCCTGTAGATAAATCCATGATGTTGTCAGCTCCCCAACGGGTAGCCCATACCATTTTTTCTACTTCTTCTTCTATGCTAGATGTAACCGCCGAGTTACCAATGTTGGCATTTATTTTCACCAAAAAATTACGTCCAATAATCATTGGCTCGCTCTCAGGGTGGTTTATGTTGTTTGGAATAATAGCTCTACCCGCAGCAACTTCTTCACGAACAAACTCTGGGGTAATGAATTTCTTTGGTGTTCGCGCTCCGAAACTATTGCCTTCATGCTGCTTACTTAGCATGGTAGTTTCTTGTATTTTTTGGTTTTCGCGAATGGCGATGTACTCCATTTCTGGTGTAATGATGCCCTTTTTAGCATAATGCATTTGCGAAACGTTTTTACCCTTTTTCGCTCTACGAGGGTTTTTCAAGTGCTCGAAACGCAAATAGGTCAAATCGCTTTTTTCTAAACGTTCGCGACCGTATGCCGAGCTCAATCCGCTCAATTCTTCTGTATCGCCTCGTTCTTCAATCCACTGCTGACGCAATTTTGGTAAACCTTTTTTAACGTCAATTTCAACGTTTGGATCTGTATAAGGACCAGAAGTATCATAAACCGTTACCGGCTCGTTGTTGTCTTTCTGAAAAGTTCCTTCGTTGAATACGGGCTGAGAATCCGTCAATTCTATTTCGCGCATTGCCACTTTAACGCCTGGCAATGTTCCTTCTACATACACCTTTTTTGATGCAGGAAAAGGTGTTCTTGAAATGGATTTTTCGCTTGGTAATGATTCTTTTTTCATATCGGTAATAGTTATTAGTAATAAGTTTTGAGTAGTGAGTTGCTAGTATTTTTGTAAAAAAAGTTTCTGTTTAATATTTTTCATTTCAAGTTCATTTATCTCAAATCTATTGTCTTTAACTTCAGTACTCAAAACTGAAAGCTCACAACTTAGATCAATATTTCACCCTCCTTGGGTGGCGGTAATGATTAAAATTTTATCGCTTGCTTGCAATTGTGTTTCTGAAAGTACCGATTTTGGAACAACCCTATCGTTTACAGCAACAGCACAACCATCGAGGTTAGCATAACCATGATTCGAAAGAAATTCCAAAAGATTGGCATTGTCACAAACTACTAGATTACCATTGAGTGATACTGTCATAATACTTTGAGGAGGTGTGCATGCAGGCATAATGACTATCCCTTATCGGCATTATCCGATCAGGTTCTATGGGTATAATCTCAGCCGAAATGGGCACCCCTACTCTGCTACAAAGTAAAGAAAATAATGTGGTTGATGTAAGTACTATATTTAGGAGCTTACATGCGGTCTCGATACAAATTCTTTCATTTCATTTCAGAAATCACTCGACCTGACCTTGGATTATTTGATTCGATTCCGATTAACAAAAAAAATCCCTGCTCAAATGAATGAACAGGGATTTTAAGATTGTTGTATTTCTTACTGATTAGTTGCTCCCAATCATGTTCAATGGGTTTACCCATTCGGTAAATTCAGCATCGGTTAAATAACCCAAATTGATGGATTCTTCTCTCAACGTTGTACCGTTTTCGTGAGCAGTTTTAGCAATTTTCGCTGCTTTTTCGTAACCAATTTTGGTATTCAATGCGGTAACCAACATCAAGCTATTGTCCAAATTGTTTTTGCAGTTGGCTTCGTTAGCTTCCATTCCGTCGATACAGTTTTCTGTAAATGACACACAGGCATCGCCTATTAAACGTGCCGACTGCAACAAGTTAGCCGCCATCATAGGTTTGAAAACATTGAGCTGGAAATGACCATTCATTCCACCTGTTGTTACAGCAACATCATTTCCTACTACTTGAGCACAAACCATAGTTAGAGCTTCGCATTGGGTAGGGTTTACTTTACCTGGCATGATAGAGCTTCCTGGTTCGTTTGCCGGAATATTGTATTCACCAATTCCACAACGTGGACCTGAGGCCAATAAACGTACATCGTTGGCAATTTTCATCAACGATACCGCCATTTGCTTCAACGCACCATGTGTTTCTACAATTGCATCGTGAGCAGAAAGTGCTTCAAATTTGTTTGGTGCCGTAATAAAAGGATAACCTGTAAATTCAGCAATTTTCTTAGCCACTTCTTCAGCATATCCTTTTGGCGTATTGATACCTGTTCCAACAGCTGTACCACCTAATGCCAATTCTGACAAGTGAGGCAATGTGTTTTCTAAGGCCTTAAGACCATGATCCAATTGCGAAATCCAACCAGAAATTTCTTGACCTACTGTTAATGGAGTTGCATCCATTAAGTGAGTTCTACCAATTTTAACTACGTTTTTAAACGCTTCTGCTTTGGTAATTAACGTGTCGCGCAATTTTTTCACTCCAGGAATGGTACACTCAACAACTTTTTTGTAGCACGCAATGTGCATTCCCGTTGGATATGTATCGTTGCTACTTTGCGATTTGTTCACATCATCATTCGGATGAATGATTTTAGTATCGTCGGTTAATTTACCGCCATTAATTACGTGTGCACGATTGGCTATAACCTCGTTGCAGTTCATGTTGCTTTGAGTACCACTTCCTGTTTGCCATATCACCAATGGAAATTGATCGTCGTGGTGACCAGCTAAAATTTCATCGCAAACTTGAGAAATCAAATCTCTTTTCGATTCAGGAAAATCGGTCAATGCAGCATTGGTATGAGCAGCCGCTTTCTTCAGATATGCGAAGCCTTGAATAACTTCAAGTGGCATTGAAGCTTCTGCTCCGATTTTAAAATTGTTACGAGAACGTTGAGTTTGAGCTCCCCAATATTTGTCGGCAGGCACTTGAACCTCACCCATGGTGTCTTTTTCTATACGAAAATCCATTTTCAGATATGTTTTGATTGAATATTTATATAAATTCGCTTCCAAAGTTATTAAAACACAAGAGTAATGGATTTAGGCGCACTGGTTTTCTTATGTATTGCAACAATGGCATTTTGGATGTTAATCTTCCTTTTGGGAGTTGCCGTTCCATATTGGATTACACTTTACGTAAACCGAGGCATTAAAACTGCTTTGGGAATGAACAAAAAAGAAGATAATACTACAGAAGTTTCGGCTTAAAACGAAGCTTACTATAACATTAGAAAGGGCCAAGTGCCCTTTTTTTATGCCTATTTTTTTTAAAAAAAGACGTCAACTCTAATTTCATTGACGCTTTTTAGTTTGATAAACCAATTTACTTATTTAATCTTCTTTAAAGAACAATGCTTTAAGCTCTGATGCATCCTCTGGCTTCATCTTACCCGCAAGTATCAACGACAACTGTTTACGTCTTAAAGCAGCATTATAGCGTTGTTTTTCTAAATCTGTTTCTGGAACCAATTCAGGTACTTCAATTGGGTTGCCATGTTGATCTATAGCAACAAAACTATAAATAGCCTCGGTGGTTTTGGTTCTTTTCCCTGTGCCATGATTTTCAATAAACACATCGATGTAAATTTCCATAGAAGAAGTAAAACCTCGACTTACTTTAGCTTCTATAGTTACTACATCACCCAAGAGTATTGGTTTTTCGAAAGAAACATTGTTTACAGATGCTGTTACTACAACTCTTCGGCAAAAACGTCCCGCAGAAATTGCCGCTGCATTGTCCATCCACGCTAATAATTGCCCTCCAAAAAGGTTACCAAGTGTATTGGTATCGTTAGGTAATACCAATTGAGTGGTAATGACTAAAGTATCGTTTGATGTAATTTTCTTTCTCATGTCGTTGAATTTTGGCATAAAAAAAGCCTCTCCGAAAACGGCGAGGCTTTTTGAATAATTGTATTAATCGAGCACTAGGTTCTTAGTCGGCTAGAACACTAATTACATTGTTCGATACTTCAAGCACTCCTCCATTGATTTGGATACTTTGTTCCTTACCATTACTAATTATGGTCATTTCTCCCTTTTTCAAGGTAGAAATCATGGGTGCGTGATCGTTCAATATACCTAAGTAACCGTCCACAGCTGGTGCGATTACACTACTTACTTCTCCTTCGAAAAGTTTAGCATCTGGTGTTATAACTTCTAAATGCATGTGCTACTTTTTAAAAATTAGTCAATTAATTTTCAGCTAACATTTTCTTACCCGCTTCGATAGCTTCGTCAATGTTACCTTTCAAGTTAAAGGCTGCTTCTGGATACTCGTCAACTTCACCATCCATAATCATATTGAAACCTTTGATAGTTTCTTTGATGTCAACCAACACACCTTTAAGGCCTGTAAATTGCTCTGCTACGTGGAAAGGTTGAGATAAGAAACGTTGTACACGACGTGCGCGGTGAACGATCAATTTATCTTCTTCAGACAATTCGTCCATACCTAGAATGGCAATAATATCTTGCAATTCTTTGTATCGTTGCAACATCTCTTTAACGTTTTGAGCACAGTTGTAATGCTCATCTCCAACAACTTCTGGAGAAAGAATACGAGATGTAGAATCCAAAGGATCTACCGCTGGGTAAATACCAAGCTCAGCAATTTTACGAGACAATACTGTTGTTGCATCCAAGTGAGCAAACGTTGTTGCTGGAGCAGGGTCAGTTAAATCATCGGCAGGTACGTATACCGCTTGTACAGATGTAATAGATCCGTTTTTGGTAGAAGTAATACGCTCTTGCATAGCTCCCATCTCAGTAGCCAAAGTTGGTTGGTAACCCACCGCTGAAGGCATACGCCCAAGTAGTGCAGAAACTTCAGAACCTGCTTGTGTGAAACGGAAAATATTATCTACGAAGAATAAGATATCTCTACCTACACCATCTCCTGCACCATCACGGAAATATTCTGCGATAGTAAGACCAGAAAGTGCTACACGAGCACGTGCTCCAGGAGGCTCGTTCATTTGACCAAAAACGAAAGTAGCTGATGAATTCTTCATCATTTCTTTATCTACTTTGCTTAGGTCCCAACCACCTTCTTCCATTGAGTGCATAAAATCATCACCGTATTTTACAATACCTGATTCTAGCATCTCACGAAGCAAATCGTTTCCTTCACGAGTACGCTCACCGACACCAGCAAATACAGAGTATCCGTCGTGTCCTTTCGCGATGTTGTTAATCAATTCTTGAATAAGTACAGTTTTACCCACACCTGCTCCACCGAATAGACCAATCTTTCCACCTTTTGCGTAAGGCTCAATAAGGTCAATAACCTTGATTCCTGTAAAAAGAACTTCAGTTGCTGTAGAAAGGTCCTCAAATTTTGGAGCTTCACGGTGTATTGGAAGACGCTCTTTTGTATCAACCTCGCCGATACCATCAATAGATGTTCCAACTACGTTAAACAAACGACCCTTTACATCATCTCCTACAGGCATAGAAATTGGAGCACCTAAAACGGTAACAACATCATTTCTAGTTACACCTTCGGTAGAGTCCATAGAAATGGTACGTACAGTGTTTTCGCCAACATGTTGTTGCACCTCTAAAATAAGGGCATCGCCATTCGGTTTCTTTAGTTCTAGAGCGTCAAAAAGGTTTGGTAATCCCTCACCAGACTCAAATTTCACGTCAATAACAGGTCCAATTACCTGTGCTACTTTTCCGGTTTTCAAAGCCATCGGTATATATTTATACTACTGTAATTCGGCTGCAAAAGTACATCAAATTCGCAGAAATCACAAAACTAAAGCGCATATTTTGGAAAAGCTTTTGAACACAGCCATTGTTTTTGTTAATTAGCCTTAGGTATATAAGCAGGGCACACAGCATGAGAGTTTTTTATGGATTGGATCAATTTCAGGGAGTAGAAAAGCCCGTTTTTACTACCGGCACCTTTGATGGTGTTCATGTTGGTCACAGGAAAATAATTGCCCAACTCAATGAGATAGCCAACTCTATAGGGGGCGAATCGGTATTATTTACCTTTTATCCGCACCCAAGAATGGTAATTTTTCCAGAGCAAAACGATCTAAAATTATTGCTCACACAGGACGAAAAAATTAAAAAACTACAAGAAGCTGGCTTACAAAACCTAATCATTCACCCTTTCACCAAAGAGTTTTCAAAACTTACCGCTTTCGAGTATACACGTGATATTTTGGTAAACACCATCCATGTTGACACAGTTGTGGTTGGGTACGATCATCGATTTGGGAAAAACAGAGAAGGTGATTTTGATTTGCTTTCTGAGCATGCAGAAATTTTCGATTTTAACATTCAAGAAATCCAAGCCATCGATATTGAATCCATCAATGTATCGTCTACAAAAATTCGTCAAGCACTAGAAGATGGTGACATCGATAAAGCCAATACTTATCTAACATCTCCTTTTATTTTGGGTGGACGTGTAGTGCATGGAAAAAAACTAGGCACAAAATTGCAATTCCCTACTGCCAATCTTGAAATAAATGACGTACATAAAATACTCCCAAAAAACGGAGTATACATTATTTCAGGAAGAATTAATGACGGAAAAGAGCTGCAAGGCATGATGAACATAGGTGTTAGACCAACTGTTGGAAGCAACTTAAAACGCAGTGTTGAGGTGCATTTCTTTGGCATTAACGAAGAACTGTATGGCGAATACGTTGAAGTAAGTTTGTTGGCTAGACTACGAGACGAGAAGAAATTTAATGGCATTGATGAATTAAAGTCTCAATTATCAGCAGACAAAGAGGCCGCTTTGTTATTCTTTGAAAAATAGCATTATCGTTTCCATCTCATTTTAATACATTAGAACTTTATGACGATACACCAACTGATATTATCCAACAAAAAATGGATGGCTATGCTCTTTCTCATTTTATCGAGCACAGTTTTCGGGCAAAAAAGTGTACGTCTATCAAAAGCCAACAACACTGTTGACAAGAACAATCATTACATCATTAAAAATCAAGATGATGCCGATGCTTTTTCAAGAATTTACAACATCTCGGAATTAACTTCACTTGAAATAAAGCACGCTGATGAAACCATGCTGGCAAATATCGGTTCAGCCAGTGGTTTGAAATCCTTATGGCTTAAAAACCTCAAACTAGAATTTGTTCCTGATGGTGTGTTTGAACTTTCTGAATTAAAATTACTGTCGCTACAACAAAACCCCATTAAGATCCTCTCCAAAGGAATTTGTAAGTGTCACAACCTTTCCGAACTTATTCTTTGGGACACTGAAATCCATCGCTTTCCGCTATGTATGGAAGACTTACCTATACGCGAAGTGGACTTGTATGGCGTACAGATGAATGCTGTAGACCAAGAAGATTTAAGAAATTTACTTCCCAAGGCAAAATTAGCTTTAGAAGCTCCTTGCGACTGCACATTTGATGAATAAAAAAAGCCCCCAATAACTGAGAGCTTTTTCATTTAGAATGTATCTATAATTATTAATCTTCTTTACGCCATTCTGCCCAGCTAGTAGGCGTTTCACGCATGCGCACTTGACACAACTCTACCTCTGAAGGCAATGCTGCTAGAAGTTGTTCAACAATCCACATCAATAGATTTTCAACTGTTGGCTGAACCGGCATAGTCATTAACTGTGTATGCCCTTCGCATTTTTCCAACCATTTTGATTTTTCCCAAATCACTAAGGTATGATCAAGCTTAGCCACAATCTGTTCATTTACAATGTTCTTCAACACAGTAAAGTCGATTATCATTCCGCTATCAGGTTTGTTAGCAAGAGGCTTTACACTTCCTTTTATTCCAACTTCTAACTGATAGGTATGACCATGAATATTTTTACATTTTCCGTCGTGGAAATCCAAAACATGAGCCATTTCCCATTTAAACAGTTTATTGACACGCAACTTTTGCATTTACTTTTTTCTTAAGAATACACGAACTGGCACACCACAAAAGTCGAAATGCTCGCGTATTTTATTTTCTAAATAACGTTTGTATGGATCTTTTACATACTGTGGCAAATTGCAATAAAAAGCAAATGCTGGTGTATGCGTTGGCAATTGCATACAATACTTAATCTTAATATACTTTCCTTTGATAGAGGGTGGTTGGTAAGCTTCAATTTCTTCCAACATTATTTCATTCACCTTACTGGTAGGAATTTTTTGCATTCTACGGTGATATACTTCAATAGCTGTTTCTATAGCCTTGTGTATACGTTGCTTTTCTACAGTAGACGTAAATACAATAGGCACATCGGTATAGGGTGCTATCTTACTTTTTATCAACTCGGTAAATTTCACTGTCGACTTAGTGTCTTTATCCACCAAGTCCCATTTATTTACAAGAATTACAACACCTTTTCCGGCTTTTTCAATTTCATAAAATATGAATTGATCTTGTTTTTCGAAGCCTTCCGTTGCATCAATCATCATGACACATACATCACTATCCTGAATGCTACGCATCGAACGTACAACAGAATAAAACTCGATGTCTTCGTGCACTTTAGCTTTTTTACGAATTCCAGCAGTATCTACCAAAGTAAAATCGAAACCGTAAGAACTGTAATGTGTATCGATACTATCGCGAGTAGTTCCACTAATGTCGGTAACAATATTTCTTTCTTCACCCGTAAGTACGTTTACAAAAGAAGATTTCCCAACATTTGGTCTACCAACAACAGAAATACGCGGCAATGGATCAACGTCTTCCATTTCAACTACTGGTAATTCTTCGTATAAAACATCAAGCAACTCACCTGTTTGGCTACCGTTACTCGCTGAAATACAAAATACATCGCCAAGTCCTAATGAATAAAAATCGCTTGCATCGGCAATACGGATGTAGTTATCGACTTTGTTCGCCACCAAAAGCACTTTCTTTTTGCTCTTTCTAAGCATATCGGCAATAGCCAAATCGAAATCGGTAACACCAGTTTCTACGTCTACCATAAACAGGATAACGTTGGCTTCGTCTATTGCTAAATTTACTTGGCGACAAATTTCTTTCTCGAAAATATCGTCGGTACCACTGGTAAATCCACCAGTATCAATTAAGATAAATTCACGGTCTTTCCAATAGCCATGCCCGTAATGACGATCTCTTGTAACACCCGAAGTTGGGTCTACTATGGCATCTCTTGATTCGGTAAGGCGGTTAAACAATGTTGATTTTCCAACATTAGGCCTACCTACAATAGCCACTACGTTTGCTCTTTTTCTTGACATAATTTAATATCCGTATTTCTTAAGTTTCAAATCCTTATTTCTCCAGTCTTTATCGACTTTGACAGATAAATTAAGGAACACTTTGGCTGAAACAAATTTCTCAATATCTTCTCTAGCTTCTGTACCAATGCGTTTAATCGTTTTTCCTTCTCGTCCTAAGATTATGGCTTTTTGCGATTCGCGTTCTACAATGATATAAGCAGAGATGCGGTGCAATCGTCCTTCTTCTTTGTACTCATTAACTAAGCACTGCGAACAATATGGAATTTCTTTATCGAGGTATAAAAAAATCTTCTCTCGAATAAGTTCTTCCACAAAAAACCGAATGTTACGGTTGGACAACGCATCTTTTTCATAGTACGGAGGACTTACGGGCAACCATTGTTTTACCTTTTGGAATGCCAGGTCGTGGTACATGTTATGAAGTGCTGAAATAGGCAGTATTTGCGCATCTGGAATTCGCTTAGCCCACATCTCAACAATATCGTTCAGTTTTTCTGGATTGCAAAGGTCTATTTTATTTACCAATACCAACTTGGGTATCGGCAGTTTATTCACCTTTTCCAAAATTTCTTCGTTTCGAATGTCTTTTTCGAAGACATCAGTCACCCAAACCAACACATCCGCATCGGTTAAAGCTTGAAAAACAAATTCAAGCATTTTTTCTTGCAACTGATATTTAGCCTCTAAAATACCAGGGGTATCCGAAAACACAATCTGATGATCGGGATCGTTGTAGATGCCAAGAATACGATGACGAGTAGTTTGTGCCTTGTGTGTGACAATAGACAACTTCTCTCCCAGCCAAGCATTCATGAGGGTAGACTTGCCCATGTTGGGGCTACCAATTATATTTACGAAACCCGCTTTATGCTCCAATCTGTATTTTTTTTAGAATTCATTTGCAAAGAAACGAAAAAGATGTACATTCGCAGTCCAATAGTGCGGGATGGAGCAGTAGGTAGCTCGTCGGGCTCATAACCCGAAGGTCACAGGTTCGAGTCCTGTTCCCGCTACCAAATAAAAACCCAGATTTTTACAATCTGGGTTTTTTTATGCCTTATATTTTGGTGTTAAAGCCACAAATTCGATTGCATTCAGCATTCAGTAAATAAAAATAGAGGACCGCTTATCCCATTTCAACGAAAAATAGCGAGAGATTGGCTATATTTCTTTCAAACCAATTATAAAATATATGATCTACATTCTTCCAGTATTACTGGTATTAGCATTCTTTACTTTTTACACCGTTAAACAAAAAACGGCGGTAATTATTGAACGTCTTGGTAAATTCCAAACGGTTTCTGAAGCTGGACTTCACCTCAAAATTCCTTTTTTAGATCGCAAAGCAGGTAAAGTAAACTTAAGAACACGTGAACTTCCTGTTGAAGTTGAAACTAAAACCAAAGACGATGTTTTCGTTCATTTAACGGTATCTGTTCAGTACTACGTTTCGGAAGATAAAGAAGGCATACGTACCTCATTTTACAAATTCGACGATCCAGACAAACAAATTCGCTCTTTTGTTTTCGACAGCATTCGAAGCGAGGTTCCTAAAATGGAATTGGATGAAGTGTTTGCTGAAAAGGATAAAATTGCCACTGCAGTTAAACTAGAGTTACTTGACGTGATTTCTGAATACGGTTTTAGCATCGTTAAGACCCTTGTGACCGACATCGATCCTGACGCTAAAGTAAAACAGAGCATGAACGAAATAAACGCGGCAAAACGATTGAAAGAAGCAGCTAAACAATATGCTGAAGCTGAAAAAATTAAAGTTGTTGCCGCTGCCGAAGCAGAAGCAGAAAGTAAGAAATTACAAGGTGAAGGTATTGCCAACCAACGCATTGCTATTGCACAAGGTTTGAAGCAATCTGTAAACGAAGTTAAAGGTGCTATGGATGCGGACGTAAGCAGCAGCCAAGTAATGAACATGTTATTTATGACGCAACATTACGACACCGTTTCTAGATTAGGTGAAAGTGGAATCAACACCATATTCTTACCATATTCTCCAGACTCAGTTGGTGATTTACAAACACAAATTCAAGGCAGCATGTTGGCCGTAGACGCTATCAAAAAAAGCGCTCCAACTGAAGGCGAAGCATAAACTAAGGATCTAAATACTTGTTAGAAGACGCTGTTTAATCGGCGTCTTTTTTTTGGCCTTTTACCAATAAAATGGTGTGGAAATTCAATTTATCGGATAATATCTCCACCGTTTTGGCAGGCATTACTCCCAACGACTTTATAACCTGAAATGGGCGTCTGCTGACAACATAATAATCACCCCTAATTTCCTTCAGAACACTATCGGTATTTTCGGGGCGGATATACCTCATCCCAATATCATCTAAATAATATTTAAATCCATACTCTTCTGTAGATTCTAAAATTACGGGAAGGTTTGCTTGATTGTGTTTTTCCAAAAGCTTAGCCTGATCAAACGGCGCATAATCAGTTTGAAAAAAATTAGCGTTTAAGTCATGCATTCTTTTGCCTCGCATCAAATTGTATTGACTCATTTGTTCCGATTTTTCAATATCAATCACAAACACAATTCCACAATAAAGCGATAGCACTGCAACAATATTACTTTTCAATTTTTCGGAGGCTACAAATAATTTAAGAACCGTAATAGTGCATACTGCCAGCAACAAAGAAAAATAAGGCATCAACGTTACAAAGGATCTAGATGGCGGCCAGTCGCCACGTACAAATGAGATAACAAAAGGGCCAAAACACAACAAGAGCAAAAGCACTATATCTTTTCTTTTGTCAGGTTCAAAAGAACGGATTTTCAACATCGAAATTCCAAAAACAAAAACCAACAGCAAAATCCATTTATTAGACAAATACTGAATTAGGAAATGAAAAAACACCTCCAATGTGTGTGGATGAAATAGATGCTGACTAACGGTATACTCGTTGAAGAAAACCTCACTAAATATGGGAACGTAAAACATCAAAGCAGCTAAAGCTCCCAATAAAACAGCCGTCGCTAAAATCAAGTCCGATCGATGATTTTCGGATAATAGTTGTTTGGTCTTATACCACGAGAACAAAACGCGTCCTCCGAAAAACAAACCTATTACTAATAACACATACAAATTGAGCGGAACAGTAACAATAAGCGCAAATGATAACGCAACAATACTGGCAAATAATAAATATTTTAAGTTTGATCTATCGAATCTATACAGTACCAACACAAGCAACGACAACAAGCATGAACTCAATGCATATCCGCGTATTTGAAACGCATAATTCATGAATGGCCAGGAACTAAGGAGAAATACCACCGTTAGAATTGCTGTTCGTTTATCCCACTTTTCTTTAGCAATAAAAAAAATAGCCACTACCGAAATGGTGCTATAAACTCCAGATACAACTCTCAATATCCACGGGTCTGATAATAGCGAATTGAGATTAAAAACATCAAACAGATTGAGAACGAAATGGTTGAATAAATTATATAATATGTGGTTGTTTGGCACATGATAATCGTACAAAACAGTGCGAATAGGAACCAAAGTGAATTTATCTAAAGTATACAGTTCATCGTTCCATAAATCCAGTCCTACTCGGTAGAATGTACCAACGATGGCAATCACTAATATTACAAGCCACGGAATGAATGAAATCCATCTCTTTGAGAAAAGCATACTAATCAACAATATGCTCCAAATGTAGTAGAAAACATGCCCATACTTCGCCCTAATGCATAAGAAAACTGCTACCGCGTAGGATTTCATTATCCCTATTTCGTATTATTGCGTTCTTGCTAAAAACCATTTTTATCCATGATTTGCAATAAGTTATCCATAATTGTTCCAGCTTACAACGAAGGCGCTACAATACATATCATACTTGATAAGCTAAAAGAGCTAGAACTTGTGAATGGCATTCGTAAGGAAATCATCATTGTAAACGACGCAAGTACGGATAATACAGCAGAAGCAATTTTAGCTTACAAGGATCAAAATCCAGAAATGGAAATTGCCTTCTTTAGCCACGAAATAAATCAAGGCAAAGGCGCTGCTATTCACAGTGGAATTGGAAGTGCTACTGGTGAATTTCTCATCATTCAAGACGCCGATTTAGAATACGACCCTAGGGAGTTCAACTTATTACTGAATCCTATATTATCAGGCAATGCCGATGTTGTTTATGGTTCGCGTTTTATGGGCGGAAACCCACATAGAGTTTTGTTTTTCTGGCACACAATCGGGAACAAGTTTTTAACTTTTTTATCCAACATGTTTACCAATCTAAACTTAACCGATATGGAAACGTGTTATAAAATGTTCAGAACCGATATGGTGCAACAGCTCAAGCTTAAAGAAAAAAGATTTGGTTTTGAGCCCGAGGTTACGGCCAAAATATCGAGGATACCGAAAATTAGAATTTACGAGGTTGGGATTTCTTATTACGGTAGAACGTATGATGAAGGAAAAAAAATCGGTTGGAAAGATGGTTTTAGAGCACTTTTTTGCATCATTAAATACAACGTTTTTAGTAAATAAAAAAAGGACCGAAGTCCTTTTAAATTTATAATGTTTCCCACTCTTTATAGAGTGTATCAATAGTCGTTTGCAGTTTCTCATAGTCGCTCAAAAGACTTTGAACATCTTCTTTGTTTTCGCTCATTTTTAATTCTAGCTCAACTTTTTCTTGCTCGTATTTTTCAATATCCTTTTCAATACGTTCTTGACGTTTTACTTTATTGCGTTGTTCTTTCGAATCTTCGTAACGAGGTTTTTCAGCTGGTTTGGCTTCTTTTTTTGGCTTTGCAGCAGCCGCTTTTTTCTCAACTCCCAACCAGTTGAAACGTTCTTTGTCTATAAACTCATCGATGTCCCCCAAAAATTCTTTGGTTTCTCCATTCTGAATTTCCAAAATTGTAGAACACAAGCCACTTAAAAAAGCTCTATCGTGAGAAACTACTACAACCGTACCTGGGAAGTTTTTCAATGCCAACTTCAATCTTTCTTTCGTGGGAATATCCAAGTGGTTTGTAGGCTCATCCAACACCAAAGTATTGTACGGATTGATGGCTATTTGAGCCAAGGCAACACGGTTTCGCTCACCACCCGAAAGCACTTTAATTTTCTTCTCTACATCTTCACCAGAAAACAAGAAAGCACCGCAAATAGCTCTCGACATTAAATATGTATCCGACGACGCTACCGATTCTACCGCTCCAAGAATGGTTTGATTTCCATCTAATTTATCGCCTTCATCCTGCATAAAAAAGGCAGTATGAACTTCGTGTCCGAAAAAGATTTCGCCATTGTCTTTTGGCAAAATACCTTTCAATATTTTTAAAATCGTAGACTTTCCAATACCATTTTTACCAACTAATGCTACTTTATCGCCACGACTTATAGTTAGGTTAACATCGTTTAAAACAGCCTTATCACCAAACGATTTACAAATACCCTCGGTTCTCATCACTTCTTTTCCAGAGTTTCTAGAGAACGAAAAATTGATGGCCGCTTCTTTCTGATTGAAGTTAGGCATATCGATATCGTCCATACGATCAAGTTTCTTTTGAAGAGACTTGGCCATACTGGCTTTACTTGCTTTGGCTCTAAATTTATCGATGAGTTCTTGCGTTCTCTTTTGCTCTTTCTCTTGATTCTTAGCCGTACGCTCCATATGTTCTACACGCAATGATCTTTCGATCAAATATTTGGTGTAGTTCATTGGAAAATCATGTATAATACCTTGAATAATTTCTACGGTACGACTAGTAACATTATCTAAGAAGCGCTGATCGTGAGAAATAATGATTGCTGTTCCTTCGAAGCTTTCTAGATAGTTTTCGAACCAAATGATACTTTGAATATCTAAGTGGTTGGTAGGCTCATCAAGAAGAATAATATCGGGTTCTTGAATTAGAATCTTAGCCAATTCAATACGCATTTTCCAACCTCCAGAATATTCTTCGTAGAGTTTATGCACATCGCTATCGTTAAAGCCAAGTCCCTTAAGCAACTTCATGGCCTTACCTTCAATCTTATCAGGCTCTAATAAGCTCAAACGCTCCGCCTTAGACGATATCTCCTCAGTAAGACGCATATAGTCGTCGGACTCATAATCGGTACGTTCGGTAAGCTCTACACCAATTCTATCCACATCTTTTTGCAATTGTGCTATATCACCTACTGCACCTACAACTTCAGCCAATGCTGTTTGACTGCTCGTAAAATGCAAGTGTTGTGGCAAGTAACCAAGAACTTTACCCGGCTCTAGATTGATGGCTTTATCGCTTGATTCAGCTATAATGTTGAGTAGTGTTGTTTTACCACTGCCGTTGATACCAGCAAGGGCAACCTTTTCGCCTACACCAACGAAAAAAGAAATGTTATTGAATAGTGTTCTACCACCTAAGTGGAGATTTAGTCCTGATATGCTGATCATAGTGTTTGCAAAAATGCCAAAAAAAAAGCCCAGACATTATAGCCCGGGCTTTTCTATTCATTGAATTCGATTAATAAAACTTGTAACGCTCGTCTTTAACGCCTTCTTTTTCAAGCAATGCGTTGTAAGCTGAAAAGTCTACACGGTTCGCAATATTGTTTTGCAATGTAGTTTTACTTACCTCTGGGCTAAGGTTAGCCGCTTCTGAGATTGATGTTACTGCAAATACATACACTCCGTTTTCGCCAGCAATAACAGGACTAACTTCGTTTTCTTTTGAAGCTAAAGCTTTACCAATAACTTTTGGTTCTCGGCCTGCGCCTGTAAGAACAGCGTTACTGAAACTAACATTGTTTGCTGTTTCTACTCTTCCACCTACTGCTGTAGCTATTTCAGCTAAAGTAGAGCCTTGGAATTTAGCTTTCAACAATTCAGCTTTCTTCTCTTTGATAACCTCACGTTCCATACGGTCTCTTACAGCCGATAGTTTTGGTTCGCCTTCTTCATTAACTTGAGTAAGTGCTGCAACAATAATTTGATTGTTTATTTCCAATGCATCAGAAACTTCATTCAATTCAGCACGGAACATCCATCTTACAAAATCTTTTGGATCGCCATTCACTCCTGGTACAAACGTAGCGTTTGGAGCAATATTAGTAGCCGATAATAAGTTGTATTCTTTTCCTGCCTCTGCTAAAAATTCTTTAGCCGTGTTGTAAGAAATAGAAAGTTGACTCGCTTTGTTATAAGCTGCATCTATAGTAGCAGATGAAGGCTCTATTACACGAGAGATATTTGCAACAGTGATTAAATCTACTGGACGAGTATCTACAACTTGAATTAAGTGTACACCAAATTGAGATTCTACGATAGTCATTCCACCTTTCTTAGTTGCATAAGCACCTTTTTCGAATGAAGGAACCATTCTACCACGACCAAACCAATCAAGGTCTCCACCATTAACAGCAGAACCTTTATCAGTTGAAAATTCTTTAGCCAATTCTGAGAAGTTGTTTTTCTTCTTAGCTACTTTCATCAAGCTATCAGCTTTCAATTTTAAAGCTTCTACACTGTTGTTAGCATCTGGAGTTAACAATATGTGTTTTGCATTTACTTCTTTGTCCTCGCCATTGAAAATAACTTTGGTTAAGAACATGTTGCCATTGTTTACGAATGGGCCAACAACTGTACCTGCTTCAGCATTTACAATTAGAGAATCAACCGATGCAAAAGTACCAGGAGCATATGTTTGTGCTCTTTGGAAAGGAACGTCGTTGTTTAGAGTTACAAAAGCAGAATCGTTGTCTGTTGTTTCGAAATCAGCTTTCAAACGGTTCAATTCGTTTTTAATGTCTTCTTTATCTTTTTCAGAAGCTTCAACATTGAATACAACAAAATCAGCTGTACGGTTTACCGTTTGCTTGTATTTAGCTTCTCCTTTGTGCGCATTGTAATAAGCTTGTATATCAGCATCGGTTACAGTAACTACACTATCAGGTATGCTCGCGTATTTTTGTTGAACAAACTCTAAGCTTATTGTATTTGCTTTTGCTGCTGCATCATCTTTTGCTTCAACGCTGTTTATAACAATACCTTTTTTCAAAAGTGTATTGTACTTAGCGCCTAAACGAGAAGAAATAATGCTTTGTTTTTGCGTTTCCCAAAGTGCAGGGAAGTTTTGTTGTAGGTACACAAAGTATTGTTGAACATTACTTTTGTTGAATTGTCCTGTTTCTTGATCGCGGAAAGTTTGATCGTTTTGCAAATCAGGCAATACGTTTTCTCCAAAACGGATATCATCGTATTCTTCTTTACTAACCACCATACCTAGTTCGTTAAGCTGTGGGTAAAAGATTTTTTCGCGAACGATCATGTTCCAAACTTGGTTACGAATTTGGTTTGCTTGCGCTTCCGTTAAATTCGGGTTGGCTTGTTTTACAGCGTCAACTTCGTTTTGAACTCTTCTATCGAAGTCTTGAAGATCGATATCATCGCCAGCAATTTCTCCCACTACTACAGAGTTTGTCTGACCTCTTGACGAGAAAAAATCACCTAAGATAAAAGCTGCCATAGCAAGCCCTATCACAATTATTAGTAAGCCAGATCGCTTACGTATTTTTCCAATTGTAGACATTAAATTGTTTGTTTTTACACTTTAAAGGACGCGAATTTACTACGATTCGCCGAATGAGGCCAAAAATGCGAATAATAATTAATCTGACAATACTTTAACCCGCACTAAATCAATTCTTTGAGCTTCCATTTTATCTATATTGAATTCAAAGCCTTCAATAACGAGTCGATCTCCCTTCTCTGGGATTTCTTTTAAATGGCCAATTATCAAGCCGCTCAAGGTTTCATAACCATCAGATTCCGGCAAATTGAGCTTAAAGTCTTCATTGATATGATCGATTTCCAAACGACCAGAAAAAATGTATTCGGATGTACCTACTTTTTTCCCAACAAAATCATCTTGATCGTGTTCGTCTTCAATCTCGCCAAATAGTTCTTCGATGATGTCTTCAATAGTCAACATACCTGAAGTACCTCCAAATTCATCAACAACGATAGCCATACCGTTTTTCTTCTCTGTAAATTTTCTGAGGACAAATTGTGTTGGCATGCTTTCTGGCACAATAAAAACAGGCAACATAATGGCTGAAATTGTATCCGGTCTTTTGAACAATGCAAACGAATGAACGTACCCTATGATGTTATCGATATTGTCGCGGTAGATTAATATTTTACTGTACTTACTTTCTATGAATTTTTGGCGCAATGATTCAATATCGCTTTCGATATCTACTGCTACAATTTCATTTCGAGGCACCATACAATCTCTTGCTTTCAAATCAGAGAATGCTAAGGCATTGTTGAAAATAGTTAGCTCCGTATCCAACGCATTGTTTCCATTGGATGTATTCAGTACTTCTTTGATGTAATGATCTAAGTCAACTCTTCCAAAGTTCTGATCTTCGTCGCTTTCGTCTTCATCCTTTTTTACAAAAAGTGAAATAACAAGTCGACTGATGCTTACACTGAAGAATGCCGGAATCCAAAGTATAAAATACAGTAGCGCCAATACGGGAGCGAAAAAATTTAACCAATAATTGGGTGCATTGCTAAAAATAGCTTTGGGCAAAAACTCAGCCGTTACTAAAATTATTAATGTACTTATGATGGTTTCGAGCAATAGTCGCAAAACTTCACTGCTCAGCAACGACAAAGGCACTAAGTCGGTAAACAAATCACCCATTAAAAGTCCATAGAATACTAATGCAGCGTTGTTTCCAACCAACATTGTACCTATAAACTGAGAAGATCTTTGGTAAAAAAATGCAATGATTCTTGCACTAAATTTCCCTTGTTTGTTGCCTAATTCAATTTGCAATCGATTAGCAGAAACAAAAGCTATTTCACATCCTGAAAAGAATGCTGAAGCAACAAGTGCTAAAAGAATAGATATGATTAGCTCAGGGCCAGGTTCGGATGCCTCCATACAGGGTTATAACAATATCAAATATAGCATATTGCGCCTTAGCGTTTCAGACGTTTTTCAATAAACTTTTTACGAATGATGAATTGTGTTAAACAAACCACCGCAAAAGCATAGTGAACACCTGCTGCCGCTAAACTTTCGGTGTAATGCACATAAGCACCAAATCCCAAAAGTGCAACCCCAATAACAATCCAAAATACACTGATAATTTTACTGTATGCTTTCATAATTCATCTTTTTCTACAGCTACACTACCGGTAATACTTTTGATTGTGTAACTTTTAAATTCTTGATCGGCTACCAAACCTTTACCATAAATGGTTGCATTGGGCTTTTTAATCTTAACTGGTGCATTGGTGTATATGATGGCACTGTCTTGATCCCAAACAAGTTCTTCAGTAAATAGGGTATCCCCTTCTACTGAATATGCTATAACATTGCCAAAGGCGTTCATAACATTGGTTTTTTTATGCCACACACCTCTATCAGCCCTTATTTTAGAACTAACTTGCTGCACGCTATCAAAGAAAGTGGCTTCGAAACTTTTATCCATTCTAAGCAATTCTTCGGTAATGCTATCGCCTGCAAATTGTTGAATTAACGGTGCTTTTATTTGCGACACCAGTTTTCCTTCCAAAGTATAAGTAATGGTAGTGTTGGTAGATTCTTGCTCGGCTTCATCTTCAGAAAGATTAACCACTTTATCAAAATCGTTGGAACACGAAATAGCCACTACACTGAGTGCAATGGCTATTATTGATTTCAAATATGTTACCCGTTGTTTGGCCATAAAGGCAAATTACAATCTTGGAATAGTCGATTCGTTTATCCAACATCCAATCTTAACAGGGTCTTTTTTAAGGTTTCCTGAACTGTCCATGTATTGGTATTGGAACAGTAATTTTTTATCTGGGAAACGTTTGCTGTAAGCACTAATTTTACTATTTGCTGCAGCAGCAACGTTTGCATCTTTTGATTTTGCTTTTTGGTAATAATCTACCGCTAACCAATAACCAGCTTTTTTCATTACTTCATCATCACCACAGTTTGGAGCACTCATAGCAATGGCATCACCAATCAGTAAATACGCTTTACCGTTGTTAGAATCAATAGTCAAAGCTTTTCTCGCGAAACTAGCTGCTGTACTTGCTTGTCCAGCTCCAATTGCAGCAGAAGCTGCGGCTAAGTAATAATCCAATTTAGTTAGATCATCCAATGATTCACCAGCCAATTCAATGGCTTGTTTACTGTATTTCAAAGCATCGCTGTAGTTTGCTTTTTTCAACATTGACAATGACAATGCGTATGCACTTTCATGCGAAGGATCTAATTCATTCAGTCGAGCAGCCACTTTTGTAAAAATATCGCCATCCGTACAATCTCTTTTGGCCAATATTTTCATCAGTTTTTTTACATTATCCAAATCGTTTGGAGCAGCTTCAAAACGTTCTTTCGCTATCGCTTCAATATCTTCACAAGTTGCAATCAACACAAAGATTTCGTCTAGGTTTGATTTTACTTTAGCAAAACTCTCTTTACGAGACTCTTTTGCTTTAGACATTCCTATTGATACATACTCTGAAAGCACCAAGTACTCTTCCAACATTTCTGTTTTCGTTACTTTTTCCTCTTTCAAGGCTTCGAACATAGAACGGTAGTACAAATCAATGATAGCCGCAACTGTTTTTTCTTTGGTTTTACCAACACCAATTTTAAAAGTTTGGTAAGCCAAAATTGGGTCTTTCTTAATCGTAAAGATATCTACACCCTTGTAACCCATCACTTTACCTGAATCTCCGAAATACTCCATACGCATATCGTATACCCACATCAATGAGTCGATCATAACATCTCTTTCGGCAACAACCTTGCTAGCTTTAATTCGGCTTTTCAAGAATTTTGCTCCATCGGTGTATAGCGACAATGCAGATTTTGGACAAATAGTTACAGCCTCTTTCCAAGGTTCATAAGCACTTGCGTAATCTTTTTGATCACGAAACTCTCTGTACAAAGAGATGTTTTCTTTACACTTTTGTTGATCTTCTGGTGTTGCACCATATTTAGAATCGTCTTGCGCACTAGCTACTGATAAGCCAGCAACAGCAAACATTGCAAAAGCAATTGACTTTCTGATATTCATTTTTAGTTGTATTTGCGTTTGTAAAACCATTTATCTACTGATTTGGGACTGATTGATAAGCCGAAAAATACTTTAACATAGTTTTCTTGAATCAAGTCCTTTTCTCCTCTACTACCAAACTCTGTGCCAAGATGGAAGAAGGTATTCGAATTACTGCGTCTTAAAGGCATTGAAACGCCCAAACTTACTGCTTTAGAAGCAACATCTTCGCCTGCAACAGAAACATATCCATTTGATAACTTTGCCCCTAACGAAATGGTACTTTGCTTTAATACACTTTCGTTCATTGTTCTTTTTACCGACGGTTTCAATCGAACACCAAATGCAAATTCAGTAAGATCTGTATTACCCAAATTGGTTTCAACTCCGTCGATGGTTTGAGAATATTCTGACCATTTTGAATTTTTCATACTGGCTGATAAAGTCAGTTGATTATTCAAAGTATAGCTTAAGCCAATATTCAAAGAACTTGGCAGAGTAATTTTTCCTTCTTTCTCGCTGATGTAACTTACTGTATCTTTAAAGGATTCGGTACCAACACTATTGGTTGTATAATGCTGAGTAAGATCGTTGTAAGATCTATTCATCACGGATGTTGGAGTGTAAACAATACCTACACATATTTTACTTTTTTCACTCAAGTATGTAGAGTACAATGCTCCAAACTCGAAACGCACATCCGATACAGATAAAGATGTAGAATTGCGCGTGTTTTTAAAGTATGTGTCATCGAACTCAATACTTCTATCGCGATTGATGCTTCCAAAAGTATATGCTGCAGTAACAGACAAACCAAAATAACTACTGTCTTGTCCTTCTAAAAAGTTGTATGCTATTGTTCCTTGAGCGTCGTTGATGCCGCCAAAACCTTCGTTAATAACTTTACCCTCTATACTATCTTGAACCAGGGTGCTAGTACTTTTATATCCAACAGAACTTACTGGTGTAATTGCCAAACTCGCAGCAAAACCTTTGTTCATTGGCAATGCCAAAATAAGCCCACCGATTGCACCCGATGACAATCCTTGAGTCCCTTCAGCATTTTTTAGTTGGGTTGAATTATAAGCAAAAGACACGTCAAAAACGGGAGATTGCAACGATGGCAATGAAGCTTTATTCGTGAAATTCAAAAATTGAGGACTCGTAAAGGCAATGTCAGATCCCAATGAAAGTTTCTGAAATGATGACGTAGCACCATTCACTTCACCAATTCCAAATCGACTATAAGGTGAATACGTTTGATTTTGAGCAAATGATGCACTTCCAACCAAAAGGCCTAAAGAACAAATTATGGTTTTATATGTGTTGGAGTAAAATCTCATTATATCCTTTTAGTGTCCAATAAGGGTCTGCAAAAGTGCTTATTTTTATGTGTTTTTTCAACCTTTCGGCATCACCACCTGTTAAAACTACCTTTCCATTAGAAAATTGTTTGGTGAAAATATTTATTCTATCGTTGACCTCCGCTACTGTTCCCAACGCCACAGACTGAAGCATACTACTTTTAGTATCGCTCATATTTTCCTTTAATTCATTAAAATTAGCATCGGTTAATTGTACTTCTGGCAACCTACCCGTAAAAGTATGCATGGCTTTTAGCCTCATACCAAAACCTGGACTTATACCGAAACTTTGAAATGTTTTATTGCAAACAACTTCATATGTAATGCAAGTACCAGCATCAACAACCAAAACAGGTAGTCCTTTAAAATTCACAAATGCTTGTTCCGCATTTGCTATTCTATCAGCACCTAAGGTTTCAAAAGCGTATTGGGAATAGTTCACGCGCAATTTTTCGGATGAAAAACCCCTAATAATTGTCTTTTTCTGAAGTTTTGAAATTATTTCTTCCGTTTTTATTTGGCTTGCAGTGCTTCCGATATAAACATAATCGCAATCAACTAGCATACGAACGCCATCAGCATCAAAGTCAGTAATAGAAGCAGTTTCAATTAACTCAAACTCGTTAAACAAAGCCACTTTAATGGCAGTATTTCCGATATCAACGATGCCTTGCACAATTTTTTTTTCGTGAAATTAAATTTATTCGGCGAGTATTTGAGAAAAGTTTCTACTTTTGTCGCCCAGTGATGGTACCATAGCTCAGTTGGTAGAGCAATGGACTGAAAATCCATGTGTCCCTGGTTCGATTCCTGGTGGTACCACTTAAAAAAGCGAGTTCAGAAATGTTCTCGCTTTTTTTGTTTCTACTCTATTTGTTTTTACCTGCAATCGTCGCATATAGGAAATGAAAATTATTGCTAAAGCTTCATAAAGAAACACAACAAAAACATACATCTAGCCTAGCATCATTACCTTTTCAATAATCGAAAGGCTACATGTTAAAACTACCCATTGCATTATTCATAATTGGCTTATTTAGTGGCCTCTACGGCTTCACCACCCTTTTTGGAGAAGACAATTTATTAGCCAAAATCATTTCCATTACGGCTTTCCTGCTTTTTATTTACACGATCATGTGGAGAATCAAGCAGAAATAAAATAAACAAAATTTTATACTGTAATTTTGATTTTTAAAAAATACAAACTAGTTTAGCAGCGTGAAAACAAACAATCATTACATGTTCTATTATTTTTCAACCTCGAAGCAGGCAATAGATATGTAATGTGATTTAAACAAAACTATACTACTAAGCCTGGATTTTTATCCGGGCTTTTTTTTTGAAAAAAAATGAAGAAAATATCCATACAAGGAGCTCGCGGAGCTTTTCACGAAGTTGCTGCCAATGCTTATTTCAATGAACCCATTGACTTAATACCTGTAGCTCAGTTCGACAATTTAGTTGATGATGTTGCTAATGGAATTAGTGACTTAGGCGTCATTGCTATTGAAAACACTTTAGCTGGAACCATTCACCAAAATTTAAAATTGGTAATGGAAAGTGGACTTAAAGTAAAAGGTGAGGTAGTCCTTAGAATCAAACACTATTTAGGGGTTTATCCTGGCTCACAAGTAGCTCAACTTGAAGAAGTTCGTTCGCACTACATGGCCATCAATCAATGCCGAAGTTTTTTCAATGATTTCCCTAACATCAAACTAATCAATGAAGGCAATACTGCCATTTGTGCTCAACAAGTTATGGAGTTTAAGAATTCTAAAATTGGAGCTATTGCAAGCAAAGAAGCAATGGATTTATACGGTTTAGATATTGTTGCCTCAGAAATTGAAAGCAACAAATTGAATTTCACACGATTCTTAATAATCGGCAAGGACGATGACACTTTTGATGCAAAAAGCAACAAAGCTACATTCCATTTTACCCTATCCAACGAGCGTGGTGTGTTATCAAAATTGCTCAATCAACTCCACATTGTAGACGTTAATCTTACCAAGGTTGAATCACTTCCAATAGAAGGAAAACCCTGGTGTTATCAATTTTTTATTGACATGGAGTACGAAAACGAATTGCAAATAAACATGGCCAAAACAGTCATCAACAACAACACAGAATCAAATATTCTTCTAGGTAAATACAAAAAATCAAAGCACTCATTATGAACACACAACAACTTACCCAAGCAAACAATAGCACAACCTCATCCAACATCCCCCTAATAGCCGGACCCTGCAGTGCAGAAACCAGAGAACAAGTTTTATCTATAGCCGAATCGCTATCTTCTCAAGACATAAAATACTTCCGTGCTGGAATATGGAAACCAAGAACGCGACCGGGTTCTTTCGAAGGCGTTGGCACCGAAGGACTGCAATGGCTAAAAGAAGTAAAAGAAAAATTTGGTTTAAAAACTTGCACCGAGGTTGCTAACGCGGCCCATACCAAAGCTGCTTTAGAAGCTGGCATCGATATGCTTTGGATAGGTGCAAGAACTTCTGCCAATCCATTTGCTGTGCAAGAAATTGCCGATACAGTAAAAGGGCACGACATTCCCATTTACATAAAAAACCCAATAAATCCAGACCTTAACCTTTGGATAGGTGCAATAGAACGTTTTCAGAAAGCGGGGATTAAAGAAATTGGCGCTATTCATAGAGGGTTTTCATCTTTTGCAGATATCGACTACAGAAACGAACCACAATGGCAAATTCCTATCGATTTAAAAGAAGCTTTTCCAAACATCCCCCTTGTATGCGATCCTAGCCACATCGGAGGAAAACGCGATTTCATCCAGCCCATTAGTCAAAAAGCAATGGACTTGAATTTTGATGGATTGATGATAGAAACACACCTACATCCTGATGATGCTTGGAGTGATGCCAAACAACAAATTACACCAGACAAACTAAATGACATCATCCAATCTATAGTCATTAGAAAGACGACACTAGACAATGGCAACACCAACGAATTAGAAGTGCTGCGCGAAAACATTTCTGAAGTGGACACAGAGTTATTGAATATTTTAGAAAAACGAATGAAGATATCCGAACAAATTGGGGAATTCAAACGCAAAAACGGACTCATGATTTTACAAAGCCAAAGATGGCAGTCTATAAAATCAAGTAACGAACAAGTAGCATTGAAACGCAACTTAAGCCCTCGATTTGTAAACGACATCTACAGTTGCATACACCAAGAGTCTATCAGTGTTCAAGAAAAAATTGTTGGCCTGCAGGAATAGAATTTACTTTTTAAGGAACGGTTTTGAAAGCGATATGCCACTACCATAAACTCGTAAGTGGTAAGCCCCGCTTTTAATTCCGTTCATATCAAATTGTACAGTTTGTTCGCCTCTATTTACTTGTTTTGAACCAAGTTCTTTTACTCTCATTCCCAAAGCATTGTACACTTCAAAATTCAATTTTTGAGCAGAGGATATCGATAGTTTTACATTCAAACTACGGTCTACAGGGTTTGGAAATAGCACAACGGCATCAAGCCCAGCTTCTTTTTCGGTAATACTTGTAGCTGTAAGTCGCAGTTTAGGAAAATCGCCATACAACACATCGCGAATAGTCTCTTCGTCTACACAAAACCAATCTCGCAAAATACTTCCGTAAACCGATCTAAAATCAATTTGCATTGGCAAGTTATCTTGAGCAGTTTCATTGCCTGTTATGGTTGGATTGTCACCAATAGTACCGGCATCTATGCCATTGCTAATCATAAATACTGGCGCAGCAGCTCCGTGATCGGTACCCAAACTTCCATTGCTTGTAATACGTCTTCCGAACTCAGA
Source organism: uncultured Flavobacteriales bacterium (assembly GCA_963977425.1). Classification (GTDB taxonomy): domain Bacteria; phylum Bacteroidota; class Bacteroidia; order Flavobacteriales_D; family Luteibaculaceae; genus CAXBOO01. The sequence goes on along the minus strand of CAXBOO010000001.1, from coordinate 327,318 downwards.
GAAGGTCATGCTTAACACGCGTTCAGACACATTGAGTTTTTCAATATCATCTTGAAAAGCAATCAAAGCATCACCTATCTTCTTTAACAAATCAGCATGCACACCTTGCGAAACGTCGCTATTATCTACTTGCTGAGCATGGGTATCAAATCCGTTTAATGTCACCAAATACATTTTGGTTTTAAGTCCACCAGCTATGCATCTTGATACAATTTTCAATTGATCGGCTAGTTCATTTTCTCCTTCAGTAGGATACAATGAAGATACATTTGAAGCAGATTCTGCAGCCGTCTTGATTCGCTCATTGTATGCATTAGTTTGCCTAGCTGTTCGGCGAATAAAAGCCAACTCATGTCCATACGGATTGGACGTATCAGTGCTTTCGTTATCCTCAACTAGATCGTAAAATTCATCCAAACCATTGATGGTATGCCCAAAGTTGGCATTAGGACCATGAAAAGCTGGTGAAGCTATATACCCAACTTGTATGGCAATTGGATCTGGATTTTCTGTATTGGGATATCCTTCTGGAAAAAGTGGATGATCCGTATTGAAGTATCGCCCACCCCAGCCTGTATTCAAAACCGTATCGGCATTTGAAGCTGTTAGCCAAATATCGGTCGAACGAAAGTGTGAAAAATCTTGGTTTGGATACCCTACATTTTGAACAATAGTGGCTTTAGAATCGTTGAACAAAGTCTGCAAACCTGAAAGTGCAGGATGCAATGCATTATTTGCTACCCCATTCATGCTCAACAATTTGTTCTCTGGCAGCGCTATATTCCCTCTAACCTTTACAAGGTTGGATAATTGATCTAACGGAACTATGGTATTCAAACCGTCGTTACCTCCATTAAGCTGAACCATAACAAGAACATGATCTTCACAATTACTTCCTGCTGATTTCAACAAATTAATAAGGGGTGAATTCTCTAAGGCTTTCAACGGTGTTCCATTCAGCATAATGGCAGAAGCACCTGCAGTTGCTGATATTGATTTGATAAAATTTCTTCTTTTCATGATGCTTCAGTTTTACGATAATTGAAATTCGGCCATATTCATAACCTTCTTAAAGAATGAAAACAACCTAAAAAAGACGGCTTGTTTTTTTACTTCATCTGTTTTGTCGGCGAGATAATCTTGCCAAGCAAACGTCCAGTAATAATCTTGAGCTTGACCAGACAAAAGCAAAGCCTTCAATTCGGCTTTCTGTACAGCATTGGCTTCGTTAGGATGAAACAATTCTACTACATAATCAACCAAAACATTTGGGTCTTCAGCATTAGGTACTGTTTCGGTGTATGCAATTACATCTGCAAAAATTGGGCTTCCTTTTACTGTTAATGCCCCTGGGTAAATAGTAGCATCTGCCAACTGATTTCTAAAAGGCAAGGTTGCACTGTTAATCCACAATTCGTGATAGGCAGGTCCATTCCAATACGCTTCCCAACCAGCTACGTTTGGTGGGTTACCATATTCCATAAGGCTAATAGATCCGAACAAAAAATTATAGTCCCATACATTGTATTGTTGCACAAAATCGCCACCAAAATCCATGTCGGTTTCCAATAATTTATGAAGACTGACATAATAGTCTATTGGATTTTTAATCATTGCTCCACGAGCATATTCATCAAAGAAATGTTCGCTCATAAATAATTGTCTTAAAACAGGTAATATGTCGTAGTTGTTAGCTCTAAATGTATCTGCAAGGGGTTCTATAATCGTGCTTTCAATGTTTTCATCAATGACGTAATACACAAAGAAACGGTACAATTTTCTACAGATATACTTCGATACATCTTCTTTGGAGCAAATCATATCCAGCAATTGATCCAACTCTGCTTCACCATCATTGCCACCTGCAATTACCTGGTTGTTGTAAAATGCCGAAAACGTTTTATTGCCGGTATCATGTCTACTAGGCTCGAAAAAAGTTTCGCCGGTTGTTTGAGTAATGGTCCAACCTGTAAGTAACCGAGCTGCTTCTTGCACATCACTTTCTGTATACCCAGAATCTACTCCCAGTGTAAACAACTCTTGCAATTCTCTTGCATAGTTTTCGTCTGGAGCGTTTTTTTGATTTTTAAAGCCATTCAAATAAATCATCATCCCTGGATCGAGGGTAATGGCTTTTAACATCTCTTTAAAATTGCCTAAACCTGTGCGTCTAAAAATATCGTGCTGACGGTAAATGATTTGAGAAAAATTGATTCCTGAAGTTTGAGTAGCAAAATGATTGTGCCAAAACAAAGTCATTTTCTCTTGTATACTCCGTTCTTGATTGAGCGCCTTACCAAATGTCCAATCTTGGAACGATCTGATTTGCAAAAAATTGACGGTGTCAGTCTTCAAAGGCCCATTTATCCAGGTTTCACCTAATGCATGATCGGGATCATTCTCTACACCATTGTAATTATTTACCGGCGGAGAAATAGAACTTTCGTAATGCAGCAATATATCCAATGCTTGGTCTAAAGTTTTGCCTTCAAAAAAATCTATATCGGAACGAGTATAGCCAAACATGGTTCGTGAGAGCAAGTGTTTTATTTCTGCCCTTCCGAATGCCCCTTGATAAGAACCAACTCCTCCACCCAACTTCCGAAAGTTAGGATTTACCTTATTCTGATATATATTCTTCTTATATGACTCAGGTCTTTTTGGGACTTTTGAATCGTGTTTTTTTGACGTAAAAAAAGATTTGCTCATGGATATTGCAATTGAAAACAGGTATAATTTACTCGATTTTTAACATTAATTATCTGTTAAGTTGCACAATACAGCTCTTTTTCGGTAGAATCATAAATATGAGGGACGATTCATTTTATGAACGTACCTTCCATTTCAAATTTTTAAGCATGTTTTCGAAGCTCAACGCTAAAAGCATATTAATACTACTTAGTTCTTACATATTGCTCCAGTTACTCTGGTGGGCCTACATCATTCTCGACTTACAAAGTTTAGTACTTCAAGCCAATCAACTCACAACCAAACGATGGATGATACTGAGCGAAGGAAGTGTGTTTGTAACCTTGTTGTGCTTCGGATTCTACACACTCAACAAATCCATCAAAAAAGAATTGGAATTGAGTAGACAACAGCAAAATTTTCTATTGAGTGTAACTCATGAAATTAAAACCCCAATTACCGCTCTTAAACTAAGTCTACAAACCTTAGCTAAAAGCAAATCACAATCTGAAATTACCAGCCAGGTTTTAGTGCATGCACTGAAAGAACAAAAACGGTTGGAACAATTTGTAGATGACATTTTTGCTGTAAACGCATTAGAAGACAGTCGCTGGGAAAAAAGCGAAAATGAAATAAACCTACACGCTCTTATATCGGCCGTTTCAGAAAATCTTCAAAGTGTGTACCCTGCCAATCACATACATGTTTCTTGCCCAGATATCGAATTCAAAACCGACGACAAAGCACTGAAGATAATCTTGAGTAATTTGATAGAAAACGCTTGTAAATACTCTCCTTTCTGTGGGCATGTAAATGTAAAAGCTAACATTTCAGAAAACGAGTTATTTATTCACATTATAGATGAAGGCGAAGGCATTGAGGTAAAGGATCAATCTAAAATTTTCAAGAAGTTTTACCGCCTGGGTGAAGAAGAAAAAAGAAGCAGTAAAGGCAGTGGACTTGGTCTTTATTTGGTAAAGAGCTTCACTCAATATTTAAATGGCACTGTTTCGGTAAAAAGCAACACCCCTAAGGGAAGTATTTTCACTGTACGATTACCACTTTAACAATTGGTTTAAATTTGCACCATGCAAAAAGTTGGGTTGATTATACTAGATGGTTGGGGTTATGGAAAAAAAGACAGCAGCGACGCTATTTTCAATGCCAATACACCATTCTTCGATAGCTTACTAAACCAATATCCAAATGCCAGTTTACAAACTTTTGGTAGCGCAGTAGGTTTACCAGAAGGTCAAATGGGAAACTCGGAAGTTGGTCACCTCAACATTGGCGCAGGACGAATTGTTTATCAAGATTTAGCCAAAATATCTTTAGCATTAGAAAATGGAGCTATCGACAACGAACCAGCCTGGCAGCAATTAAAGTCGAATGCAAAAGACAAAACACTTCATATACTCGGACTTTGCTCTGACGGAGGTGTTCACAGTCACATCAAACACATTGCTGAATTGGCCAAACGCGCCGAACTTGCTGGAGCAAACAACATTTACATTCACGCTTTTACAGATGGAAGAGATTGTGACCCAAACAGCGGAAAAGGTTTGCTTTATGATCTCGAAAAAGATTTAGCAAACAACAAAGCCCAAATAGCCTCTATTGTCGGTAGATACTACGCAATGGATAGAGACTTAAGATGGGAAAGAGTAAAAAAAGCTTACGATTTATTGGTTCATGGAAAGGGCAAAACTTTCGATAGCACTGATGACGTTTTCACTACTCAGTACAATGATGGCATTACCGATGAGTTTCTAGAACCATCTATACTACTTAAAGAAGGAACTATAAAAGAAGGCGACATAGTTCTTTGCGCCAACTTTAGAACCGATCGATGCCGAGAAATTTCTAGAGCTTTAAGCCAAGAAGATTTTCTCGATTTTGAGATGAAAAAACTCAATATCGACTATTATACTTTAACCAAATACGACGAAAGTTTCAAAAACGTTACTGTAATATTTGACAAAAAAAACATCAAAATGGGCCTAGGTGAATTTCTTTCTACTCAAGGAAAAACACAGCTCCGTATGGCCGAAACAGAGAAATATCCTCACGTTACCTTTTTCTTTAATGGCGGTCAAGAACAACCATGGACAGGAGAAGAGCGCGAAGTAGTGGCATCTCCAAAAGTGGCTACTTACGACTTACAACCCGAAATGAGTGCGCCTGAATTGGCAGAAAAAGCATGTTTACAATTAGAAAATCTAACACCCGATTTTTTATGCCTAAACTTCGCTAATCCAGATATGGTTGGTCATACTGGCGTGTATAGCGCTATAGTAAAGGCTGTAGAAACAACCGATAATTGTTTGCAAAAAGTAGTACAAAAAGGCCTGGAACTTGGCTATGAGTTTATTGTTATTGCTGACCATGGCAATGCCGATGTAGCTATAAACCCTGACGGAAGTCCTAACACGGCACACAGCGTTAATCCAGTACCGATTATAGTGGTAAGCGACAAAATAAAAGCCGTTCGAAACGGTAAATTAGGCGATATCGCCCCGAGTATTTTAAAGATGATGAACTTGAATTTACCAGCCGAAATGACTGGTGAAATATTGGTCTAACCTTTATCTTCTAAAACCAGCTGCATCGTATTTCGAGTACGCTGCTCGAGCAATATATTTTTGTTGACCGTTACCCTTTCTATAGTTTTTTGGTTGTAATGTCTTACTGTTACCAATTCTAAATTCTCGTTGTAACGCACTTGATATTTTTCGGAAAAATCCTTGAGTAAATCTTTCCAAGCACCTTTATTATCTATGCAAATAGAAAAAGTTAGAGCGGTATTTTGCATCACGTTTACGCGCACATTTCGTTGATTGAATACCTGAAACAATTCTGCCAGATTAGCCTCATCGATGAATGAAAAATCGCGAGGCGAAATGCTAACCAACACCTGATTCATTTTGAAAATAAAACTCGGAATCAGATGATCGTCGCAATCGTTGTGTTGGATGGAGGTTCCTTTTTTCTCCGGTTCTAAAAACGATTTAATCTCAAGACCTATTCCTTTATTCTGAAGAGGTTTCAATGTCTTAGGATGAATTACTGACGCTCCATAATAAGCCAATTCCGTTGCTTCTTTATAGGATATGCTTGGTATCAACTGTGTATTATCAAACCATTTCGGATCGGCATCTAACAAACCTGGCACATCTTTCCAAATGGTTACTTTATCACACCCTAAACTGTAAGCTGCAATAGCCGCTGTAAAATCTGATCCTTCACGACCAAGTGTAGTGGTTTTTCCAAATGCATCGCTAGCAATAAAACCTTGCAAAACATTGACAGCCGATGTATGAAATTGTGTTTTCATAAGCTCCTCAGTTTCCAACCAATTTACATCAGCATCCACTATTTTATTGCTTGTTCTTATGCATTTTCTAGCATCCATCAAATTGGTTTTTAAGCCAATAGCGCTAAAATAAGCTGCCATGATATTGGTACTCATCAATTCACCCACCGCTACCGCTTTACTGTACTGCTCATCGCAACTGAGCGATGCATTGTCAAAACCTTCGATCAATATTGACTTAATAACAGCTAACAATTTCGAACATTCACCCTCGTCAGTAAATAATTTTCGGATAATCTCTTCATGAAAAGATTGCAATCCAGACTGGAGTGTATCAAATTTTGCAGAATCTTTGTTGCGTTGAGCTTCCAGCATGTTTTCAAGTGCGTTGGTGCTTTTACCCATAGCCGACACTACAACTACCATGGCATGGTCGCCATACTGCTTCACGATACGGGCTACGTTCTTTACACTCTCAGCATCTTTAACCGATGCGCCTCCAAATTTGAAAACTTGCATACTGCAAAGAAATGCATAAAAAAAGCACCCAATATATTGAGTACTTTACTAAATTTCGAATTCGCTAAAAACTCTTTCCTCAGATTACAATTTCACAAATTGCTTGGTTCTAAACCCGTTGACACCAATGGCCTTCACCAAATACGTTCCGCGCTTATAATCCTGAACGTTGATGTTCAATTCCGAGGTACTGATATCTTCCGCATGCATGAATGTCCCATCAATACTGTACACTTCAATGCGCTGGGTATTGGTATCATTCAAACCTATTGTAATGTGATCGGATGCCGGGTTTGGGGATAAGGTAAAATCAAATACAGTTTGCTCTTTTACCGAGGTGAAGTTTGAGTAGTTATATTTTAACAGCTCCTCATAATCAACCGAGCCATCTTCGTTATAATCAACAACTCTAAATTCATTCAGTTTCTTACCAAATAGAATACCATTAAGAAAATAATCTTCTGAATAAAAACTTGGAAGTACCAAGTCATCTCGATCAATTTCCTCATCGAAATCAAAGTCAAAAGCCGCAAGATCTAAGCCCCATGTTCTATTGTCTGCATCATAGGCATTAATAACAATAGAATCAACTATCCCCGTTGAGCCATAAATAATATTATATTCTTCATCAGGAACAGACTCACCCTGATCATATTTCAGATCATAAATTTTCACCAACCGATCACCCGCATCGTAACCATAAATCCTTGTGGAATAGGGCTCATGAACTCCGTCTACATTCTCAAAATTGGTTTCAGACTCACGCAAGCCATTGGGCAAATATTTATAGTCAGTCCCCTGTGACAATTCACAATTACCTGACGGACAGCTATACTCTCTAAATTCAACAAGCCTTCCATCGTTCGTATAAAAAGACGTTCTGTAAATCTCTTGCTGCGCAACTCCATTTATAACTCTATAATAAGTCTTTTTTACTTGGTTGCCATTGGCATCAAACTCAAACATGTTATATGCATAATACTCAGAACTACCCTCAGAGTAAATGTTTTCTCGAATAGGTAAACCGTCCTGGTTATTCTCAAATTCACCATGTTCATCAGTTACATATCGACCAAGCCCAAAATCATAACTTAACCTATCTTCTCTAATGAGATAACCACTCGCGTCATAACTTTTTGAAATCTTTGACATATAATCCCCACCATTTTCATAGTAATATCTTTCTTCAAACTCTAGTTCGTTGCCCTGAGCATTGTACGAGAATGTTTCATGGGAAGAAGTATCCAATACGGATGTTTCTAGATCTACTTCTAACCTAGTATGAGACTTCATCTGAAAACGAGCACCGCCGGCATTGCCTGATTTCATATCAAATCCTTCAATATTCTTATTCTTTGCCATTCGCTTCAAAAAATCTCCTTGCGCAAAACAAGCACTCGCAAACACACAGATAGAAAAAAGTACGCCTAAAATTCTCATAACTCAACTTTGATACAAATATATACTTTTAGTTTAAAGTAACTAAACGACCGAACAAAATAACGAGTTAAACGATACATTTACAAATTTTATGTAAAAATATACATATACTAACTGGTCAATAAGCGATCAAAGTCTCTGGGAAACAACATACCTGTAATCCATGTTTCATCCAATGTAGCTCCAATTTTCTTATAGAATTCTAATCCCAATTCATTCCAGTCCAAAACCAGCCACTCCATACGGTTTGCACCTTCAATTTTTGCCAATTCAACCACTTTAGTAAATAAATCTTTCCCTATTTTATCTTTACGGTATGTAGGCTTCACGTAAAAATCTTCCAAGTACAAAGCCTTCCCCTTCCAAGTACTGTATTTCCAAAAGCATAATGCAAAACCAACAATTACGCCATCGTGATCGGCTACAAAAGCTTCAAAAAGTTGCTCTTTACCAAATCCAAACCGTCGAATATCATCGGCTGAAGTAGAGACTTCTTCAGGTGCTTTTTCATACAATGCCAATTCATTCACCAAGGCCTGAATTCCTTCTGCATCTTTTTCTACGGCTTTTCGCACTACTACATTTGTCATAAGCTATCAATTATCGCATATTTGTTGTACAAACGCGCAACTATGGCTAATGTAAAAAGCATTGGAGAATATTTAGACGCCACCGTAAAAGGTTCGGCAGCTGAAAAACTTAAAAAATTATTCAACGAAATAGAGCTTGCCTCTATCCACATACAAGAGCAATTGGCACACGCCAGCATCAACCAACATATAATGGGGGCTGCTGGACAAGAAAATGTACAAGGTGAAGCTCAACAAAAACTGGACGTTTATGCTGATGAATTGTTCATTAAGGCGTTTGCCCATAGCAAAGTAGTATGCGGTGTAGCTTCTGAAGAACGCGACGATTTTTTAGATGCAAAAGACGGCTTAAACAAAGATGGAGATTACATCATCACCATGGATCCATTGGATGGCAGCAGCAATATAGATGTAAACGTTCCTGTTGGTACTATCATTTCTATATATGAGCGCACAAGCCCTTACGGCGATTGTACCATGGACGATTTTTTACAGCCTGGAAGACAACAAGTAGGAGCGCTTTATGTATTGTATGGTGCAGCATGTTTATTGGTATGTTCTTTTGGCGATGGTAGCTCTGTGTTTGCTTTAAACCAAAGTTTGCGCCAATTTCAATTAACAGACACTCGCTTAAACGCACCAGAAACAGGTAGAATTTACAGCATCAACGAAGGAAACGGTAAAAGTTTTGAGCCCCGTATAAGCAAGTACATCGATTTTTGTCAGAGCAGCGACAACGATCAAGGAAAAGCTTATTCTGGAAGATACATTGGTTCTTTAGTAGCTGATTTTCATAGAAACTTAATAAAAGGCGGATTGTACATCTACCCTGGTACAGAAAGCAACCCAAGAGGAAAATTGCGTTTGCTTTACGAAGCTAATCCACTAGCTTTTATTGCCGAAAATGCCAATGCTGCCGCAAGCGATGGCGAACAGAGTATTTTGGATTTAAAACCAAAGGAATTGCACGAACGTTGCCCATTATTTATAGGCTCTCGCAAAATGCTAGATAAAGCACTAAGTCTATAATTTCCATGAATCCAGTTGACGAAAAAGCAGTAAACAAAGAGTCATTGATTGGCCGTTATCTTATGCATCCTCATGCAGAGAACATTGTAGCGGCTATCAAAAAGAAAGAAAAAATAAAGCTGAACGGCCTTATAGGTTCTGGATTTTCTCTACTTGCTGAATCTGTAATTCGTCACACTCCTGGAATACATTTTGTAATCGGGCTAGACAAGGAAAATGGAGCCTATTTATACAACGATTTACAAAACTTAAACCCAAAAAAGAACAGCTCGTTTTTCCCGGCATCCTACACAGTTCCTTACCAAGAGGAAGCTGTAGAAAATGGCAATGTATTGATGCGTGCCGAAACTCTTCAAAAAATATCAGCATCAAGCAGTTGTGTTGTTTTTAGTCATCCTTCTGCCCTTTCTGAAAAAGTAATTCAGAAAAAAGAGCTCCAACAAAACACCCTAACCATTGTTCAAGGTGAAGATGTAGACTTGGACTTCCTCAACGAATACTTGCTTCAATTTACTTTCGAAAAGGTAGATTATGTTTACGAACCTGGGCAATTTAGCATTCGTGGTGGCATCATAGATATTTTCTCGTTTGCCAACGAATACCCCTACCGAATAGAGTTATTCGATACCGAAGTTGAAAGCATTCGCTTGTTCGATCCTGTTGATCAGTTGTCTATCAAGCAAATGAAAAAGGTGAGCATTATCCCTAATGTTCAAAGCCAAATGTTTGAAGAAAACAGGGCTTCCCTTTTTGAGTTTTTACCCAAAGACGCCGTAATATGGGTTGATAGCATCGACATCTTACTTTCTAGACTAGAAACCGAGCTTGAAAAAGGACAAAGGGTTTTCGAAAAACTATCAACCGAAGTAAAATATACACCGCCTGAGGAGATGTTTCTTGGCCCTGAAAAAGCTTTGCAATTGCTTAGCAATTTCACGGTTATAGAATTTGGACACGGTCGATATTTTAAAGATGGATCTGTATTTGAATTCAATCAGAAATTTCAGCCTAGTTTCAATAAAAACTTCGACATGCTCTGGGAGCACTTCGCCGAGCAAGAAAAAGAAGGTTACACCAACCTATTGCTGTGCGACAACCCAAAGCAAAGCGAACGTTTGTATGCCATCTACGAAGCGCAAGAAAAAGAAATCAATTTCAGAACAGTAAACGTTGCGGTATTTGCTGGTTTTCAAGACAGAGATTTAAAAATCAACGCTTTTACCGATCACCAAATATTTGAGCGTTACCACCGATTTAAATTAAAAGAAGGATTTAGAAAAACCAAACAAGCTCTTACCATAAAAGAGCTTACTAGTTTGGAAATTGGCGATTATGTAAGCCACATAGACCATGGTGTCGGTAAATTTTCTGGATTAGAAAAACTGGAAGTCAACGGAAAAGTTCAAGAAGCAATACGATTAGAATACAGCTCTGGCGATATGCTCTACGTAAGCATACACTCGCTGCACCGCATTTCGAAATTTACTGGCAAAGAAGGCTCTACACCTAAAGTCAACAAATTGGGAACTCAAGCTTGGGCTGCACTTAAAACAAAAACCAAGAAACGCGTAAAGGAAGTTGCTTTCGACTTAATAAACCTGTACGCCAAAAGAAAAACAGCCAAGGGTTACGCTTTTTCTCCCGACACCTATTTACAAACCGAGCTAGAAGCTTCGTTCATTTACGAAGACACGCCCGATCAATTAACCGCTACCATTGACGTGAAAAACGACATGGAGAAGGAAACTCCAATGGATAGATTGGTGTGTGGTGATGTGGGTTTTGGTAAAACAGAAATTGCGATGCGGGCTGCATTCAAAGCCGCTACCGATGGCAAACAAGTTGCCATTTTGGTGCCTACAACCGTTTTGTGTTTGCAGCATTTCAAGAGTTTCAAAAAGCGACTGAAAGACTTCCCAGTCACCATTGATTTTACATCAAGACTAAAAACCACAAAAGAAAATACAGAAACTTTAAAGCGCTTAGAAAGCGGCGAAACAGATATAATAATCGGTACGCATAAACTCATTGGTGGAAAAGTAAAATATGCCAATTTGGGTTTACTTATCATTGACGAAGAGCAAAAGTTTGGCGTAGCAGTAAAGGATAAATTAAAGACCTTAAAAGCCAATTTAGATTGCCTTACCCTTACCGCTACACCTATACCACGAACGCTTCAGTTTTCGTTGATGGGCGCTAGAGATTTGTCCATAATAAAAACGCCACCCCCAAACCGTTTCCCAGTTCAAACCGAAATAAAAGGCTTCAACGAAGAATGGATACGCGATGCCATAATGCACGAAGTAGAACGTGGTGGACAAGTGTATTTTATACACAACAGAGTACAAAATATCAAAGAAATTACGGGTCAATTGCAAGCGCTTGTGCCGGGTATACGCATTTGCATCGGGCATGGCCAAATGGACCCAAAAAAGTTGGAGCAGGTGATGATAGATTTCACCGATGGCATATACGATGTTATAGTAGCCACCACTATTTTAGAAAGCGGGATAGACATTACCAATGCCAATACCATCATCATCAATCAGGCACAGAATTTTGGATTGTCGGATTTACACCAATTGCGTGGACGTGTTGGAAGAAGCAACAAAAAGGCATTCTGTTATTTGATAGCACCACCAATGCACCACTTACCTACCTTAAGTAGAAAAAGATTGCAAGCATTGGAGCAATTCTCTGATCTGGGCAGCGGAATGGAAATTTCCATGCGCGATTTGGACATTCGCGGGGCTGGAGATCTTTTGGGAGGAAATCAAAGCGGATTCATGAACGAAGTGGGCTTTGAAACCTACAGCAAGATCTTGAACGAAGCCATTCGCGAACTCAAGCAAAACGAATTCAAAGACCTGTTTGAAGAAGAGAACAAACAACTTGGAGTGGATGAATGTGTGCTCGAAACCGACTTGGAATTACTCCTTCCTGATTGGTACGTTGAGAACATAAAAGAGCGCTTGATACTTTACAAAGAGTTAGACAATTTGGACACCGAAGAAGACATCAACACTTTCCGCCAGTCGCTTGAAGATAGATTTGGAACCATCCCAGAAGAGAGCGAAGAATTGCTTAAAACCATTGAATTAAGACGAACAGGAAAAGCCATTGGTTTTGAAAAACTGAAAATCAAGAATGGTAAAATGATGGGCTATTTCGCTACCGAAAATAACCAAGATTATTTCCAATCAGAATCTTTTGGCAAGGTGATACAGTTTGTCCAGAAAAACGCCCTAAACGCCCAACTGAAAGACAACAAAGGCAAGTTCTATTTGGTTTTACAGCCTTGCGCGAGCATCACTAAAGCCATAGAGTATTTATCGGGAATGATTTTATAAAAAACGGCTAAAAGCAATGCCTTCAACCGTTTGGTATTGTTATAGTATATCCAAAATATTTTCAGGAGGTCTTCCTACTATTGCTTTGGTTCCATTCACAAAAATGGGACGCTCAATTAGTTTAGGATTTTCTAGCATGACTTGTATCCACTCGTCATCAGTAAGCGATAAACCTTTCAGCTTTTCTTTAAAATAGGCTTCGCCTTTTCTTACCAAAGCTTCAGGTGCTATATCTAGCTTGGCCAAAAGCTTTCTGAATTCTGCTTCCGTAGGGATATCTTCTAGGTATTTTACAATCTCAGGAGAAACACCTTTCTCTTCCAAAAGCGTTAAACCCTGTCGGCTTTTACTGCATCTTGGGTTATGATAGTATTGCATTGTTTTATCCGCCATATTCCATTAAAAATGCTTTTAAGAAAGGGGTTAAATCGCCATCCAAAACAGCATCTACATTGCCCGTTTCGTGACCCGTTCTTACGTCTTTGATTAATTTATAGGGATGCAAAACATAGTTTCGTATTTGCGACCCCCACTCAATTTTTTTCTTTCCAGCTTCAATTTCATCCACCGATTCTTGTCGTTTGCGCATTTCTGCTTCGTACAATTGCGATTTCAATAAACGAATAGCATTCTCACGGTTTTGCAATTGCGAGCGACTCTCTTGGTTTTTAATAATAATTCCCGATGGCTTGTGATACAATCGTACGGCAGTTTCCACCTTGTTTACGTTTTGCCCTCCAGCACCACCACTTCGGAATGTATCCCAAGTTAAGTCTGATGGATTTACGTCAATTTCAATATCATCGTCCACCAAAGGATAGACATATACCGACACAAACGATGTATGGCGTTTAGCGTTCGAATCGAAAGGACTAATGCGCACCAATCGATGTACACCATTTTCTCCTTTTAAGTAACCAAAGGCAGAATCGCCTTCAATTTCCATGGTTACTGATTTTATTCCCGCTACATCGCCTTCTTGATAATCAGACTCTTTTACTTTATATCCATTTTTCTCGGCCCACATGATATACATCCGCATAAGCATGCTAGCCCAATCGCAGCTTTCTGTACCACCAGCGCCTGCTGTAATTTGAAGCACGGCATTCAGACCATCTTCCTTAGCCGAAAGCATTTTTCTTAGCTCTAGATTGTCGAGATTTTCTTTGGTAAGGATTTCTTGCTCTGCCAATTCTTCATCGGTAGCTTCTCCCATTTTCACAAAATCATACAATACCGCCAAATCTTCATACGAAGCAAAAGCTGTTTCGAACTCTTCTACCCATTTTTTCAATTCACGGGTATCGCGCATGATTTTCTCAGCCTTTTCAGCATCATCCCAAAAATTAGGATCTAGCGCATATTGCTCTTGTTCACGGATGCGTTCTTTCTTGGCATCAACGTCAAAGATACCCCCTTAACGCTTCCAGGCGTCCTGCTAACTGTTGCAGTTGTTCTTGTGTAACCATGGCGCAAAAATAGCAAGCTGAGCGTTACTTTTATGGGAAAGGAGAAATAATTGTTTAGGATAATTCTACTGAATGTAGTTCTCAATGATATCAAGCCCAGAATCTCTACAAAATTTTTTATTTCAATCTGAAAATCTCTGGAATTAACCCCTTTATATTTCGCTTCAGTTACTTCGAGTGAAATTCTGCAGGAATTTTGTATCGAGAAGTCAGTTCTATAATCTCGATACTATTTTCTCCATTGCATTTCTAAAATCACTCGATTTGACAAGGCATTGAAATGCGGATGAGTCAAACCTCACCTCTCTCTATCACGTCATTCACCACATTGTATTCGAAGCCTTTTTGCACAATGAAGTTTTTGGTCTTTATTTCTAACTGATACTCCTTTAAACCTTTACCACTGTACTCTTTTTTCTTCTTTTCGTACAAGTGTATTATGGCTTTAGCATAATCATCGTCGGTAATTTCGGCCATGCCTTTTTTGATGTTGTAGGCACTTATTTTTCTTTGCTTCAATTCGTACAATATGCGTTGCCTTCCCCAATACTTATAGAAAAACTTCCCACGCACGAAGGCTTCGGCAAAACGACCTTCGTCAATAAAGTTTTCGGCATACAATTCGTTGATCATTTCATCGGCCTCTAAACCATAATAGCCCCAGGTATACAATTTGTTTTTGCATTCGGCAACATAACGCTCTTGATATGCGCAAAAACGACGCAAACGCTCTAATGCTTCTGCACGATGGTATTTCCTAGGATTTGACAATGGGCTATAGCTTAAAATTATTGGACACCACTCTTGTTTGTTCTACCTTTGTGAACGTGCAAAATAAAGCTTCTATTCAAATATTACTGATTGCTAATGCAGTTTCGCAATTTGCACAAGGCATATCCATGATTGCCATTCCTTGGTATTTCATCAACAATCTTAAAGCAAGTAGTACATACAATCTGGTATTCTTTGTTGTTACGGCTGCAACCTTCATTTGGGCTCAATATGCGGGAACACTGATAGACAAATACAATAGAAAACATATTTTCCAAGGTCTTTGTTTGGTTGGCTTAGGCGTATTGTCTTTTGCCGGTTTCTACGGTTGGTATTTAGGCGAAATGCCCTTGTATCTACTCATCATTGTCTTTTCTTTCACCGTATTGAATTACAACATACACTATCCAGCACTTTACGCTTTGGCTCAAGAGTTATCCGATAGCGATTCGTATGTGAAGGTGAATAGTTTACTTGAAGTGCAAGGACAGTCTACAAACATGATTTCTGGAGCTGCTGCAGCATTGCTCATAGGTGGAGTAAGCACATCTATTTTCGGGGTCGATATAATTGTTGAAAAATGGGGATTAGAGAAAATATTTTTAATGGATGCGTCAACGTATTTAATCGCATCGGTTTTACTGATCTTCTTAAAAAACAAAGCTTCCGATAAATTATCGCGCGATACAGGGTCTATTTTAAAAAGACTTAAAAAAGGGTGGCAATTCTTAGGGCAGAACAAAGCCATTCTTAACTACGGTCTATTCACTTATTTTGTATTTGTGTGTGTTATTGTACACGTCTTTTACGTGATGCACCTGTACATTTCTGATTATTTGCAAGCCGATGGTTCTGCCTTGGCTATTGCTCAAGTATTCCACACTGCAGGCGCATTAACCGCTGGTATATTTTTACAGAAAGCCCTTAAACGATGGTCTACCATCAATGTTAGTTTGGTACTAATGGGCATTACTTTGCTTTCATTTGCTGGTATGGCATCTACTAAGAATATTTGGTTTTTCGCCCCTGTATGTTTGCTGGTGGGTTTTGCCAATTCAGGTATACGTATTGCTCGTGTTACGGCCATATTTAAGATGGTACCGAAAGAAACCATAGGAAGAGTAACCAGTGTGTTTCAAAGCGCAAATATCTTTCTTCGATTGATACTTATCGGCATTTTTTACCTGCCTTATTTTGTATCCAACCCAGAGCAAGCATATTGGGTTTACGTAGTATTTATTGGATTAGCCATGCTGCCTATTTTATTAGCCTACAGTAAAATTGCAACTGTTTTTGGTAAAAGCGAAAAGCCCAGCGTATTGCCGGGCTTTTCTAGAATTAAGTAAGGATTTGTATTATAAATCCAATTTGTTTTTTCCTGTTTTATCAAACAATCCATATTGCAGGAAATCGTAAGATGAGTCAGGTTGTAGTTTGAATCTAACTTTGTATGTTTTCTTCCACTTCCGTAGAATTTTTCTCCAGTCCTTTTTTAAGTAAGACTCAACAAAAGGGTGTACACGAAGGATAAAACGTTCTTTTTTCAATAAATCAGCTGCTGCAGCTATTTTGCTTTCGATCTTATCGATATGCATAACCGAAGCATGTATATCGCCAGTACCATCGCAAGTAGGGCATTTTTCGCTAGTATCTATTTCTGTTGCTTGTTTTACACGTTGACGGGTAAGCTCTATTACACCAAATTTGCTTGGTTTAAGCACATGATGCTTGGCTTTATCGTCTTTCATGCAAGCACGTAAGAATTCGTATAGTTTCACACGGTTTTCTTCCGCCGCCATGTCAATAAAATCAACACAAATAATTCCCCCCATGTCGCGAAGACGAAGCAATCTTGCAATCTCTTCAGCACATTCCATGTTGGTTTCAAGTGCGTTGGTTTCTTGATCCTTATTTAGAGCACGGTTTCCACTGTTCACGTCAATAACGTGCATAGCTTCAGTATGCTCTATAATTAGATAAGCACCAGATTTTAAAAGAACCTTTTTACCAAATGATGATTTTATTTGCTTATTCACATTATAGCTTTCAAAAATGGGTAAAGAGTCGTTGTAGGATTTAACAATACCTATCTTATCCGGAGCTTTTTCTTTAATGTAGCTCTTTATTTCGTCTGCTAGTTCATCGTTATTTACCACAATGGAATTGAACGATGGATTGAGCAAATCACGCAATACGGAGTTGGTTTTGTTAATTTCTCGGAGAATCAGGTCTGGAGCTGCAGAACCATCAAGATTTTTGATGCATTCTCCCCAGCGATTAACCAAGTCTTTTAAGTCGTCGTGAAGTTCTTTCACACCTTTGTTTTCGGCAACGGTACGAATGATGACTCCAAAATTAACCGGACGGATGCTATGCATCAATCGTCTCAATCTATCGCGTTCGTCAGAGTTTTTAATTTTCTGTGATAGCGATACTTTGTTAGAAAATGGCACCAATACGAGGTACCTTCCGGCTACAGTAATTTCGCAAGATAATCTTGGGCCTTTGGCGCTAATGGGTTCTTTTGTTACTTGTACAAGTACGTCTTGTCCAGTCGTAACAACTTCTTCAATACGTCCGTGTTTATCTATCTCCTCGTAATCTTTAAGATTAACGTCGTCAAGATGATGGCCGTAAGTTTTTCCAAAAAGTGCCTTAGAGGCGAAAGCGTTAACTGCTCTAAAATTTTGACCTAAATCCAGATAATGAAGAAAGGCGTCTTTTTCATAGCCAACATCAACAAAGGCAGCATTTAGGGAAGGCACGATTTTGCGCACCTTTCCCAAGTGCATATCACCTACGCTATACGCAGGTGGAATAATACTTTCAGTATGATATTCTCTTAATTGGCCATTGCTAAGCAATGCCAAGGACACCTCTTCACTTCCAGAATCAATAATTAATTCTGTGTTCAAGAGTTTTTTCATTTAGCACGCCCGTAAATAAGCGTACTTATGGCTCAAAAGAAAAAATTATTTCTTCTTCTTATGTCTGTTCTTTCTTAGACGTTTTTTTCTCTTGTGAGTAGCCATCTTATGTCTCTTTCTTTTCTTTCCGCTTGGCATAGCTTCTAAATTTTAAGGTTGATTAATGTTTATATAATTCTATTATACTCTCGTTTGTTTCCTTGGCAAATTTCCCTGCCTTGGCTTTCTCTAAGATGTCTGCAGCAGCTTTTTGATTACCAATTTCTTGGTAAGATTCAAAAAGATACACATACGCCTCTTCAAAACGTGGTACTTTGACTGCTACTTCTAAACGTGGTATGGCTTTAACATACTGTTGAGTAACAACTGAAAATACACCTAAGTGATAATTCAATTCAGGATGATTGGGCATCTGCTCTTCAAGAGCTTTCAACTTACCAATCCCCTCCATAGGACTATCACCCCGTACCATCGCCACGGCACGGTTAATTTCTATTTCAACATCGCTAAGTTCTACCCTAGCGCTGGCTGGTGATTTCGGCAAATAAACAACAAGCAATGCAAGTGCTACACATAACAGTGCAACAACAGAAATTACTTTAGTTTGTTTCCCTTTCACCAATTATTTTTTTGTACTCTCTTTTACACTTTCAACAAACACTTTAGCTGGCTTAAATGCTGGCACAAAGTGCTCTGGTATAATGATGGTAGTATTCTTAGAGATATTTCTTCCTGTTTTCTCTGCTCTCTTCTTAACAACAAAAGAACCGAAACCTCTTAAATATACATTGTTTCCATCACTTAATGACTCTTTGATGCTTTCCATCATAAGCTCAACAGTTTTAGCAACACTTTCTTTACTAATTTTCGTTTCGTTTGCAATCTTCGTAACTAAATCCGCCTTCGTCATTCCTATTCTATAAATTGAGTTCGCCCAAATCAGGTAATTTTGGGGGTGCAAATGTACACTAAATAATCTTATAAGCAAATGCTTGAAACACAAAATATTAAGGCACAATCTTTCGCTTCTTGCCTAGAATTATGGTACAACGATAACAAGCGAGAACTTCCTTGGAGAGAAAGTATTGATCCGTATTCTGTTTGGCTTTCTGAGATTATTTTACAACAGACACAAGTAAAACAAGGCTGGGATTATTATCTCAAAATAATCAAAGCATTTCCCACTGTCAGTGACTTAGCATGTGTTTCTGTTGATGATTTTTACCCCTATTGGGCTGGATTAGGTTATTATTCTCGAGCAAGAAACTTATTGAAAACAGCACAGATAGTTTCCGAAAAACACAATAACTTCTTTCCAAACACCAAATCCGAGCTTTTAAAACTCCCAGGCATTGGCGACTATACCGCGTCTGCTATTGCCTCAATCTGTTTCGATAGTAAAGACGTAGCTATGGACGGAAATTTGAATAGAGTATTCGGTCGAATCAGTGAATTCGGAAAAGATCTAAAAGTTCAAAAACACAAATCAGAACTCAAAACAATAGCCGAATCATTTGCTCCAAAATCTAATCTTGGCGATTTCAATCAAAGTTTAATGGATTTGGGGTCGAGCATTTGTACTTCATCCAACCCAAAATGCCCAATCTGTCCAGTTTCTGTTTTTTGCGAGGCTAGAAAAGCAGACACTCAACTCTCTTTTCCTTTTAAATCAAAACCTATAAAGAAAGAACTGTTACACTTACATTACTTTATTCATGATGACGACAATATCCACATCAAGAAACGAACAGATGGAATCTGGAACAATCTATTTGAATTGCCAGGCTTTTGGCTAAACAATCAAAATGAAGTTATTTACAACAATTCCAATTTGAATTTTGATGATCTGATATTAACTCAACCTATTTGGAAAACCAAACACTTGTTGAGCCATAAAATAATGCATATTCACTTCCATAAGCTAACGACAGAAACCAACACAACTTTTGAGATTTTAAACAAAAATGAAATTCACACTAAAGCTTTTCCTAGACCAATAGAAAAATTTATATGTGACTTTATAGGTGATTGAAAGTGTTTTTTATTATATTCATAGGTAAAACTAAACTATTATGGCAAGTTTAAACAAAGTAATTTTAGTCGGAAACGTAGGGAAAAACCCTGAAGTAACTCATTTTGACAAAGGAGCTAGTGTTGCTCGTTTTTCAATAGCAACTAGCGAAAGCTACAAAGACAAAAACGACGAATGGCAATCTCGCACAGAATGGCACAATGTTGTTTGTTGGAGAGCTTTAGGCGAAAGAGCTGAGAAACAAATTAAGAAAGGCGATACCGTGTATGTGGAAGGAAAAATAAGAAACAACACTTACACCGATAAAGACAACATTAAACGCTCTTCAACCGATATTGAAGCAACTACTTTTAGTATCTTTGTTCATAGAGAACTACAAGGCAACAGCAACAATCCTGAGCCCAGCAACAACTTCAGCAACGGCGACGATAACCCGAGCCCAGAAGTTTTAGGTGACAAAGGAGATGGTTTGCCATTTTAAAAACAATTAATTGGAAAGCGACACAAGTTTATTGCTTGATTTAATCTATTTCGAAAATGCCACTCTAGAGCTTTGGCTATATCTTGGAGTGGTTTTTTTATTACTCTTTTGCTCTGCTGCAGTCAGTGGATCTGAAGTTTCATTTTTCAGTTTAACACCTGGCGATGTATCTGCTTTAAAAGAATCGGATGGTAAAAGAGAAAAAAAATTATTAGCTCTTTTAGAACAACCACAACATCTGCTAGCTAGCATATTAATAAGCAACAACTTCATTAACATTTCCATTGTTGTACTTACCGGCATATTAATGGATGAGTATGTAAAAATAGAAGTGAAATGGATATCTGTGTTAGTCAACATTGTCATCATCACCTTTATCATACTCTTATTTGGTGAAATCATCCCTAAGGTCTACGCAAACAAGCGAGCTTTGAAAATGAGTTTAGCCATGTCGTCTGTATTTCATGTTCTCACAAAAAGACTCAATCCTTTAAGCAAATACCTTATCAACAGTTCCTCATGGTTGCAGAAAAAAATAAAAATTGTTGAGCATAAAGTATCCGTAAATGAATTGGAGCACGCGCTTGAATTAACATACGGAGATTCGAATGGAGAAAGCAACGATGAGGAAGAGAAAATTCTTCGTGGTATCGTTGAATTTGGCAATAAAGAAGTTCAGCAAATTATGACTCCCCGTACTGAAGTTGTAGCCATTGACACCGCTTTTGATTACGATCAAGTACACGAAATTATTACCAATAGCGGGTTTTCACGTATGCCTGTTTATGTTGAAACACTAGACAATACAACAGGATTTTTATACATAAAAGATCTTATTGGCGGAGATGAAACTAAGGATTGGCATCAATACATACGCCCAGCCTTTTTTGTGCCAGAAAACAAAAGCATTTCAGATCTTTTGCGAGAATTTCAAGTAAGAAAAATACACCTAGCCGTAGTCGTTGATGAATACGGTGGATCAAGTGGTGTAGTTTCTTTAGAAGACGTAATAGAAGAAATCGTTGGAGAAATTTTCGATGAATTTGATGATGAAGACCTCAACTATTCACGACTAGATGATAACACCTATGTGTTTGAAGGTAAAATGCCTTTGGTGGATTTCTGTAGAATATTAGAATCGGACACCGATCATATAGAAAAAGGAAAAGGCAACGCAACCACTTTAGCCGGATATGTGATTGAAAATATTGGTAAAATTCCCAAGAAAGGCGAACGCATTAATTTCGACAATCTAGAATTAACCATTGAAGCAGCCGATAAAAAACGCATCAAACAAATTAAAGTAAAGGTTAAATGAAACGTTGGTTAACACTATTGCTCGTTCCTTTTATTGCTTGCCAAATGGATTACTCTCCAAAACCATTAGCATACAACCGCATTGATATTCCAAAAAACATAGAGCACAAACAGATTGACACGCCCAAATATTGGAAAAGCTATCTCTACAGCGGTGCAAATGTGAAAAACGACCGTAAAAACGATCGTTGGAACACCATTATTTTCCCCAAATACAATGCCGAACTATTTCTAACCTACTTTCCTATTTCCGATACTTTAGGTTTGGAAACTTTATTGGAAGAAATGCATCAACTGAGTTTTGATCACCAGCAAAAAGCCAACGCTATTGAGGTTAATCCTAAAGAACTGAACAATGGCAATCTCATTCTTGAATACAAAATTAAAGGCGATGCTGCTACAGCTTATCAGTTTTGCATAACCGACAGCTCTCGAAATTATTTGCGAGGTGCATTGTATTTTAGAAACACCCCTAACTACGACAGCACATTACCAGTACTCTCATTTATAGAACAAGAACTATCGCTTTTTATGGATAGTTTGGAGTGGAAAAATTAATATTTTCTCTTTGCTAGAAACATTGTTGCTTTTTCATTTCTTTCAAAGCACAATAAAAAATTAAAGGTATCTGGCACCAACTTATATCGTTTTTCTATGGTCTGTGAATTCAAATTAGGGTGACGGCTAACAACAGACAACCTCGCTTTTAAAAGTCTTTTTTTTGTTGTCTTATCCAATTCAATAGTTTCTGTAATCTCAAACACTTTTCCAGGAAAACCTTCTTTATAATCTTCCGAAACCAAAAATCCATTCGCTTCAGTTAAAGCAAACTTACCAGCCAAAAAACCGTTTACTCGCAATTTTTTAAACGCTGGGTTTGGGTCATATACAAAACGAGGCTCAGTACAATTGTGAATAGAAAACAATGATCCTTTCACATCAAAAACAGTGTCATTTCCATCGACAATATGATGTACAAAAATTTGCTCCATAGAGTCCAATCCGAAATGGAGCAACAAATCCTTCAATTCATTATTAACAACTACCAAGTGTACATCGAAAGCAAATTCTCTCCATTGAGCCTTTAAAAGTTCGATATCCAACATCGGGGACAACTTAAACAACAAGCCAATTTTGTTTTCATGGCACATTTTAGGCAAACCACTCACATCAGGCAAGTAGTTTTCTAGAACACTTACACGTTGTTGTTTATCATTTACTCGACTTGGATCGGCATAAAACAAATCGCCTTTTTCAAAATGATGGGTTTTCCAATATTCTTCCGCAGTGGAATGCAAACAAGCAACATTGGAATTGTTACGAAAATTGAATTTCGCTGTCTCATGAACCAACAAACTAGGCTCTATATGGACCAAATCCTTCCCCTCTTGCATGTAATAAGCATCAATACCGAAACCTCCACACAAATCAACAATACGCTTATACGGGTTGCTAATTTGCTTTTTCACATTCGCAGTTACTGAACTAGAACTTTGAGCAGCGTTCAATTTCTCAGGAGGTGGCATCATAACAAATGGCTCTTCAACCAAAGGCGGAAATTTTTTTGAGCTGTGCCTGATACCTAATACAGTTTTAGCTATTTCAGATAGCAAAACATTTTCAAAACTTTGACTAGAAAAAATCTGTTTTTCCCAATCCTTAATTTGATAATGCCCAAACTTCTTTTTGAAATCAGAATGATTTAGCGCAGCCAATATGGCCTCAGCATTATCGTTAAAAGGCATTGTCTTTCCTTTTGCATTGGATAAAGTAAACAAGACTTAGCAACACAAAAATAGCGCCTAATTGATGTATTGATCCAATCCATACGGGCACACCTCCTGCTGAAATGAGAATGGTAATAACACCTAATATAAATTGAACAAACACAAAAAGGGCTACTGGAGTAAACTGATTCCAAAATCCATTTTTACGATACGCCTGTACTCCCATTACCATAGTTATTAAGAACAAAATGGTTCCCAAATAACGATGTATCAATTGCACACCATCTTTATGATCGGTAATATTTTTAATCCATGAATCAAATGGAAAAGCATTTTCAGGAATCAATGACCCGTTCATCAGAGGGTAGGTATTATAAATAGCCCCAGCATCCAATCCTGCTGTAAAGGCACCCCAAATTACTTGCATAAAAAACACAACAAACAATACTCTTGCTGTACGAAGGCTGTATCCAGACCTTGCCGAAAAACTCAAACGTTTGGGCCTAGAATCCAAATATGTATAGTACACAAAACATATTAAACTTAAAGCCGCAAAAAGATGTAGCGCCAATCGATAATGACTAACATCTGGTCTATCCTGCAATCCGCTAAGTACCATAAACCATCCTATTCCACCAACCGCAGCTCCGCCAAATAAGATGATCACACTACGCTTTAATAAAACGCCCTTAAGTTGTTTTTTAATAAGGAAATAAATAAAAGGAATGATGAAAACTATACCCAACATTCTTCCCCAAAGACGATGAAAATACTCCCAAAAAAATATGCTTTTGAATTCATGCAAAGTCATGTCATGATTGACCAACTTAAATTCAGGAAAATTTTGATACTGTTCAAACCTTTCTTGCCAAGCAGCATCGCTAGTTGGCGGTATTGCTCCCAAAATAATATTCCAATCGGTCATCGATAGTCCAGAATCTGTCAATCGAGTAACACCACCAATAAACACCATGCAGCTAATCAACACTACACCTGTAAGCAACCAAATTCTAACTCCTTTCGAGGCCATTCAAAAAAATATTTAAATAAAAAAAGGGGCTTCAAAAATATGAAACCCCTTAATGATATTATGTATTAAACAATGCAATTAGTTAACAATGACACGAACCAAGTTCAACAAGTTTGGAACTTTAATTCCCAAGCTGTAATTATTGGCAGAAGGTTTTGATTCCTTTTCTGGATCATTGCCTTCAACAGCATCTATCTTTTCGTATTTCACTTTAGAAATAGTTACTTCAACAGAATTTACTTTATACTGTCCATTCCCTAAATTTTCGATAGCTGCAATCATCTCCTTTTCAGTGATTACGTCTTCGTCGTACTCAATATTAGCAAAGTCAGTAATCTCGTCTTGTTTAAAATCAACCGAAGCTGTTGAAACACCTTCAAGTTTATTCAATGTCGATTCTATCTTTTTAACACAAGATATACCACAAGCCATTCCTTCCACACCGATCTTAGCAACAGCCTTACCTGTACCTTCTACAATCTTTTTTTCTACAGTGAAATGGCTAGCACTTTCTTTACTTTCTGAATTGCAAGCAGTTAGCACAAAAGCACCACATAAAAAGCTTAAAATGATTTTTTTCATGTCGTTCATTTTCACAAATTTAGCATAATCTTTGCCAATCTTCCATCATTAACATTACTTAACCCAAATATGGCTTGGATTCGCATAGCAGTTTTATCAATTATTTGGGGCAGTTCCTTCATTCTAATGAAGCGTGGAATTTTTGACGCCGATGGCACTACATTATTTAATGGCTTTGAAGTGGCAGCTATTAGAATAGCATCAGCATTTCTAGTTTTATTACCCATAATTCTTCGACACATCCGATCGATTCCTAAAAACAAGTTGTGGCTCATATTAGTTTCTGGATTTGTTGGTAATGGATTGCCCGCTTTATTTTTTGCCATTGCTCAAACAAAAATAGACAGCAGTTTATCTGGTGTTTTGAATGGATTGACTCCAATATTCACAGCCATCATTGGAATTATGTGGTTCGGCAACAAACTCAACAAAAAAGTTTTGCTCGGCGTTTCTCTTGGATTGCTAGGAAGCGCCATACTGGTATTATCGGCCAACGGACTTAGTATTGAAGGAATGGCTTACAGCATCCTTGTAGTCCTATGTACATTAATGTACGGAATCAACGTGAACTTGATAAAAAGCAAATTGAAAGAAATTGCTCCATTAAAAATTGCTTCAGTAAGTTTTTTAGCTACCGGACTAATTGCTTCAACATCTTTGCTCTTTTCACCTAATCTCCCAAAGGTTGTAAACTCACCTACCTACCTAAATGGATTAGGATATCTTATCGTTCTAGGCGTTGTTGGCACTGCCTTTGCGGTAATAATGTTCAATAAACTAATTAAAGATACTACAGCTGTATTCGCTTCATCGGTAACATATTTCATTCCAATTATTGCCATTATTTGGGGTGTTTTAGACGGCGAAAGCTTTGGTTTATTACAAATTGTTGGGGCAATAGTTATAATAAGTGGTGTAAAACTTATCAAATCTTAAAAGTGGATAAAATAAAATTGTATATTTGCCCTCCAAATTTCTGAAGGAGATATGTACGCAGTTGTTGAAATAGCCGGCCAGCAGTTTAGAGTGGAAAAAGACCAGTCTTTATTTGTTCACCGCTTAGATAGTGAGGAAGGTAGTAAAATAGATTTTGATAATGTTCTTTTGATTGAGAACGAAGGTGAAGTAACCGTAGGGGCTCCAGTATTGGAAGGCGCTAAAGTTTCTGCCGAAGTTCTTAAACACCTAAAAGGTGATAAAGTAATCGTTTTCAAGAAGAAAAGAAGAAAGGGATACAAGAAAAAGAACGGTCACCGTCAGTATCTAAGTGAAATAAAAATTACAGAAATCGTAAAATAAGAATACCATGGCACATAAGAAAGGGGTAGGTAGTTCAAAAAACGGCAGAGAGTCGGAAAGTAAAAGATTGGGCGTAAAAATATTTGGTGGTCAGCACGCAAAGGCTGGTAACATCATTGTACGTCAAAGAGGTACTAAACACAACCCAGGTTTGAACGTTGGAGTTGGTAAAGACCATACACTTTTTGCACTTGTAGAAGGCAACGTAGAATTTAGAAAAAAGAGAGACAACAAGTCTTTTGTAAGCGTAGTACCAAACGTTTAATTTAAATTAACTTAAGTTTTTAAAAGCTCCTTTTTTAGGGGCTTTTTTTATATACATTCGTTTCGCGAAAATGTTCTAAAAATGCTAGAATTACAGAGAATTCACAATCAAACCGAGGCAGTAAAAACAGCCTTAAGCAATCGAATTGAAAACGCTCCAGAAATTATTGACCAAATCATTTCTTTGGACACTCAACGCAAAAGCATTCAGTCTAATTTAGACGACTTATTGGCTAAGCAAAATACTTTAGCCAAAGACATTGGTGCCTTTTTCAAAGCTGGCAATACTGATGATGCTAACAAGTTGAAAGGATTGGTTTCTGACCTGAAAGATGAATCGCAAGCATTAAAAGACAAGCAAACAAAAATAATTGAAGAGCTAGACCAAGCCCTTTACTTATTACCCAATGTTCCTAACGACGATGTACCTGTAGGCAAAACAGAAAACGACAATGAAATTGTTTTTTCTAAAGGCGACATCCCAAATTTGGGCAACAACAAAAACCCTCATTGGGATTTAACGTCAAAATATGGACTTATCGATTTTGAGCGTGGTGTAAAAGTTACTGGAGCAGGATTCCCCATCTACAGAGGAAAAGGCGCAAAGCTTCAACGTGCTTTGATACAGTTTTTTCTTGATGAAGCATCAGATGCTGGATATGAAGAAGTTATACCTCCGCATCTGGTAAACGAAGCTTCAGGCTATGGCACCGGTCAATTGCCAGACAAAGAAGGACAGATGTACCACGTTACTGAAGACGATTTGTACTTGATCCCTACTGCAGAAGTTCCACTTACTAATTTATACAGAGGCGACCTACTTACAGAAGATGAACTTCCAGTAAAAATATGCGGTTACTCTCCATGTTTCCGTCGTGAAGCAGGATCTTACGGAAAAGATGTAAGAGGATTAAATCGCTTGCATCAATTTGATAAAGTAGAAATTATCCGCATTGAAAAGCCTGAGAACAGTTATGCTGTATTGGATGAAATGGTGGAGCATGTTAAAGGTTTATTGGAAAAACTAGAATTACCATACCGAGTTTTAAAACTGTGTACAGGCGACCTAGGATTTACATCTGCTATCACCTACGATTTAGAAGTATTTAGTGCCGCTCAAGAGCGTTGGTTAGAAGTTTCTAGCGTTTCAAACTTTGAAACTTTCCAAGCTAACCGTTTGAAATTACGCTACAAGAATGCCGACAAGAAAAACCAATTCTTACATACTCTAAACGGTTCTGCTTTGGCATTGCCTAGAATCATGGCTGCCTTGATAGAAAACAATCAAACAGAAGACGGCATTAAAATTCCTAAAGCATTACATAAATACACACGTTTTGAAATCATTGACTAATTATTTTTTAGTTGCAGCCTTAAGTTTCGCTTTTGTTGCTTGCTCGTTGTTCACTTCATACAAAGAAGAAGCTAGCAAATGTGAAGCTTTAATAGCCCGACACGACAGTATTCAACAGGTTTACGACAACATCAATTTTGAAGAAATTCAAGTTATTGGTAAAACAGTTGAAACAGAAATGGACAGCATCAAAAAGTTGCTATCAACTACAGGTTTTGCACTAAAGAAAGAAGACGCCATGTTTTTAGGTCGTTACAAATCTGTATCGAAACCTTATCGAAAGTTGGAAGAAACTCGTCATGAAATCGAATTTGATCTTCGCTTGAGTAAAAAGCAACTAACTGACCTTCAACAAGATATCAACAACAAGAAAATTGAAAAAGAAGCGTTAACAACACACCTACAGACTGAAGAAAAAGCGCTTCAAGTAGTCATCAACAACATCAATAATTTCATTAAAAGTAAAGATGGTGTTAAGGTAGAATTCGAAAAAGACAAGGAAGAAATTAAGCGTATCTTTAAAGATATTGAAGGAAAATAAGTGCTAAAAAAAGTATTACTCTTTATCATCACATTCACCATTTTAAAGCCCGCACTTGCACAACAAAGCGACGCTGAATTTGCTGAACATTACTTCAATAAACAAGAGTACAACAAAGCCATTCTTTATCTTGACAAGCTTTATTACGATAAGAAAAATGTCAACTACTTCGATAAACTCTTAACCAGTTACATCAAAGTAGATGAGTTTCAAAAGGCTGAAAAACTCATAAAACAACATTATAAAGGTGCAGCTAAAGAGTTTGAAGAAGATATCGCATTAGCAAAGCTATTTGCCGTTAGCAATCCTGATAAAGCCGAAAAAATCTACCAGCATTTAAGCGAATTGCGACTAAAAAATCAAACCGACATTACTGTTCTGGCAGATTTTTTAATCAATAGCAAAGAATACCAACGTGCATATGAATTTTATACTGCTCATAAAGACCTTCAAAGTACCTACAATTACTATCTAACTTTAGCAAGAATATTTGGTGCTCTAGGAAAAAATAGTGCGATGATAGATCAATACCTGAATATGGTATTGGAAAATCCAGCTTATCAGAACATCGTTAAATCGTCCTTGATTCGATATCTCGATTTTACAGAAGATGAAGAGCTCTCGGAATTATTGCGTATTTCACTTTTAAAAGCACAACAAAATAGCAAATACAATCCCGCTATCGTTAGTCTATTGCAGTGGTATTACCTTCAAGTTGGAGCTTTTGATGCCGCTTTTTCTCAACTTAAAGCTGCCTCAAAAAGAAATGGCATTGTTTTAGAACCATTTCTAGAATTAGCTAAAACTTTAGCCAACAACGGCAAACTGAAACTGTGTTACGAAACTTACACGTACTTAGAAACTGAAGGGTTTTCTCCAGAAACGCAGCAATTTATTCAGACCAACAAAGTAAAATATGCTTATGCTTTTTACAACCAAAATAATGGCTTGGTTGAGGATGAATTTGATGTTGCCCCTATTTTTGATAATTACATTCGTGCAACATCTTTAAATGCCGCAAATGCATTTGTTTATCTAGATTTTGCCGACTACTTATTTCGATACAAAAAAGACATTTCTAGTGCTTTTGCTTATTGCGACAGCATCATCAACACACCAAATATTTATCCTAGAGTAGCCGCTTTTGCCAAAATAAAGAAAGCCGATATTTTGGTGGTAGAAGACGATATATGGGAAGCTTCCCTTTTGTATTCTCAGGTTGAAAAAGAATTCAAAAACGATGATTTAGGAAGTCACGCAAAACTTAAAAATGCTCACATTGCATACTATTCTGGTGACTTTGAATGGGCCCAAGCACAGCTAGACATTATAAAAGCTGCAACTTCTGAATTGATTAGCAACAATGCCATCGATTTATCGCTCATCATTACAGACAATTTGAACTTGGATACCAGCGGAACAGCTATGACACTTTATGCACAAGCCGATTTGTATCTATTGCAGAACAAAACTCCGCAAGCATTGGCATTGCTCGATAGTTTGATTGAGCTTTTCCCAACCCATAGTTTGAAAGACGAAATACTTTGGAAAAAATTCAACATTGCTAAAAAAGAACGCAATTATCCTTTAGCAAAAAGTTACCTAGAGCAAATCATTACCGATCATGCCTTCGATATTTATGCCGATGATGCTATTTACAATTTAGGTTTGATGTATCAAGACATTTTCAATGATTCGGCCGCTGCAATAGAACAATACAAAAACCTAATTATCAATCACCCCAACAGTGTCTTTACCGCTAACGCAAGAAAACGGTTACGCAACTTAAGGGGCGACAACATTAAATTTGAAGGATGATATTATACAGTGTTACAGTTAGTATAGACACCAATATAGCAGACGAATGGTTGCAATGGATGACAGAAACCCATGTACCTGAAGTAATGAATACAGGTTGTTTTATAGAAAGCAAAATTTGTCGACTATTGAACGGCGAAGAAGATGGTGGCCTAACTTATTCATTTCAATATTTAGCGCCAAGTCAAGCCGACTTCGACAAATACCAAAAAGAGCACGCACCTGCTTTACAAAAAGATCATTCTGATAAATACGCGGGCAAATTTGCAGCTTTCCGTACGTTATTAGAAGTATTGGACAGAACGACAATATAATGCACCATTTCCTGTAAATACGATTAGGACAAAACACTAAACTATGGCAAAAGTTACCGCAAAAAAACACCTCGGTCAGCACTTCTTAGTAAAACCCGATATAGCTTTTGACATAGCCAATTGTGCTGTAGATATTGTACAACCTGAAACCACTTTAATAGAAATTGGACCGGGTACTGGTGCACTTACGAAACATTTGGAACAGCTTTTTCCTAACAACAAATTACTGTTGTGCGAAATCGATAGAGAAAGTATTGCTTTTTTGAAGCAAGAATATGGTTTCGATCCTGAACGAATCATTACCGAAGATTTTCTTCAGTACGATTTGGAAACCATAGGGACTCAAATACACATTACAGGCAACTTCCCATACAATATCTCCACACAAATCATGTTCAAAATCATCGAGAACATCGACTTGGTTTCAGGTATGCATGGCATGTTTCAGAAAGAAGTAGCCGAACGTATTTGCGCAAAACCAGGATCAAAAACTTATGGTATCCTATCGGTATTGATTCAAGCTTACTTTAAAGCCGAGTATTGTTTTACTGTAGAAGCTGATGCCTTTGATCCACCACCAAAAGTACAATCGGGAGTGATGAAAATGGAGCGATTGGACAAAAGTGAATTTCCAGATGTTCCTTACGAAAAATTGAAAAAAGTGGTAAAATCAGCTTTTGGAATGCGCCGAAAAATGTTGCGTAATAGCCTAAGAGATTTTGGGTTAACCAACGAGCATCCTATGGCTCAAAAACGCCCCGAGCAGCTTAGTGTAGCCGAATTCTGTTCTATAACTAAAGAATTAATGTAGAGTATACTCAACGGCTATATCTTTAAGTACCTTAGCGTCGCAACGAGAAGAAAATTTAAGACGCTATGAGTTTCATCGTCAACAAAAAAAATTTAAACCTTTTAGTATCCTCAATTGAGGATGGCAACGATTCTTTCATTCAAACTCAATTAGCCGAACTTCACCCAGTTGATATCGGAGAGTTTCTGAATAGAATGGAATTCGAAGAGGCTGACTATATTCTAAAAGTATTATCGCCTCAAAAAGCTGCCGATGTATTGGTAGAACTCGATCCTGATTTACGTGATAAATTGGTTTCTACTTTTACTTCTCGAGAAATTGCTGACATGGTAAGCGACAACATCAATTCTGATGATGCTGCCGATGTTTTAGCGGAACTTCCTCCTATTAAAAAAGAAGAAGTTATCTCACTTTTAGGTGATGCAAATCAAGCTAGCGACTTAGTAGATCTTCTTACCTACGAATACGATACCGCTGGTGGTTTGATGGCAAAAGAACTCATTCAAGTGAATGAAGAATGGAATGTAGCCATGGCCATACGTGAAATGCGTAGACAAGCCGCCAACTTGGATGAAGTTTACACCATTTATGTGGTCAATAACAAAGACCAACTTGTAGGTACACTTTCGTTAAAAAAATTGCTTTTCAGTGATGCTTTACGCTCATCTATAAAAGATCTTTATAAAAAAACCGATGTCCATTTCGTCTACTCATCGCAAAGCGCTGAAGACGTAGTAGCCATCATGAAGAAATACGATTTGGTTGTGCTTCCTGTTGTGGACGAAAACCATACTCTTTTAGGCCGAATTACCATTGACGACGCTGTTGATGTTATGAAAGACGAAGCCGAAAAAGATTACCAGATGGCTTCGGGTATTTCGGCACAAGTAGCTGATGCAGATAGTGTTTGGGTAATAACTAGAGCTCGTATTCCTTGGCTACTAATAGGTTTAATTGGTGGAATATGTGTAGCGCAAGTAATTGGCATGTACGAAGAACAGTTACAGGTCAACCCCAAACTTGCCTTCTTTATTCCGTTGATAGCTGCAATGGGTGGTAATGTTGGTGTACAATCTTCGGCTATTGTAGTACAAGGATTGGCCAACAAAAGCATCGATATTTTACAAATCATTCCTCGTTTAGGAAAAGAATTGCTGGTGGCATTGATCAACGCAACCATCTGTGCTGCTCTTTTATTGGTTTACAGTTTTATTTTCAGTGCCGACGATCCTTCATTAGGTTATACCATTAGCATTTCATTGTTTGCCGTAATCATTTTAGCTGCGCTGTTTGGAACTGCAATACCGCTTTTCCTCAATAAATTTAAAATAGATCCAGCTTTGGCTACTGGTCCTTTTATTACCACAGCCAACGATATTATAGGTCTTATCATTTACTTCGTGGTAGCGCGTTTAATGTATGGTTTATGAAAGGCATAGTAGCATTTGTAGATACCGTACACGAAATACTTGAAGAAAGGCTTACTAAAGCTGGCTATCATTGTATCGATTTCACGTCCAAATCACTAGAAGAACTTGAAGCTTCAGCGAAAGATTTTACCGGTATTGTTATCCGTTCACGCTTTCCTATGAACCGCCCTTTTTTGAAAAAATGCAGTCAGCTAAAATGGTTGGCACGCTCTGGAGCTGGGTTAGAAAACATCGATTTAAACGCTTGCGATGAATTGGGCATTACTGTACACAGTTCTCCGGAAGGAAATCAACAAGCTGTAGCAGAACATGCGCTTGGGATGTTGCTGAACATGTTGAATAAAATTATCCCTGCTACCATAAGTGTAAGCCAAGGCAAATGGGATAGAGAGTTGCACCGAGGAAAAGAACTTTCCGGAAGAAGTGTTGGTATCATTGGCTATGGTCACATGGGACAATCGTTTGCTCAACTTTTAAAAGCTTTTTCGTGTAAAATATACGCTTACGATAAATACAAAACCGTTGAAGAAGAAGGCATCATCAATTGTACTTTAGAAGAACTAAAGCAACATGCTGAAATTATTTCTTTGCACTTACCACAAAGCTCAGAAACACATCATTTCATAAACGAGGACTTTATTTCAGACCTTGTCCACCCTATTTATGTTATCAACACGGCACGAGGCAAACACCTATCCTCTGAAGCGTTATTAAAAGGAATAGAAACAGGTAAAGTGATGGGTGCTGCTTTGGATGTACTAGAGTACGAGAGCAGTAGCTTCGGAAAACTGAATAATAACGAAAC
The DNA here is from genome assembly GCA_963977425.1 of uncultured Flavobacteriales bacterium. GTDB lineage: Bacteria > Bacteroidota > Bacteroidia > Flavobacteriales_D > Luteibaculaceae > CAXBOO01. Next base: position 293,417 of record CAXBOO010000001.1, on the reverse strand, counting down.
ATACCAAAACCTCATTCATAACAACCGCATCATCATTACCCCACATGTTGCAGGATGGACTGTTGAATCTTATTTCAAATTGTCGAATGTTTTGGCTGATAAAATTCTTGCTTAGTAGCTTGTAATGCCCCATCAAAATTGATATTTTATCTTTATGTTAGATAAAAACTATCTGCCCCTGTGCTCGATATTTTATCACACATATTACATGCAACTAGTGCTTTGCTGCTCATTATGGGCATTTACGGGTATAAAAAAGACCAACCATTTACTTGGTTAATTTTAGCATACTGTATATATCATGTTATTACCGACACCCTGTTTGGTATAACCTCGCATTATGGAATACACAACTGGTTTCTGAAAGATTATTTCATGTTTCCCGAATGGATAATCAATGCTAGCTTACTGTATTATATACTCAACAAAAAGAAATCAGCATTGGTTTTATTTATTACTGGTGGAATTGTTTTGGCCATTTGCCAAATAATTAGAGAACCAGATACTTATTGGCCTGCACACTTATTGTCAATTTTAATAACCATTGCATCAGCATTTGTATGGATATACTTTATTCGTACCGTTGGTCTAACTCACATCACAAAATTAAGGCGGTTTTGGATACTCATTTCCATCACACTTTTGCAGTCCATAAGTAGTTTCACACTGCTCCTTTACGAATTGGTTCCCATGAACAAATACGATTTCTTACCCTCTATCATTATAGCCACATTCTATATCACAGTAGCCTTTTCATATGCTGCGTGTATAAAAGCTTGCTTATGCAAACAGAATTAGAGAATAGCATCATCATAGCCATAGTAGCTGTCTTCAGTATATTCATTCTCTCGGGTATACTCATGTACATTGTATACTACACTCAGCAAAAGCTTAAGGAAAAACAAGCTCAGCTGTATAAAGCTGTTATTGAAGCCCAAGAATTAGAACAACAGCGTATTGGTAGAGATTTGCATGATGAAGTTGGACCTTTACTTACTCTATTGAAGTTTTCGCTAGAAAAATATGGTGATGAAACTCAAGAATCAAAAGAACTGATTACAAAAGCCATTGCCAACGTACGGTCTGCAGCACACAATTTAATGCCGCCCGACATTACAAAATATGGCCTTGTTTCTTCACTAGAAAAACTTTGCCAAAACTTCAATTCAAAAACCAAGACAGACATTTCCTTTGTTGCCCGCATTACAGAAATAAAGATTCATAAATGGTACAACATCCACTTATACCGCATTGTTGCTGAATTAATAACCAATGCTTTGAAACATGCCGAAGCCAATCAAATTGTGGTTCAACTAAAAGTAAAAGATCATCATTTACAGATCTCTATCATGGACGATGGTATAGGCCTAGACGGTTCGAAGTCTGACTTGAATGACGGCATTGGGTGGCAAAACATCAAACACCGCTTGAAACTTATCAATAGTAATTACACAGTATCGTTCGAGCGCAATAACGGAACACAAATAAGCATTCTTACTCCTTTAATTCACTAACTATGAATCACATTGAAATCTATACAATACTTGTTGTGGACGATCATCCTTTGTACAGAAAGGGGTTGAAAAAAGTACTTTCTACTTTGTCGTTTCCGCACAGTATTCATTTATTAGAAAATGGCGAGCAAACTATAGAATTCACCAAAAAGAATGCTCCCGACATTGTCTTGCTGGATATAGATATGCCTGTAATGGACGGCTTAAAATGCCTCCAAGAATTGAAGAGAATAGAACCTTCGATTAAAGTTATAATGATCAGCATGCACGACGATGCCCATTACATAGAACAGACATATTCATTAGGAGCCAATGGATACTTATTAAAAGATTGCGACTCAGAAGAACTGCACAAAGCCCTGCTGCAAGTTAAAGGGGGAGAAAAGTATTTTAACGCAAAAGCTAAGGACATCATTTTCAAACGCTTTATAGAGAAAGATGATGCTGTAAATGATGCAAAAAACAAACTCAGTGAACGAGAAACTGAAGTATTGAAACTCATCTGTGACCAACTTACTGGAGCACAAATAGCTCAAAAATTATTCTTGTCTGAAGAAACTGTAAAAACATACAGAAGGCAATTGCTCAAAAAAACCAACAGCAAAAACTTGGCTGGCCTAGTGCTTTATGCCATAAAAAAAGGCATCTATTTAGGCTAGATTTCGTGAAATAAACTCACTGTATTTCGGTATAGCAACTTTATACTTATCTCATTATCAATTATTTAACCAACACATAATTTTTCATTGAAATTACACGATTACTTGTACGACATTCATTATTGTTAATTTTAAATCATGAAAAATCTATTTGTTTTAGCAATATCAATTGCTGTATTGAGTCTTACTTCATGTGAAAAAGATAAAGAAGAAGGAAGTAGCTACTCGTTCATCGAACAAAATTTACAAGGTAAAATTGGAGGTTCTAATTGGGAACACCAAAGTGGAAGGTCGAGAGCGGATTTTTTCGAGAATTTTCACAATGATTTAAGAGAAACTGCTGATAGCAATATATGTTCTGCAAGTAATTCGGCTCAAGGTAATTTTATACTTTTTGGAGGCGAGCCAACAATAGGTTTGTATGAATTGGGAAGTTCTAAAACCGTAACTTTTGTAGTTGGAGGCAACAACAATCTAGTTGCTACAGAAGGTGCATACGAAATACTAACCGTAGATACTGTAGACAATATGGTTACCGGCCGAATGGACATAACCTATGATGGCGACAACTCTGTAAATGGTAATTTTTCTATTACCTATTGCCGTTAAGCATAAATTATTAGGAGATTCAAATCTCGAAAAGTATCATCTTCATCATTTACGCGGAGCCATGGAAAGGTCGTAAGTGATGAAGATTTTTTTTGCCAATTTTATCCAAACACATATATTGAATATTAAATAAGGGCTTAATTTCAACCGCGCACATGCTTAACTTCAAGACATGAAATTCTTATTTCTCTCAGTATTTTTAGTGGTCTCTTTAATTTCTCGATGTCAAATATTTGAAAATTATGTGGATACCAACAATCCAAAAATTACAGCTGCAGTGTCGTTTTACAAGCAATATCTTTCTGGCTTCAAAGGCTACCAAACTCCAGATTACAGCCAATATTGGTGTGAAAATGATAGCAAAAGATACCAGACTCCCGATCCAATAGTTTATTCTATTTCATCAGAATACCCAACTTATAGCTTTGGCACACAAAAAACAATCTTTTACGCTAAAGTACATCCCGAATTTGTTCATCTAAAAACCCTGATGGCTCACTCGGATTCGCTGAATAACATTACTGTTTATGCGATTACCAATCACTACATCGTTGATAACGGTAAAAGTCTACACTTTATCCGTCCTATTAACGCCAATTCAGACCAGTATAAAACCGTACAAAATGGCAACATTACTTACCACTTTTCAAAAGAACATAACTTCAACAAAGCCAAAAGCGATAGTTTATTACGTGTTATTAAGAAATTTGAATCTGATTGGAATTTCGATCCGAAGAAGTTGGATTACTATTTTACTGACACCCAAGATGAATTGGGTTTTTTAAGAGGGTTAGATTACTATTATGGAATGGAACAAAATACCCCATCAGGGATGGCCTTTCCTGAAGACGCATTAATTTATTGCAACGGATACGGGGAAAACAATTTCCATGAAATTTTGCACTTATACCTCAATCCATTGTATGTAAAATCTCCCGTAAATCATGGACTTATCTATTATCTTGGCGGTGGGCTAGGTGAAAGTTTCGATGCTTTGATAAATAAAATGAATCTTTATTTAGAGACTTACCCAAACACCAATTTAAGCGAGTTTGAAACGCTACGGACCAAAGACATCACTTTACACATAAATCATACCGTAGCAGGATTATTGTGTAAAATAATTGATAACAAAGAAGGTCAAAAAGGTTTACAAAGACTTCTTGAATACGATAATATGACAACCTTATTTCAAAAAGAATTTGGCTTAGAAAAACATCAATGGAATGAATTTCTAAAAGCCAAATTTAAGAGATACCAATCAGCGAAATAATCGAGACTTATTCGCTTTTATACTTACGTACAACTTTTAATACACCAATACGGAGTAATAATATAAACGGAAAACCATGTTGGAGTACATCTACCCAATCCATGGTTTGCATGCCCACAGCACCGCCCCAAATCCATTTCAACTTACCCCATAAATGAGGTTCAGGAAAAAACGGAGCAAGACCCAGTACAAGACATAAAATACCTACGGTTCGCCAATTGTTTAACCAACTCACACGCAAGAATTTACATTCATCCAACTTCCTCCATTGATGCACTCTAGACCTGCATTTTTCAATACTCTCTCGGCCTGACCACTTCTATTGCCACTGGCACAGCATAGGACCAAAGGTTTATTTTTAGCTTTCAACTCGTCTACTTTTCCTGAAATAGTTTGCAAAGGAATATTGATTGATCCAGCTACATGCCCGCCTTGAAATTCACCAGGTGAGCGTACGTCAATTACAATTGCCTTTTTGGCTATCATTTCTTTTACGGCTTCATTGTTGTTGCTTCCGCCTAATAATGCACTTAAAAATCCCATAATTAATTTGTTTGATGATTCAAAACTACGGTTAAGGTCAACTTAAAAAAGTGACTTAGGTTACATACCCTTCATATCTCAAAAAAAGGCATAAAAAAAGGAGGACAAAGCCCTCCTTTTAAAAATATGAATTGTGTAATTATACTACACCTTGAGCCAACATAGCGTCAGCAACTTTTACAAATCCTGCAACGTTTGCACCTTTTACATAGTTTACGTAGTCACCTTCACGACCGTACTTTTCGCACGCTTTGTGAATGTCTTTCATAATACCATGCAATTTAGCATCTACTTCTTCACGTGTCCAGTTGAAACGCAAAGAGTTTTGACTCATTTCTAAACCAGAAGTAGCAACACCACCTGCGTTAGAAGCTTTACCTGGAGCAAATAATATTTTAGCATTATCAAACGCTTCAATTGCTTCAGGAGTAGACGGCATGTTGGCTCCTTCAGAAACACACATACATCCATTCGCTAACAAAGTAGCAGCATCTTCTCCATTCAACTCATTTTGAGTTGCACAAGGAAGTGCGATATCACATTTTACGCTCCATGGTTTTTGTCCTTCAACGAATTCAATGTCGCTAAATTGAGAAACCAATTCAGAAATTCTACCACGTTTCACGTTTTTCAACTCCATAATAGCCGCTAAGTGCTCTGAATGGAATCCAGCAGCTCTATGCACGTATCCTGAAGAATCTGAAACTGTAACCACTTTAGCGCCTAAATGAATGGCTTTCTCTAAAGCATATTGCGCTACGTTTCCTGAACCAGATATAACAACCGTTTTGCCTTTGAAAGAATCATTCTTCGTTTTCAACATCTCTTCAGCAAAGTATACGTTACCGTAACCTGTAGCTTCTGGACGAATCAAAGAACCACCAAATGACATTCCTTTACCTGTAAGTACACCCGTAAATTCGTTGCGAATACGTTTGTATTGACCAAACATGTAACCAATCTCACGTCCACCAACACCTATGTCACCAGCAGGCACATCTGTATTAGGTCCGATATGACGGCAAAGTTCTGTCATAAAACTTTGGCAAAAACGCATCACTTCGTTGTCTGATTTTCCTTTCGGATCAAAATCAGAACCACCTTTTCCACCACCCATAGGCAATGTAGTTAGCGAGTTTTTGAACACTTGCTCAAAAGCCAAGAATTTCAATATCGATAAGTTAACCGAAGGGTGAAAACGCAACCCACCTTTATAAGGTCCTATTGCTGAGTTCATTTCGATTCGGTATCCTCTATTTACTTGAGTATTACCTTTATCATCTGTCCATGGAACACGGAACATTAATACTCTTTCCGCCTCTACCATGCGCTCAAGTAGCATAGCATTTTTGTAAGTTGGATTTTCTTCGATGAAAGGAATAACTGTTTCAGCAACCTCGTATACAGCTTGCAAAAATTCAGTTTCGTGACCGTTTCTTGATTTTACGGTCTCCATAAATGCATCAATCTGCGTTTGATACTTTGACATAACGTTAATGAAAGATATTCGCCAAAGTTACTTTTTTTAACTACTCTGCAAAACGCCTATTTTGCTCGAAAAGAATTCCCAGGCAAACTCACTATAGCTCCCATCAATTCTAGCTCTGTGAGTTTCAATTGCAAATTACCAAAGGGTTCATCGTGAAGTTCTGCTAACTGATGAATATCGATTTTTGGGCTGTTTAGCACACTTTTATACACTGCATTCAAATGTTTTGCGACTTCAATAGGCTTATGCGACATTGCTTTAGCTTCTGAATTCCACCCCAATTGTTCTAATATATACTTTGGCGATGTTGCCAATTGTGCCATTTGACGTTGAATCAATGCATGATTTCCGGTATAATTTTCATCATTTATTTCTCCGGGATATACAAACACTTCTTTGTTGTAATCAAATGCCAATTTGGCTGTTATCAATGACCCACCCTTTACTTTAGATTCTACCACCAATGTAGCACTGCTCATAGCGGCAACCAGTCTATTGCGCGAAGGAAAATTCATTCTATCGGGTAATGCATTATAAGGCAATTCACTTAAGAAACTACCCTGTTCCATTATTTGTTCTGCATATTTTTGATGCTGTTTAGGATACAAATTGCCCAATCCAGATCCCAAAACAGCCGTAGTTGTTCCCCCAACTGAAATTGCTGCTTTGTGCGCTTCTATATCTATACCGTATGCATAGCCACTCACTACATTGATATTGTGTTCGGCAAAATACCGTGCACTCAATATAGCATTGTCTCTGCCGTAAGAACTTGGCGTACGCGTTCCTACAACTGCAATATTTTTATCGTTGTACTGCTGCACGTTTCCTTTAGAAAACAGTACCAATGGAGCATCTACTACTTGACTTAGGGCGCTGGGATAATAATCAGATCCTATAAGCAAAACATTGCATTGATGGTTTATGTGTTCGTTTATTATGTTTTCGGATAGGTTTTTTGAATCAATAAAATCACTGGTTTTCAAACCTTTAGCCCAATCAGGAAGGGTTTTAAAGTTACGATCAAAACAGTTCATGTACTGTTCTTTCAAATCTGCTTCATGCCAAATTCTGTAAGCTTTTCTTCTACCAATACCATCCAATAAAGTCAGCAGATAAGCAGCTAATAATTGATTGTGGTTTTCTACCTTTGACATCTTCAAATTCATACTTTCTATGGCCATTGCTATAATACCTGCAAGATATAACTCTACACGATTTCCGGGCAAAGCCCTTGCCGACATAAAAGGAAAACCAATGGTACAGCGCGTTTACGAACGTTGCAGCAAGTCAGAAAGTATCGATAGAGTTATTATCGCTACCGATGATGAACGCATAATGGAAGCGGCAAAAGGTTTTGGAGCTGAATGCATAATGACATCCGAATCGTGTGAAAGCGGTACTGAAAGAGTGTTTGAAGCTGTAGAAAAATTGGGGCTTACCGACGAAATCATTGTCAATGTTCAAGGCGATGAGCCTTTTATTCACCACGATCAATTGAAACAAATCGTTTCTCTATTTGAGGATAAAAACACCCATATTGCTACTTTAAAAAGAAGAATTGAAGACCGCGAAGACCTTGTAAACAGCAATGTGGTAAAAGTTGTGAGCGATCACTTTGGAAGAGCCATATACTTTAGCCGCTGCCCTATTCCATTTAGTCGCGAGCACCATATCACCGAAATGGAACTCGACAATCATATGTATTACAAACACATCGGATTGTATGCGTTTAGCAGTGAAATAATACCGGAATTAAAAAAATGCCGAGTTTCTTCTTTAGAAAAAGCAGAAAGTTTGGAGCAATTGCGCTGGATAGAAAACGGTTACGCCATCACTATAGGCGAAAGCAGTTACAATTCTCACGGCATTGACACCCCCGAAGACATCGAAAGAGTTCTGGGCATGCTAAAACTATAAGTCTGTTTTTCTATATTTGTCATTACCATGAATAACAGCATTTACTCTTCCACCAAACAACTTTTGCAAACTGAAAACTGTGTCGTATGGCCTAGTTTGGGTGCTTTTGTGGTGGAAAGAAAACATGCTAGAATTCTTGAAAATGGTGAAGCTTTAGCTCCAGTCCGTTTTGTTAGTTTCAACAAAAAACTGACTCAATCTGACGGTATGTTACTCAACACCATAGCACTAGCTAATGGAATAAAGTACGATGAAGCTGAAAATGCTTATACCACTTTTATCGATTTTTTCAAAAACGAATTAAAGAGCAATAAAACTTTAACGGTTGGTGAATTGGGATCGTTTTACTACGATAACGGACATTTATCGTTTTCAGCTAACGAGGCTTTGAACATTGGTTTGGAAGAAGATTTTGGATTATCCAATTTTAAACTTTCACCTGTTGAAGAAGATTCGTCTAAAGTGCGTAGCCTTACTATATCTCCTAAACTAAAATGGGCAGCTGTAATTGCAATTCCTTTGCTTACAAGTGCTATTTGGGCGGGAAATTCGTTTGATGGCAACTTAGCGTCCATCATCAATTTTAATACTCCAGGCATCTATAAGAGTGTAGAAACTCCCAACAGTATTGACAACATCAATATTGACGCCATGTTGGATACTCCAAGTTTACCCGAAGCTTATTTTTCTAACACTCACAGCTTAATGTCTTTAGACGATAGCCAAGTAGTGGTTGAAAATTCTGATTTGATTGAACAATTATCTACTCAACATTTGTTGGTGGTAGGTTGTTTCAGATCGTTGGAAAATGCTGAATCGTACAGAAACTCTCTGAATGATAATAACGCTATTGTAGCGGGTGAATTCAAAGGACTATACCGTGTATCATACGGTAGTTACAACACCAAAACCGAAGCCTTAAAGGCTATGAGAAAACTGCGCACAAACCGCAAGTTTAAAAATGCTTGGATGAGTAAATTCTAATTTATTTAGTATTGCTTTTTTCTCGCCAAGTCTTATAACGTTTTACAGAAAAGGCTAAAACTACGGCAACTCCTACAATACCTATTACCCCATATATCCACGACATTCCGTCTTTAAACACAACAGTGAATATGATGGCTATAAGCAAAATTGTTGCAACCTCGTTCCACATTCTTAATTGAAAAGACGACAACGCCAATATGCTATTGCTTTGTTTTTTATAAAACATGTGAGTGAAGAAATGGTAAAACATCAAACACACAACAAAAGCTAGTTTGATGAGCATCCAGCTTTGTTCAAGAAAAACGGGTCTTAAAACCAACATCCAAACACCAAATACTATTGTGAGTACCATGGCAGGCCAGCCAATGATATACCACAACCGCTTTTGCATGATGCCATACTGCTTTTGCAAAACATTTTTAGCATCTTCTGCCATGCTTTTGCTTTCTACATAGTATATCAGCAAACGAGGCATGTAAAATAAAGCTGCAAACCACGAAACCATAAAAACGAGGTGCAATGACTTTACGATATTGAATTTAGTTTGAATGTCCATATTAGGTATAAAAAAACCCCAACCGTTAAGCTGGGGTTTTGGTTTGTGTTACCAAATATAACGAATGTGAGCTCCAAGTTGGATATCGAAGTCGGTATCTTCAATCAGAGTAAGTCTAGGAATTGCATCCAAACCTACCGTGAATGGCAAATCGAAAACTTGAACTTCAAGACCAACAACACCATCAACACCTAATGCAATGTAGTCGTCGCTAAATCCGAAGTGAACCCCTGGTCCGTAGTACCAATCCAATTTACCTAAACCTGTACTACCCTGAATTTCGTAAAACGCAGCTACTTGAAGTCCTTTACCGTAGTCGGTTAAGATAGCTTCAACAAAATTTGAGTTTTTAGCAAATTTGTAGCTCAACCCAAAGTAATTTCCACCACGCAAACCTAATCCGTTGCTGTAATTAGTGTTTCCACCATCTTGAGCGAAAACTGATGCAGTAGTAAAAACTAATGCTAGTAAAAGAATCTTTTTGATCATAATTGATTGTTCTGTGTTTTGTTTGTTGTTGATTTAATTTAAAGTGTACCTCTTTTTTCTTGCTCTCTTTCTATAGATTCAAACAAAGCTTTGAAATTACCGGCACCAAAACCTCTTGCTCCCATTCTTTGAATGATTTCGAAGAACAAGGTAGGTCTATCTTCCAAAGGTTTCGTGAAAATTTGAAGCAAATATCCTTCTTCATCTGCGTCAATCATAATACCAAGGCTTTTCAATTTCTCAATATCTTCAGCAAGTTCGTGGTTATGAGCTTCTAAGCGTACCGGAACCGCTCTGTAATATTCGTCTGGAGGTGTTGATAAAAATTCAATTCCTCTTGATCGTAATTGCGACACAGTAGTGATGATGTCGTCTGTAGCGATGGCTATATGCTGTACTCCTGGACCTTCGTAAAAATCTAAATACTCTTCAATTTGCGATCTCTTTTTTCCTTCTGCTGGCTCGTTGATTGGGAATTTTATTCGACCATTACCATTGCTCATTACTTTACTCATTAGTGCTGAGTATTCAGTATGAATTTGTTTATCATCGAACGACAAGAAGTTAACAAAGCCCATTACATCTTCGTACCACTTTACCCAAACATTCATTTCATTCCAACCTACATTTCCTACCATGTGGTCAATGAATTTCAATCCTGTTGGCTCTGGATTGTAATCCGATTCCCAAACTTCGTAACCTGGCAAAAATGTACCGTTGTAGTTTTTGCGTTCTACAAACATGTGAACTGTTTCACCGTAAGTGTACACACCTGCTCTTACAACTTCACCATGCTCGTCTTTTTCAACGGTTGGCTCCATGTATGATTTCGCACCTCTTTTGGTTGTTTCTTCCCAAGATTTTTTCGCGTCTTCTACCCAAAGAGCAACAACTTTAACACCATCACCGTGTTTTACGATATGGTCGTTCAAAGGTGACTTTGAATTCAAAGGAGTTGTAAGTACAATGCGGATTTTATCTTGCTTCAATACGTAAGAAGCATAGTCTTTACAACCTGTTTCTAAGCCTTTGTAGGCAAACGACTGGAATCCAAATGCAGTTTTATAAAAGTGAGCTGCTTGTTTCGCATTACCTACATAAAACTCTACATAGTCGGTACCCAATAACGGCAAGAAATCTTGCGCTCCTTCAAATATTTTTTCTAAACCGTATTCTGTATTTTTTAAATCGCTTTTCATAATCTTTATTTATTTAACTTGAATATAATGAGGGTGAATCAGTGATCCAACCAACTTTTATGGTAATCCGCATCCATTATATCCAATGCATTTTGGGTTACTTTAAGTGGCTTGAATGTATCTACCATTACAGCCAATTCTTCTGTTTCTTTTTTTCCAATGCTGCGTTCGTATGCCCCAGGGTGTGGTCCGTGAGGTATTCCACCAGGATGCAAAGTTATCATACCTCGCTCAATATTATTCCTACTCATAAAATCACCGTCAACGTAGTACAGTACTTCGTCTGAGTCTATATTACTGTGGTTGTATGGTGCTGGAATAGCTTGTGGATGGTAGTCGTACAATCGAGGGCAAAAAGAGCAAATAACAAAATTGTGAGCTTCAAAATTTTGATGAACTGTAGGTGGTTGATGAACTCTACCAGTAATCGGTTCAAAATCTTTGATATTGAAAGCGTATGGGAAATTGAAACCATCCCATCCAACAACATCAAACGGATGTGAAGCATACATTACGTGATGCAAAACACCTTCTTTTTTGATTTTTATCAAGAAATCGCCCTTTTCATCAAACACTTCTAGTTTTTCTGGAGCTCTTAAATCGCGCTCGCAAAAAGGAGAATGCTCCAACAATTGTCCAAAGCCATTTCTATATCTTTTTGGTGTAAGCACTGGGCTAGCCGATTCTACAATAAATAAACGATTGGCCTCAGTATCAAAACTTATTTGATAGATCATTCCACGCGGAATTACCAAATAATCGCCTTTACCAAAACGAATATTTCCTAATTGCGTTTTTAGTTCACCACTTCCTTCGTGCACAAAAATAACCTCGTCTTCGTCAGCATTCTTGTAAAAATAACTGTCTAACGATTTTTTTGGCGCTGCTAAAGTGATGCATACATCGTTGTTGAAAAGCACTGGCACTCTACTTTCAAGAAAATCTTCTTTTGCCGGAACATTAAATCCTTTTAAGGCAATGGATTTTATATTTTTGTCGATAGCAGCCTTGGGGCTAATATCCACGCTTTCGCCAACATCTTTCACCATGGTAGGACGATGCAAGTGATAGAGCAATGAGCTCATTCCGTGGAAGCCTTCAGTGCCAAACAATTGCTCGTAGTGCAATTGACCATCATCTTTTTTGAAAATGGTATGGCGTTTTGATGGGATATTCCCAAGTTTGTAGTAAAATGGCATAATGTTACGCTTTGTTCAAATTTACAAATCTGAAACAATAATAGTGGAAAATTTTTATTTTACATTATTTCGATAACACAATGTTTAATTTTGACCTTAGACTAATAGTGAAGTATTAAATACTGATAATGAACAGAGCTTTAATTATTGGTTCGGCCGGACAGATCGGAACCGAACTCAGAGAGACTTTAGCCGCTAAATATGGCAAAGAAAATGTACTTGCTACAGACATTAGACCCAACGATGCTGCAGATTACCCTTTTGAGGTACTCGACATACTTGATAACGACAAACTCCTTAGCATTTTAAAAACAGGAAACTTCACCGAAGTTTATTTGTTGGCTGCTATGTTGTCTGCCACAGCAGAGAAAATGCCTTTAAAAGGGTGGTCACTCAATATGGATAGTCTTTTCAATGTCCTTGAAGCACAGCGCGAAGGTCTATTCGAAAAATTATTTTTCCCGAGTTCTATCGCTGTTTTTGGCAATAACACGCCAAAAAATCCTACGCCACAAGAAACCACTATTGAACCTGCGACAGTTTATGGTATTTCAAAACAAAGTGGTGAACAATGGTGTGCTTACTACAAAGAAAAATATGGTTGCGATATTCGCAGCATACGTTACCCAGGTTTAATTAGCTACAAAACTTTACCCGGTGGTGGTACAACCGATTATGCCGTACAAATATTTTACGATGCGATTGAAAAAGGACATCACACTTGTTTCTTGAATGAAGAAACGCGTTTGCCTATGATGTATATGAGCGACGCCATTAGAGGTACAATAGAATTGATGGAGGCTCCAAAAGAAAGTTTGACAGTAAAAACGTCGTACAACTTCGCTGCCTTCAGTTTCACACCGGCTGAATTAGCCGATATTATAAAAAAGAGCATCCCTGAGTTTACCATCTCTTACGAGCCTGATTTTAGACAAGGCATTGCCAACTCTTGGCCACAAGTAATAGACGATAGCGCAGCACAAAAAGATTGGAATTGGTCGCCCAAATATAATTTGGAAGCTATGGCCAATGATATGATCAGCAACCTAAAACTTAAATTAGCACAAGCTTAAACGACAGTAACACAAATACAATGGAACACAAATTACACGTACACAACTCCATCAGCAGAGAAAAAGAAGTTTTCACGCCTATAGTGGAAGGCAAAGTAGGCCTGTACGTTTGTGGACCAACAGTTTATGGCGAAGGGCATTTGGGTCATGCTCGCTCGGCAATATCCTTCGACACCGTATTTAGATTCTTAAAATCGGAAGGTTATAAAGTTCGATACGTAAGAAATATAACCGATGTTGGGCACCTAGAAAACGACGCCGACGAGGGTGAAGATAAGATTGCCAAAAAGGCAAGATTGGATCAATTGGAACCAATGGAAGTGGCGCAACACTATACCAACATGTACCACCAAGCCATGGATGCGCTAAATGTATTGCGTCCTAGTATAGAACCTACAGCTAGTGGTCATATCATCGATCAAATAGAGTGGATTGAAAAAATGATTGCCAAGGGGTTTGCTTACGAAACAAATGGTTCTGTTTATTTCGACGTAAAGGAATACAGTAAATCGCATGCTTACGGCGAATTGTCGGGCAGAAATGTGGATGATTTACTAGAAAACACCCGCACATTGGACGGGCAAGACGAAAAGAAAAACTCCGCCGATTTTGCTCTTTGGAAAAAAGCCAAGCCAGAGCATATTATGCGTTGGGCTTCGCCATGGAGCGAAGGATTTCCTGGTTGGCACCTAGAATGTACCGCCATGAGCACCAAATATTTGGGCGAGACATTTGACATACACGGCGGTGGAATGGATTTGTTATTTCCTCACCACGAAGCTGAAATAGCACAAAGCAAAGCCGGATGTGGTTGCAAACCTGCCAACTATTGGTTGCACAACAACATGATAACCATCAACGGAAAGAAGATGGGAAAAAGCTTGGGTAACTTCATCACATTGACGGAATTTTTTACGGGTTCGCATGCATTGTTAGACCAACCATACAATCCTCAAACCGTTCGTTTTTTCATTCTTCAAGCGCACTACCGATCTACTTTAGACTTTTCTACAGACGCTTTAAAAGCTTCGCAAAAAGGGCTGGAAAGATTACAACAAGCCGAAGCCAATTTATGCGCTTTGAAAGCTGGAAAAACAGGTGAATTTGATGTAGCAGCCTTTGCTAGCAATTGCTCCGCTGCTATGAACGACGATTTCAACACACCTATTTTGATTGCGCACTTGTTCGATGCTTCTAAAGTCATCAATCAAGCAACTGCAGGAAAAGCGAGCTTAGATGAAGATCAACTTGCAACATTGAAATCGGTATTCAACAAATATTACTTCGATGTGCTTGGACTGCAAAAAAGCGAACTGCTTTCTAAAGGAAATGATGATTTAAGTACTGAACTTATAGAAACACTGATTGCCCTTAGAACAGAAGCTAAAGAACTTAAGAATTATGCCCTTTCGGATAAAATTCGCGACAGACTTTTGGCATTGAACGTAGAAATTAAAGACACTAAAGAAGGAACCACTTTTCAAATAAACTAAGCTTGGGAGTACTCGTAGCATTAATTGTAGTTTTCATATCATCGGTAATTATAACCCGTGCTAGCGATGCTTTTGAAACCGCTTCGGACTATATCGGTAGGAACTTAACCGACGGTGTAAAAGGCGCTACTATCAATGCCATTGGGAGTTCTATGCCAGAACTTTTTACTACCCTTATCTTTTTGGTCGTACTAAACGATGCCGATGGATTTGCTGGAGGGATTGGCACAACCGCAGGAAGCGCCATTTTCAATGGGATGATCATACCGGCACTGGTTGGTATTGTTGTTATTACAAGCCGAATTGCCAAAAACATAACCCTCTCTCGTAAAGTAATATTGCGCGACGGTTTATCCTTAATAGCAGCAGAAATTGTGTTGATATTCTTGCTTAATTCGAATGAATTGAGTGCTTGGCATGGTGTAGTATTGATGACTATTTACGGTCTGTATGTAGTACTCTTGCTAAGCTCCATGTCGAAAAACAAGACCTCAGAACTTGCCACAGAAGTTTCATATACAGAAACAGCAGATACGGAAGTAAGCGAACAAAGGAAATCGATTTTTAAAAACGTATTCTTATTTGCTTGGATAGATTTAGAAGCTTGGATTATAGGCGACAAAAAACTTACACAAGCCAATGCATGGGTATTGTTAATCAGCAGCACATTGCTTACCGGATTGGCCTGCCATTGGTTGGTAGAATCGTGTATTTGGCTTGGCTCCGACACTTACGAATTTGCAGGTTTTTCCCTTCAAGGACTAGGGCTTCCTATTTACTTCTTATCGGTTATAATTGCTTCGGCAGCAACTAGTTTACCTGACACCATATTGTCGCTTAAAGACGCCAAAAAGGGCAATTACAATGATGCCATAAGCAATGCCTTGGGAAGCAACATCTTCGACATTTGTTTTGCTCTTGGTTTGCCACTGTTTCTGTACAGCATTGTCAATGGTCCCATCACTTTATCAACAGAAGTCGCTCAAAATGTTTCCGAACTGCGCATTTTCTTGGTTTTACTAACCATTGGTTCTTTCTTCATTTTCTATTTCGGTAGAAAATTCGGACTAATAAAATGCATATTACTGCTAATTCTGTACGTAATCTTTGTGCTTTTCATTGTTGGCGACACCCTCAACTGGACCATTGTAGATGGCCTCAAAGACACGTTGCTGAGCATCAATAATTGGATTAAAAACTTTTAAATTTTACTCCACCATTAATTTTTGAGAATGCTGCTTATTTCCTAACGCTGAAGTAGCATACAGCATATAAACACCTGCAGAAAGACCAGATGCATTTATTTCTGTAATATTCTCGTCTTGTTGCTCATAAACCAAACGCCCATCAATTGTTGAAATTTGAATTTGCGTCCAACGACTGCTACTCAATATGGTAATTCTTTCACCATTTCTAACTGGGTTTGGAGCAATCAACAACGGTTGAGTATGGTCACTATCTTGTATCGATGTTGTTGGATTATCGTCTATGTCGCCACCTCCTTCAATCCAAATTGGAGAAGAATAGGCCATCGACTTACCGGTTGATGCATCTACCACTCTTAGATAATACCATTTTTCGTTTTCGGTAACTTCTACAACTTTAGCGAAATTGGCTTCGTAAAAAGTTTCCAAAACCACATTACCACTGCTTACGAGTTCCGTATAAAAACCATGTTGAGTTTTTACGTTGCCCATTAATTGAACATACGTCGCCGTTTTTCTTTTCAATCGACTGCCCATAAAGGCTTTCCCAGCAAAAAATTCCATCCGCAAATCAAAATCGCGAACGGCATACATGCTTCGCTTATACATGGCTTCTTTCAAGCCTTCGGTATTTAAGTTTTCAGCAACCATTACACTTTTTTCAGTTTGATCATTGCTCCAATCGGTACCATGATGATCTTCCGATGCCATAGCTCCTACATGCCAACCTGCATCTAATACTTCTTGGTAATATGTTCGCCCATCTGCACCATAGTCTCTACCATCATTAAAAACTTCGATTCCCACCATTTGACTATCGGCTTCGGGTACATACTCAAATTGATTCCAATTAAAACCCGGATCCTCATCGAACAACGATTTATCGCCTGGGTGATTGAAAACACCCAAGCCATCGCCACCGCCATAACTGCCAAACAACATATCTAAGCCAGGAATTTCTATCGGTTCGGTGGTAAACCAAGTCCAAAAAATAGGCATGTAAACATACCCACCATCGGTTTTGGCGTTGGTAATGTTATCTGAAAAATAAACATTGATGTGACCAAATCTATCCGAAGTCCATTCAAAACCTCTAACGCCAACAAATTCACCTTCTTCGGTTCTATTTGCAGCAATGCTTTTGAAATTTGCCCATTTGAATAAACTACCTACAGGATTGGATAAATCAATAGATATGCAATCCAACACATCTGCAGACAAACAGGCATCGTGTAAGGTTAATGGAATGCTGTAAAAATCACTATGATCGGCTCCCAACACAAAATCAAATCCATTCTCGCGTCCTCGGTCAAAATAATCGGCAGGAGTTGTTCCAGGATAACCATCTGAATAACCACTGTGCTGATGAGTACTGCCTATAAAATGTTGCCTCCCATTGGTTGAAAATCGACTATTTGTTGCTCTTTTCGAAGGGGAATAAAATGGACCTACTGCTTCTTTTTCTACAACACATTGGTGTTCGCAATGGGAAGTATGTTCTTGAGAAATTGCAAGGAAAGAACAGGCAGAAAGAAAGAATAGGGTAAGAATGCTTTTCATTAAAGTCACTATTTAGAAGCAACAAAGCTACTTTTCTTCCCTTAGCGGCATATTGTCTCTACATTAAACTCTAAGCATGTTTGTGTTAAAAAAAAGGGCTCATCCATTGCTGAACAAACCCTTTTGAAAAAATTGAATACGGATGTTTTAGTTTTTCTTAAAATCTAAGTTGTAGAAGTGAAAATCTGGATTCGGCAAATCGATGGTAAATCCATCCACGTTTCCTTTCGAGTCCAATGAGAAGGTTACAATACCATCGGGTAAAAAATGATCCTTAAATCGGATACGGTAATTGGTTTTGCCCATTGGCAATAGTTCCGAAACAAATTGTTTCCCTTTTCCCATTCTGAATTTCAATTTAGAACCTTCCGTAAATACGCGCGCTTCGCCGTAATAGGCATCGGTGTAAATACCAGTTACTTCCAAATTGGTTAACCACGATTTGGCTTTTTTAGGCAACTCTATTCTATTTTTCACCAAACCATTGTCTGAGTAAGGTTTGTATAAGGCAATCCAATCGGTTTTGTCTTCTTCTTTTAGAGCTTCTATGTATTCGTTGGTAAGCGCAAATGGGAACAAGGTTTCGTCGTTGGTAAGTACCACCAAGGCCGATTTCTTTTCTGGCACCAAACACAAATTCAAAATCAATCCTGGTAATCCACCACTATGGCTTACGGTAGAAATATTGCCTTGGTCTTTTAAGAACCAACCCAAACCAGCAGAACTGTGGAAAGTACCTTGATCTTTATTGCGTTGCGAAACCTGCATGGCTGTGTGCGCGTTTTGAATGTAGTTTACCGTTGCCGCTTTCAATAAAGTATCCGTTCCTGCTACACCATTGTTCAACCACATATTGGCCCATTTCAATAAATCTGGCGCGGTGGTTTTTACTCCTACGGCTCCTTTTCCGTTGTTGTAATTTCGGTGGGCATCGGGTTTCTTTTCAATATGCGGATAGGCCTTGTTGTTGTCGTCTATAAAACGATCGAAATCGGTAGTAGAGCGTGTCATGCCGAGTACATCCATTATTTCTGTTTGCACAAATTCTTCCCATGTTTTACCACTTTTTATTTCTATCACTTTGGCTGCGGCAATGAACATGATGTTGCTGTAACCGTATTTTTCTCTAAAACCGTGCTTTGGAGCTAGGCGAGCAAATCGATCCATGATTTCTTCTGTAGAATAATTGCTTTCGTACCACAGCAAATCGCCATCAAAAGTATTGTACCCATTGTGGTGCGACAATAAATCTTTGATTTTGAAATTACGAGTTACATAAGCATCGTATAGTTTGAATTCTGGGTAATGATCGATAACCAAATCGTCCCAAGACAATGCTTTTCTATCCACTAAAATACCGATAGATGCTGCAGTAAATGCTTTGGATAAAGATGCTACTTGAAACACCGTATTTTCATTCAGCGCTGTTTTATTTTGGCTATTGGCTACACCGTAAGCTTTCATAAAAGTGGTTTTACCATCTTCTAACAAGCCCACTACAGCACCTGTTTGTTCGAAGGTTTCGAAAGCAGATTGCGCTTTTTTCTCTACTTCAATTGCCAATTGTGCTTGACCTACAAAGCAGGATACGAGTAATACAAGCGTAAATATTTTTTTCATGTTATGCATTTGAATTCGGAAGATATATCAATTTGAAAACTTAGCGTTTTGATGCAATCCATTGTTACGCTTAATGATTAATTTGTTTCTGTTAGCGAACGGAGATTTTTAGTTGCATTCAGGATGAATCGAATCGTTTCACTTTTCACAACCAAAACGCTGCCTCACTTCGTTCCGATAGCTATCGGAAGAACAAGCTTGCGAAGTAATTTGTATCGAGAAGTTTTATAATTCCCATCAATACTTTTGAAATTTCTCACCTAGAAACCAGTTTTCTATACACCTTCCTATGGTCGGCTTCCGATAGTTATCGGAACAAACTAACACTTTTACTGAAACCCAAAACTTTTCATTTGCCACTTCCCTATTGAAAAACTATCTTCGGAAACTGTATACATCATTCAATGCCACAAAAAAAATTATTCCTACTCGATGCTTTTGCATTAATCTACCGATCGTATTTCGCATTCATCAAAAACCCTAGAATCAATTCACAAGGGCAAAATACTTCCGCCATTTTTGGATTTGTTAATACGCTTTTAGATGTTATAAACAAACAAAAACCCACGCATATAGCCGTTGCATTTGATATGCGCGAACCAACATTGCGTCACATAGAATTTCCTGAATACAAAGCCAATAGAGACGCTATGCCTGAGGATATTCAAGAATCTATTCCTTACATACAAGAACTCTTAAAAGGATTCAATATTCCTCAGCTTGGAGTGAATGGGTACGAGGCCGATGACGTGATTGGAACCTTGGCCAAAATGGCAAAAAAACAAGGTTTTGAAACGTATATGATGACCCCTGATAAGGACTATGCCCAATTGGTAGAGGAAGGCATATATATGTACCGCCCGGGAAGATTTGGCAAACCAGCAGAAACCTTAGGTGTAGAAGAAGTGAAACAAAAATTCGACATCGAACACCCTTTACAAGTAATTGATTTGCTGGGCATGATGGGCGATGCCTCCGACAACATACCGGGTATACCTGGAGTTGGAGAAAAAACAGCCGTAAAATTCCTGAAAAAATACGGCAGCATGGAAGGTTTGTACGACAATCTCGACGACCTGAAAGGCGCCATGAAAAACAAAGTAGCCGACAACAAAGAATTGGCTTTTTTGAGTAAAAAATTGGTTACCATAGAACTTGACGTACCACTTGATTGCAATTTGGACGACTTCATACTAGAAGAAGCCAACAAAGAAATTCTAGAACCACTTTTAGCAAAATTAGAATTCAAAACATTAGGAAAAAAAATATTTGGTGGCGGAACAGATAGCCCTGTTGCTGAAAACAAAACACCCGATGCAGATGCTGCTCCGGATTTATTTCAAAGTGAGCTTTTTTCTGCGGACGAAGTAGAATCATCCTACAAAACCTACGACGAAAAAGAAAAAAATTATCGTTTGGTAGAAAGCGAAAAAGACTGGACAGAACTTCTTAACGAACTTACAAACGCTCCAGCTTTTTGCTTCGATACAGAAACCGATGGATTGGATACTTTGAATGGAAAAGTATTGGGCCTTGCTCTTTCTACTAAAAAAGACACGGGTTGGTACATTCCTACTTTAACCGATGTACAACGACACGATTTAGAGAAATTAAACAGCATCTGGAACGACGAAAAAACTTTAAAAATTGCCCACAACATCAAGTTCGACTTGGCCATGCTGCGCAATGCTGGGATTACACCTGTAGGTCCGTTTTACGATACCATGTTGGCGCATTATTTACTCAAGCCTGACGAACGCCATAACATGGATAGTTTGTGTGAAAACTATCTTAAATACCGCCCCATCAGCATAGAAACATTGATTGGCAAAGGCCGAAATGTTACAACCATGGACAAAGCTCCGTTGGACAAAGTAGCCATCTATGCTGCCGAAGATGCCGACTGTACTTTCCAGTTGTATGAAATGTTCAACCCAATGCTAAGCGACGATGAAAAAAGCCTTTTGGCTGACATCGAAATGCCGGTAATGGAAGTGTTGCTGCAAATGGAAACCGAAGGCATCAATTTGGACACTAAGATGTTGAACGATTTTTCTAAACGACTTGAAAAAACACAAGAAGAATTAGAAGAAGCCATTTACGAAGCTGCCGAAAGACCCTTTACCATTTCTTCACCAAAGCAATTGGGACTCATTTTATTCGATCATTTGAAGCTAGACCCGAAAGCTAAAAAGACCAAAACGGGTCAATATGCCACGGGTGAAGAGGTTTTAACCAAACTAAGAGACAAACACCCCATCATTGGTAAAATACTGGAATACAGAGAGGTTACCAAATTAAAATCGACCTATGTAGACGCCCTACCAAAATTGGTGGATGCTAAAACAGGGCGCATTCATACTTCGTACCAACAAGCAGTAGCTAGTACGGGTCGATTGAGTTCTAAAAACCCCAATCTTCAGAACATTCCAATAAAAACAGAGTTAGGGCAAGGTGTAAGAAAAGCCTTTGTTCCGCGCGATGAAAATCACGTATTGCTTGCCGCAGATTATTCTCAGGTAGAGTTGCGTATAGTAGCCGCATTGGCAAAAGATGAAAACATGGTGGCCGATTTTGTTTCCAAAAAAGACATACACAGCGCAACTGCTGCACGTGTTTTTGGGGTAGATGAAAACGAAGTTGACAGAGCTACTAGAGCCAAAGCCAAGGCCGTAAACTTTGGTATTATCTATGGTCAGGGAGCCTTTACACTGGGTCAACAATTGGGTATTTCTAGAAGCGAAGCCAAAGAAATTATCGATTCTTACTTAGAGAAATACGCTTCTGTAAAAAGACTGATGGACAAACAAGTAAACGATGCAAGAGACAATGGTTATGTCATCACCATTATGGGGCGTAAGCGCCATTTGCCCGACATCAATTCGCGCAACGCAACGGTAAGAAGTTTTGCCGAGCGCAACGCCATCAATGCACCCATACAAGGTTCGGCAGCCGACATCATCAAGAAAGCAATGATAGACATACAGCAATGGTTGAACACGAGCGATTTAAAAACCAAAATGTTGTTGCAAGTACACGATGAATTGGTATTTGATGTACCAAAAGACGAAGTGGACATTGTATCGCCCATCATCAAAGAAAAAATGGAACTAGCCTACCCAATAGATGTGCCTATGGAAGTTGAGATTGGACTTGGTAACAACTGGCTAGAAGCGCATTGAAAATTTAAAGCATCATAAAATGACTCTTAGCGACAATGTAAAATATGATAAAAGATTCGTTGCCTTTATAGATATTCTTGGTTTTAAAGAAATAATAAAAAATTCAGGAAGTGATAATTCGAAAATTCAACTAATTCATTCGGTATTAACAGATTTAAAAAATTTAGAATCATCTGATAAATGGAACCTAAAATTAATCGAAATCGAGGATGACGCTTTTAAAAAAGGAATAGAGAATTTCAATATTCAAGATAAAATTAATGTTACAGCTTTCTCAGATAGCATTGTAGTCTCAGTTAAAATTGATGAAGGGAAATCAAATGAATACTTCTCAACATTGATTAGTCAACTATCATATATAGGTTCAGTTTTAATTGAAAAAGGCATTTTATTTAGAGGAGGAATTACAATTGGTGAATTATATCATAACTCGCAAGGAACTGTTTTTGGGCAAGGCTTAATAGACGCTTACCAGCTTGAATCAAAAAGCGCAAAATATCCTAGAATTATACTTTCAGACTCCTTAATTAAGGAACTTAATTACCCTCTAACAACAAAACGAGATCGATATCCATATCATCAGTACATTACGCGATTTACTGATGGTTGTGTAGGATTTCATCAAATGGTATATTATGAAGTTATGGAAACGTGGGTAGAAATAACAAAAGAAATGCTTATTGCTAGCTTAGATAAAGTAAGGAAAGTAATTATAGCCGGGCTTGACTCTAGTTTTGAAAATCCTGAAGTTTTTGATAAATTCAATTGGCTGAAAACTAAATATCAAGAACTGAATATTACTCTTGATCATCATTTCGAAAGTCAGTCAAAAGAAAACATTAAATATCGATTAAGAGAATTGAATGAAAATATGTTGTCTGATCAAAATATACATTATAAAAATACTGATGATTTTTTCGAAGAGCGACGAAAGCAAAAAGGAGACACATCAATTAATTAAATATTGATTTTTTTTTGCTTCTTCTCGATACTTCCGCCTAATGTCGGACACTCGAAGTGACGCTTTATAAAATGCCTTAATTTCTACACAATAACACTACCAACGGTACTTGGCTGATACAACAACCACCCCGTAAAACTGTAGCGAGAGGCAGTGGTAGGCAAAACCTCGTGTTCTACGGCATCGCTTTTAAAAATAACCACCCGTTTGGCAATGGGCTCTACATCAAGATGTTCTTGCCCTTTAACATTGTACATTCTTAGCTGTCCACCTTGCTCATCTACCCAGTTTTCGTTCAGATAGATAACGAACGATAAAATGCGGTTGCTCTTGTCTTTAAACCGATCGAAATGACGCTTGTAAAAAGTATTGGGTGGATAGTGCGCCAAATGGAATTCAAAGCCGGCCAAACTCAAAAAACAATATCGATTGAAATTGGCGATGCTTTCGCGAATGAGATTAAAGAAAACATTGAGTTGTTCGTCGCGCTTTTCGTTGAGCCAAAACGTATAGTCACCTCTAATGTCGCTAGCAAGTGTGTCGTTAATATTCGATCCGATTTTGGCGTGATTGAAGGCATCATTTTGCCATTTTTCTAAAAGAAATGCACGCAATTGCAACAACTGCTCATTGGAGATAAAATCATCGATAACTACAAAGTCATCCTCGGCAAGTTTATCTATCCAAGATAACCATTGCTCATCGCTAAAAAACGTTTCCAATATCTGTAAAAAAGGTGCGCGAAGATACACTTGTTTCGCATCTGAAAGACAGACCTTTGAAGATAGTGGATATGAAAAGAACAACTTCCACTGCTAACGACTTCTCGATACATCCTCCTTAGGTCGGCTTCCGATAGCTATCGGAACGAAGTGACATCAAAAGCATGCAGAATGTGTAGGGATACTAAATCCCTTCTTCCAACTTCTGAGTACTATCGGAACCAAGTGCTCATTGTGTAACCTAATAGCTTGTTATCATTTCCCGTTGAAACGGTTCATCGCATCGTTTATGCCTCCAAAAACAAAAGCTTTGATGCCTTCACCAGCCGTTTCTATGCGTTCTTCAAAGTTTTTAAGCTCATCATCACTCCATTTACCAAGCACATAATCTACTTGTTCACCTGGTCTAAACTCTTTGCCTATACCAAAGCGTAACCGCGGGTATTTACTGCCTATTTTGGCTTGTATGTCTTTCAAACCATTGTGTCCGCCATCCGATCCTTTACCTCTAAAACGAAGCGTACCATAAGGCAATGCCAAATCGTCGGTAGCTATTAGAATGTGATCGAGAGGGGCTTTTTCGAGCTGCATGTGATACTGCACGCATTTGCCACTCAGGTTCATGTAGGTATTGGGCTTATAGAGTTTTAAGATTCTGCCTTTGTGTTTTATCTCGGCCATTTGACCATGTTTCACAGGGGTATAAACAGAATTGGACGCCCTAACCAGAGCGTCCAATATCTTAAATCCTATATTATGCCTGGTGTCTTCGTATTCCGACCCAGGATTGCCCAATCCGAAGATTAGGTATTTCATAATGCTTATTCTGCAGCAGCTTCAGCACCAGCTTCAGCTTCTTCATCCTCATCACCTTCTTCTTCAGCATCAACAGCACCACGAGCCATTTTAACTTGCACTACCATAGCAGCAGGGTCATTAAGGAAAGTAAGTCCGTCGAAACTTAAGTCGCGAACACGTACAGACATACCGATACGTAAATCAGTAATATCTACAGTAATATCGTCTGGGAATGCACTTGGCAAACCAACAACATCAACCTTACGGAAGTTTACCAATAGTTTACCACCATTTCTAACACCTAAAGAGTTACCTGTAAGGCGCAATGGCAATTTCATTTTTACTGGCTTATCTTCAGATAGTTGTAAGAAATCAACGTGAATAATTTCTTCAGTTACAGGGTGAAACTGTACTTCTTTGATGATAGCATTGTTTTTAGTTCCTTCGATATCAAGTTCAATTTGATATACGTTTGGAGTAATTACCAATTTAGACATTGGCAAAGCATCTACTGCGAAGTGAGTTTGAGTACCCGCACCGTAAAGAACAGCAGGAACTTTTCCTGAGTTTCTTAGAGATACAGCATCTTTTTTTCCTACGTTCTGGCGTACAGAACCGCTCAATTGTACTGTTTTCATTGTTTGTTTTTATTATTGGATGACAAAGTTACTACTAATTGACTTATAATTCACAATATTCGAAATGACATCGGCCATTAATCCGGCAATTGAGATAACTTTTATTTTATCAGATTCTTGTTTCAAAGGAATGGTATCGGTTACGATCAATTCCGTTAATGCAGATTTTTCAATTCTTTCGTAGGCTGGACCTGACAATACAGCGTGAGTACACATTGCTCTTACACTGCTAGCGCCTTTTTCCATAATAAGATCAGCTGCTTTGGTCATGGTACCGGCTGTATCGATAATATCGTCAATCAATACCACGTCTTTGCCTTTTACATCACCAATCAAGGTCATAGAATCTACAACATTGGCTACTTTTCTTTCTTTGTAACAAATTGCCATATCAACCCCTAAGTGTTTTGCGTAAGAGTTGGCACGTTTCGTACCGCCTGTATCTGGTGCCGCTACCATAAGGTTTGGCAAGTCCAATTTTTTTATTTCTTCTAAAAACAATTTAGAAGCGTATAAATGATCAACTGGCACCTCAAAAAATCCTTGAATTTGATCGGCGTGCAAATCGATGGTTACCAAACGGCTAATTCCAGCAGTTTGCATCAAGTTGGCTACCAATTTGGCTCCAATGGCTACACGAGGTTTGTCTTTTCTATCTTGACGAGCAAATCCGAAGTAAGGAACAACGGCAACAATGCGTTTAGCAGAAGCTCTTTTAGCTGCATCTACCATCAACAAAAGCTCCATAAGGTTGTCGCTCGGTGCAAAAGTACTTTGAATCAAAAATACATCCGATCCACGAATACTTTCTTCGAATGAAGGGCAGAATTCTCCGTCAGAGAATTTGTTGAATGTTACCTTACCTAATGGTTCACCGTAAGCTGCGGCAATTTTTTCGGCAATGTAGTTACTAGATTCTCCTGAAAAAATACGAATAGCGTTGTCAGACATAAATTGAAAGAATTGGAGCGCAAAGGTACACTTATCAAATTCTAAGTCAAAAAAATATGGACGTATTTTTATTCCAAGAAAATTCTATATTTGCGCTCCAATTCGGATGACAGATTGTTCAGTCAATCATCATTTACACCTTGCCCAGGTGGCGGAATTGGTAGACGCGCTGGTCTCAAACACCAGTTCTTTCGGGAGTGCCGGTTCGATCCCGGCCCTGGGTACCATCACAACCCTGATCTTATGGTCAGGGTTTTTTTATGCCTACTTTTTTCTACCCTAGTTGGCGCTGCAAAAATTTGTAATACTCTGTTTGGGCTCTTATGCCTACATCTAAGCGATCTCGTTTCACGTTATTCAGTTGACGATCTATTGCCCTGGCTTTTGTGGTATCGGTTAATTGTAATTCGATGGTTTTCTTTATCAATGCCTGACAATTCTCGTCCCAAATAGGAAAAACTATTTCTATGCGGCGACGAAGGTTGCGCTCCATCCAATCGGCAGAACCAACATAAATTTTCTCTTTACCACCGTTATTGAAAATGTACACCCTAGCATGTTCCAAGAATCGGTCGACCAATCGGGTAACCGAAATATTTTCGGTAGGCACCAAACAACAAATACCTCTAACAATCAATTCTATTTTTACTCCACTTTTAGCCGCAGAATAAAGGAGTTTGATCATCTTTATATCTTCTAAATTATTGATTTTCAAAACCATTTTGGCTTCTTTCCCGGCTTTAGCAAACTCTATTTCTTGTTTTACCAATTGCGTGAATTTCTCAGGCATATTGACTTGCGCCACCAACAAATGTTGCAGTTCGATATGCTTGTGCTTGCCTAGAATAAAGTCCAAACTCAAATCGAGTTCAGCCGTTAATTTGTCGTTAGCCGATAACAAAGCAAAATCGGTGTAAATACTGGCCGTTTTTTCATTGAAATTTCCCGTTCCGAAAAAACCAAATCGTTGACTTTTGCCATCGTTGTTTTGTCGTGTTACCAAGGCCACTTTTGAATGCACTTTCAAGGTCTCGTCACTAAAAATAACGGAAACACCAGCTTGCGTCATTTTATCCGCCCACTCTAAATTGTTTTCTTCATCGAATCGGGCTTTGGCTTCCACCAAAACTTCTACTTTTTTTCCATTTCGAGCAGCACTTATTAAGGCATTGGTAATGTGCGATTTTTGCGCAACTCTATACAGGGTAGCTTTGATGCTTACAACCTGTGGATCGATGGCTGCTTCATTAAAAAAGCGCAGTATGTAATCGTATTTCTGATAAGGAAACGACAGTAAAACATCTTGCTTATCGATGGCATCGAATATAGAATTGGTGTATTTAAAGCCCATATGAGGCAAGGCCGGCATGGGAGCGTTTTCTAATTTCCGCCCCACAGGATTGGGCAAAGAAAATAAGTCGTACAGATTATGATAAGCCCCTCCAGCCACCAAATCGGCTTCAGAAAGTTCCAGCCCTTTTTTCAATTGCAAGAGCACATCTTTCGACAACCTAGTGTCATATAAAAAACGAGAAGGCGCCCCTGTTTTCCTTTTAGAAAGATGCTTCTTTATCTTCTGAGAAATATTCTCTGAATAATCGTCGGATAAATACAATTCGGCATCTCTGTTCAATTTTACATTGCCACAATTGGAAACCGTGTAGCCAGAAAATATGGTACTAGCATACTGTTTTACGATGTCGTCGATGAACACATAATGATGCATTCCGTTCAAAAAAGGCAATGACTGAAAGCGGTCGATTTCGTCGCTAGGTATGTTGACTATTCCAAGAAAATTTTGACCATCGCGTTGCAATTCGGCCACCATATAGAGCGCTCTTTCTTCCAAAAATATTGAATGATCGCTCCCCATAGGCACAACAATGGGTTGAATGAACGATAGAATTTGGGTGTAAAATATATCTCGAATCGCTTCTAGATGATCGTCGTGAAAAGGCTCAGAATAATAAACATGTATTTTATGATCTCGCAAAGACGGTAAAATACTGTTGCGCAATGTTTTACCAAACATGTTTTGTTGTTCGTGCACTTCTTTTAAAACCTTAGATAGTAGTTCTTGAGGTTCGTCTAACTTCAATGAAGAGTTGAGTTTTTCTTTGTTGATAAAAGCCAAACGTTTAAGAAAAGCGACTCGAACCCTAAAAAACTCATCGAGGTTGGAAGAATAAATGGCTAGAAATTTAATGCGTTCGTACAGTGGCACGGCTTCATTTTCGGCCTCCATCAACACTCTTTTATTGAACGAAAGCCAACTTAAATCTCTATCAAAAAACATATACCATCAATCTATTTCTGAAAGATAAAAGGAAAAATAGCTCACACGAATTATGTTGAGTCAATTCATGTGTTTCTTTGAGAAAAAATCACAAATAAAAAAAAGGGATTGCCCCATGAAGCAACCCCTTTTTCATTGAAGTAAAAAAACGACTTAGCCCCTAGTCTTTACTTTTTTTACTTTTTTATTCTCGTATATGTACACGTATTCTGATGTAAGACTCAACCAAGTATGCGCATCGTTTTTGGCTTTAAATTCTGTGTAACTACAGTCATTCAAATCGAACGCAGCAATGTCAGCCGAGGCCGTTTTCATTACTAGAATATCGCCTTGAACACTTTCTAGCGTACTGTTTTTGTATTTGTTGCTGGCCGTTAATTTTCCTGTTTCTATATCGTGAAAAGAAATACCCTTAGCGCCAACAACAACAATTTTTCCGTTGTGTTCGAAAATACTGCTTGCCCAACCAATACCATCGTCTTTGATAGAACGCTCGTACAATTCAGCTCCATTAGAACCTTTTAGTCCGTAGTACGCTTTACCACTGCATACTATGATATCGTCACCGATGCTTAGCATATTGGTAATGCCTTTTTTGAAACGTTCTGAATCCCAAGCAAATTGACCCGATTCGGTATCGAAAGCTTGAACCCCATTTGGTTTTACGTTTTCGAATGAAATTTTGGTTGTCTTAGTGGTTGTAGTAACCCCATTAACGGTTGTTTTCTTTTCAACCACAGACTGCACTTCTACAATTCCACCTATTTGTAAAATCACTCTATTACCAACAACATACATGTTAGGAATGGCTCTTGCTCCGCCTTTTATTTCTGGGCTGGTCCAAACTAAATTTCCACTGTATTTATCGTATTTATTGATGAACTGTTTGTTTTTGCGAGACATATCCAAAACGTAGATATAATCGCCAGAAATAACAGGATCTGCAACGGCACCGTAAACACCAAATTTCAACACCTTTCCTGCAGGTTTTCTAGCGGCTCCTTCAGGACTGAAGTCGAAAGCTGCTGACCACAATGCTTTACCCGTTTTATAATCGAAGGCTTGTAAACCATTCAAACGAAGCATAACTTTATCTTCAACCAAGTCTAATTCATACAAATACTCTCGGCTAATAACTTTGCGCTCTGCTTGACCAATGTATTTTTGTTCCCACAGGAATTTTCCGGTATTGATATCTAAGCGTACAATCTGGTTTTTAAATCCTGCAAACAATGCTGCTAAACCAGCAGGCTTAAAGTTCACTATCGTCATGGTTTCAGTATCACCATCGTATAGGTATTGACCAACAACACCAGAGAACAATGCTGTTTGCCAAAATTCCTCACCAGTACGAGCATCGATAAGCACTAAGCCTTTTTTGATGGACATGGCGAATGCATTTTTCTCTCGGATATAGATGAGGTTATCATCGGTTACGTCTTGGTATTTATCCGAAGTCCAAAGCAAATCTCCGGTAGTCAAATCAACACATGCAATTTGATCTTTTCCTAGTTTTCTGTCGAACAAGAAAATCACGTTTGATTTCCAAAAAGGTTCCAATTCGTCTATTTTTCGAAGGTTAGGAGCAATTTCTTTGAATTTTTTTGACCAAACTATCGATCCATCGTCGTTTTTAAAAACCGTAATTTCTTTATCAGAAGCTACATAACTTACATCACCTTCAAGTCCAGTTCCTTTGTATTCTGAACGGTGTTCCATTTTGGCTTCCCACACAACGCTCATATCTTTTTGAGCATAAATGGCTGTAGTAGCCAGCATCAGTATTGCTATTATCTTGTTTTTCATTGGGCTGTTTGGTTTGATTAAAATTGAAAAGTGTACGTGAATTGATGACGCGATTTTTTCATTGTCTTGAATGAAAATTTTCGGTAAAAAAGAAATGTCTTGATGGCATTTTTATGAGGAATACTCATGCCTTCTGAAGAGAGTAAATTGAGTGTAATTACTTTTTTATTGTCGCCAATAACATACTCCACCTCTATGTTTCCTGTAATGTTGTTTTCTTTGGCAAAGGCATAGATATCGCCTGTTTTTTCCATTCCAGCAGACAATTCGCTTTTAGCCATTTTCACAATTTGCTCGGGCTTTGTAATTCGCTGAGAAAACAAGCTTACACTGCACATTAGTAGTAAAAAAGCAAGTACTTTTTTAGCGGGGAATTGTATGATTGAGGTATCGTTCATTGCAAACCAAAGTTCCCAATTGCTCTACCTTAACGCAATACGACGTTCTGCGTATTTTTACTTGAATAACCTAAATTTATTGGCCTTCTGAACGGCCTCCACTTTACTGTGCACTTGCAATTTTCTATAGATGTTTTCTACGTGTTTGCGTATAGTGCCCGTGCTTACATTTAAGTTCGACGCGATTTCGTCGTAGATCAATCCCGTGGACAAATGTTCTAGAACTTCAATTTCTCTTTTTGATAAACCAAAGTCTTCGTTTGCATGGCTCTCGGAAGGCTGGAATCTAATCAATGAAATGGCCTTCAGTGCAATACTAGGCGACATAGGCGCACCTCCAGAAAGGACTTCTCGTATGCTGGCTTCAATTTTTTCGGCTGTTTCGTCTTTGAGTAAATAGCCCTTTGCTCCTGCCAATATGGCCTTAAACAAATGGTCGTCGTCATCGAAAACCGTGCTCATTAAAATCTTAATGTGAGGCCATTTTTCGCTGATGTATTTTGTGGCAGTTATACCATCCATTACCGGCATATTGATGTCCATTAAAATAACATCCACATTGCTGTTTCGACGTAAATACTTGATCAGTAATTCGCCATTCGGAAACATTTCTTTTACCTCAACTCCCTCCATCAAATTTACCTTCGCTTGCAGCGCTACAGCCAAACGTTGGATATCTTCAGTAATTAAGATTTTGATCATATTGTGGGGAATAAATGTCTATTCAAATCTACGAATACACCACTTTTATTTTATACGCTGTTCTTCGTATTATTCTTGGCTAACGTTAATTTCCAAAAGGACATTAGTGCCTTTTCCAAGTGTGCTATCCCATCGTATTTCGCCATTGACATCAGCCATACGTCCTTCCATATTTTGCAAACCATAGCCTGCCTGAATGTTGTTCGCATCAAAGCCTTTGCCGTTGTCTTGTATTTGAATTTTTAAAATCTGGTTTTGGAAAGAACATTCAATTCGTAACGTAGTAGCCCCTGAATGTTTGCATACATTGTTGACCGATTCTTGACAAACACGGAATAAATTAATGGTTATGGCTGGACTCATTGGCACATTCGTCAAATTCAAATTATTCTCAAACTCCAATTTTATATCGTGCGATTGGCACATTTTCTGAGCATAGGTTTGTATGCGCAATGCAAAGGCATTCAACACAATAGGCTCTGGACTTATCGCCCAAATGGTTTCGCGCAATTGCTGCATAGCCAAGCGAGCGTTCTGACTAATGTTTTTCAATTCTGAAACAATGCCCTTATCTGTAATTTGACGCGCTTGTTGATCAGTAGCCGATGCAATAAGAGTTAATTCTGCCCCAATATGATCGTGCAAATCGCGTGAAACACGGATGCGTTCGTTTTGCAACTTCAATTGACCAGCTTCTTCGGCTTGCATTCTACGCTGACGAGAAATACGAATTCGGTAAATAAAATACAATACCACCAATGCCAATAAAAAGGCAATAGAAATAGCCAATATTTGACGATTCCTTGATTTCAAAGTCTCTTCTGTTAGTAAAAAAGCTTGTTTGGCTATGGTTTTTTCTTTTTCAGCACTTTCGTAACGCACCAAAAGTGTGTTCATGTTTTTTCGTGTACTGGCACTTTCTATGCTGTCGTTAAACAGTTGATACATAGCACTGTATTGGTATGCTTTTTCAAAATTATTTTCGGAAGCGTATAAATTGGTTAGACGTTGTGCAGCATCGCGAATGATGTAAGCATAACCCGATTTTTGTTGAGCATAAAAAACGGCTTTTTCATAGTGTTCAATCGCTTGTATTCCTTTACCCCAATCAGAATAAATATCTCCAAAACACATTTCATTTTCGCCCAAATAGTAATAATTATCTGGGTCTTTAGCGCGCATTGTACTGGAAGTATCCATGTACTGCAAGGCCAAATTGTGATTGCCCTTAAGTAGATGAATATTGGCTATTTTGTTCAAACTGAATGGGATGCCATTCGAATCGTTTTTCAATCTTTTGAACGCCAAAGAAAGGTTTACAAAATACAACGCCGAATCCAACTCGCCGTTGAATTCTTTTAAAACACTGTAGTTGTCGTAACTGTTGAGCAACTCCATTGTATCGCCCATATTCTCTTGAATGAATATGCCTTGACGCATGTATTCAATAGCCCGCTCAAGATCTTGTCTTTTGATTTGATATCCGAGTAAACAAAGAGCTCGACTCAGTCCCTCATCATTGCCAATGGCTTTATTGATTTCGATGCTCCGCAATGCCAATTCTATAGCGTAATCGACTTCTCCTGCCAAGTATTCTAACACGTTTTGGCGCATTAAAACAGTCGCTAAATTGACACTATCGTGTTGCTGCTCTGCAACTATTATAGCTTTCTGAAATAAGGGACTGTAGACACTATAATCCGAAACATATTCGCTGTACGGTATAGCCAAAACAGAATCTAGATAATGAGTTTGTGCTTTCCCTAAAAATGGCAAAAACACAATTACATTTATTGCAACTAGCCGAAATAGCTTACTGAATACCATACTCAAAACCTGATGGAAAAGTAAGAACAAAAGCCAAAACTAAACTTTGCCAATATTCTAAGTTTAATAAGCTCCAAAAGCACAACAAAATCTTGCGCTACACACCCAATTTTATACTTACTGACTCTATCAATGTTTTCAAGTTTTCCTGATTCTCGAGTGCGCTCGAATTCATAATCACGTCAAATTCTTCGTTCTTTTCAGACAATAGAATTGAGGGGAAAGTTTCATTTAAGGTTGGATACTTCTTTAAGGCTTCGTCTTTATGCAAGAACTCCATTTCATATGGGACTTTCTTCAGGAATTCACGCCACTCTTTTTTCATTCCAAAATTGCCGTATGTAATCTGACAAAGAGAACAAGCGTAGGTACTTGGAGATACAATCTTGTGAGCAAAATCGCTAACGGTATTGAACAAGCCTGTATCGGCATTGTAAATAAAAATTAATTTCTTCATCTTAATTATGCAATCCATTCCCACATTAGTGGTGTTTGATTGAGCCTATGCAACCAATTTCATGGCCGCTTGATAATACAGTAAATCATTCCCTTGAAAAAGGAAATCTAAATTCTATTTTTTTGGAATGCGCAATAACCAGCCCGCTTTATAGGCTCCCCTCCTTATAATTAGGTGGGAAACACAAAACTGCTTGTCATTATTGGCTCAAACGAACCGTCTCAACCATCATTCTCTCGAAAGTGAGAATCTCTCAACTATACGCTATTAAGCTTCGGTATTCATTTTAATACCATCGCTACCAATCATAAACGGATTATCATCGATTCGGCCTTCTTCTGGTCCGTTTTCCAATTTCAAAACACCACGAGGACAAACTGCCGAACAAACTCCACATCCAACGCAACTTGCTCGTACAATGTTTTGTCCTTTTTGGGCGTAAGCTCTTACGTCAATACCTTGCTCGCAGTAGGTAGAACAGTTTCCGCAAGAAATGCATTGCCCACCATTTGTGGTAATTCTGAATCGTGATTTGAAACGCTGAACCAAGCCCATATAAGCTGCCAAAGGACATCCAAATCGGCACCAAGTACGGTTACCCAAAACAGGATAAAATCCAGTACCTATTACTCCCGAAAAGATTGATCCAATAAGGAATCCATAGGTTTTTTGAAGGTCGTAAGTAGCGATGCCCAATACTTCTTGAGCGCCAGTAATATAAGTGTACAAAGCTCCTCCGGTCATAATAATAGCAAACACCAATACGCCGTGAATGAGCCATCGCTCTAACTTCCAAGATTTTATGCTCTTGTCCGACAATTGTCGGTAAGGATCGCCCAATGTTTCGGCCAATCCTCCGCAGCCACAAACCCAACTGCAATACCATCTTTTTCCATAGAAATAGACCATTATGGGCACAATAATCACCGTAAGTACGATGCCCCAAACCAACATAAACAAACCAATGTTGCCGCTATTGATGAGGTTGTTGATGTTCCAATCGAAAAAGAAATCATAATCCAACGGCCAAGCATTTTTAAAATCCATATACGGCATATTGAAACGCACCAATATTTCTGGAATCAAGAAGGCAAAAGCAATTTGGAAAAACAAAACCGAACTGGTTCTAATGATTTGATATCGGTTGTGGCGGTACTTGATGTACATTTTTATTGCCATCACCACCATCACAGTACAGTACATAAATCCATACAAAAACCATTGACTAGCACCGTTTCCACTTAAAGCCAAACTTATGGGATTGACGATACTGACTTGGTTCACCACCAAATAAGGGTAGAAGTAAAGGACAACATAAAACGTAACGAGGTAAACCAATGTGAGTATCCCTATCCAACCTCTGTTGGTGGCTGCACTGTGATAAATGCCGTTGTTTTTTATGCCTTTCGGGCCTAAAGTGATAACCGTAGGTACGATGTACATCAAGGATCCCAATATGCCCAAACCAAAAGTGAGCAAAAACATCAACCAAGGCGATTGAGAAAAGATGCCCGTATCAGAAGCTTTTACCGCACTGAAGGCAATGGATGAAGGACTGTCCCACATCACATTGTTCCAATCTTGATTGGCTTTTAGTTCTTCGTTTTTGCTGTTGTAAATGGCTATGATTTCTGAAGCTAAAGCGTTGGGAGAAGTGTATTCCTTGTCTACAATTTCAGCCGAAAGTTGATCGCCAATGTTGCCAATTTGCTGCTCAGTAAAGGTATTGTTGGCTATTTCTTGTGTGAGTTTGTACTCTCCAAAAAAACTTGAAGCTGTGAATATAAAAAGGCCGATAAGGAAAACGAACAAGCCTGTTTTTTGAATGTTATGATATGCTTTCATATTAAGAGGCTTGTAGGTTAAAAATGCGTTTCCAGCTTTTTTTCTTGGCTTTTATGTTCGTGCCAAATTGTTGGTTGAATGCTGTTAGAATAGATTCTGCGTGGTTCTTATAAAATTCAGGATCGAAATTGGCATCGTTGAAATGTTCCAAAACGTGTTGCACTTTTTGGTTTTCGTTGAGCCATTTGTCAAACAATTCGTGGCGTAAGCGAATGCCGTACACATTGGTCCCTACAAACTGATTGTTCTCTTTTTTGAAGACCAATCGCAAGGCTATGTTTTCGGTAGGATGCTGCCAAAAGAAAGTGTTTTCATCGTCTTTAGGATTGCTCAATACCATTCCATAGGTTTGGTATTCGATGTCGAAAAACTTCGCTGAGTTGAACCAATGCCCTGGGTTGTAAGCTGTTTTTTGTCCACCTAAAGTTTTCCCTAAACTTTCGCCCATCATTTTGCCTGTGTACCAAACTTGCTCTACCGGCCGTCTGTTTACAGGAGCTATTCTGTGTTGAGCACAATCGCCAAGCGAATACACGTTGGGAATATTGGTTTCCATAAACTCGTTGATGAGTATGCCACGATCTATTTCCAATTCGGTGTTTCTCAAAAAGTCGACATTGGTTTGCACGCCTGGAGTTAATCCAACTATTTCACAAGGAATTTCTTCGCCAGTTTCTTCAATCACAATGGATTTTACTCGACCATCGTCGCCCGCTTTTATTTCTCTCAAATTGTTGTTGAATTTGATGTCGACGTGGTGATCGTTGATGATGTGTTCGCCAATAAATTTTGCATCATCGGCTGGCAAAACACCGCCCCAAAATTTGTCTTCACGAACCAAGAAAGTAACTTTGATGTTGCGTGTTAAAAGCATTTCTGCTAATTCCACACCAATCAATCCACCACCAACGATGATGGCGTGTTTTGCGTTTTTAGCATTTTCTTCAAGCAACAATAAATCTTGGTAATGGTACAAACCTTGTACTCCAGGTAAATCTTGTCCTGGCCACCCAAATTTTGCCGGTTTCGAACCCAAAGCCAAAACCAAATCGTCGTAAGCTAAAGAATTGCCATCGCTGAATTGAAGCGTTTTTTTGTTGAAGTCGATTTCTTTAACATGAGCGTTCAGTAAATCGATTCTGTTCTTTTTCCAAAAATGATCTTCGTAAGGTTTGGTGTGTTCGAATTTCATGTGTCCCATGAAAATGTACATCAACGCCGTACGCGAAAAAAAGTGATCGGTTTCAGAAGAAATGATGGTGATTTTGGTATCAGATGAGGTTTTGCGCAAATGCCTTGCAGTAGTTACACCCGAAATTCCATTGCCAATAATTACAACGTGCTTGCCCATAGTTACTCGTTTAAGTTCCAGTTATAATCCAAGTAGTCGATATCCGCATCTTCCGAAACTTTCACTTTACTGAATTGGGATAAAAAGGCTGGAATATTGGGGCTTTTCTTTTTGAAATCGCCCTCGAACCAAGTAAACAACTTCGATATTTTGATGTTTTTACCATCGCCAATGTTGTTTTTAGAAGGGTTGTTGATGAAAGCTTTTGCTTGGTCGTTGAGCTGAGATTCAAGCTTTTCTGCTGTATACGCTTCGTTGCGCAATTTAGGGCATGAAACAGAGGCACAGTTTAAAGCAAAGTGAACACGAGGCTCTTCAAATTCTTTTCTTAGAATACCGTGTTCGATGTTGTTCAAATCCAAGGTTTCGCCACCAAATTGAATGAATTTTATATCCCAACTGCTATTGATAAAAGGTACTCTACCACCAATTTCTTTGATGCTTTTTAGTGGATAATTTCTAATGATTAACTGTACGGTGTAAGCATTGTAAGCATTGATCCAAAAGGCCATTTGCTCATCGTTACTCCACGTTTTTTTATTGGGAGCACTGGCACTGATAAGGTCCAAGTACTTATTTAACTTCAAGCTGTCTTGAATAAATCCTTTATAGTTTACATGCCCATCTTGTGACACATTCTTTTTCGTGAGTTCGTCCCAAATTTTATGACTCGGAATATTATCAGAAGTGTTTTTAAAATTTTTCTGTCCAACACATTGCACAAACAATGTTAGAGTGAATAAGGAAAATAATATCGTTTTCATTTTTTTCATAGTAATGTGTTTTTATAGTCGGACTTAGATTCAATTCCTGACAAACGAAGGGCAATTATTTTTCGTTTTTCATCAACTCTATTATTTCAGACTTCTTAACATCTGATAATTTCACGGTTTTGGTCATGCCCTCTTTCTCCTGCTTACTCAATTCCACTTTCAATATTTGATCCAAAATGTCATTTTGCTTCTTGTATTTTTGGCAAGCCGAACACATTTTCAAATGCATGTTCATTTGCATTCGGGTAACAGGACTTAATTTTTCAATGGCTATACGTTCAAGAGATTCCGTTACTTCTTTGCACGATAACATGATGCTGTTCATGATTTTTCTATTCATGTCTCCCCCAATTTTTCTTTAAGCATTGCCTCAATTGCAATTTTGCTCTATGAAGTATTTGCCAGTAATTGGTCGTAGAAATATTCAATTCCTGACAAATTACTTTTGGTTCTTCTTCGCCTAAGTATTTGTAGTGCAGTGCTAGACTCCAATGTTTTGGCAATTTATCTTTGCATCGATTCAATTGCTCCACAAAGTCAGTGTCGTCCATTAAGTTATCGGCATTGCTCGACCAATTTTCAGGCCTGTGTTCCACATTCCAACTGCCATCTGCGTTGAATGCTTCTTCCAAAACCGATGTTTGCCCGGCGCGATATTGTTCACGGAAATGATTCATTATTTTGTTATTCAATATGCTGAACAACCACGTTTTAACTTTGGATTTGCCATTGAATTTTTGAAGTTGCTTTAATGCAGCCAAAAAAGTGTCTTGCACCAAATCCTGAGCCAATTCAGAATCACCAACTTTGAATAACGCCCAATTGTATAGACCATCGGAATACTCATGCACCCATGTTTGAGTATCTATATTTTCCGACATGATTTTGGATTGGTATTCCATAGGTCATCAATTTATCATTTCTCAAGCAAACAAGCGGAAATATTAATACTACAAGCCATAAAAAAGGAGACGTATTGAACCTCTCCTTGAACGATAAACATTATTTAATCGGATTTTAAAAATACGTACTGAAACCAAACAACCAAGTTGCGGTTTTGGCTGCGGGATTGGCTAATATATCGCGTTGCCAATCGTATCGATAATTGATTCTAAAAACAGTCTGCATGCTTGGTCGTAATGAAATGGATGGAGTAACAGCCCAAATATCTTCTCCAATATTGGCGCCATTGCTTTTAAAAGCACCCACGTTCCAATCCACATAATCAAATCGAGCCGAAAAATTCAAAACAGCATTGTCCCAATCCAATATTTTCCTTTTCAATATAGGTTGAACAACATCCACAAAAACACCTCTTTGATTGGAACCATATTGCTCAGTATATGTTTTAGGAATTTCAGCATTTATCCAAGCCATTTCTCCTACAATATAAGTCCCTGTTGAAGCTATGGTTGTATTAAAGTCTATTGCATATACATGCACTTTTCGTTCAGTGTCTATTTGCAATCCGTCTACATCAAAAGCATTGTACGAACCTCCCATATAAGACAAACCTACTTCGCCCCATTTTCTGTTTTTTATCGCTGCTTTGGCGCTAAACATAACCGTTCCGCTATTGCTTTCTTCAAAACGCTCTACATTACCTTTAGCCGACGGCAAATAGGTTTTGTTTTCTTCGTTATCGATTATACTGTTGTCAAAACCATTGCTCAAGTAGGCCTCGTAGCCTAAAATCCAGTCGCCTTTATAGGTTTTTCCGTAGATACCAAACCCTGCATTAGACCAAGTAGCAGGCAACATATTAACCGCCACGGTTGGGCGTTCTATAAACTCCCATTTTGGGCCGTCGTGGTTTTGATTGAAGGCCCCTATTGGGTTCATGATGATGCCTCCACGAAAATTCAAACCAGGCGAAAAACTCAAATCCAAGGCAGCAAATTCAATGGCTATTTCTTTCGTGCCATCTTCGAATTCTATTTCGCTTAAAAACTTCAAACGTTTGTTGATGCTAGACGACATGAAAATGGTCAATCGCCTTGCTTGGAACGAAAGTCCTTCACTTACCCCATCTGAAATTGAATAGATAGAGTTGGCCTCAAGATATCCGCCCAGTGCTACCGGCGCTTTCTGAAAGGTTAAAAAAGGGCGATTGTATACGGCATCCATGTTCAATTGGTCACTCGCTGTATCTGCTAGAGTTCTATTGATA
This sequence comes from uncultured Flavobacteriales bacterium, assembly GCA_963977425.1. Classification (GTDB taxonomy): domain Bacteria; phylum Bacteroidota; class Bacteroidia; order Flavobacteriales_D; family Luteibaculaceae; genus CAXBOO01. The sequence goes on along the minus strand of CAXBOO010000001.1, from coordinate 253,152 downwards.
CTGTTAGTTTGCGCTTGGAGTACAGTGTTCAGTAACAAGATTAAAGCCGTTACAATGCTTTTATAGTTTGATGTAAATAGTGTCATCGTCAGTTTCAATTTCAAAAGTTGTTAATGCATCAATTGCTGGACCTTGCAATACTTGTCCTTCAAGAGTAAATTCACTGCCATGGCAAGGGCAAGAATAAATTCCTCCACCAATATTCAATTCGCATCCACGGTGTGTGCATTTCATTAATGATGCGGTATAATGGTTTCCGTTTGGTACTATTCCAATAGGAAAACTGAAGCGTGAGCTTTTTACCAGCACAAACTTTCGTTGTTTGTTTCCTTTTGGGTTTAGAATAACAAATTCGCTTTTCGGTATCGAGATGATGTTGCCCTTCTCGGTAGCTGTTGCATAATGCATTCCTACACATGACGTTAAAATGCTTGACCCAATTGGAATTGCCAAGCTGCCAATGCAGCATTGTTTTACAAATTTTCGACGTTCCATTAAAGTGATTCTAAAAATTTGATGAGCGCGGATTTATCCTCAGAACTCAAAGCCAAATAGGCTTCTTTCGAATTTTGGGCTTCTCCTCCATGAAATTCAATGGCTTGTGAAATGCTTTTTGCTCTTCCGTCGTGCATCAAATGATAGGTTCCACCTTGTGCGTCTTTTGAAAGGCCTAACCCCCATAACAGGGGCGTTCTCCATTCCGCAGTGCTTGCATACCCTTCAGTATATCCATCATCCAAAGCATCCCCCATATCGTGCAACAACATATCGCTGTATGGATAAAATTCAACGTTTGATAAACTAGCAATGGGAGAATCGGATGTCGTAAACTTTGGCGTATGACATTTTGCACATTCTATTGCGCTGAAAATATTTTCGCCCTTTAACACGGTGAAGTCTTCAGCATTTCTTCGAAGAGGTGCTTTCAATGTTTTCAGATAAAAAACAACATCGTTGAGTGTTTGAGTACTCAATTCCGGATCTATTTCCAAACCGCTGTACGCATCTATTGCCTCATAAGCTGATGCAATTCCCATATCTTGATTGTAGGCCGCAGAAGTTTGATGCAGTAAATCGTAAGCAGCCGCTTTCTTACCAAATCTTGTAATGTACTTCCCGTTTTTCACAATGGTATTGGGACGAAGTGTAACATAGGTAGGTATAGTATTCCAATGGGCACGACCAGAAATACCATCGTTGTTGCTATCAAAAGGATCTGCATTGGCCAATATATCAGCATCTGAAACGGCATCAACAAACCCCAATCCAGTAACCGCAGGTGCAATCAACGTGGTAAAAGGAGCTCCATCAGGCAAGGTTTCTGGCTGAAAACCAGGAATAGCATTTTGCTGAAGTTGCGGCCCACCTTGATTTAAGTACTTATTTCCGGTACTATCCCACTGACCAAATCGGATGAATTCAACAAACGGAGTTCCCTTACCATCGCCAGCATGACAACTAGCACATTGCGTTGCAACAAAAACAGGACCTAGACCCTTTGCTACAGTAAAAGTTTCATTAAAAGCTTCATCGCCATGCAAAAACTGCAATTGTTCTTGGGGACTAAGCCCTTCGACTGGGCCATCGAGCAAAGTATTCTCCTCTGGTGATGCAGGACCCAACTTAGTACATGCCGAGAATACAATTCCACAAAAAAGTAGAAACGAGATATAAAAAAAGTATTTTGACACTTGTTGTATTTAATTTTTAGACAAACCTAAATATTATTTTTGCAATAAAGAATAACCTTTTTGATTTAACGCTCATTCATTTTAAAAAAGGCTTCATTTATCCCACTTTTTTTTATCCGATATTTGCCAACTTCAAATCTTTGTTGAATCCATAAAAATGTGCTTAGAAAAGCTATCTAAATCCGAAAAACAACATCGTTACGACAGTGCTTATATGCGAATGGCCTTAGAATGGGCAAAACTTTCGCACTGCAAACGCAAACAAGTTGGAGCCATTATGGTGAAAAACGGTATGATTATATCCGATGGATACAATGGTACACCTACTGGGTTTGATAATAATTGTGAAGACGAAAACAACGACACGCATTGGTACGTTCTTCATGCCGAGGCCAACGCCATAACTAAGATTGCCAACAGCACAAACAACGCGGCAGGATCTTGGTTGTACATTACACTATCACCTTGCAAAGAGTGCAGCAAACTCATTGTACAGTGCGGCATAAAAAAGGTGGTTTACCTCAACGAATACAAAGACCGTACTGGGCTCGATTTTTTAATAGAATCTGGCATTGAAGTGCAGCAATTAAACTTAGAGGATGTTCGATAAAAACAAAAAGATATTGTGGCTTTCAATCATTTTACCCATTGGGTTTTTGGTTGGTAGTTATTTAGGAATTCAGTACACATCAAATAGCAGCAATGCTTATTTCGGAAAAAGTTCTGGTCAGGACCGTGTAGGATCTGTAATAGACTACGTGGATAAAATGTACGTAGACGATGTGCAACGCGAGCATCTAATTGAAGTAGCCATTGAAGCTATAACGAAAGAATTAGATCCGCATACAGCATACTTAAGTCCAGAAGAATTAGCCATAGCTCAAGAACCTATGCAAGGTCACTTCTTTGGTATTGGCGTTGAGTTTATGTTAATAGATGACAGTATCAATGTTTTAAAAACCATTCCAGGTGGTCCTTCAGACGAAGCAGGGATGAAACGTGGGGACAAAATTCTATTTGCCGATAGCACAAAACTCTTCGGCGAAGAAGTCAACAACCCTCTCATCCTTAAAACACTAAAAGGAGAAAAAGGCAGCAAAGTAAACGTAAGGATCGATAGAAATGGAGACAGTTTATCTTTTCCTATTATCAGAGGCAGTATTCCAATACCAAGTGTAATGGATTACAATATATTGCTCGATAGCATTGGTTTCATTAAAATTCTTCGCTTTGCAGAAACTACTGACGATGAGTTTTTTGAGCAATTGGATGCTGTTCTTGAACTAGGCATTAAAAATGTGATAATTGATTTGAGAAATAATGGTGGAGGCTACCTTAACAGCACCATCAATATTTGCGAAAAATTATTATCGAAAGGCGACTTAATTGTATACACTGAAGGCAAAGCACGCCCTAGAAAAAACTTCTACGCTAAAGGGAGCAAAAAGTACGAAGCGCCTAATTACTACATTTTAATTAATGAAAACTCAGCATCGGCTAGTGAAATTTTGGCCGGAGCATTTCAAGACAACGACAAAGCTACCATCATAGGCCAAAGAAGTTTTGGAAAAGGTTTGGTACAAGAAGAACACCATTTGCCAGAAAAAGCTGCAATTAGATTAACTGTGGCCAGATACTACACCCCAAGTGGTAGAAGCATACAAAAAGTATATCAAGACAGCATTGGCAACATGATAGATATAGAAAGTTATTATGCTGCCGATTATCATGGTACCATAGACAGTACCGAGTTTTACACAAAATCTGGCCGTGTTGTATATGGCGGTGGCGGTATCAAACCAGATATAACTACGGAATACAAAGACGACGACGAGCAGTTGTCTAACAGCATTGCTCCTTTGTTTCCTTTGATCGCTTATGGCGGAATCAATGCTACGTGTTTTAAGTATGCTGCATCAAAAGATTTTGAATTTGGTACTATTGAAGAATTTGATCAAAATTTCAATTTAATCGACTTTCTACAGTTTGTAAAAGCCCGCAATCCAGATGTAAACTTGGATTTGAAAGCACAATACTCCGACTACGATAGAAATTACATGAAAATACTTGTTGCTCGATATGTTTTCAGCAATAGCGAAGCTCAGTATTTCTCATTAAAAATAGATCCCGACATTCCATTCTTATTGCAAGCAATGGAGAACAATATCAAAAAATAAGGCATAAAAAAAGGGGAGCATAAACTCCCCTTTTTAATTCTATAGATTCTGCTCTTAGTGAGCTTCTTCTTCGCTGTGATCGTGCTCTGAGTGATCTTCTTCAGTCACTTCTTCAGTTGCTTCTTCAACAGATTCTTCTACTTCTTCAGCAGCTTCTTCCATTTCTTCAGTTGCTTCTTCAAATACTTCTTTAACTTCTTCTTTAACTTCTTCAGTTTTAGAATCGTTGTTACAAGCTGTAACTGCTACTAATGCCAATGCTGAGGCAAAAAATGCTAATTTTTTCATTTTCAAGGATTTTTGTAGGACAAAAGTAATTATAAATAATAGATTAAAGCCCATTAATATTTTGGATTAAACCATTGTACTACTTATATTTGGTAAAATTAAAAACATTAATTATGGCTTTTGAATTACCAAAATTAGATTACGATTACAACGCTCTTGAACCACACTTTGATGCGCTAACTATGGAAATTCACCATAGCAAACATCATGCTGGATACACAGCTAAATTAAATGATGCAATTGAAGGTACTGATCTTGACGGAAAAAGTATTGAAGACATCCTTACCAACCTAGACATGAGCAATAACGCGGTTCGTAACAATGGTGGAGGGTTTTACAATCACCGTCTTTTTTGGACGATTTTAAGTGGTGACAAACACGAAATTCCAGCTGGTTTAGAAGCTGCTATCAACGATAGTTTTGGTTCTTTAGCTAGCATGCAAGAAAAATTCAATGCTGCTGCCGCTACTCGTTTTGGTTCTGGTTGGGCATGGTTATGCGTGCACAAAGGTGGAAAACTAGAGATTTGCTCTTCTGCTAATCAAGACAACCCATTGATGGCCGGAATCGGTTGTGGTGGCTTCCCTATTTTGGGTCTTGATGTTTGGGAACATGCTTATTACTTGAAGTACCAAAACAAGCGTCCTGACTACATCAACGCATTTTGGAACATCATTAATTGGACAAAAGTGAATGAGCTTTTCGAGGCCAATAAATAATATTTCAATTTGGAATGAGTTAAAAAGCGTACTTATGGTACGCTTTTTTTATACTTTTTTGTTTTCTTGTATTTCAATATATCTTTTCGCTCAAAAGACTGAAATAATCGACGACTCGTCGCCAAAATCCGTACTTGAACTAGGCGAAATCAAAAAATCAGAGCTAATTATCAGTACAATCAGTACTGGAATTGTCGGAGGCCACAGATTGTTGCTCCGAAAAAAAGCATCTACACCAATTATTTATTGCGTTACTCTTGGTGGAGGACTTGGGTTTCTTCCTTTGGTAGATTTAGTTACTATAATTCTGACTAAAAAAGAAAACTTGCACTTGCTAAAGCACGACAAGTTTTTCTTATTCAATCACGAAAAATTTATTCGACCGTAACCGATTTGGCTAAGTTTCTTGGCTGATCTACATTACATCCTCTATATACAGCGATGTAGTAAGATATTAGTTGCAATGGTATTACCGTCAATAATGGCGTCAACAGCTCATCGGTATCAGGTACTTCAAATACAAAATCGGCTAAAGCTTTTACTTGCGTATCCCCTTCGGTTACTACAGCTATTACTTTACCTTTTCTTGCTTTTACTTCCTGTATGTTACTCAATACTTTTTTATACGATGTTCCTTTATTCGCCACAACAAAGACAGGCATATGCTCATCAATTAGTGCTATAGGACCATGCTTCATCTCAGCAGCTGGATACCCTTCTGCATGGATGTAAGAAATCTCTTTTAATTTCAAGGCGCCTTCTAAAGCGATAGGGAAATTAATGCCTCGTCCTAAGAATAAAGCGTTAGTTGAATCTTTTACTGCTTCGGCAATTATCTTAGAGTCATCAGCTTTCTCAAGAATTCTTTGAATTTTACTTGGCAATTCTTCCAATTCAAGCATCAAACGATGGAATCTAGATGTCGTTATGCTGCCTTTTTCATTTGCAATAGCTAAGCCTAAAAGACTCAATACCGCAAGTTGAGATGTAAATGCTTTAGTAGATGCCACACCAATCTCTGGTCCAGCATGAGTGTATGCACCAGCGTCGGTTAAACGTGAAATACTACTCCCTACAACATTGCAAATACCAAAAATAGTAGCTCCACGCTCTTTCGCCATTTTCAATGCTGCTAAAGTATCAGCTGTTTCACCTGATTGACTTACGGCTATTACAATATCTTTTGGAGTAATAATAGGGTCTCTGTATCTGAATTCACTAGCGTACTCTACTTCAACAGGTACTCTTGCTAAAGACTCAATAAAGTATTCAGCCACCAATCCAGCATGCCATGATGTACCACAAGCAATTATGATCAAGCGATCGGCATTTTTAAACGTATTGGCATGCTCTTGCAAACCACGCATAGTTATTAAGCCTTTCTTGCTTAACAAACGTCCTCTTAAACAATCAGCAACAGCTCTAGGCTGCTCGAAAATCTCTTTTAACATGAAGTGTTCGTAACCACCTTTTTCGATGGCTTCAAGCTCCATTTCAATCTTTTGAATGAAAGGGCTTATTTCTTCATTTTTAAGGGTTTTAATATTCAACCCTGTTTCCAACGATACTTCTGCAATTTCTTCTTCTTCAAGATAAACCACATCCTTAGTAAACTCTACTATTGGTGTAGCGTCAGAAGCTAAATAATATTCATCATCACCAATTCCAATCACTAGCGGACTTCCTTTTCTAGCAGCGACCAAAAGGCCTGGGAAATCTTTGTGCATTACGACGATAGCGTAAGCTCCTACAACTTGAGTAAGTGCCAAACGTACAGCCTGAAAAAGTGATACTTTTTCGTTTTTTAAAACATCTGAAATTAAATACGCCAATACCTCAGTATCCGTATCCGAATGAAAGGTATACCCTCTTTTTATTAGCTGTGTTTTAATGGTATCGAAGTTTTCGATGATTCCATTATGAACAATGCTCATAGCACCATCTTCAGATAAATGTGGATGCGCATTCCTATCGGACGGTATACCGTGTGTTGCCCAACGCGTGTGACCTATACCTACGCTAACATCCTTAAACTCTTCAGGGCAAGTGCTTTCCATTTCAGTCACTTTACCCTTTTTCTTATGGTTGAGCACTTCGCCATTATGCAAGACAGAAATACCAGAAGAATCATATCCTCTATACTCTAGTCTTTTAAGACCATTAACGATAACAGGAAACGCCTGTTTTTGACCCAAATAAGCTACAATGCCACACATAAGTTAAAATCTGGAATAAGTGATGATTAATTTCGGTTTTGAAGTAAGTGAATTTTCAGTAGATAATATTGTTCTGTTGGATGTAATTCCTGAATTCCTAGCTACAATGTGAATTCCTAGATTAGGATATGTCCCTCGCAATACTTGTTGAATGTATTGGCTTATTCTAAAAACGTATTTATCGCCAACTATTTCACCACTAAAAAATGCTTCCCCTTGTAAAATATCTGGAGCTACTACCAAATCGTTGTTGGTATTGTATACCGACAAGAATAACTTGGTGTGAGGAGTTTCAACTCCTTCATTGTGTTGTGCTAATGGCAATTCTAATTGTGCTTGATTTACAGCCATACCATCCAACTCTCTAAAAGACTCTAAGTAAGGTAATTTCATTACCGTTTTTAGCAATCCACCCGATTTCACGAAACTTGTTGAAACAGTAAGGTTTGTATCGGCTAAATGTGTCGCTACGGTTGAGCCCGTAAAATCAGCATCAATACTGGTAACTGTTGCCGATTGGTTGTTGATATTCAAATCAAATCGAACAGTATCTTGTAATATAGTATCGCGGTAATAAATGTACATGGCACTATAAATACTGTTTGGATTAACACCAAAAACAAATCCTTGTCCTGCTCCTGGTGTTGCTTCAGCTTTTATCTGAATTCCTTTCATGAATTGCACGAAATTTTCATTATCGCTTAATTCAACACTTCCACTTTTTGCGATTATTTTTTCTGCAAAGCTTTTGTTTACTGGCAATACCAAAACTGGCACTTGAAGTGAATCCTCTCCGTATACAGTTGGTGTTTGAGGATTAATGGTATATCCGTTTGCATTAGGCACCAAAATATTATCACCTATTGTTTTGATTTCGGTGGTCGTATAATAGTTGCTATCGTAAACTATTTCTGTTTCCAGTTCTCTGGCTGTCAATTGAAGATTATAAGTACTATCACCCAAAAAACTCAAGGCATTATGAGCCAATAATAATCGAACTGAATCGACAACAATGTTAGAGGGCGTACCGAAATCAACATCATTGGAACTCAATCTCAAATGCATGCTTGATGCGATATTGAAAGACCCTGTTTCTAAATCGTTGTATGCGCCAATTTGCAACACACTCAATTCATCCGAACGCAGACTATCTTCTTCAACCGTTCTCATTTGAATAGAAACCGTATCCGTTATTGCCAATCCCAATCGTTCGGCATCAGACACTAAATTATCTCCAATTACCTCACTTGGCTTTTTGCAACCAGCCAAAATAATCCCTAAAAAAAGAACGGAAAACCATGCGGCTCTCCGTTCTATTAAACACTTGTTCATATACAATGTTGTAGTTACGCAGTAATTTCGCTTCCTGCTAAAACGGTGTCATACATATTATTGTATGCGTCCACCAAATTTCCATCAATTTCAGAAAACGGCAATACCGTTTTGTCATAATTTTCTGGATTAACTTTCAAACTTTCAAAAACACCTTCAGCTCCTTCAGCAATTGCATCAGCAAACTCAAGACCTTTTAGGTTCATGTTAGATATACTCGGATCTTGAAGACCTTCTAAATCAGCATCAACAAAACCTTCCATCTTCAATTTACCAATCAATTCTGGATTGATGGTTTTATCCATATCACCTTCATGCGCAGTAAATACTACTTTGGCATTGGTATAATGCGGGTCGTCTTTTAACACTTTTTTAAGCATCATTGGCACTAATGCCGACATCCATCCATTGCAATGAATAATATCTGGAGCCCAACCTTGACGCTTTACAGCATCTAGAACACCTTTTGCGAAAAAGATAGCACGCTCATCGTTATCATCAAACCAGTTTCCTTCTTTATCAGCAAAAACAAATTTGCGCTTGAAGTATTCATCGTTGTCGATAAAATATACTTGCATTTTTTTCTCGCGAAGAGAAGCTACCTTCACCACTACAGGGTGGTCGCTATCATTTACTTCTACGTTGTTTCCACTTAATCTTTGTACTTCGTGTAGACTAAAACGGCGTTCGTTAATAGAACCGAAACGAGGCATGAATACACGGATTTCTTTTTTCTTTCCTTGTATTTTGCTTGCTAAGGTTTGTACGATATCGCCAGCATCAGAGACGTTGTACGGTGAGATTTCGTGAGAAATGTAGAGAATTCTTACATTATCCATAGATACGAATGATTTAAGTGCTGCAAAATTACTAAAATACGGGCAGTTTATCAAGTTTTTTTACTTTTGGCCGCCTTTTTAGGGCTCTAGACTATGCAATTAATCGAGAATGCACGCGCCTTAAAGAGCGTCTTAAAAATTATCAACAACGGCAAAAATGTGGGCTTTGTCCCAACCATGGGAAGTTTGCACCAAGGTCATTTGCGGTTGGTAAAAGAAGCTTTGACTCAAAATGAGCACGTTATCGTGAGTATTTTTGTCAACAAAAGGCAGTTCAACGATGCCGCTGATTTTGAGAAATATCCAAAATCTTTGAAAAAAGATTGCGAATTGCTTCAAAGTTTAAGCAACGATCTTATAGTGTACGCACCTTCTTCTCCTGACGAATTGTTTTTAGAAGATTTCAAAAGTATTTCGGTCAACTTAAACGGAATTGAAAACGAGCTAGAAGGCGAGCATAGGCCTGGTCATTTCCAAGGTGTAATCGATGTTGTACATCAATTTTTTCATCAAATTAAACCCAGTAAAGCCTATTTCGGAGAAAAAGACTTTCAGCAACTTGCAGTGATTCGATTTCTTAGCGCCCAATATTTTCCTGATTTAGAAATCAAAGCCATACCTACAAGCCGATCGGAAAGTGGACTAGCCTTAAGCAGCAGAAATGCATTATTAAGTACTACTGAATTAGAAACGGCCAAAGAAATCAATGTCAGTTTGATTAACATTGCTGCCCAATACCGTTCTAAAGGAGATTCTATTTTGAATTTCGAAACGCAACGTTTGGAAAAATTAGGTTTTAAAATAGACTATATCGCCGTTGCCAATAGCCAAACACTAAAAGCGGCTTCTGCCAATTCTAATGAAAGTCTTAGAGTCTTCGCTGCAGTTTTTCTGGGCAGCGTACGCCTCATAGATAATGTTGCTATAAAAGCTTAATTTTGCGCCCATGTTTGTTACCCTTTTAAAATCGAAGCTACACCGCGTGAGTGTAACCGAAGCGAATCTTAACTACATAGGCAGCATCACCATTGATGAAGACTTAATGGATGCCGCTGGCTTGCTTGAGGGTGAAAAAGTGCAAATTGTGAACAACAACAATGGCGAAAGACTAGAAACGTACGTCATTACGGGTGAAAGAAAATCGGGTAAAATTTGCTTAAATGGAGCTGCAGCTAGAAAAGCTCAAGTTGGCGACATCCTTATCATCATTGCCTATGGAATGATGACAACAGAAGAGGCCAAAACTTTCAAACCAAAGTTGGTTTTCCCAGATACTGCTACCAATAAACTTATAGACTAACGCCTTTGAAAAGCTCCATACTTAAAGTTCTGAAGATTCTTGTTTTTGTTGCCTTTGGTATTGGGCTCATTTTTTTATTCATCAATAAACTTAGCGAGGAAGACAAAGCTGAAATCATAACAGCTATAAAAAATGCTAACTATAGTTGGATACTATTGTCTATGCTTTTGGGGACATTATCGCATTTGAGCAGAGCTTTACGCTGGCGCCAACTTTTAGATGCTATAGGTTATCAAACTCGAGTTTTGAGTACTTTTTTCGCTATCATGATTATGTACTTTGCCAACTTGGCTGTTCCAAGATTAGGTGAAGTAAGTCGTTGCGCCATTCTTAAGCGTTATGAAAACATTCCAATCGAAAAAAGTTTTGGAACTGTAATTGCCGAACGCGCTTTGGATTTGGTTTTCCTTGGATTAACTTTTGCCATTACATGCCTTTTGCAATTCGATAAAATCTTAGAAGGATTGGAAGCTATCAATGTTTTGAAACCTGAAGAAGGTGGCACCAACTACACTCTACCAATCATTGCAGGTATTGGTTTGTTAGCAGCAGCTATTTTGTTTTTCTTTAGAAAGCACCCTGCTCTTCAAAAAGTATACGATAAAATTAAAAACCTTGTTTTGGGTTTTTATCAAGGTCTAAAAAGCGCTTTCAAAGTAAAAAACCCTTGGTTATTTATTGCGCATTCCGTATTCATTTGGTTCATGTACTTGGCCATGGTATGGGTAAGTTTCCCAGCAGTAACAGAACTTAAAGAACTTGGTGTTTTGGCTGGTTTGTCTTGCTTAGTATTTGGTTCTGTTGGCATTATTTTAGTGCCAGGCGGAATAGGTATCTACCCATTGATCATTGCCCAAATCTTAATGCTGTATGGTATTGATCAAATCTATGGTTACGCCTTTGGATGGGTACTGTGGATTGGTCAAACAGCACTGCTCTTATTTTGGGGATTATTGTCGGTTATTTTATTGCCTATATTGGTCAAAAAAGTAGACTCTAATGGCGTTAACACATCCGAAGAGCTTCACACCGGAGCAATTAACTAAGCGCATCCATTCTTGGCGATTACGCAACGAAAAGATTGTTTTTACCAACGGTTGTTTCGATATTCTACACCCCGGACATTGCGCCTATTTGGCTGAAGCAAAAGCTTTAGGTACTAAGCTCGTTATTGGACTCAATACCGATGCTTCTGTAAAAGCGCAAAACAAGGGAAAAGAACGCCCAATCAACAATCAAGAAGTTCGCTCGTTTATGTTAGCAGCTTTGCATAGTGTAGATGCTATTTGCCTGTTCGATTCCAACACACCACTTGAATTAATCGTTTCGTTGAAACCCGACATTTTAGTAAAGGGTGCTGATTACGACCCCAACATTAGCGATTCATCGCATAAACAATACATAGTAGGTTCTACGGAAGTTAAAAACTATGGTGGTTCGGTAGAAGTTATCGAATTTTTAGAAGGATATTCCACAACTTCGTTCATAGAAAAAATCAAAAACATTGGCTAAAACGAAAAGCATATTTGTTTGCGAAAACTGCGGAAGCAGCAGTCCAAAATGGCTCGGGAGATGTCCACAATGCGAAGCTTGGAACAGCATCATTGAGGTACTAGAAACACCAAAAAACAAACAACAAGAGCGACAAGTTTTTGACGTTCCAAAGAAAGGTTTGGTGCCATTGCATAAAATAGACAATGTTGAAGATGAGCGCCTACCATTATTTGACGAGGGACTTAACCGAGTTTTGGGCGGAGGCCTAGTAAAAGGTAGTGTTGTACTTCTTGGTGGTGACCCAGGTATAGGAAAATCAACCTTATTGCTGCAAAACGCTTTAAAAAGCGAAGCCAATTGCGTGTATGTTTCTGGAGAAGAGAGCATGGCGCAAATCAAAATGCGTTCGGGCAGGGTAAAAGGCAACGAAGAGCAAATACTATTGCTGAGCGAAACCAGCTTAGAAGAAGTACAAATACAACTCAAACGCACCCAACCTCAATGGGTAATTATTGATTCTATACAAACTTTGAATAGTGGGTACATAGAATCCGTGCCTGGTAGTATTTCACAAATTAGAGCGTGTACAGCGGCTCTAATAGAGTATGCAAAAAATACCAATGTTCCCATTATATTGGTAGGTCACATCACCAAAGATGGTCAGCTCGCAGGCCCTAAAATACTAGAGCATATGGTGGATGTTGTACTTCAATTTGAAGGCGACAGAAACAACTATTTCCGCATGCTGCGTTGCCGCAAAAACCGTTTTGGTTCGGTGCACGATATTGCCCTTTACGATATGGGTAAAGAAGGTTTGAAACACATTGATTCGCCTGGAGATTACTTACTCAATTCTTTTTCTGACGACCTGAGTGGCGTTGCCCATGGTTTGGTACTAGAAGGTGTACAACCACTAGTGCTAGAAGTTCAAGCCTTAGTTTCATCTGCTGTTTACGGAACGCCACAACGATCGGCCACTGGTTTCGATGTAAAACGATTGAATATGCTCTTGGCTGTACTCGAAAAAAGATGTCAATTTAAACTCGGTGCAAAAGACGTGTTTTTGAACCTAGCTGGAGGTTTCCGAACGGCCGATACGGCATTGGATTTAGCCGTTGTTAGCTGTATTTTATCATCGGCTAGCGACATGGCTTTACCGCCAAAGGTTTTGTTTATTGGCGAAATAGCATTGAGTGGAGAAATTAGACCTGTAGGAAAAATTGATTTGCGTTTAAAAGAAGCTGAGAAACTGGGCTATGAAAAAGTTGTATTGTCGCAATATCAAACATTAGAAGGAGAATATGCTTTGAAAATTGCTCAATACAAACGGGTAGATGATATGTTTTTCAGTGAAATACAATAAGTCATAAACTACTCGGCAATGAATCTCTGTTTTCAAGCGTTTCACTGCGAGAACAAACTATAAATCGAAAAAATAAGTGTAGCTTAATAATGTAACTTTGAACAACCATGAGCGACGAACTAGACGAAGTTGAAAAAATAGCCCACTATGACCAGCTTTTACTTGAAGTAAAAGGGCTTGTAACTGGAGAAGAGGATTTGATCGCCAACTTGGCCAACATCACTGCTGCCATTCATTACAGAATGGATTTTTGGTGGACAGGTTTTTATTTTGCTAAAGGCAAAGAGCTTGTTTTAGGCCCATTCCAAGGCCCCGTAGCCTGTACTAGAATTGCCTACGACAAAGGTGTATGCGGCAAATCTTGGGCAAGCAAAGAAACTCTTGTAGTACCTGATGTACATTTATTTCCTGGACACATCGCTTGTAGTGCCGCTAGTAACAGTGAAATAGTACTGCCTATTTTCGATAAAAATAATGAAGTAGCCATGGTTCTAGACATCGACTCTGAACACTTCAATACCTTCAACGAAACAGATCAATTGTATCTAGAAAAAATATGCCGCATTATAAGCGATTTGCTTTAATCATTCTTGGTCTTGTTTTTATTAATTCATGCGCTAGAGTAGTAAATCCTACTGGTGGCGATAAGGATATAACACCTCCTGTTTTAGTAAAATCTATTCCAGCAAACAACAGCACCAATTTCTCAAGTTCAACATTAGTATTGAGCTTCAACGAATACATCACTTTAGACAACCCGTCACAAAACATCATCGTGGCTCCGTTGCCAAAAAACAAGGTTAAGTACAAGGTAAAGGGCAAAGATATTTGGGTAGAATTTGACGAAACTCTTTTGCCCAACACTACCTATTCTCTCTTTTTTGGCGATGCCATCAAAGATGTCAATGAAAGCAACATCCTCAACAATTTTTCTTTCGTATTCAGTACTGGAAACGAACTGGACTCTCTTGAAATCTCGGGGCGAGTAAAATTTGCAAACACCGATAAACCTGCTGAAAAAATAAAAGTCTTAGCACACGAAAACATTGCTGATAGCGCTGTAATTTCAAGCAAGCCCATTTATGTAAGTGTTACCAATTCTCAGGGTCAATATACCTTCAAAAATTTACCCAATAAAGCCTTCAGAATCTTTGCTTTGGAAGACAAAAACGGGAATTTCATGAAGGATTTACCCAACGAACTTTTCGATTTTTCTGAAAGCAGCATACAAAGTATAGACAGTGTTCCTAACGAAACATTGCGTGTATTTGAATCGGAACTCCCCCTCAAAAAGAAGAAACACACCTTTTACAAAAACAATGTAATAGCCATTGCCTTCAATAAAAAAGCAAGCGCTAATGATAAATACTTTCTTACCAACAATGGCGAAGAGGCTATTGTAGTCGCTGGCCAGAATTATTCTGACAGCCTAGTATTGAAATTACCATCTCCTCTAACTGATACTCTTATAAACCCTATTACAAAGGACAGTATTCCTGTAAGCTTTAGCGATAGAAACAAAGACTATTCAGCACCTTGGCTTTTAAAAGGGAATCAGATATTATGGGATAGTGTTTTGATTACTTCCAGTCTTCCTTTTGCACCAACGGATACATTTTCAATTTGTGGAATGAAAGACAGTACCGTTTATTGCGTTGACCAAACCAATGGAATTAAAACGTTAGATAACAATCGTTTCTATATACTCCCATCGTTTTTAGATTCGGTTCAAAAAATGGGGAAACTTTGGGTAAGTGCAGGTAGTCTTAAGAGCCTTCCTCCATTTGAAAACAATGTAAACGACTCAGTCTTTTATTCTCTTCAAAAACCCGACACGAGCTCTTTTGGTGTGTTGACAGTTACTATAAAAAACACAGAGAACTTAAAGGGATTCATTGTTCTTAAAAAGGATGAGCAAGAAATAATGCGATTGGATGCGAATTCTGAATCGGAACTGCTTCTAAAAAGCCCATTGCTTAGCGCAGGAGCATACAACTTACTTTTTGTGCAAGATGATAACGGTGATGGAAAATGGACGCCAGGATGGTATACTGAAAACGAAAAATCAAAAGCAGAAAGAACCGTTGCCTATAAAGAGGAAATCAAAATTCGTTCGAATTGGGAATTGGATTTAGAATGGAACCTATCGCTTAGCGAAGAGTAAAATCGTCCGCATCGTTTAGCACAGGGAATTTCTCGCGAAACGCTTTTAATTTTTCCATATCCAGTGTTGCACTCAAAACAGATTCTTCATCGCGAGAGTAAGCCATAATATCGCCATAAGCATCTATCATTTGGCTCATGCCATTGTATTCAATATTGTTATTGTCTTTACCTACTCTATTGGCGGCAACTACAAAACATTGATTTTCAATAGCCCTTGCTTTTAACAATGTATTCCAGGCATTTATTCTTACAGCTGGCCAATTTGCTGTAAAGACAGCTACATCGTATGGATTGTTTTTCCGATTGCGAATCCATACTGGAAAACGCAAATCGTAACAGATAAAAAAGGCTACTTGATGCCCAGCAATTTCTATTTGCAAATGTTGATTTCCAGCAGAATATGCATCGTTTTCACCGGCAAATGCAAACAAATGGCGTTTGTTGTACTCTTCTCTCTTGCCGTGTGGAGTTAATACAACCAAGCGATTGAAATAAGCCCCTTCAGAGTTTTGAACCATCAACGAACCCGCAATATGGAGTTGCTTTTGCATCGCCAATTCTAAAAACGGTGCCAAATAGGCATTCAATTCAGCTTCAGTATGAGCTTTACCATGAGGTTTCATTGAAAACCCCGTACTGAACATTTCGGGCAAAACCACCAAATCACAATGTTGAATTGCCTGAATTTTAGCAATAAAATGATCTCTGTTGGTCTTAGGATCTTCCCAAGCCAAAGGGCTTTGAAGAACGGTTACTCTCATTTAATAGCGTTCAAAGCTTTACAAGCTTCTATAATGGTTTCGTCTTTTTTAGCAAAACAAACCCGCACAAAATTCCCTACCGGATCGTTGTTATAAAACACCGAAACGGGTATGGTAGCAACCTTGTTTTCGATGGTAATACGTTGTGCAAAATCAACATCTGTTTCCCCATCTTTTAACAAGTGACCTATATCCAATAACTGAAAGTAAGAACCTGAAGTAGGAATACATTTGAATTTTTCGGTATCAATATGCTCTAAAAATAAATCTCTTTTCTTTTGATAAAACGCTCCCAAATCGCCAATACCAACTTCGTTAAGATATCGTGCGATAGCAATTTGCATCGGGTGGTTTACAGAAAATACATTGTACTGATGTACTTTCAGAATTTCTTGCATTATGGCTTTTGGAGCTAAGGCATAACCTAATTTCCATCCGGTACTGTGCAATATCTTTCCGAAAGAACAAACTACTATTGATCGAGCTCGAAGGCTTTCACTAGCAATTACTGAATGATGCTTTTTGTTGTCAAAAACAATCTCACCGTACACTTCATCAGATAATATGATGATGTCTTTATCGGCTGTTAACTTCTCTAATTCCTTAATGTCTTTTGCTGTAATAGTAGCTCCAGAGGGATTATGAGGAGAATTGAGAATAATCAAACGTGTTTTGCGATTGATTTTACGTTTTACTTCTGTCCAATCTATTTCAAAATTGCTTTCCGACTTTAGTTTTATATAATTTACTTCTGCACCAACAAGATCCAAAGCAGGAGCATAACAATCATAAGCAGGAGTAAACACAATTGCTTCGTCGTCGGGGCGCAAAATGGCTGAAATAGCGCTAAATATAGCTTCCGTAGCTCCCGCACTCACCATTATTTCAGATGATGCATCGTACTCTACCCCAAAGCGCTTGTTTACAAAACCAGAAATAGCTGAGAGCAATTCTGGAGCACCATTGCGTGGAGCATATTGATTTTTACCATCGTTTATGGCATCATTTACCCAACTCCCCAATCTTTCGTCAATATCGAAATCAGGAAAACCTTGAGACAAATTAATGGCACCATGTTTAGATGCTAAAGCCGACATGACAGTAAATATAGTGTCGCCAACTTTAGGCAATTTGGTATGTAATGGAACTGAACTTTCGATCATAAAGACGAATGAACTAAAATGTTTACAGACAAAAAAAGCGCAGACGAATCTACGCTTTTAGTCATTATGTGAATGTTATTATTTTTCGCTTGTAATGCTAGCGCCTAAGTGCAGACGGTTCATACGAGCAATATTTTCTAATGAAATTCCTTTCGGGCATTCTACTTCGCAAGCACCAGTATTGGTACAGTTACCAAAGCCTTCTTGGTCCATTTGCTTTACCATGTTCAATACACGGTTGTCGCTTTCAATTTTTCCTTGTGGAAGTAAATCGAATTGAGCCACTTTAGCTGAAACGAACAACATAGCTGAAGCATTTTTACATGTAGCTACACAAGCTCCACATCCAATACACGTTGCCGCGTCAAATGCTTTATCTGCATTTTCTTTTTGAATAGGAATTGCATTGGCATCTTGTGTGTTACCTGAAGTATTTACAGATACATATCCACCTGATTGTTGGATACGATCGAAAGCACTACGGTCAACAACTAAATCTTTTACCACTGGGAAAGCTTTCGCTCTAAATGGTTCGATGTAGATTGTATCGCCGTCATTGAACTTACGCATGTGCAGTTGGCAAGTTGTTACGCCTCTATCCGGTCCGTGAGCTTCTCCATTGATGAACAATGAGCACATACCGCAAATACCTTCTCTACAGTCGTGATCGAAAGCTATAGGTTCTATTCCTTCTTGAAACAATTGTTCATTCAATACGTCCAACATTTCTAAGAACGACATGTGTTCAGAAATATCAGAGATATTGTAAGTTTCTATTGCTCCTTTAGCATCTGGGCCGCTTTGACGCCAAACCTTTAATGTTAGATTCATTCCTTGAGCTGCCATATTACTTGTAAGATCTTTGTTTTAGTTCAATGTTTTCAAATACCAAATCTTCTTTATGAAGAATGGCTTCGCTTGGTTGACCTGTGTACTCCCAAGCTGCTACGTAAGTAAAGTTGTCGTCATCACGCATAGCCTCACCTTCATCGGTTTGAGACTCTTCACGGAAGTGACCACCACAAGATTCGTTTCTTTCTAGAGCGTCTCTTGCAAACAATTCACCTAATTCTAAGAAGTCAGCAACTCTACCGGCTTTATCCAATTCAGGATTGTAACCTTTCGTGCTTCCAGGTATTTTAATGTCTTTCCAGAACTCTTCACGCAAAGCTTTGATTTCAACAATCGCTTCTTTCAAACCTTCTGCATTTCTAGCCATACCACATTTGTCCCACATGATTTTACCCAATGCTTTGTGGAAATGGTCAACCGATTTTGTACCCTTGTTGTTGGCTAACATGTCGATTCTATCTTGAACCGCTTTCTCTGCTTCGTCAAACTCTGGCAAATTGGTTGGAATCTCGCCTGTTCTAATTTCGTTGGCTAAATAATCACCAACAGTGTAAGGCAATACAAAATAACCATCGGCCAAACCTTGCATCAGTGCAGAAGCTCCTAATCGGTTAGCTCCGTGGTCTGAGAAGTTTGCTTCACCAGCAGCGTAGCAACCTTCTACCGTAGTCATTAAGTTGTAATCTACCCAGATACCACCCATAGTGTAGTGTACTGCTGGATAAATCATCATAGGAGTTTCGTATGGATTGTCATCCGTAATTTTCTCGTACATCTGGAACAAGTTACCGTACTTGTTCTCTACTACTTTTTTACCTAGTCTAGTTACTAAAGCAGTATCATTTACATCTTGTCCAGTAACTTTCGCTTCTGTTTTTCCGTAACGCTGAATGGCTGAAGCAAAATCCAAGAATACGGCCTCTCCTGTTTGGTTTACACCAAATCCAGCATCACAACGTTCTTTAGCTGCTCTTGAAGCCACATCACGAGGGACAAGGTTACCAAATGAAGGGTAACGACGCTCTAAGTAATAATCTCTGTCTTCTTCTGCAATTTGCACGGCTTTAAGCTTTCCTGCTTGCAATGCCTTTGCATCTTCCATTTTCTTTGGAACCCAAATACGTCCATCGTTACGCAACGACTCTGACATCAAAGTCAATTTCGATTGGTAATCTCCTGATCTTGGGATACACGTTGGGTGAATTTGCGTGTAACATGGGTTAGCAAACATGGCACCACGTTTGTGAACTTTCCAAGCTGCAGAGGCATTAGAACCCATTGCATTTGTACTCAAGAAAAATACGTTACCGTATCCACCTGAAGCTATAATTACAGCGTGTGCTGAATGTCTTTCAATTTCTCCTGTGGTAAGGTTTTTAGCTATTATACCACGTGCTTTGCCATCAATTTTTACCAAATCAAGCATTTCATGACGGTTGTACATCGTGATTTTGCCTTTGTTGATTTGACGGTTCATTGCAGAATAAGCTCCTAACAATAATTGCTGACCTGTTTGGCCTTTAGCGTAGAAGGTACGTGATACCAATACACCACCGAATGAACGGTTATCTAATAGCCCACCATAATCTCTCGCAAATGGAACTCCTTGAGCTACACATTGGTCAATGATGTTGGCCGACACTTCTGCCAAACGGTATACGTTGGCTTCACGAGAACGATAATCGCCCCCTTTTACTGTATCATAAAACAAACGGAAAGTTGAATCACCATCGTTTTGATAGTTTTTTGCAGCGTTGATACCACCTTGAGCAGCAATAGAGTGCGCTCTACGAGGTGAATCTTGGTAACAAAAAGCTTTAACATTGTAACCCATTTCAGCAAGCGAAGCCGCTGCCGAACCACCAGCTAATCCTGTACCTACAACGATAATATCGATGTGGCGTTTGTTGGCTGGGTTTACTACGTTGATTTCGTTTTTATGCTTGGTCCATTTATCTTTTAATGGGCCACTTGGTATTCTTGCATTTAAAGTATTTGACATGTCTTTTATATCTTAAAGGTGAGACAGGTGGTGAAACAGTGCAATAAAAATAAAGCCTGCAGGAACCACAATGGCATAAAGATTTCCTAATTTTTTAATCATCGGTGTGTACTTCCCATGATTGAATCCTACCGACTGGAAAGCCGATTGGAAACCATGCAATAAGTGCAAGGCTAAGAACACAAACGATAAAACATAAATACCAACTCTTACTGGGCTAACAAACTTGTGTTGCAACTCTGCAAAGTATCTAAGTCCTTCCTGACCCGCCAAAACACCAGACCAATCGCCTTCAATGAATTTGGTTTTAACTTCTGGAATCCAGAAATCGTAAAAGTGAAGACCTAAAAACATCATAACCATAATACCTGATATGATCATGTTACGGCTAACCCATGATGAGTTTGTACTTGGTTTACTCATAGCGTACTTGATCTCACGAGCTTTGTTGTTTTGGTATTCTAAAACCATACCCATGGCCAAGTGAAAAACCACTCCAAAAATCAACAATGGCTGCGCCAAAAATTGTACAAAGCCGTTGGTTCCCATGAAATGAGAAGCATCGTTAAACAAATCGGCACTTATAACCGACAAAGCATTTATTACTAGGTGCTGTAGCAAAAAAACTACCAAAAACAGCCCAGATAGTGCCATTAATATCTTCCTTCCTATCGTAGATTTATTCATAACTTATTTAACAAATAGTGATAATTGTGGGCGCAAATTTACTTGACTAAGTACCACATACGGTCTTTTACCCTTATTTAGAGTCATTCTATTATGATAGCATTACTCATAAAAGTACTCTAACAACTCGCCATTTATACTGCCGTTGATTTGACTGAAGGTGTTACCCAATATCTGGAAAGCCTCTTTTCCGCAAATATTTCCGTGGTAATGCGTCAGGATATCTTGCAATTCTGTTTCAGTATAATTATCTAAAACCAAGCTGTACGGTAAGTTGCTTTCTTCTTTGTTGAAAATCCAAAAACAACGATCGATGTATTCGTCCTTACCTATTTGATAGTCAAACGACACCACCTCTATCTGAAGCAGTATACGCTCCTTAGCATCCATCCAATCCTCATCGTAATCTTCTTCTTCCGATTTACCAAACTTGCTCAACTCAATCAATTCTTTCAATTTTACCCACGGTTGGCCCGTGCTTTTGGCAATTTCTCCAATCAAATCATCACCGATTTCTGGTTCGTATTGAACAAAGTCGGTTGCATTGAACTTCCTCTTCCAATACAAAACGCTTAGCGCATCGTCGGAACTCATTATTTGTAAATCTCGCAAGTTGGCCCCTTTTAAAGTGGGTGGCATGTAACGCAAATTGATATAATCGTTCAAAGGCAACAATGAAATAGCGACTTGTTCGGCTCCATCGGTTTTTTCAACAATATAAAAGCCTGATAAACCGGCTACACCATATTTGTAAAAGCACATATCCAATTCCGCAACCACCGATTTGGCTTTTTTGAATCGCATATTCCAACCCATAGGATCGCGCAAACGCAATTTCATTTGCTCAATTACAACGTCATCGTTTTTGGTTCTATAAATTATTTCTGCAGTAACTGCATCGTTTAGTTTCGCCTTAACTTTCACAATACGCTTGTCGTAAAACGTAAATATTGCGTCATCGGCCTTCAATTCTTTTTCTACAGATCGCCACGTTCTTAACGTATAATCTATCAAGCTTAACCTATCGCTCTCGTCTTGTTTTACAGCGCTAAAATTGGCAAATGCCAATAGCCGCAAACTAGGATCTGACCACTCTTTACTACTGTTTACAAATACAGCTCCTGTTTGTTGATCGCCAGAAGTTATTTTGGCATGAACAGCCCGCATCAAATCGATTTGTTTGAACGCTGCTTTAATGGCCGCATTGGCATGATCAATATCCTCTTTTTGCTGAGTTTTTTCAATTGCTTCCATATTGCTAATGGAATGTAGAGCGTTGTCGAAATAGACATGATTTGGAGCAATTAATTTTGGCGATTCTAAGTGCATTTCACCAATAGAACTAGCGGCAAAAACTACAGAATCTTTATAATAAAAAGCGCTTGTAACGACTTCATTATCGGAATTTCGAGCCTTGTTTTGAGCATAAGCAACAATCGATGTCAACGTCAAAACACAAAGAGGGATAAACTTCATGAATATACTTTAAGTTAAACTTAGGCTTATTGCCAAATAATTGCAACCCGTTTTCGAAGTGTGGTCGGTTTTCATCTGTAAAGAATTTCGTAATTACGTCGCCGAAAGACATTTTATCATGAGATACAAAGCACCCCATTCTGATTTATTCGTTCATAATCGCCAAAAACTTTATAAGTTTTTAAAGCCCGGTTCGGCTACTATCGTTCATTCCAACGACATAATGCCAACCAATGCTGATGGGAATATGCCGTTTAAGCAAAACGCCGATATCTATTTTTTGGCGGGCGTTGATCAAGAAGAGAGCGTTTTGGTATTGTTTCCTGATGCTCCTAAATCAGGCATGAATGAAATGTTGTTCATAAAAAAAACCAACGAACATATTGCTGTTTGGGAAGGCGAAAAATTATCGAAAGAACAAGCACAAAAAGTATCTGGTATTGCCAACATTTACTGGTTAGACGAGATGGAAGCTAAATTGAAGGAAGTGTTTTCTATGACACAAGACATTTACCTCAATAGCAACGAACATACTCGCCGTTGGATACCTACACAAACTCGTACAGAAAGAGAAAACGAAGCCATAAAAGCCAAACATCCTTTGCATACCTATTTGCGATTGGCGCCATTCATGCACAAAATTAGAGCGACAAAACACCCGCTAGAAATTGAGCAAATGCAAAAGGCTTGCGATATAACCAATGCTGGTTTCAGACGTTTGCTTAAAACAACCAAACCAGGCATGATGGAATACGAACTTGAGGCCGAATTGCAACACGAGTTCATTAGAAGTGGATCGCGTGGCTTTGCATACGAACCGATCATAGCTTCTGGTGCTTCGGCGTGTGTATTGCACTACAACATCAACAACAAAGCCATAAAAGATGGTGATCTAATCTTATTAGATATTGGAGCTGAATACGGAAATTACGCAGCCGATTTATCGCGTTGCATACCAGCTAGCGGAAAATTTTCTGCACGTCAAAAAGAAGTTTACAACGCAGCATTAAGAGTTCAAAAAGCATGTTACGGTTTGCTTAAACCTGGCGTATTGTTAGGCGATTACCACCTTAAAGTGGGTGAAATTATGACCAACGAATTGCTTGAACTTGGTCTAATTACTACTGCTGAGGTTAAAAACCAAGACCCTGCTTGGCCTGCTTATAAAAAGTATTTCATGCACGGAACTAGCCACTTTATTGGACTAGACGTACACGATGTAGGTCTATGGCACGAGCCTATTGAAGCAGGAAATTGCTTTACAATTGAACCTGGAATATATATTCAAGAAGAAGGATTGGGTGTAAGAATTGAAAACGACATTCTTATAACCGAAGATGGGTTTGTTGACTTAATGGCCGATATACCAAGAGAGGTTGAAGAAATAGAAGATTTAATGAAAGGCTAAACCTTACTTCATTCAATAAAAACTAATGCATTGCTTTTAACCAAGTGATGCATTTTTTTTGGCCCATTATTTCTAACGACTAGTAACTCTAATTTCTTTTCCTTTGTAATGTACAATGCTAAATCGCTTATTATCCATACTCCTTTTACTTTGCCTTATTGCGCCTTTTCTGGGCTCAGTATTATGGGTAAAGCATCAAAAGCATTTGGTAAAAAAAAGCGTCAAAAAAGAAATTATTGCTGGCATTGATCGCGAAGACTTAGTGGAATTAACTTTCAGCGCTAATCAACTCAAAACCGATTTAAATTGGAAACACTCTAAGGAATTCGAATACTTAGGCAAGATGTACGATATCGTTGAACAGTCGGCTTCGGGAGATTCCACCACTTATTGGTGTTGGTTGGATAAAGAAGAAACAGAACTCAACAACCAACTCGATAGATTGCTTGCTATTGCTTGGAACAAAAACGACCAACAACACAATCAACAAAACCACTTAACTGCATTTGTAAAAAGTTTGTGCCTTTCTAGCCCTTTTTCATTCACATGCAATGCACTACCATCCGAATTGAATGAAAACATTGCAGATCACCAATTTTCATACACCTCCTTGTTTTTAAGTATAGAGTCGCCCCCACCACAGATTTAAACTGAATTCCAAATTGCTTGTTCATAGCATGCAATAGAAGGGCACGTTTATGTGTCAATTTCAATTCATTAAATCTAAAACATGAAAAAAACCTTAGGCTTTTGCCTATTCATGGGTTTGGTCTGTCTTGCCCATTCTCAGTCAATAAAAGTATTAGACAGCAATACAAATACACCGCTTGAGGTAGTAAATATTTACAGTAAAAAACCGCTTCAAAGTACCATCACCAACGCAAAAGGCGAAGCCAAAATAGATGGTTTTAAACCGTATGAAACACTCTTCATTTCATTTATTGGATACGAAGAAATAGCCATACCGTTTGATAGCGTACCGAAAACAACCCTGTTGGTTAAAATGGAACCTTCCGATTTTTCTTTGGAAGAAGTAGTGATTTCTGCCAATAGGTGGAAACAAGAAAAGAGAGAAATAGCCAACAAAATAACCAGCATCAGTGCTAAAGAACTGAGCTTACAAAATCCACAAACAGCAGCCGATTTGCTTACTGTCTCAGGCGAAGTTTTCGTTCAAAAAAGCCAACTAGGTGGTGGTAGCCCAATGATACGCGGATTTTCAACCAACCGATTGCTTTATAGTGTAGATGGCGTACGGATGAACAATGCCATATTTCGTAGTGGGAATTTGCAAAACGTCATCTCACTCGATCCATTAGCAATAGAAAGTACCGAAATTCTCTTCGGGCCTGGATCTGTAATTTATGGAAGCGATGCCATAGGAGCCGTAATGAGTTTCAACACTCTAAAACCCAAACTAGCACTCGATAGTGGATTATTGGTTACCGGAAAAGCCATCACCCGTTACTCATCAGCCAACAATGAACAAACTGGTCATATCGATTTTAACCTAGGTTGGAAAAAATGGGCTTCGGTTACGAGCATTACAACAAGCGATTACAGTGATTTAAAAATGGGCAAAAACGGCCCTGACGATTACCTACGTCCAACTTATGTGCAACGCGTGAATGGTGTGGATACCGTAATTAAAAACGAAGACCCTCGCAAGCAAAGACCAACAGGGTATTCGCAAAAAAACTTCATGCAAAAAATTCGATTTGCTCCCAACAAAGAATGGGATTTCGAATATGCCTTTCACCACAGTATTACAAGCGAATATGCACGATACGATAGACTATTGAGAGAACGTAATGGAGACCCTAGAAGTGCGGTTTGGAATTACGGACCACAATTGTGGCAAATGCACCAACTGAGTATTTCTCACACAAAACAAACTGCCTTTTACGATGGCATAAGCATGAGATTGGCTCATCAAAAATTCGAAGAAAGTAGAATAGATAGAGACTTCAACAAAACCGATTTAACAACCCGAAAAGAACACGTCAAAGCTCTATCGGTAAATCTTGATTTCAACAAAAACCTTGGTCAATCAAAACTTTTTTACGGTGTAGAATTTGTCCATAACGATGTGAAATCAACAGGAAAAGTAGAAGACATACTTACCAACACGGTATCGCTTGCTTCGGCGCGTTACCCTAATGCTACTTGGTCTTCTTATGCTGCCTATGTTAGTTTCGAGAAAAAATTCAATGAAATATGGCTCTTGAATACTGGCATGCGTTACAATCAGTTCACTCTCGATGCTGATTTTTCGAACAACACGGCATTTTATCCCTTACCGTTTGAAAACGCTAAATTGGATAAAGGCTCACTAACTGGTAGCATTGGTTTGGTTTTTACTCCCAATAAATCGTGGGTAATTTCCTCCAATCTTTCTACAGCATTTAGAGCTCCTAACGTAGACGATGTGGGGAAAATATTTGACTCAGAACCAGGTACTATTGTTGTACCAAACCCAAACTTAAATCCTGAGTACGCCTACAACGCAGAAATAAACGTTACCAAAACCATCAGCAAACATGCCAAGTTGAATTTTGGCACATATTACACTTACTTAGACAATGCCTTAGTGCGCAGTACATTTACTCTGAATGGACAAGATAGCATTCAATACGATGGCGAAATGAGTCGTGTAGAAGCTATTCAAAACGGGGCGTACGCTACTGTTTATGGTGGTCATATTGGCGTTCAAGTCAGCTTGGCTTCAGGATTGACTTTAGGCACACATTACAACATCCAGAACGGTGAAGAAAAGTTAGATGATGGCAGTACGCAAACACTGCGACATGCCGCACCTAGTTTTGGAACAACAAAGTTGACCTATGCAAAAAAGAAACTCATGGTACAACTCTACTTTGTGTACAATGCAGCATACAATTTTGATGATTTACCAAGCAGCGAAGCTTCTAAAGACTATCTCTACGCAAAGGATGACAATGGTAACCCCTATTCCCCAAGTTGGTATACTGTAAACGCAAAAGCCCAATATCAACTCAACAATACTTTTGTTTTAAATGCTGGGCTCGAAAACATCCTAAATCGTCGCTATCAACCCTATAGTTCTGGGATAGCTGCTCCTGGCAGAAATTTAATCTTGAGTTTGAAAGCTCAATTTTAATTTATACAGCCCAATACACACTAGATTAAAGCCCCGCATAGTCGGGGTTTTTCTATTTCTTTCTCATCGTATTTTGAGTATTTTCCCACAGCATTATGGACAACAATTTGATACAACTAGACCTGGAAGAGCAACGTGTGCTGGGCGCATTGATAGAAAAAAGCATTGCCACGCCCGATCATTACCCTCTAACCTTAAATAGTTTAACTACGGCTTGCAATCAAAAAAGTGCGCGTAACCCAGTGGTTAACTTCGATCCTGAAACCGTTCAATTGGCACTCAGTTCCCTCAAGAAAAAAGAGTTGTGTGGAACAGAATCGGGTTCTTACAGCAGAACTACAAAATACCAACACCGTTTCAAGAGCCAGTTCAATGTTAGCGACGATCAAATTGCTGTTTTGTGTTTGCTTTTACTGCGTGGACCTCAAACTCCAGGCGAGTTGAAATCGAATTCTGGCCGTTTGTATTCTTTCTCCGATTTAGCTGAAGTGCACGAAACCATTCAAAGTCTTACTGATGGTGAAACACCTTTTTTATACGAATTAGAACGTCGTCCAGGGCAAAAAGAAGCAAGGGTGATGCATTTGTTTGGCGGTAAATTAGTGGAAGAAATTTCTGACGAAACTTCAACTTTTGAAGCCCCTCGTAAACCCATCTCAGAAATGGAAACGCGCATAGAAAAATTAGAAACGGAACTTCACGAGTTGAAAACCCGCTTCGAAAAACTGATGGAAGAATTGGGGTAAAACAACAAAAGAGCTTTCGCCCTTTTGTTTATTATTCTTTTCGCTTTTTTAAAGTCTATCTTCAGTAAAGGCGTTCCAACCTTGTGCTTTTATGTCGTGCTGCTTACCGTTGCTATCAATCAGTACATTACCATCTTGCAAGGGTTGTGCATAACCAATTACACTGTAATTAGGACTGTCTTTTAATTTTTCAAAATCCGATTGTTTGATCGTAAAAAGCAATTCGTAATCCTCACCACCATTCAAAGCTGCTGTTGAAGGATCCATATTGAATTCTAAAGCGATGTCACGTGTTTGTGGATCGACAGGTAATTTCTCGTCGTAGATGGCGAATGAAACACCAGATTTTTGTGAAAGATGCAGTACTTCAGATGAAACACCGTCCGAAACATCGATCATAGAAGTTGGTACAATACCCATTGCCGCCAAATCTTCAACAATATCTCTTCTCGCTTCTGGTCGCAACTGACGTTTCAAAACATATTCAGCATTGTCCAAAACGGGTTGAGCTGTGGGTGCCGCTTTGAAAACAACTTTTTCTCTTTCCAGAACTTGAAGCCCCATGTAGGCGCCACCTAAATCGCCAGACACCAACAACAAGTCTTTGTCTTTAGCACCAGAACGGGTAGCCAATTTATCTTTCTCCACTTTTCCCATTACGGTAATGGAAATGGTCATGCCTATTTTACTCGATGTTGTATCGCCTCCTATTAGCGTTACTCCATAGGTTTTGCAAGCAGTAACTATACCCGTATACAATTCTCTAACGGCTTCGTAAGTGTATTTGCTGCTTATACCTAAAGCCACTACAATGCTGTCTGGTGTACCATTCATGGCATAAATGTCCGACACATTGCTAGCAACAGCCTTAAAACCAAGGTGCATCAAAGGGGTGTAACTCAAATCGAAATGAACCCCTTCGGTCAACATGTCGGTGCTTACCAATTGGTAATGTTTTTCATCAAAATCAAGAACGGCACAGTCGTCGCCAATGCCAAGATGTAGGTTATCGGCTTTACCGTAATCACCGCACCAATCACTTAGTTCGTTGATGAATCCAAATTCTCCTATTTCTGATAATGGGGTTAACTTATCGTCGCTCATGCGGCAAAGATAATGCAGGTAAGAGCAATCGCAAAGTTTTTTAGACGCTTACTCGGTTATTTCGTCTGTAAATATTTGCTCAATCGCACAGTTGAATAATCTGGCCAATTTAAAAGCCAAGGGTAAACTTGGATCGAACTTTCCTTTTTCAATGGCATTGATGGTTTGGCGAGAAACCTCCAACTCTTTAGCAAGTTGCGCTTGAGTCCAATCTTTTTCGGCACGCAATACTTTGATTCTATTTTTCATTTATAGCGCATTTTACCAACAACCAAAGCTATCATTTGTGAAACACTAATAATCACCACCAAAACACTAATTTCTGCATCGCCACTTATCACGTTGGCTGTATCCAGTGTGCTGTACGCCAGACCTGCTACTATTGCCACTCCAAGTGAAAAGGCTATTGCGTCTACATTGATTTTACGCTGGAGTTCGTCCAAGCTGTTGATGTGTTTTATGTTGGCCCAAATCATTCCAAAGCCTATTAAGAAATTGAAACCAATAAATACCGTTGACAACAGCTTTGACTCCCATAAAAAATGAGGGCCAAAATTTGATAATGCCAAACTCAAAACCCAAGCTAATGTCCAGATTGCTAAGCGAACAGTTGCCTTAGGTGTTTTTTCTTTTTTACTCGATTCCATATTTTTCATAGTAAAGTAAGTTTTAATTAATGTAAAGATTACTTGACAAAAGTAAGTGAATTTTCATAAAAGTCAAGTTTAATTTACATTTAGCTACTTCTACCTGACAACATCCATTCAAAATAAGGTCAACAATATCCTTTGTGTTTACCCATAACAAAACCTGATTCGTACTTAAAAAAATGAACTATAGAGAGTATTTATACCTTAATGCTATTTAGAACTTGTCCAATACCCTTTTTATGGTATTTTTGCATTAATTTAGAATTAATCTAATTAAACAGTAATGATAAAAGTAAGCGATAGCGCTAAGGTTCAGGTTGAAAAACTTTTGGCCGATGGCAGTCAATCAGAGGGAAGCTTCGTACGTGTAGGCGTACTTGGTGGAGGTTGCTCTGGATTGATGTACAATTTGGCTTTTGACAATACGGAAAAAGAAGATGATCAGATATTTGAAGACAACGGTGTAAAAGTGGTTGTCGATAAAAAGAGTGTCTTATACCTTATTGGAACAACACTAGAATACTCTGGAGGTTTGAATGGAAAAGGATTTGTTTTCAACAACCCCAATGCAAACAGAACCTGTGGCTGCGGAGAATCTTTCGCGGTATAATACGATTCTGATAACAATAACAAATTGATCATCAGATAGTTTAAACCCCCAAGAACAAAATTTTATGGCATACGAAGGCGACGAAATATTAGAAGAAATAACCAATCAGGAATACAAATATGGTTTCACTACCGATGTTGATGCTGATCAGGCTCCTAAAGGCCTAAGCGAAGATATTGTACGGTTTATTTCAAACAAAAAAAACGAACCAAAATGGCTTCTTGATTGGAGATTAAAAGCCTACAAAGCTTTTACAGAAATGGAAACCCCAGAATGGGCCCATGTTGATTTTCCTAAAATCGATTTCCAAGACATTATTTATTACAGTGCACCAAAACCTAAAAAAGAGCTAAGCAGCTTAGACGAAGTTGATCCAGAATTGTTGGCAACTTTTGAAAAATTAGGCATCTCATTAGATGAACAAAAACGTTTGACTGGTGTGCAAATGGCTGTAGATATTGTAATGGACTCTGTTTCTGTTAAAACTACTTTCCAAGACACATTGGCTGAAAAAGGCATCATCTTTTGTTCTTTCTCTGAGGCGGTTCACAACCACCCAGAATTGGTTCAAAAATATTTAGGATCGGTTGTGCCTCAACGTGACAATTATTTTGCAGCACTAAACTCAGCAGTTTTCTCTGACGGATCTTTCTGCTACATTCCCAAAGGAGTAAAATGCCCAATGGAGTTGAGCACTTACTTCAGAATTAACGAAGCCGGTACAGGCCAATTTGAACGTACATTGCTTATAGCCGACGAAGGTTCTTTCTGCTCGTACCTAGAAGGGTGTACTGCTCCAATGCGCGACGAAAATCAGTTGCACGCAGCAGTTGTTGAATTGGTTGCATTAGACAATGCCGAAATCAAATACTCTACGGTTCAAAACTGGTACCCTGGTAACAAAGAGGGTAAAGGTGGTGTTTACAACTTTGTAACCAAACGTGGTATTTGTCACACCAGTGCAAAAATCTCTTGGACTCAAGTAGAAACAGGATCTGCCATTACTTGGAAATATCCATCTTGTATCTTAAAAGGCGACAACTCTGAAGGTGAATTTTACTCAGTAGCTGTTACCAACAATCACCAACAAGCCGATACTGGTACCAAGATGATTCACTTAGGGAAAAACACCCGTAGTATCATCATTTCTAAAGGTATTTCTGCAGGATCATCCAACAACTCTTATAGAGGTTTGGTGAAAATTTCTAAAAACGCCAAAAACGCAAGAAACTTTAGTCAGTGCGACAGTTTGTTGATGACCGATTATTGCGGAGCACACACTTTCCCATACATCGAATGCGACAATCCTACTGCCAAAATAGAACACGAAGCGACTACGAGTAAAATCGGAGAAGACCAGATTTTCTATTGCAACCAACGTGGAATTGATACTGAAAAAGCCATTTCATTGATCGTAAACGGTTATTGCAAAGAAGTACTTAACCAATTGCCAATGGAGTTTGCTGTAGAAGCACAAAAACTTTTAGAGGTATCACTAGAAGGATCGGTAGGATAAATAGTTATAAGTAAATAGTTTTTAGTCGTGAGTTGTATTTGACAGTCATCAAACCATTAACTATAGATTAAAAACCATAAACGATATTTTAAATTAAAAGGAAATGATTAGCATAAAAAATTTACACGCAAACATAGGCGACAAAGAAATATTACGAGGCATTAACCTTGAGGTAAAAGCTGGAGAAGTACACGCTATAATGGGCCCTAACGGTTCAGGTAAATCGACTCTTGCTTCAGTTTTAGCTGGTAAAGAAGATTACGAAGTTACCAACGGAACAGTTGAATTTTTAGGTGAAGATTTATTGGATATGGATGTTGAATCTAGAGCTACTTCAGGTCTATTTTTAGCGTTTCAATACCCAGTTGAAATTCCAGGTGTTTCTAACATCAATTTCCTAAAAGAAGCTTTGCGTGCGAAAAACGAAGCGCAAGGAATTGACCCTATTAGTGCCAAAGATTTCCTTAAAAAAGTGAAAGAAAAAGCAGCACTAGTTGAACTTCCAGACAAACTTTCTAGCCGCTCTGTAAACCAAGGATTTTCTGGTGGAGAGAAAAAAAGAAATGAAATTTTCCAAATGGCTATGTTGGAACCAAAATTGGCCATTCTTGATGAAACCGATTCTGGATTGGACATAGATGCTTTGCGCATTGTTGCCAATGGTGTAAATGCACTAAAAACCAAAGAGAATGCTACCATCGTTGTAACTCACTACCAACGTTTGCTTGATTATATCGTTCCTGATTTCGTGCACGTATTGTACAATGGTCGTATTGTAAAAACTGGCGGTAAAGAATTGGCTCTGGAATTAGAAGAAAAAGGTTACGACTGGATTAAAACAGAAAATAGCGAATTAGTATAATGGATATATCAACAAACACAGCTGTACTAGAATCAGTACAATTGGTACAAGGCCTAAACGCCTTGCAACATGCTAATGTTGACTTATGCCAAGCTACCATCGACGGGATTTCTTGGCCTGACAACCAAAGCGAATACTGGAAGTACACAAAATTGAATGCCATCAAAAAATTGGCATTGAAACTTCCCGAAAACAGCACCCCTATCAAAGGTTCTGTTATTGCTTTTGAAAATGGCGCATTAAAATCAGTTTCAGATACCAATGATGTTCGCATCTTATTTGGAACTGATTTAGAGCAATCTCCTGAATTCAAACATAATTTCGGTCGTTTATCGCCTTGGAAAACAGATGTATTTGCCGCCAACAACCTGTTGCAATCGGCCAATACACTTGCCATTATTTGTCCTAAAGGCAAAAAAGTAGACGCTCTTAAAATTGAAATTTCTTCGGATGCTATCGAGTTATTTGAAAACCCTCGTTTGCTTATCATTACGGAAGAAAGCTCTGAACTTAAGATTGAATTATCGTTAAAAGGCATTGGTGCTAATGCATTGAGAAATTTAGCGTTAGAAGCTTATGTAAACAACAATAGCTCTTTAGAAATCAACGTGCTACAGGAGGAAGGCGAAAAAGCTTTCACTGTTATTCAAAGCGATGTTGAGATGAAAAACGATGCTTTTGCTAAGATCAATTACTTCAACATCAATACCCATTGGACACGTGCCAACAGTAATTTCTACATCGATGGAAAAAACTCTGACGCACAGGTAAATGGTATCTACCTTCCAAAAGGTGGACAGTTTATTGATCACCATACTTTGGTTCATCACGCATTACCTCACTGTACTTCTCACGAATTGTACAGAGGTATTATTGCCGACAACTCTAAAGCCGTTTTCAACGGAAAAGTATTGGTTAGCAAAGACGCTCAAAAGACCGATGCTTTCCAACAAAACAACAACGTAATACTTGATGAAAACAGCACCATAAACGCCAAGCCTGAGCTTGAAATTTATGCCGACGACGTAAAGTGTAGTCACGGTTGTACCATTGGTCAGTTAGATGACGAAGCTGTTTATTATTTACGTGCCAGAGGAATAGGTTTAGCCAAAGCCCGCGCTATGGTTTTAAATGCTTTCTGTGAAGACGTTTTGGATTTAATTTCAAACGAAGAACTAAAAACCAACATCAGTCAAAAAGTAGCCGATAGACTGGCAGAAATGCACTAAAGATATGATAGATAACACCATTGAACATCGCACAATAGTTGATCAGTTTCCTTTGCTTAATCGCAAAGTGAATGGTCAAAAATTGGTTTACCTCGACAATGGGGCAACTGTGCAAAAACCCCAATGTGTTATCGATACTATTTCGCATTATTACAGCGATTACAATAGCAATATTCACCGTGGAGTTCATACACTAAGCCAAGAAGCTACTACTGCTTTTGAAGAGGCTAGAATGTCTTTACAGCGTTTCATCAATGCAAAGCATAGTCACGAAGTTATATTAACCTCAGGCACTACGCAAAGCATCAATTTGGTAGCCTATTCGTTTGGTAAAGCGTTTATACAACCGGACGATGAAATTATTGTTTCAGGAATGGAACACCACAGCAACATTGTGCCTTGGCAAATTATGTGCGAAGACCGTGGCGCTGTTTTAAAAGTAATTCCTTTCAACGAAGCTGGTGATATCGATCTTAAAGATGTAGAATCTTTAATTTCTGATAAAACCAAACTCATATCCATTGTTCATATTTCCAATTCGCTTGGAACCATCAATCCAGTAAAAGAGGTTATTGCATTAGCCCATTCTAAAGGAGTTAAAGTGCTAATAGATGGAGCACAAGCGGCACCACATGCTCATATTGATGTGCAAGCTTTGGATGCTGATTTTTATGCCTTTTCAGGTCATAAAATGTACGGCCCAACTGGTGTGGGTGTTTTGTTTGGTAAAGAAGATTTGCTCAATAGCATGCCGCCCTATTTGGGAGGTGGTGAAATGATTGAGACTGTAACCTTTGAAAAAACCACATACAATACTTTACCACACAAATTTGAAGCAGGCACACCCAATATTGCCGATGTAATTGGTTTGGGTAAAGCAGCCGAATGGATGATGGAAATAGGTCATGAATTCATTCAATATCACGAGAACGATTTATTGGATTATGCCACCGAAAAATTAAATACAATACCAGGTTTTAAAGCCATCGGTCAAGCTAAAAACAAAGCGGGCGTTTTGTCTTTTATTGTTGAGGGCATGCACCCTTATGATATTGGCACCATACTCGATCAGCAAGGCATTGCCGTAAGAACAGGAAACCATTGTACACAGCCTGTTATGGACAAATTTTGTATTCCTGGTACTATCCGCGCTTCTTTCGCTATATACAACAGCAGAGAAGACATCGATAAACTATTCATAGCACTTGAACGTGCTGTAAAACTTTTACAATAATGGCTAAAACCATTGCAGAAAAGCAACAAGATATCATTGAAGAATTCGGATTCTTTGAAGATTGGATGCAGAAATACGAGTACATCATCGAATTAGGGAAAGATTTACCGCTTATTGAAGATGAATTTAAAACAGATGAAAACCTTATAAAAGGTTGCCAAAGCAGAGTTTGGTTACACGCCGAAAAAACAGATGATAACAGAATTAGCTTTTCAGCCGATTCCGATGCTATCATAACAAAAGGCATCATCAATATTCTTGTAACTGTATTCAATAACGAAAAAGGAACAGATATTGCCCAAGCTGATATGTCGTTTATTGACTCTATTGGCTTAAAAGAACACTTATCGCCTACTCGAGCTAATGGCTTGGTAAGCATGATGAAACAACTAAAACTTTACGGAATAGCCCTATCATAATGAGCAACAGAAAATTTGACGCAGCCATCATAGAAGCATTACAAAGCATCTACGATCCAGAAATACCAGTAAACATTTACGAATTGGGATTGATTTACTCTTTTAAAGTAAACGATGAAAATTTTGCTGATGTTGAAATGACATTAACTTCACCATCTTGCCCTGTTGCTGAAAGTATGCCGGCTGAAGTTGAGCAAGCGGTAAAAGATATTGAAGGATTAAGTGGTGCTAAAGTGCATTTAACCTTCGAACCTACTTGGGATAAATCAATGATGAGTGAAGAGGCTAGATTAGAACTTGGCTTTTTATAATGATTGAAAATAAAGTAGAAAATTCGGGTCTTATTCAAATAGATCCATTCCAATTGATACAGAAATACCCTATCAAGTATTTTGATATTTCTAAATTATTTGGTGAAAGTCCATTTTTAGTAGAAAAGGTTTTTCGAAAAAATCTATCCGAAACTGTAATTGATCTTGAAGATCATGAATGTCTTGCATTGTTTTGTTCAGCAGATGTAATCCTCCCGAAATGGGCATTTATGTTGGTTTTAAGCCACTTTACTTCTCAAGACATAAAAGTAGTGGTGCTTGATGAAAAAAGCAGCCTAGAAGCAAAATGGCGAGCCATACGTAGTGTCTACAATTACGAGCAACATCGCGATCAAAAAATCATTGTAAAAGGTTGTTCAACTTTCGATGATCAAGAATTCTTAACTGACTTTGCCAGGGAATTGACTCCTATTGTAAGCAACTTAATGTTTGGCGAAGCTTGTTCAGCAGTGCCTATAAACAAAAAAAGGAAGGTTAAATAACCTTCCTTTTTTTTATTCTATTAAAGCGTAGTGCTTATCCTACTGCTAATACTCTAATTTCAGTTCTACGGTTTGCTTGGTGCTGTGCTTCAGAACATCTTACACCGTCTTTACAACCATTAATCAATTTAGATTCACCGTAACCTTTAGCAATGATTTGATTGGCATCAACACCTTTGCTTACAATGTAATCTACAGCTGCTTCAGCTCTCTTCTGAGATAACTCTAAGTTACTAGCCGCATCACCACGAGAATCGCTATGAGAAGCTAATTCAATAGTTACTGTTGGGTTTTCTTGTAAGAACTCTACAACTTTATCCAATTCAACTGCTGCGTCTGCTCTGATTGAAAATTTACCCAAATCGTAATAAACATTAGGCACATCAATTACTTGGTTTACTTTCAATTTATCCAAGAACAAGTCAGTGATTTGAAGTTGTTTCCCTGGTTTAGCCCCTACTGTAGTAATTACTCTGCTTACAGTCAAGAAACCTGGCTTCATAATTTTTACTGTATAAGATGCATTAGGATCGATGATGAAACTAAATGTACCATCAGCATCCGTTACACCTTCTTGAGTTTGTTTAGAAGAATTTTTAATCAAATATACTTTTGCATTATCTAATTGCAAACGAGTAGCTTTCTCCATTACAATACCCTTTATAGAGTAGTTGTTTTTATCAACTTGAAGTGTTACCGTTTTAGTATCTCCAGCTGGGAATACAGGAACTTCAGCTTTCGCTTGATTGTATTTTCCACCTTGTGTTACAATTTTGTATCCACGGTTTCTATTTAAATTGAAGCTAAAGAATCCATCTTCGTCAGTAACAGCTGAAGAAAGTACTTCTCCATCTTTAGTTTGTGCGTATACATTAACACCACCAACTGTGAAATCGTTCTCGTCTAAGATTTGACCTTGTAAGCTGTAAATATCCGATTGCTCTGTATATACAAATGCATACATATCATCAGAACCAACACCACCTGGGCGGTTACTAGCAAAGAATCCCATTGTTTTAGCGCTATCAGTTACAAAAGAGAAATCATCTTTTGGTCCATTGATAGGTGCTTTTAGGTTTTCTACGTTTTTGAAAGCTCCTCTTGTTAAAGTTGCTTTGAAAACATCCAATCCACCTAATCCTACATGTCCGTCAGAAGCAAAATACAAGATGTTTGATCTGTGGATGAATGGGAATACTTCGTTTCCTTCAGTATTGATTTCTGGACCTAAGTTTCTTGGACGACCCCAAAATCCTTTATCAAAATCAACTTCGTAAAGGTCAAATCCACCATATCCACCAGGTTGGTTTGAAGCAAAATACAACTTCGTACCATCGATGTTCATGGTTGGGTGACATACATCAAACTCATCGCTTGAGAATGGAAGTGGCTCTTGGTTTACCCAATCGTTACCCGCTAAAGTAGCACGGTATATTTTTAAGTTCAAAGAACCTTTGTTACCTGCTGATTTTCCATTACGTGTAAAATAGATTTGCAAGAAATCGTTGCTAAACGTTACTGGACCTTCGTGGTATTTAGTACTTAAGTTTTTACTGAATTTTTGTGGTGTATTTAAAGCTCCACCTGCAACTTGGTCTGCTACATACAAATCTAAGTAGTTACCACCTGCCCAAGCAAAGTCGTATTGTACTGTTGGACCATCGTTGTCTTTGATATTAGAAGAATATACTACAGCATTGTCTGTAAAGTATGCAGGACCAAAATCAGAACCTCTTGTGTTGATTGTAAGGTTGCTAATTTTATAGTTCTGAACTACTGGATTGTACTTTCTGTAGTAATCACCAGCCGTTAAATGCATGATAGCACGTCTGTCTTCAGGAACCAATTCGTTGTACAAACGCAACCAGTTGTTGGCTTCGTTGTATTTCTCATTAGACTTCAACGCTTGAGCGTAATGAAATACTTCAATCGGTTTTCTATCGCGTAACTGAACAGCTTGTGCGTACCAAATTTCTGCATTCTTAGTATCGCGGAATTGTCTGTAACACTCCGCAAGGTTATGAATAACATGATTTGGAGCTTCGCCTTTCTGAACCAACTCTAAATACAACTCAGAAGCACGCATGTATGAGTTTGCTTCAAATAATTGATCGGCTCTTGAAAGTGAATTCAATTGAGCTTGAGCTGAAAATCCAGCTATTAAAATAAAGAATGCTACTATTCGTAACTTCATTGTAAGATAGTTTGGTGTGGGTTAGAAGTATCTTGGAGAGTTAACTCTTCCTTTTCTGTAAATGAAATCGAATCCTAGCATGATTTCATGAGATCCGTTATTGTAATTTCCGTAATCAGAAATACCAAAGTCGTAAGAGTAACCCAATTTAAGTTGCTCTGACAAAGAAAATTGGATGATAGCAGCAACAGCGTCTTGGTGACGGTACATTGCTCCAATTCCAAATTTTTCATACAAATCTGCAATAACTTGTACATCAACAGATACTGGTGCGCTTGGTAAAAAACGTGCTGTAATTGCTGGACGTAAAGTAAGGTCTGAACTCATTTCGAATTTTCCACCTACCATACCAAAGATATGTTGCTTCTTTCCGAAAGATCGTGTTCCGTTAGCATCATCGCCTTCAATTTCAAAACCAATCAATGAAGGAACACTAATTCCTGCAAAAATCTTTTCGTTTTCATAGTATACACCCATTCCAATGTTTGGAAGGATTTCACCATTGAAATCTTGAGCAAATGCAACATCTGTTGAACCTGTTCCTTGAGACAATTCAAGTTCTGTTAGGTTAGCCGTAAACAAAGACACTCCTGCACGTATACCAACTCTTAAGCTTGATCGATTATCAATCGGTAACTTGTAAGCGATATCGGCAAAAAGACCTGTTTGATTGGTTGGCCCAATTTTATCAGACAACACATTGAAACCAACAGAAATGCTGTTTCCTTGTAATGGTGTGCTGAAATTCAAATTGCTTGTACGAGGAGCCCCATCAATACCCGTCCATTGAACACGGGTACCAAGGTTTACACTCATAACTTCTTTTGCTCCAGCATATGCCGGGTTAGCCAACGACGGATTCTGAACAAACAGAGTGTTCAACGGATCCTGCTGAGCAGACAGTGTAAACACTGCCGCTACTGTTGCAACTATTGATAATATTCTTTTCATCCTTTCTTGTCGTCTAATATTAATCTTTACCAATGATATAAACATATCCTGTTTGTGGCTCTTGACCTAATCCAAGGTCTAAAGTATAGAAGTATGTTCCGTCAACCAATTGGTTTCCGTTCATGTCTTTTCCACTCCAAGTATTGTCGTATTTCTCGTTTTCGTAAACCAATCCACCCCATCTGTTGTAAACTTTTAAGTCTCTTCCAGGGAAGGTATTCAAATCAGGTATTAAGAACGTTTCATTCACATTATCACCGTTAGGAGAGAATCCTTCAGGTATGAATGTTGTGATCTTACAGTTGTCACCAGCATCTTTGTAGTTCGGTGTACCATCGTTATCACAATCTTCTGTTCCTTCTATACGATCGATTACTCCATCGTTGTCTGAATCCAATTCTCTAAAGTCAGGAATTCCGTCTCCGTCTGAATCGTCTGGACGACTTCCGTCTGCACCAGCTTCAATAGCATCATCTATACCATCGTTGTCTGAATCCAAGTCTAAGTAATCTTCAATCAAATCACCGTCTGTATCAGCTCCAGGACCAGGGAAATTACCCGACACTAAATCAAAGCCTTCTACACTATCAGGAATCAAATCGTTGTCTGAATCGTGATCTTGGAAATCATACATTCCGTCAGCAGTTGAGTAAGGTGCGTCAGAATCTACAGGGTTAGTTATGTAACCTGAAGCATCTGGTAAATTACGTGCTTCGTAAGCATCTAATAAACCATCACCGTCCGCATCAGTTTGCTGGAAATCGTATGTACGACCACCATCTGAGTTTATAGGTAACATTGGATCTGGACCAGCCTCTAAAGCATCCAATAATAAATCGTTGTCAGAATCCAATTCACGGAAATCGTAAATACCATCATCGTCAGCATCGTTTGGCTCATCACCAACAACAACACATAAACCTTCTATTTCGTCAGGAATACCGTCGCTATCTGAATCAAGATTACGGAAATCGTTATTCGTACTTGGTACTGTATTAATCAATCCTTCAAACTCATCACCGATTAAATCGTTATCTGAGTCAGTGTCTTGGAAGTTGTACAAGCCGTCTCCGTCAAAATCTTCAGGTATACCAGCTGTTAAATAAGCTTCATCAGCATCTGAAATACCGTCGTTATCAGAATCGAAATCTACATAGTCAGGTGTACCATCACCGTCAGAATCAGCTGGTACAGTAGCCGTACCACCGTTGTTTTCAAACTCATCTGAAATACCATCGTTGTCAGAATCCGTATCGCGGTAGTTAGCTAAATCATCACTAGGACCATCCGTATTGATTACATCGTAAGCTTGACCATTGTTCTCAGTATTATCTAAGATACTGTCGTTGTCTGAATCAAGATCTAAGAAATCTTCAAATACATCTAAGTCAGTGTTAACAACCTTGTCATTTTTAGACACATCGTTTATACCATCTGCATTTTGAGTATCTGTTTTACCATCTTTATTGGCATCGTAAATAGTATAGCTATCTGGGAAAGCTTCAGCAATATCAAATATTACATCGCCGTCAGAATCTAAGTCGAACATGTTTACGATTCCATCGTTGTCCATATCGAAAGCCGTTACAACACCTTTCTTAAAGTCAGAACCAATAAAGGTTGCAAAATCTCTATCCATGAAGTTGGCCAACAAATCGTTATCGTGGTCACCCATTAGATCAAGACCAGCACTTTCGTCTAGGTTAGAGATACCATCGTTATCGATATCCAAGTCCAATACGTTAGCAACACCATCGCCATCGAAATCACCACAGTATGGAGATTCTGAAGTAAGATCGGCTACGCTAATATTGATGATAGCAGTATCAGGTACACATGGTCCAGATTTTACTATGTAACGAACTACGTGTTTTCCAACAGGAATTTCGCTAACTATAATAGTGCTTCCTACCAATGCATTGTTGTCTGCTATACCAGGTGTTGATTCAAATGTTCCACCAGCAGTTTCACCTTGAAGAATATCGAATAGGTTAACGTTGTTACCTTCTTTACACATTACAAAGCTCAACTCATCATCGTCACCGGCGTTAGCTAATTCGAATACACGCAATGTTACATTAGCAACACCAGGGTTACATTCACCCAATTTACTTTGTACTACATAATCTAAGCTTACTGAGTTTCCAGTAATCAATGATGTAGCTAATAAGTTACCACTAAGCGCTGTTGCAGCTCCACTTACGTTTTGCCAAACACCACCTGTGAATTGTGGATACCAAACACTAAGGTCTATAACGGCCCCATCGCTACACAAGCTATCGTTAACATTTAATCCTACATCAGGAACAACATCCATTGTAATGGCTACGATAGAAGCAGCATCACCACAATCTGTAGAAACTGTGTATTTGAATCTGTGAACTCTAGAATTAGAAAGTGTGCTAGGATCGATGATTGAACCTGTAATGCTTCCATTTTCTGGAGTCAATACTGACCAAGTTCCACCGTCCATATAATCACCGTCTCCGTTACCTGTTTCTAGGTTACCCAATACAGATTTTAAATCAAATGTTATAAGGTCTTGACATAATACCACTGGAATTGTGTCAGACAAACCTGCTTTAGGAGTAGGAGAAATATTTACTGTAATAACTGATGTATCAGCAGGACAACTTCCTGTTTTAACAACATAGTAGAACAATGCTTTTGTTGGTTTTGGGTTAGACGCTGCATTTACAAAGGTTGTAAAGTCGAAGAACTTCATGTTTGGACCACCTAAGTATGATGGATCAACAGTTCCAGGATTAACTGGTACAAAAGTTCCAATTACATCAGCTTGACCATTGATTCCGTCAAATAAATTAACAGGACCGTCACCATAACAAACATTTACTTCACCATCGGTACCCGCTGTTGGAGCATCTTCGATATTCAAAGTAAGAACAGCTGTAGAAGCTGGACATACATCACCTGGTTTACCACCTACAGTGTAAGTAAAGTCGATAGTTTCATTTGAGTATTGAGAAGCATTGAAGAAGTTTCCGTTTTTACCAGGTCTGTTTGGCGTGAAATTTCCTCCACCATCTGGTGTATCACCATTAGCAGCATTCAATAATCCTGGTAAGAAAATATTCGTTTCGTTGTTACAAATAGTAGCTGTTTGAGATTCCCCAGCGTATTTCTTCTTTTCGAAAACAATTTGCAATCTAGATTCAACAGGCTCACAACCAGGAACATCAACAATGTATACAAATTCTTGAATCGTTCCAGCATAATCTTTAGCATTTAACGTTGCTGAGCTATATCCTTGTGAAGTGAATGCTGGAGTACATGATGGACAAGTAAAAACCCCCGTTAGATCAACTGTTTGACCTGTAGCTGGATTAGTAGCAGCTGGATCTATGAAATCAGACATATTAACAATTCCATCAGCACAAACTTTTACACCAATTTGGTCTTCACCAGCAAATGGTTGTTGATTGATAGTAATATTGATAGGTGAAACTACATCTGGGCAATGCATTCTATCAATTTCTAAATTGATGGTGTAAAATTTTGGGCTTCCTAAAGAGAAATCTGCTCTGCTTGGATCTACATCTTTATTGGTTACCAATATGTTAGTAGCACTACCAACTGCATTGAATCTTGTTTCGAAATCAGCAAAGTTGTCAGCATAATACTGTCCAATATAATCATCAAGACTTAAGTCTATTGTATTTCCATTTCCACACAACG
This sequence comes from uncultured Flavobacteriales bacterium, assembly GCA_963977425.1. GTDB lineage: Bacteria > Bacteroidota > Bacteroidia > Flavobacteriales_D > Luteibaculaceae > CAXBOO01. The sequence goes on along the minus strand of CAXBOO010000001.1, from coordinate 210,054 downwards.
TAATTGGGTCAATAGGAAGATCAAGAGCTTCTGGCTCAATTCTCAATTCCAATGGTGCTTGAGTAATAGCTGTACCACACTCGTTTGTAACACTCAGAGTAATTACTTCAAAATCAGTAAAGCTAGAATCTATAACTGTTGCATTTACAAAATAGTCCGTTGAACCTGAAGTGTTGTAAACGCCACCAGCAGGCAATGTATTGATTACAAAATCGTCTTGAGGAGCATTAACACATGCCGCTATATCAGTAAGGCCTGGGAAATAATCGTTCAATAAGAAATCTGTTTCAGTTTGGCATACAACCACTTTAGTTACATCCAAAGGAGGGTTTTTAGAACCTGCTATAGTAGCATCCGTTTCCAATTCGAAATTGAAGTTGTCAGTGTTCGTAAAGTCTGCTTCTACACGTACGTATACATAAGAAGTATCTTCTGAACATCTGTAACCATAGTTGCTAGCAGCTGCAGGGAAGTTTGTAGTATCCTTAACAATGTAACGGAATCTAAAAATTGGACTTTCGAACAATTCTTTTGGATCGCCATTGTGAGTTTTAACAAAGTTAGAGTCGAAACGAGCTAAGTTGAAAATGTTTCCTTCAGGTTTGAAGTACAAATCACCACTAACTGGATCGGCAATGTTGCTGTTTACATTGTTGCGTAAGCTTAAGAAAGCTGGATCAGCATTTCTGTTTGGAGGCCAAATTTCTAATTCCCAAGTACCACCGTCATCGTATGTATCGGTAAGACCTGTGAATAAATCTAAATCTTCTTCGTTTTCACAAGCAGCTAATGGACCATCAACTCCAATTGGAGAATTGCTGATACCAGCCAAAGGTTCTTTAGAGTGGAATGTTGCTATATAAGATGTATCGTCTGGGCAGTTTTCAACAGTTACGATATAGTACAAAGTGTCAGCTCCAGTTCCAGGGAAATCAGTCACAGCACTTACATCATTCGGATTGAATGTTGCTAAGTTGTCTGTACCAGTCATTCCACCTGTACCAGTTACATCATTCCAAGTACCCCAATCGTCAGTAGTACCGCCTGTATTTACAAAATCAAACAATAATATATCTTGATCTGTACTAGTACAAGTAATGAAAGAATTATCGTTACCAGCAAAACCTTGTTTGAATACTTTAATTCTAAAGAAAGCTGTATCGTCTGAACAACCTGGAGATTGAACAATGTAACGGAAATCGTAATCGATACCGAATCTATCACCTAAGTTGGTGATATCAACAATACCAGTAGTAGGATCTACAGTAGCCAAACCATCAACTGATTCGAATACCCATGTTAACAGAGTAGAACCGTTTACACCATTATCAACACCAGCTTCAATAAGTGTTTGAAGGTCGAATGTATTGTCAATGTTACAGATATCAACTAATTGTGCATTATCAGCTCCTGCCATAGGCAAGTCATATACTGTTAATGAAACAATTGACTCAAGGTTAGCACATCCAGGTGTGTTGCTTGGGTGAGAGTATTTGTATTCTGTAAATGTATTTAAAGCCATTGCAGCAGGATCGAACATTGCATCGAATGCAGGATCGCCTTGAATAGCTGGAGACCAGTTACCGTCAATTTCTTTTGGAGCGCCTAAAGTATCGTAAGGTGCAAAAGCAGCATCGGTAATACAAACAGCCATGTTTTCACGACTTGTTCCTACCAATTTAGCTTGCTGAACATTGATGGTTACAGTAGCTACTTCATCATCGCAACCACGACCAGGAGTCATGTCTTTGTTTCCTGTAACTACATATTCATAAGAAACTGTTGTACCTCCGAATGGAGATAAGTCCGCTAAGTTTGTTCCAGTTCCACCTACTAGGTTTCCTGTAGCAACTTCGTACCATAAACCATTTGTAGAATTACCTAAACGACCTAAAGCAGTAAACAAATCGTATGCAACATCAGTATCGCATGCTTCAGCAGTTCCATCGTCACCAGCGTCTGGTTCAAGAATAGCGTTGAATGTTATGTTAATTTGATCTTGAGCACATGGTGGAACACCAGTATTCGGTTGATCTAATTTATAAGACATTACATAAGTACCAGCAACAGTAATGTTTCTAGGATCGAATGTTACACTCGGAATAAAAACACCAGGTTGACCTGCAACAGCTGCATCGCCACTCCATTGTCCTGTACCTTGGTAGTTTTCATCTCTTAATAATGTGTTCAAGTTGATTGGCGCTTCCGTATTACAGATGTATAAAACTGAATCTTGACCAGCAATAGGAGACAATGAAACTCGAATACGAGCAATACCAATAGCGTCTCCACAAGGAAGGTCTTTTGGATTTGTGCTTGCTCTACCAGTAACAGTGTATTGGAAATCGAAATCTCTAGATGAAGCACCACCTAAATTTAAAGCAGATAAATCTAGAAAACGATTTAACGTAATAGCGCTTTCTGAACCAGGTACGTTGGTACAAATCCAAGTACCACCTAAATCAGCAGGTCCGTTTTTACCGATGTAATCAGCACCAAATAAGTCTAAATTGTTTACAGAAGAACATTCGTCTTTTCTTTCAGGAACAGTCATAGCGTAACCAGCATATGGTTCTGTTTCAATGTCCAAACGAACAACTTCAAAATCATCAGGGCAAACACCATTTCCTTGTACAGTGTAAGTGAATTGGTAACCGCCAGCACCTAAAGCGCTTGGGTCGATGGTGTTTGTAATAACATTACCTGAAGCATCTGTCCAGATTCCATTAGGATCTATAGCTAAATTAGCTGATGTGTCTTCTAATAAGTTGAATAAATCAAAGCTTGTTTCTGAAACACAAACAAAAGGAACGTCAGGATCGAAACCAGGAGCTAAAACTGATTCAGTACCAGCGTAAACAGGTTCTTGAACAGTAACTTCGATGGTATCGTAAAATGCACATTGATCATTTTGATTGTAGAAATACTCAACAACCAATTGATAAACACCAGGAGCGTTAGTTCCAGCAAAGTTTAAAGTTTTTAAATCGGCACTTAAAGTGTAATTCGCTGCAGGTGCTGGGTTAGTCGCTAACCATTCAACACTTTTAGTTGTTGCGTTTTCAGTGAAATCTGGTCCAGTTAAAGTTGTACCGTTTGCAGCAACACGAATGTTCAACACATCGCCTTGGCAAATTGTATAAGGAGGTAAACCAAAAGAAGAAGTGTAACTATAAGTAGGATCATCTAAAACAACAATTCTTTGTGTAAAACGTTTTACACCACAGTTTTTGTCGTAAACATCGTATTCTATTTCATATGCACCAGGAGTTGCATATTGTTTAACCGTATTGGCTTCCGCTACATAACCAGAACCAGGAGCAGCAACACCAGAATGTGTTATCGCACCGTTGTTGATAATAACCAAAGGAGAACCATCCTTAAAGTTTATTGCAACACTATCGATGTCTATCGCTTGTGAGTAAAAGTTGTTTGCATTGAAATTTGAAACATTGAACACAAAATCGTAATCAACATCTGGGCACAATACATAAGCGTTGTTGTTGCTTATTTTGTTCGGTTGATTACCACCGTTTGTAAAACGAACTTCGCTATCAAATTCTTGGAAATTGGTAACAGTTACTCCAACTCTTAAATCCCATCCAGCTGCACCAGCATTGGTTGCACCTGTTTGCTTGAATGCAAATACCGCATCGGCATCAACTGGTAATGTAATATTACCTATTGGCGTACCAGCTGCATTGAACATTCCAGCACCAATTGCATAAGCAACTAAATTAGGAGAGGCAACATTGTTATTAAGAACGTTAACACCAGCATAAAGATCAGAAGCATTTGCATATATCGCTAATGTATCTTCTTCATTAACAGCTGCATCCAATTGAATGTTGTTATTAGTAATAACAATGCTGTTACCATAGTTTCCAGCATCAATAAAACGAACTGTATGCTCAGTTATGGCTGGAGCAGTTGCCGTATATGGAGCAGTTGGACCCGCATCATCGTAAAAAGTGATGCCGGTTGCACAAATATCTGTGGTTATCCCGTCAGTAAAATTAACTGGTCCTGAAACAGTCTGCGCACTAAGGGACGCTACGAAAAACGAAGCTAGTAGAGTACCAGCGGTTTTAAGGGTTCTAAAAAGGGTTTTGTTCATGTCGTACATTATAAAATACCTCGCGTTTACACATGGCTGTGCAAACGGCACAATATTAGCAAAAAAGTTTTACAATTTTTTACACATTTTAAGGCAATACTGTGTTAGTTGGAAAAAATATGGTTATCTCAAAGACTAATAAGCTCGCAAATTGTTGCCTTCATAATAATTTACGAATGCTTTGTTCACTACTTTATTCCCGCCAGGAGTTGGATATCTACCGTCAAAGTACCAAGCTCCTTGGTGATCAGGGCAGGCAATTTTTAAGTCTTCAACACTTTGATAAACGATCTCAAGTTGGGGTTTAAATCCAACTGGCGTTAAAATTTCAGCAATGCTTTCTTCCAATTCTTTTTGCGTAAAGCCGTCGTAAATTTTGGTTACAGCATTGTAATTCTCTTCTTTTGGCAGAGTCAATAAACGTTTGCATTCATCATAAACCTCGTCAATGATATGGCTTTTGCCTTTGATATTCAACAAACGAATAGCAGCTTGAAAGGCAACAAATTCGCCAAGTCTAGCCATGTCGATACCATAACAGTCTGGATAGCAAATCATCGGTGCAGATGAAATAACTATGATCTTTTCTGGGTTTAATCTTTCTAGAATTCGAAGGATGCTTTCTTTCAAAGTTGTACCACGAACGATACTGTCGTCTAATGCTACTATGGTATCGGTACCATCTTTTACTGTACCGTAGGTAATATCATAAGCTCCACTTACAACATCTTTTCTTGAACTATCGTTAGAGATAAATGTGCGCAATTTTGCGTCTTTTAGAATTAGTTTTTCAATTCGAATTCTAGTCTCCAACAAGTGCTCTAAAGCATCATCATATTCTTGGTTTCCTAAAGCCTTTACAGCCTCAATTTTCTTTGCTTCTAACCTTCTTTCAAGACCTTTAAGCAATCCGTAATATGCTATTTCAGCTGTATTAGGGATATAAGTGAACACCATATTGTTCAAATTATGTCCATGTTCGTCCATAATTCGCTTGGATAACAACTTACCGAGTTGCTTTCTTTCACTATATATTCCAGCATCGTTGCTTCTACCGAAATAAATTCTTTCGAAAGTACACGCCAACTTCTCGCGTGGTTCAATGATGTTGGTTTCTACACTATTGCCATGTTTTTTGATGATCAATGCATTTCCTGGACCTAGTTCTCTGACATCTTCGGTTGCTACATTAAATACCGTTTGTATTACAGAACGTTCTGAAGTTACAGTTACAATTTCATCGTCCTCGTAATAGTAACAAGGGCGTATACCGTTAGGATCTCTTAATACAAATGCATCGCCATGACCAATAAGACCAGACATGGTATAACCGCCATCCCAGTTGGTACTGCTTTTCTTTAATATGTTTTCTATGTCTAGATTAAGCCCAATTTGACGGCTTATCTCAGGATTGGACAATCCATCGTTTTTGTATTCAGCAAATAATTTTTCGTTTTCTTCATCCAAGAAATGACCGATTTTCTCCATTACCGTAACGGTATCGGCATATTCTTTAGGATGCTGTCCTAGTTGAATCAATTGATCAAATAGTTCATCAACATTGGTCAAATTGAAGTTACCCGCTACAACAAGGTTTCTGGTCATCCAGTTGTTCTGACGTAAGAAAGGATGACAACTTTCTATGCTGTTTTTACCAAAAGTTCCGTAACGTAAATGGCCCAAATAAAGCTCACCTGTGAAGGGTAAGTTTTTCTTCAACCAGATAGGATCTTCTAGCTGTTCGGCTGTATACTGGTTTTTGTCAAAATAGTTATTTATCTCACTAAATATCTTAGCTACAGAGCGATTAGAGACACTTCTTTTTCTAGAAATGTATCGTCTTCCAGGCTCAACATCAAATTTTATGTTGGCAATACCTGCACCATCTTGTCCACGATTTACTTGCTTTTCCATCAGCAAGGCCATTCTGCTTAGACCATAGGTTGCGAATCCGTATTTCTCCTTATAAAACTCAAGCGGTTTTTTCAACTTGAGTAGAGCGACCCCACATTCGTGCTTAATTACATCTGACATGCTGCAAAGATACTTTCGATTTTAAGAATAGAGATGCTTTTCATCCATTGTGCTTTCCACATTTCTTACAAATTTTTAATTCTGAGTGCGTAGAGTAATGATCGATGATGGGCAAGAGATCTTTTTCTATGCTTTGTAGAGTGAAATTTTCTCGGTATAGCTGTTCATTGCAATTAGAACAATACCAAGACAACGCATCAACGTTGTTAGCGTCTCTGTGCTTCTCTATCACTATCCCTATCGTGCCATCAGGTCGAACAGGCCTATGTTCAACACATGGCTCTAACAAATACATTTCCCCTTCTTTTATGGATACTCGCTCAACATTATTGTTTAGTTGCAAGTCCAAAAATATTTCTCCCTTTATCTGATAAAAAAATTCAGACGTTTCGTTGTAATGAAAGTCAGTTCGGTTATTAGGGCCAGCAACCAACATCACTAAAAAATCTTTGGAACTGAATAAAACTTTATTAGAAACTGGTGGTTTTAAGGCATTAGGATTCTCCTCTAACCATTTAACAACATTGATGGGTGAAATATTCATAATGTGAATTAACAAAAAAAGAGCACCCATTAGGATGCTCTTTTTTTAATAAGATATGTATTTCTAATTATTGAATTACCAATCTGATTTTATCTGAACCAGCTACTACAGTGTAAACACCGCTTGTAAGGTTAGACACATCGAAACTCAAGTTAGAAGAGTTGTTCTTTTTAGCAACTTCTTTACCGTCTACAGTTAGTATGTAAACAACGTCAGCGTTAGCGTTTTTAACAAATACTTCTTTTGAAGCTGGGTTAGGATATACAACCGCTACAGTATTAGTAGTTTCTGTTACACCAACACAGTTGTCAGCAGTAATAGTAAATACAGCAGTGCTAACTTCAACATACTCACCGTTGCATTTAGATCCAACTAAGTAGTTGAATGTGTATACAGTTCCTGCAGTAGCATTCAATGAAGCAAGATCGAAGATAGAACCAGTTAAAGCACCAGTGTTATCAACATCAACAAACTCACCAGTAGAAACAATACCTGCTTCAACAAGAGTACTTAAGTCGAATGCGTTATCGTAGATACAAGCAATAGAAGTAGCATCTGCACCAGCATCGTTAGTAGATGTAGAAGTAATAGCCATTGAAGCTTCACCAGTAGCACCTTTGCTATCAACCTGTACGAAGTATGTTTGACAAGAAGTAAGACCTGTTAATACCAATTTAGAACAGTTAGTAGTAGCATCTTGATCATCGTTCGCAGCTATCAAATCGAAAGTTGAGAAGTCAGCACAATCAGTAGCTTCATAAACCGCTAATTGAGTATCAAAAGTATTAGCACCACCACACATGTCGATAGTAACTTCACCGTTAGCTGGAGCAACGAATGTGTACCAAACTGAATTGTCTACACCGTCATTTCCACACCATGCAAAGTTTTCTGAAGCAGTACAAGAACCATTGGTACTTGGAGATACTTCACCAACAGTAGCGTTAGCACCTTCAGTAGAAACAGTAACATTTGTATTCAACAACAATGCTGTTGCGTTACACACTCTATCGTTTTCTCTTTCGTTGAATCCAACAGTAAGTGTTTTAGTAACTACTATACCACAAGCATCTGTTACAGTTACAGTGTACTCACCCATAGTTAAACCTGTTCTATCTTCAGGAGCTTTGTTGTTGTCAGCCCATACAATTGTATAAGGAGCAGCACCACCGATGATATCAAGATCTATAGTACCATCTGCAGATACATTGTTAGATGCATTGCCAATGATATCGAACACTTTAAGTGAACCATTGTTGTTGTTAGCAGCAGTTACTGTGAATTGACCTCTGTTTGCAACTGGAGTTTCATTTACATCAACTAATACATAAATAGTAGAACCAGGAGTTAAACAGCTAACAGTAACTTTTGAGTCATCGTTAGTAGAAGATAAATCATCAGAAGCCCCTAATAAAGTGAATGATGTACCATCAGCACAATCAGTACCAGAGTAAACAGCTAATTGAGGATCGAAGTCAGTTGATTTTACATCAACTACTACGCTTCCTGAAGCAGGAACAACAAATGTGTACCAAAGTGGAGCTGTAATAGCATCATTACCACACCATGAACCAGCTTCGAAACAACTTGCATTGTTTTCAGGAGCAGTAACATCAGAATCAACTGCAGTAAGAGTTGCAGCAGAGTTGTCACCAGTTTCAGTTACACCTAAAGTTAATTCTACAGCGTTACAAAGGATATCGTTTGCAGGTGGATCTAATAATACTACAGTAGTTGCAGTAAGACCAGCAGCGCAATCGTCTTTGTACTCGATTCTATAAGAACCTGCAGGAAGTCCAGAAACTTCATTAGCAGTAGCAGGGATAGTATCGCCTTTTACGTTGTTAGTAAAGTAGTAAACAGTAGCTGTGTAAGGAAGTTTACCTCCAGAAATAGCATAAGAGAAACCACCATCAGACAAACCGTTTGCAGTAGGGTTGTTTTTAGTTACTGCAATAGTTACAGCATCTAAGTTAGGATCAACTACTTCGAATGAATCGATTAGAGTAGTATCGTTTCCAACTACATCACCAATACAGTAATCACGGATAAATACGTAGTAAGTACCAGCAGCAAGACCTGTTAAATCAAATCCTATTGTATCGCGAGTTGAAGTACCGTTATCTAAGTTATTGATATCCATACCATAGTTATAGTAGAAGATACCTGATCCACCTGTTAATGTAGCAGATACATCACCTGTAGCTCCATTACATTCTGGTTGAGTAACATCAAAAGAAATAGCAACATTGTCTAGTGTAGGATCCTCAAGAACAAATACAAATTCTTTCTCGTTGCTACATTTATCATTTAACGTAGCTGAGTATTCGCCAGCTTCTAGATTCATTAATGAGTAAGAAAGTGCAACAGGAACATTAGTAATGATTGGTGCACCAGCAGAAGTTTCTACACTGAATGTGTAATCACCAACTGAAGCTCCACCGTCAAAAGTAAAGTCAACACTTCCGTCGTTACCCGTTGGGCAAGTAGGAGAGTTTAAAGTAAAGTCAATTACGAAAGGTCTGTTTTCAAATCCTTCAACTACAATAGTTTTAGAATCTGCAATACCACAATCGTCGTAAGCAACTAGCTCATAAGAACCAGGAGCAATACCTGTTACAGTTTCAGTTGCACCAGTAAATACTAGAGTATCACCGTCGAATACGATAGTGATATTACCAACACCAACACCCGTTAATTTGTCTACTACCAAAGTAGCAGAAGGGTTGTTGCAGTCGATAGTAGATAAAGTAGATGTTAAGATAACGTCAGCTACAGCTTGCTCTTCGATTGCAATGCTGAAATAACCTTGCTCACCTAAACCTGCAAAACCATCTACTAAAATGTAGTACTCAGTACCAGGAGTTAAACAAGAAACAGTTTGGAATGAATTGTTGTTGTTACCTGGAGACAATACTGAATTGTCATTAGCTGATAACAATTGCAAAGCAGTTAAATCTGTACAAGCACCTGCAAATACAGCAACTTGTGGATCAAATGATTGGTTTGCAAATGGGAAGTTTGTTGTTTTTACATCAACAGTAACAGAACCTGAAGTCGGAGCAACAAATTTGAACCAAACTGAGCTTTGAACTTCGTTTTCTGCTGACCATCCGTTGTCTGGATCGATAGGCATTACGAAACTTTCTTCACCTGTTTGAATTGTAGAACCAATATTTGTAAATCTGTTTAGACTATCTCCTTCAGCAATTGTTATTGCATTACAGATATCATCGTTAGCCAAATCAGCAAATAAATTGAATTGGAAAACTACAGTTGTATCAAGGCAATTGTCTTTGTAAGTAGCTTTATAAGTACCTTGAGATAAACCTGTTATTGCTAGTTGATTTTCAAAAGCAGCAACTTCGTTACCATTGAATGTCCATTTAACTGAATCAAGACCAGAACCGTCGATTCTAGTAATAGTTGCGCTACCATCAATAGCGTCGAAAGTAGTTGGAGCAACCGTTGCGATAGTAACATCAACATCGTTGAATACAGGATCAACTAGAGTCATCCAAACCGTGTCTCTGTTGATAGCTGCTGAATCAGCACAAGCATCGGCAACGATAGCCATGTACAAACCAGCTGAAATAGTATCAATTAAAACATTGTTTTCTCCAACCAAAGCAGTCGCAGTCAATAATGCTGTTGTGTCGTTAGTAGCAGAGTAGAACCATTCGATATCTAAACCAGCTAACTGACCACCTGTTGCACTTAACAATAATGAACCCGTTGCAGATCCAGCACAATTTGGATTAGTACCATCTATAGAATCTGCAGCAACTAAATTGTATTCAGGATTGTCGATTACAAACTGAACTGAATCGTAAGTACCACAAGCATCTTCATAGAATACTTTATAGATACCAATTGATAAACTAGAATAAGTAGGATGTCCAACAAAATCTCCAGGGAAACTTGTTAAACCAGCAAAATCAGCTTCTGGATCTGAGTTATAAGAATATTTAGGATAATAAGCAGGATTTGATGGGTATTGGATACCACCTTCAACGTCAACGGTTACACTACCTTTTCCTTCGATACAGCTAGCATCTTTCAAATCTGAAAGGATAATGCTTACTTCATCAGGAATAGTATCAGTAAAAGTAATAGAAGCCATTTTCTCATCACCACAAACATCTGTTGCAGTAACTTCATAAGTTCCTTCGGTAATTCCAACAAATGTTTCCTTAGCAACACCATCGAAAGATTGTGTTCCTGGGTTGATAGAAAGATTTAAGAAATCGATATAAGCTTGAAATTTAGAATCGATAGAAGTACTATCTGCAGCATTTACTAATTCTGCAATAAAAGAATACTTGATTATATCTGCTGGGCAAGAAACACCATTACCATTAACTGAAGTATCTAAAGCCGTTAATAATAAAGTAGTATTTGGTATTTCGTAAGTAACCAATTCGATATCAAATGAAGCTGAATCAATTCCTTCACCATCAACTAATACGTAGTATTCATTTCCTGCAGTTAAACAGAAAACAGATAAAGAATCGTCTGCAGAAAATTCAGCAGTAGTAACAAGACTTAAATCTGTAAAGCTTGTATTAGCACCACCGTATACTGCAACTTGTAGTAAATCATTATTTACAATATTTGAAAACTTCACAGCATGAGCACTAGCTGCAGTAGCTGTAAACTTGTACCATACAGAGTTAGCTGTAGATGTTTCCAACCACTTACCTGACAACGCACCAGCTAAATTTCCTTCGCCATTTTGACCATCAAAAGTAGCGTACTGATTAGACTCACCAACTATAGGAGTGTTTAATGTTAATTCAGCGGCATCAACCAAATCATCGTTTGAAGGAATGTTTGCTTCAAACATTGTTTTTTCAACAATTGATGATTTAACTTGAAAAGTTTTTGACATATTATTATCTGCTTTATCAACAAATTCTAATACATAATTACCTGCCTGAAGTTTTACATCAGCGATAATCGCATCCATTCCAGCATTATTATCAGCAATTGCAATTACATTCATTGCAGCATCAAACAATGTAAGTTTAGCGTCGATCACATCAACACTTCCACTCTTATAAGTACTTACCGTAATATAAGAAGCTTCGTTTAAAGTGAAATTGTAATTAGCTGTATCTGTACTATTCGTAACAGGTGCAAAACCTACAGGGGCAGCCGCCGGAGCGTTTGCGAGAACTATAGCTGCAATAAACAGGCTAAGAAAAGTGTAAAGTTTTTTCATTCTTGGTTTTTTCTAGTGTATCCAACCACAAAGTTAATTAAATTTAACTAGCATAATACAATACAAAACCTGATAACGAATAATTAATACAACTTATCCCCTATTTTTGTGTTATTCACCGACCAGCATCTTAAAGCCTTGACCGTGAACATTAATTATTTCTATACTATTATCGGCAGATAAATACTTTCTCAATTTGGCTATATATACATCCATACTTCTGCCATTGTAGTAACTATCGTCGCCCCATACTTTTTTCAATGCAGAAGATCTTTCTAGCAATTGATTTTTATTGCGAACCAATAGAAGTAATAGTTCAGATTCTTTAGTTGTTAGCTTTTGTTCCTCATTAGCCAATACTAATTTTTGGTGATTGTAATCAAAACTGAATTTACCTAAAGAGAAAACATTGTCTTCTGGTCTAGAGTCATCTCCTGTTCTTCTTAATATGGCTTCAATTTTGGCAAACAACACCTCCATAGTAAATGGTTTGGTAATGTAATCGTCAGCTCCAACACTAAAACCTTCCAACACATCTTCTTTAAGCGATTTAGCTGTTAGGAAAACCAATGGTGTTTTATCGTCTGTTTCTCGGATTTCTTTGGCTAATGTAAAACCGTCCTTTATCGGCATCATAACATCCAGCAAAATGATATCAAACAAATCGGCACCAAAAGCAGCAAAACCTTCTTCGCCATCTTGTGCCCATGTAGTAGTACAACCTTTTCCGTCGAGGTATGTTTTTAATAGTTGACCTAAGTTATGATCGTCTTCTACTAGAAGAACTTTAATCGAGTTGCTCATGTTTTGTTTTATTGAATATTAAAGTAAACGTACTTCCCTTACCTGGCGTTGAATTTAACAAGATTTTGCCTCCGTGTTTCGCTACAATGGCTTTTACATAAGAAAGTCCCAAACCGTAACCTCTTACATTGTGCACATTTCCTGTTGGTACTCTGTACAGTTTATCAAAAATCTTTTTCTGATTTTCTTTAGAAATGCCTATTCCTTTGTCCTTTATTTTAAGCTTTACTGTTTTTGCCGTTTCTGTTAATTCAACACTCACCTCGGGTGTTTTACCAGAATACTTAACGGCATTGTCTATAAGATTGTATATAACATTTGTGAAATGCAATTTATCGGCATGCAAAAACACTTCCTTATCGGGTACCTGCAACCCTATCTTCCCGCCTTTTTTATTGGCTGTTAATTGGCTGTTTTTTATTGCTTGTTTCAAGACAGCTTGCACGTTAATTTCAACTGGTTTTAGGCTCAAAGAACCTTTGTCTATTACTGAAGTGGTTAGTGCATTCTCCACCAAAACACCTAAACGATTGTTTTCTTCAGAGATAGTAGAAATAAACGAATCTTTTAAACTTTCTGATTTCTCAAAACTTGGATCTTTCAACGCTTCACAAGCAAGTGATATGGTAGCTATTGGCGTTTTAAGTTCGTGCGTCATATTGTTTATGAAATCGTTTTTAATCACCGCCAATTGACGTTGATGTATTACACCTCTTATAGTAAAGAAGAAAACGCCTGCTATGATGATGGTAAACAAGAGAGAAAATATTACTGGTAAAGACAATCTTTTAAGCAAATACGATTTCTCGTTTGGAAAACTAACATGCAAATAATACCCATCTGTTTTCATCCAATCGTTGGGAAATAAACGAGCTTGATACGTATTGTTATCGGCTATTTTTTCCAGATTATGTTCATGGCACACTTCTGTAAGTAGTGGCATTTGTTTTGAATCGAAAACTCCAAATTCATATTTTACTTTTAACCCTCTTGCATGAAGTTCTTCGTAAACAATACTGTCTAACAAAGTGCCAGAAATGCGATCGTTGATATCAGTCTTTAAATTCTTTAATATGTACTGCGATAATGCTTCTTCAATAACCGATGTTTGATAATCGATGTTGTTATCGGCTGAAAACTTCACATTTCCCGTAATGGAGTCGATAAACTCTTGAGAAAGATTGAAAGCTGGAAAATTGACGTTTTCTATTTTTTGTGTCGTTGTTACTGTTTTCTTCACAAAATCAGCAATGGTATCAATACCTTCTCGTTGGGTAATTTTTAATTTGAAATTAGAAGAAGAATCAGGCGTTTGGATTCTATCGCCTACAGAAATGGTGTTGATGCTATTGCCTGCATTGCTATACATCATACTGGCTCCACCTGATGCCATCATGCCTTCCATCGCTTCCATACGGTCGACTTTATGCACCACTTGATACAAGGCATCGTTTACTGTTTGCTCAAATTGTGTTCGCTTAAGTTCTACAGCATTTTTTATCCAAGTAAGTTGGACCAATACTATCCCCACTAGCGCTAAAACCATAAAGAGTATTACGGCATTAATTCGCTTAATTTCCATAAAGCGTTAAATTACAGTGGAGAATCAAAAAAGTGATTGAATTAACATAAATTAATTGCCGTAATGTTTCTTACCATTGGTTAAGAACCAAGATAAATGTCGAGAAAAAAATCCTCCCATTTTTTTTAAATACAGCTGCATAAATGAAGTTTGTAGATTCTAAATATAAAACGAAAGAAGGTATCAACATATTGGAAAAGCCAACAATATTTATTTTTAAACAACTATTAGCATGAAAACAATCAAAATAATTGGAATCTCAATCATTACCCTTGTTGTAATCGTTTTTGTATTCGATTTAGGTTACCTAATTAACGGTGTAAGCAAAACCTATTTGAAAGGTTTTAAAGGACCCAATATTTACGATCTAAATTACTTTCCGTCTCAGGTTATTAAACCTGACACTAAAGAAACAACGTTCTATCGTCGAAGCTTAACATTTACCGATATTTTTCCTGAGGAATATGCACAGGCAAACGGTGAAATACATACCGAGTATTTTTCTGTAAGTAAGGGCGACTCACTTTTGTTTGAATTTCAGTCGGAGGAAAACATCGATCAAAAAGTATCGAATTCATTTTCAATGGCCAAATCGTTTACCAGTTTATGCGCTGCCAAAGCCATTGAATTGGGCTACATAAAATCGTGGACCGAACCCATACAAAATTACTTACCACAACTTGACCCAGAATTAGGAAAACAAGGCATTGCTAATTTTCTTGGTATGTGCAGCGGACTAGAGTGGAGTGAAAGTGGTGCCAATCCTTTTTCTGACAACGCCAAAGCGTATTACGGCAACAATTTAAATGGCCTGGTATCTGAAAAAGGAGCTATATCTAATGAAATAGGAAAATACCAATACAAAAGTGGCAACACCCAAATAGCCGCAATGGTTATAGAGAAAAGTACCGGCGAGAGTTTGCCAGCATTTTTCGAGAAACATTTTTGGAGCAAAACCGCCGCAAACAAAGCTTTTTGGGGAAAAGACAAAGAAGAAGGGCATGCTAAAGCATATTGTTGTGTGTATGCCGAAGGAAGAGATTTTCACAGATTAGGTCAAGTATTGTTGGACTCGGGCATTGCGGATGGGCTACAACTCATTCGAGCTGATTTATTGGAGGACCTATTTTTACCTTTTGCTGACTCAACCGCTTTGGGTGAAAAAAATGAATTGTATGGAATTGGGTTTTGGTTGGACAATTACAAAGGCCACGACATAATTTATGCTCGTGGAATATTAGGTCAATACATTATCCTTGTTCCTGATTTAGATATTGTAATTTGTAGATTAGGTAAAAAGAGAATGACTCTTACGGACAAGCATCATCCGAAAGACCTTTATTTGTACCTCGATTTTGCATTGAGTATTTTATGAAAAAAGATTTCAAAATTCCTGTTAGTACCAACGTAGGTTTGGCAATCGTAAAGCATGATGAAGACGATTATTATGAAGCCTATATCATCAATCAAAAAGATGTAGCGATTGAACAGATAATGGTTAATATTTCGGCTTATAAAGACGATAAAAAAACATCGGACATGCGTCGTGTTATAAAAGTAATGCCCGCCAATACAGGTGAAAAAATTGAGAACATTTTACCAGAAGTTCTTGAATTTAAAACCACTTACCTCATTAGTTACTTTATAGACAACACCCTTTACGATAAAAAGATAATTGTAGAAAACCCTGATTTTTCAACTTCAACACTCATCTCTCCCATAGGGAAAGAAGGCATCATGTTATGGTAAATAAAGATTACGAACATATTTTTTTCATAGATGTAGAAACCGTTCCACAGTGCAGAAATTTCGATGCTCTGTCTAAGGACGCTAAAATGCATTTCGAGAAAAAAGTTCGTTTTCTTATTCAATCCGAAGAAAAAACAGCGCAAGATTTATATCACGAAAAAGCGGGGATTCTTTCTGAATTCAATCAAATAATCTGCATCTCTGTTGGAGTACTTTCTCATGACGAGAACAACAAACCTTTTTTCAAATGCCGTTCGTTTTACGGACACGATGAAAAAACGATATTGATAGATTTCGCAAAGTTAATGAGCGAAAACAAGAAAGAATACCCTTATTTATGCGCCCACAATGGCAAAGAATTTGACTTTCCTGTTATTTGTCGACGCATGCTCATCAATGGTGTTGATTTACCACCACAACTTAATGTTGCTGGTAAAAAACCCTGGGAAACAGCGTTTATCGACACCTTAGATATGTGGAAATTTGGCGACTACAAGCACTATACATCGCTCGATTTGCTGGCTCATGTTTTCGGAATTCCTTCTCCCAAGGATGATATTTCGGGAGCCGATGTTGCTCATGTGTATTATGAAGAAAATGATCTCGATAGAATCGTTACCTATTGCGAGAAAGACATCAAAACATTGACAAAAGTGTACATGAAACTTGCCCACAATACCGATATAGATATATGATATCGTTTGATAATTTCTCTGTACAAAACAAGACGAACAATCAGCGGCTTGTCAACCAACTATCTTTCGAATTAGACGAGGGTAAAATCTTAGGTGTTATTGGCGAATCGGGCTCAGGCAAGACATTGATGAGCATGGCAGGCACAGGCCTTATGAAGGCTACCAACCTCAGCTATACTGGGGCCGTACATTATAGCGGTATTACAGGAAGTTTACCTCAGCTCGAGTCTGAAGAATTGAAAGCTTTTTTGAAGCACAAAGTGGCTTATATTTTTCAGGAACCTATGTCGGCTCTAAATGGGGTTTACACCATTCTGAAACAATGGCAATTTTTTCATCCAAATACGGAGTACAATGTTTTTGTAACAGCGTTGAAAGATGTTGGTTTTTCTAATCCAGAGGAAACCTTAAAAAAATATCCCCATCAATTAAGTGGTGGACAATTGCAACGCATCTGTATTGCCTCGGCATTCTTGAAAAATTGCCCCTTAATTATTGCCGACGAAATTACCACCGCATTAGATCCTGATAATGCCCAAAACATCAACCGACTTTTAAAAGAAATGATAGCCAAGCATCGTTGCAGTGTTTTGTACATCTCGCACGACCTCAACTTGGTGAAAGATTTTTGTGATGATATCTTGGTTTTATACAAAGGCGAAAAACAAGAGTTTGGATCTGTTTCACATGTTTTCAACCATCCCGAAAGCAATTACACGAAGGCTTTGCTAGGTTGCATGCCAAAACTTGCCGATAGAAATTACTATTTACCTACTGTTAGGGATATAGAAGAGAAGAAAAAATTAAAACAACGCCCAATTAAAAAATTGGCATCGGCCGATCGGCTTTTAGAGGTTGAAAATCTTGCCTTTGGTTACACTTCCGATTCATTGGTATTTAAAAACCTTAGTTTCAAACTAAGTGTAGGCGAAAGCTTGGGCATACAAGGCAATAGCGGTAGTGGTAAATCTACTTTAGCAAAGTGCATAGCCGGCATATTGCATCCGCAAGCAGGAAGTATTCGCATCAATAAGCAAGATATCAACTCCGATACAAAAGCCAATAAAGAATGGTATAATGCCATTCAATATGTTTTCCAAGATCCTCAATCGGCACTTAACCCGAGGTTAACGGTAAAACAACAACTTAAAGACGCTATACAATACAGTACTGATACGAACCAATCGGTAAGTGATTTGCTTGAAATGGTGGCTTTAGACGATAGTTACGCAGACAAATATCCGCATCAATTAAGTGGTGGACAAAAACAGCGTGTAAACATCGCCAAATCGTTAGCAAAAAAACCACAAGTAATTGTTTTGGATGAGAGTATTGCCGCTCTGGATTTATCGGTTCAAGCGAGCGTACTTAATTTACTAAACCAACTACAAGAAACATTTGGAATAGCCTATTTGTTCATTTCTCACGACCACGAAATATTGGATTACTTTTGCGATAGACGCATACAATTAGGTTGATACTTATAGTTCCTGCATACAACGAAGCCAATAGACTTCCTATTGACGAATTTAGAGAATGGATTACCCAAAATACTTACGGCCATTTTGTGTTTGTAAACGATGGGTCAACGGATTCTACATTGCAGGTATTGCAACAATTTCAATCCCAATTTCCAGAAAGAATAGAGGTTTTAGATCTAACTAAAAACGTTGGAAAAGCAATGGCTGTACACGCAGGTTTTAATTGGGTGTTTGATCAAACAAAGTTTTCTGACGCCAAAACAATTGGCTATATGGATGCCGATCTTGCGGCACCTATTCGAGAACTAAAAAGGCTTAGCGAAATATTGATTCGCGAAAATTTGCAACTCGTTTTTGGATCAAGAATATTAAAAATTGGATCGAATATAGAGCGCAAAGGTTACAGACATTATTTGGGTAGAATAATAGCCACTTTTATTAGTTTATCGCTAAAGTTGCCTATTTACGACACGCAGTGTGGCGCGAAAGTTTTTAGGAAAAACGTGCTAACAAAAAACCTTTTCAAAAAACCCTTTATCAGCCGTTGGTTATTCGATGTAGAAATATTTGGTCGCATAAAACAACAATGCGATTTTTACAAAGAAGTGAAAGAAGAGCCGTTGACTGAATGGATAGAAAAAGGCGGTTCTAAAATTACTTTCGGCGACACTCTTAAAATTCCATTGGAACTCATAAAAATAAACAGAAGTGAAAGCCTCCGTAAGTAAAAATATCACTCTTTACTTAAGTTACGCCTTTGGTGTTCTCTGCATTTTTGCATTGTATAGTGTCGTACAAAGAACTCATTTGGAATCGCACATCATTAATTCCGACACGCTTTACTTACCCTCTATATACCTCGACATCTTTGAAAGAGGCAATTCATTTTCGGATTGGTCAATTAATGGAGCCCCTAATTTTTTCCCGGACATGTTTCTTTTCATGGGGCTCAATTTTGTAACCGGCAATTTCTTACTCAGCATTGTATTGTTCAGTGTTGTGCAATATCTTCTTATCGTAATTCTACTTCGCTCACTAGTAGCTGCTTTTTGGCCAAACGAAGCCAATAAAATAGTTGTATTAGGCAATGCCTTTCTCTTGTTTTTGCCTTTGAGTGCTTTTATTCAGCCTAATTTTGAGTTTGCTTTTCAATTCATTACCAACGCTTATCATCTTGGTCCGTTTGTAAATGCATTGTTGGTATTGTGGCTTATAAAACAGTATTGGAACACCTCAAAAAAAAGTGTCCTTATCGGTATGATTATCGTTTCTGCATTGGCGTTCAGTTCCGATATGCTTTTTGTGGTTTTTTGCACACTTCCTTTACTAGGAACCGTTGGTATTTATTCCTTTTTAGAAAAGAAATTACCTCATAAAAAAGCTTGGTTTATTTTGCTTTGGCATGGTATCGGGCTCGCTCTTGGTCATTTAATTACGCGCAGCATTGTCAGTTTTACCAACTTAAGATCTGCAGGGGCTAAAACCACTATAAGCTTGCAGAACATGCAGGATTCGTGGAACATGTTTACCGACCAATACAGCAGTTATCTTAGTGCTTTCAGCTTATTAGGTCTGTTCTTCATAGCGCTTATTGTAAGCTTTGCAATGGCTATTGTACAGGTTTTTAAATCGGGTAAAAATGAACGATATGTCTTCGTGTTCGTTTCCATTTTTTTGATTTTAGGTTTGTTTGCTCCCATAATAATGGGGGTATATTTTGGTTACGATACTGTTCGATACAATTATGCCGTATATCTGATTATCCCGTTCGTTTTAGCAATTTCCTTCAGGAAGAAAGCCAAAATACTTCGTTACTCAGCATTGGGTTTGTACGCCTTTTTAATTGGCAGCATATTGCTCCACAACAACGATCAAAATCTTGGTATTTGGAAATATTATCCAACACGAGTTGATCAATTTGATGCGTTGAGTGAAAAAGCCAATCTCCACCGTGGAATTGCTCCGTATTGGGATGCAAAACTCATCACCATGTTTTCTAAACACGATGTCTTTTTATTGAACTCGTTCGATGAACTTACACCTTACGAGCATGTTAGCAACAGAACGTGGTGGCACATTGACCCTATTACTGATGAACCCATGATTTTTGATTTTGTGATTATTGGCAATGACAAACACCGAGAAAATGCACTAAAACTATTGGGCGAACCGGTAAACATTATACAAAATGAACACTTCCAAATCTTCCAATATTCAGGTTTTATCTACCCAAAAGGAAGTTACGAGCCGCAGCTCATCAGCCTCAATAAATAGGTGAATTAATAAGCAGATAGTTCTAATTCATGCACTTCGATTGGATGATCAGTATCGTTGTAAACATAGGCCCTAAGTATAGTTCCTTTGGTAGGTTTTCCTGTTACATAAACATCAATTAAGGTAAAAACCTTACCCTCTTTATCGATAGCGTTGTAGAGTGGTTTTTTATAATACAATACATCCTCTCCCTGGTCATTTGTAGCACTTAATACCAATATCCCTCCATCGGTTCTTTGCGTGTAAGCTTTTAATTGGATGTAGTTTAAATCTATACCACACTCTTTAGACAAGGCGGTTCCAAAAGTAGATGTTATGATTTCATGGCCCGATTTGGCATAAACCATATTATTGTATTCTACGCCAGTATATTTTCTGCCATTGTAATCTGGTACCTGTATCATGCCATAAAAATCGTACGGCTTATCAGCACCCATAAATATGGCTTTGTATGCATCAAAGGTCATTCCATCCCAATGGAGCACTCCCGATTTATACTGTTTCGTTTGCACCAAAT
This sequence comes from uncultured Flavobacteriales bacterium, assembly GCA_963977425.1. Lineage (GTDB taxonomy): Bacteria > Bacteroidota > Bacteroidia > Flavobacteriales_D > Luteibaculaceae > CAXBOO01. Next base: position 189,033 of record CAXBOO010000001.1, on the reverse strand, counting down.
TCAATACCACCACAAAGGTCAAAATAGCCAAAGCTGGAATTTTAATGATGAATTTGCTTGTACGGATACAGTTCAAAACATACGCCGTTGGCAATACCAACAAAGCCAAATATTGAACCATAGTTCTCGACCCATAACTACCGCCATACCACCATGCCCACCACGATGAATAAACGAATACTGCTATTGCCAATATTCCGAAGGTTAATCCACTTGAAATGTGTTTTTGTTTTCGTCCTAATATCAAGCCCAAAAAAGAGAAAATAATGAGGGGAGTATAGATAATCCAACCCTTTCTAAACCCCAATAAAAACTCATAAATCATCGGTTTATCAAAGAAGAATCCTTCATCACCATAAGAATATACAATCCAGTTGCCCGAAGCCAATTTCCAATACAACAACTGAGGAATAATAGGCGAAGAAACAATCAATACCATCCACAACCAATTCAATGGTTTTTTAAGGCGAATGAGCAAGTTGTCTCGAAGGTCTTTGTTGATTAAGAACTGAACCCCTGGATACAATGCTATAATAGCATCACTTGGACGAATTATGGCCGCTAAAGCGATGAAGAACAAAAGAGAAAGAAGCAATTTTAAACCCGATTGGGTTTTCAGTTTTTCTGTAATAAGAACGATGAGCAAAAACAATATAAGCAATGGCATATGAGCCATAAGCCCAAGCCCCATAGAATAAAACAGAATGTTGGTGCCAAAAAACAAGAGATAAGCTGTTGCAACTCCTATCGTTTTAGAGAAACTGAGTCGTACTAATTTGTACATCAACCAAAGGCAAAAGAATGCCATTAGCACTCCCCAAATTTTGGCGAAATTCTCATATACAGGTTCATAGCCAGTATTGACATCGCCAAAAGTACTTTGCACTATGTAGGCAGGTAAGAAAAATGGCAAATACGTGTAAGCCATTCCAATGCTTGTTTTTGGTACACGAGCGCCATCTTCAGTAACATTGGCCCAATACCGAGAGGCTTCTGGGTAATTTAAATTCTTGCTTTTGTAAATAAACAGCGATGGTAAATACGAATAATACTGATCTACGTCACTCTCAAAAGCAGAACTATACTTGTTCCACATATTGTTTTGACAAACCAAAAGTATCAGCAAAAACGCAGGAAGTAAGCAGATAAATAATTTATGCTTTTGCCACATATTACTGATCTTGATTAGGAGATTGCGGTCTGTTGCTGACATCGTAATTTAAGAATGCCAATAACAATTGAATGCCCAAAATAACCGAAACAACACTTATCATTACTGTGCCCGTTGGCGTTACCACATCGTTTATAGCATTGGTATACCAATTACTACCTCCAAAAGCCAATCCGAAAATAAGAAGTATCAGTCCCGATACTAAATGAAAACTTCCAAGATTGATGTCGCGTAAAAAATACATGTATATCAGTCGCTTGAAAAACCGCGCACAATATTTTGGTGGAAAATCGAATAAAACACGGGTTACACTCAAATTACTTTCTTCGTCGGCATATTTAGCATGCATGGCAAAATCTTGTACAACAGCCCGTTGAATTGCCAAACGATAGAGCATATCACTTTCAAAAAAGTAGCGTTCGTTGAGCTTTTCTAACTCCAATAAACTAAGAGCCGAACGATGTATGGCCGTAAACCCGTTGGTAGGATCCATAACATGCCAATATCCGTTTACAAACTTGTTGATGAACGATAAAGCGCCATTACCAAATAGGCGTATGGCAGGCATTGCAGAAAGTGATTTCGGGAAATAAAAGCGGTTTCCTTTTCTGTAATCGGCTTTGCCTTCTACAATGGGTTTGATTAGCGGTAATATTAAATCGGCATCCATTTGATCGTCACCATCGAGTTTCACAACAATATCGATGCCATCGGCTAAAGCTTGTTTGTATCCGTGTATAACCGCTCCGCCTACACCTTTATTCACATCGTTGTACAATACTTTTACTCGTGAATCGGTTATATTTTCTTTTACAAAATCGCCACTATTTTCCGGGCATTTGTCATCCACAACATAGATAACATCAACCTCAGGCACCATTTTATCCAATACTCTAAGTATTTGTTTTTTCACCTTATAACAAGGAATTACAACACCTATGCTTTTATTTTGGAACATGAATGGTATAGCTTAAGTCTTTAAAATAAACAGTCGAATCTGCATTGTTGTAAGCATACATCAACACATTTACAGCCGAGTCTGGTGCTTCGAAATTTACAGAAATTTCTTTCCATGCATTTGTTTCGTTTGTGGCATGACCGAAACCTGCCTTTTTTCCATCTACAACAATGGTTGCGCCAGGACTAACGTAAGCAGAAAAGTGAACTTCGGACAACGGTAACATGGCTATTTCTACTACGTTTTGATAAGGATTATCGGCTGTAACCAAGAGTTTATCATCACGCCAATTGTCCTTTGATTTGCTCAATAAACTTTGGTCGTTGGAACAAAACAATCCAAAATCTGTTCGCATTCCAGAAAATGAGAAGGATTTGGTTTCGGAAATAAACGGGTATACCTTTCCGCCTATAGTAAAGTAGTTGCTCGAATTGATTTGATCATCGTACATCATAGTTTGAAACGATGTATAAGGAATGGCTGGCTCATTGGAAGTCACCAATAAGCTATCAACCGAATTTGCATTGCTGAACAAAACCATGCATTTCTGATGATTGATTTGAGACAAGAGTAAAGACTCTATTGACAGTGCCCAATTGGAGAGTAATTGGTGTTGCTCAGTTTCTGATGGCTTCCAGTAGAATTTTTGTGCTTTAAGCTGGTTGGTTTTTTGTAAACTTTTGGCTAAAAGTACTTGCCTTTGTTCATAATCTGGTAATGCTCTATGAATGTTAGTAACACTCAATACAACAATTAATATGGGGAATGCTATAGTTAGAATTCGGCTTTTTACACACGATATAATGAACCCTGATGCCATAACAACGCCCATAAAAGCCAGTGGCAAAAAAGCCCTTTCCATCCCTATTAAAGAATCTCCTTGGCGGTAGATCAATAATGTGACAAGAAAAAAAGCGGCAATAAATAACGCATTGCCCAATGTGCTTTTGTATTGTTTTTTAACCAACGCAATCAGTATTCCAACAGCCATTAATAGCAATACAGGCCACAACATGGGTTGTATTAAATGAACAAAACTAATGCTAGATGGAAAGCTTCCTATCATGAGTATATCGGCAACATTCTCACCCAATTGACTAACAAAACCATCGTCGTGAGATGTTGCATTTGAGAACCGACTCATCAACATTTTCCCTACAAAAACGGCTGCAAAAACTAAGGCTACTGGCCACAACTTTTTTATTGCTTTTTTTCCATCCCGAAGCCAAGCATTCCAAAAAACAAAGGCAATAAAAAATACGGATACAGGGTGAATGAACATCGCCAAAAGCAACAGAATTATTGCTTCTATAAAGAATACAGTCTTACTTTTTTCTTTTTTAATGTGATGTCTGCAAGAGGCATAAAACATACTTGCGTATGGCACCAAAAGCATGGTTTCGGAAATGGCATGAAAAAAAGTATGTTGAGCCAGTGCTGCTGATAAAATTATAGCAAAGGCCGATACAATATTTTTCCACCTGAATAGGCACAAATAAAATGCAATGCACGTAATAATGGGCATAGCAAGCGAATACCCAATTGCAACCAAATGAATTGGCGCGTTGAAATTGATGAGCAACCAAGGCAAAAATTGATTGATTGCCATGGAATAACGGCTTACATAAATTTCGAAATCTGCCGATAACAGCATTTCAAAAAGTTGAGCTGCAGAGTCGATATACAAAACGCGCTCTTTATAAAATACACCGGCAGCAACGATAAACCAAATAAAAAATGGCAGAGCCGAAAGGCCAAATAGTTGACGTTTATTTAAGCGACGAAACAAGTTTTGTAATGCCTCCTAAATTGTTGCTTCTACAACGTCGTTTGGTACAGTAAGTTTTCCTGCAGTAGCTTTCTTTACGTCATCTATAGTAACGCCTGGAGCAACTTCCCGCAAAATAAATCCGCCTTCAGGAGCAACATCTAGCACTGCTAAGTTGGTTACAATTTTCTTTACACAACCAATGCCCGTAAGTGGTAATGAACACTTTGGCAATAGTTTAGATTCACCCGCTTTGTTGGTATGCATCATGGCTACAATGATATTTTCGGCAGAGGCTACTAAATCCATTGCACCTCCCATACCTTTTACCATCTTACCTGGAATTTTCCAATTGGCAATATCTCCATTCTCAGACACTTCCATAGCCCCTAAAACAGTAAGCTGAACGTGTTGACCACGAATCATGGCAAAGGACATGGCTGAGTCGAAATACGATGCGCCTGGTTGAGCGGTAATGGTTTGTTTACCTGCATTTATTAAATCGGCGTCTTCTTCTCCTTCAAAAGGAAAAGGCCCCATTCCGATGATGCCATTTTCTGATTGAAAATCTACTGAAATACCTTCTGGTATATGGTTGGCTACCAAGGTTGGAATACCTATCCCAAGGTTTACATAAAAGCCGTCTTGTAATTCTTTTGCTATGCGTTTTGCAATTCCGTTTTTATCAAACATGTAGTCAATTATAAATTGTGAATGTTTAGTTTTTAATGAGGTTATTTTTTGCTGTTTTCAATATGCTGGTAAGTAGCTTTTGTAATTCTATACAATCATTTTCAAGACTAGCAAATTCCGACGTTGAAATATAATCAGTATCCTTCAACAGACTCAGCCAATAATTGGTTTCATTCGCCTCTTTTTGAGAAATAGAAAGCTTATGAATAAAGTCTTTTTTACTTTCAGCATTCTCTGCTTCCATTATCAATGCTCCCACTGAGGTTCCTGCTTTAAGTAATTGTTTGCTCATCACAAACTCTTTCTTTTCAATAGATAAATACTTATATAAATTTACTACTCGAACTGCGAAAGCATAACTTTTAGTTTTAATTATATTCTCGCTTTTCATTACTAATTAAGCATTTATCATTCATAATTATTTAGTGCGAACCGTTCTTTGCTCAATACGCTTTTCATAATCAACACCTTGAAAAATGCGCTGCACAAAAATGCCTGGAATGTGTATTTGGTTAGGATCTAACTCACCAACTTCAACCAATTCTTCAACTTCGGCTACGGTAATCTTACCGGCCATGGCCATCATAGGATTGAAATTCTTGGCTGTTGCTTTAAAAATAAGGTTACCGGCTTTATCGCCTTTCCATGCTTTCACAAAAGCAAAGTCAGGATTGAAGGCTTTTTCTAAAACGTACATTTTACCGTTAAACTCACGGGTTTCTTTTCCTTCGGCTACTTCAGTACCATAACCTGCGGGTGTATAAAATGCAGGTATTCCAGCACCGGTTGCTCTGCAGCGTTCGGCCAAAGTGCCTTGTGGAATGAGTTCAACTTCCAATTCGCCAGAAAGCATTTGACGCTCAAACTCAGCGTTTTCTCCAACATAAGAAGAAACCATTTTCTTGATTTGCTTTTTCTTCAATAGCAAGCCCAAACCAAAATCGTCTACCCCTGCATTGTTAGAAATACACGTAAGGTTATCTACTTCTAGGTTAACCAATTCATTGATGCTATTTTCAGGAATGCCGCAAAGGCCAAATCCGCCGACCATTAAAGTTTGTCCGCTTTTTACGCCTTCCAACGCTTCTTTAGCGTTTTTTACTTCTTTAATAATTGCCATAGTGTCTAAATTCCAAAGTTTTCTTCGTCAAATGGTGGTGCGTTTTCTATATCGTCGCAGTCCAAAGTTGGTAAATCGCTTTTCGGTAAATCCCATTGGAAGTCTTTTTTACTCATTCCAATAGATGGATCGTTAGCCGCTTTTTTAATGTAATATCCAAATATAGGAAGCGCCATGTTGGCTCCTTGACCGTAACGAGTTGATCGGAAACGTATGCTTCGTTCTTCACCACCTACCCATACGCCTGTAACCAGTTCTGGTGTAATGCCTATAAACCAACCGTCGGAGTTGCTTTGCGTAGTACCTGTTTTACCTGCAATAGGGAATTCAATATTTCCATATGGCAAATTTCTTCGTAAACGAGAACCTGTACCATAGTCTACTACACCTTTAAGCATGTTGAGCATGATGTAACTTGTGCGTTCGTCCAATGCTTCTTTGATCTCTGGAATGTTCTGATAAATTACGTTTCCGTTTTTATCTTCTATTCTATCTATAACAGTAGGTTTAATGTGTACCCCACGATTGGCGAAAACGGCATTGGCAGCTGTAATTTCTAATAAATTAATGTCGGCTACACCCAAGCATAATGATGGAACTGGATCGAGTTTAGAGGTAATACCCATATCTCTAGCCAACTTAGTAATGGCTTCTGGTCCGTAGCGTTTCATTACCCAAGCGGTAATGTTGTTCATAGAGGTTGCCAAGGCATACTTTAAAGTTACTTCGCCTTCGTATTCACCATCAGAGTTTCTTGGGCAATACCGTGGTTGGCCAGGTATATCAAAGCAAGTAAGTACGTTGGGTACTTTCATACATGGACTCAATCCTTCTCTAATGGCAGTTGCATAAACGAAAGGCTTAAACGTAGATCCTACTTGGTTTTTACCTTGTTTAACGTGATCGAATTTGAAATGCTTGTAATCAACACCTCCTACCCATGCTCTTACTTTACCAGTTTTAGGATCTAGACTTACCATACCGGCTCGTAAAAAAGCTTTGTAGTATTTCATAGAATCCAATGGTGTCATAACGGTATCTACATCGCCTTGATACGTAAATATTGACATTGGTACTGGCCTATCGAATATGACTGGTATTGAATCTTCTTTGAATTTTTCAATATCTTTTTTTGTTCTACCACAGTCTTCGCAGTTGAAGGCACGCAACTCATTTCTATATCGGTCTGTTCTTTTTACTGCTCGTTTGGTCAAGTTTCTCGCCGTAACATCGTCAATGCGCCAATCGTAAGCTATTTTTTCATTGTTCCAACGTTTTCTACCTCGCAAATCTTTATAAAATTCATCTTGCAGGTTTTTACTCAAATGCTCATTAACAGCAAATTCTGCATACTTCTGCAAACGGCTATCGATGGTGGTGTATATTTTCAGCCCATCGCGGTAAATATTGTAGGCTTCTCCATCCGTTTTTTTCAGAATAAACTCATCGGTTGCTGGGTTTTTCTTATTCAACAGCGTTGTAATTTCTTGTCGCAACACTTCTCTGAAATATGGTGCAGGTCCATTGATATGAGAGTCTTTGTGAACATCTAGCCCCAAAGGCAATACTTTTAAACTATCTTTTTCCTCTTCGGTTAAATAGCCGTTTCTCACCATCTGTCCAAAAACCGTATTTCTTCGGTTCATTGATAGTTCTTCTCTACGGATAGGATTGTATAAAGCTGGGTTTTTAGCCATACCAACCAACAATGCTGCTTCGTGCAACTTAAGTGAATCAGGAGAGGTATTGAAATAAATTTTAGATGCCGATTTTATTCCAACAGCATTGTTTATAAAATCGAATTTGTTGAGGTAAAGTGCAATTATTTCTTGCTTGGTATATTGCTTTTCGAGTTTTACTGCAATGATCCATTCTTGGAATTTTTGCATCACTCTTTCTACTTTACTTTGTGGTCGATCAGAGAAAAGCATTTTTGCCAATTGCTGTGTAATGGTACTTCCTCCACCTTGACTGGTATTGAAAGTTAAAACCCCTTTTACTACACGACCTAAGGCTTTTAAATCAACTCCTGCATGAGAGAAAAAACGTTCATCCTCAGTTCCAACTAGTGCATAAGTTAGGTAAGGGGTAAGTTCATCGTAATTTACATTCACACGGTTTTCGGTGTAGTACTTTCCTAATAATTCTCCATCAGTAGAAAGCACTTCCGTGGCTTGATTGCTCTTAGGATTTTCGAGTTCTTTTAGACTAGGTAAATCGCTGAATGCGGCTATAGTAAGCCCTAAAGCAATAACCAATAATGGAGAAAGTATTATTCCCCAAAAAATAAGAATTGCTTTCTTAAAACTGTACGATTGTTTTTCTGCCATTATGCTTCTTTTTCAATAATGAATCCTATTTCTTTTACGTCAGATAGTGTGGTATCGCGCATGCCATGAACCCATTTCATGCGGTACATTCCTCCCTCGGGAAAACGAATATTTTTTTTGAATAGTACTTTGTGATTCACAGAGGAACGTGAACTGTTTCCAAGCCATTCACCGTCTGGTTTAGCCAAATAACACTCTATGGTATCGCGATAATATTTTCCTGTGGGTGTCCAGTTATCGGTAAACAGGAAAAAATTGCTGTAAGGATAGTTAGGTCCGTGTTCTAACTCAAAAAACATGTTGTATCCTGACACAGAATCGTTGAAATTAAACTCAAATGATACGGTGTCGTGTATGACCCAACCATTATCGAATTTTTTATTCAATTCAACTACAGGCTTTTTGCCACACGCTACTAGCGCAATTAATATAGATAGGGCTATGGCTAGTCTCACGATGGTTTCGAATCCTTTGTGTTATTGTTTTTTGGTCTTGGTTTAAAACGTTTTTTTGGAGGTCTTGCTGGCTTTTCACCATCATTTGGTTTAGCCGCTACCGGTTTTTTAGGCTGATTTGGCTTTCTCTTTGCTACCCCTTCTTTCGGTCTTTCACCAGCCTTTGCTGCTGGTTTTTGTCCGCGTTTTGGTGCATTACCAGCTGGTCGTTTTTTCTTTCTATTGGCTGCGTTCTTGCCCTTATCAAATCGAGTTAAATCGCCTTCCCCTTCTGCATTTTCGTAAGTTGGAATATCTTCAGGAAGAACAATACTAGGTGCCATGAATTCACGTAAATCCTGTGGTTTTTCACCTTTTTTATTCATTTCGATGATCTCTTGAACACGTTCTAATTCTAGAACAATTGGACTGGATTCTTTGCCTTCATACACATACCAAACCTGACGTTTGAAAATATCTGTTTTGGCATGGTGAGCCAAACCGTTTTTTGTGTCCAGTTTCACCGATTCTCTTGGGAACTCGTTGGCCGCTTCAATGTACGTATCCAACTCATAATTTAAACAACACTTTAATTTACCACACTGTCCATTTATCTTTTCAGAATTGATAGACAACGATTGATAACGAGCTGCTTTTTGTGTAACATGTCTAAAGTCACTCAACCAAGTACTGCAGCACAGTTCTCGTCCACAGTTACCAATACCTCCAAGCAATGCGGCTTCTTGTCTAGCGTTTATTTGGCGCATTTCAACTCTTACGCCTAAAGCTTCAGACAGTTTTACAATAAGCGCTCTAAAATCGACTCTATTTGGCGCCGTATAGTAGAATATACCTTTGCTGTTATCGCCTTGATACTCTACATCGCTGAATTTCATAGTCAACTTCAACTCTTTAGCTGCTTTGGTAGCTGCCAAACGAGCATCGTCTTCTTTTTCACGAGCTTTTATCCACGTACTGATATCGCTATCGTTTGCCTTACGGTAAATGCGTTTTATTTCGCTGGTGTTGATGTTTTTCTTTCTAATCTGAATTCGGGCCAATTCACCGACAACTGAAACAACTCCAACATCGTATCCAGGCGAACCTTCCACTACCACCACATCGCCTTGAGCCAAGGGTAGGTCTTTGTTGTTTAGAAAAAAGTCTTTTCGGTTATTTTTAAATCGAATTTCAACTTTATCAAATACTTTGGTGCCTTCTGGTAATTCCATATTGGCCAACCAATCAAATACATTCAGTTTAGCGCAACCATTTACGCCGCATGCACCGTTGTTATTACAACCTTTGCCTCCTGTTTTACACGATGTGCATCCCATAATTTCTTTTTCTTTTACGGTTTTGGTTTAAGCAAAACCATTATTTTAAAACTGAGGTCGGTGAATATTATTTTAGCATTTCCATTCCATAAAATATCGGCAATGGCTGCATTAAAATACATATCATATTTACCCATCCGTGACAAACGGATATAGGGTGCAAATTTCACAAAAAATTGCTGTTCTTTTTCCGGCAAATCATTCAAAGCCCATGCATTAGTATTCAACCACAAACACTTTCTAAATTGTTCAAGGCAAAATATCAAGAAATTCTTAGAAACTTCTCTTCCTAATTGTGCTTGGCTTTCAATAAATTGATTGATCGATTCTAGGTCTTTCGCAAAACACATGCGCATCCAAGCAACAAAATCGTTAAAGTAATTTACTTTTCCTTCCAAACTTTCGGCATAGGCCAGAGCCGTACCTACACTTCCTGAAGACAAACTAGCCGCAGTTTCTGCAACGGCCTGATTCATCCCCATTTTTTCTGTAAGATAGTGTTGTATCTCGGGAATTGAATTACCCAAAAAACGATAGTGTTGTACTCGAGATAAAATAGTTGGCAGTATATCCTGAACTTTAGCTGTAACTAAAATGTAAAGCGTTTTGTCTCGAGGCTCTTCTAACATCTTCAGCAAAAAATTACTCGCTGTAGGATGAAGTTTTTCTGGCTGCCAAATGATTCCAATTTTATAGCCTCCAAGAAACGATTTGTACTTTATGCTATTGAATAAAGCATCGGCTTCGAGTTTAGGAATTAACAACGATTTTTTATCCGCTGCATTGTTCATCACCCAAGAATAAGCAGTTCTGTATGTCGTTGTCGACAAAAACGAACGCCACTCTTCAGCCAAATCAGATGATTTATTAACCTTCTGACCTGTATCCTGTTTTGCAAACGGAAAACTAAAATGCACATCGGGATGAGAAAAATTTGCCCATTGCTTACACGAAGAACATGTTCCACATGCCTCCTCGGCTTTATTTTCACAATGAATGTATTGCGCTAGGGCCAATGCCATAGGTAAAGCTGACCCACCATCTTCCGAACTGAACATGAGGGTATGAGCCAATCTCTCGGTATTTACCGATTCACGCAATTTAGCCTTGAGCTTGTCTTGACCGAGTATGTCTTTAAAATGTACCGACATCAGTAAAACAAAGTTATTCTTTTAAACGGCAACGTAAAGTGTAGCCTAAGAAAATGGTAGTTTTGCATCAACATTTCAACCAGCAAACATGATTGGATTAGATAATTATAATTTTTCGGGTAAAAAAGCCCTAATCAGAGTAGATTTTAATGTGCCATTTGTAGACGGTCAAGTTGGAGACGACACCCGTATACAAGCCGCTTTACCATCTATTAAAAAGATTTTAGCCGATGGTGGATCTGTAATTTTGATGAGCCACCTTGGACGACCAAAAGGAAAAGATGCAAAATTAACCTTGGCGCCTGTTGCCAAACACCTAGATGGACTTATTGAAAATGACGTTCTTTTCGTACAAGACTGCATAGGCGATGAAGTGAAAACGGCTGCTTCTAATCTAAAAGCTGGACAGGTTTTATTGTTAGAAAACCTTCGTTTTTATGCCGAAGAAACCGCTGGCGACAAAGCATTTGCTGAGCAATTAGCTTCTTTAGCCGATGTTTATGTAAATGATGCCTTTGGAACGGCTCACAGAGCTCATGCAAGTACAACCATAGTTGCCGCTTCATTTCCTAACGACAAAGTCGCGGGCTACTTATTAGAAAAAGAAATCATCAGCATTAAAAAAGTACTAGAAGAAGGCAAAAGCCCAGTATTGGCTATTGTTGGAGGAGCAAAGGTTTCTAGCAAATTGAGCATACTTGAAAATCTAGTTGAAAAAGTTGATGAAATCATCATTGGTGGAGGAATGGCTTTTACCTTTTTAAAATCTTTGGGTTACGCAGTGGGCAAATCATTAATTGAAGATGATTTACTCCCTGTTGCCACTCAATTTTTAGCCAGCGCAAAAGCAAAAAATGTAAAAATTCATTTGCCAATGGACGTTGTTTGTAACACAGAGTTTTCTAATGAAGGCGCTATTACAACCAAAGATGTTTCTGAAATGGCTGACAATGAAATGGGGCTAGATGTAGGACCAAACAGCAGCGATTTGTTCGATGAAGCCATCAACCGTGCCAATACCATTTTATGGAATGGGCCAATGGGGGTATTTGAAATGAGCAATTTTGCTGAGGGAACTATTCGAATAGCCAAAAGCGTAGCCAATAGAACCGATTCAGGAGCATTTTCTGTTGTAGGTGGCGGCGATAGCGTAACGGCGGTAAACAAATTCAAACTAAGCCACAAAGTTAGTCACGTAAGTACTGGAGGTGGAGCTATGTTAGAATGCATTGAAGGCAAAATTTTACCTGGTATAGAAGCGCTTAATTGAACTGAATAGGGCCCGTAAAAGCTCCCGCTTCAGAAAACACACTTTGCATAGTTGCACCCGTTAATTTTACAACTTGATACACTTCACTCTCGTCTGTAAGCTTATCGGGTGCCATTTGCCATTTATTATTGAGGCTTTCGAACAAAATAGATAATAGTGCCAAAAACACTACTGCTTTGAAAGCACCAAACAATGCGCCCAATGTTTTATTTATTAAACTGAGTGCAACTGCATCGACGAGCTTGGTAATAAGTTTGCCCATCAAACGGACAGCAATTACCACCGCTACAAAGGTGATTACATAACTTAGAATGGACAAACCGGTACTTAAATTGGGGAAATTTTCTTGTAGCAATGCGTACGTTACATCTGAAAATGAAATGGTTACAAATACGCCCAATACGAGTGCTACCAATGAACACAATTCAACAATCAATCCGTTTTTAAAACCTTTATAGGCAAAATACAGGATAGGAATTAACAAGATTATATTTAACTCAGACACTACTACAGATGGATTATCAGTTCGAAATCGATTGGAAAAATACCTTAAAAAAACTTAGCGAATTTGGCTTCGAAGCAATAGAAGACCTAGACGCTATACTCTACATCATTGGTGTTCAAGAGCTTGGAAAAGGACCAAAAAAATTCGCTAAAGACGACAAAGTTGACCTCATGCACTTAGCAGTATGTACGGTATTAGAACCATTTGGATTCTACAAGTACACTCATACCGACGAAGAAGGCTGGCCACATTATGAAGTGCAAAGCAAATTGCCCCACTTAAACGATATGGAACAAGAAAGATTAATGAAACAAGCCGTAATCGACTATTTCAAATTTTATTGAATTCTAACGGTCTGATTGGTCGTCTTCTCTTCTTCAACATTTACAATACCAACACCCAACAAATCGTTTTTGAATGCTGTGATATCCAATACTGCAAATCCTGCTTGACCTGGTTTAGTTAGATCTGACACATCCCAACGAGCTTGTCCTGCGGCATTGGTGATACGAACTGAATCAAAACGGATGTCTGTTTCGTTGTAGTTAGAATCAGTCGAGCGTCCATACAAGCGTACTGTGGCACTATCTACCAATTTACCCGCAGTATCAATAATGGTAATGACAACAACAGTAGGATCATCTTTTTTACAAGACATTGACGTTACAGATAAAAGAACCACTGCCAACACCCACAGAGAAATAGACTTAACGTTATATTTTAACATAGACACTTATTACTAAATTCGCAGCTAAAGATACTCCAAAAATAAAAGCAATGAAAGTACTTTTCAGTCTCCTTACCGTTTTTTGCACTCTACAACTCAGTGTTGCTCAGGTAAGTACCAAAGTATTACTAAAAACTACAGCTGGAGACATCGTCATTGGTCTTTACGATGACACACCAAAACATCAAGAAAACTTCATCAAATTGGTGAAAGATGGCTATTACAATGGACTACTTTTTCATAGAGTTATGAAAGGTTTTATGGTTCAAGGTGGCGATCCAGATTCTAAAGATGCCGAAGCAGGAACTGTATTAGGCAATGGAGGACCTGGCTACCAATTGGAGGCTGAAATATTGCCCAACCATTATCACAAAAAAGGAGCTCTAGCAGCTGCGAGACAACCTGATAACGTTAATCCTGAGAAGAAAAGTAACGGAAGTCAATTTTATCTTGTTCAAGGTAGAACCTATACAGAAGAAGAATTAGCTAACCTAGAAGCCAGTCAAGCACAAGGCATAAAAAACAGCTTGTTTCAAAACATGCTTCAAATGCCAGAAAACGCTCAGTTGAGAGAGCAAATTGAAGGATACAGCAAAGTTGGGAACAAAAAAGAACTCGACTTCATCATTCAAAGGATTAGTCCTACCATTGAACAGGAATACCAAAAACTAGGTTTAGGCTATTCTGATGAAGCTAAAAAAGCCTACCAAGAAATAGGTGGCACTCCATTCTTAGATGGTCTTTATACTGTATTTGGAGAAATTATTGAAGGATTAGAAGTTGTAGACAAAATAGCCGAAAATGAGGTTGACGCTAAGAACCGACCACTAAAAGACGTAAGAATCATTAAGGCCAAAATATTGAAATGAAAGACGCCATAAAAGCCATTCAACAAGAAGTAGAATCTTTAAAAGCCAAAACAGCAAAAGAAGCAGAAGATCTGCGCATAAGCTACTTGGGTAAAAAAGGTAAAATTACCGACCTAATAAAAGAGTTTAAAACCGTTGCTTCTGAAGAAAAGCGTCTTTACGGACAGGCTATAAACGACCTGAAAAACAAAGCATTAGAAAAAATAAACAGCTTAAAATCTGATCTAGAATCAGACAATAGCAATACTCAAAAACCAAGCGATTTATTTCTTCCTAGTCAAATAGACCGTGGTACACGTCACCCTGTATCGTTGGTAAAAGAAGAAATACTTGATATTTTCAAACGCCTTGGTTTCAACCTTTCTGACGGACCAGAAATTGAAGATGATTGGCACAACTTTAGTGCGCTAAACTTCCCTGAAGAGCATCCAGCACGTGATATGCAGGACACTTTCTTTGTTGCCGAAGATTTTGCTTTGCGTACCCACACTTCTTCTGTACAAGTACGGGTTATGGAGAACCAAAAACCTCCAATTAGAACCATTTCACCAGGTAGAGTTTTTCGAAATGAGGCCATTTCATCGCGCTCGCACTGTATATTCCATCAAATAGAAGGACTGTACATTGACAAAGGAGTAAGCTTTGCCGATTTGAAGCAGACTTTGATGTTTTTTGCTCAAGAATTTTTTGGCAAAAGCAAAATTCGTTTGCGTCCTTCATACTTCCCATTTACCGAACCTAGTGCCGAAATGGATGTGTACTGGGGGCTTGAAAACGAAGTAGATTATCGCATTACCAAAGGAACTGGTTGGTTAGAGGTTTTGGGTTGCGGAATGGTAGACCCAAGCGTACTAAAAAACAATGGCATAGATCCTAACGAATACAGTGGATTTGCATTTGGTATGGGTATAGAGCGTATAGCCATGTTGAAATACGGCATTGGTGATATTAGAAATTTGTTTGAGAACGACGTGAAGTTTTTAAGCCAATTTCCTTCTATCTAATTTCTTCAAAATTGCATTCACTTTCCCCGCGAAAGTGCTTTCGTAAATATCGACGCAATCGGCAGAAATTACGACCCCAAATAGGGCGTAAGAAAAATCAATTTTGATTTGCCAACGCGCCAATAAAAAGATGGCTATTGCCCAAATTATGAATAGCTGAACCAATTGTGCTACACGCGAAATAAGTTCGAAAGCATTGTCGTTCCACCACAATAAGCGTTGAAAGAAAAAGGCATTGAGTAAAAGAACAATCAACCCTAATGTTTTGCTCCAATACGCTTCTACATCATCAATGTAATTTTGTTTCAGCATCATGCTTACAGCATTGGCATGAATAACGGGACCATACATATCCGGAAATGCTCTTCCTACAGGATTGGGGTTTAAAGGTGTAAAAAACACATCTTCATAATCAAGCACCTCGCCTAGTTTCGGGCCCAAATACCCAACAATTACCATTTTATCCTTCAACAAAGAAAGGTCTACATTGTTGTTGAAAATATCTGAAGCTCGAAAACGGAAAAAATGATCAATATTTCCTACCCAGTTGATGCTTTCTAGAGTATTGCCTCTTGCTTTTAAATGCCTATAAGCCTCTTCATCAAAAGATTCAACAAGGGCTGCTGGAAACGACCAAACTACGCTATCGCCAACCATTTCTTTTGGAGTTATTACGCGCGATGTTCTGAACCCATCGTCTAGACCAGTAACCAAATTGGCAAATGCACTTTTACCAACGGTATGAAACAAACCATAAGGTTCGTGCATATACTGATGTCTTCCATCTGAAGTTACACTGTCTAACTTGCTTGATAAAATGACATTACCAGCATTTTTAATTGACCTAAACAAAGCAAAATCGTGTTGCGGATTTTTTGCTCCAAAAAACAAAGCGTCGAGGCCAATAACTTTAGGCTGATAAGCCGATATACTGTCTATTAATTGTGCGATGCCTTTTCTGTCAAGATTTTCGAGATTTATCAATACAACATTGTTCTCAAAATAAGCGTCATCGTTGAAATGGGTAAATGCATAATCAGAAACATCAAAATTTTCTATCGCCTTTTGAAATGGACTTAAAAAATCTAGATTCAAAGAGAGTTTCTGAATCATACTCGAAACAAAAAAGATAAAGACCAATAAGGCCAAGAATTGTGTTTTTTTTCTCTTTTTACCCATAGATGCTCATGCACTTTTTACAGACAGAAACTTAATATACACCGTTTTATTCATTAAATTGCTTAAAAGGTCTGTTATGAAACGTGCTGCTATTTTTCTTTTCTTACAAGTATTGTGCTTTGGTTTATTTTCTCAAAGTGATGGGTTTACCGTATTGGCAAAAAGTGGAAAAGTGCTTTCAAACGGCAAGGAGGTTAAGATTGGTCAATTGATCAATTCAAGCGGTATAACCTTAAGTTCAGGTGCATATTTGGGACTCATCAGTTCTGATGGGAAACCCGTTGAAATAAATACCGCTGGCGATTACAGCATTTCAGACATCACCACTTTGCTTGGAAAAAGCGGGGGGACATTTTCAGATCAGTTTGTTCAATTTATGGCTACTGAAATGCAAGAAAGTGATGAGAATTATACGGCTGGTTTAGGCGTTACGGGATCGGTAGAAAGATCATTGATGCTTCCAAAAGTTTTTATACCGTTACCAAAAAAGAGCAAGTTTATTGGTCAGCAGATGTATGTGCAGTGGCTAGAAAAAGACAATAATATAGACAGTAGTTTCACGGTAAACATCATGAACATGTCCGAAGAAATTCTGTACAGCAAATCGGTAAACGCACATGAAACTACCCTTTCTCCTTACAGCATCAAGACCTTAATTCCTGGCGATTTATACTTACTCCAAATCAGCAACAATGCGAACAATTACGAGAGCAATGTTGTGTGTTTTTTCTTACCTACTAAAGAAGAAAACAAAGAAATATGCACCGAACTAGGAACCTTGCTAAATGCTAAGAGCACTACACTTGAATGCATTGCTGCAGCTCAAATGCTATCAGAAAAAGGGTTCCATATGGCTGCACTTCAAAAATACCATGAAGCCATCTTAGTTGACAAAACCGACATTGCTAAAAACAGTTTTTCGGCCTATGTAAATAGCCTGAAATAAATTTCTTAAAAAAATAAAAAATCATCTTTCTTTGTTCAAATGATAGCTTTACTATCATTTTTTGAAGTACATTTAACGTGCAGAAATGAAACCATTCTAACTGCACAAATATTGAACTATGGACATCAAACAAATATTTGAGAACAACAAAACATGGGTTAACGAAAAACTCAACACTGATCAGAAATACTTTAGCGAAATGTCGGAAGGACAAAGTCCTGAGATATTGTATATAGGCTGTTCTGATAGTAGAGTTACAGCTGAAGAGCTAATGGGTGTTGGCCCAGGAGATGTATTCGTACACAGAAACATTGCTAACATGGTAAACGGTATAGACTTAAGTTCTATGTCTGTTATCAACTATGCCGTAAGTGTATTAAAAGTAAACCATGTTGTGGTTTGTGGACACTACTATTGCGGTGGTGTAAAAGCGGCCATGCAGTCGGAAGATTTAGGCATACTAAACCCTTGGTTGCGTAACATTCGTGATGTATACCGTATACACAAAACGGAGTTGAACAACATTAAAGACGAGGACGAAAAATACAAACGATTGGTAGAACTTAATGTTCAAGAACAATGCATCAATGCCATTAAAACACCAGATGTACAACGCGCTATTTTGAACAGAAATTTAACGGTTCATGGGTGGGTATTCGATATAAAATCAGGTAAATTGATAGATCTAAACATCGATTTTGATAAAGAATTACAAGGCGTTAGAGAAATCTACCACATCGATTAATCTCCACCATTTTATCACAATAAAAAGAGCAAGAAGTCCACACGACAACTTGCTCTTTTTTAAATAAAATATTTGCTCTATTTGAGCGAATACATTATTGAAATATTAGCTCCTGTATTGATATACCGGTACTTGTACGCACCGTAATTATTCCACAAACCTCTGTGCACGCTAAGGGCTATTCCAACTTCAATTTTTTTCAACACTTGAACTTGCAATCCTGTTCGTAGAAACCATTCATTAATTCCACCGTTTCCAACAGTACTTTCGCTTTCTTTTTCCACAACATTAGCCGATACCGTTGAGTAATAATAGGTACTTGAGTTCTCTCTAAAAGTCTGAGAATGATTGAGGCCAAATAAAGTCTTAAACCCTAGGGTGCTTACCCATTTCACTCGACTGAACAAATCTTTATCAAAATGAACCGCTGGACTCAGTCCAAAATATTTATCTCTTTCTTCCAAGTTGAATAGAGTCAGTACCATAGAATCCGGCGATTGTTCAATATAATAATCCATGGACCCAATAGAATGTAATTCGTTGGACGAGATTTCTATTGAAAATCGCATGAAACTATTTACAACCCAACTTTTTGGATAATACCTAAAACCAACTCCCTCCAAGCTAGGAGATTCAGCCTTATCGGTTAATAATAATAACTCTGATTGGGCTTTTTTAATTCTGCTTTGATCGTCTAAATCAAACCCTTTTAACATAGTACTTCCAGTATATCCTGGGGAATACAAATTTCCTGGCGACCAAAACCCGTAATTCAATTCAATTTTTGTTGACGGTTCTTGTGCGAAAATTAATCCGCTGCTTAAGAAGTAGAACAGAAACAAAACGCAAGTGTTTTTCATAATAGATATTATACAATCACAATAATAACCAATAATAATCACCTTTCATCGATTATTTAATCAAAATGAAAGGAGCCCAAAAATGCGGATGCTTGTATGTTTTTTTCACCTCTAGTTTAGCTGCGTACAATGCGTCTTCTGCCGATGATCCGTTGAGATATTTATCGTAAAAGGTATTCATCAAAAGCTGCGTAACCTCATCGTCTACCTTTTGTAAGGTCATAAGAATATTACCGGCACCAGCGTCTAAGAAACTCTTTTGCAAGCCAAACACACCGTTACCAATACTCACACTTCCCAAACCTGTTTCGCAAGCTGATAGCACCACCAATTCGCAGCTACTTAAGTCTAAATTTTGAGCTTCCAGTGCGGTAAATATCCCTTCGGCATTGCCATTGATAGGCGCATCGTCATCGTAAGAATCACCCCCACTAGCAAGCAACAAACCAGAGTTGATTAAGGGGTTATTTCCTCCCGATAATGACCGTATACCCAAATCGCTTTCTTCGGTTACATCGCTTCCTTTGAAAAAACCGTGCGTAGCTATGTGCAATACATTCGGGCTTGGCGAATTCAATAAAGTATCCTCAGTAGCAAATTCGTTTGCCACCAAAGTAGCGTTCCAGCCTTTGCCGTTCATGCTTGCCGATATTGCATTTACTTCTTTTTCAGCGCCTTTTAAATCGGACACTCTACCATTGTTGGTTTTAGAAAATTTAGGGTTACCAATTACCATTGACGATAAACTTCGGCCCAAAACAGCTTCTTTTTCTTTGAGTTTTATAGCGTCTTTCGGGTTGCTCAAACGCAATATTTGAACCCTATCTACCAAATACACACTATCGCTTTTGGCTTTAAACATGTCTGGATTTACTAAGTGGTAAATACCGTCTGGCGAAAAATAAATCTTCTTTATGTCATCGCCTAAAAGTGTATCAATAGGTGCCCAATATCTATCGTAAGACTTCACGTCCTCGGCTTCAAATTCTAATGACCGTTGCATAAAACGGTAGTGTTTTAGTTCCAAATCTTTTGCATTGGGCAGCGCACATACCGAAATGGATTTATGGTTCATTACTACGGCAAAATAAAAAGGCTCGAACTTCTCATTAATGCATCGGATAATCTCCACCAATGCTTCATTTTTTTCCAAACTCTTTTGAATGTCGTTGGCATCGGTTTTGTCCTTCTTCTTTTCATCGTTTGCGATTTGCAACATTTCGTTTTCTAGTCGCTCCGCATTTCTAAGCAATGATTCCAAATCTTGAGCCTCTTCATCAGCAGAATTGCTTCCCATAAGGGCTGATGTATAGTTTTTTTGAGCAGCATACCATTCTTCCAACTTACCAACTAATGATGGGTTACCTGTTTTCAAGATTTCACCTTCAAAATCGGTTTTAGATCTTAACAGCACTCCTTTAGTATGCATGCGGTGGGTAACCAAATCTTTTAGAGAAGATGTGCTTTGGTCTGTCGTGATTTTGACATAAGGGTAATATTGCAATTCTTTGGAAATGGCTGCGAAATATTTTTGCTTTTCACGTTGAGTTAAAAACAAGAAATCTTTGGTAAGAAAAACCTCTCGGGCAGCCATAACTTCTTCCAATTGTTTCAAGCCTTTATCATCGCCATTGATGATGCGCGTACTGGCTTCTTTAAAACTCAAATCGGCCAATGCTGGATGCAAATCGTTGTAAATTCTACGGCCTTTTTTACTGGCTATTCCGTACTCTTTCTCGGCTTTGTCAATTTTGCCCCAACTGAAATAGATATCTCCTTTCAAACTTCCTAAGCGAACTATCATTTCGTGGAAAGGATCTATTTCTTCGTAAACATTCAAGGAGCTATCGGCACACAATAGTGCAGCTTCATAGTTTTTTTGTTCTAGTAGTAAGCCCGCTTTCATCCACATTCCGAAAGCATAGTCGGGATGATTAAAACCCAACTCCCGAGCAATTATGGCTAAACTCTCGTTTACTGAAGCAAGTTGATTGGTTAAATCGGGTTTAATAAAAAATGCCATCCACGTTTTTTTGATATTGCTGATGGCTGGTTTAAAATGCTTCGCACCATATACAGCTACTTCTTTGGCATGCAACTGCACTAATTTATTGTAAGCCAATTCTCTATCGCCCAAAACAATATCCATATTAGCTTGCAACTCCATGGCTTGTAAAAGCTGTATGTTATTGCCACTAGACTGTTTAAGCAAAATCTCTTCTGCCAATCCTACCATTTTTTTAGCCGCTGGCAAATTGCCTTCTTGCATGCGCAGTTTGGCTAAACTCAAATAAGTATTTACCAACGGAAATGCCTTATCGCCAAAACGTTCTCTTTTTTTATTCAAGGCCTTTTCCAAAATCTTATTGGCCTCGTGGTATTCACCCAAAAACAAATGCACAGATGCACGAACTTCTGGATCGATGTTTACAAATAGTTTCTGTTGTTTATCCGACTTATTGAGTTTTTTGAATGCTTTTCCAAAAGACTTTTGGGCGCGGTTATAATCGCCTAACAATTCATACAACGAACCTTCCATATACCCTAAATAAATATCGTTGGCTTCGGTTTTGTTGGCTTTTTTCGTTTCGTTTTCTATGGTTTGAAATTCCTCAACCAAATCGGACAAAGGATTGATTTTACCCCCCACTATATACACTTTACCAAGATTATACAGCGCTTCAAGATATTGTTGATTGTACTTACCCCCTAACCTTTCTCTGATAGACAAACTTTCCTTTGCAAATTTTTCGGCTTCAACTAAATCGTTTAAAAACAGTGCTTGAAAAAAACACAGTTCTATTGTTTTAAGATACAATGGGTGTTGTTTACTAAAGTCTTTTACCAATTGTTTAATGGCTGCTTCCGACACTAAATGTTCTGGAGCTTGTTGGTACAAATATTTCAGTTTCAACAAGGCTATTTCAACATCGCCATCGCGTTTACCAGGAGCATCATCAAAAAAATTATCTTCATGCGCTTTCCCGTATCTATTGGCCGCAACTAGAGCCGCATCGTAATCGCCAATACTTAAGAAGTACTGTTCCATGTATCTAATTTCACGGATTACAGCTTTACTTACTTCAAAATTGCCCGACACAAATTGCAGCAAAGCATCGGCCTGACGTTTGGCATTTCTAAAATCTTTTACATACCTACTTTTCTCAAAACTTACTAGATATTTGGTGACAGTGGTATTGCTTTTGCTCGCGTTTTTATAATAATCAACTGCTTTTTGAATATCCACACCCATTCTTTCACCTGCGGATGCTTTGTTCAATTCAAAATACAATTTGGCTAAACTCAACTGTTCAAACACCAATTCTGCATTGTAATCTTCTAGGTTCTTACCCATTACATTCACCGCACGTTCTCGCCATTTCAATGCCGATTTTTTATCGCCCATAGACAGGTGCAAATCACTTATCATAGAACATAATCTAGCAGTCCATGCCGTACCCTTTCCGAGCACATGAAACAAGTTGTCTTCTTGTTTATCCGCATTATCAAGTGCCAATTTTTGCTCGCCATTGAGTGCAAGAATTCGAATTTGAAGTAAGGCCATCCTTCCATAATTGTCCTTCAACTCCAATAATTCTTGCTTGCCAATGCCCTTCATAAAAGACTTATCGGCTAAAGCTTTTTCCACGGCTAATTGCGCCTCGGCTAAAGCCTGTAAATTTTCATCGGGCTGAAACAAATATCCTTGTTCTGTTAAAATAGAAAATCGCAAAAGTTCGGTACTTACACTAGCCGGAAAAGCCAAATTGTACGTATTTGCATCAAACGGATTAACGGGCACTAAATCAGAAACAGCTTTGTAATACCCAGCTGAATAAGCAACACTCAAAATGCCTTTTTTAAGACGTATTTTTTCATCCAAATCAACATCCGAAGGCAGAGAATTGAAACTTCTTACGGCAGAATGAAGCATTTCTTTGGTGTATTGCCCATTTCCTATTTGATACTGAGTAAGCAATTGAGCCGTGTAATACTCCGTTTTATCCAACGCCGACCATTCTAAAGTATCGCCTTTTTTCATCAAAGGCTTTAGAGCTTTTTCGGCTTTATAAAATTTCTGTTTTGCTAATTGTTTATAGCTTTTAGCAAAGGCCTTTTTTAGCTTTTTATCTTGTCCAAATACCGTTGCGCTTGTTAAAAACAAACACAATATCACACCAATTTTAAATCGCCACATAGCCCCTTGAATTTCGTCCAAAAATATTCATTACAATATAACCAATTCGTTCCAACGAGGTTATTCGACGCTCTATCGGAAAATATGTAGTACATTAATTGGGTAAACTCGATGCCCATGTTTGATTACGATGTAACCATAATAGGTGGAGGACCAGCAGGTTTTGCCGCAGCCATGAGAGCCGTTAACCTTGGTAAAAGAACCTTGCTGATTGAAAAAAATGAGCTTGGTGGATATTCTATATACAATGGGGCATTATCAACCAAAACCTTATGGGAAATAAGTCTACGTTTTGTCCTTTCCTCTGGTAGCAACAATGGATTCTTTTCAAAAGAAAGCACTCCAGATTTTCACAGTATTTGGGCGCAAAAAAAGGCCGCGACATTTGAAAAAACAGAACGTCTTCAAAAGCAAATTGATTATTTAGTTAACCATCATTACTTAACATTCAAAAAAGGAGCAGCATCTTTAGTAGACAAACATACTATTCAAGTTAATTCTGAAACTTTCAGCAGTCAATTCATCATTCTAGCTACAGGTTCAAGACCGCGCCAATTACCAAACATTCAAGTAGATGAAAAACACATTTTCACCTCCGACGGAATAGAAAATATTGAAGATTTTCCGACTAGCTTGGTCATTTTAGGGGCAGGTGTGATTGGTTGCGAGTACGCTACCATCTTCAGTAATTTCGGAAAAACACGCGTGAGTCTTATCGACAAGCAAGATCAAATATTGCCGTTTGAAGACGATGATATTGTAAGCCATATTCGACAAAATTTTGAACAACGCGGAGTTAGAATTCATCATCACAGCTCGCTGATTCGCATGGAGGTAATTGACGGTCTTGTTGAATACGAAATCCAACTCAATAATGGTCAGACAGAAATTCATCGAGTAGAAAAAGCATTGATCTCAGTAGGGCGGGTTCCAAATCTTGAACATATTGGACTTGAAAATGCTGGAGTTGAATTAGACGAGAGAGGCTATATTCTTGACAATGATTGCAGAACCAGTGTATCCAACATATTTGCAGTGGGCGATATTACCGCAGATGTTGCCTTGGTAAATGTTGCCGAGTTAGAAGGACGTCATGCAGTAGAAAAAGCATTTGGTATGGATGTTCAATGCATTTCATACAACAACATATCTTCCATCATGTTTTTACGACCTGAAGTAGCTGCTGTAGGACTGAATGAAAAACAAGCAAAGGCAAAGAAAACCCCCTACCGAGTAGCCATTATTGATTACAAACTCGTGAGTCGGGCCATTGCCATGCGCAGAACGAATGGATTGTTCAAAGTACTTGTTTCCGATGACGAAAAAATGTCCATTTTAGGTATGAGAGTGGTTGGCCCACATGCCTCAAGTACCATACAAGCGGTTTCGGTACTTATTCATTTGCAACAAGGTGTACGTGCTATTGCAGAAACTGTTCATGCTCACCCTAGCATGCCAGAAGGCATACAAGAATGCGCCCGCGTACTGCTTGGCACAAGTGTTCTAAACACTGAAATGTTAGGCCCTTTGGTACAATGTTTTAGAGTGGATAGCCATGGCAGACATACGGAGCTCAATCAAATAAGTCCGAATAAGAATATCTTGAAGATTTGAAAAATACACTTTCAAGGATACCACAATAGTAATGCATTGCGTTTTGATTATCTTCCTAACGCAAATTTACCCCTTGAAAAAAACTATTGCCCTTACTCTAATCGCACTCACAATCGGATTTACTGCTACCGCTCAGCAAACAATAAATAGCATAGAACAAGCTGTATTGCTGAAAGCCGAAACCGTATTGCGTTTGAATTTAAATCAGAAAAACTATTACGATTTTCCTGTTCAGCTTCAAAAGTTTGACAGTTTAAAGTACTTGAGTTTAAAAAAGAATCGATTGGGAGAAATTCCCGAATGGTTCAGTGAACTAGCCGCTTTAGAAGAAGTGCATTTTGAGAAGAATTTGATTGCCGATATTGGCATACTCAATCTGCCCAAACTAACCAGTTTACACCTCGATAAAAACCAACTCGACACCGTTTACCTTGTCAGAAGTAGACTACCAGAATTGGAGGAATTGTTTCTTAACAACAATGGTCTTAAATACATAGACCAAGGTTTATGCAAAATCACTTCACTCAAAAACGCATCGGTGGCATTCAACGAACTCAAGCTGTTACCCAATTGCAAAGCATTTGAAAATTTAGAAGTTTTTCATGCCGAAAACAATCAACTATTACAATGGCCATTCAAGGATGCGCGAATGTCAAAATTGAAAGAATTGTATTTGAATAACAACCAGATAAATCGATTTCCAAGCAATTTACAGCACCTTACTTCTCTAGAGGTACTTAATCTGAGCAACAACGATTTACGTCAAATACCGAGCGAAATATCTATGCTAAAAAATTTGAAAATATTGACCTTATCGGGCAACAAACTTGAAAATTTACCCGAAAGCATCAAAAATTGCGACAAATTAAAGCACCTCTACTTGGTAAACAACCCCATTTCGGAGGTAGAACTCAAAAAAATAAAAGCATATCTACCTAATTGTCAGGTAATTATGTAACATAAAAAAGTATTTTCAAAAACATTTGGATATGAAGCCAAAAAAATTACTTTTGCCCATAAGACACAAAATTTAAACACATGTACTGGACACTCGAATTAGCCTCTCATTTAGAAGAAGCTCCATGGCCTGCTACAAAAGATGAGTTGATCGATTACGCTTTACGTTCTGGTGCTCCACTTGAGGTTGTAGAAAACCTTCAAGAACTAGACGACGAAGAAGATTACTACGAAACCATTGAAGATATTTGGCCAGATTATCCATCCAAAGAAGATTTCTTCTTTGATGAGGAAGAATACTAGGGCAGAACATAATCATGCCGAGAAAGCTGTTACCTTTGTGACAGCTTTTTTTATACATTTTTTTTAATCGAGCCAGTACTGGCCGACTGCATACATAATGATTGGTACCATTAACAAATTATTAAAGGGAATTTTCGGAGACAAATCCAATAAACAATTGGCAGAACTCCAGCCCATTATTGATAAAATTCACTCATTCGAGGCCGAATTAGAAAATCTTAACACCGACCAAGTTCGTAACAAAACCGTTGAGTTAAAACAACGCATTGCCGACCATCTTTCAGGCAGTCAAAAACAAATTGACGAGCTTAAAGAAAAGGCTCTTGCTCCTGATGTAAACGTTTACGAGAAAGAAGCTCTTTACGATCAAATTGATGTTATTGAGAAAAAGCAAAACGAAGAACTAGAAGAAATTCTAGACATCATTCTTCCTGAAGCTTTCGCTGTGCTAAAAGAGACGGCTAAACGATTTACCAACGAAGAAACCATAAAAGTTACTGCCACTGAAATGGATAGAGACTTAGCCACAACAATGGCTTATGTTGACATAGAAGGTGATCAGGCAATTTGGCAAACGACTTGGGATGCAGCAGGCGCCGACATCAAATGGGCTATGGTGCACTACGATGTTCAGCTTATTGGTGGATACTCTTTGCACAAAGGTAAAGTAGCCGAAATGCAAACTGGTGAAGGAAAAACATTGGTGGCAACACTACCTATGTACCTTAACGCTTTGGCTGGAAGAGGAGTGCATTTGGTAACCGTTAACGATTATCTTGCTCGTCGTGATAGCGAGTGGATGGCTCCTATTTTTGAGTTCCATGGTCTTACCATCGACTGTATTGATAAATACAAACCACACAGTCCTGAACGTATAAAAGCATACAACGCAGATATTACTTATGGTACCAACAATGAGTTTGGTTTCGATTATTTGCGTGACAATATGGCGGGTGAAAGCAATGGCATAGTACAGCGCAAACACCATTACGCCATCGTCGATGAGGTAGATTCAGTATTGATTGATGACGCTCGTACACCTTTGATTATTTCTGGTCCAACACCAAAAGGCGATCAACAATTATTTGACGAGTTAAAGCCCAACGTACAACAACTATTTACGGCACAAAAGAACTTCGTAACCAAACTTTTATCCGACGCTAAAAAGACTTTAACATCGGGTACAACAGACAAAGAAGCGCTTAAAGAAGCCAATCTCTTGTTGTTTAGAGCGTATAGAGGTTTGCCAAAAAACAAAGCCCTTATCAAATTCCTTTCGGAAGATGGTATTAAGGCACAAATGCAAAAAACCGAGAATTACTACTTGGCTGAGCAAAGCAAACACATGCCAGAGGTGGATAAGGAATTGTATTTCGTTATCGATGAAAAAGCCAACAGCATAGATCTTACTGAAAAAGGTATTACCCTTATTTCAGGACCAGACAATCCAAACTTTTTCATCATGCCAGATATTTCAACTGAGCTAGATGAATTAGAGAAAAAAGAGATTGAAGCTCAAGAAAAATTGAGTCAAAAAGAAGCCATTATTCGCGATTACAGCATCAAATCTGAACGCATACATACCATCAACCAATTACTAAAGGCCTACACTTTGTTCGAAAAAGATGTAGACTATGTAGTAATGGGCGGTAAAGTTCAGATTGTAGATGAGCAAACTGGTCGTATAATGGATGGTCGTCGTTATTCTGACGGATTGCACCAAGCCATTGAAAGTAAAGAAGCTGTAAAAGTAGAAGCTGCAACGCAAACGTATGCATCGGTTACTTTGCAAAACTATTTCCGTATGTACCACAAACTGTCTGGTATGACAGGTACTGCTGAAACAGAAGCCTCAGAACTTTGGGATATTTATAAACTCGATGTATCGGTAATCCCAACCAACCGTCCTATTCAACGTAAAGATGAGCAAGACAAGGTATACCGAACTAAGAGAGAGAAATACAATGCCATCATTGAAGAAATTGCAGAACTGAGTGCGGTAGGTCGACCAGTATTGGTAGGTACAACTTCAGTAGAAGTATCGGAATTGCTTTCGAAAATGTTGACGTTGAAAAAAATCGATCACCAAGTATTGAACGCCAAATTGCACCAACGCGAGGCTGATATTGTAGCCAAAGCTGGTATTGCCGGTACAGTTACCATTGCAACCAACATGGCAGGTCGTGGTACCGATATTAAACTTAGTGAAGAAGTTAAAGCGGCAGGTGGTTTGGCTATCGTTGGTTCTGAAAAACACGATTCACGTCGTGTAGACAGACAGTTGCGTGGTCGTTCTGGTCGTCAAGGAGATCCAGGATCGTCTCAATTCTACTTATCACTAGAGGATAACCTCATGCGTTTGTTTGGGTCTGAACGTGTTGCTAGCATCATGGACCGTTTAGGTCTCGAAGAAGGTGAAGTGATTCAGCACAGCATGATTACCAAATCCATTGAACGTGCTCAGAAAAAAGTCGAAGAAAACAACTTTGGTATCCGTAAACGTTTGCTAGAATACGATGATGTATTGAACGCACAACGTGAAGTTATTTACAAACGTCGTCGTCATGCATTGTATGGTGATAGATTAAGAGTGGATATTGCTAACATGTTCCAAGACGCTGCAGCTGCTTGTGTAAGCGATTATCATGCGGTAAAAGATTACTCTGGATTTGAATTGGATGTCTTGAAAATATTTGGTACTGAAACCAAAATTACGGCTGAAGAATTTGAAAAGAACAAACTAGAAGATCTTATCCAACAACTTGAAAAAGAAGTTTGGGCTAGCTATAAGCACAAAAACGAAACCATTGCCACAACTACTTTCCCTGTAATAAAGGATGTATATGAGAACCAACAATCTCAATACAAAAACATAGTGGTACCGTTTACCGATGGTGTAAAAGCTATGCAGATTCCTGTGAATCTGGAAACAGCTTACAAGAGCGAAGGTAAAGACGTCGTTCTAGAACTTGAAAAACGTGTAGTACTATCGCTTATTGACGATGAGTGGAAAGAACATTTGCGTGAAATGGATCATTTACGTCAGTCGGTTCAATTCGCAAGTCACGAACAAAAAGATCCTTTGTTGATTTATAAGTTCGAGTCATTTGAATTGTTCAAGGCCATGATTACTCGTTTGAACAACGATGTGGTTTCTTTCCTTATGCGTGCGTCGTTGCCTGTAAATGCTGAAGCTCAGCAAGCAGCTCCGCAACAAAAACCTAAAAGCGTAGGTGTAGCATCAAGACCTGGTCAAACAGCCAATGCTGCTGCTCATACCAATACTGCTCCTCAGCAAAAAGCTCAACCAGCTGTTGCAGAAGAAAAAATTGGAAGAAACGATGCTTGCCCTTGTGGAAGCGGGAAAAAATACAAACAATGTCACGGTAAAGCCTAAGGCAAATGAACCGTAGAAATAGTGTTTTTAGTCAACTAGATATTACGGTAATTGCCCTTGGGTTGTTCCTTATTTTCTTTGGGTGGATTAACATTTATGCCGCTGGTTACAAGCCAGAGTATTCGAGCATATTTAGTTTTTCTCAGGAATACGGAAAACAATTTATCTGGATTTGTACAGGTGTATTTTTATTCCTAGTTATTTGTCTGCTCGACTCCAGTATTTTTACCAAGCTGAGTTATCTCTACTACGGAGCTGCTATGGCACTGCTCGTCGCTGTACTCATATTTGGTAAAGAAGTCAATGGTGCTAAAAGTTGGTTTGGCGTTGGTTCTGTAGGTTTTCAACCTTCCGAATTCGCAAAAATAGCCTGTGCTTTACTCTTGTCTAAACACTTATCTGATCACCCTAAAAAAAGCTCGAAGAATTTACTCATGGCATTGGGCATAATTGCTTTGCCTTGCATACTCATCATGCTTCAACCCGATACCGGAACGGTTCTAGTATTTACAGCATTCATTCTTATTCTTTATCGTTTTCAGTATGTAGGTAACATCATATTGGCAGGTATACTTGCCATATTGTTAGCTGTTGTAGCCCTCATTATTCAGAGCAGTAATTTCACCATACCGTTTACAAGTCAACCATTAGAAGGAAAATATTTTTTAGTTCTTCTTATTGCTGCAATTGGAGGCATCGCACTATTGATGGTTCCAAGGTTGGTTATTGTAAAAAAACTGCGTAAGAAAATAAACACCAGCATCATTGCTACTGTTTTGGTAAGTGGTGTATTTGTTTTGGGTGTGAACTATGCCGTCAACGAAATTTTAAGTCCGCACCAAACCAGTAGGGTCAATATTTTATTGGGACTTGAAGACGACCCGCAAGGAGCAGGATACAATGTAAAACAAAGCAAAACCAGTATTGGTTCTGGTGGATTTGCTGGTAAAGGATTCTTAAATGGTACCCTGACAAAATTCAAATACGTTCCGATGCAGAGTACCGATTTTATTTTCTGTACAGTTGGTGAAGAATGGGGATTTTTAGGTACCTCAATCGTTGTAATTGCCTTTGCTGCACTCATTATTCGACTGTTCTTTTTAGCCGACCGGCAACGTAGTCAATTTTCAAAAGCTTACATCTATGCCATTGCTTGCATATTCTTTATGCATTTGCTCATTAACGTGGGCATGACTATCGGCTTGGCGCCAGTAATTGGTATTCCACTACCTTTCTTTAGTTATGGAGGATCGTCGCTTGTTGCCTTTATTCTTATGCTGGCCATTGCTTTGCGTTTGGATGCTGAAAGGCTGAATGTGTTGAGGTAGCTAGTGTAATTGGTAGTTTCCAGTATTTAGTTCTTAGCTATATGACTATCAGTCTCAATAGACTTTTCACTTATACTTTACACCATTCCGGCTGTCATTCTTAACGCAATGACGTATCTAGTTCATAGGGGCTTTGTGCCGTCTATCTCGATACAATTTTGTTCCAGTGCCTACACAAAATCACTCGATATGACTTGTGGATATGGTTGGTAAAATATGAGACCCTTCGTTTCACTCTAGTTCCTATAACAAAAAAGCCCTGCTTCTAAATGAATAGAAACAAGGCTTTACACTAAAGTTAGACTTTAAAATTAGTCGAAATAAACACCGTTTGGCACTACGCCTACTAGGATAGAATCTTGGAATGCACCCGATAAACTATACGTAGCAACATATCCATTAGAAGCATAATCGCCAGCTAAAGACAAGTATAAAGTATTATCAGGCCCTATGTTCATGCCATACGCGCTTTGACCCGTTACTATGCTTTGCCCTTTTACTCCATTGTTGTAAGAAAACACTTCGCCACCTTGGTATAAGTATAATGATCCGTCAGCCGATACTTCTAATTGAGAAGGCTTGTCGATTGGTAACCCTATAGATGTTGAAGATACAATGTCTCCATTGCTGCTTAATTCAACCAAGTAAGGTTCTGTACGTTTCAATACCGCAGAATAGTCAGAATTGTAAACTGTAGCTCCACCACAAAGTGCGAAAATACGGTTGTTGGCATCCACTACTATATCGGTAGCATTTGGAAACAATTCGGTGCGTTTTACCTCTAAATTGCTTGTTGTATTGATAACACTTACCGAACCTACAGGTATATTGACGGTGTCGCCTGGAGTTGAATATCCACCTCCATTGATCACAAATAAATTGTCGCCAACTACAGTCATTTTTCCTGGTCCATTACCAATTTCAACACTGGTTAAAACATTGTTGGTAGCTGTATCTAAAACAACAACTTTACCAGCTCCCGAACCATTGCTAATGTACATTTTACCGTTGGCTGCTTGTGCATAGCGTGGGTAATCCAAAAGTGATGCATCTTCTATAGTTGCTAACGATTTGAAATCGATTTTACTAACGACTTCAATTTTCTTACTGTTGTTGGCTACGATGTATGCTTTTTCACCAATAAAGGCTATGTGTTGAATTACATCTCCTGGTGTAACACCATTAGCAGCTAAAAACAAATTGTTGCTTGCTGTACCATTATTCAAGGATGATATCGATCCATTGTTTTTTAAGAATCCGCCTTCGTTAACAACATAAACATTGCTTTCGGTTGAATTGTTAGTTGAAGTACCGTCTTTTTCGCAGGCTACAAATAGTGTAGAAAGTGCTAGAGCAAAAAAAGCTCCTTTGTTGATTGTTTTCATGGTTTTTGATTGTTCTTATTTAAAATTCTAGTGTGATGTTTAATCGGTAATACCTTCCCGGGTTTGGGCGCGATAAGGCAAGTAATTCGGTATTGTTCAACACATTATTCACCTGCACTTGCAGTGAACAAGGCGTATCGTTTAGCATGAGTTTTTTTCCAACACCCGCATCGATGTTGTAATAAGCTTGTAAGGCAAATAATTCTTGATTAGTTGATTCTGTAAAACGTTTAGACATCGCATAAGAACTGGTAGAAAACGTCCATGCTTTGCTTTTTAGATGTGCACTAACACCAACTTTGTACAAAGGCAAATAAATGACTTGTTCCGATCTATAGTCACCTGTAACAACATCCATTTCATTCGCAACTGTACGATTGGCAAACGCATTGAAACCAACGTGGTGATTTTCCTTCTGCCAATTGCGGCCTATTTTAGCATCAAAAGCCAAACTTCTGAGTTGATGAATATTTATCGGCGACCAATTGTTTCCATTCGGTATCCACTGAATTTTATTTTTCAGTTCGGTATGGCTTACTTTCAATTCTGACACCCATTTCCCTTCTTTGTGAAACAAAAAATAATGGCTCCATCCTTCCTCGTTTTTCAAATCAGGATTTCCGCCATTGGCCCAGTACATATCGTTGAAATCAGGCGCTTTGAAACGTTGGTTGACACCATAAGAAAGTGTTAACTTTTTAAAGGAATATCCTAAGGAAGCCATTAGAGTATTTTGCCACTTTTGGCTTTCAATACCGACTAATTTACTGGCTAAACGTGCATATACAGATCCTTTTTTATACTCTACCGATAATTGATTTTGACTTCGCCATTGGTCCATCGTGTTGGAAAAACCGCTCGACAAAACGTTGTAGTACAGGGCCTGACTTTGAGCCTGAATTTTGAATTGATTTACATAAAATCGATACCGCACATGATTCCCTAAGCGCTGAAGTTTCATCACGCTATTGATGTTGTAATCAGACCCCTTATCCAACTTATCTCGGTAAACCAAATTATCGTTGCTATAGTCTGCCTGCCATTCCCAGCGACTATTTGGGTTGAAACGGGTAAAAAATCTATAGTTTTCATCGAGCTGCAAAGCAGACGATGCACCAGACTGTTGGAGTATAGAAGGCAATTGTTTGCTCCTTTTTTGTGCCCAAACGCCAGTTTTCCATTGAGTACCCAAACGCACTTCTGCCATTACTCCATATTGTTGCAATGCATTGTGGTCGCTTTCTTTAAGTACCACATCACGTGGTCGTTTTTCTTCGTATTCGAAATTATTTTGACTGGAGATAATATACGGTTGAATGCTGAAGTTGATTCCGTCTATTTGTTCTGAAATTTTTACTGAAGCCCTGTAATATCCAAATGAACCTACGCCAAAATTGAGCTGATTTTTATCTCCATTACCAGATTCAATATTGACCCCTAAACCCGAGGCTGTACAACCGAGTGTATTGAAGTCTGAGCCGCTATTCAAACTTACTTTCCCCGCCAAAAAAGAAGGGAAAAGAGACAAGTCAAACGAGCCTAAAGTCAATTGATTGAGTTCAACACCTTCCCAATGAATTTTCACATGATCGGACCCCAAGCCGCCGGATGAAGGACTGCTTACTTGTCCAAAAAAGCCATTGGCATTTACATTTATTCCCGAATGTTTTTGAAGAATATCGCCCAAGTTTTCAGCCGCAGAAAATTGCAGAATAGTGCTATCAATTTGCTGTACTTGAATATCGGCTACCGATCGACGGGCAAAGACTTCTATGCTGTCCAAATTTTTGTGCAGCTGTCCTTGCATCCCTACGGATGTGAAAAATGCTAATAAGAAAACTATTTTTTTCATTGGCCAAGCATTAATCCGTTTCCTCGCGGACGATGTACTATAATGGCTTTGGCAGGTCTTCCGACTACAGATTTTCGATTTGTTTCGCCTTCCCGCGTTAGCAGTGGCAATGAGGAAACAAAACATAGATCTTTACGGCTGCGAGGACAGTTGACGATTTACACGCCATTCCCTTTTCATCCTTACCGAAGCAAGGAACCTAAAGCGGGGCAAATCTAATTTTTATTCTTGAATTGCAATTGATATTGATTTTTACCAAAATCAACCTTATGATAACTACCTGAAAAACAATTATTTAATCGAGTCACCAACTCAGGGTGATCTGTACTGAATTGCTCACTTTTGTTGTCATCGATCAGCAAAATATTGTCCGAAAATTGCAAAATCCAATCGATTTTATGGCTTGTAAGGACAACCGTTTTATTTTCAGTTTCTACCCAATGTTTCAATTTCATGAAAATAAATGCTGTATTGGTAGCATCTAAATGGCCTGTAGGTTCATCCAAAAACAAAATATCTGGGTTGGATAATAATGCTTGACCCAGCCACAATTTTTGCATTTGTCCATCGCTCAGTTCGTTGACATAAGCTCCTTTTTTGTGCAACAAATTGTACTCTTTTAAAAGCGCATCACAAGCAGTCATTTGATCTGCCGAATAACTTTTGTACCACGGTTTGTGTTTGTTGAAAGCCAATAGCAAGGCTTGCCCAACTTTTAACTGCGGATGACTTTGCGACTTGCTGCCCAAAAAGGCAATTTGTTGATGTGTGTCGCGTACAACCATGCCTTTTAAAGGCGATAAAAAACCAGCCATTGTTTGCAATAATGTCGATTTTCCACAGCCATTGTTACCCAATATGCAGAGGATTTCGCCTGGTTTCACCGTAAGATTTTCCACCATAAAAAGCGAATCGGTATAGCCAATATGTGCGTGTTTGATTTCCATTACCCTAAGCTTTTGGTTCTTCTATAACGGAATAAAATAAGCAGTACTATAGGCGATCCAAACAAGGCCATTACTACATTCAAGGGCAATCTGAAACCAGCAATACCATGACACAATACATCGGCCCACAAAATAAGCGAAGCTCCTAAAAGAGCATTTACAATAAGTAATTTTAGGTGCAATTCTTTGGCAAATAATATTCTACTTAAATACGGAACTGCTATGCCTACAAACCCAATAGGTCCGCAAAAAGCCGTGCAGATGGCTGCTAAAATTGACGACAACAACAACACTCTACGGCTCATCGTTTTCGACTTAAAACCAAGAGCGCTAGCCGTTCTATTGTCCAAAAGCATAAAATCGAGTTGTTTGCTTAAAGCTATGCAGGCCAAGAAGGTTGGCACTATGATGATAGCCATAATCCCTACTTGATTCATACTCAAACCTGCCACAGAACCAAACGTCCAAAGGATGTAATTTTTCAAATCATCGGGCTGACTGTAATATTGCAAAACACCCACTATGGCCAAAGCAATGTTGCCTACCATAAGACCCGCTATAACTAAAATGGCTTGGTTTTTAACGGCCAAACTAAGCGTATAAATAACGGCCATAACTAGCAATGCTCCTGTTAAAGAACTGATGATAAGCACTCCATAATTGAAGCCAACATTTTCCCACAAATAGCCTAAATAGATGTGTTCAGAAAACAAAATCACCATGGCGGTCCCTAAGGCTGCTCCACTATTTATTCCTAGAACGGAGGGCCCTGCAAGGGGGTTTTTAAAAAAAGTTTGAAGCAATAAACCGCAGGTTGAAAGTCCCATTCCGCACAGAATACACGTAAGTGTTTTTGGTAAGCGCAAATTGAACAAGATGTATTCGGCATTGTCGGTTCCCCAAACGTTGCTCGACCCGGCGAAGTAAATATTAGCAGCGACAGAAAGAACAACAAATGCCAAAAGCCCAAAAACCATCCACGTGGATTTATTCAACATGCATGTAGTATTTCGATTGTTCCAAATTACCTTCAAACATTTGTCGGTACTCGCTTAAAAGCTGTTCGGGCTGGCAAACACCATCTTCCCAAAAAAAGTAATTCCCAAACGCTTTGCTCTTGTGATAGTTGTAAATATTGCCCTTTTGAGCTGCCTTTATTTCATTGTAAAATGGCACGGCCGCTTCTAGAACTTTCAATTGCTCAATTCCAGAGTTTACCAACCATACATCGGCCACTTTAAAATCTATGTAAGCTTCTTCAAGATTTAATTTTTGGCTCACATGTTCGTTTTGTTGGTTGTGCAACAGAGCACCGCCAGCATCGCTGATAAGCGTTTCCATGTAAGAATTTTTAGCGGGTATATGCCATTCATTTTTGTAAGGAGCAGATGTCATCACGTTACAAGAAATGGACTTCTTTGAAAAACTATTTTTAAGCGTTTCGTAAGCAGATCTTTTATTCTCAAAAATGGAAGTGGCCTCTTTTTCTTTGCCAACCAAAGCACCCAAAACTTTTATCCACTCCAAACGAGCCAATGGGTGGTTCTCTTTCCACTCCATGATGAAAAGTGTTTCGTAAGGTTTTGCACCCTCTTGACTTAATATTCGCTGACCAAAACCATCTTGAAGCAAAAGTTTACTCTCGCTCAATATCATCTGTTCCTCATCTATATTCTCAGCACCTCTGAGTTCCACAACTTGTCCATCAGCTACCGATGAATGGATGATGCTATCACAAAAATATTTGTGTCCAGCAACCGCCCCTGGAAGTTCTTTTTTGCCAACCAACAACTTTAAAAATGACCATTGTACAGAATTGCTTAATGCTATTTCACTAACCGAATATTTTCTGAAAGCATAATCTATGTATTGGTTCGAAACTGGCGATTCAATTTGAAGAAAAACGCTATCGTTGGTGGATCGTAATTTGAATTTATCCGCATAAGCATTTTCATTCCATGCTTGTTCGTTTTCTACAGTATCTGTCGATGTTGCAGTAGATTGACAAGAGAGTAAAGTGGACAGTATTAGCCCAATCAAAACAGATTTAAAAATGGTATTTAATGTAATCTTCCACATAACGAACCCGTTCGGCAACGGTGCCCAAAGGTAGTTGGTAAAGTGTAAAACCCAAGTCGGTATAACATTGTTCAATGGCTTTACCTACTGCTTTGGCTTCTTCCACAGTCTCTTTCCTTACCGCATCTACTCTATAAATATCTCCCCAAAAAGGAGCGTAAAACACCACTTTATGATATGGATAATTGGCCAACTCATCTAAGTATTCTTGTGGGTATTGGAGACCTCCTAGCAACATATACGACAATGTATCGGGTATGCCTCTGTCGGTAAAAACTAAAGGTTTTCCGAAGTCTTTTTTTCGCCCCAAAAATTCACGGAAAACGATGTCAGAAAACTCCATTAAATGCGACCAAGGAAAAAGACCACGCCCACTTTTTTCTTCCGCTTTTATGACTTCGCGAGCAATTTCGGGCAAAACCACATGACCGGCTAATTTTAACGCTCGGATTAAAGACGATTTTCCAGATCCTGGAGGTCCAGTTATGATGATTTGCGTGCACACATCACAAAAATGCAGATTTTATTTGCTCAATAGCTGTTCTATCTCGCCAAACACCCTTCAGAACTAGGTATTATTGGCTACTTTCAACCAATAATCCACCAAAATGACCAATTATTTTAAAAAAGGGATTTTTGCCAGTGCATTATTAGCAACGGTAGCCTGCGAAAGCAATATGGAGAAAGAGATAAGAGGATTTGAAAGTGCCGCAAACGATCCGTTGAAAACGGAATTGCATACCCTTAAAAATGGGTTGAAAATATACATCAGTAGAAATCATAACGAACCCAAAATTGTTACCCGGGTTGCTGTTAGAGCAGGCAGTAAATACGATCCAGCAGATGCCACAGGTTTGGCTCATTACTTAGAACACATGCTTTTTAAGGGCAACAGTTCTATAGCCAGTTTGGATTGGGAAAAAGAAAAAATTGAACTCAAAAAAATATCGGATCTATACGAAAAACGCCGTCAGACAACTGATGAAGATGAGCGAAAAGATCTGTATCAGCAAATAGATAGTATATCGCAAATAGCGGCAAAATACACTGCTCCCAATGAATACGATAAATTGATTTCATCACTGGGAGCATCAGGTACTAATGCTTATACTAGCAACGAACAAACGGTTTATGTAAATACCATTCCGAGCAACGAATTCGACAAATGGGCCACCATAGAAGCCAATCGTTTTAGTGAATTGACTTTGCGCTTATTTCATACCGAACTGGAGACTGTTTACGAAGAATTCAATCGATCTCAAGACAGCGATGGCAGGAAGCAACATTTCAAAATGAATGCGCTTTTATTTCCAAATCATCAGTACGGAACACAAACCACTATTGGTACAGGAGAGCATTTGAAAAATCCATCGATGGAAAAAATCCATGCGTATTTTGACACCTATTACGTACCCAACAACATGGCCTTAATCCTTACAGGTGATGTGCCAGAAAACGCAGTAGATATTATAGAAAAGCAATTTGGATTATGGAAAAGAAAAGAATTACCTAACTACACACCGCCAGTAGAAAAACCCATTACCGAACCTAAAATAGCCGATGTATTTGGCCCTTCAAACGAGTCGGTTGCTATAGCGTTTCGAGTAGATAAAGATGGCACAGATGCCGCCGACAAACTCACCTTGATAGACAATATTCTAAACAATGGTGGTGCGGGTCTATTGGATCTAGATCTTATACAAAAACAAAAAGTGCAAGATGCTTACAGTTATTATTACGGGCAATTAGATTACGGTACATTTTCATTGGTTGGTAAACCTCAAAAAGGACAAAGTCTAGAAGAAGTAAAGGATCTGCTTCTTTTGGAATTAGAAAAAGTAAAATCTGGTGATTTCGAAGATTGGTTGCTAGATGCCATCATCAACGATTTCAAAAAAAGTCAGCTTCAATCTTCAGAATACCCTGCTTATAGAGCATCGGTTTTGGTTGATGTTTTCATCAAAAATCAGAGTCTAGAATATATGGCTCAACGTTTCGATCGGTTAGAGAATATAAGCAAGGAAGACATTGTGACTTTTGCTAACGAAACATTTGGAGAAAACTATGTTGTAGTCAACAAACGATTGGGTACAGATAACTCGACTCACAAAGTAGAAAAACCAAACATCAGTCCAATCAACTTGAATCGAGATACAGCTTCTGCTTTTGCCAAAAAGATTAGAAAAATGCCCGAAACAAGGTTGAAACCTGTTTTTATAGATTATGACAAAGAATTGGCACGTGAGACCATAAAACCCGGTTTTGATTTTTACTACATAAAGAATACGCACAATGAATTGTTTCGTTTGAATTATGTGTTAGAAATGGGGTCTAAATCTGATCCTTATTTAGGTTTAGCCGTTTCTTACCTCGACTATTTAGGCACGAACAAATACACCAACGAAGCCTTTAAAAAGGAATTATTCAAACTTGGATTGGATTTTTACGTGTCGGCAGCTGGCGAAAGGGTATACGTTACCATTGCCGGACTTAGTAAGAATTTAGACGAAGGAATTGAGCTTCTTGAGCACCTTATAGCTAACGCTGAAGTTAACGAATCAGCCTACAATAAGCTGATCAATAAAATTGAAAAACAGCGCGAAAACTCTAAAAAAAATAAGAGCACTATTCATAGATCTGCAATGGGTGCTTACGCCAAATACGGGCCTTTGAACCCTTATAACGATGCCATTTCTATTGATGAACTTCGAACCAAAGATCCAAAGGATTTACTTGATTTGGTTAAACACATTTTCACTTTCGAACATCTCGCATTCTACTATGGTCCTGAAGATAAAGACTTAATAAAAGAAAAGATAATAGCCTCGCACAATCTTCAAGAAAGCTATGCTCAATTGATTCCTGAGCAAGAATATAAGGAGTTAGAAATTACC
Organism: uncultured Flavobacteriales bacterium; assembly: GCA_963977425.1. GTDB lineage: Bacteria > Bacteroidota > Bacteroidia > Flavobacteriales_D > Luteibaculaceae > CAXBOO01. Next base: position 149,012 of record CAXBOO010000001.1, on the reverse strand, counting down.
GAAAACAAAGTGTACTTCGCTCATTACGACATGGTTCAAGCCGAGCTTCGTATGTTAAGCAAAGACACCAAGTACGACATCAAACTTCGAGATGAGGCCAACGTGTTCAATCAATATTTCGGAACAGGTTTATCGTCTATTGTTTTTCAAGAAATACGAGAAAGTAAAGCCTTAGCCTACTCAGCTTATGCCTTTTACTCTAGCACCAATAAAATCAACAAATCCAATTACGTAAACGGATACATTGGAACACAGGCTGATAAACTGAATGAAGCCGTGGATGCCCTTTTGCATCTAATGAACGATATGCCACAGGCAAAAGATCAATTCGAGGACGCAAAACTATCCGCACTAAAAAGCCTTGAAAGTAGTCGTATTCAAGATGACAACATTTTTTGGAACTATTTAAGTTTGAAAAAACAAGGCTTAGATAAGGACACTCGTATTGCACTTTATAATGACATTCAGGCCATGACAATGGACGATTTAAATGCCTTTTTTAACCAACATATAAAAGGAAAAAAATACCATTACACCGTTATTGGAAATGAAAAAAACATTGATTTTGATGCGTTAAACAAATTAGGTTCAGTTCAAAAACTAACACCTGAAGAACTTTTTGGATACTAGAAAACCCTTTCTACTAAATTAAAAAGCCGTCGAATTGACGGTTTTTTTATGCCTATTGGTTTTAGACCAACGACAACAAAAATATGGAGCACTCAGATTATATTTATAATCCCTTAATAATGAACGAATCATGAAAAATGCTTTACTATTTTCTGTGTGTGCACTGCTTGTATTTTCATCTTGTGAAAAAAGCAAAGAAGCTCGAGCCAAGGCCATTATAGAAACGGCTGAAGATAATAGTACCATGTCGGCTGAGTACAATGCCATTTTCGATATGAGCGACAATGTTTCTCGTGACGAAGATTTGAACAATCTAATCGCTGGAAAAGGAAATGGTAAGCAGCCATTTACAAGCAAGGCGAACAACTATTTGCCCGACTGCGCTACCGCAACATACGATTCGGCTAGTACAACTCTTAGTATAGATTATGGCACAACAAACTGTCTCTGCAAAGACGGTCGCTACCGTAAAGGAGTTGTTACCCTTACTTATGAAGGACAGTACTTAGACTCGGGCAGTGTGGTAAAACTTTCCGTTTACGACTACTATGTACAAGACATAAAATTCAACGGCACCAAAACCATTACCAACTTAGGAAATGCTTCTGGCTCATACCGATTTGCTTACGAAGTTAAAAACGCTAGTGCTGAAACGGAAAAAGGCACAATATCATGGGAAACCAACGCAGAAATCACCAAAACCAAAGGCAACGACACCCCTTTCTGGCCATTTGATGATGAATACATAGTTACAGGTACTTCTAGAGGTACGAATAGAAATGGTGTAGATTACAGAGTAGAAACAACTGTACCCTTGAAAAAACGCAACGAGTTCAACATTGCTTGTTTAAAGCATTATGTAAGTGGTGTTTTGCGCTTAGAAGACGATGATGACAACTTTATATTAATCGATTACGACCCTGTTGGTGGAGAACCTTGCGACTTGGTGGCACGCATCAACATCAATGGCGACTACGAAGAGAATTTCTACTTGAATTAGTTCCAATAACATTATAGAAAATAAAAAACCCCGCTGATGCGGGGTTTTTTATTCAATTTAATTTACTCTATAGATCAATCGTGTTTCCAATCATAATCACCCATGCTTTCAACAGCTAAGCACAGTAGGTCTATAGCGCCCTGAACATCGTTTCTATTTACCATCTCTATTACTTGGTGTATATGACGTGTAGGGATAGAAATAGCGCCTGCTATAGCTCCTCCTGGATTGATTTTTTGTAAAGCTGCAGTATCCGTACCGCCACCCGTTAATATTTCTGGTTGCCAAGTCATTTTATTATCGATCGCTAATTTTTTCAAATAACGAATCATTCTATAATCAGCTATGGCAGAGCTGTCCATCAACTTTATGGCTACGCCTTCACCCAAACTTGTGATTTTTTCATGAGCAGCAGCTCCTGGAGTATCAAAAGCAATGGTCGTATCCAATGCTAATGCAAAATCTGGATTCAACATCAAACTAGCAGCATGAGCGCCACGAAGTCCAACTTCTTCTTGAACCGTAAATACAGCATAGAAATCTACACCCGGTGTTTTCATTTTTTTGAAAGCTTCAATCAAAGCAAATACTGACACCCTATTGTCTAGCGACTTGCAATTGAAACACTCACCCATTTCAATAAGTTCTCTATCGCGTGTCACAGAATCACCCACCGCAATCACTTTCTTTACTTCTTCTACAGGCAAACCAAGATCGATGAAGTAATCTGATATTTTCGGTGCTTTGTTTCTTTCTTCTGGAGCCATTACGTGAATCGGTTTTGCCCCCATAACGCCTACCAAAGATTCGGTACCGTGCACAACAACTCTTTGGTTTGTTAAGGTTTTTGGATCGAATCCTCCTAGGGGATGGAAACGCAAAAAGCCTTTATCGTCGATGTGTGTAACCACAAAACCAATCTCGTCCATATGGGCAGCAACCATCATCTTTTTATCCGATGTAGTTCCTTTCTTTAAGGCATATACGTTGCCCATATTATCGGTACTAATACTGTCTGCTAGAGATTCTAATTCTCTGTATACTAATGCTCTTACTTTAGCTTCCCGACCCGGAGCTCCAGGTGTTTCGCATATTTCTTTTAATAATTCTACGTTCATTTTAAACCTGTGTTAATTTCAACATATTACTCATACCGCGCTCTGTAATTGGCATAGAAGCAATATTTACTAAAAAGTCGCCTGTGTTTACATAGCCTTCTTTTCTCAACAAATATTTGATGTCATCGATAGTATGATCGGTACTTACAAACTTATCGTAGTAGATGCATTTTACACCCCACACAAGGCTAAGTTGAGTTAACAGCTTTTTATTACCACTGAAAACGAATACCGGTGATTTTGGTCTTTGCGACGATAATTTGAAGGCTGTATACCCTGAGAAACTCATCGTAACCAAAGCTTTCCCATTTACTCTTTGCGCAAGACGACAAGCATTGTAACAGATACTATCCGAAATAAATCGCGCTTCACTTACATCAGTTGGTGCCGTTTCGTGATGGTATAATTTTTCTGAATTCTCAATTTCGTTGATGATGTTACGCATAGAGCGTACAACCAATGTTGGGTATTTTCCAACAGATGTTTCTCCTGAAAGCATCACCGCATCAGCTCCATCTAAAACAGCATTGGCTACATCGTTTACTTCCGCTCTGGTTGGCATAGCATTTTCAATCATGCTCTCCATCATCTGCGTTGCTACAATAACTGGTTTAGCAGCGATTCTAGATTTTTCAATTAGGCTTTTCTGAACCAAAGGAACTTCTTCCATCGGAATTTCTACACCCAAATCTCCACGTGCTACCATTACAGCATCGGTTTCTTTAATGATATCGTCGATGTCTTTTAATGCTTCTGGTTTCTCAATTTTAGCAACAATTTTAGTGTCCTTCTTTTGTTGAGTAATTAGATGACGTAACTCTATAATATCTCTTGCTGATCTTACAAACGATAATGCAACCCAATCAAGATTTTGCTCTAAAATAAATTCTAGATCGGCTTTATCTTTTGCTGTTAATGATGGCTGAGAAATTTTGGTATTTGGAAGGTTTACACCCTTATTTGGTTTTAATGTACCGCCATAAATAACTTGAACATCCACATTGTTTTTACCATCCGATTTAAGGACTGTGAAAGATAGTTTTCCATCATCCATCAACACTCTTTCGCCTGGTTTTACATCTTTTGCAAAATCCGGGTAACTCAAGTAAACGCGTTTGTTGTTTCCAACTATTTTTTCATTTGTAATGGTCAGTGTTTGTCCTTCAACAAGTTCTACAGCACCATTTTCAATATCGCCTACACGAAGTTTGGGTCCTTGTAAATCGCCAAGTATAGCGATCTGCCAATTGTTTTTTGCGTTAATCGCTCTAATGTTTTCTATTACCTGAGCATGTTGCTCCATAGTTCCGTGAGAAAAATTCAATCGAGCTACGTTCAGTCCTTCGTGCCCTAGTTTTTCTAGCATCTCCATTGAAGATGATGCTGGTCCCATTGTGGCAACAATTTTTGTTTTTCTTAAAGAGTCCATTGGTAAATGAGTTGTTTGTGTTTTTGGTGTTGATTTAAATCAAAGAACGACAGAATTTTCTGACAGGTTTTAAAATCTTTGATCTGTTTCTCTAATAAATATACATCGCAGTTTACCAATAAAAGGTAATGTGCGTGTTTTAAAGTTGGGATAAGATAGTTGCGATGAAAATTATTAACGAACAGGTAATAATCGATGTTGTTTTCGCTATCCTCCCAAATATAATACGGATGAGGAATGGGTTCTTCTTGCACTTTTTTTGGGAAAACTCCTTTTCCAGAATGCTTCAATTTCATCCCGACATGGCTATTGATTTCACTAACCAACTGATACGGTTTAGCATGAGAAGCTATACCAAACAAGCAATTGTCATCGGTAATATCGTCGTCTAGAGTATATTGAGCCACAACCCAAAGCTACAGCTTTCCTAGTTTCTGCAAAAATAATTTTGAAGCTCTTTGTTGGGCTAATTTTTTGTTCTTAGCAATGGCATCTACAGCACCCAAAGATTCAACAATTAGGGTAATTCTAAACTGCTTTTTATCGCCGACTACAACTTCTTCCGCTACTACTTCAATAGGTTCTTTTAGCTGTTGACAATACTGCCAGAATAGACTTTTGTAATCTTTCTCGGCTACTTTAACGTGCTCAATATCAACATACTTTTGAAACATATTGTTGAGCATGGATCTGAATTTTTTATTCCCTAAATCCAAATACACTGCTCCAAAAAGAGCTTCCAAAGCATTGCCTGATAAATTGCTTCCTCTAAAACTTTCTTGATCGATGTTGTGTTTAATCAAGCCATTTAGGCCGAGTTCTTTTCCCAAACCGTTCAAAAAACTCCGACTGGCCAATTTAGATTTCAGCTGCGTTAGTTTTCCTTCGGCATTGTTTTCATATTTTCTAAAAACAAATTCGCTGCAAAAAGCATTGTACATCGCATCACCCAAAAATTCTAGGCGTTCGTTATCGATGTCTAACCCATGCAATTGGGCATAACTTTTGTGCACCATAGCTTGAAGGTATTTTTCCTCCTGCTTTGGTTTTATCTCAAGTATGTTTTTGAAAAGATGTTTTAAGCGTAGCTGATAAAATGCGCTCTCCTCTCGGAAGGCTTTCATTTAGATAGCTTTAAAAATCGCTGACGTATTATGACCACCAAAACCAAACGTATTGCTCATCGCTACATCTACCTTACGTTTCTGTGCTTTGTTCAATGTGAAGTTCAGATTGTTGTCAATTTTGTCATCAAACTCTTTATGGTTAATGGTTGGTGCTATTACACCTTCACTAATGGCCATAATACACGCCAATGCCTCTATCGCTCCGGCAGCACCCAAAAGGTGACCAGTCATAGATTTTGTTGACGAAATATTGAGTTTGTACGCGTGATCTTTAAATACGGCTTTAATAGCTTGAGACTCTGAAATATCTCCAAGTGGAGTACTTGTTCCGTGAACATTGATATAATCTACGTCTTCAGGATTTAATTCAGCGTCGCTCAATGCGTTTTCCATCACCTTAGTTGCACCCAATCCTTCTGGATGTGGAGCTGTAATATGATGAGCATCGGCAGACATTCCGCCACCAGCTAATTCGCAATAGATGGTTGCACCTCTCGCTTTAGCGTGTTCGTATTCTTCTAAAATAAGTGCTCCAGCGCCTTCGCCCAATACAAATCCATCGCGAGTAACATCAAACGGTCTAGAGGCCGTTGCATAGTTATCGTTGTTGGTTGATAGTGCGTGCAATGCGTTGAAACCACCAATACCAGCTTCGTTTACCGCTGCTTCAGAACCACCAGTTAGCATTACGTCAGCTTTGCCTAAACGAATTAGGTTGAAAGAATCAATGATGGCATTGGTTGAAGAAGCACAAGCTGAAACTGTTGTGTAGTTAGGTCCACGAAGACCGTATTTGATTGAGATGTGCCCTGAAGCAATATCAGCAATCATTTTCGGGATAAAAAACGGGTTGAATCTAGGAGTACCATCGCCACGAGCGAATTCCATGCATTCGTCTTGGAAAGTCTGAAGACCACCAATACCGCTTCCCCAAATAACCCCAACTCGGTCGGGATCGAAGGCGTTTTCTAATTTAGCATCCTTGAATGCCTCATCTGCCACTACCATAGCAAATTGAGAAAAGAGGTCCATTTTTCTGGCCTCCTTTCTATCAAAAAAATCTGCTGCATTAAAACCCTTTACTTCGCAAGCAAAGCGGGTTTTAAAGAGTGAAGCATCAAATCGAGTAATAGGTGCGGCCCCAGAAGTACCACTTTGTAGTGCATCCCAATACTCTCGTACATTATTGCCTATAGGTGTTAACGCCCCAAGCCCCGTAACTACTACTCTTTTTAGCTCCATATCTTTAGGCTAAAAAATTATTTGTTGTTTTCTATGTATTCAACAGCCTGACCAACAGTAGCAATTTTCTCTGCTTGATCGTCTGGAATAGCGATGTCGAACTTCTTTTCGAATTCCATTATTAATTCTACGGTATCCAAAGAGTCAGCTCCTAAATCGTTAGTAAAGCTAGCATCCAACGTTACGTCAGCTTCTTCTACACCTAATTTTTCTACAATGATTGCGATTACATCTGATTTGATATCAGCCATGGTTTTTAAATTTTATGTGATTGAACAGTGTGCAAATAAAACAATTTTGGTCAATGCTACGACCTAATTACTCATAAAAGAAAGCAATTTCTTCAAAATCCTTTTTCTTAATGTCCGGAACTTGCGCATTTACAGCAGGATAGCCTACTGGCAAAAGCATGAATGGACGTTCATTATCTGGTCTTTTTAATATCTGATGAAGAAAATTCATAGGACTTGGTGTATGCGTTACTGTAACCAAACCTGCTTTATGTATAGCTGTCAACAAAAAACCTGTAGCAATACCTACCGATTCGTTGACATAATAATTGTTGTATCGCACCTTACTATCGCCTATGATTTCATAAATACTCTTGAAAACGATGATGATCCAAGGAGCTTCAGTAATAAACTCTTTGATATGATCGGTTTTTAATGGCTTTAGTGCTTTCAACCATTCTTTATTCATGCGACCGTTATAGGATAGAAATTCTTCTTCTTCCGCTTTGTCGCGAATTTCACGTTTTAGTGTTGCACTAGAAATAGCACAAAAACTCCACGGTTGTTTATTCGCTCCCGAAGGGGCTGATGCCGCTACTCTTAATATGTTCTCTATTACTTCTTTTTCAACTGGTTTCGAGCTTATGTCACGAACCGACCTTCGTGATATCATTTGCTTATAAAACTCTGAGCTCTTTTCGATTGGATTATCTTTATGCTCAAAATTAAGTGGTATTGTTTTGGCCGCCTCCATAGGTACTGAAATTGTCTATCGGGAATTTACCAATTAATTCAAGAAAATGTAAACCTTTGCACTTCCAACAAAGTAGGTAACAATGCAATATTCAAACAAACAAAAACTGGCCATTTTTGCTTCTGGCGCAGGTAGCAATGCTCAACAATTGTTTGATTATTTTAAGGAAATAGACAATGTGGCTATTGAATTGGTGGTTTGCAATCGCAAAAGTGCGGGCGTAATTGAAAAAGCCCAACATGAAAATATCGATGTTGAATACCTGCCAAAAGCGGTTATTTATGAATCCAATAAGTTAGAACAACTTCTTAAAGACAGAAAAATTGATTTCATCGTACTTTCTGGCTTTTTATTGAAAATACCAACATCCATTACCAAGCTGTACGAAAACCGAATTTTAAACATTCACCCTTCCTTGTTGCCAAAATTTGGTGGTGCTGGTATGTATGGCATGAATGTGCACGATGCAGTTAAAGCTTCTGGCGAAACAGAAAGTGGCATTAGCATTCATATTGTTAATGAAGTATTTGACGATGGAGAAATTATTTTCCAAGCCAAATGCCCTATTGATAAAAACGATACCAGCGAAAGCATCCAAAAAAAAGTACAGATATTAGAGCACCAACATTTTGCAACTGTAGTACATCAATACATCAAGAATTATGGAATTTAACAGCAAAGAAATTTTCACGGCAACGGCTGTCTTATTTGCGGTAATCGATATTCTAGGCTCTATACCTATTATCATTGGTTTAAAGAAAAAACACAAAGACATCAAACCTTTGCGCACTACAATGGTGTCGCTTACATTGTTGATTCTTTTTTTATTCTTAGGAGAAAGCATTCTGCATTTTATTGGCATCGATATTTACTCTTTTGCAGTAGCGGGTTCTTTTATCTTATTCTTTTTGGGTTTAGAATTGGTGCTCAATCTTCAAATCTTTAAAGACGACGCCAACGAAAAAGCTGGGTCGGCCGTGAGTATAGTCCCTTTAGCTTTTCCAATGATTGCTGGTGCAGGTACCATGACATCTCTTATTTCATTGCGTGCAGAATACGAAGTCATCAACATCATTATTGCCATCATTTTCAACATGCTTTTGGTTTATGTCGTATTGCGCAATACGCACAGAATAGAAAAACTATTAGGCGACGTAGGTCAAGCCGTACTAAAGAAAGTGTTTGGTATCATACTGTTGGCCATAGCCGTAAAATTGTTCAGCAACAACATTCAGCACTTGCTTAATTGAAACACGTAGAACTTTATACCGACGGTTCGTCTCGAGGCAATCCAGGACCTGGTGGTTATGGTGCTGTTCTTATTTTTAACCAACGAAGGCTAGAAATCAAAGAAGGGTTTACTTGCACCACCAATAACCGTATGGAATTGATGGCTGTAATTGCCGGATTAGAGCAATTGAAGTTTCCTTGCCATGTAGATGTATATTCTGACAGCAAATATGTAGTAGATGCTGTAGAAAAAAAATGGGTTTTTGGCTGGGAGAAAAAAGGCTTTGCTGGAAAAAAGAACCCCGATCTTTGGAAACGCTTTCTGCTAATCTATAGAAAACATACCGTCAACTTTCATTGGGTAAAAGGACACAACGGACACCCAGAAAACGAACGTTGCGACCACTTAGCCGTTGAAGCTGCCCTTCAAAAGAATTTGAAAGAAGATTCTGGTTATTCTGCATTATAATTGTTAGACGAAACAATTAATTACTCCTATCTACATTTATTGTCCTATGAAAATACTTTTGAGCGCTTTCGTAAGCCTCTTTTGCACGGCATTTTTATGCGCACAAGTAGCCTTATCAGGTAATATAAAAGATGCTGAAACAGGCGAAGACCTTATTGGCGCTACCATTTATATAAAAGAACTAAAAGGCGGTACTGCAACCAATGTGTATGGATTTTACTCCATTTCATTGCCCGAAGGCGATTACCAACTGGTGATTTCTTATATCGGCTACAAGGATCTTGAGCAAAACATTAGCTTAAAAGCCGATAGCCGACAAAACTTCTCGTTAGCACCAAATTCTCAACAACTGGAAGCAGTAGAAATAAGCGCCGTAAAACGAGATGCCAATGTAAAGGATGTACAAATGAGTACCGTAAATCTGGGCATTGAAAAAATCAAAAACATACCGGCTGTATTTGGTGAGGTAGATATCATCAAAGCCATTCAGCTTTTACCAGGTGTATCAACTGCAGGCGAAGGATTTAGTGGATTTTTTGTACGCGGTGGAGCTTCCGATCAAAACCTTATCCTTTTGGACGAAGCGGCGGTTTATAATTCCTCTCACTTATTTGGATTTTTCTCCGTGTTTAACCCCGACGCAGTAAAAGATGTACAACTTTACAAAGGAGGTATTCCTGCTCGTTTTGGTGGTCGTTTAGCAAGTGTATTGGACGTTAGAATGAAGGAAGGAAACAACAAGAAATTTACAGCCAATGGTGGTGTAGGTCTTATTGCAAGCCGACTAACTTTAGAAGGTCCTATTGTTAAGGACAAAGGGTCATTCTTAATTTCAGGACGTAGAACGTATGCCGATATGTTTCTGGCATTGTCAAAAAATCCCAACCTTAAAAACAACAAACTTTACTTCTACGATTTCAATGCCAAAGCCAACTATACACTAGACGATAAAAACAGACTGTATGCTAGTGGTTATTTTGGAAAAGATGTTTTTTCTATTGACAACGACCGAGCACAACTGAGCTGGGGAAATGCCACCGGAACTTTACGATGGAACCGCATCATCAACAGCAAATGGTTTTCGAACCTTACCCTAATAAAAAGCAATTACGACTACTCGCTTGGTGGTACCGACGGACCCGATATTTTTACTTGGACGAGCCATATCAACGACCTTTCTGCTAAAGCCGATGTAAGTTATTTCCAAAACAGCGAATCGCAATGGAAGTTTGGAGCACAAGCAACACACCATACTTTCCGTCCGGCTGATATCGACATCAAAAACGACGAACAGTTTTATGCTTTCTCTTTACCAAAAGACAAGGCCATGGAATATGGTATTTATGCCGAACGCCAACACGACATTACGCCGCGACTTTCGGCTACTTATGGTTTGCGCTATAGTTTGTTTCAAAACTTAGGCGGTAGAGACGTATACGAATACAACGATCAATTTGAAATAAGCGACACCGTACATGTAGACAAAGGCGTTTACAAATCGCAGGGAGGACTAGAACCTCGTTTGGGAATGCGTTACAGCTTAAGCGACGAAACATCTATAAAAGCAAGTTACAACCGAACGTACCAATACATACAAGTAGCTTCTAACAGTACTGGGTCATCGCCATTGGATGTTTGGTTCCCAGCATCGGGCAATGTAAAACCACAAATAGCCGACCAAATTGCCGCAGGTTATTTCCGCAACTTCAAAGGAGGTGATTACGAAGCATCTGTAGAATTGTATTACAAATGGATGCAAAACAGCATCGACTTCAAAAACCAAGCAGATTTATTGCTCAACCCAGCTTTAGAAGGCGAGTTGAGAATAGGTACCGCTAAAGCATACGGAGCTGAATTTCTTGTCCGCAAAAACGAAGGCCGCTTCAATGGTTTTATATCGTACACCTTAAGTAAGGTTACCAAAACCATAGATGTAGACGAAACTTTGCCAGGAAAAGAAACCTTTGCGGCACCTTACGATAAGCGCCACGATTTGGCAATAGTTGCCAATTACACACTGAACAAAAGAGTAAGTTTTGGAGCTAATTTTGTGTACGCTACCGGAGCAGCGGTTACCCTTCCCAATGGGAAATTTTATTACAAAGGTTCGTTAGTTCCTACCTATACAGCCCGAAATGCAGGCCGCATGGAATCGTATCATCGCTTTGATCTTTCGTGCACACTGCAAAGCAAGAAAAACAATGATCGCCGATTCAAAGGTGAATGGGTTTTCTCTATTTACAATGTGTACAGCCGCCACAATCCTTTCAGTTATTTGTTCAATCAAGACGAAGATACTGGCGAACCTGTAGTAGAAAAAATGTACTTGTTTCCTATTCTTCCATCCATCACTTACAACTTCAAATTTTAAGTCATGAAAAATTTCTTAGCCATACTTTTTATCAGCAGCTTGTTATTTTCTTGCACCGAAAAAATACAGCTCGATTTAGCTACACTTGAAGAACCTTTCTTGATTGTAGACGCAACCATTGATGATAGACCTAGTGCCGATACCATCATTTTGAACTACAGCAGCAACTATTACGCTGGAGGCTCGCCCGAAGCCGAAACGACTGCACAAGTAAGCGTTAGTTTCAACGACAGCACTTACACGTTTGTTCATCTCGATCAAAAACCAGGGTATTACATCAGCCCTGCCAACTTTTTACCGCGACCTAACTACAATTACATACTTGAAATAGAAGCCAAAGGAAAAAGTTACCGTGGTGAAAGTTATATGTACCCCGTACCAACCATCGATAGCATTGGACAAAAACGATTGGACGATGACATTACTCTTGGTGGTGGCGAAATAGAGATTACCATTTCGTTTCAAGAACCTCCTGGAATAAGAAACTACTATTTGTTTCGTGAAAGTGTAAACGACACATTTTATTACGAGAATTTGAATGAATACGGTAGTGTTTTCGATGATTTTATTTTGGATGGACAGTATGCTGATCTTATTCCTTACGGGATATTCGAATATCTAATAGGCGATACGATTGAAATATTTGCCCACTCGATGGACGAAACAGCCTACGAAATTTACAATGCGCTTTTAACGGAATCAGAATTCAAAGGTGGATTCTTCGACTCGCCAAGCAACAATGTACCCAGCAATATAGCTGGAGGTGCCAAAGGTTTGTTTGTAGCTCATGCCATCAACAGCAGAAAGATTGTTATCACCGAATAAACTATTCGCAACGGGTGTTTTCATGCTCTTTTCGCTGTGTTTGTTTTCACAGTGGACTTACAATGGATTGAGTATTGTTGCTCCTTCCAATGAAATTAATAGCTCGCATTGGTCGTCGGCACTTGAAACCAATTTCAATACCGCGTGTTTGATGCCTTACGCCTATATGAGAAATGGTTCGGATGTTATTTTCGATCACGAAAGGCAATATTGGGGCGAAAGCGACAAAGGCACTAGAGAGATGGTGCAACAAGCCAAAAAACTAGGCTTGAAAGTGATGTTGAAACCCCATTTGTGGATTATGCCCAACACATTTACCGGTACTCTTACGTTTGAACATTCTGAACGATGGAAAACATGGGCGGCATCTTACAGAAAGTACATTTATCATTTTGCCGAAATTGCTGAAGAAGAAAAGGTGGAACTCTTTTGCTTAGCCACCGAAATGGAAAGCCTCTGGGCAGAAGCTCCTGAAGAATTTGAGCAATTAATAGAAGGCGTAAAAAAACGCTACTCTGGCAAATTAACCTACGCTGCCAATTGGGACGAATACAAGCGTTTTCCTTTTTGGAACCAGTTCGATTTTATTGGTGTAGATGCTTATTTTCCTTTGGATAAAAACCACCCTACTAAAAGTTGGAACTCCATTCAATTAGAAATGAATGCCATTTCTGACAGCCTGAATGTGCCCATTATTTTTACTGAAATAGGCTACCGAAGCATTGACGATCCCTTTACCAAGCCATGGGAAAGTTACGACAACAATACGGTCAACCATACTGCACAATTGAAAGCTTACGATGCGTTTTTCAAAACGTTTATAGACGACAAACATGTAGCCGGAGCATTTATCTGGAAGTGGTTTATGGGCCATTTTAGAAAAGAAGGTTTGAGCACTACATTTTCTCCACAAGGAAAACCCGCCGAAAAACTATTGAGAAAGTACTATAAGTAGTTAATCGCCATCGTTATCATTAAACGTAACGGTTACACCCAATGTAGGCAGCACAAATAACTTATAATGCATCAAAACATCTTTGCTTGCCGCATACATTGCCTCTAATTTTTCGGGGTTTTGAACTAGAATTTCATTCAGATTTTGCCCATCTAGTTTATTGATTTCCTCCATCAAAACATCTGTTTTTTCTGACAGCATTTGGCCATAATTCTCGCCACTTTCCGAAACCGATTGCAACCATTTAGCGGTGTTGTAATCGCTGGTTGTATTGTAATATTCAAACAACTCTAGTGTAGATTTCAATGCCAATAATGATTTATGAGCGTAGTAAAATTGCAAGGTTTGTGGCTGAACATCGCCCCCATCAAACACCCCTAAAGGTTTCCCTATTTTGTAGTTGCTAACATCTTCCAACAAACTTAGCTGCGCATTGAGCATTTGTGCTCTAAATCCGCCAAAACTCAATGCTACATCGGTACTGCTGTTGGCAAAATCGGCTTGCCAAGATTGGCGGATGTTAAGGGAAATATTTTTTATAATCTCTACCAGCGCTGTTGCATAATCTTGTCTTCTACTCGAATCGGCATCCAAATTGGTGGCAAACAACACATAATCCAACGCATATATACCTTTGGCTTTCGCTGTTAGTTGATTGATGCTTTCTGCATTAATATCAAAATCGACATCTTTTAAAATCTGAACAATTAATTCGGCATTGATATCTCTAGACGCTAAACCTGTCAATAAAAAATCGTTGCGAATGATGCCCACATTTAGGTATTCTATTTCAGTATACGCTACAATAATAGAATCATACAATCGGTTAATCTCTACCGTATTTTCTATGAAGTTTTCCTCTTTGGTTAAGCTTGAAAAATTGAACATGCTTTGCTCAAAATTCTGAGCTCCACTCAATACTTTTTCAGACCAATTTTTGCTTTGTTCTTCGTGATCAAACGACGCTCTATCATCTGTCTTTTTACACGCCATTAAGCAAACCATAGCCACTAATAATACACAGCATTTTTTCATTAAATCGATTCTAAAAATTTTATCATTTCCTGTCTCTTTTCAGCGTTTAAGCTTTTAAAACTTTCAACCGACTTTTCAGCTTCGCCCCCATGCCACAAAATAGCTTCTTCACTATTTCTAGCTCTTCCGTCGTGCAATAATTCTTGATGACCATTGACTGTAGGAATTAGGCCCATTCCCCACAATGGTGCGGTTCTCCATTCTGTTCCTGTTGCCAAATTGTCGTTTCTATTATCGGCCAAACCTTCGCCCATATCGTGCAACAGCAAATCGGTAAACGGGCTAATAATTTGCCCATCGTTGAGTTGGATATTGGTTTTATGGCAATTGCTGCAGCCGGTATTTACAAACAGGTCGTATCCACGTTTTACCGTTTCGTTATCAAAATCGCGCTGTTGCGGCACGGCCAAATGACGAGAGTATAACGCTACTTGATTCAGTGCTTTTTCCTCTACCTCAGGCGTACCTCCATTGGCTTGGCCAGCACAATCGCCAGTAGTACACCCTTCTTCTGGATGAAAAGAGGACGTTAATCCCATATCGCCAAAAAAGGCTCCGGCGCATTGTTGTTTTATGTTGGGTGTATTGCTTTTCCAACCGAAACGCCCTATTTGCAACGATTGTTTTTCAATATCGTACACCCTATTTACACGCCCCGATATTCCATCGTTGTTTGCATCCGCAGCATCTTCCCAAATGAGTAAGGTTGTTTCTGGAATATTTTCCAATAAGCCTAAACCTATCATTTGTGGTGCAACTCTAGGGGATGTGCGTGTTTCATTGCCAATAACACTGTATTTAAAATTTTGAAATGCTACTGTTGGTTTTCTTAAACTGTATGCCGTTCCGTCCGGGTAAGTGCCCGATAATTCTTGGTACTGAATGTGTATTTGAGCTTCTGGCAACACGCCTAAATTGGCTTGATCTTGTAATTGATCGCCATATTCTGGGTGGGGCAAGTCGCCATCTATGCTCAAGCGTACCAAATACCCTGTTGCCAATTCACCGGCACTTGGGCTCCGACCTCTTCCATCTTTGAAATGGCACGATGCACAACTTCTGGCATTGAACAATGGTCCTAATCCATCTCTTGCGGTTGTAGAAGCAGGAGCCGACACCCAGTTTTTGTTGAACAAGGAATTGCCCACAAAAAACTGCAGTTCATCATCGCCTGTTATGGTCGGGTTTTGATGAGAAAAAGCCAACGGAGAAACGTCTATTACGGTGTTGTTTCCCCCAAGGTTAGGGTTTAGGCTATGCTCGAAATCAGAAATAGCGTCCTTATTACAAGACGCTATTGCTAATACCATTATAGAAACAATGGACAATCGTTTTATCATTTTGAAAACATTACTCAGGCAAAGCTGTATTGATGTTCAAGCCTAGTTTTGCAGCGCTTTCAGTAATGCCATCACCCAAATTTCTTAACGCATTTACCGCAACCAAAACTTGTGACCTCTCGTTGTCGTCGCTTATAGCAAAATCAAATGGGATGGCTGTTTTTTCCACTTCTGTTTTAGCCGTTTCCATTAAGGCTTTTAATTCGTTAGCGGCAGCAGCATCTGTAGCTTCAAGTAATGACAAAAACGATTTTCCGCCAGATACTTGATTCGCATCGCTGATGTATTCTCCATTCAAAACGTTTAAAATACCTTGTAAGTTCAATCGAACATCGCGGTGGGTGTTGTCAGAAAAACAAGAATGTTCATCCTCTTGATCACGGTTTTCGTAAGCGGTGAATACACGCTCTCCGGCCAATTCACTTTTAGCTAAAACTCCTGGTCCCGTTAAAATATTGGTTAAAGTTATTGCCGCATCAGCCGTAACAAAATCATTTCTAAACGTTGCGCCTGAGGCCCATTCTGCTGTTAAATCTGTTAATTGATCTACCAATAATTCGGCACATACCTGAATGTAGGTTCTTCTTCTAACTATCGACTCCGAACTGTTCAATACAAAGTCTGTAAAAGGTCTTTGCCCCGCCAATTTTGCACTTGGGTCGGTAAGGTCTTGACCCCAAAGTAAAAACTCAATAGCATGGTAACCAATGCTGATGTTGGTTTCTCCACCATTTTCATTAGCAGCAAGCAATGTTGCTTTGTCTATAACAGGAAAATCTACAGTATTGTTGATGATACCGGCATTGGCATTGCCCAAAACATAATCGATGTAGGCTTCATCAAGAGGCCAAGCATTAAGATTGCCTTCAGGTCCATCAGCATCGTCAATAGGCCCAGACGAAAAACGATACGCCTCCGATACTCCATACGACTCTCTTGCAGTCAACCAAGCATTTTTAGCAGCCGTTAAAGAAGACTCACTTGGAAGTTCCATTAAATCATTGATGGCAGATTTTAAATTCTTAGCATCTTGTAGTGCATCGCTGTAATTCGCATACACCATATTGGCATAGTTGTTTACAACTTCTTGTTGTTGGGCAGTATTGTCGTTATGGGTTTCTTCTTTATCGCAAGCGATGAATGCACAAAAACCAATAGGAAGTAATAGATGCTTTAATTTCATTATTTTAAATTGTTCTAAATAAAGTTAGCGCAAATAAATAGCAAATAACATCACCGAACAATACCATAAAAAGGGTAAATACGGCTGTAGCTGAGAGTATTGTGTTCAGGTAAAATGATTATAAAACATCTGATTTTAAATTAATAAAAATCACAGCACATTCCATACCTTTTGAGGAAAGGTGGCCGAAAGTCGCGGTGGTTTTTATTCGATTCGCGAAACTCAGGCCAAAAAATCAAGTGATTTAACCTGTCAGATCGAGTGATTTCGAAGAATGAGAAATTGTATCGAGATCTTTGTCTTAAAGAACACAAGGTTTTGGAATGAAGAATCTCACTTGTCATTTGAAAACTTCTCGATTCAAAATTCTTACAGAATTTCACTCGAAGTGACAAGGCAAAAGCATTTTATCTATAAAACAAGCCTTTAGGGTCTACCATTATTTCTTTTACTTCATGGAGCTTGGCCTCGGCATACACGCCAGGAAAATCGCCTACACGGTTTTGCATATCACGCATAACTTGTAAGTGAACATGAGGATACCATCCTCCGTTTTCTTCGGCGGCTCCGAAATGTCCTACAACATCGCCAGCCTTGTATTCGGTTTTGGTGCTCCAAAGCTTAAGATCTTCTCGGCTTAAATGCCCCATAAGGATAAAAGGATAATCTTCGTTTCCTTCAAAAATGACAGTTGGTCCATAATCGCCAAAATGGTTGTTGTCTTGAAACGAATGGATTTTCATATCGAAAGGGGCATACAAAACCGTTCCAGCATCTGCCCAAATATCGGTACCCAAATGAATGTTTCTAAATCCATCATCGGCTTTAAACAATGGACTGCGTTCGTATAGGTTGCGTTTTTCTAAAAATCCGCCAAATACGAAATCGTAATCCCCAAGAAAATGTTTCAAATAATCTTCATCGCAATTGGACGACTGAGCATCGAAACCTGCAGATTCAACAGCCTGAATACTAAGTGGTGTATGCAAACTGTTTGCCGTGTTGAGCCACAGGCCAAGTAAGGGATGGTACGTCATTGAAATGTATTTCGGTATAAAAATACCCAAAACAAGGTATTGTCCGATACTAGTTTAGCATATAGTTTTGCCTTAATTTTTAATTAGTCTAAATAAAATGAAAGATATTTTAATCTTACTTCTTGTTGTTGTTTGGGGCTCACTAAACGCCCAAAAAGTTGTTTCTACCAATGATAGTAAACAAGTTTATTATAGCATAGAGAACGGTATTCAAGGTCAAATAGGACTCAATGAATGGGATATTGCTATTGAACCTCAAGGCGATTATGCCATTCGAATAAATGAAGCAAGCGGCACTAAAGTATGGACCAATACTGAAGATATTAGAGATAATTGCACCTTAACTCTTAATTGCACAGGGCTGCAAAATTACACCCCCATATTTTATGATACTACTGGCATGGCATCACAAACCAACAATTGGATTGAATTACATAATAGTTACGATGACTGGAAAATGGGAGCTTTGAATCAACAAAAGCCATCTTTTAGTACCGATATTGTCGGATATGGTTGGGGTGGATATAGAGCTTTTTCTACAAGTCCAGCTCATGCTATAATAGGCTACAGAATATTCATTTTACAATTAAGAAATGGTGAATACAAACAATTTTTTGTTCGCAAATCACTTACTGAAAGTTTTGATTATGCCTATGCCAATCTAGATGGTAGTGAGCTTAAAGAAGTAAGCATAAAAAGAACTGATTACGAAAACAAAATGTTCTCGTACCGTTCTCTAATTCAACACCAAACTTTCAATCCGGAACCTGTGGAAAGTCAATGGGATATAATGTTCACACCTTTCCCTGCTGAAAAAGCAATTGGCAATACAACAAACTTTCCAGGAGTATTGCACAACATCAACCGTACTAGTTCTAAATCGGAATCCGATTCGGTTTGCTTTGTTCCAATGAACTACAGTGAAAACATTCAAACTATTGGCTATAATTGGTGGAACTCAACATCCAACAAGATACGTTCTAACACATCTTTTTTCATACGAAAAGAGAATGGTGCAACCTACTTTTACAAACCAACTGCATATGATGACAAAGGAATCTACTCGTTTATCATTGATTCGTACAATACAGATTCACTGAGAGCTCAAAATATCGCTCAAAATGAGAATTGTGTAAACTGTGAAGATGGCAGTATTTCAGTTATTCCATATGGAGGTATTTGCGAATATTCTATTGAATGGAATCATGGATCTAACAAATTTGATCTTTCCAATTTATCCCCCGGAACATATTTATATTCCCTCAGAGATAATAACGGTAACCTTTACCAAGACTCTGTTACCATTTTACCTTTTCAATGCACTATATCCATTCTAGAAACGAAAACAAAAAAACTCAGTTGTTATGGTTCTAATGATGGTGAAATAACATTAATTATCGATGGTGCAAAAGATGATTATTCTGTTGAATGGAGCAATGGAAAATATGGTACCTCTATAGATTCTTTAAATTCTGGATGGCAACATTTTGTATTAACAGAAAACACAGGTTGTATACTAACAGACAGTATATTAATTCAATCTGCAGATTCGATTTTCGCCCAAATTAGTACTACCGATGAGAGTTGTAATGAATGTGAAAATGGCAGCATTTTCGTTGATCCGCTAGGAGGACAATCTCCATACACTATTGTATGGGAAGACGATGCTACATTGTCAGATTTTGAAAGACACAATTTAGCTCCTGGCAACTACTCGGCAATAATTACAGACAGTAACGGCTGCACAAAAACAATTGCTAGCAAAATACAAAAGCTTGGTTGCAAACTTGTTACGGGACGTAAAGACATAGTTAACCCAAAATGTTTTGGAGATAAAACGGGTAGTATTTTTATAGATGCCGTTGGCAATATTGGCGCTTTAATGTATAAATGGAGCACAGGAGAAACAAGCAAAACGATTACCGATCTAGCCGCTGGAACTTATATCTTGATTTTGGAAGATGAAGCCGGGTGCAAGGATTCGAGTAGCTATATATTGACTGATCCTACACAAATCAGCAATTCTTTCGACTTACAAGAAGCTACATGTGAAAGTTGTGAGGACGCTCAAATTTTTTCTCAACCATCAGGAGGTACCCCTCCTTACAGTTTTTTATGGAATACCGGAGATCAAAATAGATCTGTAGACAGTTTATCGAATGGAATATATACGGTTCTAATAACAGATAAAAATGGGTGTGAATATTCATTTACATACGACTATAAGAACACTGTAGGATTAACAAACACTATCGAAGAATCAATAGTTGTTTATCCAAATCCGGTGAATTCCATTTTATATATTTCTGGTGCAAATGATCTAGAAATTTCTATAGTTAGTATCGATGGTAAATTGATGTTTGCAAAAAAAGAATCTACAACACTTTGTACAATCCCTACAGATACTTGGCCAAAAGGAACTTATGTCATTCAATTGAAATCCAAAAAAGACATTTTCCATCATCGAATAATGGTTACACATTAAAACATGTTTGCCAATTATCATTCCCCAATAGTAAGTTTTACTGTTGGGGATTTTTTTTGTTCTAATCTTAACAAATCAAAACGATTTGTGCTATACTTTAATGTAGTTACAGGAATTGTACATTGTAGTTCTATACTTCTAACATAGTAATACCTATAAATGCAATAATATGAGTATGAATTTCCACACTAGAAAATGGGTGAAACCAGAAGATCTGAACCCCAATGGATCGCTTTTTGGCGGGCGACTTTTGCAATGGATTGATGAAGAAGCAGCCTTGTATGCTATTGTTCAACTTGAAAATCCAAAGGTAGTAACTAAGTATATGTCAGAAATTAATTTTGTAAGCTCTGCCAAGAAAGGTGACATAATAGAAATTGGGTTAAGCGTAACCAAATTTGGCAACAGTTCAATCACGCTTAATTGTGAAGTTCGAAATAAGATGACTCGTGAAACTATCTTGTTGATCGATAGCCTTGTAATGGTAAATTTAGGCACTGATGGCAAACCAATACCACATGGTAAAACAGAGGTTGAGTACGTAAAAAATCGCTGAATTTTAAACAAAAAAAACCGAGGATATAACCTCGGTTTTTGAACCAATTAGTACTCTGGACTTACATCCATGTTACATGTTCTGCAATTGTTTTCTTGATCCAATTGCGCTTCTTTTTTTCGCTCCAATTACCCGATTCTTTGGCTGCTTCAAACATTTTAGCATAAAAGAAACCGTCTTTCCCCATTACAGCCACTTTGAAATCTTTTTTTTGACCATATATAGTTATCCATTCTTCTCTAACTAAATGCCAAAAGGCATTGGTTTGCTCCCAATATTCTTTTGACGGTTTACAATTTATTTCATCTGTTTTAGTATATGTATTATACCCCGTTTCTAAGGCAATGTCTTTTCTAGCACCGTTGAAGCTTTTTAGAACTTTAGTGTTTTCTTGTTTGTGTGCCCATCCAAAATCGGTCAACTCTTGTCGGTTAACTCTTTGCAGAACATTATAATCTTTACGACCAGCTTTCTTTTCTCGACGTGGCAATGGTGCATCTGCAATCGACTCCCAATAAGAGCCAGAATGATTTGGATGAACCCAAGCACCTGATGCAATGTAGCGTGGACTATCATCTACTTGTGATACTCTTTGCGTCCATTCTCCTTTTACTTTATCTTCTTTCCATTGCTCGTAATTCCATGTATAATCTTTATGAAATACATTGGCATCGGTGTTTTCATAAATCCATTCTTGTCTCCAATGTTTCACTACCGAACTATCATTAATGCTTAACAAATGCTGTAGTTCAACCTTATTAGGATCATCGTTTGGTATTTCTGTTATCCACTCATATGACCAAGAATACTCACGCTCAGGATACTTATATAACGTATCATTACTGAATACTTCCGCATAACGAAATTCTACTTTATAACAACCTTCCATTTTACGGATAGCTATTTTATCTTTCTCAAGTTTGCTTTGTGCATTTAAACTGAACACTGATGCCAAAATAGACAACAGAATCACTCTTTTTTTCATGGTGTTTTGGTTTTAAATTTGTTGATATCTAAACGTGTAAAATCTAGGTTTATCACTCTGATAATCAGGCGATTCTGGACTTCCTTCATAAAAACTTATGATTTCCATCTTGTAATGCACCGAATCAGAAAGTCGGACAATAATTATCCTTCCTGGTATAGGGAGAATCGTGTGGTTTTCAAAACTATAATTGTACCATCCTTCACCGCTACCATTTGGAATAGCAAAACCATTTTCCGAGTCTGTAACATATCCATTAGTAGGAGCTTCGGTTATATCCTTAAAATTGCCTACTACAACTTGTCCCGAGATCTCTCCCGGTCCGCTTGCTCCACTATTAAGAATGATATTGGTTGACCGAAAACCTAAATGCCATAGCAGAGAATTAGAATCGGTCACTTCGGATTTTGTTTTTAAATCGAAATAAACATAGTGGCCTGTACTTCCCGAATCAGCTGCTAAATCATACACCCAATGTTCGGTGTAAACAGCTGTAGTATCGTCATTTTTTACTATTGGCTCAGCTGTTTGGCTCTTTTCACAAGACGCAGACATTAGAAGGAGACTTATAGTTATTCCAAATAAAAGTTGTTTCATGGGTGTAGGAATTGATTTTTTTTGGGTTTTTGTTTGTAGGTATAGTTTGCACTAAATGCGCATTGAACACCTGGATTATTGGGCAAAAATTGAACACTGGTATTGTTCAAAACATTGATAACACTTGCTTGAAAAACAAAAGATTTGATGGTTTTGCTTAGAGTAATATTGAATTGGTGGAAATCCCCAGATCGTTCATCGAACGCGTCGTAAATAGAATTACCGTTGCTATCGAACAAAGCATAAGCTGAACGCCAGTTATAACGGATAAAAAAGTTTGTTTCAATCGATTTACATAGATATTGAATACTGGCGTTAGCGTTGTATTTTGATCTCGAAAACAATCCCATATATTCCAATGGTACAATGGCTCTTGTTTCGTTGTTATCAGAATTCCGAACGAATACTTCCCCATTTTTCACTGCTTTTTTTTGATCGGCATCGGCGGTAATCAAAAACTGGCCACCCAAGTTTACTTTCAAATTTTCAGTCAACTGATTTTTCGAGCTTAGGGCTATTCCTTTGGTTGTGAATTGACTTAAATTTTCGTAACTATATACAAGTTGACCATTGTTTTTCTGAGCAACAGCAATAGAGTTTATCATCCCATTGACATGGTTATAAAATCCATTTATATCTATCGAATTGCTTTTATGCCATTGCCAAATAATCGAAGCATTTAAGGACATTGAACGTTCCGCTTCCAAAGTTTCGTCAACAGTGTGAACAATTCTCTGAATTTGGTTTTGGCTCTCTAGTTCATCCAATCTATCTTGCAAAACCTTAACTCCAAATACATCGTATCCAACTATTGGGTTACTAAAATTTAGATAAAGCTGCCGTAAATCAGGTGATTTGAAACCACTACCAACAGAAGCTTTGATTTTCCATTTTCTATTTAGTTTTCTGAGGGCGCTTACTTTAGGAGATAATTGACTGCCATAGGTATTGTGTATATCATATCGAACACCCATTGATAAATTAGTCGATTTAGAAATTTTCCATTCGTCTTGAACAAAGGCAAAAAGAGTATTAAAACTAGGTGCAGATTGAAATCTTGGAGTATTAACCGACTCTGTATTAACACCAATTCCTAGAATAAGCTGATGATGTTGTGTGCCATCGTATTGCGCAACAAATTCCATTTTAGAGTAATCTTGTTTGAACGTATTCTCTGTTGGCAGTGTTTCATCGGCCCAAAGTCTATCACTAGAATTGTACTGACTTTTGTACGCGTTTGCCTTCAACGTCAATTGCTTATTTAGTTTGTATTTAACCCCAATACCCAACGACGCATCCTTTGTTTCAGATTCTGATTCAAAAACACCGTTTTGGTTATCGATTTTTTGTTTTGGAGAAGCTAATCCTGCATACCGTATGGTCGTAGAAACCGACCATTTCCCCCACTCGCTATACCATTTCAAATTGCTGTGATTTTCTCTATGCGAAGGAGCTGTTTTAAAAGCTTGATTGCTGTTCAGTCTAAATCCAGCATTGTCAATTCTACTGTAGAAAAAACTAAGTCCTTGTCTTCCAAACCCTTTAGAAAAATGAAGACTATTCTCAAATAACAAGGGCAATCTAACTTTTGAAAAAACACCTAACTCCATACCAAGTTCAGGTTTTCTTGTAATAATATTAACTACACCTGCCATGGCATTGCTACCAAATAAACACGAAGAAGCGCCTTTCAATATTTCAATGTGTTCAATATTTCGAAGACTTATTCTTTTTAAGTCTAAAACACCCGCTACCCTTCCTATGATCGGCTCATTATCTACTAATACCATGGTGTATTCTGGGTCAAAACCTTGAATTTGAATGCCACTTCCATGACCCTCAGATATTACCATACCACTTTGCTCTTCCAATAATTCATTTAAATGACTCAATCCACTTAATTGAATTTGTTTTTCTCCTAAGACCATCATGGGAAGAGAAACATCATCCACATGTTGTTTTTTTCTTGCTGCAGTAATTACAACTTCATTAAGTTTCTCTTCTAAAGAACTACTAATAGAATCTTGTCCTAATACAGGATATAGCATCACTAAAAAAAGAAATTGAAGGACTGTTTGTTTCACTATTTGTAATTAGTCTTAATTAACATTGCGAAACAACTAGAATTAGTATCAACTTGCAATACCACAAAAAGGGTAAATGTCATTGTTGTATTCTTTCCAAGAACAAATAGCCAATCAAAATATAAGCTAAGGCTTAAGGATAGAAGCCTTGTTTGAGCTCATTGGTTGCAAGACCAATAGCGAGGGCGAATAGCCCGACCCAAAGGGGAAGCTTAAAAAAATAAGGAAAAGAAAAGTCAAATGTAGGGTGATGAACAACAAAGTTTTACATTTGATGCATGAGTAAATTCAACGCAAAGGTTAACGACAAATTTGACTTCGGAATTGAACTTAAAGGCAAGGACGTAGTACTAGACGGCAAGAAAGTAAATCTTGATTTGATTAAAAAATCGGATAGCGAAATGCACGTTTTACGCGATGGAAAATCGTATACTGCCGAGTTGATAAAACATTTTCCTGAAACCAAAGAAGTAGAGTTGATGGTAAATGGTAATCGCTACATGGTTGGCTTGCAAGACGAGTACGATTTGCTATTGGATAGTTTGGGTCTTTCGGCTCAAATGAATGCAGTGGAAACCGACTTAAAAGCACCAATGCCAGGATTGGTATTTGAAATAAATGTAAAAGAAGGTGATGCCGTACAAAAAGGCGACGCCCTACTGATACTAGAAGCCATGAAAATGGAAAATGTATTGAAGGCAACGACCGATGCGGTAATCCAAAGCATAAAAGTGAACAAAGGTGAATCGGTAGAGAAAAACCAAGTTCTAATTCAATTCGAATCTTAAAATACGCTTATGAAAAATTTAATCATTCCTGCAATAGCCTTATTCTTGGCATCTTGCGGAGCTCCAGAAACTGAAACAAACGACACAACTACAAACGACAGTATGTCGGCCGCTGTATGCGAATACACAGCCATTAGCGACTCAGCACAAGTTTATTGGGAAGCTTACAAACTAAGCAACAAAGTAGGTGTTGGCGGAAAATTTACCGACCTAAGCTTTACTGCACAAACCTCTACAGCAAATAGCTTAGCGGAAATACTGACGGGAAGCAGCATAGAAATTGCAACCGCGAGCGTAAACTCTGGCGACGCTGTTCGTGACCCAAAATTGGTTGAATTCTTCTTTCAAGCCATGAATGTTGGCAATACCATTACCGGAACTATAGTAAGTGTAGATGGCGACAATACAAGTGGAACGGCGAACACTCAACTAACTATGAATGGTGTTGAAAAAGCAGTAGCAATGGAATACAGTGTTGCCAACGGACAAATTAAACTTACTGCGAGCATTGATGTAAACGATTTTGATGCTTCATCTGCATTGACATCATTAGGTATAGCTTGCGAAGAAAAACACACAGGACCAGACGGCAAAGCTGTATTATGGCCAGACGTAACCGTTCGTTTTTACTTACCTATTAGCAGTACTTGCGAATAACACACTAAAAATTAATCACAAAAAAAGGGAGCCAATCGGTTCCCTTTTTTTGTATGTGCAATATTGTAATGGTTTAAAATTGAACCAACTCAACAAATTCTTGGTGACGAGCATCGATTTTGGCTTGATCCAAGTTCATCAAATTTTCAGTACCGAATTCCTCTACACAGAATGAAGCCATGGTAGATCCGTAAACCAATGCTTTTTTCATGTTATCAAACGACAAATCGTTTGTTTTAGCCAAGTAGCCAATGAAGCCACCAGCAAAAGTATCTCCAGCGCCGGTAGGGTCTTTAACTAAATCTAAAGGCATAGCAGGAGCGTAGAATTTTTTATCGCCTTGCAGCAACAAAGCACCGTGTTCGCCTTTTTTGATGATCAGCGTTTTAACACCCATTGCAAAAATCTTTTTGGCTGCAGCCGTTAGACTGTATTCTCCTGAAAGCAAACGAGCTTCCTCGTCGTTGATGGTAAGCACGTCAACTTTGCTTATCACTTCTTTCAATTTCTCTAAAGCAATCTCCATCCAGAAATTCATGGTATCCAATACCACCAATTTTGGTCGGTTTTTCAATTGATTCAAAACAGACAATTGAACGTTTGGATCGAGATTACCCAACATAAGGTAAGTGCAATCTTGATACGACTCAGGAACATCTGGTTTGAAGTCAATCAATACATTCAATTCGGTAATAAGCGTGTCACGAGTGTTCAAATCCTCATGATATTTTCCTTTCCAGAAAAAACTTTTTTCGCCTTTTTTTATTTGTAAACCTTCTTGTTCAATGCCGCGACCTTTCATATTGGCCAACATATCCATATCGAAGTCTTCGCCTACAACAGACACTATCTTAATGGGATTCATGAAGTTAGATGCTGAAAGAGAAATATAAGTAGCTGCTCCTCCAACAATTTTATCTGTTTTTCCGTAGGGTGTTTCAAGGGCATCAAATGCCACAGTTCCGACTGCAATAAGGCTCATAAAAAATATTTTTAGCAAAAGTATTTGAATATTCGAAAAAGGTATATATTTGCACCCACAAATTTGAGTCGGAAACGATAAAAAGATGTGACAAAAAAAGAGTAATCCTCCTTAGCTCAGTTGGTTAGAGCATCTGACTGTTAATCAGAGGGTCCAAGGTTCAAGTCCTTGAGGGGGAGCACCGAAATAAAGAAGCCATTCTACAACAGAATGGCTTTTTTTATGCCTTGTATTTTCTAGAAAAACACCCCCTTTAAACTAGACTCAACCCTCCGAATCATCGGGACAATCCATTTGAATTTCTCCTGACTTTATCATTCGAATAAACCAATCGCACTTTTCTTTTGATAAACCTTTAAAAGAATCTAAGAACGAATCTATTACTCCTTGCGGACACCCTTCTAAATCTAGATTACTAGGCAATCTATAATAACCGTCAGCATCTTTTTGAATTCTATTCTTCACCATTTCCTCGCAAGGACTATCTTTTTGTTTTTCTACAGTTGTTGTTTTCATATCTAGTTTTAGTCAACTAACAATTTACCTGTTTTCTGAATGCTCCTAGCTAACTTTTAACAAGCATTTCTTGGCTCATTCCTCTGTCCGATTTCACCTTTAAAATATAATTCCCCTTAGCGAATTGTCGCATGTCTAACCGATATCGATCGCCTTGTACCTGTCTTGAAAACAGAACTTTTCCTTCCAAGGTTATCAGTTCAATTGTTTGAATTTCTCCTTTTAAAAGTTGAACAGAAACCAGCTCTGTTGCCGGATTAGGATACACAACCATTTGCAAATCATCCAATTCACTCATTCCCACAACTGTTTGATGCAGTATTATGTTCCAGTTTTTAGTTACAGAACCATCTTGCGAATTGACTTGAATGGTTTGTTGACCGCCAGACCAATCTAATACAGAACCACTTACCGGCAATGTTACCGCATTGTTTGAAGACACAAATACCAACTCTTGATCAGCAACTTCGGTATTGCTCAACCACACATGGTAAGTATACCTATCGTAATCTAAAAGCTGTTGGTCAATTACTAAACCCGGAAAATCTATGTTCCATAAATCCGCATTTCCGGTTTTTATTCCTTCAGCATTTGCTGATCCTAAATTTTCAATTGCAGTTGCGTCCATTTCGTAATCTCTGAATTGCAAGGACGCTAAAAACACATCTTGCGTTTCTTCGTCATCGTCGGCAAACAATAAAAACCCTTGTTTTTCGCCAGAGGCGGAAGAATTGATTACTGCCCAGCGGTTTGATTCTATTTCTATTTCGCCCACAAAATCACCGTCGATGTACAATTTCATAAGCCCAGCTGAAATGTTTACTGTTACTGCAATTCGGTACCACGTATCGGGCTCGATGTCGCCAAAATATTGTTCCGAAACACCAATCTTGTTTTGGGGATTGATGAACAATTCAGCATCATTTAAATTCGATGTATTGGTTTGCAGAAGACTTATCCAATTGCCCAAAGAACTCTCCGGAAATAAGACATCCATCACGATCGTATAATGTTCATCTTCTATGCCATAATTCTCTACTATGCTATTGGTATATACAAACAAACCACCATTGGCATCTTGTTTAGGAACAAACATTACGCTATCACTTCCTATATTTAGCGCAGCAATTGAAAACTGTTCACACCTTCCAAATAAGGGTTTATTGAATGGAATAGGATCTCTATAAGCAGCCAATCTTAGTTGTGATCCTTGACCAATTGTATTGTCCAAACCATTGGTAAACCGCCAATTGCCTCGGGTTAGTGAATCAGGAAAATTTCTTTCGTTGCCGTTGCACACATAGTCCATTATTTCCCAAGGCCTATCGCTTTCGATGGCATCAACACCACTCATAGAAAGCAGTTGGCATACGTCGTTGTTGTTTTCGGTAAACACCCATGTTTTAGCCCCAACAGCATGCACATTCTGTTCAAATGTCGACCATTCTTCATCTTCTACTCTTGAACTTGAGACTTCAAAAGCAACGCAATTTTTTGCCACCATGGCCTCATAAAAAGGAAGTGAATCCAACTCGTCAGGCAACAAACCACCTTTAAACCAAACCCAGGGTGAATTGGGTAAAACAGAATGATAATTGGCAATGTCTGCTGAATCGTTCAACGAAGGCATCAACCTATTTTCATCTACTCCAGTAGTTTGTATAGCCGCCAACATAAGGTCTGACCTAAGAGTTTTGGTGTCTAGATAAAGTTGTGCATTGTATTTTTGTGCCAATAAAAGCGCTTCTTTTAAAGTCGGAATCTTTAGCCCTTTAAAATGCCCTCCTTTCCACGAACCGACGTCCAAGAGTTGTAGTTCCGAATAGGTATAATCTTCAATAGCCCCTTTTCCATCGCTGGTACGATGCAAAGCTTCTGAATCGTGAAACAAGATATAGACGTCGTCGGAAGTAACTCTAACATCTATTTCACAAATTGTAATCCCTCGTTTGAAAGCCTCTTCTAAAGCTAACAGAGTATTTTCTGGATATACGCTGCTGTACCCTCTATGACCAATTGCTTGGAAATTACAGGAAGAAAAATCTACCGTAGGAAGCGCCTGGCCAAAACACAAGCTACTGATACAAACAAATAAGAGGACGCGCACATAAGACATGCCACAAGATACAAAATGACGCAAGTAAACAGATAAATAACTTCGACCAAACTTATCGTTAATAAGCACTCATTAATCGGATAATAAAAACTCGATTTTAAAAGTTGTCCACCATAAGGAGAAAAAAAAGAATCCTGATTTTGATAAATATAGGGTTGCTAAAACTACCAAACCTCTTCTATCATCAGTATTTACAAAGCTTACACTATTTACATATCAAATTCCTGACTAAAACAGCAAAGGCAACTAAAATTACACTTTGCGTCTAACTGAGCGTAGCTCGGTTACTTTTGCCCAGCTTTTTGGAGATATGAGAATATTATTGAGTTTAATTGGAATTGGTTTGAGTCTATGCGTAATGGCTCAGGAAGAGAATAAATGGGAGTTGTTGCAACAGCAAGATGGAGTTAAATTCTATTGGACTTTATCAAACTGCGACTTACCTTCTGATGGGCAATATGCGAACTACTATTTGATCAAAATTGAAAACACCAATGATTCTGAAATCAAAGTCCGCTGGAAAAATGAAATCTTCTACAATGGCCAATGTAGAAATTGCAACGAAAATTATCTACCACAATTCCAAACAATAAAAGCAAATAGCGAATTAGTAGGAGACTGTTCTCCTTATACCAATCAATATCTAAGAGTTTTTCATAGTTGGAACAACAAACCCAACAAAGACAAACTAACCGGCTTCAGAATTTCTAACATCACCATACAAACACCTCATTAATTATGAGCTTAAAACAATTTTACATACTCTGTTCAGTTCTATTGACTACAACATTAACGTTTGGTCAATGCAATGTTCAAGCCTTCGCTAGTTCTTACAGTGTGTTGTGTGGCGACACGGTAAAATTATCGGCATTAGGTGATGGTATTACTGTATTTGAAGAAGACTTCAACGACAATGATATTGCCGGTTTCGACAACACTCCTTCTGGTTCATTCCAAACAAACATTTGTGCTAGTACTACGCCAGACAACTCAACCTATTATTGGTTTGGCGGATCGGCTAACTCTCCTCGATATTTAGAATCTCCTGCATTGGATTTAACCACAGGAGGCTCCATTAGTTTTTTAATGCGTTTTTCCAATAGAGAAGGTGGCGCTGATTGCGAAGATCCAGATGCTCCAGATGAAGGTGTTGCACTACAATACTCTATCGATGGTGGCGGTCTTGGAGGTACTTGGGTAGAAATAGATTATTGGAGCCCTTCTCCAGGTTCTACAGTAAGAACAGACTACTTAAGAGATTGGACTTTATTACCTGCTGGTATTCCTGCAGGTGCACAAACCGCCAACACAAAATTAAGATGGGTACAAACCGCCAACACAGGCGATGCTGTTCAAGGATATTTAGATCACTGGGGAATTGACGATATCAAAGTAGAGGTAAACCCTCCAGCAGCTGTATACACTTGGAAACATACCAACATACCAAAACAAGACGGATCAACAGACCCTGTAATCCCGGTATCTGATACCACTTACACTGTTTATTTTGATTTTTTAGGCTGTAGAGATTCCATGACAGTAAACATAACGGCAGCCAATCAGTCCATCGATGTTTTCAAGAATCCTACAACTCCTATTTGCCCTGGACAAGAAGTTGAATTAACTGTTACGAGCTCATATGCACCTCCTTCTTACGAATGTAAGGCTGCAACAGAAGCGTGCGACGGAAACTTTGCTGATGTTAGCATTGGCACTGGTAATTTAACCGATAATGCCTATTATTTATTAGGAAAACCTGTAGCTACTGGAGGTATATCAAGCTGCATAAACGGTCAAGGAAACACTGACCAAAACGCTCAAACTCAGATGATCATTTTGGCTTCTGAAATGCCTGCGTTTTTAGATAATGGTGGACGTATTTACAATTTACAACTCAATGTACTAAATAGCTCAGGTGCATATTCAGGTTTTAGTGTATCTATGGGTTGTACTAACCTTAGCTCTTTCGCTAACGCCAATCAAGCATCTTTTCAAACAGGTCTGGTAGAAGTTTACTCACCTAAAGCTACCAATTTCAACAATGGATGGAACAATGTAGATTTTGACCAGATGTACGAATGGGATGGCGTAAGCAACATCATTGTTAGCATCTGTTGGGGTGGCGGTGGCGCCAAATCTGGAGACGTTGCTAAAACGGCAACAGGCTTCAATTCTACTATCAATACCGCTGGTTGTACTAATAATGCTGGCTGTTCTTTCAATACTGGTTTCACTTATGTTGGAGCCAGCAGACCATCTTTAAAATTTGGTGTTTGTTATCGAATTCCTCCTTCTATTACATATTCTTGGACCCCTTCTGGGACGCTGTCTGACCCTACAAATGATACTACACTGGCTACTCCAAACGAAACAACGGAGTATACCATTACCGTTCAAGACATCAATTTACCATCACAATGTGCCGTTTCTAAATCTATAGAAGTTGAAACAACAGAATTAGGTGATTTTACCCCCAGTTACAATGGTCCACTTTGTGTTGGTGACAATTTAGAACTGAAAGCCAATTTACCTGGCATGGCAACTTATACTTGGAATGGCCCCAATGGATTTACATCCAACGCTGAAAATCCTACCATAGTAAACAATGTTACACTGGCCGATTCAGGAACATACTCCGTTTTTGTAGACAATGGGACCGGTTGCACCAATACGAAAAACATTTTGGTGGAAATATCATCTCCTCCAGTTGCTGGAACACCTACTGACAATGCTGTTTGTAATACCGATGCCGCTTTTGATTTAACTGATTTCTTAACCGGCAACGATGCGGGCGGAACTTGGACAGACGACACTCCTTCTGGAGCATTATCAGGCGTTTCTGTTGACCCAGCAGCAATCAGCACAGCAATCTTACCAGGCGTATTCGATTTCACCTACACCGTTACAGCTAGCGGTTGTCCCGATGCTACTGCAACGGTAACAGTGACCGTCGGAAGACAAGGCGAAGCTGGTACAGGTGGCACATTCAATTATTGTGAAACAGAAGGCATTGTCAATATTTTCGATTTGCTTATCGATAATCCTGAAACCATTGGGACTTGGAACGACGACAATTCTACTGGTCAACTTACTTTAGACGAAGTAGACTTAACCGATCTTGGGTATGGCAGTTACGACTTTACTTACACCGTTTCTACTGGTGCCGAATGCCCCGATGACCAAGCATTAATAACGCTTGTAATAGAAGATCAACCCAATGCTGGAAGAGATAGTTTGAGTCAAATATGCACTGACAACAACTACAATCTTTTCGATTACCTCACTCCTGGAACTAACAATTCAGGCACATGGATAGAGACAAGTAATTCTGGATCTTTTGATGAAGCTACTGGCGATTTCAATACTGCTGGTGTTGCTCAAGGGCAATACAACTTCTCTTATATACTTGGCGCTACTTCCCCCTGTGTAAACGATACCGCTTACATTACTCTTGATGTATTTTCCCCACCAATAATCAGCGACGTTTCCGATGCATGCGAAGGCGATAATTTGGGTTATCGAATTACATTCCGTATTACCGGCGGCGACAGTTTAAACTACAGCGTAAACTATCCTGGTACCATAACCTCAACCAGTCCGTACATCTACACTTCTGATGTTATTCCTTCAGGGCAAACAGAAACTATAGAAGTAAGCGACCCTATTGGTTGTGGTATAGCTAGCATTGTTGCTCAGAAATCGTGCAACTGCGTTACCGATGCCGGTACCATGCGTACAGACACTTTAATCAATCTCTGCGAAGGAGCTCCTGTTTCTGGTATTTACAATGGTGGATACACAAGCGATGTAAACGACACTTTGGTGTTTTATTTACATTCTGGAAATGGAACTTCATTGATAAACCCTATCGATTCAGCTCATACACCTGACTTTAGCTTCAACGCCAATATTGTATTAGGACAAACCTATTACATCTCAGCTGCTGCTGCAGATAACAAAGGCGATGATTACCTCGACAATGGCGATTTATGCTTTATTGTAGCTCCTGGCACACCCGTTGTTTGGCACGAATTACCCGATGCAAATATTGCCATCACGCCTACCAATATTTGTCCTGGCGACCCTGCGGTTTTGGACATCAATGCTACTAAAGGAACGGCTCCTTTTGATTATGTAATTGTACTCAATACAGGTACTAATGACGATAAACCTGGCACACCTGCTGTTTACTCTGAAAACATTGCTCCAATAGATACTACAACTTATACCATTACTCAAATTACCGATGCTTTTGGTTGTGTGTCTACAACCAATCATAGCGCAACAATCAATGTAAATCAAGCACCAATTGCACAAATATCAACACCATCAGGATGCAGCAGTGCAGCAACAACATTTACTGTGAGTTTGACAGGTGCTGGTACAAATTTCGATTTCACTTACTCCAACGATTTTGATAATGCAACCCAAAGCATTTCTAATGCTACTGGACCTACCATTGATATTCCCGCTACAGCAATGGACAGCAATGCCGTTGTGAAGTATTACCTTCAATCGGTAAGCGACAATTCAGGCTCAGTTTGCCCTGGTGTTGTACGCGATACCTTCTTGTTATCTCCAACCCCAAGTCTTAAACTACTTCCTAGCGATGGTGTGTATTGTCAAGGGCAACCTATTCCGTTAAATTATTACTTAACAGGCGTTGGTCCTTGGAACATAGATGCGGTTGACGATCAAGGCGGAGCTTACAACTTCAATGTTTCCTCACGTCAAGGTGTTGTAAATATTACCGATGTTCTTAATCCCGGAACTTATGTTATCAACTTTACAACCATTACCGATTTGGGTACTGGTGAGAATTGTACATCAACCGGAACTGGATCGGCAAACGTAACCGTTAATCCTGGCCCAATGGCTCAGGTAGAAATCGAGGATCCTTCAAACGGAAGCTTGGTGAATGTTCTTGAAGTATGCGAAAACGCTACTTCGGTTAATTTGCATTTTACCAAAACTCGTGGCAACGGAGCTGTGAACGTAACTTATACAGAAAATGGTGGCTCACCAAAAACCATTTCTTTGGGCAATACGGTTCAAGTAGTTACGCTTCCAAATGATTTAGCTCCAG
This sequence comes from uncultured Flavobacteriales bacterium, assembly GCA_963977425.1. Taxonomy (GTDB): domain Bacteria; phylum Bacteroidota; class Bacteroidia; order Flavobacteriales_D; family Luteibaculaceae; genus CAXBOO01. The sequence continues at coordinate 114,185 of CAXBOO010000001.1, read as the reverse complement.
GCGTTTACAATTTCACCATCACATCGGTTACAGACAACAGTGCAGCATCGTGTACAGGAGCAGGTAATACAGTTACTTTAACTGTAAACCCAACACCAACTGTAAATGGATTTATTGCTCCTTCTGAAACGGAAATTTGCGATGGCGATGCCTTTATTTTCCAATACGATGTTTTCGGAAATGGCAACATCACTTTCGATTTGGTGAACCAAAATGCGGAAACTTCTTCTCTGAATGGACTAGAAGCTAACAACACGCATACAGCCAATATTACCCCTGCCAATTTAGGGGCAAACACTTACACTATCGTAAATATTCAAGATGCTTCAAACCCGGTTTGTACAGGCACATCTCCAAATACATTTACAGTAGATGTAAAACCGATTCCAACCGCTTCTTTGGTGGCAAACGGACCTCAAAGCATCTGTTTTGGAGATGATTATGTGTTCGATATCTCAACGACAGGTTCTGGCAATATTCAAGTAGATTATACCGATAATACGGGATCATTTACAGGCTCAATCAATCAACCTGCGGGCATTACTACACAAACCATCAGTGGGCTTCCGGTTGGCAGTTACACTTTCTCTATCGCCAACATTACCTCAAATTCAGCACAAGCTACTTGCAACAACAGCAGCGCTTCAACGCTTACTGTAACAGTAAATGCTTTGCCTAATGCAAATCCAAACTATGTGCCTGGCGATGCTACTTGTTTTGGTGATGATGTAACGCTAGAGTTCAATATCAACCCTGCAGCTTATCCGCTTGATATTCACTACAAAGACAGTGAAGGAACTATATCTACCAACACATTTGCTAATGCTAGCAACAACAGCACATTGGTAATTGCAGATATAAACAAAACCATAACTGTAGATAGTATTGTAGACGCTAACGGCTGTGTTGGTTATCCAAATACATCGAGTCCGCTAACAGTACACGCTCTACCTACAGCCAATTTGTTTGGCAACGAATCGGTATGTGCTGGCGACGCCTCTTTCATCAATGTAGATTTAACGGGTACTATTCCATTCAACGTTCGATATCAAGATCAAGATGGTAATGTATACGATGCTACAATCAATACAACAGGAACCAGTAGTTTGCCTCATACCGTAAACGACACGACTGTTTATACGCTTGTATACGTTCAAGATGGCAATACACCACAATGTTCGAATTCAAATAATACAAGTGCCAACATCAACATTAAAGCCCGACCAGTAATTGATATTACCGCTTCGGTTACGGATGGATGTTCTCCTTTTGATGTTCAAGTTTTGAATCAATCTTCTGCTCCTAGTCCTTATGCTTACAGCACATGTTTATGGACTTTATCTAATGGTACCACGAGCAACAATTGCGCGGAATTTGTAACGCAACTAAACAATGTTGATCGATACGACTTGAATTTGACCATTACCAACGATGAGGGATGTACAAGCAGTAGAGACTACAATGATTACCTGAGCGTGAATCCAGACCCTATTGCTGAGTTTGATTATACACCCGAAGAGCCAAACATAGCTTCGTCTCTCATTCAGTTTTACAACCGTTCGAACGGAGCTTCAATTTTCAATTGGGTTTTTAACGGAACAGACACCATTTACGATGTAAGCCCAGCCTACCAAGCACCTACACAAGCAGGATCAACAGTTGATGTTTGTTTGGATGCACTGTCTAGTTTTGGCTGCCGAAACACTGTATGCGAAACGATTGTAATTAGAGATTTGCTTTTGGTTTTCATTCCCAACACCTTTACTCCCGATGGGGATAACATCAACGAAGTTTTCATTCCTATTGTGAATGGCTTGCTAGAAGACAACTATCAAATGGACATATACGATAGATGGGGCAAGTTGATATTTAGCACCAACAGTCAGTTTGAAGGATGGGACGGAACATACCGAGGCATTGATGCCCAAAGTTCTACTTATACCGTTCGTGTTAAAGGTATCAGCAGAATAGACAACAGTTCTGAAGTAATTGAATATGGATTTGTAAATCTTATCCGATAAGCAGTAATTTGCACCATGCTTCGACTCATATTTAGGTTCTTATTTTGGATAAAAGGATGGAAGGTAGTAAACCTCATTCCTGAAGTTACCAACCGTTGCGTAATGGCAGCAGCACCACATACTAGCAATTGGGATTTGGTAATGACCATTGTGGCCTTTGAAAAAATAAAAGTGCCCATGCGATTTACCATTAAAGACGATTGGTTGAAACCTCCGTTTGGCCCCTTCATAAAACCGCTAGGAGCTTTGGCAATAGACCGCAGTCCAAAAAAACCTGGAGAGGAACGACGCAGCATGGTAGATGCTATGGCTCAACTGTTTGAAGACAACAAAGACATTGCCCTAGTTATTACTCCAGAAGGGACCCGTAAAAAAGTGAAAGAATTGCGGACTGGTTTTTACCACATAGCCCTTAAAGCCAAAGTTCCTATTGCTTTGGGATATGCCGATTACAAAAAGAAGATTGCCGGAGTAGGGAAAGTCATTTATCCTACGGGAAATTACGAAGCAGATTTGGCCGAAATCAAGGCCTTTTATGCTGGCATTACTGCCGCAGATCAGAATTTAAATAGTTTTATTTAGAGCCCAACCCAATCAAGGCCTTTGCTGTGCGATTTATCAACAACGGATGTTAAAAATTAGCCTTCGGTGCAATGGTGATAATGGCTTAATTTGTGGTTGAAAATCGTCGTATTATGCACACACCAACACCCCCGAAAGGAGACCAACCAGAAACTTGGAACACTACACTCCGAGCATTTAATACCGTGTTTGAAAACGTTGTTTTTCAAGGATACAAAAGGGTGGAGATTAAGGAGTGGATAAAGCGTGAAATGATTGACACCGCTGAAATTCTTTCTATAGAACGCATCGGTATTTCATCAACTGACAACGAGGAAATGTCGCTTACCGACATTCTTAAAAACTTGATTTCTGAGAAAATAGAGTTCTACCAAGATCAAATAGCCAACCTTGAGAAGGTTATTCAAGAATCTGAAATTCAAGCACAATTATTTGGCGACCAAAACGAGTACACACAAGCCAGAAAAAACGACATCATTCGTTACCAAGCACTTAAAGAGCAAATGCTTGAGTTGCAAAACAAAGAGATTCAGATTTTAGGTTAATCGTCCTAATAAATATCATTAGTAAAAAGCTCCATTAAGGGGCTTTTTTTAATTTAGGACATGGCCGTTTCCCTTTCCCTTCTATTATCAAATCAATTCTAAGAAAATATGTGGTTTGGATACACCTACTTCAGTAATCAAAATTGGTCGCTTTTCTATTTCTCCATACTTGATAGCTTATCGGATGCGCGCTAAACATTCGATACTGATTTCCATCATATTCTTTGTTGTCCAACTTTCTGGCCAATCGTTGCAATGGCAAGAGAAAATAATGCTACACTCAGAACTTGACGAAATATCGGGTTTGGTTGTACTCGATAGCGTTGGTTATACCATCAACGACTCTGGAGGCAAGGCCTGTTTATACGGCTTCTCGTTAACTTCTGGGCAAATTATATCTCGTCACTTTTTAGATGGCATAAAGAATTACGATTTCGAAGCACTAACACAAAGTTCTAAGCATTTATTTATTGGAGATATTGGCAACAATTTCGCGCAGAGAAAAGCATTTCAAATACACGCCATTTCTAAAAAACATATCCCTCTTCATACACACCCCCCTTTCGAAACCTTAAACTTTACATTGCCTAACTATAATTCTGGATGGAAAAGGAAACACGATTTCGATATGGAGTCAGTTATAGTGAACGATGCAGAAGATAGCCTTATCGTTTTCAGTAAAAACAGAGCAACACATTTTGTACAAGTATATGGCTTGAAAATAGCATTTGGAGATAGTGTACAAACAGCAAAACTGTTAGGTCAAATTCAACTTCATGGTATGGTTACAGCAGCCACCGTTTTTGGTAAGGATCTTTTTCTTTTATCCTATTCTTTGTGGAACACTACTTTATACAAAATCCCAAATTATAAGACTACACCAATTACCGCTTGGCTACCCATAGGTATAAAAGTGAAAGGAAAAGGATATCAAAGAGAAGCTATTTGGATTCAAAACGGAACCCTATATATTGGCTCGGAACGCACAAGAGCACAAGAACAATGCGTTGATAAATTTGTCTTTAAATAATTAACGGGTCCTTAAAGAACCCGCTAATACCACCAAACCATGTCCCGATAACAAGAACGTTATCAAGATTATGTACTTCTATACGCACAAATGTCTGCAATGGTTTTAAAAAGGGGCTTAAACTTTTGTTGCCTTACACACAACAAACGATAAATAAACCTAAGACGCTCATAACTAGTCATTCTGAGTTTTATTATTTTAAGAATATTATCTCTTTTTAAGACACTATTTCTTAACACAAAGCCAAAACGGGTAACACAACTTTAAATTTTCGTTCATCCACACACCCTATAGAACCTTTTCATTTGTCACCGAAATAAAGTCAAAAAATGAAACGATTCCTACTCTTATTAATTAGTGGAATAACCACAATATCTAACGCACAAAAATTAACCATTAACGAATTGGGGCGCTATACCGATGGTAGAGAAGCTGCATGCGAAATCAGCACTTATCACGCTGAAAGCAAACAGGTATTTACTACCAATGCCGCTTCCGGAAATATCGACAGGGTAGACATAACGGATCCAAGTCGTCCTCAACTCGTATCTACCATAGACATCAGTCCATACGGTGGCGGTGTAAATTCGGTTGTTATGCTTCCTGGTGGATATTTAGCTGCGGCTATAGAAGCTATAACCAAACAAGACAATGGAAAAATTGTATTCTTCAACTCTAGTGGTGCTTACGTTTCTGATGTTACTGTTGGCGCACTACCTGATATGGTTACCGTAACCAAAGATGGTAAAAAAGTACTGGTAGCCAACGAAGGCGAGCCAAACGATGAATACACAGTAGATGCACCAGGATCGGTTTCTATTATTGATATCAGCAACGGGATTGAAAACATATCCAACAACGATGTTACCAATTTAACATTTGAAAATGCTCCTACATCCATAGCAGGAAGTCTTCAAAAACCAGGCACTACATATGCCATAGACCTTGAACCTGAATATATAGCTTGCAATGATGCTTCAACTTTGGCGGCTGTAGTATGTCAAGAAAGCAACGTTTTTATTTTCATAGACCTCACTTCTAATACCATAATTAGCTATAAAGGGCTTGGTTTTAAAGACCACAGTTTAGAAGGGAATGGATTCGATGCTTCGAACAAAGACGACGCCATCAATATCCAAAACTGGAACATCAAAGGCGTTTATCAGCCCGATGCAATTGCTGCTTATACCGTAAACAATACAACTTATTTTTTATCCGCAAACGAAGGCGATGGCAGAGATTACGATGGGTATAGCTCAGAAACAAGAATTAAAGATCTTACCGTTGATGATAATGCCTATTCAAGTGACTTGCTCAGCGATGAAAACCTTGGACGCCTTAAAACATTTACTTCTGATGTCATTGGTGATGCCAACAACGACGGAAAAACCGAAAGCATCTATAGCTATGGAGCACGTTCGTTTAGCATTTGGGATACAAGTGGAAATTTGGTTTGGGATAGTGGCGACGATTTTGAACAATATATAGCTGATAATCATCCAGATTTTTTCAATTGCGACGATGGATTGTCAGAAGAAAAAGACGGAAGAAGTGATGACAAAGGACCTGAACCTGAAGCCATTACTGTCGGTAAAATTGGTCTTCGTTCTTACGCTTTTATTGGATTAGAGCGCCAAGGAGGCATAATGGTTTACGACATTACTAATCCAAACAAGCCTGAGTTCGAAAACTACATTCACACTTTACAGACCAATGGTACCATGATTGATATCGCTCCAGAAGGACTACTATTTGTTCCTGCACAAGAGAGCCATACCGGTGAAAACATGCTCATTGTTTCCAACGAAGTATCTGGTACTACTACTTTTTATGGCGTAGAGGAAACAGCCAACACCATCAATGATAAAACGGCTAGTACTTTTACTTTGTTTCCTAATCCTGCCCACGATGCATTAACAATAGAAAGCAATAATGGAGGAAAGGCTTTGATACAAAATGCTTCAACCGGTCAAACCATAAAAGAATTCAGCCTTTCTTCAAATTCAGAAACCATCGACATTAAAACATTAGAAATGGGCATGTATTTACTTACCATTATAGACGCTAAAAATGATGCGAGACAATCAACTCTATTTGTGAAAAAATAGACTCAAAACCGCATTCATTTTCACACAACTCCTTGGCATTGTTTAACGTGCCAGGGAGTTTTCTTTTTTCTAACGTTATACGTCTGTAAAGAAATTCAATTCGCTGCCTTCGTAGTTTACCGTACGGATACCTTTTTTATGAAAATACAGTAAGAATGTACGCTTAGGCATATACGGTTTGTGAGCCTCCAATTTGTTTACACTTACAAAATCAAAACATTCCAATTCTTCTTCACCCAACATGTGCGCCAAAAAATATTTGCCTTCCAGAAACAAAAAACATTCGTCGCTATTGCTGTGATGGTGTTCATTGTAATCTCCTTTGTGTATACCAAGCCGTACTTCGTGGTCGTTGATATTGGCTATAACAAAATTGCAATGATCGGTATCTTTTGCACTCGCTTTATCTACAACATTAACCACCTTAGGCAAAAACGTAGTGGTATAACTTTTCTCTTCTGTCCATCCACATCTATCGCGTAAGTAACTTAAGTAAATAGCTTTTCCGTTGCTGCTAATTTGATGGGCTTCCATTCTAGAAACAGTACAAAACGAACCGCTTTCTAGTTTTTGCTTCCCCCCAGCGGCGGTTACTTCAATGGTTCCTTCTAATACATAAATGCCTAAATCGCTATGATGATAACTGCCCAATGAAGTTGAAAATGCTCCTGGTTCAATCACCAATTCTACTATGTGATCATTGCATTCTGCAACGGTCGTTCTAGATTTACGTTGGCCTAAACTATCAGATAGGACCTTAATGTTTGTATTTTTCATAACGTGGCATTTAATTATAACTTTTTCAGCATCCTGTGCTTGCAGGCATGGTGCCCAGTATTTCCCAATGGCTTTTCAATAGCTTCAAACCCAAACGATTTATAAAGACGTACTGCTCTTTCCATAGATTCCATAGTTTCTATATAACAATGAGTGTATCCATGGTCTTTAGCAAATGTCAAGCAGTTTTTCATCAATTCCTTTGCGGCACCATTTCCTCTACCTTCTGGCAGTAAAAACATGCGCTGCAATTCGCAATATCCAGTTGTAGGTGCTCCATCTAATGGTGCAATACCACAACCACCCAATATTTTTTGACCTGCTTTTGCTACAAAATAGCACTTCCCGTTACCATGAAAATGGTGCGAAAGTTTTTTAATGCTTTCATCAACAAATACAGTTCCTTCCTTATTTTCGCCAATCTCTATTAATACGTTTCTAATTACGTGATATAAAGCCTCATCGTGCTCAGGCTGTATGGCCAAAAGTTGAAACGATAAGTCCGTATTTTGTAATAAAGTATTCATAGTGATGTGTTTAAATTAATAAATTGTTAGCCATTAATATTACTTCTCTAAGTTAAAAAGCAAAACCAGTATAATAGTATGCAAAACTCAATATTCGATAAACTATGGGCTGGACACAAAGCACTGTGCCCTTCTTCTCACAAAATTCATGCACTTTTAGCCGAAAAAGGCGAGAGCATTGAAAACGATCACATTGCTTTAAGAACATTTCGTCATGAATTGTGTGGAGTAGATGTATTGGCAGAACCATTCATAAAAATGGGTTATGTTGAAAGTGGTGAATACAATTTTGAAGCAAAAAAATTGTACGCTAAGCATTACCAAATGCCTAACGATCCTTCTGCACCAAAAATTTTCATCTCAGAATTGATGATTGAACATTTTTCGGATGAATTGCAAAAAACCATCATCGATACTATTGAGTCGGTTGATCCTTCTGTTTACAAAACAGGTGAATTGGTGATTGCAGGAAGACCTTGGGATAATATCAGCTATGCTACCTACGAAAAATTACGCGAGGAGTCAGAATATGCTGCTTGGTTGTACGTTTATGGCTATTGCGCCAACCATTTTACCGTATATGTAAACCCTTTGAAAAACTTCCCGACTTTAGAGTCTTTGAACGATTTCTTAGAAGAACAAAACTTTGTACTCAACAGTGCTGGTGGAAAAATAAAAGGTACACCTCCACAGCTTCTAGAACAGTCGTCTATTTTGGCTGATAAAATTGATGTGAACTTTACTGATGGTCAACACCAAATACCTGGTTGTTACTACGAATTTGCCCGTCGATACGCTGGTGCCGATGGAGAAATATACCAAGGATTTATTGCCGCTAGTGCCGACAAAATTTTTGAAAGCACCGACGCCAAAGAGCAAAAATAAGTAGGTGACAACATAGATTCACTACAACCAACTACCAAAACATGTTTTCGGAACTGACCATAGATGGCGAACTGAAGTTAGACTTAGCCAGCAAAATATTGTACGCTACCGATGCTTCGGCTTATAGAGAAATGCCCATTGGGGTAGCTTTTCCAAAGCATGACCAGGACATTAAAACCATTGTTGAATGGGCCAACAAACATGAAATTGAATTGGTGCCCCGTACCGCAGGAACTTCTCTAGCGGGACAAGTTGTAGGCAAAGGATTGATTGTAGACGTATCTAGGCATTTGCGCAGCATTTTAGATGTCAATTTAGAAGACTCCCATGTTTGGGTTCAACCTGGTGTTATTCGAGACGATTTAAACCGTTGGTTGAAAAAACACAATTTGTTTTTCGGTCCTGAAACGTCCACTTCTAACCGGTGTATGATGGGCGGAATGCTCGGCAACAATTCATGTGGAGCACGGTCGCTTATTTATGGTTCGGTTAGAGAGCACATTGTTTCAGTTAAAGGATATTTTGCCAATGGAGAATACGCTCACATAAAAGCATTATCTAAAAATGAGTTTTTAGAGCGCATTGAAAATCCAGAAGCAAGCACCTACAACACAACATTAGCCGCCATACACGCTATCCTTTCAAAGGAAGAAAACAGACAACATATACTCGATGTTTTTCCAAAAGAAAGCATCACAAGGCGCAATACCGGCTATGCCATCGATATTTTGGCCAAAAGCAATATTTATACTGAAAACGGTCCTGATTTCAATCTTTGCTTTTTACTGGCGGGCTCTGAAGGCACCTTGTTTTTTAGTACGGAAATAGAATTGCATTGCAACGAATTACCTCCGACTGAAGTTGGGTTGGTATGCGTCCATAGCCACAGCGTCAACGAAAGTTTGAAGGCCAATATTGAAGCCCTAAAATTTGGTCCTACCGCTTGCGAGTTGATGGATCATCATATACTCGATTGCACCAAAAACCATCCGACTTACAGTCAATACCGCTTTTTTGTTGAAGGAGAGCCTCAAGCAATTCTTATTGTAGAATTTGCCGAAAAAACTCAGGCCGAGTTAGACAAAAAAACATCGGAATTAAAGCAGCATTTATTGGATACCGGCTTAGCCTATCATTGCAGTTATGTTGATGGCGACAATATTGCCAAAGTCTGGAATTTACGGAAAGCTGGTCTGGGTTTATTGTCCAATATTCCTGGCGACGCTAAACCGGCACCCGTTATAGAAGACACCGCCGTAGACGTGCACGATTTGCCTCAGTTTATTGAGGATTTCAACGCTACCTTGAAGGTGAACAATTTGTACTGTGTACACTATGCCCATGCTGCAACGGGCGAATTGCATCTACGCCCTATCATCAACCTAAAAACGGATGAAGGCAAACGCCTTTTCAGAAAAACCGCTACAGACATCGCTGCCCTTGTAAAACAATACCGAGGTAGCCTGAGTGGCGAGCATGGTGACGGCCGATTGCGAGGAGAATTTATTCCCTTCATGTATGGCGACCAAGTATACCAATGGTTCTGCGATATAAAAGCTGCATTCGATCCCAAAAACATTTTAAACCCAGGTAAAATAACGGCGACTCCACCCATGGACAGCCAATTGCGTTACGATGGGAAATACAAAAACCTAGACACTGAAAACACCATTTTCGATTGGTCGGCTTTCGATGGATTTCAACGCAGTGTAGAATTGTGCAACGGTTCAGGCGATTGCCGAAAAAGCATAGGTTCGGGTGGTGTTATGTGCCCTAGCTACATGGCTACTTTAGACGAAAAGCACAGTACCCGAGGTCGCTCCAATTTATTGCGCGATTTTTTGTCGCAAGAAACACCAAGCACCATGGTGGCCGAAGCGGTAGAAGATGCACTAGACCTATGCATTTCTTGTAAGGCGTGCAAAAGCGAATGCCCTAGCAATGTGGATATGGCCAAAATTAAGGCCGAATACTATCATCAAAAAGGGAAGGTGAGTTTTAGAAACAAGGCCTTTGCTTACAGCAGCAACATCCACGAAAAACTAAAGTCATTTCCAAAACTTTACAACTGGGGAAATACGGGTTGGAGAGGAAATATCAACAAATCAATTTTAGGCATACACACCGAAAGAGCATTGCCTCTTATGGATGTATACCACCCGCAACCGCAAAATATTCGTGAGACTAAGGCACAAGTAGTGTTGTTGCTGGATGAATTCAATGCCAATTTGAATGGTAAATTGATTGACGACTGCGTATCGCTTCTTGAAAAACTAGGAGTAGAAGTTGTTCAAAGCATTTATTTCAATTCTGCCAGAGCCCTTATTAGCAAAGGACTTATTAGCGATGCTAAAAAACAATTGATTAACTCGGCCAAAGCGCTTCAAAATATTCCTGAAAACATTCCGGTTATAGGCATAGAACCTTCTGCCATTCTAGGGTTTAGAGACGAGTACACTTCGCTATTTCCAAACGACACTTTCTGGACAAACATGAAAAACCGTGTTGTGTTGGTAGAAGAGTATTTGCATCAGTTTTTTGAAAAACATCCTGAGAGCCAAAGTTTGTTCTCAGGCAAAATGCAAACCATACATTATCACGGGCATTGCCACCAAAAATCCTTGTCTAAAAACCAATACGCCTTAGATATTTTGGCTTTTCCAAAAAACAACAAAGTGGTAGAAATAAAAAGCACTTGCTGTGGCATGGCGGGTTCGTTTGGCTACGAAAAAGAGCATTTTGAAGTCTCCAAAAAAATAGCTCATTTGGCGTTGATACCTGCCGTAGAAAAGGCAGATAAAACCGATACCATTTCTGCTAGCGGATTTTCTTGCCAACATCAAATCAAAGATTTTTCAGGGAAAACGGCTTTGCATCCTGTGAGTGTTTTGCTGAATTTTATCGCCCTATAACCCATTGCCAAATTCTGCTATTTTTGATAGACAATAAGGATTATGGAATCGATTTTAACAGAAACTGGAGCGAATAGTTACAAAAAGCGTGTATTAGCATTAACAAGTAACCACGCTAGATTATGGGGGAAAATGACAGCAGATCAAATGTTGGCTCATTGCAATGCCGCCTTTGAAGCCTCGCTTAGCAACGACAAAAAAAGCCCCAACGCCTTGGTTCGATTCATTATCAAAAGCATCGCAAAAAATGCTGTTGTTGGAGAAAAGCCTTTCAAAAAGAATGTTCCCACAGCACCTGATTTTGTTATTGTCAACGAAAGAGATTTCGAACTTGAAAAAGAACGAACGCTTGATTATATAAACCAGGCTTTTGCTGCTGGCGAAAATTACTTTGAAGCCAAAAAACACCCTGTTTTCGGCACAATGTCGGCCCAACAATGGAGCAATTTACTCTCCAAACATCTTGATCATCATTTACAACAGTTCGGAGTTTAGAATCAATTTCTTTTCAAACTTCCCATTTTCACTCTACATCATACCTATTTATCGGTATAATTAGCCCCTTCTTTTGGGTAATTCCATCTTTTGTGCGTTACTTTTTTTTGGCCGTCAATTATTTATTGATATATTTAATCGGATTTATTGCACACATAAACCACAAAATAAACGCTTATAACTAAATATTGTGCTTATAAGCAGGGGGTCGAACCACAAATCGAGGAGATAGCGAAAAGCCTTAAGAGTAGCTCAACAAAAACAAACTCATGAAAAAAATATTTACTCTTTGTTTAACAGTATTCTTACTAGGAGCTGTTACAGAAACTTATGCCCAAACCTTTGGAATAAAAGCAGGTGTAAACCTTGCTAACCAAACCGCTAAAGACGACGACGATAACTACGACGATGATAACAAAATGAATATCGGATTCAACGTTGGTGTTACTTTAGACATTCCTATTTCTGATGTAGTTTCTTTCGAAACAGGACTTATTGCCTCATCAAAAGGAAGTAAAGTTGAAGGCGAAGGTTTTGAGTCAAAAACAAATTTATTGTATGCCGATATTCCTTTAACAGCGAAGTTCTCTTTCGAAATCAATCGCGATTCTAAATTTTACATCGCTGCTGGTCCTTATGTAGGAATCGGCTTGAGTGGAAAATCTAAATTTAAAATTGACGGTGGCGATGAGGAAGAAGACGATATAAAATGGGGTTCTGATGAAGCTGAAGACGACATGAAAAGGCTAGATTATGGAGCACAAGTAAATATTGGCGCTGAATTTAGTGGGTTCCAAATTGGAGCTGGATACGGTTTAGGTTTGGCTAACATTGCTCCTAGTGATGCAAATGGTTTTAAAGCTACCAACAATGTAATTTCTGTAACAGTAGGTTATCGCTTTGGTGGAAACTAATATCTAACCCATTTTTGGGGAAAAGTAAGCGGTTTGAAAATTCTAGATTGTGTTTTGATTGTCACAAACTGGTTTTCAAACCGCTTATTCATTTTACATTCGCATCTATTAAACCCTCTATGAACAACTCTATCAAAATTTTCTTCGTCGCATTATTATCGCTTTCTCTATCCACATCTTTTGCTCAGTCAGTAGTCATAAAGGGCGGAGTAAACATTGCCGATATACGCGCGAAAGTCAACAACATAAATTCCAATAAGGACAATGAAACGAAGCTTGGTGTTAATATTGGAGCCCTTGTCGATGTACCGATTACACAAGTTATCTCTTTTGAAACTGGATTGGCGATATCTTCTAAAGGAGTGAACTATAACGGTTCTAACTATACTGGAAAAATAGAGTTGCTGTACATCGATATACCCGTTTCTGCCAAAATCAATATAAAAATCAATTCCAAAGCATCGTTCTTTATAGCTCCAGGTTTGTATCTCGGCATCGGCACAAGCGGTAAATTCACAACGCAATACGATAACTGGAATCAAGATATAGATGAAAGTGTAAAATGGGGTAGCGAAAAAGGTTCTGATGATTTTAAGCGCATAGATCTTGGTGGTCAAGTCAGTGCTGGATTAGAATACAATTCAATCATTTTAGCCGTTGCATTTGGTCAAAGTTTGGTCAATCATTCGCCTGAAGAAGACGATGATTTTCAGGCTATAAACAAAGTTATATCCATAACCCTTGGTCTGCGCTTAAGTAAAAAATAAAAAGCAACAGATACTGTTTGTCACATACTTTATCCCAATTCAGGTTGTTATAAATTACATTTAACAACTGAATGCTGTATTACTTTCAACTTCAATATTTACGAAACCTTCGGCGCATTACCGATTTTGGAATTCAACCTTTGTTGGCTGTACTTCTTGTTTTCGCTTTTTTTATTGGTAGTTCATTTTACATCTTCACTTTAGAGTACCACCAGTATATCTACACGGCTTTGGCTATTGTAAGCCTAGTGAACATTCACCGAATTCAGTCAAGTTTTCTAATAAAACAGGTATACAATCAGTGGAAAGCTTTTGCCATTAGAACTACAGAGTGTGTGTTGATGGCACTGCCTTTTGTGTGTTTCCTTAGTTATTTTCAGTATTACTATTACGCCCTTTTTGTACTAGGTACAAGCGTCGTTATGGCTTTATTTCCTAAAGCTAAAAGCCTGCAAATCGTTATACCTACACCTTTTTCACAAAAACCATTTGAGTTTAGCGTTGGCTTCAGGAAATCTATTCTACTGTTTGTAATTCACGCTTTTTTACTGTACAAAGCCGTTGAGGTAAATAATTTGAACCTTGGACTATTCACTTTGTTGCTTACGTTTTTTACTACAAGCTCTTTTTTCTTCCGACCAGAAAACCAGTTCTTCGTTTGGATATTCAACAAAACACCCTCCCAATTTCTGCGCTACAAAATCTTTATGGCTGTTGGCTATTACCAAATACTCCTCTTGCCTACTGCATTCATCTTACTCTATTTTTTTCCAAACAGTATTTTATTCGTACTCGGTTTTTGCCTTATTAGCCTACCCTATCTAATCGCAATAATACTCGCCAAATACGCTGCTTACTCAAATGAAATACAGCTGCCACAGCTCATTTTTTTAGGCATATCATTGTTGATTCCTCCTTTTCTGATCATCACCATTTACCGGTTTTACCAACAATCAATACACAACCTCAACTCTATTCTAGCCCATGATAAGCATTGAAAATCTCAGCAAAAAATATGGTTCTAAAAAAGTGCTTGACGGCATTTCTGCCCAGTTAGAAAAGGGCAAAGTGTACGGCTTGGTTGGAGAAAACGGTGCTGGAAAAACAACTTTTTTCGAATGCCTTTGTGGATTAAACTCGTATACCGGAACCATTGCCCCTTCGCCTAAAGAATTGAAAGAGCACATGGGGTATTTGTGTACCAACCCTGAGTTTTTAAGTCACACAACGGGTCGAGAATATCTTAAGCTTTTGTGCAATGCCCGAGAAATAAAAGTGTCGGACTTGGACAAAAAAAACATTTTCAATCTTCCGCTAGATCAGTACGCTAGTAGCTATTCTACCGGCATGAAAAAAAAGTTGGCCTTGTTCGGAATTCTGCTTCAGAAAAATGATGTTTTTATTTTAGACGAACCCTTCAATGGCGTTGATATTCAAAGCAATATGCTGATTATAGACATTATTGAACAACTAAAACAATCTGGAAAAACCCTTTTGATATCCTCGCATATATTTTCTACACTAAGCAGTTTATGCGACAGCATTTTGGTGCTAGACAATGGTCGTATATCCAAAACGGTAACGCCTGAAAATTTTGCGGAACTAGAACACAATATGAAGCAATTTTCATCCATCAATTCACTCGATATTCTGGAACTTTAAATTTGCAACATGAATCTGAATCAGGTCACGATACCAACAACCAACATGCCTAAATCGGTTGATTTTTACACGCAATTAGGACTAACACTAATTGTCGATTCCATTCCGAGGTATTGTCGTTTCATTTGCCCAGATGGTACGAGTACACTTTCACTTCATGAAGCCGATAAAACATCGACGGACAACGGCATCGTTCTTTATTTCGAATGCAAGGACTTAGACAACACCATTCAGGATTTAAAAACAAAGGGTTGTGTATTTGAAACCGAAGCCACCGATCAGTCTTGGTTGTGGCGAGAAGCATCGATTTTAGACCCCGACGGACATAAAATAATACTCTTCTATGCTGGCGAAAACCGCATCAATCCTCCTTGGAAGGTAAAATAGGGGTTTGAGATATCCTAAAATACTTGTAAATGGTTAAAAGCAACTTTTTCATCCATTATAAAAAGAATTTGTAAGTTGAAACCTCAATTATGGCGGCACCGAAAAGCCTAAGAGTAGGACAACCAATACATCAAACCAAAAAATGGAAGCACAAAAAGTAGACATGTTCATCATGGCCAATGGCAAGTATTTTGAAAGTCATCACGTTGGACATGTTCGCGATGCACTTATCGCTCTTGACGACTCTAGATGGAGCGAAATCCAAACCTTACAATTCAAAGACCCTACTACGAGCCTTATTGTTTCACTTTTAGGTGGCCAATTGGGTATCGATCGTTTCATGATAGGCGACACCGGTATTGGTATTGCTAAGTTACTGACATGTGGTGGTTTAGGTATTTGGGCTATTATAGATTGGTTCATGATAATGGACGCTACAAGAGCCAAAAACATGGAAAAACTTCAGTCGGTTATTACACGATAAAAATTGACCCGTAACAGGCTATATGCCATTCTTATATTAGCCTGTTGCTTGGGTTTTATTTACCTTCTTTTTATTACGGGCAAAGAAGGTACTTCTCTAGAAGTCTGTCCCATTAAAAGTGTCACAAATTACCCTTGCCCATCGTGCGGTTCTACTAAGTCAGTCATCGCATTATCGCAAGGCCTCGTAAAAGACGCTTGGAATTACAACCCGTTTGGATTTCTTATTCTTCCTATCATGTTCATATCCCCGTTTTGGGTTGTGTACGATTGGCTAAGAAAGAAAGAAACTCTTTGGCGTTTTTATCTCAAAATAGAGACTATAACACGTAAAAAAACGATAGCTATTCCCTTGATATTATTGGTACTAGCCAATTGGATATGGAATATTATTAAACATCTATGATTGCAATCAAACCTTTTGCCTACAAACCAGGCGAACACGAATCTGAAAAAGCTTCCAATAGCTATTTGATGTCGTTGGTAGCTCTAATTTGTGGTTTGCCTTTACCTATAGTCAACCTCATTGCCTCTTTTATTTTTTATATGGGCAATAGAAAAAGCGACTATTTCGTTCGCTGGCATTGCACACAAGCTTTGCTATCACAAGTTAGCATGCTCTTTGTGAACAGTTTTGGTTTTTGGTGGACAGTGGCTATATTAATAGGAGATGATCAAATAAGCAACGATTATGTCGCCTATATGATTACTGTTCTATTTTTCAATTTAACCGAATTCATTGCGACCATTTATACGGCCATACAAACACGCAAAGGCATCCATGTTGAATGGTGGTTTTACAGTGGAATTACCGATCAACTTTGCAAACCAAAATCATGAACAAAACTCTAAAAGAAGGCATCATATTAGTGGCTCTATTTGCAGCAACCTTGTTTCTGATGATGCAAATAAATTGGATGCAAGTACTGCACATAAAAAGCGCAGCGAACACCACTGAGAAAAAGCTAGGCGAACTTATTTGGGAGAGCGTAAAGCGAGATAACGGCGAAATAGATATTGAGGCCGTCAACACTGTAATAGACAGTATTATTTCTACCATATGCACCGCCAATGATATAGATGCCAGTAAAATACAATGGCACGTTGTAGAAAACAGTCAAGTCAACGCCTTTGCATTGCCCGATGGTCATTTGGTATTGTATTCAGGGTTGATAACTTCGGCCGACAATGCGGAAGAATTGACAGGTGTAATCTGCCATGAGATAGCCCACATTCAACACGATCACGTAATGCAAAAGCTGATGAAGGAAATTGGTTTTTCGGTTTTGCTTTCTATGACTACCGGCAACGGTGGAGGAGAAATTATTGGCGGAGCCGTAAAGACTTTGTCGTCATCCGCCTTTGATAGAGACAACGAGAAAGAAGCCGACCTAAGTGCCGTGGATTACATGCAAGCTGCCGAAATAGATTGCGAACCATTTGCAGAATTCATGTACAAAATAGCCAAAGAAAGTGGTGATTACGACAAGTATTTGACATGGATAAATTCTCATCCCGATTCCGAAGACCGTGCCGCTTATATTGTTGAGTATACGTTGAAAACAGACGTTACAAGCGGCAAAATCATAAGCCCCTTGACGTGGAATAAGGGAAAAAAGGCTCTAGATAAGTGGAGCAACTATGAGTAATTCTGTTATTCGCCTAAATATTACGTACAGTTATCGGAATGTTTTTGGAGGAGAAATATATAATGCGTTCATTGTTAGTGTCCTTTTTCCCAAAGTGACTTATTAAAAGAAAACCCTAGAGAAAGCCAGTAACACTACTGGTTTTTTTTGTTCCAGTGTTTTTTTTGAATGTCAAATTGTCCTGACTAACTTCGGTGAATTACAATCAAAACATTCTATTTCAAAACCAGTTGAGCCACAATTAATTAAAGTACCTTTGCGCCCCATTTGGATAAATCACGATGAAGCGCATAAACGAATACAAAAAACTATTTTCTGTTGAAAAAGAAATTGATCTTAAAAAACTTAAGACCTCTTACAGAAACTTAGTAAAGCAATGGCACCCAGATAAGTTTCAAGAAAACGACCCTAAAGCTGAGGAAGCTAAAGCAATGAGTTTGCAAATCATCGATGGTTACCATTTTTTGGTAAGCATTGCGCCTGAAACCAAAGCGGCCAATTTAGAAGAATACACGCAAACCATTACTACATCTTTTATTGCTGGTGTAAAGCACAAAGGAATGCGTTTAGAAATCAACTTTGTTGATGGAAATACTTACGAGTATTTTGGGGTAACAAAAAGCGTTTACATCAAATTGATGAACTCTGAAAAACAAATGCGTTTTGCTAAGCGTAGTGTTTTCAATTCTTACCTATACCGTAAGGCCAAAAAAGAAGAAGTAGAAGCTTAAAAACATAAGCCTTTCAATATATTCTACCACATTGCTTAGTCGAAACAGACAAAAGCGGTGTGGTTTTTTTATGCCCATTCCTCTTTCAATACCGCAAACACTACATCATCTACCCATTCATTTTTAAAGTAGAGACTTTTAATGTGGTGCGCTTCAAGCCTAAAACCCAAACTCTTCATCAAGGCTACAGAAGCGGTATTACGAGGGTCGACTGATGCCGTAATGCGGTGTTTGTTTAGGTCGTGAAACAGATAATCTATAGTGGCTTTTAACGCTTCTTTGGCAAATCCTTTTTGATTATACTCTTTGTTGATGGTACAGCCCACTTCGCACTGTTCATCGTCCACAAAATGAACCCCAACATCACCAATTAGTTGTGCTGTTGCATTGTCTATAATGACCAATTGAAACCAAGAATTGTTTACGTTGAATGTTTCAGGATTCTTGTTGATAAATCCAACAACCTCTTCAAGAGTCTTTGGTATCCAGCCCTGGTACTTGTTCGACTCAGCATCACTCCTATATGCAAACACCCTTCTGGCATTTTCTAAAGCAATAGGCCTTAAGGTAAGTCTCTGGCTTTTTATCATGATTTTAAATGTAAGTCTTTCGATTTTGTCTACGCTCTATCCTCTTAATAAATGTTATCGAGGCTTTATTTAGTTGCATATGCAACAATAAAACGCATCTTTGCATCTTGAAGCCTCTAGACATAACACAAAATATTTGCGGAATAGACGATTCTGTGATGCCCTACATTGGTAAAGCCATGAAGTTTGCCGATATGCGCATTTGCAGTGAAATGACCGAGCAAGGTTACAAGCTATCTCGTACTCAAATAGTGATGCTTAAAGTGCTGCATCAGCAAGGTGCATTGCCACAAAACGATTTGGCTTTTCTTACCGAACGTGACAAAACAAGCCTTACTCGCTTGATAAACACGATGGAGAAAAAGAACCTGGTTGCACGAATTCCCAACCCAGATGACAAGCGCATCAATATGGTTCACCTTACCACAAATGGAGAAAAACTCTTTGCCGAAGTTCGACCAATTATGAAACGAATTATAAGCGAAATGCAACAGGGATTGTCAGAATCTGACATCTCTACTGTAAAAAAAGCAATGGAAATAATACAAGACAATTGCATAAAAAAGTTGCAATAACAACTAAATAAAACGATGAAAAGAAAGATTTTAGTAGTGCTATCTACTGTTGCCATTTTTGCATTGGCAATGTACGTGTCTAACTTGATGGCCGACAGCAAAAAGACGCCACCAAAAAAGAAAGTTGAGCACACAGCTACTGTGTTTTCGGAAGTGGTAAAAAACCAAGATGTTTTGGTTGAAGTAGAAGCCACAGGGAAGTTGCTTTCGAAAGACAGAGTAGAATTGTTTGCCGAAGTACAGGGTGTAATGAAAGCAACCAACAAGGCTTTTAAAACCGGAACAAAATACAGCAAAGGCCAACTGCTAATCAACATGGATGGTTCGGTATTTGAAGCCAGTTTGATCGCTCAAAAAAGCAATTTGCAAAACCTAATTACAGGTGCTTTGGCCGATATCCGTTTGGATTTTCCTGCTTCGTTTCCGCAGTGGGAACAATTCGCTAAAAACTTAGATGTTAACAAACCCCTTGCGGCTTTACCAAAACCGGTTAACGAACAAGAAAAAATGTTCATTTCAGGTAGAAACATTTATGTAACCTACTACAATGTCAAAAACGCCGAGCTCACTTTAGCGAAATACAAATTGCAAGCTCCATTCGACGGTGTACTGATCGATGCAAGCGTTACCGAAGGTTCGTTGGTAAGACCAGGACAAAAATTGGGAACATTCATAAAATCAGATGTGTTTGAATTAGAAGCACCTGTTTCTAGTAGCTTGGTTCGTTTCCTTAAAATCGGACAAGAGGTTGAACTCAGCAGTACACTAGGCGACGATCAAATATGGAAAGGCAAGATTGCGAGAATTAACAATGCAGTGAATTCTGAAACTCAAATGGTAAGTGTCTTCATTCAAGTAAGCGGAAAACACTTAACAGAAGGTTTGTTTTTGAAAGCAACAATCAATGCCAACACCATCGAAAACGCATTCGAAATACCGCGTTCGGTTTTGTTTGACAAAAACCAAGTGTACGTTGCCGAAAAAGGGTTGTTATCTCAAAAAGAGGTTCAGGTACTTCATTTTAAAGAAAAAACAGTGGTGGTTCGAGGACTTAAAGATGGCGAAAAAGTATTGGTGAAAACGGTACCAAACGCTTACCCTGGAATGAAAATTAGACTATTCAAAGACGCCTAATTGTGAAAAAAATAATAACTCACTTTATAAAATTTCCTGTAGCCGTAAACGTGCTCATCATTATGGTGGTCGTGCTCGGTTTTATGGGAATGATGTCACTCAAATCGAGTTTCTTTCCTCTACAGGAAGCCAAAATGGTTACTGTTTCTGTTGTGTATCCTGGTGCTTCTCCTATTGAAATGGAAGAGGGCGTGGTGCTCAAAATTGAAGACAACCTTAGAGGTTTAGTTGGTGTAGACCGTTTCACCTCATCGTCTTCTGAAAACTCGGCACAAATAACCATAGAAGCCGAACAAGATTACGACATCGATGTGCTTTTGGCCGATGTAAAAAATGCAGTAGACAAAGTACCTTCTTTTCCGGCAGAAATGGAACCTCCAGTGGTTGCTAAGCAAGAAAACCTGAACAAATCAATCGATTTTGTGATTTCAGGAAAAGATGTTTCATTAAAAACATTGAAAAGCATTAGCCGTGAAGTAGAAACCGATTTGCGCAACATCGACGGCATCTCGCAATTAGAAATCTCGGGTTTTCCTGACGAAGAAATTGTAGTAGCCGTAAACGAAGAAAAACTCAGAACCTACCAAGTTTCTTTCGAACAAGTTTCGAGTGCTGTTTCTAGTAACAACATTTTGGTAACGGGTGGTACTGTAAAAACCGAAGCCGAAGATTATCTTATTCGCGTCAACAGCAGAGCTTATTATGCCCACAAAATGGATAACATTATCCTGAAGGCCAATAGCGATGGAAGCATCATACGTTTGAAAGATGTAGCCGAACTGCAAGATGCTTGGAGCGAAACACCAAACCGTACTTACTTCAATGGCGAAATTGCTGTTGATATGGGGGTAAATACCACCAATACAGAAGACTTAGTAGAGGCCGCCAATAAAGTAATCGACTATGCTGAAGCCTTCAATGAGAAGCACCAAAACGTAAAAATAAGCATCACCAACAACCGCTCAACGGTCATCATCGAGCGTACTTTATTGTTGATGAACAATGGTGGACAAGGGTTGCTTTTGGTTATTATTTTTCTGTCCTTGTTTTTACGTCCACGACTGGCTGCTTGGGTAGCTTTTGGTATTCCAATTTCATTTTTAGGAATGTTTATGGTGGCGTCTTACTTTGGTATTACCATCAATGTATTGTCCCTTTTCGGTATGATCATCGTATTGGGTATTTTGGTGGATGACGGTATTGTAATTGCCGAAAACATTTACCAACATCACGAGAAAGGAAAAACCCGTGTAAGGGCTGCAATAGATGGTACAATGGAAGTTTTACCGGCCATAGTATCAGCAATTCTTACAACCATTGTAGCCTTTTCTACCTTCATTTTCTTGGATGGTCGTATTGGCGATTTTTTCTCCGAAGTTTCGGTAGTGGTTATTATAACCTTAGCGTTTTCTTTGGTAGAAGCCATCATTATTTTACCCGCACACGTTGCGCATTCTAAAGCTTTATCGTCAGAACAAAAAGAATACGGATTCAATACTTGGGCCAATAAGGTGATGAAATTTATGAGCGAGCGTTTGTACATGCCTGCTTACCGTTTCTTTATGGGCAACAAACCAGTTGGTTTTGCCATCATCATTGGCTTGTTTGTTATTACAATTGGTGGTGTAAAAGGCGGTATCATACGTACAACCTTCTTCCCGGTCATTGCTTCCGATCAGGTTAATGTTACTTTGAAAATGCCACAAGGTGTCAATCCGATAGTAACCGATTCTATATTGAGTTACATCGAGAGTAAAATTTGGGAAGTCAACGAAACTTACACAGCCAAACAATCGGGCAACGAAGAAGTAGTACTAAACGTAATAAAACGGGTTGGACCTGGGACTGCAAATGGTTCGATAAAAGCCAACCTGCTACAAGGTGAAAACAGAGATTTTCCTGCTCCAGAAATTGCACAAGCCGTGGCACAAGCTGTTGGTGAAATGCCGTTGGCCGAGAGTTTAACTTTCGATGCTGGATCTAACTTTGGTGGAAAACCGGTATCGGTTTCATTGTTGAGTTACAACATTGCCGAACTGAAAGCAGCTAAAATTGAGTTGAAACAAAAATTGCAGGAAAACGAGTTGTTGAGAGACATTAGCGACAACGACCCTGCAGGTATTAAAGAAATAAAACTAGAGCTTAAAGACAAAGCCTACTTGCTAGGATTCACACTAAGCGATGTAATTTCTCAGGTTCGATCTGGTTTCAATGGCCGACAAATACAACGTTTTCAGCGTGGTCAAGACGAAATAATTGTTTGGGTACGCTACGAAAGAAGCAACCGAGAATCGATTAAAGATTTGGAAGAAATGCAGTTGATTTCTCCAAAAGGCGATCGTGTTCCACTGAGTGAAATAGCCAATTACACCATTGCTAGAGGCGAAA
Organism: uncultured Flavobacteriales bacterium; assembly: GCA_963977425.1. Classification (GTDB taxonomy): domain Bacteria; phylum Bacteroidota; class Bacteroidia; order Flavobacteriales_D; family Luteibaculaceae; genus CAXBOO01. The sequence goes on along the minus strand of CAXBOO010000001.1, from coordinate 91,023 downwards.
TAAGCATCAACCACTTAGACGGTAAACGCGAAATAAAAGTAGATGCCGATTTGAAAGATCCTAAATCGAGTGCTGTAGCTATTATCGACGACATCAAGCTAACCATTATGCCTGATATTCAATCGAAATATCCATCGGTTAGCCCTCTTTACGAAGGTCAAAACAGAGAAGCAAGTAAAGTTGCCAACTCAGCTAAGAAGATTTTCCCTGTCATCATTTTCCTTATCCTTATCATCATTGGCTTTACCTTCCGTTCGTATGCACAACCCATTTTGTTGCTGATAATGGTTCCGTTTAGTTTGATTGGTGTGGCTTGGGGTCACTGGGTTCACGGTTTGCCTATCAATATTTTGTCTTTATTAGGTATCATTGCCTTGGTAGGTATTATGGTGAACGATGGGCTTGTGCTTATCAGCAAACTCAACAGCAATTTGCAAGAAGGTCTAAGCTTTGACAATGCATTACAAGAAGCTGGTAAATCGCGTTTCCGAGCTATTTTCTTAACCACCATTACCACCGTAGCTGGATTATCGCCTTTGATTATGGAAACTAGCCGTCAAGCTCAGTTCCTAATCCCAATGGCCGTGTCCATTGCCTACGGTATTACCATTGCCACATTCCTTACGCTTATCGTTTTGCCAATGTTGCTCTCGGTTACCAACACCATTAAGGTAAATGCTACTTGGTTGTGGACCAAGAAAAAACCGAGTAAAGAAGCCGTAGAACCAGCCGTACAAGAACTTGAAGCAGAGAATCACGATGAAATTATTTAGCAGCATAGTGTGCTTGGCTTTTACTATCAGTTTACAAGCCCAAGAATTACTTAAAAGAGAAACAGCCATCGATATTGTTTTGGAAAAACACTACGATATTTTGGTGGCCAAAAACAGCGTTGAGCAAGCTGAAAACAATGCCGATATTCTAAACTCTGGTTATTTACCAACCCTTAGTACATCGGGCAATGCCAACGTATCGTACAACCAAGGTGAAAACAAAACAGTGCAAGGTGTAAGTACTTTCGATCCAGCAGAATCGTACAACTACGGTGCCGCTGTAAACCTTAACTACACGGTGTTTAATGGTAGTCGACGCTACAATTTTAAGCAACTGAAAGAGCAGCGAAATCTTACCGAATTGCAGGCTAGACAAGTGATAGAACAAACCATTCTTACTTTCTCTAGTGCTTATTTTGAGCTGGCCCGATTGGAAGAACTTTCGCTGTCACAAAAAGAAGCAATGGCTATTTCGGCCGATCGATTGAAACGTGCCGACTACAATTACCAGTACGGCCAATCTACCCAGCTTGATGTATTGAATGCAGAAGTAGATTACAACAACGACAGCATAAGTTATATGAACAGTCGTCAGCAGTTGGTCAATGCCAAAAGAAACATCAATTTGATGTTGGCTCGCGATTTAGAAACGGATTTTGTAGTAGAAACCGATGTAAAGTTTTCTTTGGCTACAAACAAAGCCGAATTGCTTGAAAACGCATTAGAGCGTAACGTGCAGATTGAGCAAAGCCAAAGCCAACTAAGCAACAACGAATGGGCATTGAAAAAATCACAAAGCGGATGGTTGCCACAATTGAGTTTCAACGCAGCATACAATTACAATGGATCGGACAACCCAAACGGTGCTTTTTTGGTAGGCAATTATAGCCAAGGGCCACAAGCAGGTTTAACCCTGTCGTGGAATTTATTTGATGGAGGTAAAACCTCTACACAAGTTAAAAATGCCCGATTGGCCATAGATGCACAAAGCATAAAGCAACAGCAAACCGAGGCCAATGTAAGCCGCGATGTACTCAATGCGTTAACGATTTACGAAAACGCTTTGTTTGTGTTAGAAGCTCAGAAAACCAACTTAGCAACCAACGAACGCAACTTTGACAGAAGCGAAGAGATGTACAAACAAGGACAAATCAATTCGATAACGTTTAGACAAGCACAATTGAACATGTTGAACTCCAAAAACCAGTACACTACAGCAAAATACCAAGCCAAAAATGCTGAGTTACAACTCAAGCAATTAGCAGGAATATTGTTGGATTAATACGATAGAATTTGCTTTAGGTTACCTATTGCTTACAAACAAAAAAAGGCTGGTATATACCGGCCTTTTTTTATGAGTTATATTTTCTATTCTATTTAAGCTGTCTGACCGCCACAACTAGATCCTGCACCAGCTGTGCATCCAAAGCAGTGTTGATCGACAATGATGCTTCGGTTCAACAATGCATCTGCATTGTAACTGCTAATGTGCTTTGAATCTGCATCCACTTTCATGTCCATCATTTGATTGAAATCGCAATCGAAAATATAGCCATCCCACGAAATGGAAATAGTATTTCGGCACATAACATTGTGCGCAGCGGCAGGATTGTAAGCATCTACCAATTGCTCCATGTATTCCTCGTAGTTTTCAGATACAATGAGGTATTCTAAAAAACGTGATACCGGCAAATTGGTAATAGCGAACAAACTATTGAATTCTATATCGAAGTCTTCTTTAAGTTTCTTTTTAAAATCGCGTTCTAATTCTTGCTCATTCCCTGGTAAAAATGCACCCGAAGGATTGTAAACCAAGTTTAGAGTAAGTCCCGAATCTACTTTACCATAACCAACTGCATTAAGCATGTTTAAAGCCTTAATAGAGGCATCAAACACTCCGTCGCCACGTTGTCTATCGGTTTTGCCAGAAGTGTAGTGAGGAAGCGAAGAAACAACCTCTACGTCGTGCTTCTTAAAAAACTCTGGTAAATCGTAGTATTTTTTGTTTGCAACAATGATGGTAAGGTTGCAACGTACGATGATATGCTTCCCTAATTTGTGAATTTCTTCAACAAAATACCTAAAGTCAGGGTTCATTTCTGGAGCTCCTCCAGTAAGATCAACAGTAGTAAAAGTGCTGTCTTTTAGAATAGCCAAACATTGATCCATGGTTTCACGGGTCATTATTTCTTTTCTATCCGGACCAGCATCTACGTGGCAATGGCTGCATACTTGATTGCACATTTTACCAACATTAACCTGAAAGATACTGAGGTCTTTAGGTTTTAGTGGCAACAAGCCTTCTGCAGATATTTTTTCTGCAAAGGTTGGCAATTGAGTTTCGTGAAAAATTTCAATATGACGTTCGCCAGAAGCTAAATCGTGCCCCTTTGCTTTTAAAGATTTTGTTTCTTTCATTATAAAATTACATCGACAGTTTTTTCACTTTGTTCATCATTTGAACACCGTGAACTAGAGTTGCTCCGCCTTTTATTGCTGCGGCAACATGTACAGCCTCCATCATTTGCTCTTCTGTTACACCTCGCTTAAGCGTGTCGCTTGTATAAGCGTCGATACAATATGGACATTGTGTAGCATGAGAAACAGCTAAGGCAATCAAAGATTTTTCTCTAGCGGTTAGAGCTCCGTCTTTGAAGACTCCGCCATAATAATCAAAAAACTTTTCGGCTAATTCAGGTTGAAAATCCTTGATATCTCCAAACTTCTTAAGGTCTTTTGGATCGTAATAACTGTTTGACATACTTTGGTAATTGATGCGATTTACGTTGAAAATAATATTTCGGTTTGAACTTACTAAAACTCCCCTAGAAATATCTGCCTTATGATAAAGCAGCGATAAAACAAAACATCAAAAACGTGCATGGTATTGGAAAACCAAACACTCAGAAACAAAAAAACCACAGCTAAATAACTGTGGTTTTTATAGAGGTTCCGGGCGGATTCGAACCGCCGTACAAGGTTTTGCAGACCTCTGCCTAGCCACTCGGCCACGGAACCATTTGGGTGCAAAGCTAATTAAATTTAGATTTTACAGTCCTTACTTGATAGAGTAAATGCAACATTTCCTACATTTTGATTGATAGGCGCTGCAATTTTGGTAATGCACACTTCAAAATCAGAGTCTGAATAGGCTGATTTTAAGCGTTTTACTATCCTAAGCGCTACCGTTTCTATTAATTTCGATGGAATAGCCATCTCTTCTACCACTACGTCGCTTACCAAACAATAATCTACCGTAAGCGTTAAGTCATCTGTTTCTGATGCTTTCAAATAATCGCCAAATGCGCTTACTCTTACGCTGTAGTTGGTTCCTATTTTACTTTCAGAAGCTAAACATCCGTGATATGAATAACAGCGGATGTCGTTGACATCAATTCTATGCACTTTGCTTCAAGTTAAGTACCGCTTGGGTATTGTTCTTAAGACGATTTACGCATTCTGTTTTCCCCAATATTTCCATAATGTGGAACAATGAAGGGCCCATGCCTAAACCAGTTAATAGCAAGCGAACGTTAGGCATCAAAGCACCCATACCCAACTCATTATCGGCTAAAAATTGTTTGAAATTGGCTTCAATATTCTCAGACGTAAACTCGGCTAAACCTTCTAAAGCTGTTGTGTATTCAGCAATATTCGATTCCGTAGCTTCTTTCCACTTTTTCTTAACTGTTTTTTCGTCAAATTCTGTTGGGTTTTGGAACAAATACGTTCCTTCCATCATGTCTTCAACAAATACAGCGCGTTCAGAAAGCAAGTCAACTACTTTTTCTAGGTCTACACTACCGGCATCGATGTTGTTCTTTACTAAAATGTTTTTGTAGCTCGCCGCCAATTCACCTTTGTTCTGCAAACGCAGGTACTGTTGGTTGAACCATCTTGTTTTTTCTGGATCGAATTTCGCGCCAGATTTACCAACACGTTTCAACGTAAAGGCTTCGCAAAGCTCTTCTAGGCTGAATATTTCTTGTGTCGTTCCGGGATTCCATCCTAAAAATGCCAACATGTTGATGAAAGCATCGTTGTAGTAGCCGTTTTCTCTGTAACCAGAAGATATATCGCCTGTTGTAGGGTCTTTCCACTCCAATGGGAATACAGGAAATCCTAATCTATCGCCATCGCGTTTGCTTAGTTTACCGTTGCCGTCTGGTTTCAGAATTAATGGCAAGTGAGCAAACTTTGGCATTTCTTCTTCCCAACCCAAATAGCGGTAAAGCAATACGTGTGTAGGAGCTGAAGGCAACCACTCTTCACCACGAATTACGTGGCTAATTTTCATCAAGTGATCGTCTACAATGTTGGCTAAGTGATAAGTAGGCATTCCATCACTTTTGAATAAAACTTTGTCGTCTATATTGCTTGAGTGCACAACTACCCAACCACGAATTTCATCTTCAAAACGAATTTCTTCGTTTCTAGGAACTTTTAATCGTATTACATAGTTTTCGCCATCTGCCAAACGCTTAGCTACTTCATCAGATGAAAGCGACAAGCTGTTTTTCATGGTTTCACGAGTAACTGCATTGTATTGTGGTGCTGCTACTTTAGCACGTTTCAATCTTTCGCGCATCTCATCCAATTCGTCTGGAGTATCGAAGGCATAATAAGCATGACCAGCCTCAATAAGCTTGTCGGCATATTCTCTATACAAATGCTTGCGTTCGCTTTGTTTGTACGGTCCAAATTCGCCACCTACACCTTGACCTTCATCTGGGCTAATACCACACCATTTCAAAGACTCTAGAATGTATTCCTCTGCACCTGGCACAAAACGTGTCTGATCAGTATCTTCTATTCTAAGAATGAAATCCCCGCCATTTTTTTTGGCAAACAGATAGTTGTATAATGCGGTTCTTACACCACCAATGTGCAAAGGACCTGTAGGGCTAGGAGCAAAACGTACGCGTACTTTATTCACTTGAAAAAATTTTGGCAAAGATAGGCAGTACATCCGACACTTAAAAACAAAAGTTCGGAACTTAGCTAACCTTATTTTTAGGCATAAAAAAACCCTTCTTTCGAAGGGCTTTTAATGATCGTATGTATTGATTTAGTTAATGCATCAAGCGCTTTACCACTTGTGTTCCATCGCTAAAGTTTACTTGTATTATGTAAGTTCCTTTAACCATGTCTTGAACATTAATTTTACTTTCAGCTTTGTTTTGCGCGTCTGAAACCAATTGGTCGGCAGCAATAATTCTACCTGTAGCATCGAAAACATTTAAGTCAGCCGATTCTACTCCGTCAGCAAAAATCAATCTCAATGTAGATAAACCATTAACGGTTGGGTTAGGCGCTAAAACAGCGTCTGACAAGCCCGCCACTGTAGAATTGATTGTTGAAGCAGAAATAACTTCATCGTTAGCGACCATAGAATGGCTAAGAACTGCTGTAAAATCTTCAGTTTCGCCATAGCTATAGGTTTCGCATGATGTAGAAGAACCGTTGTACTTCATCATAACACGCATTCTCGTTTCGCCTGGTGTTGCATTGCTTGGTACTGAGATGTTACCACTAACGGCATATTTAGAAACTCCACCAGCATCGAATACCAATTCTCCTGCGTCAGTAAAGTCGCCATCGTGGTTGATGTCTATGTATATTCTCCAATACTCGTTGTAACGCGATACGCCGAATAAGCTAGATTTAAATCCAGGTTCTAAGGTTACTGCGCTTTGTTGTCCAATGGTTAGATTGACACTGTAGGCCGTAAAATCTGCATAACCACCATTGTTACCAGATGTATATGTTGTGCCCCCTAAGGTTACTTTATCTATCCATTCATCGCTCGTGTTATTTCCTCCTGCAGAGCAGTAGTTAACATTTACAGGAGCGTCTTCAGTTGTAAAGCTTGCAATAGAAGAATATGCACTTTCACCAAAATCGCATACAGATTTTACTCTGAATTCGTAGTTGGTACTTGCGGCAAGTCCTGATAGCGCTTTAGAAGTTCCAGATACAGATTGCGCAGAAAAACTACCCCCTACCGTTCTAGTTTCTAATACATAGCTATTTGCTCCACTTACAGCACTCCAACTAACTGTTGCAGAAGTATGAGTAATGGAAGCGCTTGCCAATGATGCTGGACTAGCACAAGCAGGTGCTGCTGAAGTTGTAAACACCACTTCTGAAGAGTATGCGCTTTCGCCGTATTGGCAATTGGCTTTTACTTTAAAACGGTATTGAGTAGACGGTTGCAAACCTGACAAAGCGTGACTCAAACCAGATTTTTGAACACTGGTCAATGATCCACCAACTTCTCCATATTGTAATGTGTAGTCGTTTGCGTTCACAGAAGATGTCCAATTGAGTGTTGCAGCACTAAAACTAACGCCTGACACTGAACCTGAAACCGTTCCACACGGTGGTGCATCGTCGGTAGATGCTGAAACCGTTCCGCTGAACGCACTTTCATCCGATCCGCAATTGGCTTTTACTCTAAACTCATAGTCTTGACTTGGACTTAAACCGCTTAAAGTATAAGATGTTTGAGATGTACTTGCACTGCTCCATGCAGAAGCTCCTACTAAACGATAGTTAACAACATATCCTGTTTCGTTGCTTCCGGCAGCTTGCCAGTCCAATATAATATCGGTTAATGATGTAGCTACTACAGATAATGCTGATGGTGCATCGCAAGGCAAAACTACATCTGGCTTAATATTTAATGTATAATCTTCTACTTCGCCATAAGTAAATGTTTCACAGGCGGTTGGCGCTCCATTGTACTTCATGCTAACTCGCAATCTGGTTTCACCCAAAAGTTCAGCAGCAGGAATGGTAAAAGATCCGCTAACGGTTGAATTTTTCAATCCGCTTGAGAACAATTGCTCTCCAGAATCGCTAAAGTCTCCGTCGTGATTCAAATCGGCCCAAAGTATCCAGTACTCGTTGTAAGCCGAACTTGCAAATCCTGGTGTTAATTGAATTGTAGTGGCTTCACCAACAGTAACATCAATTACAGATGCCGTGAAATCTGAATAGCCAGCTCCACCTGAGGTTTTGCTAAACGATCCTACGCTAACGCCTGCTATCCACTCGTACTGATTGTTGGTAGATGCAGAATTACAGTACACCAATTGATCGGTTTGTGTTGTAACATTTACGCTTGCAGAATATGCAGATTCTTCTCCGTCACAATTGCTTTTAACTTGTATTTCGTATTGAGTGTCAGGTACTAATCCGGTAATAGTGGTATTGTTTTGTGGTGCTGTAGACGCAATCCATGAAGAACTACCTGTAGCACGGTATCTCACACCGTATGATAGTGCTGTACTTACTGCATTCCAAGCAACATCGAATCCATTTTGTCCGACGTTTGAAGAAGAAACTCCTGTTGGAATAGAGCAAACAGGGTCAACAGGCTCACACGTAGAAAGACAACTTGCGCCGGCTACTTCGCTACGAATTAAATCGCCAGGAAGTGGACCAAAACCATTATTGAAATTAATTCCTGTGCTGGTTAAGTGGCAGTAACTCATGATAGTACCACCATTTTGTGGTGTAGGCCCAGGGCTACATGTACCTTCTGTTGTATAACAATCATCGATTGCTCCACCTGGCCAACTACAAGACTGAGTGTGAGGAGAACCAAGGTTATGTCCTAATTCGTGCGTAATAACTTCAACTGTCCAGCTATACGTTGGTACAGATTCATAATCGGCTTTGATACCGCTCCAACCATAAGCATAACTTGGAACACACAATACATCAACATAGGCAACACCACCGTAGCTACTTTTCATTGAAACTAAGTGGGCAACATCGCCATTATAAGATGTTCGGTACGATTTGAAATCATCTAGATAGGCTGATGAGCTTGAACCTCCGTAAGGACTAGATGAGTTCCAAACATACATTTCACCCAATTTTAGGTTTACACTTTCGTTGGCATATAACGTTGATATTTCATTGAATACCGCTGTCATAAAATTCGTTGCATTCTGCACAGAACCTTTGTTTTGGTAAACATCATAATCTACTTCAAGGTAGACTGACACACAGTTAGCCGAAGATTTCAATCCTGTTTGTGGTTCTTTATTTACCGAAATATTTACACCTTCTGGAAAATCTGGTGTAGAACAATAATTGCCTTTTAAATGATCCAGCTGGCTTTCTGGATACAATACATAAGCCTTCTCTTTTGATTTTAGAGTTGATTCTACAACACCCAAATTGTAATTGGACTTATCGTCAGAGATTATAGCTTGAATAGAACCATCAAAAACACTAACCGTAACCAGTGAATTTTCTTGACCCTTTATTTTACCTCGGTAGTGAAAACCTCTCTCTATTTCATAATTGATTGGTACCGATGTGTTAATCACGAAATTTTCGTGGAAAAAGTCGACTTTTTCAAGCAACAAAGTCCACAAAGACCCTTGAGTGTTCGGTATTTCCATTTCAATAAATCGAGTCGATCTTTTTGCAAGTTCTAAAACTGCAGTTTCATCGTACTGCAGGAGTACGGCTTCTTCGAGTTCGATAGGGAGAGTAGTTGTGCTTTTAAGTTGAGGGGCAACTTTAAAAGGGTTAACATGTTCGTTGGTTAAACCTGTTTGAGACAGTGTTGTAACCTTGTTTTGAACTAATCTTTGGTTTTGTGCTTGGGAGTTATAATAACTACCCATAAGGGACAAAGCCAAGCAGTAGGTAAGGAGTTTTTTCATGCTTGTTTGTTTTTTAGTGAAATAACAAATTATATTCTGTCATTATTATATACTCGATATTTTTTAGCGTTAACTGCATTATTACAGGATGAATCGTAATTTATACCCGCCTATATTTTTATTATTGTTTAGTAACAGGAAAAATTATTATACCAACAACTACTCAGAAAAGGTCTGTTACTTTTGTATTTGCACTATTTAAGTTTTCGCTCTCGAAAAGCAGCGTACTTTTATACCAGTTTACCCAACAGAATGCAAAAATCAGAAAGCATAGTAAAACAAGGCCTTGAAAATTTCATTAAGAAGCATTATCGCATCGTATTCTTAAAAGGAATTCTAATCTCTGTTGCCCTATTATCTGCATTATTTCTGTTGTTAATATTTTCTGAATATTTGCTTTGGTTATCACCTAAGTGGCGTTTTGCCTTCTTTTGGGCATTTTGTAGTGTTTCTGTTGTAACAATAGTTAAGTATTTACTATCTCCACTTTTACAATTCTCAGGATTCAAGCGTAAAATGAATTCTGAAAAAGCCGCGGAACTTATTGGGTTGCATTTTGCTGAAGTAAAAGATGTTTTATTGAATCTTTTAGAGCTTGAAAAAAGGTCTATTTATGAGCCTGAACCACAAAAATCGTTGATAATTGCTTCCGTAGAACAACGGTACAATGGATTAAAAAACATTCGGTTTACGGAAGCCATTCGTTTCAAAGAAAAAAACAAATATCTGCTTTTTGCTACTCCTGTATTGGCTTTCCTTTTAGCCACTTGGCTGTACAATCCCAATATAATTAGCGATGGATCTAAACGCCTAATAAATTACAGTGAGCATTTTCAAAAACCGCTTTCTTTTTCATTCTCATTTGCGGAAAGTGAATACCGTATTCATGAAGGCGAATCTATTGACATTGAAATTCATTCATCTGGAAACAAAATACCTTCTAGAATTTATTTAATCGACGGCAACAACAAAACTCTATTTACTAAGACAAAAGAGAATAAATACACTGCCGTATTAAGCAATAATTTTTCATCAAGAAACATCTATATCGAATCTGGTCCATTCAAATCAAAACCCGTTTATGTTTCTGTTTTAAAGCTTCCAAAAATAAAATCGCTTACAACAAAAATAAAATACCCTAGTTACACCAATTTCAATGAAGAAGTTAACAATAACACTCTTGATATAATTGTCCCAGAAGGGAGCGAATTGACTTGGTTATTGGAAGATGAAAAAAACACTTCAACAAAAATTATCGTAAACCAATCTGCTGATTTTCAACACATTGCAAAAAAATCGTTGAATTATTTAGTCGTTTCTCAAAATACCGAAAGTCAATTGGTTGATACCAGCATATATTCATTAAAAGTAATAACAGATCAGTATCCAAAAATTTCGGCTGAATTAAAATCAGATAGTTTATTCAAAAACACCTTTTACTTACAAGGACAAATTGAAGACGACTATGGTTTTTCTCAATTGAAAGTTATTGCCGAAAATAATGAAGGAAAAATAGTTTTTACTAAAACACTTCCATTAAATAAACTTCGCTCACAAAGTTTTGTTTGCATTCTAGACGAACTTGAAAATGTAACTAAGGTATACGCCAAAGTATTTGATAACGATCAAGTGAACGGAGCAAAGTTTACTGTTTCAGACAAAAAAGCAATCGATATTTTAAACGAAAAAGCATTAACAGAATCGCTGCAAAAAGATAGAGAAGAGCAACTAGACAAACTTGACAAGCTTAAAAACAAGAGCGAAAAAATCAATAGTGATTTAGATAAGTTGAAAGACCAGCTTAAGGGAAAGAAAGAAATCAGCTTTGAAGAAAAACAAGAAATAAAAAACATCAATAAAGAAGTAAAAAAACTACAGGATGAAATTGAAAAGAGCAAAAAGGAAAATCAACTGCTAAATTCTGAAGAAGAACGGTTGACCAATTTTGATGAGAAAATACTTGAGAAACAACAAAAGCTAGAAGAGTTATTTGAAGAACTGATTGATCCTGAGCTTGAGAAGCTATTGAATGAGCTTCAGGAAATGATGGAAAAGGAGAACAAAGCTGATATAGAAAAGGCTTTAGATGACCTTAAAATTAACAATGAGGACATTGAGAAAAGTCTTGACCAAAACATGGAATGGTTAAAACAGTTGGCACTTGATAAAGAGACTGAAGACTTGATCAAAAAGCTAGATGAGCTTGGTGAAAAGCAAGAAAAACTAAGCGAAAAAGAAACGGATACGCAGGAAGAGCAGGAGCAAATTGATAAAGAATTCGAGAAAATTCAAGACGACATAAAAAAACTTGATAAGAAAGGCGATGAGTTAAAAAAGCCTACCGATTTCCAAGAAAAAACCAAAGCCGAACAAGCTGAAATTAAAAAAGAACAGCAAAAAGCTAAGGAAAACATGTCTGAAAGTCAGGACAAAAAAGCCAATGACAATCAGAAAAAGGCTGGGCAAAAAATGCAAGAAATGGCTGAGCAAATGTCGGAAATGAAAAAATCCAGCGAAGCTCAACAACAAGCTGAGGATATGGAAAGTCTTCGAGCTATTCTTGAAAACCTGATTCAACTTTCTTTTGATGAAGAAGATTTAATCGAGCAATCAAAAAACATCAGCAGTTCTGATCCAAAAATCAATCAGTTATCACAAGCACAAAAAGATATTAAAGACAACTTTGTAATCGTTGAAGATAGTCTACAAGCATTGGCCACAAGAGTTATGCAATTATCTGGCATCATCAACAAAGAAATCAGTACCATTAACAGCAATCTAGAGTATACTTTAAATCATCTTCAAGATTTACGTTTGCCCCAAAGCGCCGTTTACCAGCAAAAAACCATGATGGGTTTCAACAATCTAGCATTGCTATTGGACGAGGTTTTAAAACAAATGCAGATGCAAATGGCAAAAAGCCAGCCCGGTTCTGGTAATTGCGAAAAACCAGGAGGATCTGGTGCCAAGCCAAGCCTAGAACAATTGCGCAAAATGCAAGAGCAAATGGGCAAGGATATGGAAGGCGGTAAAAAGCCAGGCAAAAAAGGCGAAGACGGCCAAGGTATGGGTGGCACAAAGGCCAAACAAATTGCACAACAAGCCGCTCAACAAGCTGCCATTAGACGCAAAATACAAGGTATGGCGGAAGAATTGAGTGGTGGCAAAAACGGATCAGCAAAAAAACTGAAGGAAATTGCAGAGGAAATGGAAAAGATAGAAGAAGATTTGGTCAACAAACGTCCAATGCCAGAAATTAAAAAACGCCAACAGGATATAATTACGCGATTACTAGAAGCTGAGAAAGCCGATTTAGAACGAGAACTTGATAAAGAGCGAGAATCAAAATCAGCGAAAAATCAACGCACAATTGTCAATGAACAACGCGAAGAATATTTAAAGAAAAAGTTACGAGAATCTGAAATTCTGAAAAGCTATCCTACAGGCTTAAAACCCTATTATAAAAACAAAACAGACATTTATTTCGAGCCATGATTTCCTTTTTCTATGAAGATATAAAGCCAAAAGACATTGGCTCAAAAAATGAATTGCGCCTATGGATAGAAAATACGGTGAATGAATATGGCATGAATATAGGCGATGTCAACATTATTTTTTCATCAGATGAATACTTGCTTGAAAAAAACATTTCGTTTTTGAATCACGATTACTACACCGATATCATTACGTTCAATTACAATGAAGGGGAAATACTTTCTGGCGACCTTTTCATTAGTTACGATAGAGTAAAAGACAACGCCAAGAAATTAGAAGTAAAATTAATTCATGAGATTCGTAGGGTAATAATCCACGGTATTCTGCATCTTTGCGGGTTAAATGACAAAACAGAAGCAGAAGAGAAAGCTATGCGAAAAGGTGAAAATACTGCGCTAGAATTCTGGAATGTTTCACGTGGAACATAATTATGTTTGAAAACAAATACGACGTAATAGTAGTTGGTGCTGGGCACGCTGGAAACGAAGCCGCTCACGCAGCGAGTCAATTAGGGTCCAAAACCTTACTAATCACTATGAATCTTGGTACTGTAGGCCAAATGAGCTGCAACCCAGCTATGGGGGGTATAGCAAAAGGCCAGATTGTACGTGAAATTGACGCATTAGGCGGAATGTCTGGTATAATATCAGACAAAAGTGCCATACAAATGCGTATGCTCAACCGGTCTAAAGGTCCAGCTATGTGGAGCCCACGTTCTCAAAACGACCGTATGGTATTTGCCTGGGAATGGCGACTAGCTTTAGAAAAATCAGAAAACTTAGATTTTTTTCAAGATACTGTTACCGATGTTTTAACCGAAAACGGTAAAATCATAGGTGTAAAAACAGGGCTTGGATTGACATTCAAATCCGATGCTGTAGTTCTAACAAATGGAACATTTCTAAATGGATTGATTCATATTGGACGAAAGAATTTTGGCGGAGGACGTAGCGGTGAAAGCGCCGCTGTCGGACTTACAAAATCATTATTAGATCTAGGGTTTGAATCCGATAGAATGAAAACAGGAACACCTCCTAGAGTAGATGGAAGATCATTGGATTATTCCAAAATGGAAGCTCAGCATGGTGATGATGAAGACCTACAGTTTTCTTACAGGCTTAAAGACTACAAGAAATTAAAACAACTACCGTGTCACATCACCTATACCAATCCAGATGTACACGACACACTTAAAGAAGGTTTTGACGATAGCCCAATGTTCAATGGTTCAATTAAGTCAACCGGACCTCGATATTGCCCAAGCATTGAAGACAAAATCAATAGATTTTCGGAACGCAACAGACATCAAATATTTGTTGAACCAGAAGGTGTCGATACAGTAGAAACATACATCAACGGATTCAGCACTTCACTTCCTGAAGACGTTCAAATGAAAGCCATCAAATTGATACCAGGATTTGAAAAAGCGAAGATATTTCGCCCTGGCTACGCTATAGAATACGATTACTTCCCTCCTACTCAATTGCAACATACACTGGAGACCAAATTGGTTGAAGGACTCTATTTTGCTGGACAGATAAATGGAACTACAGGGTACGAAGAAGCAGGATCACAAGGCTTAATGGCTGGCATCAACGCACATCTTAAAATCAATGAAAAAGACCCCTTAATTCTTGGAAGAGATGAAGCTTACATTGGTGTATTGATTGATGATTTAATAACTAAGGGAACTGAAGAACCTTATAGAATGTTTACTTCTCGAGCGGAATACCGGTTGTTGTTAAGACAAGACAATGCCGATCAAAGACTTTCTGCCTTAGGCAATCATATCGGATTATTGAGCGACACCGATTTGCGCATAATGCAAACAAAATACCAAAAAGTTGAAGCCGGAATCAAAGCCATTGAGAAAACATCAGTACACCCAGATAGAATAAACCCTGTATTGGAAAGTTTAGATTCAGCACCTATTAATCAGAAAATAAAAGCAAATAATATTCTTACAAGGCCCAACTTAAGCTTAAACCATATTTTATCAGTTTCAGATGAATTAACAGAAGATGCTTCCATATCTGCACTAAACAAAGAAGAAAAAGAAGCTGTTGAAATACGCATCAAATACAAAGGCTATTTACAAAAAGAGGCTGATGCAGCATCAAAATTAAAACACTTAGATAAGGTAAGAATAGATGCTAATTTTGATTACTCCAAAATGCAAAGTTTATCAACTGAAGCTATTGAAAAACTAAGTGAAATAAAGCCTGTAAATTTGGCTCAGGCCAGTAGAATTTCCGGAGTTTCGCCATCCGACATATCGATATTATTAATACAAATGAAAAAATAGTTCCACGTGGAACATGACTATGAACAAACAACAAATCCTAAATCATTTTGGAATTCAAGCAACCAATTCAGGTACTTGGATAGATTCAAAAACATTAGTTGGTACAGGTAACATTACATCTGTTTCTCCTATCGACGGCGAAGTTATTGCTTCAGTAGACATTACTACAGAACAAAACTTCAAAGAAATAATTGCTAAAGCTAAGTCGGCTCAAAAAGAATGGCAAGCAAAACCTGCACCTTTACGTGGCGATATTGTACGCCAATTTGGTGATGTCTTACGCGAAAACAAAGATCCCCTTGGAGCACTTGTTTCTATAGAAATGGGAAAATCATTACAAGAAGGACTTGGTGAAGTACAAGAAATGATTGACATCTGCGAATTTGCAGTTGGTTTATCAAGACAACTTTATGGTCTTACCATGCACAGCGAAAGACCAAATCACCGTATGTACGAACAATGGCATCCACTTGGAATTGTAGGTATAATATCTGCATTTAATTTCCCAGTAGCCGTTTGGAGTTGGAATACAGCTTTAGCTTGGATATGTGGTAATGTTACCATTTGGAAACCATCTGAAAAAACACCACTAACCGCTATTGCATGTCAAGTTCTTTGGAATAAAGTTGCAGAAGCAAACAATCTTCCTGAAGGAATTTCTTCTATCATTAATGGTAGAGTTGAAGTTGGTGAAATGTTAACCAAAACAAAAGATGTTGCTTTAGTATCGGCTACAGGTTCTACAAGAATGGGTAGAGAAGTTGCTAAAAATGTATCGGACAGATTTGGTAAATCATTATTAGAATTGGGTGGAAACAATGCACTTATTGTAACTGAAAATGCTGACTTAAATATTGCTATTCCAGCCATCGTATTTGGAGCAGTTGGAACATGTGGGCAAAGATGTACTTCTACAAGACGTCTATTATTGCACAAAAGCATCAGCAAAAAAGTAATCGATACTTTGGTTAAAGCTTATAGCCAATTGCGTATTGGAGATCCTCTTGATCAAAATAATTTAGTAGGACCACTTATCGATGCACAATCTGTTGAGCAATATTCGGCTTGCATTAAAGAAGCGTTAAACCAAGGTGCAGAATTATTAACTGATCATGGTCCACTTACTGTTAAAGGTTTAGAAGGTGGATCTTATGTAAAACCTTGTGCTTTAAAAATTGATTCATCAGCTCCTATTACTAAGACGGAAACCTTTGCTCCTGTACTTTATGTAATGGAATACGATACACTTGAAGAAGCAATAGCAATTCAAAATGATGTTCCACAAGGATTGTCTTCAGCCATATTTACTGAAAGTATGAAAGAAGCAGAATACTTCTTATCATGTGCTGGTAGCGATTGTGGTATTGCCAATGTAAACATTGGAACTTCTGGTGCTGAAATAGGTGGTGCTTTTGGTGGTGAAAAAGAAACTGGTGGAGGACGTGAGTCTGGATCTGATGCTTGGAAAAGTTACATGCGTCGCCAAACCAATACCATAAATTATTCTGACCAATTACCATTGGCACAAGGAATAAAATTTGAACTATGAAAATAGCTAAGCTATTTGTGATAACTGCAAGCGCATATTTTTTATGCGCTTGTAGATTATCTACAAACACAGAAATAATTTCAGAAACCTTAGAAGGAAAATTTAGAGCTAATATGGAATTGAACGATTCAACATCGCTCCCTTTCATTTTGTCTCTAACTAAACATAATTCTATTCAACAGGCTACGATATACAATTCTGAAGAGACCATCGTGTCAGATGAAGTTTCTATAACAGCCGATTCTCTTATAATTACACTCCCTGTATTCGGCTCTAAATTAGCCTTTAATATACTGAATAACAATACATTAACTGGTGAATTTACATCGCTAAATAGGCCAAAAGACTATAAAATAAATCTGTCAGCAAAAAAACAAGGAAAACGATTTGATGCAGTTTCTGATGAATTTAAAGGCCGATACAAAATAACTTTCGGAAATGATAGTACCGATTTGGCTATTGGACTTTTTGAAAGCAGCAATGGAATTGTAAAAGCAACTTTCGCAACTGAAACTGGAGATTATCGATTTATTGAAGGTGTGGTGAAAAATGGAAAACTTACCATGTCGTGTTTTGATGGTGCCCATTACTTCTATTTTGATGCAGATGTAAAAGGCGATTCATTGTTAAATGGAAACTTTTATTCCGGCAATCATTATCACACCACCTGGGAAGGTGTAGTCAACAATAATTTTGAATTAAGATCCGCTACCAAACTTACTAGCCCTCTAGATGAAAACGCCATCATCAATAAAACCATTGGTGGAATACAGATACCTGATCCGAACGCAAAAATTACAGCCATACAAATTTTGGGTACTTGGTGTCCGAATTGTATGGATGAAAGTAGATACTATGCCTCTACCCTATTTCCAAAATACAAAAACAAGGGTTTAGCCATAGTTGGACTGGCTTTTGAGTACAAAGGGTCGGATTCGTTAATTGAATCCCGTATAAGCCGTTTTAAAAACGATTTAGGGATACAATATCCAATTGTAAAAGCTGGCAACGCTAGTAAAACGGAAGCAAGCGATTTGTTTCCACAATTATCAAAAATAATAAGCTTTCCTAGTACCATATTTCTAAACCAGAAAGGAGAAATTCTAAGAGTTCATACAGGATTTTATGGACCTGGTACCGGTAAGTACTTTGAAGAATATGTAAAAGAAACGGAAGCGTTTTTAAATTCTGAACTATAAAAAAAGGGGCATAAAGCCCCTTTTATAATTTCTATATAATTGTTGATTAACGTTCGTTCTTAAAATCGTTTTCAACATCGACTTTCAATCGTTCGTCTCTATTAGCAATTTCCCAAGCCGTTAGGAATACGTAGCGAGCAATATTAGACATCTTATCGAAGTTAATTTTCTCTATAGTATCTGTTGGCTTATGGTAATCTGGGTGAGTTCCGTTGAAGTAAAATATTACAGGAATATTGTTTTTAGCAAAGTTGTAATGATCTGATCTATAGTAATATCTGTTCGGATCATCAGGACTATTGTATTCAAAATTCAATTCCAAATCTGCATACTTTTCATTTATACCTAAGGC
The DNA here is from genome assembly GCA_963977425.1 of uncultured Flavobacteriales bacterium. Classification (GTDB taxonomy): domain Bacteria; phylum Bacteroidota; class Bacteroidia; order Flavobacteriales_D; family Luteibaculaceae; genus CAXBOO01. Next base: position 72,663 of record CAXBOO010000001.1, on the reverse strand, counting down.
TATTTTATGCAAATCAGTACTTAATTTATCAGAACCGATAATGTAAACGAAGTTTGGATTGTCCTTGTGTTTTTCATCAACACGACCTACCATATCTATATTCAAATCGGCAACCATACTGCTTAATGGAACCAAAGGATTGTCTGTAAAGTATTCAGAACCCAATAAGCCTTTTTCTTCCCCACTAACTGTCATAAACAATATAGTACGACGTGGTTTGATACCAGCTTTGGCCATTTCCATAAATGTAGCCGCTAGTTCCATTACAGTTGATGTCCCAGAACCATCATCATCAGCACCGTTGTTGATCAATCCATCGGTAATACCAATGTGATCGTAGTGACTTGTGATAACCAATACTTCGTCTTTTAAGTCAGTACCTTCAATAAGTCCTAAAACATTTTCTCCTGTTTTTTCAACGGCATCAATTTTAATGTCGATGTTTAGTTTTGAAGCAACAGTACCTCTGCCCTTTAATTTGCCTTTTTTGTATTTAGCTATATTCTTAGTTAAAGCATCGCCAAAAGCCTTTTCATTGATATAGTAGAACGGCATAACGCGTTCTTTCTTTTCTTCGTTTTTAACCAAACGAGTACTTTTTCTCATCAAAAATCTTCTGTAACTTGCTATAATACCATTGTATCTGTCTTGAATTACAAAAACGGCTTTAGCACCTTTTTCAGATAAATTTCTGGTTTTCAAAAATCTGTCAGAACTCCATTTAGAAGGTACATCGCTGTTACCAACTACATATTTATCTTCTTTATTTTTAGGTTCTCCGCTTAAAATAACAACTACTTTACCTGTTACATCAAGACCTTCTAAGTCATTGTAAGTTTCATCTTCTATACCATATCCTGCAAAAACAAAATCGGTAGCTGAAATTACTTCAGGTTCAAAACTTCCTATGTAAAAGAAATCATCAATAAAAGTTTGTGTTTTTCCTTCTATAGATAATATTGTACCACCTGGGCTTTCAACTACAATAGGAAAACTTTGTTGGTATTGTCCATTTATACCTTCCAAACCTATTTCTTTGAAGTGATCCTCAATGAATTTAGCAGCTTTCTTCTGCCCTCTCATTCCAGTTTCACGACCTTCCAAACTATCATGAGCCAAAACGCTCAAATAGCTTCTTAAATCTTCAGGTGTAATTCCTTTCTCGTATTTTAATACTGAATCAGTAACTGTATAGTTACTTGTAGTTCCTTGGGCTATTGCCGCCAAAGAACTTAAAGCACTTATACTAACAAGCGCTAATTTTCTCCACTCTTTTCTCATGTCTTCCGCCTTCAAAATTTGTATTAATAAAACCCTTTAAGATGTCTTTGGCTGTTTCTACATCAATAAAGCGTGCTGGTAAACTTAAAACATTTGCATTGTTATGTGCTCTTGCTAGTTCACCCAATTCTCTATTCCAACACAAAGCCGCTCTAATATGTTCGTGTTTGTTAGCTGCAATGCTGATGCCATTTCCACTTCCACAAACAAGCAACCCTATGGCATCCTTTGTTTCTTTTATCCCTTGTGCAACGGCATGGGCATAATCCGGATAATCACATCGTTCTTCACTGTGTGTTCCTTTGTCGTGAATGGTATACCCAGCTTCTTCTAAAAGAGGTACCAACTGCATCTTAAGCTCATATCCTGCATGATCTGAACCCAAAAAAATGACTTTGTTCATAAATGTTAAAAATTAAAACTTGACAACTGTCTAAGGGCTAAAATACAATCATTTAGCCTTATTAACTTTTCGGTAGATAACTTGTTAATAACCTGCTTTGAGTAATGATAACTAAACAAAGATTTTAATTGACTAAATGATAATATTGTAGTAATGCAGTATTCAATTGAAAATCACAAGTCGAAATAACACGAACTTTTAACCAATTCATCAACATCAAAAAGGATATATTTCAGCCCTAAAACTTTTAACACAATAACTCTAGTTTATAATTGTTAATAACCCGCTAAGTGGTACAAAATCAATCGTTAACTTTGTTAATAACGTATTAATAAACGCTTATAAAGCCCTACAAATCATAAATGCAAACAAAAATTAAAAGAAATACCAACAGAACTAACACCCTTATTACAGTTACTGTTTTCTTTTTAATTTTTAATCTTTTTTATACTAATAGTAGTATAGCTCAAGATTCAACTCGATTCGAAAAACTGTTTTATCCAAGTGGGCAAATATCTGCCGAAGGCTATATGACCAATGGAATTCCTACAGGTTATTGGAAATCGTATTATGAAAATGGAAAACTCTTTAGCGAAGGAAACAGAAAAAATGGGTTGCTAGAAGGTCCGTGGAAATTTTACAATGAAAATGAATCGTTGAAAGAAGACATTAATTTTGTTGCTGATAAAAAAGAAGGTTTTTCGCGCATATATTATTCAACGGGTGAAGTAAAAAACAAAACTCCTTATACAGCGGGCGTAAAAAACGGTGTTGCCGAGTATTATTATAAATCTGGCAATCTTGAACGCAAACTTCCATTTGAAAACAACCTTAAAAACGGCAGAAGTTATACTTACAACGAAGCAGATGGAAGAATAGTAATACTAGAAGAGTATGTAAATGATACGCTCTTAGAACAGCTTATTATCAATCGATACGATCAGGATGGAAAGAAATCTAATTTATGGATAGAATTTCATCCTAATGAGAAAAAAAAATTGGTGGGTAAATATGTTGATGGCCAAAAGGAAGGAATATTTAAAGCATACGATGAAGATGAAAATCTAATAGCTGTTTATAATTACAGAAACGGAGAAAAATCGAGTACCGATAAATCATTATCCTTCTTTACAATCGAGAAATCATACTATCAAAATCAACAATTAAAATCGTCAATTTCTAAATCAAAATTTGGATATAGACAGGGTTACACTTACTTGTACGATAGTTTGGGAAATTTAAATGAGGCATTGTTTTACGACCAAGACACTTTAGTATTTTCAGGTATTACTGATAGTTTAGGTCGAAAACAGTACGATTGGATTTACTATTATAGAAATGGAAATATCAAAGAAAAAGGGTACTACATAGACGATAAAAAAGAAAAAGAATGGGTCTATAATTTTGAAAGTGGTAAACCAGAACAAACAGGAAAGTATAAAAACAATCAACCTATAGGCGAATGGATTTGGCTGTTTGAAAATGGCAAACAAAGACGTATAGAAAACTACGAATTAGGAAGTCGGTCTGGAGAATTATTGGAATACGATCCATTTGGTTTTATAGCTGCTGAAGGTAAATATCAGGATGGAGAACGCAGTGGCAAGTGGTTTATATCCTCTGGCGATCAAGTAGAAACCGGTAAATTTAGAGATGGATTAAAACACGGTATTTGGCAATATTATAAGTACGAAATTAGTGAAGAAGCTCAATACTTTACAGGCTCATTTTACCAAGGTTTACCAGATGGAATTTGGAATATTTCTGACCCAGATGGTAATTTAATGCTCACAATTGGATTCAATAAAGGGTCTAGGAATGGTAGTGAAAAGCGCTACACACCCTCTGGTCAAGTGTATAAAGAGTATGTTTTTAAGGACGATGAATTGGTAGAAATAAATGGAATTTCATTTAATGTTGGTAACAAAAAGTGATTTTCAGTGATTTTATCCCATTTTTTATACTAAATAAAGTAAAATGATAGCATTTCGAGTAAAAAAAGGTTAATCAGGGCCTTTTCACGGAATACATTATTTACTTTTGATGCAAAGTAATATTCCATGGCTCAAAGTACTGTATTAATAGTAGAAGACGAAAGCATAGTTGCTAAAGATCTTGAGATGACCCTAAGTAAATTGGGTTACACAGTTGTAGGTGTAGTCGATACGGCCGAAAAAGCCGTAAGTGCAGCACTTTCAAAAAAACCAGATGTTATCCTGATGGACATTGTTCTTAAAGGAAAAGACAATGGTGTAGCAGCTGCTGAAAAAATTAAAGAAGAATTAGATGTTCCTGTAATTTACCTTACTGCAAATGCTGATGAAGCAACTGTTGAAATGGCAAAATTTACTGAACCTCATGGGTATATCATTAAGCCTTTTAAAGAAGTAGAATTACAAACTGCTATCGAATTGGCGATATACAAATTTGAACAAGAAGTTAAAGTAAAAGAAGAGCGTGATGCTTTGTTTAGTTTGGTTGATAACCAAGACAAACGCGGTTCGTTCATGGTAAAAAACAAATCTAGATTTATCCGTTTAGATCCTGAGCAAATTATTTTTGTTGAAGCGTTGAAAGATTATGTTGTTATCAATACACCAGATAACAGATACACTATTCACTCTACAATGAAAGAGATTGAGAAAAAATTACCGAAAGAAATTTATCTACGTGTACACCGTTCTTACATAGTGCAAATTAGAGCAATTGAAAGCATTGAATATGCTAACATTACTTTAAAAGGTGTTACAAAACAAATTCCAGTTGGTGGATCGTATAAAGACGATTTGCAAACAGCTATGCGTTACTTCTAGTAGAAGAAATTATAGAATAAAAAAAGGGAGCTAATTGCTCCCTTTTTTGTTTTAATCAATTACCGATATCAATTCAAAATCTATTTGCTTTAAATACAAATTGGCATCTTTTACGTGTATGAGAACCCTATCACCATACCCTATGGTCATACCTGTTCGTTTCCCATATATCTCAAATTTGTTTTCATCAAAGGTTAAGAAATCATCATTGTAGCTTTTAAGTGGTACCATACCTTCGCATAAGTAATCATCCACTTTCACATAAAAGCCCCATTTACTCAATCCACTAACAGTACCGTATAGCTCTTTTCCAATACGGTCTTGCATAAATTTAACTTGCATGTATTTAATGGATTCTCTCTCGGCTTCTGTTGCTTGTTTTTCTTTATCAGAACAATGTTTACTCAACCATTCTAGCTCACCCTCTTTTTCGTACTCTACATCGTTCAAACAGGCTGTAAGTATTCTATGTACCAAAACATCAGGATAACGGCGTATAGGCGACGTAAAGTGGCTGTAATGATCGAAAGCTAAGCCATAGTGACCTATGTTTTCTGTACTATAGACTGCTTTTGCCATACAACGTACAGCCAGTTCTTTTACAACTGTTTCGTATGGCTGATCTTTAACTTCGGCCAATACTTTATTCATGGCTTTTGCGGCTGCTTCACCCCTATTGGCTTGAAAACGTACTCCAAAGTTTTTGACGAATTTTTTAAAATTATTCAGTTTTTCATCATCTGGTAAATCGTGAATACGGTATATGTTTTTTCGCTTCATGGTTTCGCCAATAAAGTAAGCCACACGTTTGTTAGCTAGTAGCATATACTCTTCTATTAGCTTGTTGCTGTCTTTGGTGGTTTTAACGGTTACACCTACTGGAATACCATCTTCCATTGTAAAGCGCATTTCTTGACTTCCAAACTCAATGGCACCATTGTCCACTCGTTTTTTTCTCATGGTTTTCGCAATGGCATCCAACCTTAAAATAGCTTCCGCATATTCGTCTTCGCCCCCTTCAATTATGGCCTGAGCATCTTCATAAGCATACCGTTTGTCACTATGAATAATGGTTCTACAAAAACGTTCTTCGATAACGCTTCCCTCATCATTCAATTCGAAAATTGCAGAATAGCAATACTTGTCTTCGTTAGGTCTTAACGAACACAATTCATTGGACAATACCTCAGGAAGCATTGGTATTACTCTATCTACTAAATAAACCGACGTTGCCCGTTTAATGGCTTCATCGTCCAAAACGCTACCTTCTTCAAGGTAAAACGAAACATCGGCAATATGTATGCCTACTTCAATGTTTCCGTTATCTAGGTTTTTAAAACTAAGAGCATCATCAAAATCTTTTGCATCGTGAGGATCTATAGTAAACGTTAATACATCTCGATAATCAACTCTATCTACTTCTTTTGGCGTGTAACTACCATCCTTTAGGCGGTTGGCATCTTCTAGTACTTCGTCGCTAAAAGCATAGGGTAAATCAAATTCTTCAAGTATTGCATGAATTTCGGTTTCGGTAGAGCCCGGCATACCCAATACATCGGTAACTTTTGCTAACGGACATTTGTCGCCAGGGATCCAGTCTAATAATTCGATAACAACTTTCTCACCGTTTTTAGCCCCGTTCAAATTTTCCGGTTTTATGAAAAAGTCGGTATGAACTTTTTTGTCGCTAACTATAACAAAACCAAAGGCACCATCGAGCTGAAGTACACCAGTAAACTTGGTTTTGAAGCGCTGAATAATGTCCACCACTTTGGCTTCAATTTTACCATTTTTTCTACGTACAACTTTTGCACTAACGGTATCTCTAGACAAAGCCTGACCTGTACTTCCATTGCTAATTGGAATGTCTTTTGCTTCGCCTTCGGTGATAAGAAAGCCGCGACCATGTTTGGTAATATCTATTTCACCTTTTATGGTGTTGGAGTCTTTTATGTATCGAAACTTTCCTTTCGATTCTTCGCTAATTTTTTTGTTGGCTGCTAATGAAAATAATGAGTCAGCAAGCATTTGTTTACCGAGCATATCGGTAATCTGCATTTGGGCAGCAAGTTGTTTATAATTGAAACTTTGTTTAGAATTTTTATAAAGAGTATTCAGGATTTCTTTCTCCAGTTTTTTGCGGTACTTTTTATCTATTTTCGGCATGTATTATGGGCTTTGTTTACGACTGTTAAATAAAGCCGTACTGTTGCAAAAAGAGCGTATATTCAGTAATATTAAAGTAAAAGTAACCAAGATATGTTATCAGAAAAAATAGTAGAAGCCTTAAATAGACAAATCCACGTAGAAGCAACTAGTTCGCAACATTATTTAGCGATGGCTATATGGGCAGAGAATAAGGGTTTCAATGGCGCAGCCAAGTTTTTATATATGCATTCAGACGAGGAAAGGTTCCATATGTTAAAACTGGTAAAGTTTCTTAACGAACGCGGTGGAACTGCAATTGTTAATGCTATGGAAGCACCAAAGGCCAATTTTGAAGATTTGCGCAACATCTTTGAAGATTTGTTGGAGCATGAAACCAATGTGACCAATGAAATCAATGGCTTAGTTGATTTGTGTTTGAGCGAAAAAGATTACACCACACATAATTTCTTGCAATGGTATGTTTCAGAACAAATTGAAGAAGAAGCATTAGCTAGAAATATTATGGATAAACTAAACCTAATTGGCAACGATAAAGGTGGAATGTATTTGTTTGATAAAGAAATGGAAGGAATGGCAGCTGCTGCTCCAGATGCTGGAAAATAAAAAACAGTAATTCAATATTAAATGGTCATGTTTGTTTCGATAAAACATGACCATTTTTACTTTTATATCGCCTTATTTTAGACTAAAAACAGCATAAACTGTAGAAATTGTCTAATTTAATGCCCTATTTCCTTCTAAAATTTACCCATTTTGAAAGAAAACCCTAAAAATAAGTTCAATTCTGATGTTATACAAAGGCTAGAAAAAGAACTTCAAGCACTTAAAAATGTTCTTCGAAGTCAAATGCCTGACAATGTAGTAGAGGACCTACAAATGGGTAGGCCTGTAGCTCCACAAAATCACGAAAGTGCAACGGTGATGTTTACAGACATTAGAAATTTCACTCAAATAGTAGACAATTACACAGCACAACAACTTGTCAATATTTTAGATAAATACTTCAATGTATTTGATGATATATTGGACAAACATCATGTAAGAAAAATAAAGACAATTGGTGATTCGTACATGTGTGCATCGGGCTTATTGTCTGATGTAAAAGATCATGCTTTTCGTGTGCTTTTAGCGGCTTTGGAAATGAAAGATTTCATTGACCATAAAAAGCGCGAAATGATCAACAAAGATTCGGATTATATGGAATTGCGTTTTGGTATTCATACAGGCCAAGTAGTTGCCGGTATGGTTGGTAAAACCAATAGAGTGTATGACTTATGGGGCAAAACGGTCAATATTGCACACAGAATGGAAGAGTCTGCTACTGTGCAGAGCATCAACATTTCGGGAAGTACGTTTGAAATGATTTGGCCATTTTTTGATGTTACTTACCGTGGTAAATTACCTGTTAAGAACAAAGGAGTATTGCAAATGTATGGTGTGCATGGGTTAAGTGCTAAATACAAATTAGACAATAGCAAATTTGAGCCGAATGAGCTTTTTTGGAGACGAGTACACATTCACCTTGAAAGTGAAGTTAAATACGAGTTATTTGAAAAAGAAACACTGAAATTCCTAAAAGACAATCTAGATACCAATCTTCACTATCACTGTTTAGACCATACTTTAGAAGTTGTAGAAGCCGTAGATATTATTTGTAAAGGCGAAACGTTAAGCACGGAAGAGTACATTACATTAAAAGCAGCGGCTGTATTGCACGATGTAGGCTTTGTTCGAAGTCCCGAAAGGCATGAGGAGCATTCGGTGGACATTGCCCGTCAGTGGCTTCCTAAATATGGTTTTAAGCCGGAAATGATTGAAGATGTATGTTCTTGCATTGCGAGTACTAAAATGGGCTTCGAAGCAAATAATAAGTTGCAACAGCTTCTTATCGATGCCGATTTGTTCTATTTAGGTACAACAAACTATTTTAAACACGCAGAAAGCTTGAAAGAGGAGTTTGTTTTCTTGGGACGTAAATTTGAAAATAGCGAGTGGCTTGATGTTCAAATAAATTTCTTAAACCAGCATAAATACTATCGAGATTATGCAAAAAAGCATCTAGAACCAAACAAACGTAAGGTGCTAGACACTTTGAAAATGGAAAGGAAAGATCCTTAAAATTATTTGAAATGCTTTTTAAGCAGAATATGCCGTTGTAACCATTGTTCCGTCAAACGGATTGATTAGCATAACTGGAATTTTGCTTTCGTTGGTGATTAAATCTTGTTCGAAATGAGAACCAAATAGATTTAGTATACCTGTATCAGACATGTTCATAATGGTAATTAGATCACCATCTTTTTCTTTTACTACGTCTAAGATATCTTGCAAAAATTTGTTGCCAATATTTTTACTGTGCTGAGTAGTAAAGCTTACTTTCTCTTCACGTAAGTAGTTAATAGCAAACTTCATATTCAATGTAACCTTACGGCTAAAATCTTCATCTGTTTCGCCAGCAGCTACTAAGTGAAGCGTACTGCGGAAATAACGAGAAATTTTAACGGCATAATGAAGTTTTTGCTTCGTTTGTACATCTAAAGTGATTGGCACTACGATGTTTTTAAAGCCCTCTTTGTTGCCAATTTTATCTTGTGTAATGATGAAAGGCACTCGACTTTCTTTTACAACTTTAAGTGCTTTAGATCCTGTAATAAACTGCATTCCACTCATACCATGTGTACCCATAAAGATAAAGTTGGCGTGAATTTCATTTGCAAATGTTGGTATGGTGTCGTAAATATTGCCCACCAAAGCGTGTGTGAAAACTGGTATGTGGTGATCTACACCCAAAACAATTTTCTTTTCTTGTTCCAATCGTGATTCAGCTTCATCGCGTTCAGATTCATCTTCAATAATGTGTACTAAATGCACTTCAGCACTAAGAAATGATGCTGTAAGCGAAGCGTGATTGATGGCGCTCTCTGCCACAGGACTGAAATCGGTGGCTACTATTAATTTTTTCTTTTCCATAGTAATTTGCAACTACATAATTAGTTAAAAACCATTACATAAATAGCTTTGCTGTTGTAATGCCGGTTAAAATATACTGAATTCCAATGGACATGACAATAAAACCGAGTATTCGCGATAAACTTTTGAATCCTGCTTGACCTAAAAATTTAAGTGCAAATGGCGACATGAGTAAAGTTAACACAGTTGCAATACCCGTCAATAAGATAACGATGACTACCGACACGTGTCCGTTGAACGTAATGTTAGCATTGCTGCTTAGGGCTATTAAGTAGGATATACTGCCAGGACCAGCCAACATTGGAATAGCTAATGGTGTAATAGAAATGTCGTCTTTGGTTTTTGCTTCCTTTTTAATTTTTTTGTCGATCGCTCGATTTTTTGCAAACTCCCCTTTAAGTAGTGCGAAACCTGAATTCAAAATAATCAATCCACCTGCGATTCGCATTGCTGGAATGCTAATACCGAAAAAGGACATGATGTAATTACCGAAAAGGTAAGCAATGGTTAAAATGGAAAATAGTGCTAAACCACTTTTTAGAATGATTTTTCTTTTTGCTTTAACTTCTTCACCTTCGGTTAAAGCCAAAAAAACGGGCATAGCTCCGATGGGGTTAACCACCGAAAATAAGCCCGCAAAAGTTGTGAATATGACAGTTAACATCAATAATTAAATGTCTGCAAAATTGATTTCAACCGTAGGAACAATTTCTTTTCCAAGATATTTTTCAAGGATATTGTGATATTGTTTGGTGCTTGTAAAACCGAAGCCATCGTTGAAAAATTCATCAAAAAGATCAGCTATAAACTCGTTATCTTTTCCGAAAGCAAACCCGAATTGTTCTTCGTTTACATTCGCTATTCTATGTATTTTAATAAAACTTTCAGGGTTTTGTTTTTTGAATTGCCAAAATTGAATGAGATCGATGTATCCAAACAAATGTTTGTCTTTTGCCACCATTTGAGGAATGTCCGTTTGACTAGCCACAATATCAATCATCATATCTGGAAAATGATTGTTTTTTAAACTTTGTAGATGTTTAAGATGAACAGAATTTTTTGACGCCAAACCTTTGTTGTTCGCAAATAGACTGTCCATCATTGCTAAATCACTCATGGTTTCTTGTTCACCATTCGAAATCAATACCGATATATTTCGCAAATAAGGTGCGCTAAAACGTACGTCCTCTAATCGTTCTTTTTTAATAGTAATTGTTCCAGCCGATATGCTGTTGGTGTTCTCTTTTTTAGCCGTTTCGTATAAATCATCGAATGAGGTATGACCGACATAGTTGAAATCCAAATCGATGTTTTTGTTCTTTCTTACCCACTGAGAAAATGATTCTAATATTTCTATCTCTATACCCTTTACATCCTTTGAGTTTTCACTATATGAAAAAGGATACCTATTTAGGTAATTTATAGTAATTAGTTTTTTTTCGGGTTTTTCTTCATTAATAGGCTCTTTTGCAAAAGATTGTGTCATTGTAGATATCATAATCAATGACAGAAGTGTAAATTTTCTTAGTTTTAGGATACACATAATTGTAACATATTTGACTTATTGATGCAAAAGTATTTTTGCTGGGTATCAAATACATTACCTAAATGTTATGATGTTGTTAGATTGGTTGAAAAACCTAGAAAATAAGTTAAAATATTGCTGAAAGGATGCATTATAGATATTGATTTCGGTATTTCAATCAATATTGAAGGAGAGTAACAAAGATGTATGAATTATAGTAAACCTAAATTGCTACCTCAAATAAATTATTGAAATGAACTAAGAACTTTTTCTTTACTTCCGAAAGTTCTAATTCATGTCCAAGCTCTTTTTGCATAGAGGTTACGCCCTTATCGGTAATACCACATGGAACAATATTATTGAAGTACTGTAAGTCAGTATTGACATTAAAGGCAAGACCATGCATGGTTACCCATCGGCTGCATTTTACACCCATTGCACAAATTTTCCGTGCTTTTTTGGGTTTGTCAGCGTCTAACCATACCCCAGTATAACCTTCAAAACGTTCTCCTTTAAGTCCGTATTCTGCCATAGTTAGAATAATGGCTTCTTCTAAATAGCGAAGGTATTTATGGATATCTGTAAAAAATTGATCTAAATCCAACAATGGGTAAACCACCATTTGACCTGGTCCATGGTAAGTAATATCACCACCACGATTTATAGGGTAGTATTCTATGTTTTTTTCTTTTCGTTGTTCTTCAGTCAACAAAATATTAGCACTATCACCGCTTTTACCAAGGGTGTAAACGTGATTGTGTTCACAAAAAAGCAATTGGCTTTCTTTAGGAGCGAGCAAAGGTTTGCCTTCTCTCTCAAGAGCTCTATTGGCCATTTTGTGATCAATGATATTGGCAAAGAGCTCTTCTTGATAATCCCAAGCTTCTTTATAGGCAATATGGCCTAAATCTTTAACGATTACTTTTCTCAAAGCTTAGAAAGTTCGTCTTTTAGGTGTGTAATTACATTCACTTCAACAGGGTCGACTTTGTTTAAAACCGATAATTCATAAGAAATCCAATCTCCTAAATGAATGAAATAGAGTGAGTACTCCAATAAATTTTCACCTTTAGGTGTAAGGTCAGTAATGTTTTGAGTGTATTTAGAAATGATCTCTTTCGAAATTCTGAATCGTTCTTTGGTTTTAAAGTGATCTTCAGGATTCATGAAGTTTACAACAGCGTAGTTGCTATCGCCGCCAGCCCAACCAACAAGTTCGTTGTGGTTCATTTCTGGAATACAATGGTGCCAAGTAAGAATTTTACTGTTTTCATTTAATTGTTGACGAAAACGAGTTGACACCCCTTCAAAAGCGAAAGAAGAATAAATTACAGCTTGGTTTTTGTGCAATTTGGCTGCTACTTCTTTGGCTATGGTTTTGATATTTTCTTCTTCCGTATCAAGCAATTCTATCGCTTTGTCAATGGCTTCTACTCTATCTATTGAGCAAACTCCAAATGCGTGCAGAATAGCAAAAAGTTGAACGAAACTATATCCGAAAGCAGCTCGAGGCGGGAAACCACCAGGTATAACAATATGTGGAATGTTTTTTTCTTGTGCAATTTCGATCGCTTTTCCGCCACTACTAACAATAGCACAAGTGCATCCTTTCTTTAAGCCTTCTTCTAAAGCCTCTAAAGTTTCTTCAGTACCGCCACTATACGATGCCGCAATGAGCAAAGTATTTTTTCCGGCAAAATTCGGTAGAGTATAATCGTTGTTGCAAATTACAGGAATATTGACTTCAGAAGTAATGATATCACTTACTATCTTGCCGCCAATACCAGAACCACCTAAGCCAGTAATAACAACATTGTCAAAGGTTTTACTGTTCTCAACACTAAAGGTTATTGAGATGGCAAGAGCTTCGCGTAAGTGATCGCTAAAATCGGCTATTAATTGATCCATTTGCATAATTTATTCCTGTTTTTACGAACTTCAAAAGTATTCAATTGTGCTTAACCCTCACGAATAAATATCTTTGCGCTTTAAAACATTTACAAAAGCGTAATATATGGCACTTAGCGAGCAAGAAATAGGGCGTAGAGAAAGTCTAACAAAGTTGAGAGAATTGGGCATTGATCCTTTTCCAGCTGCAGAGTATGTAGTAAGCCACAAGTCCAATGAAATATTGGCCGATTTTGATGCTCACCCAGAAAAATACAAAGAGGTTTCTTTGGCTGGTAGATTGATGAGTCGCCGAATTATGGGCAAAGCATCGTTTGCTGAATTGCTTGATAGCGAGGGTCGCATTCAGATTTACGTATCAAGAGACGATATTTGTGATGGTGAAGACAAAACCATGTACAACAACGTATTTAAAAAGCTGTTGGATATTGGTGACTTTATCGGAATAAAAGGCTTTGTTTTTAAAACTCAAGTTGGACAGACTTCGGTTCATGTAACCGAATTGAAAGTTTTAAGTAAATCAGTTAAACCTTTGCCTTTACCTAAAACCGATGCAGAAGGTAAAGTTTTTGATGCCTTTACTAATCCTGAATTGCGTTACCGTCAACGATATGTTGATTTGGTAGTAAACCCAGGCGTAAAAGAAACTTTTTTAAAGCGAAGTAAGGCGATAAATAGCATGCGTTCGTTTTTCAATGCAAAAGATTATGTAGAGGTGGAAACACCAATACTACAACCAATACCAGGTGGAGCTGCAGCGCGTCCATTTGCTACACATCACAATGCTTTAGACATTCCACTTTACTTGCGTATTGCCAATGAATTGTACTTAAAGCGACTAATTGTTGGTGGTTTTGAAGGTGTGTATGAATTTGCTAAGGATTTCAGAAACGAAGGAATGGACAGAACCCATAACCCTGAGTTTACGGTAATGGAAATTTATGTTGCCTACAAAGATTACAACTGGATGATGAATTTCACTGAAGAAATGATTCGTAAAGTAGCTCTTGATGTAAATGGAGACCTGAAAGCAACTGTTGGCGAAAACATCATCGATTTCGAAAAACCTTTTGCTCGTGTTCCGATTCTAGAAGCCATTAAAATTCATACAGGTATAGATGTATCTAAAATGAACGAAGATGAGCTTAGAGCAACGTGTAAACAACTACATATTGAAGTAGATGAATCTTACGGAAAAGGAAAATTAATTGATGAATTATTCGGGGAGAAATGTGAACACAATTACATTCAACCTACATTCATTACCGATTACCCAGTTGAGATGAGCCCGCTTTGTAAGCGTCATAGAGAAAACCCAGAGCTTACCGAACGCTTTGAGTTGATGATCAACGGAAAAGAAGTTGCCAACGCATATTCTGAGCTAAACGATCCAATCGATCAAAGAGCTAGGTTTGAAGAACAGTTAGCATTATCAGCGAAAGGCGATGATGAAGCCATGTTCATTGATCATGATTTCTTGCGTGCGCTAGAATATGGAATGCCACCAACATCAGGAATGGGAATTGGTATCGATAGATTGGTGATGTTGCTTACCAACAACAGTTCTATTCAGGAAGTGCTGTTCTTCCCACAAATGAAACCAGAAAATACCACGCAACCCACAACGGAGGCAGTAGATGCTTAAGCAAAATCCAAAAGTGGCCATTATTGGGGCCGGTAGTTGGGCGACCGCTATTGCTAAAATGCTTTTGTACAATGTGGACGAATTGCATTGGTGGATTCGTTCTAAAGACGTTGCCGATAGCATTCAAAAACAAGGGCGAAATCCTCGTTATTTAAGTTCTGTTCATTTCGATCAGACTAAAATTGTTGTGCACGATGACTTGAAGCAAGTACTTGAATTGGCTGACATCATTTTTGTTGCGGTACCATCGGCCTACATCCATACTACGTTCGAAAATGTAGGAGCTAAAGGAATGGAAGATAAAATTATCTTTTCGTGTGTAAAAGGTATTATACCTGAATATCATGCAATTCCTGCACGTTATTTCCACAAGGAATTTGAAACACCATACGACAACATAGGTATTGTTTGTGGCCCGTGCCATGCTGAAGAAGTTGCTCTAGAAAAACTGTCGTACATCACAGTAGCTTGTGCCGATCAAGAAATAGCTCAACAAACAGCTGATTTGCTTGCAACCCCATTTGTAAAAACAAATCTGTCCGATGATTTATTCGGAACGGAACTTTCGGCTATCCTCAAAAACGTGTATGCTTTAGCAGCAGGTATTTGCCACGGTTTGCGTTATGGAGACAATTTTCAAGCCGTATTGATGGCCAATGCCATTCGCGAAACTGAGCGTTTTGTAGATGCAGTAAACAATGTGCACCGCGATGTGAAAAGTTCGGCCTATTTGGGCGATTTGTTGGTAACCGCCTACTCGCAATTTAGCCGAAACAGAACCTTTGGCTCTATGATAGGACAGGGGTATTCTGTAAAAAGTGCTCAAGTGGAGCTTAACATGGTAGCTGAAGGGTATTATGCTGTAAAATCAGTAATGGAAATCAATAAAAAATTCTTGGTAGATATTCCAATAGTAGAAGCCGTTTACAATATTTTGTACGAGAAAATATCGCCAGCAATTGAGATTAGACTACTAGCAGATAAATTGTCGTAAGTAGTTGAAAATAAATTATTGTATAAAAAAAGCCGAAGATATCCTTCGGCTTTTTAAGTAAATAGTATGATTGTATTATGCTTTCTCTTTAAGTAAATCTCTTATCTCCATCAATAAAGCTTCCTCTTTTGTAGGTGCTGGAGGTGGGGCTACTGTTTTCTCTTCTTTCTCTTTAGCTTCAGCTTTAGCCTTCATTTTATTGTAGCCGCGTAATACAAAGAATACAGAAAAGGCAACAATAATAAACGTAATGATGGTGCTAATGAATGCACCATAAGTAATGGCAATTTCCGGAACGGCAGCAATACCTGTGCTTTCGTTGGCTTCAACAGCATCTTGTATAACCAACTTAAGTTTTGCGAAATCAACACCGTTTAATGCCATTCCAATAGGAGGCATTATGATATCGTTGACCAATGATTTTACAATAGCACCAAAGTAGGTACCCATAATTAAACCAATGGCTAAATCAATTATGCTGCCACGGCTGATGAATTTTTTAAATTCTTGAAACATAGGTTTTTGTTTAAATGAGAACGTTAATTTAAGTAATAACTTGTAGGAAATAATCGATAAAAGATACTCTGTGTCAAAAAATGGATTAGTGCTACTAGTTCTTAGATTTACTGTAACTAACGAAATAGCGTCCTATCAATACGATGACGAAAGCTGATAAAGACTAAATGATGAGTATGAATTCGCTAATGAAAAACTTTTTGGGCATTTATATAATCTTATTGATGTTTGCAGGAAATAAGTTGTTAGCTCAAGAAGTGATTGAGAAAACATCTCTCAGTACAGCCATAGGCATTGGTATAAACGAAGGCTTAAAAGAAACCGGTAATGGGCTATTATATTCAGTGGGGTGGCAGAAAAGCTATGGTGCTAAAAGCAAGTTGCGGATGAACCCTAATCTCATGATTGGAAGTTTTTCGCCGAAATTTATTTCCGATGTTAGAGAACAGTATTATCGAATAACAACTTTAGATGTGAATGCTCATTACGATATTGTGAGAGTAGATGCTTTTTCTATTGTAGCCTCGGTAGGAGGGGGAATAAATTATTCGCGAGGTTTGCTCGGGACTGGAGGCATGACCTACCACGATAGAAGCGTTTATTTTAATACCATTTATCTTGTAGGTAACGCTTCATTGGGGTTTAGAATAGCACCTAAAACTAAAAAGGTAGCTTACGTTATACGTCCTATTAATTTGCAAGTTGGCAATAAAGGTTTTGTGCTAGGGTATTTTTCTTTCGGCTTAGATTTTAAGCTAAAGCAATAATTAACTGTCGGTCGATTGTGAGAAATAATGGAGCAATGCCTTGCACTGTTTGGTATTGAGTACTTGCATTAATTCTTCTTCGCTGGCTAATTTTACTTTTTTTACAGTACCAAAATGTTTGAACAGTTTTTGGGCCGTTGTTTCGCCTATACCTTCAATTTTGGTGAGTTCGGTGCCTAGTGCTGCCTTGCTTCTTTTTTGTCTGTGGAAGGTTATACCAAAGCGGTGGGCTTCATTTCGGAGTTGTTGAATGATTTTCAAACTTTCCGATTTTTTATCAATGTAGAGCGGAACACTATCGCCCGGAAAGTAGATTTCTTCTAAACGTTTTGCTATGCCAACGATGGCAATTTTGCCCATTAAATCGAGCGCTCTTAGACTTTTAATAGCTGAGCCTAATTGTCCTTTACCTCCATCGATAATAATGAGTTGAGGAAGCTCTTGTTCTTCATCTAAAAGTCGTTTGTATCTACGGTAAACTACTTCTTCCATGCTGGCAAAATCATCGGGCCCCACCACGGTTTTTATGTTGAAATGCCGGTAATCCTTTTTGCTTGGTTTAGCATTTTTGAAAACGACACAGGCAGCTACTGGATTGGTTCCTTGAATGTTAGAGTTATCAAAACATTCAATGTGCTTTGGCAATTCGCTCAGTCTTAAATCGGTTTTAATGGTGTTGAGTATGCGCTTACTGTGTTTTTCAGGATCAATAAGTTTTTGCTGTTTGTGTTTGTCTATCATGTAATACTTAGCGTTGCGGATAGACATTTCTAATAATTTTTTCTTGTCGCCACGCTGCGGAACGGTTTCGGTAAAATAATCCCCTAAGCCAAGTTCTTTTTCAAGAATCAATTCCTTGCTGTTGCTATGAAAGCGTTCTCTGAGTTCAATGATCCCAATTTTGAGTAAATCGTCTACTTCTTCATTTTCTACCCCTTTTTTTAACTCAAGCGTAAAACCTTGAACGATAGAACCGCTTTTAACGCGCAGAAAATTAACGAAGGCTATTTCATCATCTTGTACTAGGCTAAATACATCTACGTCGTCTACAGTAGGGCTTACTACGGTGCTTTTAGCTTGATAATTACTCAAGAGTTCTGTCTTTTCCTTCATTTCTTGCGCCTTTTCAAACTCAAAGTTTTGAGCGTAAGAGGTCATCAAGTTTTTGAGATGGACAATCACATCTTTTATATTGCCTTGAACAATTTTTTTTATGTCTTCTATTTCTTGGTCGTAACTGTCTACATTCTGCTTCCCTTCGCACGGACCAAGGCAATTGCCGATATGGTATTCTAAACAGACTTTAAATTTTCCTGCGTTTATGTTTTCTGGACTAAGATTGTACTTGCAAGTTCGCAACGGATACAGCTCTTTGATGAGGTCCAGTAAAGTGTTCATCATTTTTATGGAGCTATATGGACCAAAGTATTTGCTGCCATCTTTCACCATGCGTCGCGTTCCAAAAACCCGTGGGAAGGGCTCTTTTTTGATGCAAATCCAAGGATAACTTTTGTCGTCCTTGAGCATGACATTGTATTTTGGTTGGTACTTTTTGATGAGATTATTCTCAAGCAGCAGAGCGTCCATTTCGGTCTCAACAACTAGATATTTTATGTCCACTATCTGCGACACCAATCGCCTTACTTTACCGTAATCGTGGTTTTTATTGAAATAAGAGCTTACTCTACGTTTTAGATTTTTTGCTTTACCAACATATATGATAACACCTTCTTTGTTGAAGTATTGATAAACGCCCGGTTTGGTCGGTACGCTTTTGATTTTTTCTTCTAGGTGGTCAAATTTTGGCATGGACGTACAGCAAATATAGGCAATGACAAAAGCCATAAAGCCCACTTATTTTATATTGCATGAAAATCGACCATTTGTCTAATAATTATGGATGGTCGGTTGTAAATCCTTTACTTGAAATATAGCGTAGTTAAGTTTTTTAACCCGCAAGGCTAAAATGTTGAAGCTGAAAAGCTTAAAAATATGACGAAATCGGTTGGAATTATTGGGGCAGGAATTAGCGGATTAGCGGCAGCATGCAAAGCAGCTCAGCGCGGATTTAAAGTTACTGTTTTAGAACAACACGCTGAAGTAGGTGGTCGAGCTAGGAGCTTCGAAAAAGAAGGCTTTACCTTTGATAAAGGACCCTCATGGTATTGGATGCCCGATGTGTTTGAACGATTTTTTAATCAGTTTGACGAAGATATCAACGACTATTTGGATTTAAAAAGATTGGATCCGTCGTATCAGGTGATTTTCACCGATTCTCAACACAATATTCCAGCAAATTTTGAAGACCTAAAAGCGTTATTCGAAAGTTTGGAAGATGGTGCAGGAAAACAGCTTGAGGCTTTTATGGCCGATGCCGAGTACAAGTACCGAAAAGGAATGGATAGTTTGGTGTATAAGCCAGGGTTATCGATACTTGAATTTGCGCAATGGGATGTTATTTCGGCATTGTTTAAGTTGCAGTTGCTTGGAAGTTTTACGACTCTTACCGAAAAGTATTTTACGAATCCAAAAATCTTGGAAATCCTCAATTTCCCCGTTTTGTTTTTGGGAGCTAAACCCAAGGACACGCCAGCATTGTATAGTTTAATGAACTATGCCGACATCAAATTAGGTACGTGGTATCCAATGGGAGGTATGTGCGAAATATCCGAAGCCTTTCATCAATTAGCGTTAAAGTTGGGTGTGGAGTTTCGATTCAATTGCACCGTAGAAAAAATATTGGTTGAAGGAAAAGAAGCCAAAGGCATTCAATGCAGTTTGGGTGATTTGAAGTTTGATAATGTTATTTCGGCTGCCGACTATCATTTTACAGAGCAAAAATTATTGCAAGAAAAACATAGAAATTACAACCAAGCGTATTGGGATAGTAGAGTTATGTCGCCGTCATCGCTGCTGTTTTATGTTGGGGTCAATAAAAAATTGCCGAATCTTGAACATCATAACTTGTTTTTCGACACCAGTTTTGAAGCTCATGCTCACACAATATACGATGAGCCAAGTTGGCCAGAAAAACCTCTATTTTATGTGTGCGCACCAAGTAAAACAGATGCGAGTGTTGCACCAGAAGGGAAAGAAAATTTGTTTTTTTTAGTGCCCATTGCGCCTGGAATAAATGAAATTAGTGAAAAGGAACAAATTGCCTATTTTAAGCATTTGGTACAACGCGTTGAAAATAAAATAGGTGAGAGTTTTATGGACGAAGTTGCTTTTTGTCTACCTTATTCGGTTAGTAATTTCGAAGAAGAGTACAATTCATTTAAAGGCAACGCTTACGGTTTGGCAAATACGTTGAAGCAAACGGCCTTTTTAAAACCACGAATGAAGAACAAAGCACTAAAGAATGTATTTTATTGTGGGCAGCTAAGTGTACCAGGACCAGGATTGCCACCAGCGGTTATTTCAGGCCAAATTGTAGCAGAATTGTTAACAGCCTAATTTATGAAAAGACTGTACGACACCGTTTCAGAGCGGTTAGCAAAAAGTATTACAAGAAAATACAGCACATCTTTTTCTTTAGGCATTCTTTGCCTGGATAAAAAAATGCAACAGCCGATATACAACATATATGGCTTTGTACGATTGGCTGATGAGATTGTAGATTCCTTTCATGACTACGATAAACTGACTTTGCTCAACGAGTTTGAGGCAGAAACGTATCGTGCCTTGGAAAGAAAAATAAGCACCAACCCTGTGTTGAATGCTTTCCAAAAGACTTACCATGATTATGGTCTAGATATAGATTGTGTAAACGCTTTTTTGAAGAGCATGCGCATGGATCTAGATAAAAGTACTTACTCGCAATCCGAATACGAAAACTATATTTTGGGTTCGGCCGAAGTAGTGGGCTTGATGTGTTTACGAATTTTTGTCAGCGGAGATGATGTTGTTTATAATAAGTTAAAACCCATGGCAATGTCTCTAGGAGCGGCGTTTCAAAAAATCAATTTCTTGCGCGATTTGCAAGCCGATTATGAAGGCATGGGGCGTCAGTATTTCCCCAATGTCAATTTGAAGGATTTCAATGAAGTACAAAAACAGACGTTATTGAAGGAAATTGAAGCCGATTTTGATGAAGGATATAAAGGCATCGTACAGCTTCCTAAAAACGCCCGATTTGGAGTTTATCTCGCTTACATGTTTTACCGTCAGTTATTGGGGAAAATAAAAAAGACAGAGCACCAAAACATTCTCAATAATCGAATTCGAATTTCGAATAGAAGGAAATACTGGGTATTAACATCATCGTATTTAAAGCACTCTTTTAATTTATTATGAATCAACCAGAGTATGTAGTATTAGTAGATTCTAACGATAATGAGTTGGGAACGATGGAAAAAATGGAAGCCCACGAAAAAGGTGTTTTGCATCGTGCATTTTCATTATTTATCATCAACGATAAGGGCGAAATGTTGATTCATCAAAGAGCTCATTCAAAGTATCATTCGCCAGGTTTATGGACCAATGCATGTTGTAGTCATCCAAGAAAAGACGAAGATTTGCGGTCGGCTGTTGTTCGGAGAGCTCAAGAAGAATTAGGGATAGATGTTGAGCCCGATTACCTGTTTAATTTTACGTACAAAGCTGGTTTTAGCAATGGTCTTACAGAGCATGAATTTGACCATGTATTTGTAGCTAAATACAGTGCCGATTTTGAATTCAACGAAGACGAAGTACACGCCTATAAATATGTTGATTTGAAAACCTTATTGAAAGATGTGGCAATGAATCCAAGTGAGTATACACCATGGTTCCTTATCGCGTTGCCAAAGTTTGTAGAACAATGCAAAGAGCTGGTGTAGACATTTCAACCGATACCTTGTTTTGGTTTCGACGCGATCTTAGATTTGACGATAATACAGGATTGATCAAGGCATTGAAAAGGGGCGATAAAGTTCAACCTGTTTTCATATTCGATAGCCATCTTTTAGAGTCGTTGCCAAAAACCGATCAAAGAGTTACTTACATCTACTCATGCCTTAAAAAGCTGAACACTATTTTGGCTGAATACAATAGTTCTATATTGGTATATCATGGAACACCACAGCAATTTTTCGGGAATATTAGAGAGCAATTTCCTGCATTGAAGAGTGTCTATTGGAACAGAGATTATACTCCTTATGCTCGCCAACGTGATGAAGAAATTGAGGGATTACTAAACCAGCAGAATATTGTAGCGATTACTTTCAAAGACCATGTTATTTTAGAGCCTCACGAAGTTTTAAAAGCCGATGGGTCACCATATTCGGTATTTACCCCATATGCGAATACTTGGAGAAAAACTGTCAGTATAACAACCATAGAAACAAATACTGTTGATGAATTGTGGGAGTGTTTTTCTAAATCAAATTTTGGTTTCCCTAAATTAAATTCGATAGGATTTGAGGAGCAGAACTATGCTTGTAACCTCGACTATCCAGATGAAAATATTCTAATACACTACGAGTCGCTTCGAGACTTTCCTGCAGAAAATGGAACCAGTAAAGTGTCTGTTTTACTTCGTTTTGGTAATATAAGCATCCGTAGACTTTTGCTTACGGCTATGCAATTGTCGCACACATATACCAGTGAACTTATTTGGAGAGAATTTTATCAGATGATTTTATGGTATTATCCCAATACAGTTACAGAAGAATTCAAGCCAAAGTACGCGTCCATACCTTGGCGCAATAACGAAGCGGATTTTGATTTGTGGAAAAACGGAAATACGGGCGTTGCTCTTGTTGATGCCGGTATGCGTGAGTTAAACGCGACGGGTTTTATGCACAACAGAGTGCGGATGATAGTGGCCAGCTTTTTGTGTAAAAATCTGTTGATAGATTGGCGATGGGGCGAGGCTTATTTTGCTGAAAAATTGATGGATTTTGAATTGGCTTCAAATGTAGGAGGGTGGCAATGGGCGGCAAGTTGTGGATGCGATGCGGCACCTTATTTTAGGGTGTTTAATCCAGAATCGCAAGCCAAAAAGTTTGACCCAAATAGTGAATACATTCGCCAGTGGGTGCCAGAATTTGAAAGTACAGACTATAGACCAATGGTTGATTTAAAGGAGAGCCGAAAGGCCTGTATAGAAATATATAAACACACACTTAATTCAGTAGTATGATCGTATTATTTACGCCTTTGTTTTTTGTTATAATGGAATTTATGGCGTGGTTTACCCACAAGTATGTAATGCATGGTTTTATGTGGTATTTCCACAAAGATCATCACCAAGTAGAGCCAGGGTTTTTTGAGAAGAACGATGCCTTTTTTGTGATTTATGCCATACCAAGTGCCAGCCTGATGATTTTTGGATCTTTAGCGGGTTACGATTGGAGATTTTTTGCTGGATTGGGCATCTTGTTTTACGGTATATGCTACTTCTTGGTGCACGATGTGCTCATTCACAGAAGATTTAAGTGGTTTGATAAAACGGACAACTTCTATTTTAGAGCCATACGTAAAGCTCATAAAGTGCATCATAAAAATATTTATAAACCCGACGGAAAGTGTTTTGGAATGCTTTTGGTGCCAAAAAAATATTTTGTAGAAGCTAAAAAGTCTAAATCTGCTCAATAATTGAACTATATCAGCTTTCTTAAAGTTAATTTTGTTTATAGAAACGAAATATTGATTATAGTTTAGTTTTAGCGTGAATAATCCAAAATACAAGGTTATATCTCGCTAATACAAACTAATATTGCACATATAGGTTAATGAATTTTATAGAAATTAATCTCGTCGATTAAAAATAACTGTAAAACGTATCTGAATATTGAATTAAATTCTATATTAGCGCTGGGTAAGTTTAATCACTAAACGAATGTAAGGGTTTAGTTTAGTGATAAGGGAAAAAGGAACGGCATTGTCGTTCCTTTCTTTATTTAACGAGATACCGTAATGGTTTTTCGTATTCTGTTTGTTGATTTTCCATCACTAGAAACATCTAAAACCAAAATATACACACCAGCTTCTGTTAGCTGTTTAGAGTTGTTCTCACCATTCCAGATAAAACTACTTTCACCCGAGTGGATGTAATTGTTGGCAATATGACGCACAATAAACCCTGCTCTATCGTAAATGGTAATATCAATGCTTTCTACTTTCGCTTTAGAATACGTTATGCTTACAAAATCCTGATAGCCATCGCCATTGGCTGAAATGTAATTGTCGCTCAGTCTAATCAACTCATTGCTTTCATTGTCTACAATTGAAGTGGCATTTTTAAGTCCAGGACTTGCAAATCCATAAGACTCCGGTGCAGATGCAAATTGAGGACTATCAAGATTGGGATTGAAAATACGTTCGAGTGCAACACCTTTGGTGTCTATTAAGAGCGGATAGTGTTGCTTATCATCTACTCGAATGTGGTCTAAAGTATCGTTGTTGTTCGACTGTATAGAAAATTCAACACCTGTATTGGTTAAGGTTGGCAATTCGAAGAATGGGTAATATGCAAGAGAGTTTTTGTGGTTAAAGCCTGTTAGCTTATTGGTATCAGCTGCTAAAAACACATAAGAATTCGGTGGCATTATTAGCCCCAATGAATCTAATACACCAGATTTAGAATCTAACTGATACCGTAAATTATTGAGGGAAAGAAAAGCAGATGTGGGATTGTATAGCTCAATAAATTCGTTTTGATTCTCTTTAGCATCATATAGTATTTCATTGATAATGAGCTGATTTGATTTTGGTGAAACCGGTTTTTTTAATGCCAAAGTACTGCTCACTTTCAGATTGTTGTTGCATTGCTTGATGTGGAAAGAGTAAGTGAGAAGATTTTCAGAGAGGTCGTTTTTTAATTTTAAGTGCAACAAATGAGCATTACCAGATAAGTAAACACTATCGATTATTTCTGTGAATGAAAAATCGATTGAATCCAAACTCATTGGGCGAGTAAAACCAAAGGATAATCGTTTGTTGTTGAAGTAAGAAAGTGTCGGCATTGCTGGGAATATTTCTTGTTCTGAAATGCTGTTTTCTTTACCTGGTGTGCCGCCATGTGGATGTGTACTGCTGCTCCAAAACAAAGGGCTATTGTAGCATTTTAAATTGAGGTCGTTCAATTCTAAACTTATACCTCCATCCAATGCAAAATCATTCGAGTGCCAGGTAGTTGAATAGTTTAACTCAGTGATGGCTTCGTTGTTTTTGGTGTTGTACAACGCAAGATGTTTGCCGCTATTGGTCAAAAATGTATGGCTCAATGCATTGATCGTTAAGGAGTTGTGTAGCCCAAAACTTCTACCATCACTAGAAATCAAAGCATATGCGTTGGCGGGCAAAACATAATCCAAATTGAGAGCTATGCTGTTTAAAGCAATGTTGTTTAATCTCAAAGGAAATGCAGTTGTATTGTATAGTTCTAAATATTCAACCTCTGGCAATTCGTTATTTGGTGTAGGGTCAGCCATGATTTCGGTAAATATTAAATCTCCCTTTGATGGTTCTTTTCCGAAATACAATGTCAAAGTTGTGTCCAGTGTATTTTGCAAACAATCTTCAATATCCTTCATGTGCAATTGATATTCGAAGACTCCATTATCTAAGAATACGTTTACAATCAAACTGTCGCGATTGAAGTAGTTTACAGTATACGGAACACTAGGAGTGAAGGTCAATGAGTTGAAATCAAAATTGACTGAAGGATTTATGTTTCTGTCGAAAACGATGCTTAAATGCTCATTATTCATTGACGTTTTTTCAACAAACAATGGCGTTGAAATAGAACTGGTTTGATGAATGCTATTTTGTTTGCCCGGAGTGCCTCCTTTAGGATCGTTACTTGCAGAAAAATTTAGTTTTCCTAAACAATTTTCAACAGGATTAATGTTTTCTAATGAATAGCCACCATCAGATTTAGTAATGTCTTTGTAATATTCTGAAGTGTAATGTATTTCATCAATTATGCCGCTGTTAATGTGTTTAATTCCAATGCTATATTCTGAATTGAGAAGTGATGGAAAATTCTGAAGTAGCATGCAATTGAAATCATTAAAAAGTTCAGAATCGCTATCTGAAATCAATAAGGCATATTCCTTAGGTGGAATTTTAAATGGAGGAAGATGGTATGTTTTGCTCTTGTCGATTAGTTCAAAATCAGATAAGTAGACCGCATAATTAGCGCTGTTGTAGATCTCCAAATATTCTGCATTAGGCAAACCTACGGGAGGACTTGGGTCTATCATTAGTTCAGTAATATGAAGTTCATTTCCTGAACTGGGAGTAGGTATTGTTACGGTTATAACGGTATCTAATGTTGTGCCTCGACAAGAAATCAAAGATTGAAAATGCGCCTCAACAACGGTGCCTGGATTGGGCCATGAATTAAAATATATGGTATAGGTATTTGCTGAATTATGACTTTGAACAATGCCAATATTTTCTTCGTTATTCAATTTCAAAGTGGTGTTTTCAAAATCCATGAGGCTAAGGGCAGAACTTGTATTCAGCACAAGGGATTTATTTGGGAGTGCTTCCATTGTGACGATATGATATTCGCCATCATAAACGGTGTAAACACTATTTTTTTGACTGGGCGTTCCTTGAGTGTTCGCTATAGAATACGTGAAGTTGAATGGATCGTTGCAAACAGAGGTTGGGTCTATCCTTTCTAAACTGTAACCGCCATTGGTTTTTGGTGTGTTGTGCCATTCAGTATTATAGTTGACGATGTCAATTGTGAGTCCATTAGATACTAGGCTAAGACTGTCGGCCGTATTGTTCAATGATGGAAAATCTACCGCTCCAATAACGTTAGAGATACCAATACTTGTAAAGGCATACACGTTTTCGCTTGCGCAAATGGTATAGTATTGCTGGGGGAGTAAAATAGTATCGGTTAAAAAGTGGTATTGATTATGATTGTTGAAAAGGTTTAAAGATGAAAGTGAAACCGCTTTTTCGGAGTTGTTGTAGAGTTCTAAAAATTCTTCTTCCGGTAAATTGTCGTTTGGCGATGGGTCTATCATTATTTCATTGATTAGAACATCACCAAATTCGGCTAGATCAATTGTACCACAAAAGGTGTAAACCAATGTGTCTGTAAGAATGTTAGAAAATTCGTCGGTCAAGTTTTGAATAACAATGGACAAATATTTTTTTTGTGGAAGATTGGTAGGAAATGTCAAAACTACCGAACGATTGGTTGATGCAACACTCGATGGAGTTAGTGTATCATCGACTATAAAATTTTGTACCAATAAAGATGAGGCACTTATGGTTTCAGTAAATGTTATTTCAAGGGCATTCGGACCGATGCATTTTTGGGCAATTACTCTGGGTGCAACAGTTTCTGTTTTGCCTACAACATGTATGTTATCGAACCAAAACTTTGTAGATCTTGTGGAGGTGAAAACAGGTTGCAGTGCAAAGTAGCGGTAATTGTAAGTAGGTAAATTGACTGAAGTGCATATTATTGTTTGCAATGCACTAAACCCAGTATCTATTGATAGTTTGTTGTTGGAATAATGAATGGATAAATGCATAGCCGTACTGTCGTTGTCAAATAATCCGCTTTCACTTTCTAGTATCAGTGTTTCTTGTCCATTGTTTCGTATCCAAAGTTGAATGTTGTCACTAGAGCCACCGAGTTGGGCAAAAAAACAATTCGTAGTATCTAAAACGGTGTCTTCAGCAGCCAAATAAAGGCGACAGTAATTAGCCGAGGATGTATTGAAATCCATGAAAACATCTAAATCCCAGCGGGCAGAATCGCCGATTGGAGAAGATGTATACAACATTTTGCTGCCAGAAATAGCTTCAGAAGTAAGTTGTAGGCGGCCATTTTCATCCACTATAAATTCGCTAACTTCGCCTTGCCACCTTGGATTTGAGCTGATATTTCCGTCGTTAAAATTGTCGGAAAATTGAGCCCACACAAAACAAGGAATGGTACAAAATAGAATTAGAAACAGTTTATACATAAGACGATGAGAGTTGCAGTGGTAGGAGCTACCGGAATGGTTGGCCAAGAAATGTTGAAGGTATTATCAGAATATAATTTCCCGATTACAGAATTATATCCCGTTGCAAGTGTTAAATCCATCGGTAAAGAGGTTTTATATCAAGATAAAAAATATTCTGTTATTGGTGTAGAACAAGCTATAAGCTTGAAGCCCGATTTGGCTTTGTTTTCTGCTGGAGGCGAATTTTCTTTAGCCTACGCCCCAAAATTTACAGAGGTAGGTACTGTAGTAATTGATAATTCTTCTGCATGGCGTATGCATCCAGATGTGAAGCTAATTGTACCAGAAGTTAATGGGCATGAACTCACAAAAGAAGACAAACTCATAGCCAACCCAAATTGCAGCACTATACAGCTTGTAATGGCATTAAAACCATTGCACGACCTCTTTGTATTGAAACGTGTTTTGGTGTCTACATATCAAAGTATTTCTGGTACTGGAGTTAAAGCCGTTGAGCAAATGAATGCTGAACGTTCGGGAAACAAAACAGAAATGGTTTATCCTTATGCTATCGATAAAAACTGTTTGCCTCATTGCGATGTATTTTTAGAAAACGACTATACGAAAGAAGAAATGAAATTGGTTCACGAGCCAAAGAAAATTCTTAGTGCCGAATTTGGTATTTCTGCAACTGCTGTGCGTGTGCCGGTAGAAGGAGGACATAGTGAAGCTGTAAACATTGAGTTTGAAAACGACTTCGATATCAACGCTTTGCGAACAGCTTTATCCGATTTTCCAGGAATTACTGTTCAAGACAATCCTTTGACTAAAACCTACCCAATGCCTTTGTATGCCCGTGGTAAAAACGATGTGTTTGTAGGAAGAATACGAAGAGATGAGAGCCAAAAGAACACCGTAAACCTTTGGATTGTAGCCGACAATATTAGAAAAGGCGCAGCGACCAATGCTGTTCAGATTGCTAAAAAAGTATTTGGCGTTTAAAACCAGCCTGGCTTCGAATATTCTAAGCTAAAAAAAGCTTTAAGTGGTCGGACAACTCATCGGGGTGAGTTTCCTGAAGTATGTGCTTGCCGTTTTTAATTTCGGCGTATTGGCCTTTGGCTAACTTTTCTGTCAGTTCTATACCGTTGCTCGGTGGGATAATTTGATCCAAATTACCTTGCACAACCAATACAGGTATTTTAATTTTCTCTACTTCGCTGCTTAAATTGCTTTCGTTATCCTGAAGGCTGTTCATCATAGAGAGGATGCCTTTGAAATAGCGTTCGCTTTTTTTCTGATTGCTTCTGGTATTCAAATATTCAGACCCAAACATTTCTATAAAACTCTTGTCCAACCAATCTTGCCCAAATAGTTTTAAAAAATCTTGTTCTTCAACTATGCTTTCCACAATACTTTTTGTGTTTTCGGCATAGCGGCTCATGCGTTTGTTGCGTTGAGCAAAACAAGATATAAGAACAATTTTGCTGAATAAGCTCGGATGTATTTGGTAGGCTAGTTTTATAACCAAACCTCCAAAAGCATTGCCTATACCGATACAAGAAGCAATGTTCAATTCAGCGCATAAATCTATTATAACCTGCGCATAGTCGTTGGTCGCAAGCGGTTTTCTTGTATGGCTAGATTGACCTTGATTCGGGAAATCAAACTCTAAAAAACTAAAATCGTCTTTGAATAGATACTTAATCTCTGCCCAATAAGAGCTATTTTGACCAATACCATTGCAAAGCAAAAGTGTGGGTTTATCGGCATTAGTGGTGTAAGAGTAAAAAATTTTATGACCTGCCGAATTAGTGAAAATCATAGAGTAAAATGTAACGGGTAATTGTTTCGCTAGTTACAAAAAAAACCTCGGTTTAGCCTCTAAGTGGCTATTTAGAAAAGGCTTCTTTTCTAAAAAGAATCAATAACCCAACTCCAAAACTTACTGCCGTATCGGCAATATTGAATATAGGTTTGAAGAATTGAAAGTTCTCTCCTCCGAAGATAGGTAGCCAACTTGGCAGTTGTGTATCAATCAATGGAAAGTAAAGCATATCCACTACACGACCTTGTAAAAGAGGGGCATAACCACCATTTTCGGGTAAAAAAGTAGCTGTGTATTGATAGGTACTTTCGTCAAAAATAATTCCGTAGAATGTTCCGTCTATTATGTTTCCGATAGCACCACCTATTACCAGCGACATACCAACTTTAACCCACATAGTCGCATTGGAGCGATGGTAGTGAGCCAAGATGAAGAACATGATAACAGTAGATGCTATTCTGAAGATGCTGAGCAAATATTTGCCCACAACACCACCAAATTCCAATCCGAAAGCCATGCCCGGATTTTCTACAAAGTAGAGTTTGAACCAATCGCCAAATACATCAACTGACTCTCCGTATTCGAAGTGCAGTTTGATGTAAAACTTTACAATCTGGTCGATAAGGATAACCAGAAATATTATGAGTAAGCTTTTTTTCAAGCCCTTATTTTTTTGCTGTCCTGATCATTTTTAGCATCGATGCTTAAAGTTGCATGAGGCACCAATTTCAAACGCTCTTTACGGATCAAAACACCTGTAGCACGGCAAATGCCATAAGTTTTGTTTTCAATACGAACCAAGGCATCTTTTAAATTCATGATGTAACGTTCTTGACGAGAAGCCAACTGTGCAGTTTCTTCCCTTCCTCTAGCTTCAGAACCATCTTCCATTTTCAACTGGGTTGGCGACGTATCGTCCGTACCATTATTGTTGTGTGAAAGCGACTCTTTTAAAAGTGCTAAATCGGATTTAGCTTCTTCTAAACGGCTGTTTATTAATTCTTTAAACTCTTGTAGGTCTTGATCTGAATATCTAATGAAATCTGCCATAATTAAATTTTTTCTAATTGAATATTAACACTTACAGTTGTATCTAGTTCTAAAACGGCACTTTGGTTATCTGCGAACGAATCTACAAATTGTAGGTCATCTGCCAACGTTTCCGCACAAAGGTACTCCATATTGTTTTTTAGGGCATTGGTCAGCATATCATCGGCTTGTACCTTAATGATGATTCTATCCGTCACATCGTACCCATTGTCTTTTCTGATATTTTGAATTCGGTTAACCATTTCTCTGGTATAGCCCTCTTGAATCAACTCATCAGAAAGTGTAATGTCTAGTGCTATAGTGATACCATTCTCACTAGTAACTTGCCATCCTGGAACATCTTCAGTAAATATTTCAACGTCGCTTATGGTAATATATTCCGTTGCTCCGTTGATGTCTATACCCAGTTGTTCGCCAGCTTCTAATTTACTAAGGTCTTCATTACCCAATCCGGTAATAAAGTTTACTGCTGCTTTTACATTTTTACCAAAACGTGGTCCTAATGCTTTGAAATTTGCTTTTGCGTATTTCTTGAATGTCCCCGAGTTGGCATCGGCTATTTCCAATTCCTTGATGTTTACTTCTGTTTTTATCAAGTCACTTACCTTTTGAAGGTTTTCTATGGCTTGCTTAGAAGTAAGTGGAATTAAGGCTTTTTGCAAAGGTTGACGAACGCGTAATTTTTCTTTTTTACGGATAGACAATATACCAGAACATACGCTTTGCGCCATCGCCATTTGATCTTCTAAATTGGCATTTATGGTTTCTGTATTGGCTTTTGGCCAGTATTGTAAATGTACCGATCCGCTTGCTTTGCCACTAACTTTGTTTAAATCTTCGAATAACTGCTCGCTGTAAAATGGTGCAACAGGGCTACAAATGATAGCCAAGCGGTGCAAACAAGTATACAATGTTTGGTATGCAGCAATTTTGTCTTCAACATAATCGCCTCTCCAGAAACGTTTACGACATAAACGCACGTACCAGTTAGACAAATCGTTTACAACAAAATCTTGTATTGCTCTTACGGCTTTAGTCGGCTCGTATTGATCAAAATAACCATCAACCTCGGCGGTTAGACTTTCTAATTTTGAAAGTACCCAACGATCAATTTCTGGTCTTTTTTCTAATGCTATATCAGCTTCTTTGTAAGCAAAACCATCGATGTTGGCGTATAGAGAGAAGAAAGAATATGTGTTGTGCAACGCTCTAAAAAATTTACGTTGTACTTCTTCTATTCCAGTTACATCAAACTTTAGGTTTTCCCATGGGTTGGCGTTACCAATCATGTACCAACGGGTAGCATCTGGGCCGTATTTTCCGAGTACTTCGAAAGGATCTACAGCATTGCCCAAGCGTTTGGACATTTTTTGTCCGTTTTTATCGAGCACCAATCCATTAGACAATACATTTTTGTAAGCTACAGAATCGAATGCCATGGTGGCAATAGCGTGTAGAGTAAAGAACCATCCACGTGTTTGGTCAACACCTTCTGCAATAAAATCGGCCGGAAAAGCTTCGTTGTTATCTACTTTTTCTTTGTTCTCGAAAGGATAATGCCATTGAGCATAAGGCATGGATCCACTATCGAACCAGACATCAATCAAATCGCTTTCGCGGAATAGTTTTTGGCCACTATCAGAGCAAAGTATAATGTCATCTACCACGTGTTTGTGCAAATCAAACAAAGAGTAGTTTTCTTTCGAAAAGTCGTTAGGAGTGAAGTTTTCAAGTATGCTTTTCGACATAAAACCTGCTGCAACTGATTTTTCAATTTCGGCTTTTAGTTCTTCTAATGAACCGATGCAGATGGCGTCTTTTTTGTCTTCGCTTCTCCAAATTGGAATAGGGATACCCCAATAACGGCTTCGGGATAAGTTCCAGTCGTTGAGATTTTCTAGCCATTTTCCAAAGCGCCCACTACCAGTGCTTTCTGGTTTCCAGTTGATGGTTTTGTTCAACTCTATCAACTTGTCTTTGGCAGCTGTACTTTTTACAAACCAAGAATCTAATGGATAGTATAATACGGGTTTATCGGTACGCCAACAATGTGGGTAACTGTGTTCGTATTTTTCAACTTTGAACGCTTTGTTTTCTTCCTTTAGTTGGATGGCAATTTCAACATCGACTGATTTTTCAGGAATTTCATCGTCGTTGTAGTATTCATTTTTAACGAATTTACCAGACAAGAATCCAAGGCCGTCAATAAACTTTCCTTGCAAGTCAACCAAAGGAACCAATTCACCATTTTCGTCTTTCAACATCATTGGTGGTACACCAGCTTTTTGGGCTACCATATAATCGTCGGCACCAAAAGTAGGAGCCGTGTGCACTATTCCTGTACCATCTTCAGTAGTTACAAAGTCACCAGGAATTATTCTGAATGCATCTTCCGGACTTTGCGCAGGCAATGCCAATGGCATAAGTTGCTCATATCGCTGACCAACTAAATCTTTACCTAAGAAAGATTTTACTATGCGGTAAGGAATGCTTTTATCGCCTTCTTTATAATCTTCAAGCGATTCGGCAGTGTGGTATTTTTTACCAAAGTTTTTTGCTAATAAATTTTCAGCTAAAACTATGTAGTTGCGTTGGAAGGTGTATTGGTTGAAGGTTTCTACCAACAGATAATTAATCTTTTCGCCTACAGTTAATGCGGTATTCGAAGGCAAAGTCCAAGGAGTGGTAGTCCACGCCAAGAAGTAAACATCTTCATCAATTCCAAAAAACGAGCTGTCTTTGGCCTTAAACTGAGCCGTTACACTGGTGTCTTTAACGTCGCGGTAACAGCCTGGTTGATTCAATTCATGCGAGCTAAGTCCTGTACCAGCTTTAGGCGAATAGGGTTGTATGGTATACCCTTTGTACAACAACTCTTTTTTGTAAAGTTTTTGTAAAATGTACCAAACACTTTCTATGTATTTGTTGTCGTAAGTAATGTATGGATCGTCCATATTTACCCAGTACCCCATTTTGTCAGTAAGGTCAGCCCATACGTCGGTGTACTTCATTACGGCTTCTTTACAAGCGTCGTTGTATTCGTCTACCGAAATGCTTTTGCCAATGTCTTCTTTGGTTATGCCCAATGCTTTTTCAACACCCAATTCTACGGGCAAGCCATGCGTATCCCACCCAGCTTTTCGCTCTACTTTAAATCCTTTTAAGGTTTTATATCGGCAAAAAATATCTTTGATACTTCTTCCCATAACGTGGTGTATACCTGGCAAACCGTTTGCAGAAGGTGGTCCTTCGTAAAACACAAACGATGGTTTGCCTTCACGTGAAGAGATGCTTTCTTCAAAGGTTTTTTCGCTAGACCATTTTTTTAGGGCTTTTTGAGCAACCTCTGTGAAACTAAGGGCAGAATATTCGGTGTATTTAGACATAAAATTGACGTAATCGCCCCCAAAATTAATATTCCAATTGTATGTGGTTGTATTCAGAGTGATTTAGGTCTTTTTTTTTCGTCCAATAGTTGAATATTTCATTAATCTGAAGGGTAAGAGTTGGATACAGACTTGCAATCTGACAGTTAGAGGGCTATCAGGTTTTAGATAACATATTATCTCGATGGCTTGCTATTACTATAGGATGAGAGCCTTTACTGGTTCGTGAAAATCTATTTTTACGCTTATGGGTAAAAAGTATAACTGTTGTCGAAAATACAATGCAATTGGTAAAATAGATTAATAGAAGAGTTTGATAATAAGGATATTAGGTACGGAGTATAGAATGATTTTTTTTTCATTCAAGCACTCAAAAATTTCTGAATTATGGAATTACAAGCTAACACAACTACAGACAATCGATTTTTTGAATCGATTATAGAAAACAGCGACCTGTTGGTTTTTGTGTTGAATAGCGATGCGTCCATTTTTTACTGCAACGCTTCGGCTGTGCAGACGCTAAAGTTATCTGACACTACTCAGCAAGGCAGTTTTATGCAAATAGTAGACCCGTCGGATAGAATAAGGCTTAGAGTAAAGCTTTCTAAATGCTTTAAAAACCATAAGAGCGAAACTTTCCAACTGCGCTTGAAAGACGATGGTAAAAGCTATACTGAATACCAATGCAACGCCACTATCAACAGTGAGAGCGATGGTATATTGAGGTTTAATCTTCAATGCCGCCCACTATTAACAGCTCCAAAAAAGAAATCCATTGTTGAAGAAAATAATGAATTAAGTCTGTTTCAAAGTTTGATAGACAACTCATCTGATGCTGTGCAAGTAGTACGAGAAAACGGCTATTTGTATTACATGAACAATGAGGCGAGTGAAAGATTGGACATAGATCCTAACAAGCTCGAAAACATACACGTGTCGGACATGGAAGCTCTTTTTTCTGAACCAGGTTCGTGGGAAAAGCATGTGGCTCACATGAAAATCGTAAAATCTAAAACGGTTGAAGGTAAGCACATTAACCAAAGTACCAAAGCTATTATACCAGTTGAGGTTAATGTTAAATATGTAGAGATTTCTGGGGAAGGTTTTTTAATTGCAAATGCCAGAGATATATCGGAACGAAAAGAAAACGAAAGAATACTTAAAAACGAACAACAACGGTTTGAATATGCAGTTGATGGAGCCAATTTAGGTACTTGGGAATGGAATGTACAAACGGGTGAAGTAAATGTAAACGATGGTTGGGCAGGCATTTTAGGATACACCGTTGAGGAATTGCACCCATTGAATATAGACGTGTGGTTAAAACATGCCCACAGAAAAGATTTGGGTAAAAGTTTGCCTATTCTAAAAGAACACTTTAAAGGCAAGAAAGAATATTATGAAATTGAAATAAGAGTATTACACAAAGACGGACATTGGATTTGGGTACTCGATAAGGGGAAAATAGTTTCTTGGACAGAAAACGGTGACCCTCAATGGATGTACGGTACGTTGCAAGACATTACTAAAATCAAAGAAAATGAACTAAAACTCATTAGACAGCAAAAGGCCTTAACAGCGTTGAACGAGATTAGTGTGTTGGGAAATATGCCGTTCAAAAGTCAGTTAAAATCGGCATTGCAGATAGGTTTGGATTTTTTGCAAGTGGAAAACGCGAATATTTCAGCCTATAGAAGTACCGATAATAGAGTGAAAATACTGTCTCATGTAAGTTGTTCTGAAAGCAAGTTTAGAAAAGGTACGACTTTCAATGCCAATGAAAGCGATAGTATGGCGGTACTGAATACCAATAAAGTACTGCATATTCAGAATAAATTGAAATCGCCATTTGCGAATTTAAAGCTCAACGAAAAATTCGAATTCAATCAATACATTGGATGTCATATAGAGTCGCACAACAATTTATTTGGTGCTATAAATTTTTCGTCGTCGCAAAACCGAAAAAGAAAATTTGATGCAGCCGAAATTGAGTTTGTTGAGTTGTTGGCCCGTTGGGTTGGTTCAGCTATAGAGCGAAATACGTTTGTAGAAAACCTAGAGAGTGCCAAAAAAATGGCCGAAGCAGCTAGTATTGCTAAAGAGTCTTTTCTGACTAATATGAGTCACGAAATCCGTACGCCTCTCAACGGTATTATGGGTATGATGCGTGAATTGGAAAAAGAGCCATTGACCGACAATCAAAAGCGCAATTTATTTAGAGCCAACGAAGCGTCGGGCCATTTGCTGAGCATTTTGAACGATATTTTGGACATTGCTAAAGTAGAAGCTGGTGAGTTGGAATTAGACCGTCGATACTTCAACATTAGAAAAACCTTCTCTTCCATCAATGGAATGCTGATGGTACAAGCCAAGGCTAAAGGCATTCAATTATCCACTACGGTAGATAAAAATGTAGCCAAAATTGTTGAAGGAGATGAGCATCGTTTGCGTCAGATATTGCTGAATCTAGCCGGTAACGCAATAAAATTTACCGAAGTAGGAAAAGTAAGTATTCATTGCAGAGTCATTAGTACTTCTGGGATGGGGCAGCATTTGTCAATTAAAATTTCTGATACAGGAATTGGAATGGAGCCCGAACATTTGAAAAATTTGTTTCAAAAATTCAATCAAGCAGATTTGAGTATATCCAGAAAATTTGGAGGTACAGGTTTGGGTATGGTTATCACGAAGCAGTTGCTCGATTTAATGAACGGAAACATTGCCGTTAAGAGCGAAAAAGGTGTTGGAACCGATATTAGAGTTACCATCAACTTTACCACAGCTGGTGTAGCTTATGTTGAAGAAGAAGATGTACTAGAGCAAGTATCTATTAAAGATAAACGCATACTGCTTGTAGAAGACAACGAAGTAAACCGCTTGGTAGCCTCGTTTAGCTTAAAGCGCTTGGAAGTAGAAATTGTAGAAGCAGAAAATGGAGAACAAGCCATAGAGATTTTGCAAAAACAGAAGTTCGATCTTATTCTGATGGACATACAAATGCCCATTATGGATGGTATGAAGGCCACGCAGATTATTCGGAACGA
This sequence comes from uncultured Flavobacteriales bacterium, assembly GCA_963977425.1. Taxonomy (GTDB): domain Bacteria; phylum Bacteroidota; class Bacteroidia; order Flavobacteriales_D; family Luteibaculaceae; genus CAXBOO01. The sequence continues at coordinate 35,454 of CAXBOO010000001.1, read as the reverse complement.
AATGAATTTGCATACACCAATAATTGCTTTATCGGCCAATGCATTTAAATCAGAAATAGATGCATGCAAAAGCATAGGTATGAACGATTACATTACAAAACCTTACGTGGAAAAAGAATTTGTAAAAAAGGTAATTAAGCAATGCACACAAAGCATCATGCCTGATAATAAGGCTGAAAACTTAAACTTAAAACACAAGCATTATGATTTAATGCAACTGGAGTTTATGAGTAAGGGCAACCCCAAAGTGATGAAAAACATTTTGGATGTATTTGAGCGAAATTTTAAGGAGAGTGCCAAAGTAGTAGAAGAGGCATTTGCAGCGAAAGATTTGATTACAGTCAAACAAATAGCTCATAAAATGAAACCCAGTATAGATTATATTGGGACGCCTGAATTGAAAGAGAATGTAAGGGCCTTAGAAAGCTTTAATCTTGAGCGCCCTCGCCCAGCATATTACATGCGAAAACTGGCTAAAACGTTGATAGATGCCTTAAGTGAAAAGGTAGAAAGCATGAAGAAAGAAACCCTTGGAACCGTTTCGTGATAAGTTGATTTTTCAGGTGATAAATGCGTTAAGAATAAGTGAAAATTAGCCTTGCAGCTTTTGAGGATAATCGTTTAGTTAGTTTTCTAATTTCTTGTATACAATTCCATTGCACTCATCACCATCCCCTATGGTAATCATTATTGATAGTTTTCTGTCTTTCTGTGATAAGGGGACAACGCAGACTTTTTCCAATTCTAATAAGCAACCATAACTTTTGGCACAATTAACAGACCATTTACCTTCCTTATTGAATACTTTTTGATTCGACACCCCCCAATTGTTAAAGATGAAGTCTGGACCGTTTGTAAATTTGTAGCTCCCGTCTTTTGAGAGTATCAAACTGTATGCGTGCGTTCTAAAGCCTTGTTCGATTAGAAATTCCTTTGATGACTGAGTTAACTCATACTTTCCAATCAGTTCTGTTCGGTTAGGAGCGGTGGTTAATTGTTTATACCCTAACTCCCAAGAGCAAGTTAAAGGATGACAGCTAGTGAAACAGATGAGTAATACTGCAGGTAATAGTTTGGCTCTCATTATGTGATACATAGCTATTGTTGCATTGCGTTTTTATTTATTCTAAATTCAGTTTGAATTAACTTTTCAAGTTCTCCAAAATTGAGTTTAAGAGTATTTGATGTAATCGAAAGAGGTGTTTTATACAAACTCATATTAGCTTTCAAAAGTTTGACCTGCATTCCATTTTTAGCTTTTCCAATGTATTTTTCAGGATTAACAATAACGATAAGCAAAAATTTTGTTGACATTATTTGTTCTGTTCTGATTTCTATTATATCAATCCATTCAATTAGGCCTATACTTGAAGCATTAGTGTTATCAAATATTCCCTCAGAGTAAATAATCAGTCCAGCTTTTTTATCAAATAGTTTTCTAATTCCATAAATTCCAGTCGCGCAAAAAAACAGAAATCCAATTATTGAGCCAGTTCTGATAATTTCTGGGTTAGCTATTTTGAAAATGTTCGGGATAAATTTTTCGGGGTAAATCGCCACCCAAACTGCGCAAACCACAAATGCTATCGACCCTATTAAAAGCAGCGTTATTTTCTTTTTACTTAAGGGTATCTCAATTCTATTATTCACCTTTTAAGGTTTACGATGGTTTTAAATACAAGGTAACTATAGATTATCGAGAAGTTTACGTTTAATTTTATTGGTAAGCCTTTTCGATGTTCCAAAATCAATGAAGCCACCATCATTTCCTGAATCTATTTGCTGAGTATTCAAATAGAAATTATTAGCGTCGTAGAAACAGTAAATATCAAAACTTGTCCAAAAACGCCCGGTATACTTAAAGTGATAATATTGATCTTCCCTTTCAAGTATTATAAATTGAAATTCTGCTACTATTATATTTATTAGGTTACTTTTTTCAGCTAATGATTTATCTGATTTAATAGATGCTATTTTATATGTTTTTGGTATTCTCCAAAATCCATAAAGCCCTAAAAATATTAATGGTCCAACAGATAAATCTATACCCCAGACGGGCATAATATTTTCATTTATTGCTTTTTTATTTTCATGCCAATCGGTAAAATGAAGTAGAAATAATGCAGAGATCCCAATCCCAATTACCGCGATAGAGATGAAATAATTCCAATACTTTTCAAAAGAGTTGGTCTTCTTAAATTTAGTTACGAAATCTTCATACGTCATATCTATTGGTGCAAAATTATCAATGATTTGATTGAATTTTACAACAACTAAACTACGAAATGATGATTGGGATTGAAAAGTAGAAAGTACTTCCTTCACCAGGATTAGATTCAAGCCAGATTTCGCCACCGTGTAAGTGCACAATTTTTTCGCAGTGCGCTAGCCCAATACCTGTGCCTTCAAATGCTTTTCTTGAATTAAGTCTTTGAAAAATAGCAAAGACTTTTTTCTTGTGCTCAGAGGCTATACCTATTCCATTGTCTTTGATAGAAAACACCCAAGAACCCAATTCTTTTTTTGCGTCAATGTGTATCATTGGCTTAACTCCTATGTTGGTAAACTTCAGAGCATTGGCAATCAAATTCTGAAACAACATCCGTATTTCTGTATGGTAGGCTCTAATGCTAGGTAAATTGCTGAAAGTTATAGTTGCTTGTTTTTCTGCTATTACGTGGGCCAAGTCTTCTTTTATGTTGTTGATTACACGATTGCAGTCTACATTACTCAATTCTTTTTGTCTACCAATACGCGAAAACTCAAGCAGACCATAAATAAGCTCATTCATTCTGCTGGTTGCTTCACTAATAAAGGTCAAACTCTTTTTGGCTTGCTCATCCAAAGCGTCCATTTGGGTGCTTTCTAAGAAGCTAACCATGTTTTGCACGGTACGTATAGGCTCTTGCAAATCATGCGATGCGATGTAGGCAAATTGCTCAATCTCTTTGTTTTTTTCTTTTAGGCTCGTGTATTCCTGAGAAAGCAATTTTCGCTGAGTTATATCTTGGCGAATGGTGAAGTGTTGGTAGATTTCTCCGTTTTCGTTTATAAAAGGAATGATGGCCGTATGCACCCAATAGTAATTGCCGCTTTTGGTTTTGTTTTTAATTTCTCCAATCCAAACATTACCTTCTTTAATTGTTCCCCATAGGTTTTTGAAAAACTCTTTATTGTGGTATTTTGAGTTTACCAATCGATGCGTCTTACCAACCAGTTCCTCTCTTGAAAATTCACTGATTTCGCAAAATTTATCATTCACACTCGTTATAACCCCTCTAGCATCGGTAATGGCTACAATAGAACTTTGATCAACGGCCGATTTAATATGAATCAACTCTTGATTGGTCTCTCGTAAAGAGTTTTCTAATTCCCGCCTTTTCTGATCGGCTTTATTCAAACCAGTAGTTATACTAACAATGTATGCAACACTAACCAAAATAAATGTTACGGTGTAGATAACAATATTGAAATCGAGATTGGAAACATTGTTGTGTGTTACGGTTAAGAGAATATAGCTGAATACCAGTGGAACTAATATGAGGAAAGGCAAAAGCATTCTAAGCAATTTGCTTCCCGATTTGCGGCCAAGCATAAGCGCTGTAAAGCCTATGTCGTAGTTTTTTAATGCAATGGCAAAAGAAAGAAGAAAGAAAAGGGATGAGGTATGAATGGCCATGGTGCCTAAAAAGGATGCCTGATGGGCGCTAGATATTTGAAGAATGTACGAAACCACCGACACCAAACTGGTAAGTAAGGTTATAAGCAAGAGCGATTGCATGGCTTTTTTAACCAGTTTGTAGCGTGCATGAATGCCAAAAAGTGAAATGCCCAAAAAAGTAAAACACATTGCAGTAGCCAGCGACATAGCTCCAGGGTTACTTGTGCTGTAACTATCGGTTATAAAAAATTCGTTCAATCCTGTATATCCCCACGAAAAATATGAGCTAAAGCTAAAGACTCCAAAAACTATGAGAATGGTGGCGCAACAATAATTGAAAATATTGCTTAAAGGTTTTTTGTGGATAGAGAAATACAAACCTAAAGCAGAAAATAAAAAGCAAAAAGCGGTGTTGAATTTCATGGTAGCCTTACCAGGTATTACCTCTAATAATGGTTTGAAATCAACCAACCATGCCGTAATTACCAAGCCGCTTACAATCAGTGTGATAATTACAATGGCTTTGACCACATTGGCCTGTATTTTATGAACTTGTTTTATCATCGAAAAACGACAGAGGTTGGATATTTTCTATATAGAAAATCAAGATAAACAATAAGTATCTGTATTGGTAAGCGTATATGACAAGTGAAGTACTTGCAACGATTAGTTATCTCTTTTTTCGAAGTTTTCTGTTTTTCTGATGCGAATTCTTCGAATCAGCAAGAAAATAATAACGAGTAGAGCAAAGCCCCAAATAACGGCTTGAATAAGCGCAAATTCTTTGTCCATTTAGGCCAATTTTACAGCTGTTCCGTAAGCCAATATTTCTGATGCGCCTTGCATTACCATCGAAGTAGAAAAGCGAACATTCACTATGGCATCAGCACCCAATCTTTGAGCATCAAATATCATGCGTTGCATTGCTTGTTCTCTCGATTGTGCTTGTAGCTTGGTGTATTCTTCTATTTCACCACCAACAATGTTTTTCAATCCAGCAAAAATGTCGCGACCAATGTTGCGTGCTCTTACGGTGCTACCCCTTGCTATTCCTAACGATTCTGAGATGGTTCTTCCTGGTATGGTTTCAATATTGCTGATTATCATAATGAGGTCAATATCCAAATTTTCTATCAAATAGAGATAGATGACTTTCTTTTAGTAATTTTTGCGGTCAAATCCATCCAACACCTTTTCAATGCGCCTTAAATTTCTATTTCTACTCAGTCTGGTTTTTGCTTTTTCATGTTCTCAGAAACATGAGTCTTCTCAAATAGAAGTAGACCCAGGATTTAGTTCGTACATCAGTGCATATACATCAGGCGTAGTGTCGGCTTCGGGCAGTATCAAAATCATGCTAATTGAACCTAAAACGGATGTAAAAATTGGGGATAGATTAGAAGAAGGAATTTTCGATTTTGATCCTCAAGTTGAAGGGGTGGCTTATTGGACCAGCAGCCAAAGCATAGAATTTAAGCCTGCGGATAGATTTAAATCTGGCGAAGTGTATAAAGTGAGCTTCGATTTGGCGAAAATACAAGAGGTTCCATCAGAATTCGAGAAACTCGATTTTTCATTCAACGTCATCAATCAAAATTTGTTTGTGTCGTTTGATGGCATTTCCAATACCGATGATGAGAAAATTCAATACTTGAAAGGAACAGTAAGAACAAGCGACGAAACCAATAATCAATCGTTGATACAATGCTTGAGTGCGAAACAAAACGGTAAAAAATTACCCATAGAATGGGAACATCCTGAAAGTGGTAAAACACATGCGTTTAAAGTAAAAAATGTAGCCCGTGCCGTAAACGAAAGCTATGTAACCCTAAGTTGGGACGGCGATGCAATTCAAGCCGATGTTGAAGGCGAAAAAGAAATTCGTATTCCACCATTGGGAGAGTTTGCCTTGGTTCAAGTAAACACAATTAGTAGCCCTGGCGTGTATTTCTCCATTCAGTTTTCAGATAAATTGAACAAAAACCAAAACCTAGATGGCTTGGTGTATTTGAAATCGGGCAAAGGTTTACGACTTAGCATAAACGACAATGAAATAAAAGCGTATCCAACCGATGAATTGAGCACCAATGAAAGCATTACCATAGATCGAACAATCACAAACCATAAAGGGCAGCAATTACAAAACACCTATGTTAGAAACGTCCATTTCACAAAAGAAAAACCAAGTTTAGAAATCTTAGGTACAGGCGTAATTATGCCTTCGGGCAAGGGTGTAAACTTCCCTTTCAAAGCCATCAATCTTAAGGCCGTAAATCTTCGAATCGTTCGAATTTTCGAAAAAAATGTGCCGCAATTTTTGCAGCAAAACCAACTCAACGGAAAATCAAATCTTACACGTGTTGGTCGTATAGTGTACGATGGCACACTAGATCTTGTGGCGTCCGAAGCCATAGATTATGGGCAGTGGAACAATTTTTCTGTCGATATCAGCAATCTAATTGATGCCGAACCCGGAGCAATTTACAGAGTGATGATGTCTTTCGAGCGTTACCAATCGCTGTATCCATGCGCTGGAGACGAGGCGTTAGAAAAGCCATTCAAACGCAGAGACAACAATTTTGATGACGGCGATGGTTACTTCAACGAATACTACAGTTGGTTCGAAGAAGACTATTCATGGAACGATAGGTCGAACCCGTGTAAAACCGGCTATTACATGAACAGCGACCATTTCATTAGTGCCAATGTTTTGGCAAGTGATTTTGGTTTGATTGCCAAAGAAGCTGCCGGTAATAAGTACAATGTTGTTGTTACCGATTTGCGTTCGGCTGAAGCTCTTAGAGGTGTAGATATTGAAGTACACGACTACCAAAACAACATTATAGCAAAAGGCAAAACCAACGGCGATGGTGTAGTGCAATTGGATGCCGAGCACAAAGGCTACTTAATTGTTGCAACAAAAGGCAAACACAAGGGCTACTTAAGAGTAGACAACGGCTCTGCTTTAGAGGTGAGTTTGTATGAAATAGGAGGAAAAAAGATTGAAAAAGGTGTAAAAGGCTTTTTGTATGGCGAACGCGGAGTATGGCGCCCGGGCGATACCATTCATTTGAGTTTTATGCTTGAAGACAAAGAAAATACCCTGCCAGAAAATCACCCTGTAGTGGTCGAATTGTTTGATCCTCAAGGCAAGTTGTACGACAAAAAAGTATCGACAGTTGGGGTTGAGGGTCTGTATGCTTTTGCCTTAAAAACCAATAGCAAAGACAAAACTGGTCAGTGGCAAGTAAAGGCTACCGTTGGAAATTCTACGTTCCACAAATCGCTAAAAATAGAAACGGTAAAACCAAACCGCATCAACATAGAGTTGAATAATGAACCCATATTATCGTCCACAAAAAAGGTACATAAAGAACTAACCGCTATGTGGTTGTATGGCGCGCCAGGAGCTAATCTTAAGGTAAGTTCAGAATTGGAGTTGACCAACTTAAAAACCACCTTCGATAAATTCAAAGGCTACCAGTTCGACGATAGATCGAAATCGTTTTATCAAAATAACTTGAAGCTTGCCGAAGGCAAAACCAATGCTGAAGGAAAAGCAACATTAAACTTCAATGTAGAAGAGCCAAACAATGCTCCGGGTATGTTGAAGGTTAACTTTAGAACCAAAGTTTTTGAGCAAGGCGGCGATTTTAGCCAAGACTTCCAAAGCGCTAAATATTCACCTTACCGATCGTATGTGGGAGTAAAATTACCAGCCAGTAATAATTGGCTCAACGCTTTGAACACCAAAGAAAAGCACGCAATAAACATAGCCGCTGTAGATGAATTTGGAAAACCACAAACTAAAGAAGTTACGATAGAGTTGTACCGTATGCGTTGGAGCTGGTGGTGGGAAGGTTCAGGCGAAAGTGAGCTGTCACGTTACATCAATCGCCAATCTTCAAACCTTATAAAAACTGACAATTTCACTGTTGAGAATGGAAAAAGTGTTTACAATCTAAGTTTTCCTATCCCGGGTTGGGGGCAGTACCTTATCCGTGTTATCGACAAAGAATCAGGACACAGTACGTCGCAATCGTTTTACGGACGCTACCCAGGGTGGTACAGCAACGGAAACGACGAAGGATCTGATGCTGCAACAATGTTGAACGTAACCTTAGATAAGGACGATTATTTGGTTGGCGAAACAGCTGAAATTCGTGTGCCTTCAGGTGGCATTGGTAACGTGTACATCAGCATAGAGAAAGGCGATAAAATACTGAAACAGTTTTGGGCAAAAGCCGATAAAAACAACACCGTAATTCAATTGCCTATTACGGAAGAAATGGCGCCGAATGTATATGCTAGTGTATTCTTATTGCAACCACACGCTCAAAAAGAAAACTCATTGCCTATAAGAATGTATGGAATTGCACCCATTCGTGTAACCAATCCTAAAACAAAACTAACGCCCGAACTAAAAGCGCCTGTGGCCATCCGCCCAGAATCGGAATACAAGGTAACTGTTAGCGAAAAAGAAGGCAAAGCCATGGCGTATACTCTAGCTGTTGTGGATGAAGGATTGCTTTCATTAACGCGTTTTAAGACACCAAATCCGTGGGATGCTTTTTACGCTAAAGAGGCATTGCTTGTCAATTCTTGGGACATGTACAAATATGTAATGAGTGCAGAAACAGGCAAGATGGCGGCCATGTTATCCATCGGTGGTGACGAAGCTTTATCGTTTAAAGAAGACGCTGAGGCTAATCGATTCAAACCTGTGGTTAGGTTTATTGGGCCATTTTATTTGAAAGCCAACGAAAGTGCGACCCACAAGTTGCACATGCCAAATTATATTGGAGCCGTTAGGGTTATGGCTGTTGCCGGTTTAGATGGAGCTTACGGTTCAGCACAAAAAGAAATTAAGGTAAAACAACCGCTTATGGTTCTTACAACCTTACCGCGTGTATTGGGCCCGTCCGAGAAAATGAGAATACCCATCAACGTAATCTCTACCGACGACCGAATTAAGAATGCTACCGTAAAGGTTTCGAGCAACAATTTGCTTAAAAACAAAGATTCGGAAAGCAAGTCTGTGGTATTTGATGGAGTAGGCGATCAAACCATATTTTTTGATTTTGAAGTGGCTCGACAGTTGGGCGTTGCTAAATTTAAAGTGGAAGTAACATCGGGAAAAGAAACAGCTTTCGAAGAAATAGAAATTTTGGTACGTCCACCAAATCCTGAAATTTCTAAGAGCAATACAGTCAACTTAGAAGCAGGTAAAAATTGGTCGGCAGATTACAAAGCGGTTGGAATAAAAGGCACCAACAAAAACAGTTTGACTATTTCGAAATTGCCCGATTTGGATTTAGAAAAACATTTGCAATACCTTATCCGCTACCCACATGGTTGCATAGAGCAAACTACATCATCGGTATTTCCTCAATTGTATTTGGGCAGTTTAACGCAATTATCGGCAACTCAGAAAGAAAGTGTCGACAACAACATTACGGCTGCATTGAACCGCTACCGACAATTTCAAACCACGTCGGGTGGCTTTACTTATTGGCCAGGCAATGGTTCGTATCCGTCAGAGTGGGGAACAAATTATGCAGGTCACTTTATGGTGGAGGCCAAATTGAAGGGTTACACTTTGCCTTCAGGCATGTTAGACTCTTGGATCAAATACCAAAAACAAACAACATCTAAGTGGAGCAGAGACAATTACAATGAATATGGCCGTAGAGGTGCCGATCTAAATCAAGCCTACCGATTGTACACATTGGCATTGGCTGGATCGCCAGATTTAGGCGCAATGAATCGATTGAAAAACGATGCGAAATTGAGCAATGCAGCATCGTGGAGATTGTGTGCTGCCTATGCAATTGTCGGCAGAAAAGATGTTGCCGAAGAAATGTCTAAGCGTTCATTGGTGGTAGAGAGTTACAGAGAAATGGCGTATACCTACGGATCTACTGTTCGCGATATGGCTATGATTTTAGAAACCTTAAACTATCTGAAAGACAGTAAACGCGGTGTTGATATGGTAAACGATATCTGTGTAGAGTTGAACAAAGGCTGGCACAGTACCCAAACTAGATCGTATGCCTTATTGGCCATTGCTAAATTTATAGGTGTTGGCGATTTCAAAAAAACCTTTGAGTTTGAAGCAATCATCAACGGAAAGACACACAAAGTAAACAGCAACGAAGCCATTTATACCTTTGAAATAGATAAATCAGCGGAGCTTTCAGGAACTATAAGTGTAGTCAATTCTAGCGATCAAATGTTATTTGTAAGCTTGTCTCAGTCGGGCGTGCCATTAGAATCAGAACACGTGAATGTGGAAGACGATTTAAAAATGCAGATTGTTTATCGCGATATGAAGGGCAATCCAATATCTGTAGAATCACTAAAACAAGGCACCGATTTTAAAGCTTTGGTTACCATCTCTCATCCAGGAACCCGTTCAGCGTATCAAGAAATGGCTTTGAATCAAATATTTCCATCGGGTTGGCAAATTGTCAATACACGGGTAGGCGATGCTGGAGATGAATTGGTATCGAGTACAGATTTCAAATACCAAGATATTAGAGACGACAGAGTGTATACCTATTTCGATTTGAGTAGAGGCAAAAGCAAGACCTTCGAAATACTGTTGAACGCCACCTTCGCAGGTAAGTTTTATCAACCGGCTGTATTCTGTGCTCCAATGTACGACGAAAGCATTCAGGCGGCTAAACCAGGTCGATGGGTAGAAGTTGTTGCAAGTGAAAAGTAGTGTGAATGAAATGGACGATTAATTATTCATCAGCAATTGAAAATCTATCATATGAAGTTCTTGCGGAACAAATTATGCCGGATTTTGGGTTAAGAAACAATGAAATAAAGGTATATAAGGATAGAGTTGAAGGGAGTCCAACCCCGTTTATAATTACAAGAATGATCACACCAGTTCGTTTAGCGGTTTATGATATTATTCTTAAAAAGAATACAGAGAGGGAGGAAATTTCAATCAAGATTAGGTTTTACACACTTTTTATTTTTCCATTATTACCGGTACTATTTGCGAGTTTTTTAGGCATTCCTTGGTACTTTTTAGTACTGTTTTATTTAATTAGTTTCGTGTTTTTTGGAGCAAGTGCTTTATTCCAACTGTATTTAATCAAATCAAGGATTAAGAAACAGTTTAACAAAAGGAATAAAAAATCTAATTGAATTAGTATCTCTACCTGATGGTGATTTATACCACCCCGACCTTCGGCCAACCCTCCAAAAAGTGGAGGGGAATGCGCTTCGCTTTGTATCAGTTTAAAAAAGAGTTTCAGTAATATTACCGATGTGCCATCAGTCATGAAAATCAAACCAAAATACATCGTGTTATCCCTTACACTATTGGGATTTTTATTTTGGTTTCTTTTTCCAAAACCCTTATTCCAAGTACCGTATTCAACGGTGTTATTGACAGAAGACGGCCAGCTTGTAGCCGGTAAAATTGCCTCCGATGGTCAATGGCGATTTCCAGCGGTAGACAGTGTGCCTGAGAATATACAGTTGGCCATTACGCAATTTGAAGACGAATACTTTTTCTACCATCTTGGGGTCAATCCAGTGTCTACAGTTCGGGCTTTATGGAACAATATTCGAGAAGGAAAAATTACCAGCGGTGGTAGCACCATCAGCATGCAGGTTATTCGCTTAGCACGAAAGAATAAGCAGCGCAGTTACGCCGAAAAATTGCTGGAAATGTATCTAGCTTTTCGATTGGAGATGCAGTACAGCAAAGCAGAAATACTGAACATGTATGTATCGCATGCTCCGTATGGAGGAAACGTTGTAGGCATTGAAGCTGCTGCATGGCGGTATTTCGATCGACCCATTTACAATTTGTCTTGGGCCGAATCGGCTTTGTTGGCGGTGTTGCCCAACTCACCTTCTATGTTGCATTTGAGTAGAAATAGAAGTCGGTTAAAAGCCAAGCGTGATGGCTTACTGAAAAAATTATTTGAGAAAGGAATAATAGATGCCACTACGTTTTCTTTAGCCAAGATGGAGTCTTTGCCAACAGCACCAAATGCAATTCCTCGTTTGGGGTATCACCTCATGACATTTGCAGAAAGCGAAGGACAGAATCAAAAGAAAATAGAAAGCACACTAAACTATTATTTGCAGCAACAAATCGATGAAAAAGTAAATCGATATGGTCGGTTTTTATCGCAAAACCAGGTGCATAATGCCTGCGCTATTTTGGTTGAAATTGCTACCGGAAAAGTGAAAGCCTATATTGGGAACACACATCTTCCATTAACGCGTGCGCCTTATGTCGATTTGGTGCAATCGGCCCGAAGTTCTGGTTCTATTTTGAAGCCGCTTTTGTATGCACAGGCCATGGCCAATGGTCAAATTCATCCATCCACTCTTTTACACGATGTACCCATCAATATTGGAAAATATGCGCCTAGAAATTTCGACAAACAATACGATGGAGTTGTACCGGCAGGGATATCGTTATCTCGTTCATTGAACATACCTGCCACCTTATTGTTGCGCGATTACGGGGTTATAAAGTTTCACGAAGATTTGCAAATGTTGGGCATCTCTACCATTACCAGAAATGCCGATAATTATGGCCTTACCCTCATACTTGGTGGGGCCGAAGTTAAACTTTGGGATTTGGCAAACACGTATACAACACAAGCTCAAAATTTGCACAATAGCAACGATACTTCTCTAGGAATAATGGCTTGGAAAAACCAGAAGCAAATTCAAAATGCTACTATAGATGCTGGTGCGTGGTACCAAACATCGGAAGCACTTACCGATGTTCAAAGGCCTGATTTGGAACAAAGCTGGAAACGGTTTTCTTCTTCACGTAAAATTGCATGGAAAACGGGTACAAGCCACGGTTTTAAAGACGCATGGGCTGTTGGCTACGACAGCAAATACTTGGTTGGTGTTTGGGTAGGCAATGCCGATGGCGAAGGACGCCCTGGATTAACAGGTACCAGTACAGCAGCGCCCTTGATGTTCGATATTTTTCAACTTTTGCCAAAATCGCCGTGGTTTGAAACACCGCATGGACATTTAAAAAGCATGGAATTATGCGAAAAAAGTGGCTTGCTTCCAGGTTTGTATTGTCCCACCATTATGGTAGATGCGGTTAGAAACACGAATAATTTCACAACCTGTAAACACCATCAATACATTGCAACCAATACCCAAGGCGAGCGGGTAAATAAAGCATGTGAGACGGGGGAAATAGTATACGATACGGCTTTTGTTCTAGATCCAGTAGCCGCCTATTTTTATTCTAAGCGCAATGCTGAATACAAAGGACTGCCAAAGATGTCGGAAAAATGTGGTGAAGAAAATGGTCATCAAATGGCCATAATTTATCCAACAGATGGAGCCGAAATTACAGTACCCGTAAATCTATCGGGGGAAAAAGAATTGGTTCAATTTAAGGCTACGCATACCCAAACCAAAGCGCGTTTGTTTTGGCATTTGGACTCAGAATTTATTGGACAAACCGAAGGGGTGCATCAATTGGCTTTGAATATTGATTCGGGCCAGCATGTGTTGCTTATAACCGATGACCAAGGAGCATCTACTTCATTGAAGTTTGAAGTGCATAATTAGTTTTCGTAAACATCAAAAAAATCAACATTATCTATACCAAGATTTTCCAAGACATAATGATTGTAAAAAAGCATGGCGTCTTTGTTTAAACCGTGTTTTAAATCAGTGAGTATGGTTTGTGAAACAGCCTTGATTCGTTCCAATTCTTCTGCATAAACACGTTCTAATTCGTTCTCGTTTTTGCAGACATCTAATTTTTTTCGCATCATTCTATGTTCTATTTCCATGCAATCGAAATAGATGTTTACAAAGGCATTTGAGCTTGCTGAAATAGGCAAAGTGTAGAAGCTTTCAACAGGATCTAAGATAACAGCACTTACATAATTCAAAACACCATTAAAGCGATTGTAATCTAAGTAATGCTGTATCTCAAAATGATACATGTCGGCCTTGTAGGTATTGATGTCGTTGAGTGCGTCGTCGCGCGTTTGTCTTACACTATGTATGTCTACCCGTTGCAAAGACCAAGGTATGTGCTGAAAGTTGATGAGTTTTCTCTGCAGCGTATCGGTAAATTTGTTGCTTAATAAGGTTTCGTCGTTGGTAAAACTGGCTCTAAAATCGGTTTGGTATTTATAGTCAAAATCTGAAACATTTTCCCAGAAGAAAGCATTGTAAGGAACAGAAAAAATATGATGATAATCTTGATACAAGATGTCAGGGAAATTGAATTTTGGGAGCACAAATAAACTATCGAAGTTGTAAGCAAAAACAACAGCTTTGCTCGACACTGTAAAGGCTTCAGACTGCGATCGTTTGTATTCCAATTGGTATTCAAAATCAAGTGATTTTACATACGATTCGCCATGTATTTGAATAAAGTTTTTTCGAATTTTCAGGTCCATTCTCTGAATACTATCCTTGCTGTGTATAGGTTTCAAGGGATATAGAAATGCGTTATTGATTTCCAACTCTATTTTTTTAAGATGAGTTGATGCCGAGTCCATCCAAACCGTTCCTTCAAAATATTCCGAGGCATTTTTGCGGGGCTTGAAATAGATGACATAAACCAGTTTTTTGTCTTCATCCAAATAGCGCTTCACGAGTTTTAAAGAATACGCTTTGCGCAATTTATTCTCTGTTAGTTCAAATGGACTTTTGGGGAAATAGGGCGTTTTTTTAAACTGATTATGAGAATAAATGGCCTTTGTGGTCTCTGTACTTAGATAGTAAGAGCTATCGAGTTGTTTGATGAATACTCGCCCATTTTTAAGATGTAAGTCTTTGATATCGTAACCCAAATAATCACCAGTATAATACCCCTCTAATAATTCTATCGGTTGATGATTAATCTCGGTTTCTAATTCAAGATAACTGCGTGCCGATGCTACTTTATTGCTTTGTGTTTTTTTACTTTTTACGATCAATGAATACAAAAACGAAGCATCGCCAACTATGGTTACAGCATTCAGTAGTTCTGTTTTTGGTTTGAGGTAAATAGTAGATGTACGACTTGCTTTAGAGGCTGATATATAATGTGTTTTATACCCAATAAAGCTGATGCGTAAAAGCGTATTGCTCGGGATGGAGTAAATTTTAAAATACCCATCTGTATTGGTAATGGTACCCTTTTGTTGTTCTACAACCAACACTTGTGCATAAGGCAAAGGTTCTTTAGTAATGGAATCTAAAATCTGACATTGTATCTGAACGTTTTCTGCAACTTGAGCGTGGGTTTTCACGAATAAAACCAGAAAAAGGAGCGCAATAAATTTAGATTTCATAATAGAGAAGTCCATATAAAATTATAATAAGTCCAATACTTTTTGCAAAATAGGATTGCGGTTGCCGGTATGCCACATGGCCGACAAAATTGCCCGTTGTTTGATGTTTTTCAATTCTATAAACTGAGCATCCGTAGCGTAGCCCTCTTTCAATGAGGTGGGAATAATGGCCACGCCAAAATGATTTTCTACCAATCTAAATATGGTGTTGGCGTGTACGGTATGATGCGACACTTTGGGCGAAAATGCTGCATCTTCAAACAAACTCATTACCCGTTCGTAATACGAAGGACTGTAGGCTTTGTCAAACAAAATAAAGGCATCGTTTTCTAGCTGTTTTAGGTTTTTGAAATTGTTGCTGTTTACTCTGTGGTCTTTCGGAAGAACCAAGCTAAAGGTGTCTTTTAATACGGGTTTAAATTCCAAATAGTGTTGGCTTTGCTGCAAACGAACAAACCCTAAATCTATGGTCTTATTCATGGCCGCTTTTACTTGGCTATCGTTGTCCATTTCTTTTAAGTTGAACCTGATTTTGGGGTACAATTCACGGCACTTAATAAGCAAAGCTGGAATGATGTTTTGCATGGCCGAACCGACATAGCCGATGGTAATTTTTCCTTCTTGCCCTACTTGCAACATCTGCGCATGCTTTAGGCTGTCGTCTAAATTTTTGAGCAAGAGAGTAGTTTCCGTTTTTAAATAATGACCTACTTCTGTCAACTGTACTTTTTTATTGTCGCGTGTAAACAACTGCAAACCAAGGTCGGCTTCCATTTGTTTTATCTGCCTACTTAGTCCTGGCTGTGATATATACAAGCGTTCGGCCGCTTTTCTAAAGTGCAATTCTTCCGCTACTGCCAAAAAATAGCGCAAATGTCGGAGTTCTATTTGATTACCCATAGTTATCAAGTCTTGACAAAGTTAGTATTGAAAGCTATTAAAACAATCGCCAACTTTGTGAAAACACCGAATATGTTTCACTACGGAATCGATCAACTTACATCGGGCAAAGCCCTAGATATTTTACGAGGCAATTTATCGGCTTCTATCAACACCGAAGCTCGCGAGAAAATTCAGCATTGCCACAACGAACTTTTGGCTATAGCTGCTGGCGACAAAGTTGTATACGGAATCAACACAGGTTTTGGGCCTTTGTGCGATACCATGATTGACAAAGAGAAAACCAGCCTTTTACAACGCAAGCTTTTGCTAAGTCATAGCGTTGGTGTAGGCGAACCTGTAGGACCTGAATTATCGAAACTGATGATGATTTTGAAAGTGCAAAGTTTGTCGCAAGGCTTTTCAGGTATTTCATTGCCAGTTCTCGACCGTATTTTGTGGCATATAGAAAACGATGTTATACCGGTAGTTCCAAGTCAAGGTTCTGTTGGTGCTTCTGGCGATTTGGCTCCTTTGTCTCACCTATTCATTCCGCTATTGGGTGAAGGAAAAGTGCATTACAAAGGCGAAATTCTTCCAAGTAAAAAGGTTTTAGATCAATTGGGAATGGAGCCATTAGAATTGCATCCTAAAGCAGGTTTGGCATTAATAAATGGCACACAGTTTATTGCGGCTCATGCGGTAATGTTGGTAGAAAAACTACACTCTTGTTTAGCTCAAGCCGATATCATTGCAGCCCTTATGATTGAAGGATTGATGGGGTCTAAAGCTCCGTTTGATAATCGCTTGCATCAAATACGTCCATTTAAAGGCAATGTGCATGTAGCCAAACGCATGACAGAGTTGTTAAAGGATTCTGAAATTCAGAAATCGCACATCAATTGCGATAAGGTACAAGATCCTTACTCTTTACGTTGTGTTCCTCAAGTGCATGGAAGTAGCCGTGGCGCATGGTTGCATCTTAAAGAGTCGGTAGAGGTTGAAATCAATTCTGTTACCGATAACCCTATTGTATTTTCAAAAGACTTTACAGTTAGTGGAGGGAATTTCCACGGTCAGCCTTTGGCGTTACCTATCGATTATGCTTGTTTGGCAGCTTCAGAATTGGGTAACATATCCGACAGAAGAGCTTACTTATCATTAGAAGGGAAGTACGAAGGAACTCCAAAATTATTGATGAAAGAAACGGGTTTGAATTCTGGTTTCATGATTGTACAATATACCGGAGCCGCTTTGGCTAGTGAAAATAAAGGTTTGTGTTTCCCTGCTAGTGCCGATAGTATACCAACATCATTGGGTCAAGAAGACCACGTAAGCATGGGGTCGATAGGCGCAAGAAAAGCATTGCGTGTGTGTGGTAACCTCGAAAAAATATTGGCAGTAGAATTGCTTTGTGCTGCTCAAGCTATGGATTTCAGACGTCCTCTTACGTCAACAAAATCACTGGATGCTGTACACAATCACATACGCGAACACATTACACACGCTACCGAAGACCGAATTTTTGGTGACGATATAGAGAAAGCCTTGGAGATTATCCAAAGTGGTGCTTTGATAGAGAAAGCCAACCTACAAATGGAAGCTTCAGAATTCGAAACCTATTAATACCCATAGAAATGACATTCAAAGAACAAATATTACAAGGAATTCCATCGCTATTACCACCAAAAAAAGCATACCCAAACTCGGCTAATCCTGCTCCAAAACGCAAAGAAATATTGAGTGTTGAAGAGAAAAAATTAGCTGTACGCAATGCTTTGCGCTATTTCCCTGCAGCTTGGCATGCCGAGTTAGCGCCCGAGTTTGCGAATGAACTCAACACCTTTGGAAGAATATACATGCACCGCTTTAAACCGGAGTATGCCATGCATGCACGTCCAATTTCAGAATACCCAGCGGTATCTCAACAAGCGGCTTCTATCATGTTGATGATTCAAAACAACTTGGATCCGGCAGTGGCTCAGCATCCTGAGGAGCTGATTACCTACGGTGGAAACGGAGCAGTTTTTCAAAACTGGGCGCAATATGTGCTTACCATGCAGTATTTGGCGACAATGACCAACGAGCAAACTTTGCACATGTATTCTGGTCACCCAATGGGATTGTTTCCGTCTTCAACTGAGGCGCCTAGAGTAGTGGTTACTAATGGTATGATGATACCTAATTATTCCAAACCAGACGATTGGGAAAAGTACAATGCGTTGGGTGTTACCCAGTACGGGCAAATGACGGCAGGTTCTTATATGTACATAGGCCCACAAGGGATTGTACATGGTACTACCATTACGGTAATGAATGCTTTCAGAATGAAATTGAAAGCCGGAGAATCGCCTAACGGTAAAATTTTCTTAACGGCCGGATTGGGTGGAATGAGTGGTGCTCAGCCAAAAGCTGGTAACATAGCCAAATGCATTACCATTTGTGCTGAAGTCAATAGAAACGCTGCAGAGAAAAGGCACGAACAAGGTTGGGTAGATGTATTGATAGACAATATGCCCGATTTATTGAAACGTGTTCGCGAGGCTCAGAAAAACGAAGAGGTAGTTTCTATCGCTTATGTGGGCAACGTGGTGGAAATTTGGGAAGCCTTTTACGATGAAAATATTTTCATTCATGTAGGATCAGATCAAACTTCACTTCACAATCCTTTTGCAGGTGGATATTATCCTATGGATATTTCGTTTGAAACATCGAATGAGATGATGGCCAATGAGCCAGAAAAATTCAAACAAGAAGTTCAGAAAACATTAGTACGTCATGCCGCTGCAGTCAATAAGCACAGTGCTCGCGGAACCTACTTCTTCGATTATGGCAACGCCTTTTTACTAGAATGTTCTAGAGCTGGTGCTGATGTTATGGCGGATAACAATATCGATTTTAAGTACCCTTCTTATGTACAAGATATATTGGGACCAATGTGTTTCGATTATGGTTTTGGTCCTTTCCGTTGGGTTTGTTCATCAGGAAAGCCAGAAGATTTGGCCAAGTCGGATGCGATAGCCGCCAAAGTTTTGCAAGAACTTAAGAAAACAGCTCCTGAAGAAATCCAGCAACAAATGGAAGATAACATCCAGTGGATTTTGGAAGCTCAGAAAAACAAAATGGTAGTGGGTTCACAAGCCCGTATTTTATATTCTGATGCGGAAGGGAGGATAGAAATTGCTCGTGCTTTTAACGCAGCCATAGCGTCTGGAGAAATTTCAGCGCCTATAGTTTTAGGAAGAGACCATCACGATGTTAGTGGTACCGATTCACCGTACAGAGAAACTAGCAATATTTATGACGGTAGCCAGTTTACAGCCGACATGTCCATACACAATGTTATAGGCGATTCGTTTAGAGGCGCTACATGGGTTTCTATTCACAACGGTGGCGGAGTAGGCTGGGGCGAAGTAAGCAACGGTGGATTTGGAATGCTATTAGACGGAACACCCGAAGCAAAAAGCAGATTGGAGAAAATGTTGTTTTACGATGTGAACAATGGCATTGCTCGCCGATCTTGGGCAAGAAACGACCATGCGCGTTTTGCGATCGAAAGAGAAATGAAACGCTCACCAAACCTAAAAGTTACCTTGGCTCAATCTGTTGAGGATAATTTAATTGAAGACTTGTTTTAATCGTGAATCAGATTTAATGCGAAGCTTTGTGGCATAAAAAAGTAAGCTTAGAAAAATACAGTGAAAAAGGCCTGAACAAATATGCTGTTTGAGAACATTGTTTGAGTTCATATTTGTTGGGCTTTGAACGCTTATTTTTCAAGAGCTTTTTTCAGCCATAGCCTTTTGTTTCTTTTGGGCTAAGACAAAAGAAAATGAAAGGGGGCAGTTTTGATAATAGTAGGTGTTGCAGCCAATTAGAAATTGATTTTATGATTAAGATGATGAGATTATTACTGATTTTTTTGATGCCGTGGCTAGTGATTTCTTGCGGCGAAATAGAACCGGAGCTGAGTGTAAAAGGGCACTGGTATTATTGTGACGAGAACTTGGGTTATACTGAAATAATAGTAACTGATAGCTCTCTATATCAATTGTCGAATGAAACATTTGGGATGACGCCAGTTGTTATTGAGCAAATTTCTAATAAAGAAATTCAAGTTGATGGTATTAGTACAATAGAACTGGTCTCTCCAAATGAAGCCGTCTCAATTTTTGAAAACGAGAAGAGAATGATGCATCGTTTAGAAAGCGATGTACAGGAATTTGACGATTACGCGTGTGATTTGAACCTAAGTTACTTCGCTTTTCGAGGCATTCTGTACAATGAATTTGCTATACGATCAATAAAATATGGAAATAAATGCCCAACAACGCTTCATTCAGGGCTTCAAACTGTTGAGTTAGCAACATTAGATTTATCTGAACCTGAACTAGAAAAAGAATTAGGGGGAATCATTCAACCAATTCGAAGGTTCGAAGGTGAATTTCAAATCTTAAGTGATACAATAGAATCCCAATCCGAACTACAGTCCATTGAGTTTTCCAGCGACTCTACAAAGGCATTATTGACATTAGATGTTTGGGAAAATACGATGTCAGATTTTGAAATTGATGTTCATCTGGATTCAGCCAAAGTAATTCAGATAGAAAGCTATCATCATAATGAAATTTGCAAAGAATACAGCACTATCAGGTTGTCGATATTGATAGAATTTGAACGTAAACTAAACTTTAAAGCCATTGTATACAATGGAGAAATACTCCAATAATATGCCAAACTCAAAAACCATAATAGGTCCTTTTTCACAATTACTAAGCATGCGCAACTTGCCCAAAAAAGGGGCGATGAAAGACGAGTTGCTTGAAATTATTCCCAATGGTGGAATTGTTGTTGCCGATGGATTGATTCAAGAAATTGGTGATTTCAAAGCCTTGTGCATTCAGCATGCGACAGCAATTATTGAGTGCATAGAAAGCGATATGGTTGCGCTTCCTGGGCTTATTGATGCTCATACGCACATTAGTTTTGGAGGAACTCGTGCTGCCGATTTTGCAGCTCGAAATGGTGGTGTAAGTTATTTAGAGATAGCCAAAGCAGGTGGTGGTATTTGGAGTACCGTTACCCAAACCCGCGCCGCTAGTCAAGAAAAATTGGCGGAATTGACACAGCAACGCCTCGATAAATTATTGCAAAATGGCATTACCACTGTTGAAGCCAAAAGTGGGTATGGACTCAATGTTGAACAAGAACTTAAAATATTACGAGCCATAAACCAAGCCAAAAACCTACATGCCGTAGATGTTGTACCTACTTGTTTGGCGGCGCATATGGTCCCAAAAGATTTTGACGGATCGGAAGAAGAGTATCTCGATATTTTGTTGAACGAATTGGTTCCTCAAATAAAAGAAGAAGGACTATGCAATCGTTTCGACGTGTTTATTGAAGATTCGGCTTTTGGAATAGAAAGCAGTAAAATATACCTCAATGCCTTGAAGTCACAAGGTTTTGAAATTACAGTTCATGGCGATCAGTTTACAACTGGCGGCAGCAAAGTAGCTGTAGAAGTTGGCGCACTCAGTGTAGACCATTTAGAAGTAAGCGGCGATGAAGAAATTGCTCTTTTAGCAAAAAGCGATGTAGTACCTGTTGCATTGCCAGGAGCCTCTATAGGTCTGGGCTGCAGTTTTACACCTGCTAGAAAACTATTGGATGCCGGTTGTTCATTGGCCATAGCATCGGATTGGAACCCAGGTTCAGCACCACAAGGCAATTTGGTAGCGCAAGCATCTATATTGTGTACGTTCCAAAAATTGAGTGCCGTGGAAGTTTTAGCGGGAATAACGGTTAGAGCAGCTCGTGCACTTGGTTTGAAAGATAGAGGTGTTTTAGAGCAAGGCATGTTGGCCGATATGGTTGCTTTTCCTGGAACTGATTACAGAGAAATATTATACCAACAAGGCGAATTGAAAGCTTCTGCAGTTTGGAAAAACGGAGAGCGAAAATCATGATGAATTACAAAAAACCGGAAGAGAAAAATTGGATAGGTCGTGTAAGTTTAAACTCCGATGCTTATTGGCACGAGGCCGTAGAGTTGGTAGATCTTTCCGAACGCGATTTTGATGAATTGGATTTAGAAGGGCATCCTGTAGCATTGCTTGGTTATGCTGCTGACGAAGGTGTAAAACGAAATTTGGGTCGAGTAGGTGCCATAAATGGGCCAGAACACATTCGCACCAATTTGGGCAAATTGCCCATTCATTTTGCCAACAACAACATTTTCGATTTTGGTGATATTACTTGCGAAGAGCATAGTATGGAAGGCGGACAAGCTGTGTTGGCCAATACAGTATCTCAATTGATAGATGCTGGTATGTTTCCTATTGTAATGGGTGGTGGACACGATATCGCTTTCGGTCACTTTGTAGGCATATCCAATTCGGCTATTGCACAGGGTAAAAGCATTGGCATCATCAATTTTGATGCGCATTTCGATTTACGTGCAGTAGAAGAAGGCAATTCGGGAACACCGTTTTATCAAATAAAGCAACGATTAGAAAAAGCAGGGTCTGATTTTCATTACCTCGCTGTTGGTATTCAAGAGCAAGGCAATACAGCCGAATTGTTTGATTATGCCAACACTATTGGTACACACTATATACTTGCCGAAGATTGTACCGATGTTCATATAGAATCGGTGACAGAAAAAGTACAGAATTTTGTAATGGATGTTGATTGTGTTTACATCACTATCGATATGGATGGTTTTTCATCGGCTTATGCACCTGGAGTAAGCGCACCTTCTGCTTTTGGATTTTCTCCGACATTGGTCCAGTCGGTTTTGAAATCCATTCTTACCACCGGAAAAGTTATTTCGACCGATATAGCAGAGTTGAATCCAGAATTCGATCAAGATGGTTGCACAGCAAAATTAGCCGCTAGATTGGTAGATATTTTGGCTAGAAATAGGAAATAAGTAAAAATATATACACGTTCAAAAACTAAAAAAGCCACATCAGTAATGATGTGGCTTTTTTAGTAATTCTATTTTAAATATTAATTAGTGTATAGCAATCCGTGTAACTGTTGAGTAAACAGCATTGCTAATGTGCAACATGTAATTGCCTTTAGTAAAGTCGCTAAGATCCAATAGAGTTGTGTTGTCTATAGTGGAGGTTTGGTGTATCTTTTTACCTCTAGTATCGTATACCTCAATGATGCTATTTTGATGGTTGTTACTAAGATTTACGGTAAACAAACCATTGCTAGGATTAGGGTAAACCATTGCTTGTAAGTTATCGGTGTTGTCAATACCAACGGTAGAAGATACAGCAATACAGCCTGAAGTGATAGAGCAAGTTGCACTTGATAAAACAACGGCATAGTTGCCTACAACAGTTGGTGTAAAGCTCTGTTGGTCCGCTCCTTGTACGGGCGTGCCATTGTCACAATTGATCCATTGGTAGGCGTAGCCATCAGCATTGGCAGTAAGTACGCCTGCATCAAAAGAAACGCTGTTGTCTATGCTTTCTTTGTTGATGGCTAAAACTAAGGTTACTATGCTATCACATCCATTTTCTGCGGCTAATGTTGTAGTATAAGTGCCAGATTCACTGTATTCAACACCATTTAGTGGCCAAGTAAAGTTGTTGCAAGCACTAATGCTATCGGTGCTGCTAAAGCTTTGTTTAACAGTTAATGTAAAACTTCTTACGTCTTTTTCTACCCCATCGGTTACGGTAACAATAACGGTACAAGTACCATAAGCGTCTTCAGGGGGTGTAATCGTAAGGTTACGCTTTATGGCTGTTCCGGTAGATTTATCGTCTTGGTTGAAATTGTATTTCACGCTGGTGTTGGGCACAAGTGCAGAGTTGGTAGAAGATGTGGTAACAATCATGTTATCGCCATCAATATCGCTTACGTTGAAGTAAATAGTAGGACTTACTGAATTGGCACACATGCTTACATCTTTATTGAAAGGCGTAATGGAAGGTTTGTTGTTGTCTGGCTTGGGTTCAAAGTATTCGTAAGCGCCCATATCTACGGTGGTGTTTTGAATTCGTAGGTTGCCTAAAAAGTCGGTGTTTATACCATTGGGTATAAGATTATTGTCACCAGTATTGATACAAGGCGAAAGAGCACTAAGTCTTAATCCATCGTCGTTGGTGCCAAAAATATCATCGGCACCGTCGAGGTCGATGGCATCTACAAACAAGGGAATATCGGAAATGTTGTTGGCTGAGGCAGCGTACAAATGAAGCGCTGTAACAAAACGACTATTGGTTACAATAGAGTTAGAGAAATCACCAAAAAAATCGTTGCTGTGGTTGAAAATAGAGTTGTTTATTGTAATAGTATTTACCTCGTTATAAATGCCATCGCCATAATTAGCTGTATTGTGACTGAAGGTTGAATTGTTAATAGTAATGTAAGAATCATGTAGGTTGTAACAGCCTCCACCTGAAGTGTTTGCGTTATTATTGGCGATTATTGAATTGGTAATTGTTAATCTAGAGTTTCCAAAATTTAATATAGCTCCCCCATAATTAGACGAATTACTTAATAATGTTGAATTTGATATTTCCATTTGACTGTTTTGGAGTGTAATTCCTCCGCCTTGATAGGCGGTGTTACCTAATAATGTTGAATTTGATACTTCAGCATAACCATTTATTAAGCATACCCCACCACTAAGTCGGCCGTAATTATCTTTTATTATGCAGTTCCTAATGATTGTGTAATATGAATTAGCAATGGCTACACCTCCACCAGTAGAATTTGGGTAATAATTATCATTGTCCGTATAACCACCTGTTACAGTAAAGCCATCTAAAGCTACAGGTGAGTTTAAATTAAGAATTGTGACAACATTGCGACTATTATCAGTATTCAAAATTCCGTTTTGATCAATATCGCCACTAAGTATGGTTGGGTTGTTTATTACATCTCGTTGCGAAAGCGTAGTTTCGTTTCCTTTAAATCCTCCATACAGAGCCATGTTATCCTTCAGCATGAAAGTTTCATTTCTGATTGAGGTATTGGATGGGTAATACGTGCCTTCTGCAACCCAAATGTTTACAAGTAACCCGTTGGCATTGGCTATGGCATCTTGTAGGTCGTTATAAGCATTTGCCCAGCTTGTTCCATCGTTATTGCCTATTGCGTCAACATCCACAAATACTGTTGTAGCGGCTGATTTGAGATTATTGGCAAAGGATTTCTTTTTTGATTCAGAAACGGGGACAAAACCAGTGCTTATTGGTGCTATAGTTCCAATAATGGTGGGGTCAAAAGAGGGAGTGATTACTTTAATTGATGATGCAGTTGGTGTTTGAGCATTCAATATGCCGCCTGCACATACTAGGGCAAAACAAAGTTTTGTCGCACTAATCAATGATTTTAACATGTGTTTTGGTAGTAGGATTTATTTCGCAAAATTAAGGAAAATGGACGTAAAATATGCATGTATAAAATTCACGAACTATTAGTGATATAGTAGTTTTGTGTTATTGTATATATGAGTTGAGACCTATTGATCTAGAGTTTTTTTTAAACTAAAAAGCCACATCTACTTATACGTTGATGTGGCTTTTTGAATGCTATTTCTTTATATAAAGTAACTTATTCTGGTCTTCTAGGTCTGGGTTTTCGGCTTGCGCTTCCACTCCCACTTGAGTTTCTACTGCTCGGCTTGTTTCTGCTTGAAGAACCACCACCTCTGTTGCCTCCACCATCTTGTCTTGGGCTTCTTCCCTGACGTTGTGGTTTTTTTGGAGCAATTGCCGGAGCATCAAGAACGGATTGACTAAAGAAAGGATGTTGGTCAACAACAGGTATTTCTTGTTTGATCAGTTTTTCTATATCGCGTAAATAGGTTTTTTCTTCGTGATCGCAAAACGAAATGGCAACACCACTTGCTTGAGCTCTACCTGTACGACCAATACGGTGCACATATGTTTCAGGTACGTTAGGTAAATCGTAATTCACAACCAACGAAAGTCCATCAACATCAATTCCTCTTGCTGCAATATCTGTAGCGATAAGTACTTTGGTGCTTCCGTCTTTGAAGTTTTTTAGTGCTTTCTGACGGGCATTTTGTGTTTTGTTACCGTGAATGGCTTCGGCTGTAATGTTAAAACCTTCCAGCATTTTTACAACTTTATTCGCTCCGTGTTTGGTTCTAGAAAAAACCAATGTACTAGCCATATTGTTTGCTTCAACTAAGTGGGCCAATAGCTTTACTTTATCGCCTTTAGGCACATAGTATAAAGCTTGTTCAACACGTTCGGCAGTAGCTTGCTCTGGCTTTATAGTTACGCGTTCTGGGTTACCCAGTATTTTCTGACTCAACTCAACAATACTCTTTGCCATGGTGGCAGAGAAAAACAATGATTGTCGTTTTACAGGCAGTTTAGCGATTACTTTTTTAATGTCGTGAATAAAGCCCATATCCAACATTTGGTCAGCTTCATCCAATACAAAGTATTCAATGTCTTTTAAGTTGATGTAGCCTTGGCTCATTAGATCCAACAGCCTTCCGGGTGTAGCGACTAGAATGTCCACACCTCTATTTAGAGCCTGTGTTTGCGCACCTTGTTTAACACCACCAAAAATAACGGTGTTCTTAAGCGATGTGTTTTTACTGTAAGCTGAAAAACTTTCGCCTATTTGTAAGGCAAGTTCACGTGTTGGAGTTACTATAAGTGCTTTTATTTTTTTCTGTCCTTTATTGTTTTCAGAATTGTATAAATGCTGAATAATAGGTATTGAAAATGCTGCGGTTTTACCAGTTCCAGTTTGAGCGCAGCCCAAAAGGTCTTTTTTGTTGAGTAAAATCGGAATAGATTGTGCTTGAATTGGCGTAGGAGTTGTGTATCCTTGAGCTTCAAGTGCTCTTAAAATAGGGTCTATCAAACCCAAATCTTTGAATGTCATTAACTGTAATAAGTTACAAAGATACGCCAATTCGGCCGTCTAAGTTGTTAAGCATTGTCAGGAAGGTATTCTTTAATAACCTCTGTAAGCATAGTAGCTGTTAAAGGCTTGTGCAAGAAATTTCGAATAGAACCATAATCTTTAGCTTTTGCTGCATCGTCTGGATTGAGTGATGTGGTCAGCATTATCATTATAGCACTTCCTTTTTGATCTTCACCAAGGTCTTTGTATTTCTCCAAAAATTCCCACCCATTCATGCCGGGCATATTGATGTCCAGAAAAATTAGATCGGGTTGTACAAAGGCGCCATTTTCTTTTGTTGTAAGAAAATTCAAGGCATCTTGTCCGCTTTCTACAGCTACAATTTTTTCTGTTACATTTTCTTGATTGATAACCATTTCGTGAATGAAGTTTGTTGCTTCATCATCGTCGATTAATAATATGCAGTTTAATTTTGTCTTCATGTTGCGTATGGTATTGTGAAGTAAAATTTACTCCCTTCATTTAATGTTGATGTTAGCCAAATAGAACCGCCATGCAGTGTTACTACTTTCTGACAATGGGAAAGTCCTATACCTGCTCCTTCATAGGCGTTTCGCGAATGGAGTCGTTGAAAAATTAGGAATATTTTTTTGAAATGCTCCTCTTCTATGCCAATTCCGTTGTCGGAAACACAAAATTGCCAAAACCCTACTTTTCTATCAGCAGTAATTTCTATTTCAGACTCTCTATCGGGATGTTTGAATCGGATGGAATTCAAAACAAGATTCTGAAGTAGGATTCTCATTTCCATTTCAAATGCAAAAATTTGGGGTAGATTTTCTCCGCGTAAGGTTACATGACTTAAGTCATAAGTAGATGAAATATCAGATTTCAAGTCGTTTACTATGCCCTGAGTATCCACAAGGCTTAATTTTTTTATGCGACCAAGTCTTGAATAATCTAATATGCCATTTATGAGCAAACTCATTCGTGTTGATGAATCTGAAACAAACGAAAGGTATTTCAGGCCTTTTTCATCTAAGGTTGTTTCATAGTCGCGTTTGAATAAATCCACAAAACTTTTAATGGTTCTCAAAGGCTCTTGTAAATCGTGAGAAGTGATATAAACAAATTGTTCTAATTCTTTGTTTCGCGATTCAATCTCTTTGGTACGTTCGCGTATTTTTTGCTCTAATTTTTCCTTAGAAAGCGATAAGCTTGTAAAACTTTTCTTTGCGATGCCTACCAATGCAGTACATATCCAAATAACGAGTATTGAAATGATACGATTGATACCGGCAGACATAACGGAAACATCTTCAACCGGAGAATAAACAAACCCAACGATAATAAGTATAGTGCAAATTATACCAGTAATTACAGGGGCTTTATTTCCTGGGAAAATCCAGCTATAAAGTATAAGTATAGAATACACAGCACCAACGGCATAACCAAGTGGTGTATTCAAATCGATAATCAAAATGATGCAACAAACTATTACTGCTAGAATAACTATGGGTAATAATTGTAACCAATTTTGTTTTGTTGAATCAATTCCCATAGCGTTGTTTCAAAATATCAATCTCGGCTCTTAAATCGCGAATGGTATTGTTTTTTTCTTTCAAATCTTGCAACCATTTAGCTTCATTCTCTTTTACCAATTCCTTTAACGAAGTGTCGCTCGATTTAGTGGCAAAATCCAAAGCTTTAGGTAAATCTCGGATTAAAGAAAAGGCAGTAAACATACTAACAACCGCAGTAACAAAGCGGAGGATGGCACTTAATCTGTAGGCTGGCCACCAAAATATAATAGCGTCTAATAAATGGGTTGCTCCGCACAGTATAATGAAAGCGCCAAATAGCCAAAAAACAGGTAAAAAGGGTAATGAAGGTCGTTGTTGAATAAACCAAATAAGAATAACTGGTATTAAAAAGTAAGCTAGCCAAATAGTGATGTCGCTCAAGATATACAACCAACCATGGAAATCGCTCCATTTACCGCAAATCCATCTTGGTGGCCAATCGCTAGTTCCTAATATATTGGTGAAAAATTCAATTAATTGATCCATAATTTAGTGTCACATATTTGCAGGATAAGAGGCTTAAAAAGGGAAGCTCTCATAGTTGTATGTTATCCGCAGATTAGTTTACTAAAGGTAGGGTATGTTAAGTGAAGAACAATGGGTATATATCAAAGAAATTAGCGGAAAGATGTGCTGTGACAGGTTATTTATCGAGTAGGATTTTTTGACAAATAGAAAAGGCTCCCCAAAAAATGAGAAGCCTTTCAAAAAACCAAGTGGAGATAGTCGGAATCGAACCGACGACCTCTTGACTGCCAGTCAAACGCTCTAGCCAACTGAGCTATACCCCCTTAGTCCGGGCAAATATATACTTTTTTTGTCCCTAGAGTCGCTTCATTTTCGGAAACTACAATCGATGCATTTTTACCTACCAATAAATGCCCTAATTATCCGTTTTGAATCGAAAACAGAATGCTAATACTCCTTTGTTTAATCCTACTAAATTTGTGACCATGCGTCGTGCTCCACTTTTACTTTTACTACTATCCTATATGGGCTTGTCAGGTCAAATTAGTTCGCCACTAGGCCAATGGCAAGATTACCCATCGTATACCAATTTGAATTCTATCAGCATTTCAGCTTCGGGTATAGTTGCGGCTTCAGGTACGGCTATCTTTTATTATAATCTCGACGATGGCAGCTTACAAACGTTCACCAAAGTCGATGGATTGAGTAGTTCTAACATCAGTGCAATAGAATACATATCAGATTCTAAATCTACCTATGTAGGATATGCTGATGGGAATATTGATGTTATAAGTTCAGATGGCAACGTTGCCAATATTGGCGATTTGGTACGTAGTACTTTGATTGGGGATAAAACCATCAATGGATTTAAAAAAGTTGGAAATGACATTTGGGTGTATACTGCACTAGGCATTTTGGTAGTCGACCCTAAAACAAATTTTATTAAAGACACGTATCGATTTGGAGACAATGGTGCGAGTATTGATGTAAAAGACATAGCATTGGTAAACGATACTATTTGGGCTGCTACTTCCATTGGATTGTATAAAGCAGGAGTAAACGATAACTTTTTAGCCAATTTTCAGAACTGGAATAAAGAAACGATAACATCAGCGTCATCTCAAACATTCAATGAAATTGAATACTTCAATGGCAAAATCTATGTGAATTACAACTCTGGATCGTGGCCTAACGATGTTATGTTTGAAAGAAACGAATTTGGCAATGCCTTCGAAATATCAACCATCATTTCCGGATATCAATGCAAGGGATTAAAAACGACCGACAATGCATTGCTTGTAAGTGATTTGTATGCGACTTCTGTTTTCAACTCCAACTTTGATCGTGTTGCTTTTTCAGCTGATTTTGAATCGAACACAGTATTGATTAACGATGCCGTATTCAAAAATGGTACGCTTTATCAGGCTACTTCTCGAAATGCCGTTATCCGTTCTGCCAATGGTGTTCAAGAAAAAATCCAACCCAATGGTCCTCAAAGCAATAGTATATGGCAAGTTGAATACAATAATGGAGTTTTGGCTATTGCCGGTGGTGGCGTAGGGTCTACCCATTCCAATAACTTTAGCAGAGAAGGTTTTTCGTATTTAAATGCCACGGGTCAATGGAGCAACCATCCTTTTGAAGGAAGTGAGTTGGGTAGTTTTGCCGATGCTCTTTCTATTACCATCGACCCAAGAGATGAGAATCACTATTTTGTAGGAACCTACGGTTATGGGCTGTTAGAATTTCAGGAAAATGAATTGATAAAGGTCCATGACTTCAGCAATAGCTCGTTGGAAGATAGACCGCAATCGCCTGGCGCAACTTACCCCAACCATGTAGAGTTTGATGCTTCTGGAAATTTGTGGGTAATCAACAGTTTTGCGTCTAAGCCCGTTAAAGTATTTACAACCGAAAGCAATTGGCTCGAATTTGAAGTCGATCCAGCTACGGGAAATCGTAATTTGTTTACGTTTTCAAGCTTCGATGTTACGAGCAACAACCAAGTTTGGATAACAAAATACAGAGATGGAATAACGGTAGTAGATGTTGGTGATTTGAGTACCATTGCCGACGATCAAACCCGTTTTTTGACAACAACTTTTGGTCAAGGGGGGCTGCCTAGTGCGGATGTTAAATGCGTAGCGGAAGATAATGATGGCGCCATATGGTGCGGAAGCGATAAAGGTATTTTTGTGTACTACAATCCTTTAGGCATTTTTACAAACGGAGAGCTGAATGCTCAACAAATATTGATTGAGCAAGACGGCAATGTTCAAATTGTATTAGAAACCGAACAAGTAAATGACATCTATATCGATGGAGGAAATAGAAAATGGATCGCAACAGAAAGTTCTGGCTTGTATTTGTTAAGTGCCAATGGTGAAGAACAAATAGCTCATTATACATTCGAAAACAGTCCACTGATTAGCAATACCATTTTTAGCATAAGCATGAACAACACTACAGGAGAACTTTTTATCGGTACGGATAAAGGTTTGCAAAGTTTTCAGACGGATGCAAAACGCCCAGAGTTTGGTGACGATATAGCGCTTAGAATTTATCCTAGCCCAATTCGAAAAGAGTACACAGAGCCAGTTGTCATCGAAGGCTTTGCTTCCTCATCCGAATTCACAATAACCAATGCTACAGGTCAACTTGTTTTTAGAGGCGAAACCAACGGAGGTAGAGCAGCTTGGAATTACCAAGACTTAAGAGGAAAGGAAGTGCAGTCTGGTGTGTATTTTGTTTTTGCTCAAGACGATTTAGGTCTAGAAACTCGAAAAGGTAAGTTCCTTCTTTTCCGCTAATGCGCAAAAACGATAAAGCATTTTTACTGCGGATGATTAAGTACGGTGATACGAGTGCCGTGCTCGATTTTTTTACCCAAAATTCTGGCCGAATACAGCTGATGGGTAAGGGAGTTATGAATCAAAAAAAGCGTCAAAATCTTTTTCTACTCTCCGAAAATGAAATTGAATATGGCAACAGTAGAAATGCCGATAGTTTAGGCAATAGTTACAAAATCACGCCCATTACAATTTGCGCTGAAGCTTATGCCAACCCAATAGTAGCCAACTTATTGTTGTTTGTAGCCGAGTTTTATGTGCAGAATACAGAAAACAATCATCAAGACAATGCTATGTATAGTT
Source organism: uncultured Flavobacteriales bacterium (assembly GCA_963977425.1). Classification (GTDB taxonomy): domain Bacteria; phylum Bacteroidota; class Bacteroidia; order Flavobacteriales_D; family Luteibaculaceae; genus CAXBOO01. The sequence continues at coordinate 3,524 of CAXBOO010000001.1, read as the reverse complement.
TGTTGGAATGGAGTGTGTCACGGTTAGAGTCGGGTAAAAACATTCGCTGGTTCCCTCAAGAGTTTTTGCATCATTGGGGAATTATTGGTGGTTCCGATTGGCAGGTGTTGTGGAAAGAAGCATTGATGATGAACAACGATAAGGAATGCAATGTCAACTTATATCCGTCATCTTCTTGCGCTATCGGTGAACTCAACTCGAAACAACTTCGTCGTTGGGCCTTTCAATTAACCTTGCAGGTATTAAAAGAATACGATTTGGTAAAATCCACTGATTATAAGTCGATAGATGTGCTCTTTGGTGGGTAAAGTTCAACCAACATAACTTTTGCAGTTTTCGCTTTTGCCTTTCAACAATGTTGGCTAATTAATGCCAAAGCGGTATTAACAAGTTGTTAACAAACATGATATAAGAATTATCTTCGTGCACGTCAAGTTTCACGTATGAAAAAATCTTTACTCCTTGCTTGTAGTTTTATTGCGGCAACCTTTTGCGGAACAACCCTTTCTGCTCAACAAACTTTAGAATGTTCACAACACGATGTTGTAGAAGCACTATATGATGAAAATCCAGAAATGAGAGCTGAATACCAAAGCTATTATGATGGGTTAATCAAACAATCGAAATTACCACGATCTAAAAAAGAAGATTTGTATGTAATACCGGTCGTATTTCATATCGTTTACGATGGCGCCGGTAGCCAAATTGAAAACCTTTCGTACGAGCAAATTGAAGATGCAGTTGAAACCATGAACTTGGAATTCAACAAAGAAAATTCAGCTGCTGCCAATATTAAAGCCGAATTTAAAGACATCGCGGCTGATTGCAATATTCAATTTCGTTTGGCTACAATAGATCCTCAAGGTAATTGTACCAATGGTGTAATGCGTTACGACGATAGTAGAACCAATTCTGCCGGCGATGAAGTGAAAACTGGCCGTCAGTGGGATACTGAAAAATACCTTAACATTTATACGGTACGAGTTATTGCAAGTGGTGCTGCTGGATATGCTTATTTCCCAGCAAATAATAATTCATCAAGAGATGGTATCGTTATTCTTCACAACTATGTTGGTAGAATAGGTACTGGAAACGCCAACAGATCATCTGCTTTAACGCACGAAGTTGGTCACTACCTTGCATTGCCACACGTATGGGGTAATGGAAATAACCCTGGAGATCCATCATTATGCAATGGAGATGACGGCATTAGCGACACACCATTAACGACAGGAAACAGAACATGTAACTTGAATGTAGAGACTTGTGGTTCGTTAGACAACGTGCAAAACTTCATGGAATATGCTTACTGTTATGCCAACTATACAGAAGGTCAAAAATCAGTAATGAGAGCGGCTTTAGAAAGCTCAAGAGCTGGTCGTAATAATTTATGGACTGCAGCTAATTTAGCAGCAACAGGTACCGATTACCCAAGAGGTGTTGTGCCTTCAGTATTGTGTAATTCAGATTTCCAAAAATCGTTTGACGATGCTATTTGCCCAGGTACCGAGTTGGATTTCATCAACTTAAGCTACAGTGGAGACGATTTGACGTATATGTGGACTTTCGAAAATGGAACACCATCAACATCTACAGATAAGAATCCAAGTGTTGTTTACAGTATATCGGGTCAACACGATGTTACCTTAGTAGTTAGCGATGGAAATTCTTCAATTACAGAAGTAAAAGAAAACTATGTATCGGTATTAGAAGCAGGTGCTTTAGTTTATCCATATACTACCGACTTAATTGGAGTAGAAGTTGATGGCAACGAATTCTCTGTAGACAACCCAGATGAAGATGCTAGAACTTGGTTAAAAAATACAACAGTAGGTTTTAATGATGACGAATGCTTTTTTATAGAAAACAGAATCAACCCAACAGATAAAAAGGATTATCTAGTTTCTAATACAATGAATACAACGGGTATTGAAGAGTTTTATATTTCATTCCGTTATGCTTATTCAGAACGATCTTCTTCTGGAAACAGCGACCAATTAAGAGTTCAGGTATCTAGAGATTGTGGTGAAAATTGGTCAACTAGAAAGTCTATTCGAGGTAACACTTTAATTACAGCCGATAGAATTTCTACAAAGTTTACTCCAGAAACAGAAGATTGGAAAATTGGTTTTGCGAAAATCACAAACTATGCTTCTTCAGGTTTCCGTTTCAGATTTGAATGGACAAGTGGTGGTGGAAACAATATTTATATTGACGATATCAATGTTTCTAATAGTGCTCTTTCTATAGAAGATATTTTAGAAAGTAACCTTTCAGTATACCCTAACCCTGCCAACGATGTATTGTTTATTGAAGGAGTTGAATCTGGTGAGTTTAGCCTTATAAATATTGCGGGTAAAGAAGTACTAAACGGACAATTATCAAACAATAAAAACATGCTTGAGGTAAATGAATTGCCTTCAGGATTGTATTTACTTAAAGTAGTTTCAGGTGCTGCTGTTGTTACAAAACGAGTAGTTATCAAATAAAAATTATGAAAAGAAAAATATTCTCATTATTAGGGGCTGTAGCCTTATTCTTTAGCGTAAATGCACAAGAAAAATGCCTCACAGTTACTCCTTGGAACGAACCAGAAGTAATTGCTAAATCTACTCCAGCCGAGTTAGAAGCAATGGAGGCTAACTATTATAAACAACTAGCCGATTACCAGAAAATTGCCAAACTAAATCAAGGTAAAAAAGCTGAGTTATTACGCATACCTATGGTTGTGCACGTGATACACAATTACGGACCAGAAAACGTTACAGATCAAGCCATCAATCAGTTGGTGAACATCTTGAACGATGATTTCAATGCACGTTACCCAAACAAGTCGGATGTTTACGATGAGTTTCAAGACATCTTAGGAAACACGGAAGTTGAGTTTCGTTTGGCTAAAAAAGGTCCTAATGGCGAATGTGTAAGTGGTATCAACCGTGTTGCCGTTGACGACCCGTATTTTTCAAATTTCTCTGATGGTCAAAATAGAATTGAAAACATCAAAAGACAAATAAACTGGAATACAGCAAAGTATATGAATATTTACATTGTTGGTTCTATTGCTAGTGCAGGCGGTGGTGGAGTTATTGCAGGATACGCCACGTTTCCTAGATCAACACCTTTTGATACCGATGGATTTGTTACAATCTATAACGGATTGGGCGAACATGGTGGAACATCTTCTCACGAAATTGGCCATTACTTAGGTCTGCAACACACATTTGTTGGAACTGTGGAAAGTGCAAACAACTGTGGTCTTTCTGATGGAGTAGATGATACTCCTACAACTATTGGTTACTACAGTACATGTCCATCTAAAGCAAACTCTGTTTCTTGTGGTTCTTTGGACAATATGCGCAACATCATGGATTATGGTCGTTGTGCTGTAAACTTTACATTAGGTCAATCAGCAGTAATGAGAGGCGTATTACAAAACCAACGTTCAGGACTTACTACAGCTCAAAACCTTATTGATACAGGATCGGATTACGATTTAGAAGACACACCACAATTTTTATGTACGG